>NZ_CP034759.1:0-1425239 GCF_004295665.1 Litorilituus sediminis
AAAATTTACGATACCTATCAGCAAGCTAATAGGGTTCAGCTAAAATCAGATCAGTTACTTTTTTGTGCCATGGTCAGTGGTAAAAAAGTCATGCACGCCAGTGAAGAGAACTTTGATAGCGACTTTTTACCTCACGAATCCTTTATTATGACGCCTGATAGTCAAGTTGAAATAGACTTTCCTGAGGCACAGTTAAATAAACCAACCACTTGTTTAGCCATTGAAATTTCAAAAGAAAGAGTGCAGCAAGTCGCGCAAAGCTTAAATGAGCAACATAGTTTACAACAAGACTTTGGCTATTGGCATTACGAGCACAGATTGGTGCATACTCATCATAATGTTGCTACGCAAAATGTCTTAAATCGCATTGTGCAAATATATGGCGAAGATCATCCCGATAGAAGCGCGATGATTTCGCTTGCGGTATCAGAATTAACCATTCGGCTACTTCGACATCAAACGCGCGATTTTATTTTATCATTTTGTCAAAACGAGCCTGATAAAAATGGTTTATCTGCGGCACTCAATTATATTGAGCAGCATTTAAATGAGCCTATTGCCATCGATAGTCTTGCTCGTATCGCCTGTATGAGTCGCAGTAAATTTTTTACTGAATTTAAACAGCATTTAGGCTGTACACCTATGGCATTTCAGCAACAACTTAGATTAAAAAATGCTGCCAATGCGTTAAGGTTAGGGGAGAGTATTACCGCCACATGCTTTGCTTTTGGCTTTACCAATACCAGTCATTTTAGTCGCATCTTTAAACAGTTCTACGGTTTAACACCAAGTCAATATAAGCAACGTCATTTACTTAGGGCGTGTTGACCTTTGTTGATATTTTCAGCAATGAGTTATTTTTATCAATAGCAAAGCAGTATGAGCGCGATTTGGTTGTTCCAAATAAGTGAATACTAATGCCGCTAGTGTTAAAAATAGCCATTGCCCTTCGGGCTGAGGCTAAAATCCCTTTACTCTACGTTAAAAGCGGCTGATTTAGCTAGGGGTTGTTGATCTTTGCTGTACATATCTTGTTCAGCAGTACATCGGTAGCCACATTAACATAAATGCCAGCGATACCATGCTGGCATAATTCCTTCCTAATTTATCATATCTCGTTGAAATAGCTCTAAAATGCTTGATTCTCGCAAATGCATTTTCAACCAAATGACGATATTTGTATAAGCACCAATCCATGCTTGTTTTATCTATGTCTTGTCCGTAATTACGTTTGGCAATAACCGTTACCCCGCCCAGCTCTCGAACAAATTTGCGAAATGGCTCACTGTCATACCCTTTATCACAAACTACGGTATTTACATCATCTAACTGCGCTACCAAACTTTCTGCATGAACGATGTCGTGTCGTTGACCTTCTGATAGCTCAAAGCAAATTGGCAAACCACCACTATCCACTGCCAAGTGAATTTTAGTTGAATTTCCCCCTCGACTTTTTCCTATTTGTTCAGAATTGTCAGTAGCAGCCCCTGTACTGTGTTGGTGTGCTCGAACTATAGAACCATCAAGAAAGACCCAATCATAATCTGAAAGTTTGGCTAACTCATTGAATAGCATATTCAATAAGCCTTTCTTCGACCACAAATTAAAGCGACGATAAATGCTACTCCAGCCGCCAAACTCTGTTGGTAAATCGCGCCACGGGATGCCTGTTCTCAGTCGATATAATATCCCCTCAAACGTCATTCTGTGTTTTGGTTTGTTGTATATGCGGCCAGTGCTCTTCATTACTTGAAGTAGCTTTAACCACCGCTTATCAGTTAGCATTAGTCTAGGCATGGTATTGAGTTGTTAGTTTACTTTTGGCGAAGCAAATTATAACGCTTTACCATGCCGCTCAAAAAACACTCGCGAAAGATCAACAGCCCCTAGCTAAACTACGCAACTTTTGCCTTGATTAAAGGGATTTTATCTCTCAGCTGAATTATTAAACAAAGGTCAACACGCCCTAGTTAATTATCTTTTGTTTCTTTTTAAATAGACTAGCGATAAAATTGCCGCAAGTTTTTTATTTCCTAGGACTCCCATGGCAATTAACTGGTTTCCCGGCCATATGCATAAGGCGCAAAAAGAGATTAAAGAAATTCTGCCACAAATTGATGTGGTTATAGAAGTTTGTGATGCGCGCCTGCCTTTTAGTAGTGAAAACCCGATGATCACTGAAATCAGAGGGGATAAACCTTTGATTAAGATTCTTAATAAAAGTGATTTAGCTGATGCTGACACAACGCAAGTGTGGTTAGAGTATTTAGAGTCACAGCATAATGTTAAGGCGATAGCTCTGACCACTGATAACCCAAGTGTTGCTAAAACGATTCCGTCTTTAATTCGCAAACTTGTCCCTAATAAAGATGAAACTGGTAAACAAATTAATGCCGTTATTATGGGTATTCCTAACGTAGGTAAATCAACCTTGATTAATACCTTAGTGGGTAAAACGAAAGCGAAAGTAGGCAATGAGCCTGCGGTAACTAAAGGCCAGCAGCGTATCCGCCTAGAAGATGGTTTATATCTTTTTGATACACCAGGCATGCTTTGGCCGAAAATTGCTAATGAGAATAGCGGCTATCGATTAGCAGTATCTGGTGCGGTAAAAGATACTGCCTTTGATCATGATGATATTGCGTACTTTGCCGCAGATTACTTACTAAAGGCTTACCCTAAACGCCTGATGGAGCGTTATAAATTAACTGAATTGCCTGAGCATGAAGAAGATTTAATTGAAGCCTTGGGCAGAAAACGAGGTTGTGTTCGCAGTGGCGGCCATGTTGATATGCATAAAGCGTCGGTGATTTTAATTAATGAAATTCGCGATAAAACCTTAGGTACCTTATCGTTTGAGTTGCCGGATATGGTGGAAAAAGAGAATATTCATTTTGCCGAGTTGGAAGAAAAACGTATTGCAGCACGTGAAGCGAAAAAAGCGGCACGTGGTCGTGGTAGAAAAAATAAAAGGAAATAATGATGTCTGAACAAGGTGATACCAAGCCGTTTTGCTTACATCCGCAATTAGTAAAAGATTGCATTGAGCTAGCAGAGCTACCACTATCTAAGTTACTGTTAAGTAATGACAGTAACTACCCTTGGTTTATTTTAGTGCCAAAAGTGGCTGATATTAGTGAAATTTATCAGTTAGATTGGCAACAGCAACAACAACTATTAAATGAATCAAGTTTGCTGAGTGAATTACTGATGCAAATATTTGCTGGCGATAAAATGAATGTTGCAGCGCTAGGTAATGTTGTTGAGCAATTACACGTGCACCATGTGGTACGCTTTAAAGAAGATGGGTGTTGGCCGAAGCCAATTTGGGGACAGTTACCAGCAAAACCTTATAGTGAGGTTGAGTTGCAAGACATTAAAACCAAAGTGTTATCTCAGCTTGATGTGGTTATGCAAAAGGCGTAGTGAATAACATAACGAATAATAAAGAAAACACATTTCAGGACGAGACAAAAAATCTATAAATAAAGAGCAACATAGTCGTTGCTCTTTTTATTTGTATTTCTAGTGGTTCTAGCCGTTAAGCGGCGTTGATAGCTGTGACTTTTCCTGAGTTATTAACGCTATCTAGTGATTGTTTTAAATCACTAATTAAGTCTTCAACATTCTCAAGACCAACAGAGATCCTGATCAAGCTATCACTAATACCAGCATGTTCACGCTCTTCTGGCGTGTAAGGTGAGTGTGTCATTGAAGCTGGGTGCTGAATTAAAGACTCGGCATCACCTAAGCTTACGGCAATTGAGAATAACTGCATACGGTTTATAAAGTCACTACCACCAGCAAGGTTAGTGTTTAGTTCAAAGGCGATAACGCCACCAGCCGCCTTCATTTGACTGCCAATAAATTTGTTACCTGGGTGGCTTTTAAGACCTGGGTAATAAACTTGGGCAACATTTGGGTGTTGCTCTAAAAATTCTGCTACTTGCTGGGCATTGCTGCAATGTCTTTCCATTCGAATAGGTAAGGTTTTTAAGCCACGCATAATTAACCAAGCATCATGTGGGCTTATGGTGGCGCCAATATCTTTTAAGGTGGTCATTTTAATTTCATTGATCATCTCAAAGCTACCACAAACAATACCGGCAACCACATCACCATGACCATTTAAGTATTTTGTCGCACTGTGAATAATAATGTCTGCGCCAAATTTTGCCGGTTGTTGTAATACTGGCGTTAAGAAGGTGTTGTCAATCACAGAGAGTAAGTTATTGTCTTTGGCAATGGCGCAGATTTTTTCTAAATCTAATACCACTAAATTAGGGTTAATTGGTGTTTCTAAGAAAACTAATTTGGTATTTTCTTTTATGGCAGCCTTGATGTTCTCAGGCTCTGTCATATCAACAAAAGTCACTTCAATGTTATATTTTTTAAACAGATGGCTCATTAACGCGAATGAACAGCCATAAACGGCTTTTGACGAAATCATATGATCGCCAGCTTGCAAATTGGTCATCAACGCGGCAGAAACTGCCGCCATACCTGTAGCGGTTGCTGCAGCATCATCCATACCTTCCATAGCAGCAACACGTTGCTCTAACTGGCGAGTTGTTGGGTTACCTAAGCGCGTATAAATATAACCTTCACTTTCACCTGCAAAGCGATCGCCACCTTGTTTGGCGTCTTCAAAAATAAATGTTGACGTTTGGTATAGCGGCGTGGCTAAAGAGCCGAATTGCTTGTCGTCGATACGTCCTGCGTGAATTGCGTTTGTTTCTATATGTTGACTATTAAATTTGCTCATAGATATCTCGTTTAAAGGTGAAAATTATTATTATTGTTCTTGAAAGTTTTGGCTGTAACAGGCTTAGCTGAGCCTGTTAACTAGGTATAGAGCAAATTTGTTGCCAAAGTTATTAAAGGTTTAAATAACAATGGTTTACATAGGTATTGAAAAGGAGTTATTTAATTATTAATTATTTTTGTAATAATTTTATTACTATTGTTTTCTTTTATAGCTAGAGTCTGCTTTATAATGGTTATAAAATTATTTAAATACAATGAATTATAAATACTGTACTATAATTAGTACGATGTAATAATTTTAGTACTTGTGCAGTAAACGTATGAGAATTTCAATAGAATCAACAGATAGAATAGGTATATCACAAGAGATCCTTGCGGTATTTGCTCAGCAAGCATGGAACTTAAAAGCGGTAGAAATCACCAGTTGCTTTACCTATGCACAAATTGAGCAAGAGGGCTTACAGCTTGCTGATGTGCAAAAGTCTTTATCTGGTGTCAGTGGTATTGTCCGAATTAAAGAAATCGCCTTATTACCTGCACAGCAACGCGAAAACCATTTACAGGCGCTATTAGATAAGATCCCTGAGCCGATTATCGATTTAGGAAAACACGGTGAAATACTTGCCGTTAATCAAGCAACTAAACTGCTAATTAAAGCGCATGAAAGCGAAAGGGATTCAGCAAAAGAGTTAGATTATATCGGCAAGCCGATCGCAGATTATATAAAGCCCCTGACAAAAAACCTGATAACAGATAGCGCGAGTAGTCACGCAATAACCATAAACAGTAAGGCTTATATTGCTGATTTTAGCCCTGTCTATGCATCTACATTTGATGAAAACAAGCAAACTAATCAAGCGATAACTGGTGCGGTTGTGGTGTTGCGCTCAATGCATACCTTAGGTAGGCAAATATCGTTAATACAAACTCATCATCGACATGATTTTAACGCTATTATTGGTCAGTCGAATGAAATTGTCTTAATTAAAGAGCAAAGTAAGCGCTTTGCCGAGTTAGATTTACCCGTGTTGATCAATGGCGAGACAGGAACAGGTAAAGAACTGATTGCCCGTGCCTTGCATCAAGCTAGTCCTAGAGCTAAGTCACCATTTTTAGCCTTAAATTGTGCTGCACTACCTGAACACTTACTTGAAAGTGAATTGTTTGGTTATACCGGTGGCGCTTTTACCGGGGCACAAAAAGGCGGTAAACCTGGTTTAATTGAGCTGGCCGAGGGCGGCAGCTTATTTTTAGATGAAATCGCAGAAATGTCGACCTATTTGCAAGCCAAGCTATTACGTTTCTTACAAGATTTTTCCTATCGTCGCGTTGGTGGCACGAAAGAATTAACCGCAGATGTGCGTATTATTAGCGCAAGTCATCAAAACCTAGTGCAATTAATTGCTAAGCAGGCGTTTAGGGAAGACTTATACTATCGATTAAATGTGCTTAATTTAACCTTGCCACCACTGCGAGAGAGGGCAAGTGATATTGCATTACTGGCAAAAGGCTTTTTAACTAATGCAGTTAAGCAAGTAGGCAGAGGCTTACAAGCTGAAGATGTTTATCTAACTGAGCCTGCTTTGGCATTATTACAGCGTTTTTCTTGGCCTGGGAATATTCGCCAATTACAAAATGTTCTTTTTAGTGTTGTGGCTTTAAATAAAGGACAAGCGATATCGGCAAGTGATATTCAGCAGGTTTTAGCAAAATATGATAGTGAACATAGCGAAAGCAAGGCCGAAACGACAGATCAGATGGAGAGTAAGGAAATAAAAGATTGGGCTAGCGCACAAGCAAAGTTTGAGCTGGAGTTGTTACAGCAGTTATTACCTTTATACCCCTCAACTAGAAAGCTAGCAGAGCGCCTTGGTGTATCTCATAATAAAATTGCCATGAAGTTAAGGCAACACGGTATTGGCTAGATTATTATTTGAATTACTTGAGCTTAGCGAGGTTTCTAGGTAGTTTAGCTATATTGGCTAATGGTATTGAATAAAGCACCTCCTTTGAAAGCAAAGCAACTACAACACTTTTATATCGCTGAAGAGCAATCTATTTATTTGTTAAGTCATAAAGACGCAACAAAGTTAAAACAATGGGTAGAGCTTTGTCAGCAACAATTGGTTCAACTCGGTTATGAACAAGTCACGTTGTTGGGTAAAGGCGCTTACGGCTTTGTTTTTACCGCTAAACAAATATCAAGCAATGAAAATCAGCCTTTTGAAGTGTTTAAATTCTCTCGAATTAATCTACCACAGCATGTGCAAGACAGGTTAGCAGATGAAGCTGACATACAAGCTAGGCTGATTCATCCACAAATCCCTAACGTATTTGATTATCAAAAAATCAAAAGGCAGTGCATTTTGCATATGGCAAGAGCACCAGGTATAGATTTAGAGCAATTATCGCATAAGATTGGTCCTTTACCGGCTGAGCTAGTGGTGAATATTGCCATACAGCTCGCTGATATCTTGATGTATTTACGTACCCCAGCAAATCATGCTGATAATAAGCCCGTTGTTCATGGTGATATAAAGCCTTCCAATATTGTTTATGATGAAACCACTGGCAAAGTGCAGCTGATTGATTGGGGCTCGTCAGTGGTTGCGCAGTTAGATATTGATAAACAAAGTACCAGTCAAAATGTTATGGACTTAATGAGTAGTGATTTACAACACAGCAATGCGCGTTTAGGTGACGTTTATTTTATAGGGCCAGAGCAACTTAATGGCGGCTTGTCTTCACCGCGATTTGATGAACAGGGTTTAGCTGCTACTTTGTACGCCTTAGCTTCAGGACAATCATGTCGTTATGGCAATAAAGTGATCACGCCCAATTCATTAGGCCTGCCTAAGTTATTGGCTAATGTGTTAACGGGTATGTTAAGTGATGATGAAAAGCTTAGAGAGCAGGCCGGCGATTATTTTTTCAGTCACATTAATTATCTAAAAAATATGGTGATGCCTGAACAGGTGGTAAAAGCTCACACACCAGCACTTATTCCTGTTTGGGTTAAACCTAAAGGAGAAGAAATTGATACCGTAGTTTATGGCTCGCGAAAATCGTTTTTACGTGAATCTTCTGAGCGAGAAAAGTTAACCCACATTGATGATGTTCAGCTGGATAAATATTATAAAAATTATTTGATGGGCATGGGAGACAATGAGAAAGCCTTTATTGCTGCGTTAAGTCGCTTAGGTAACTTTCCTGTGGTTGGTGGTTTGGCAATTCGCTGGGAAAAAGATGGCGTGTATATTGATTCAAACCTAAGCTTGTTTGATCCTAGCCTAAAAGCTTCCTTTGAAAGTGCCGTGAATAATATGATTTACCTAGCACAAGGGATTTTTCGAGTCGGTGTTATTAAAAGTTGCTTATTTAATGCAAGAAATACCCTGCATGTTGAACGCAAAAGCCGTGATCTCCCTTTTATTGCCTCACCTGAACAAAGCTTGCCATTTGAAATTAGTGATGTACCAGAATTAGATGATGAAACCAGGCTGCACTCCTATTTTGAAGATGGTAAAGATCCTGACGAATACCTTTATTTGCCTGATGAAATCATGGCAGTTTTAGCGAGGCTTAACCTGATTCATCACACCGGATGTATTATTTTTGAGGTATTACCTAAGCATTTGAAAATTCATAGCTATTTAATGTTGTTAAATCACGATAAGCAAGCCGAGTTTAGCCAATGTTTAGCGGAGCTTTTAGCACTATTACCTACCATTAAGGGCTTAGGTATTTCTGGCTTTATGAAACTTCCCTATAAAGATACGCGGTTTTTTGAGCATATCACCTGCTTACCTGAGCATTATTACCCCAAGAACCCGAAAAAGTTACTCAGCTAACAACTAAGTGTAAATAGAATGTAATAAATTTGATTTAGTATAAGAAATCTTCTTTGTTGCTGTCGTATAGTTTCTATACAGGGAAGATATTTTCATCGAGGGAGCGGGTTTCGCTGAAGTTGTAATATTGAAATGCTCGAAAAGAAAAAAATTTTTTTAGGTTTCTTATCTATTTTAGTTGTTGTGATTTGCTTAGGTGGGCATTCACAGTGGCAGTTATCAAAAATCTCTCAAAATACGGATGATTTATACCGTCATCCTTTTGCTGTCTCTAATGCTGCTAAAAGCATAAACTTTCATTTAGTTTGTATGCACCGACATATGAAGGATGTGGTGTTAGCTCAGAGTGAAGCTGAGTTTAATAACGCCGTTGCTGAGGTTGCCCTTCATGAGCAAGAGGTTTTAAAAGACTTTGATATTATCTTCGATCGATTTTTGGGTAATAAATCACAGTTAAATAAAACCTATGCGGCATTTATTGATTGGCGACCTATCCGCAATGAAGTTATTGAGTTGGCAAAACTTGGTAGAAACTCAGAAGCGGTTGCAATAACTAAGCAAAAAGGCGCTCAGCATGTTGCCAGTTTAAATGTCTTGGTTGAAGGTTTAGTGAGTTTTGCCGCAAGTAAGGCAGAGGAGTTTCATTCGCACTCACAGCAAAGTGCTGAAAATGCCATGGTAGTTAATTTGCTATTCACGGTAATAGCCTTAAGCTTAGTTATCATGTTTGCTTTACATATTAAGCGCAGCCTTGCACAAGCTAAAAAAGACAGAAGCTATCGCTCTCACTTAATTGATCAAAATATTATGCTGGCGACCTTAGATAAGAATGCTGTTGTCAAAGATGCCAGTAGTGCACTGTGTCGATTTTTAGGGCTTAGAAAGCAAGATATTATCGGTAAAGACAGTCACTTTTTTGATAATTCAGATGAGTCTGCACAGCTATCTGAAGATATTCTTGCCTCCATTCAAACAGGTAAAGAATGGACGGGTGAGATTAAACATTATGATCGCAATGGTAATATCAAGTGGGCAAGCTCAACAATACTGCCTAATTATGATGCTGATTATCAGGTCAGTGAATTTACGAATATCCTGGTCAGCATCACCAATAAAAAACTTTCTGGCGTTGATAAACTCACTTCTATGTTAAATAGGCGTCGGTTTGATGAGTGCATTGTTCATGAAATGCGCGTGGCAAAACGCAATGGCTACAACTTTACCCTAGCTGTATTAGATATCGATTTTTTTAAAAAATATAATGATCATTATGGCCACCCGCAAGGAGATAGTGCGCTACAGCAGGTATCCAATAAAATAATGACCTATATAAACAGGCCGACGGATTATGCTTTTCGTATTGGTGGCGAAGAGTTCGCCATTATTTTTACTAATTTAAGTAAAGCAGAAAGTCAGGCTTATTTAGAAAAAGTAAGAAAGGGAGTAGAGGCTATAGAGATTGACCATCAAAAGAGTGATGTCAGCCCCTACTTAACCGTATCAATAGGTGCTTGTGTAATTAATAGTGAGTCTAATCTAGATGAACAGCAGCTTTATATTGAGGCAGATAAAGCCTTGTATATGGCAAAAGAAAGTCGTAATAGTGTTGTTGTTAACTAGACGCTATACCCAGAGCTTTTCATACCTATATTAAAAGTTGGTTATAAAAAAGCCCTGATAATATCAGGGCTTGAGTTAATTTAACTTAGTGTTACTTTACTTCTTCACCCATAGCTTGTTTGTCAGCATGGTAAGAAGAGCGCACTAATGGACCACAAGCTGCGTGTTCAAAGCCCATTTTCATCGCTTCTTTTTGGAACATATCAAACTCATCTGGGTGCACGTAACGCTCAACAGGTAAATGATCTTTACTTGGTTGTAAGTATTGACCAATGGTTAACATAGTCACGCCGTGATCGCGTAAATCTTGCATGACTTGTAAGATTTCTTCGTTTGTTTCTCCTAGGCCAACCATAAGTCCTGATTTGGTCGGAACAGTCGGGTTTGCTTCACCAAACTTTTTCAATAAATCAAGTGACCATTGATAGTTAGCGCCAGGGCGTGCCTTAGTGTACAGCCGTGGCGCAGTTTCCATATTATGGTTAAAAACGTGTGGTGGATTCTTATTTAAAATTTCTAAGGCTCTATCCATACGACCACGAAAATCAGGCACTAAAATTTCAATCTTAGTATTTGGTGCTTGTTCGTTGATTTCTTTAACACAGTCAGCAAATTGTTGAGCACCGCCATCACGTAAATCATCACGATCTACAGAAGTGATTACCACGTATTTTAATGCCATATCTTTTAGACTGAGTGCCAGCTTTTTTGGCTCTTCAGGGTTTGGCGCTAATGGACGACCATGACCAACATCACAAAACGGACAACGGCGAGTACAAATGTCACCCAAAATCATAAAGGTAGCTGTACCGTGGTTAAAACATTCTGATAGGTTAGGGCAAGATGCTTCTTCACATACTGAGTGTAACTCATGCTTTCGTAATGATGATTTGATTTTATCAATACGGTCACTAGAGCGAGGTAATTTGATGCGTAACCAATCTGGTTTGCGTAACATGCTCTCTCGGGTAGAGCTAACTACCTTAATTGGAATGTGTGCTAACTTGTCAGCATCACGTAACTTTTGTCCGGCAACTCTTTTAGCTGAGCTTTTTTCGGCAGTGTTGTTATTACTCATTATTAAAGACTACTCTTGCTTAGGTAGCCCGCTTTGATAAGTTACTTTGGTAATATCAAGCAAGGCAAGTAAATGTTTTACTAACGCATCACATGCGCTAGAGGTATCTTGAGGCCCGTTAATATCAGCGGTTTGAACCATTTCTAGGCCAGCATAACCACAAGGGTTAATGCGTAAAAAAGGTGATAAATCCATATTCACGTTTAATGCTAAACCGTGAAAAGAGCAGCCTTTACGTACTCTCAAACCTAATGAGGCGACTTTCTTTTCATCTACATAAACGCCAGGCGCATCCGGCTTAGCATAAGCGGCAACATTATAATCAGCTAATGCTGCGACAATGCTGTTTTCGATCAAAGTAACTAATTGTCTTACGCCAATTTTTTTTCGGCGAAGGTTGATCATAAAATAGATAACTTGTTGGCCTGGGCCATGATAGGTAACTTGCCCGCCACGGTCGACTTGCACAACTGGTATATCACCCGGCATCAGCAGGTGCTCTTCTTTTCCTGCTTGTCCTTGGGTAAATACGGGAGGGTGCTCAACTAACCAAAGCTCATCTTTGGTGTTGTCGTCACGGTTATCAGTAAAGTCCTTCATTGCTTGCCACACCAGACTATAGTCAGTGGTATTTAATTGGCGAATAACCATTTTATCGGCAAGGGTGCTAGATGAAGCGCTACTGTCTAATTTGCTATTATTTGAATGTTGCACGAATCAGTCTCTGGAAAACGAACAACATTATAAAACGTAACGTACTTGCTCGATTGCAGTAAGGGTTTTATAGATGGTTTCTATATGTTCTTTTGAAGTCACTCGAACCGCAATTGATACTGAATGATAGTTACCTTTTGAGCTTGGTTTGATTGTTGGCGAGTAATCACCTGGCGTGTGCTTTTGCAACTCAGCAATGATTAAATCAGGTAATTCATCACAGGCAACACCCATAACTTTAAAGTTCAATACTGTAGGAAAATCTAATAGCTCGTCAAACTTGGTTTTCATTTTTCACTCAATTCAAAATAATATTCGTTAAATCTGTTAAAAAAGTGTCGTTTATACAGATTTGAAAGATTGCTGCGTATTGTCAGCAGATAATTTTGCTATTTTAACATTATTTGCACTTAGCTGTTATTATTATTTTAGTAGAATTAAGACATAAAATATAAGTATAAAAAAAGCCTTATTACACAAGGTGATAAGGCTTTGCTTTAGGTTTGTTTTTAATTTATTTTAGCGATTAAAAACCACATTGTTTACCTTGGTTTTTATCTTTTAACCAAGTATGTAATGGTGCGAAATAGTCTAAGATTGCACTAGCGTCCATTTGCTCATTACCTGTCACTACTTTGTATGCTTGTTGCCAAGGCTGGCTTGAACCCATTTCAAGCATTGTATTTAGTGCTTTACCCGCTTCTTTTGAATTGTAAATTGAGCAACGGTGAATAGGATCGGTATTGCCTGAAATTTCACAAAGCGCACGGTGGAATTCAAATTGCTGAATGTGCGCTAAGAAATAACGAGAGTATGGAACACCGCCAGGAACGTGATATTTTGCACCTGGATCAAAGGCATCTTTATCACGGGCAACAGGTGCTGCTACACCTTGATATTTCTCACGTAATTCCCACCAAGCTGTATTATAGTTTTCAGGTGTAACCTCACCAGAGAAAACTTTCCAACGCCATTGATCAACTAATAAACCAAATGGAATAAAGGCAACTTTATCAAGCGCTTGCTTCATTAATAAACCAATATCTTTTGATTCATCTGGAATGCTATCAATGAGACCAATTTCTTTTAAGTATTTAGGCGTTACAGATAATGCGATGGTATCGCCAATTGCTTCATGGAAACCATCATTGGCACTGTTTTGGAAAAACACTGGTTGATCTTTATAGGCGCGCTGGTAAAAGTTGTGGCCTAATTCATGGTGGATAACATTAAATTCTTCGCCCGTTTTTTGAATACACATTTTAATGCGAATATCGTCTTTGGCATCTAAATCCCATGCAGAAGCATGACAAATTACGTCACGGTCAGCTGGCTTGGTAAATAATGAACGCGTCCAGAATGTTTCTGGTAGTGGCTCAAAACCAAGTGAGGTGAAGAAGGTTTCAGCGCCTTCAACCATTTTAATTTCATCATAGTTATGTTTTGCTAATTGCTTAGTAACATCATAACCAGGATCAGCATTTTCAGGTGCTACGATATCGTAGATATTGCCCCATGACTGTGCCCACATATTACCTAGTAAGTGAGCTGGAATAGGTTGGTCTTGTGGTACTTTGTCTTCACCGTAGGTTTTACCCAGTTCAGAGCGCACGTAGCAATGTAAGTCATCGTACAATGGCTTTACCTGACCCCATAATCTATCTAGCTCTTTGGCAAATTCATCTGCTGGCATATCATAATTTGAACGCCACATTGCACCTAAATCTTTATAGCCTAAACCTTTGGCACCTTCATTGGTTAACTCTGCTTGGCGAGTATAAAGGTCTTTCATTTGCGGGCTCACTTCACGCCAGCCAGTCCACATTTCTAGTAGTTCGTTGTAGTCACGCGATGTTGCCATTTTAGCTGACATATCTACTAAACTTAGCTCTTCACCTGCTTTTGTTGTGTAGGTACCTTTACCGTACATGCTGCCTAATTCAGCGCCAATTTGCGCAAGCTCTGCAGACTTTTCAGAGTCTTGTGGTGCAGGTAAAACTAAACTTTGTTTTAAAATGTTTAATTGACGACGTTGAGTAGGCGTGACATCAACATCATCAAATTTTGCTGCTTGCATAGCAAAGCGAACACCAGCTTCGGTAGACTTTTGATCTGCTTGTGCTGCGAGTGCTGCGGTGTCTTCGGTGATGAAGTTAGCATAAATCCAAGCGGCTCTTGCTCCTTCTAGGTTCAGTGCCACCATTTCCTTTTCCACATTATTTAAGAACGCTTGTGCATCTTGCTGACTTAGCTCTGCGTTTTGCTGTGTTGAAGAACTGTTATGGCTACATGCTGCTAATGTTGTGGCGACAACAAGGGCAATACCAGTTTGTTTAAATGTCTGTTTAATTTTTTTCATATAGGTACACTTTATGATGTTTGACCAATTGGATTATTTATACAATCTACTTGGCTTTTTTGATGTAAAGATTAGCTTAGTATATAAAATTGCGATTTAGTGACAATATCTGCATGAGAATTAAATTTTCAGCTAAATTTAGCAAAAAAAAAGGCTCATCCAAGGGGAAGATGAGCCGAACAACAACATGAAACTGGAGGAATAACTACACTTTAAAAGCCTAATACTGCTTAACTTCTGAAGTAGGTTTAGAATAAAGGACTAGGCTGTTTTTTACTGTGTTAATCGCGTAATAATTTGTAATCTTGTCTAAGTGGTTGACAAATAATCTTTACATATGGCGAGATATTTTAGATAAAAAAAAGACTCAGAGAGTGATTGACAGATCAGGTCGCTGAGTCAGGAGTAACATGTATTCGATAGTATGAGTGCTTTTCTTTGACAAAAGTTCAATTTTATTTGGATTATTTCTCTTTTTTCACAGAGCTTGTTTTGTGGTTTTTATTTTCTGTATAAATTTGCTTAATTTTCACCACTAAGACACAGCCCAGAACAGAGCAAATAATTACTTCACTTGGTCTTAATTAGTACATCGAAGAATAGCTTATGCGAGGAAAAGCTTGACCAACAAAAGCTAAATACGCTATTTTAAACGGGCGTTTAAACTGACTGTTTATATTTGAGTTAAACGTCATTAATTGAAGTCGAGAAGTATGAGTACAAAAAATAAAATATTAGATGCAGCTGAGCTACTTTTTGCTGATAAAGGCTTTAACGGCACATCACTTCGTGAAATTACAGGCTTAGCTACGGTGAACCTGGCGGCGGTGAATTACCACTTTGGCTCGAAAAAAGAGTTAATAAAGGCCGTTATGTCTCGTTATATGGATGAGTTATCACCACGCTTAGAATCAGCTTTGGCTTTACTTTGTGAATCTGATGATAAACCAACATTACACCAAGTCTTTTCTGCTTTTGTTGAGCCTTTATTGCATTTAAACCAATTTAAAGACAATGGCACTAGCACTTTTTTACAATTACTAGGGCGTGGCTATACAGACAGCCAAGGTTTTTTACGTTGGTTTTTAACGACCCAGTACCCGAATGTTTTTGCTCATTTTACTCAAGCCGTCCATAAAGCTTATCCTGAGTTATCGGCAGAAGAAATGTTTTGGCGTTTACATTTTACTATGGGAACCATTGTATTCACTATGTCATCAAGTGATGCATTAATTGATATCGCACAAAATGATTTTGATAGAGATATAGACATTGCTGGCGTTATTCAGCAAGTGATTCCTTATGTTGCCGCGGGTGTTGCCGCGCCAATTGACTTTAAAGCTTAGTGCTAAATCACTAAAAACATACGATAAAAAATAAAGCCAGCGTAATGCTGGCTTTATTTTTGATTAACTTGGTTTAAGGTTTTTTAGCGACTATCAGTCGGTTCAGAAAAACAGTGATAAATACTAGGCTATATAAAGCATAGACAACAATCATCCATTGCGGCATGCTATAGCCAAGAAACTGCCAACTAATTTCACCACAATCTCCGGTCGCTTCAAATAAGAAGGGTAACCATTCATGTAATGGAGCCCAAGTAGGGAAGTTTGGCACAAGCTCACAGCTAAAAAATAGCGAGTTCGTGTTCGTTTGCATTTCTACGTGTTCTATGGCGATTAGTGCTCCCCAAATTGCCCCTGTTCCCCAAAGGGCGTAAGCAATCACACGAGTGAAAAGCATATTACTGCCAGCAGCACCAATTAAGCCGGCAAGCAAAATAGCAACAATCGCGAGTCTTTGATAAACACACATGATGCAAGGTGCTAAGTCCATAGCGTATTGGAAGAAAAGCGCGCAAAGTTCAAGCCCTAGTGCGCTCAAAGCAAGAAGTAGCCAAGGTTTACTTGTTGTTGTTAAGTTACTTAGAAAGTTCATGATGATAATTCTGTCTTATTCAAGCAAATATAAAAAAAGCTCCTAACCAAGTTAGAAGCTTTTTTATATTAACACGCAATAAATAGACGTGAAAATTAAATCAGTTACTAGATTAAATTAAATGTAAGTATTTAATTCATCAATAAATGCACATAAATACTAGCGAAGTAGCCTAAAGCGATCACTGGTGTCCATTTTAAGTGTGCGAAAAAGGTGTAATAGCCACGTGCTTGACCCATAAGCGCGACACCCGCAGCTGAGCCGATAGACAATAAGCTACCGCCGACACCAGCAGTTAAGGTTACCAATAACCATTGCGTGTGAGACATTTCTGGTTGCATGGTTAATACGGCAAACATTACCGGAATGTTATCTACGATAGCTGATAAGATACCTACTAAAATGTTGGCGTTGGTTGCGCCTAATTCACCGTACATAAATTCAGACACTAAACCTAAGTAGCCGATAAAGCCTAAACCGCCAACAGCTAAGATTACCCCGTAGAAGAAGAATAGGGTATCCCACTCGGCTTTTGCAATTTTATCAAATACATCAAAACCATCTTCAGTTTGTCTACCCGCTGGCACATCAGAAGTATTTAACTTGCCTTGGCCTGATTTACGAATGTAGTAGCCAAATAGTTTTAAGTAAGCAAGACCTAACATCATACCGAATACTGGCGGTAAGTGTAGGAAGTTATGGAAAGAAACCGCAGTAATGATGGTTAAAATAAATAAACCAACGATGGTTAAACCACCGTGTTTAATTGGGGTAATCTCGCCTGACTCAGTTTTAGGTTTACCAGCTGGTAAGAAGAACTGCATAATAAAGGCTGGAATAACAAAGTTAACCACTGAAGGAATAAATAATGCGAAGAATTCAGTAAATTGAACAATACCTTTTTGCCATACCATAAGGGTTGTAATATCACCAAATGGGCTAAATGCACCACCAGCGTTAGCACCAACTACAATATTGACACATGACATAGCGACGAACTTAGGCTCATCTTTACCTACGGCTAGTACCACGGCACACATAATTAATGCCGTTGTTAAGTTATCGGCAATTGGCGAAATAAAGAAGGCTAGAATACCTGTTATCCAAAATAGGGCTTTGTAGCTATAACCCTTTAAAACTAACACATCACGCAAGGCGTCAAATACATTTCGCTCTAAAAGGGCGTTGATATAGGTCATTGCGACAAGTAAGAAGAAGAATAGCTCGGCATATTCTAAGAAATTATGTCTGATAGCAACTTCAGCTGCATGAGGCATACCTTGAGAGCCATATATGGCGGCAATCAATATCCAAATTAAGCCAGCAGCTAATAATACCGGCTTAGATTTACGAAGGTGTAATTGCTCTTCTAAAATCACTAAGGTATAAGCAAAGACAAAAATTGCAATTGCGGTATAACCAATCCAGTGATTTGTAAGGTTAAGTGCTTGGTGCGAAGCATCAGAAGCAAAAGCCAAGCTTGGACTAAGCAGGGCTATCATTGCCAAGATTAGGTATGAAAGTGGTTTCATAATATTCTCTAATAAAGGTGTAGTTTGGGGTTGATAGTAATTTGGGCGGGGATTCTACCAAAAATTTTACAAAATGATACAGTAAAGGCTTTGAATGCCATTATTTTTATTGATATTAGCCATGTATTTGACTTATAACAAAGAGTGATGAGCTAATCTTGTTTAATTGCGGCGTTTGCCTTCCCTTTTTTCTTGTACCAAACGTATCTTCTGGTACAATCAGTTGCAATTTAATTTATTCCCACTTTAACTGTAGGTAAATAGAGACAATGGTCATAAAAGCTCAAAGCCCAGCTGGTTTTGCGGAACAATATATAGTTGAGTCTATCTGGAACGGTGGCTTCCCACCTGGCTCTATTTTACCAGCGGAACGAGAACTATCAGAACTGATAGGTGTTACTCGTACAACATTAAGAGAAGTTTTACAGCGTTTAGCGCGTGATGGTTGGTTAACCATACAACACGGTAAACCAACGAAAGTGAATAACTTTTGGGAAACCTCAAGTCTTAATATTTTAGAAACCTTAGCGCAACTTGACCAAGAGGGAATTCCAGATTTAGTCGATAACTTATTGTCTGCTAGAACAAATATCAGCGCTATTTATATTCGCGGTGCCTTAAAGAATAACCCTGAGAAAGCGATAGCGTTATTGCAAGCCTATGTTGATGTTGAAGATACGGGTGAAGCCTTTGCTGAATTTGATTATCAATTAAATAAAGAACTCGTTGTTGCTTCAGGTAATTCAATTTACTTGCTTATTTTGAACGGCTTTAGAGGTTTATACTCACGTATTGGTAGTTTGTACTTTACTCATCCTAAAGGGCGTGAGATTTCACGTGACTATTACCAAACTTTAATAGAACTAGCGAAAGCAAATCGTTTTGATGAGTCTGTACTCGCCGTTCGTAAATACGGTGTTGAGTCAGGGAAGCTCTGGTTAGACTTAAAAGACGATGTATTTAAAGAATTATCTGAAGACTAATACTCAATAACTCTATAAATATAAAAGGTGATGACGCTATGCGTCATCACCTTTTGTTTTTTCTGGGCACTGGGCAATGATTTCATCTTCACCTTGTTCGTCCTCTTGTACAATTTTGACATCAAATTGCCACAAATAATGAAGGTGTTTTAATACTTCATCTTTAGAGTCACCTAAGGCAATACCATTATGTGGCGTGTACCTTAGCGTAAGTGCTCTGTCGCCTTCAATATTGGCATCAATAATTTGAATGTTCACTTCCAAGTTACTTAAGTTATATTGATTCGCTAAGTTTTGGCGAACTTTTCTATAGCCGGAATCATTGTGAATGGCACCAATTTCAACATAGTTGTTTTCACTGTCATCATGGATATGAAAAAGCTTAAAGTCACGGATCAGTTTTGGCGATAAATACTGACTAATAAAACTCTCATCTTTAAAGTTTTCCATGGCAAAGTGGAGCGTTTCTAGCCAATCACTATCAGCTATTTCAGGAAAGTACTCTTTATCTTCCTCTGTTGGGTTTTCACAAATACGCCTAATATCCATAAACATGTTAAAGCCAAGCGCGTAAGGGTTAATACCCGAATAATACTTGCTATTATATTCAGGTTGCGCGACAACATTGGTATGACTGTGTAAAAACTCAATCATAAATTTGTCTGTTACTAAGCCTTCATCGTATAAGTGATTCAAAATAGTGTAGTGCCAAAAACAAGCCCAGCCTTCATTCATTACTTGTGTTTGCTTTTGCGGATAGAAATATTGGGATATCTTCCTAACAATTCGAACAACCTCCCTTTGCCAAGGCTTTAATAGAGGTGCGTTTTTCTCTATAAAATAGAGAATATTTTCTTGTGGCTCTGAAGGGAATTTATACTTTTGCTCTTTTGCTGTTTTTTTACTTTTTGGCACGGTACGCCATAGAGCATTGACTTGTGATTGCAGGTACTCTTCACGTTCTTTTTGTCTTTTTAATTCTTCATCAAGTGATATTTTTTGTGGTCTTTTATATCGATCAACACCGTGATTCATTAAGGCATGACAAGCATCTAAGGTTGCTTCCACTTCACTAATACCATATTTTTGTTCGCAATCAGCAATATAGTTTTTAGCGAATAAAAGGTAGTCGATAATTGAACTTGCATCCGTCCAAGATTTAAATAGGTAATTTCCTTTAAAGAATGAGTTGTGACCATAGCAAGCATGCGCCATAACTAAGGCTTGCATTGTCATGGTGTTCTCTTCCATTAAATAAGATATGCAAGGACTTGAATTAATAACAATTTCATAAGCAAGCCCCATTTGACCACGTTTGTAGTTTTGTTCAGTTTGAATAAATTTTTTGCCAAATGTCCAATGACTGTAACCTATTGGCATTCCAACACTGGCATAAGCATCCATCATTTGCTCTGCGGTTATTACCTCGATTTGGTTGGTGTAAGTATCTAATTTGTAATGTTTAGCAACGCGAGCAATTTCAGTTTGATATTGTTCTAACAGTTCAAAAGTCCAGTCTGAGCTATCATCAAGTGCGGTTTTGCTTTTATTGGGGGCATTATCTTTCTGGCTCTGTAATTTAGACTTTTTTTTGCTTGATGCGTCTTGTGAATTTTGCGCTTGCTGTTGTTCTGTTTTTGCAATAACCATCATTTCACCTTTTCCTATTAAGCTGCGTTTTGAGTATTTTTCTTAAACAGCTCTCTAAATACCGGATAAATATCAGCAACAGACTTGATGTGCTGCATAGCAAAGTTAGGGTTACTATGAGCAACTTGTTGATAGTGTTGCCATAAGGTTTGGTGTGCTCTTTGGGTTATTTCGATATAACTAAAGTAGCGAGTTTTAGGTAAAATTTGTGTTTCTAATAATGATTTACAGCGTGGGGAGTCATCTGCCCAGTTATCGCCATCAGAGGCTTGTGCGCCATAAATGTTCCATTGGTTATCATTATAACGTTCATTGATGATTTGGTTCATTAAATCCAGCGCACTTGAAGCGATAGTGCCACCCGTTTCTTGAGAGTAGAAAAACTCATGTTCATCGACTTCTTTTGCTTGGGTGTGATGTCTGATATATACCACATCGATGTTTTTATAAGTACGGCTTAAAAATAGGTATAGCAAAATATAAAAACGTTTCGCCATTTCTTTGGTGGCTTGATCCATAGAGCCTGAAACATCCATCAAGCAAAACATTACCGCTTTTGATGTTGGTACAGCTTGTTTGGCGTAATTTCTAAAGCGTAAATCAAAGGTGTCAATAAAGGGAACTTTGGCAATTTTTTCTTTTAACGCTTGAATATCATTGCTAAGTTCACGCTCTTCTTGAATGTGGTCGTGCTTATCATCTGTAAGTGCGGATAATTTTTGCTCTAATTCTTTAAGTTGCTTACGTTTACTTGAGGTCATGGCAATTCTGCGCGCAATCGAGCCTTGTAAAGATTTAACAATATCAATATTAGCAGGTACACCTTCAGCGCAATAACCCGAGCGAACAGTTTTGTACTCAATTAATTTATCGAGTTGATTTTTTTCAAGGTTAGGTAGCTCTAAGTCTTCAAATAGTAAATTTAAATATTCATCTTTTGAAATCGAAAAGGTAAAGTCATCTTCTCCTTCACCTGAGTCGCTTGCATCACCTTGGCCACTGCCTTGTCCACCTTGCTTAGGAGGGCGTGGTATTTTATCTCCTGGACTGAATTGATCATTTCCTGGGTGAACTCTGTCTCTAATTCCGCCACTACCTTGGTGAAAAACGGGCTCAGATAAATCTCGTTTTGGAATAACAATATTCTCGCCAGACTCAATATCTGTCACCCCGCGTTGATTTATCGCGTCGGAAACAGATTTTTTTATCTGGTTTTTATAGCGCCTTAAGAAGCGCTGACGATTAACAGTGCTTTTATTTTTACTGTTAAGTCGTCTGTCTATAAAGTTAGCCATAACTTCTCCTTTCTCTTTTGTTACTCCATACATTTGCTTAATGTGAATGCATGGAGCTCAGCTGAATTTGCTTGTTACAAGCAATAAAGAGAACAGCTTAAGAAGACTTTCTCACACGTAAGTACCATTCTGACAGTAATCTCACTTGTTTTTGTGTATAACCTTTGCTCATCATACGCTCAACAAAATCATCGTGTTTTTGTTGATCATCTGCTGAGGTTTTTGCGTTAAATGAAATAACAGGTAATAAGTCTTCCGTGTTAGAGAACATTTTCTTCTCAATAACAGTGCGAAGTTTTTCATAGCTAGTCCATGCTGGATTTTTACCGTTATTATTTGCTTTAGCACGTAGAACAAAGTTGACTATTTCATTACGGAAATCTTTCGGGTTACTAATGCCTGCGGGCTTCTCAATTTTTTCTAACTCATCGTTTAATGACTGACGGTCAAATAATTGACCTGTTTCAGCGTCACGATACTCTTGATCTTGAATCCAAAAATCAGCATACGTAACATAACGATCAAAGATATTTTGGCCATATTCAGAGTACGACTCTAAATAAGCGGTTTGAATTTCTTTACCTATAAATTCAATGTATTGTGGTGTTAAGTATCCTTTAATGAACTCTAAATAGCGCTCTGTGGTTTCTTTAGGTAATTGTTCACGCTCAACTTGTTGCTCAAGTACATAGAATAAATGCACTGGGTTAGCTGCCACTTCTGAGCTATCAAAGTTAAATACGCGTGATAGAATTTTAAAGGCAAAGCGAGTTGATAAACCTGACATGCCTTCATCAATACCGGCATAGTCTTTATATTCTTGGTAAGATTTTGCTTTCGGGTCAGTATCTTTTAATGTTTCACCATCATAGACACGCATTTTTGAATAAATACTTGAGTTATCAGGCTCTTTTAAACGAGATAGTACCGAAAATTGCGCTAAGGTCTCTAAGGTATCTGGCGCGCACTGTGCAGTTTTTAATTCACTGTGCTCGATAAGTTTTTTATAAATATTAACTTCTTCAGAAACACGCATACAATAAGGCACTTTGACGATATAAACCCTATCTAAAAAGGCTTCATTGTTCTTATTGTTTCTGAAAGTTTGCCACTCTGATTCATTTGAGTGAGCCAACAATACACCATTAAATGGCAATGCTGACAAACCTTCGGTGGGGTTGTAGTTACCTTCTTGGGTTGCCGTTAATAATGGGTGTAGCACTTTAATTGGCGCTTTAAACATTTCAACAAACTCCATCAAACCTTGGTTAGCTCGACAAAGTGCACCCGAGTAACTATAAGCATCAGCATCATTTTGCGCGAAGTGCTCAAGCTGTCTAATGTCTACCTTACCCACTAATGCTGAGATGTCCTGATTGTTATCATCACCTGGCTCTGTTTTAGCAATAGCAATCTGATCTAAAATGGAAGGGTACACCTTAACAACTTTAAACTGGGCAATATCCCCTTTAAACTCATGTAAGCGTTTAGCTGCCCAAGGTGAAATAATGGTATTTAAATAGCGAGCAGGGATGTTGTATTCATCTTTTAAAATCTTACCGTCTGAATGAGCATCAAACAGGCAGAAGGGATGATCATTGACAGGGCTTCGCTCTCCGTTTGCACTGAGAACGTAAATGGGCTCTTGCTGCATTAATGCTTTAAGTTTTTCTGCCAGTGATGATTTACCACCACCAACAGGGCCTAGTAAGTAGAGAATTTGCTTTTGTTCCTCTAAGCCTTGCGAGGCGTGCTTTAAATAGGAAACAATTTGTTCAATGGCTTCTTCCATACCGTAAAAGTCTTCAAAGGCTGGGTAGCGATGAATTACCCGGTTGGAAAATATCCGACTTAATCTAGGATCAGTTGCCGTATCGACAATTTCTGGCTCACCAATGGCAGCGAGTAGCCGCTCAGAGGCACTTGCATAGGCAAGCTTATTTTCTTTACAGATAGTTAAGAACTCTTGCAAGCTAAACTCTTCTTGTTGAGCTTGTTCATAACGTGCTTGATAATGTTGAAAAATACTCATAACTACCTCCAAAAAGAGTGGCTAAAATTTTTATTAAAATAATCCACTCAACTTAGTTCGAAAAATTAAGGTTAGAAGATTAAGTCAAGATAACTTCAGCAGTGCCTATTTACACAAAGCAAAAAATGTACCTGCTATATTTTAAGATTAGTTGCTTTAATTGATTTTGCTAATAAAAATTAGTAATTAATTTGTAAATTTTTAGAAAAAAACACTGAAGATCAATTGATTAATTATTAGCAGGTCTTTTAAGGTAGAAAATTACTGAAATGTAATGGTAGAAATAAAAAAGCGTAACTATCGTTAAATGGATTGTTACGCAAATTTGATTATGGCTTTAATAAGGTAAAAGCCAGTTAACGATTAGTTGAGTTGTTAGGCAAAGTTTTCTGCGGCAAAATCCCAGTTTGCCAATTGCCAGAAACCATTTAAGTAATCAGGGCGTACATTGCGATAGTCAATGTAATAAGCATGCTCCCATAAATCTACCGTTAATAGTGGTGTTACACCCTCGTCAGTTAATGGGGTAGCAGCATTTGAAGTATTAACAATAGCAAGGCTGCCGTCTTGGTTTTTAACTAACCAAGTCCAGCTTGAGCCAAAGTTGTTAATGGCGCTGTCGGTAAATTTAGCTTTAAATTCATCAAAGCTACCAAAACTTGCGTTAATGGCAGCAAGTAAATCACCTGTTGGTTCGCCACCACCTGTAGGGCTTAAGCTGTGCCAATAGAAGGTGTGATTCCAAATTTGTGCTGCGTTGTTAAACACACCACCAGATGATGTTTTAACTATGTCTTCTAAGCTTTTACCTGCAAATTCAGTACCTTCAATTAAGCCGTTTAATTTAACAACATAGGTGTTGTGATGTTTACCATAGTGAAACGATAAAGTTTCAGCAGAAATATGTGGCTCTAGCGCATCTTGTTCGTATGGTAATGATGGTAGTTCGATTGACATCTTGCTCTCCTAACTAGGTTATTGTTTTAGCTATCCGGTTAAAATAGATAGTGTGTTTTTGTTTAATCTTGAGTAAAATACTCGGGTATTATCATTATATAGGGTTTTGTTAGTTAACTATCAAGTACTAAGCATAAATTCTAGCAGTAAAATTTTTATATACCATTTGCCAATTATCTATAACTTAGCTTTATTGGTAATTTGGTGTTGAAAAGCATAACTTTGCCACCATACTCATGGCATTGAATATAAATTATAGAGGTTATCATGGATACAATTGAACGCATTAAACAACAAATTAGCGAGAACCCAGTGTTGTTATATATGAAGGGCTCACCTAAGTTACCAAGCTGTGGCTTTTCATCACAAGCATCTCAAGCGCTAATTTCGTGTAATGAAAAGTTCGCTTATGTAGATATTTTACAAAATCCTGATATTCGTGCTGAGTTACCTAAGTATGCCGATTGGCCAACATTCCCACAATTATGGGTAGAAGGCGAGTTAATTGGTGGTTGTGACATTATTTTAGAAATGTTTCAACAAGGTGAATTACAGCCATTAGTTACTGCAGCAGCGCAAAAGGCTGATGCGGAATAAAAAAGATTAGATAATTCATTGAATTTTCATAATCTGACACAATACTTATTATCAGATTAGCAACGTGCTAAATGATGTTAATTTGAAATTATTACTCAATAAGAAAATGGAGCAAAGAATGAGCGTATTAGTTGGTCGTCCAGCACCAGATTTTACTGCAGCAGCAGTGTTAGGTAGTGGTGAAATCGTAGATAACTTTACATTAAGCGAAGCAATCAAAGGTAAAAAAGCGGTAGTATTTTTCTACCCACTTGATTTTACTTTCGTATGTCCATCAGAGCTTTTAGCTTTCGATCACCGTTTTGAAGAATTTAAGAGCCGTGGCGTAGAAGTAATCGGTGTATCTATCGATTCACAATTCTCACATAACGCATGGCGTAACACGCCAGTAAACGAAGGTGGTATTGGCCCAGTTCAATACACTTTAGTTGCTGACGTTAAGCACGACATCTGTCAAGCATACGACGTTGAGCACCCAGAAGCTGGTGTTGCTTTCCGTGGTTCTTTCTTAATCGATGAAGAAGGTAACGTACGTCACCAAGTAGTGAACGACTTACCATTAGGTCGTAACGTTGACGAAATGATCCGTATGGTTGATGCACTTCAATTCCACCAAGAGCACGGTGAAGTATGTCCAGCTGGTTGGAACAAAGGTGACAAAGGTATGACAGCTTCTCCAGAAGGTGTTGCATCTTACCTAACTGACAATGCAGACAAGCTTTAATCGCTAGTTTAGGCATTAATAGTTAATAAAAAACCGCTTTTTAGCGGTTTTTTTATGTCTATATTTCAGTTAAGTTTCATTGGCATCAACAGCTAATGGCCAGCCACCTAAATCTTGCCACTTGTTTACGATATGACAAAACAGCTCTGCGGTTTTTTCAGTATCATATAATGCGCTATGTGCTTCACTGTTATTAAAGTCAATATTGGCGGCTTCACATGCTTTTGCTAAGACGGTTTGCCCTAAGGCTAAACCAGCTAATGTTGTGGTATCAAAGCTGACAAAGGCATGAAAAGGGCTGCGTTTAATGGCGCAGCGCTCAGTGGCGGCATTTAAAAAACCTAAATCGAAAGCGGCATTATGGGCAACAATGATGGCACGTTGACAACCTGCGAGCTTCATTTTCTTTCTGACTAATTTAAAAAGTGTTTTTAGCGCTTCTTTTTCATCAACCGCACCACGTAAAGGATTTGTTGGATCAATACCGGTAAACTCTAACGCTTTAGGTTCAAGGTTTGCTCCTTCAAATGGCTCAATGTTAAATTGAATGGTTTCATCAATTGCTAAATGGCCGGTTGTTTCATCTAAGGTTAAAACAGATGCGGCTAATTCTAATAAAGCGTCAGTTTGTGCATTAAAACCCGCTGTTTCTACATCGATAACAACAGGAAAATAGCCACGAAAGCGCTTAGCAAATAGTGGTGTTTGCTCCGCAGCTATAGAAGCATTATTAGTTTGTTCAGTAGCAAGGTTATTTTGATTATGAGTGCTTGATTCAGCCATGGCGCAGTAAAGATTGGTTGGATAACTAAAAATGATTGGCGATTATCGCAGAAAAGCCAGATAAAAACGAGGTTATTCAAGACGACGACAACATTTCTGCAAAAATCGCATTTAAATGAATATTAGAGGCTGAACATTTTTAGATAAACTGCTAAAGTTATTTACGTTAGCACCGATACATTCATTATACATTTACTAGCAAGGCTCTCTTGCTTACAAAGTTTGTGCGTACCATTATGAAGCATATTTTCACATCAATGAATAGTTTAATTACCTCTAGCCTAGCTGCTGGTGTTTTATCATGTGCTTTAATGACTGATGCCAATGCGGGTATTCGCCAGTACAGTGCTGATGTACATAACTCGTCGTGGCAGCTTTCTGATAATAGTCGCTTACAGTGTACTTTATCTCATCAAATCCCAAATTATGGCGAAGCACGCTTTTATGCCAAAGCGAATCGCAAGCTAAATATGGAATTTGAACTAGACATGATGTTATTGCCAGATAACTATTCTTTGGCAGAGCTGAGAAGTGTTGCACCTAGCTGGCAACCTGGTCGAGGTGGTCGTAAGTTGACTAATATGCAATTGCATAAGCATTTTAACCCTAGCTTACCTAAGAAGGTGGCTTGGACAATGCTAAGTGAATTAGAGCAGGGCATGAACCCAACTTTTTATTATAACGATTGGTACAGTGAGCAAGATAAAATTTCTGTCGGCTTATCAACAGCTCGATTTAAAAAAGCGTATCAAGAATTTGTTGGTTGTGTCGGTAACTTGTTACATTACAGTTTTGAAGATATTGCTTATACGGTATTAAATTATCAATCAAGCAGTGATAAGTTTACCAAGGCATCGCAAAAGCGCATTGATATGATCCGCGAATATTTAAGTTTAGACCCTAACTTAGAGTTGGTATTAATTGATGCTTATTCTGATAGTTATGGTGGCCGTTGGTCAAACTTGAAGTTATCCGAAAAGCGTGCAGCTAAAATTCGTGATTACTTTGTTAAAAATGGTATTGATGCCAGCCGTATTGAAGCAAAAGGTTATGGTGAAAAGCGACATGTAGCTTCGAATGATACCACGTTAGGTCGAGGCAAAAACCGCCGCGTTGTTATACAAATGCAGCAACCTTAGGCTAAATGGAACAAACTGATTACTACAAGTTAATTGATATCAGTTGAAAGGCCAGTGTAATGAAATGAAGAAGCGCTACTTAGTTTGAAGTAGCGCTTTTTGTACCCCTTTGGGCAGTCATTATCATAATGATTAATCACTACTTTGTGACGGGCGTTATTGATAAAGGGTTACGCAGTTTTTTCCATGCTGTTTAGAGCTGTACATAGCACTATCAGCATCTGCTAGTAATGTAGTTAGATTAAAACCTGAGGAATCAGTTTCGCTTACGCCAAAACTCGCACTTAACGGCTGATTTAGACCTAAGGCGTTAAAATCAATGTTGTTAATTTTACGGCGGCATTGCTCGGCAATATCTTCACCTAACATTTGATTAAAACCAGGTAAAATAAGAGCAAACTCTTCACCGCCTAAGCGGCCAAAAACATCGGCATCACGAACAAATGCTTGGCATGCTTGTGTTATCGCAATCAAGGCCTTATCGCCTGTGGCATGGCCGTAGTTATCATTAATACTTTTAAATTCATCAACGTCGAATAAAACACAGCTAACCGGCTGCTCATTACCATAACAGTATGATAATGCGCTATTACTTAGCTCGATAAAATGATTACGGCTTGCCACTTGTGTTAACTCATCATAATCAGTTAATTGCTTGAGTTTTCTTTGCGTTAACCAAGATTTATACGACCAAATAGAAATTAGCCCCAAACAACTTAAGAGCAGCATGATAAGTAACAGTGAGGTTTGCTCTTTTTGCTTAGCAATAGCCTGTTCTGTGCTAAGTAATTGGTTTTTTTGACTTAAGCTTGATATTTCTTCTTTATGCGCCAGATCTTCAAAGTTTGCTAATTGATAGGCCAAGTGCTTATTTTGTATGCTGCTTAGGTGCTGCTCTAACAACACATCATATTGCTTATGATAGTGTAAAGCGAGCGGGTAATTTTGTTGTTGCTCAGCAAGTTTGTAGAGTAACTCGTAAATAGAAAGTTTTATCTTTTCAGGTGTGGAATCAATAATATTTTGTTCTGCTAATTTGGCAAACTTTAAGCTGTTTGAGCTATCGTTTGTTTGCCAATATGCTTGAGCGAGAGCGTTATAAGCAAGTGTTATTAACGGCTGATATTCAGTCGCCTTAAAATTATCTAGCAAGGGAAGTAGTGTGGCTGTAACTTGCGCCGCTTGCTTATTCTCTAAATAAAATTCAGCTAAATCAATGTTAATAAAGCCAAATAATATCGGTTCTTTCGCTTGTTGGCAGGTGCGCATTCCTTGGTTAAAGTTGTCGATTGAAAGTAGTGGGAATTTACTACGCAATTTTGCTTGGGTAACCAGACGCTCGGCAAAGCAGCGATTTCTTACCGTGGTCGCACTTTTTAGTACTCGTTGGCTATAGTCTAATGCTAGGCTGTATTGCTCTAGCTGATTATAAAAGTCAGTAATGCTAAGTAGTGCCGCTAAAGTATATTGTTTATCTATATAGGTGGTTTCTTGCGCGAGTAAATTTTGTACTTGCTGATGGCCTTTTGCCCAATCTTGTTGTGCTACGTATAAATCAACTAATGTGTAATGACTTCGATATTTTAACTGGCCGCTTATCGCTAAGTTTTGAATATCAAGCAGCATATTTTCAATATCTTGATATTTACCTTCATAGCCTAATTGCAGTGCAGATAAGTATTTAAGGTAAGCTTGTTGTTTATTCGTTAAGAAAGCTTGCTTTGATATTTTTTCAAGTAGTAACTTACTGAGGTTGTTATTACTACTGCGTAATTTATCGGCTTCTATTAACATGCCGTCAATGGCGTTATTACTCGTACCGCTATGGCTCTGATAATCATTGATATTAATGCTATCAAGTGTTATTTGACTTTGTGTTGCTGCTTGTACTGGCATAATCCCGATGAAAATAACCCACAGGTAAAGCCCGATAAAAAGTAAATGCAATAAGCTGCTACTTAAGTGAGTGATGAGTGGTTTAATGAAAGGTGCTTTCATGGACTATTTATAACTCTGTACGCAGTTTCTACCATGCTGCTTGGCACTGTACATAGCATCGTCAGCATCAGCAAGTAGCTTATTTAGTTCAAAGCCGGATACATCAACGCAAGTAATACCAAAGCTTGCGGTAATCGGCTCAATTAGCCCTAGATTATCATAATTAATTTGCGCTATTTTCTCGCGGCATTTGTTGGCTAAATCTTCCCCCATAAGAAGTTCACAATTAGGCAGTATAATGGCAAATTCTTCACCACCAAGACGGCCTAAAATATCAGTCGGCCGACAAACTTGCTTACAAGTATTGGCAACCTCTTTTAATACCGCATCGCCTGTATGATGGCCAAAGTTATCGTTAATTTTCTTAAATCTATCTAAGTCAAATACAAGACAGGTAAGCGGTTTCTTTTCGACTTGGCACTGGTTAATAGTTTGTTGGGCTAGGGCAATAAAGTGACGCCGGCTATGAACTTGAGTTAAGTCATCACATTCAGTTAATTGCTTTAATTTTTGCTGACTAAGCCATGTTTTATAACCCCAAGTAACACCAAGACCAACTACAGTTAAAAGTAGCACTAATAGCAGTAGTGAGTTTTCTTGCTGTTGTTCGCTTAAGCTTTGCTCATTGGTTAAAATGTCATTGGCTCGGGTTAAGGTTTTAATTTCTGTTTTGTTGGCAAAGTCTTTTTGGCTTGCGAGCTGAAAGGCGAGCTCTTTAGCCTGCTCTTCATCGTTTACTTTTTGCTTAGCTAGGCTGTACTCTTTATGAAGCTCAAATGCTTTTTTATAGTCACCTTTATGCTCTGCTAGTTGGTAAAGTAAGTGTTTCGTAGTAACTGTTTGAAATGAATCAGTGGAAGTTACGTCATTTTCTAATGCAAGGTGTGCATATTTTTCTGTGTTAGTTGTATCACCTAGCTGCCAGTAAGCTTGAGCAAGTAAGTTATAAGTTAAGGTAACTAAAATTGGATATTGAACTGATTTAATATCGTTTAAGCGTGGTAATAAAGCGGTGATAACTTTTTCAGGTTGCTTATCCGTCAGGTATAACTCAGCTTGATAAGTATGTAATATATTAATAAATAGCTTAGCTTCTGCTGTCTGGCATACAGAAAGACCTTTCTTAATATCTTGATGAAGTAAATTGGCGTCACTTTTTATCACCTCATATTCATTAAGTAATAATCTAAGTTTAGCGAGTAACCTTTGTTGACTAATAATGCATTTGTCTCGAAGGTTACCATCTATTATTGATTTTATTTTATCTAAATAATCTAATGCATGTTGGTATTGGGCGAGTTGATTGTAAAAAATGGCGACACTGATATTACTTGCTTGTACTAATTCTTTGTTTTTGATTTGTGGTGTTAAAGAAATCAACTTGGTAATTTGAAGAATACCATTGTGCCAATCTTGCCTATTGGCATATAGGTTAATGAGCATGCCTATACTGCGGTACTTTATCGATATGTCACTATTGTTATTTTGTAAACTGTTCAGTAAAGAAATTGCTTGATCATATTCACTTTGAAATGAATGCCTGTATGCTTTTAGATAGGCTAAATAGGCGCTTTGATTGTCGGAAAGGGAGCTTGGTATTTTATCTAAGCGATCTATAATTTTACTTGCTAAAATATAATCACTGCTTCGTTTTTCGTCAGCAAGTTGTAATAACTCATCGGTGGAAAGCGTATTTAAATTAATCTCGTTACTTGCGACAACCTGTAAAGCAAAGCTAAATAATATTAGTAACAGCCAAAAAGCTTTGATGTTATAGATTAATTGCATGGTAAGTAATTGAAAAGTTAAAGGCTGAGTATTGAAACAGCATGTTGGTGAACTGTATAGCTAAATAACCTGATGTGTAAAAAAATAGCGGCGAAATGCTAAATTCACCGCTAGAGCATTTTGTCAATTTATTATGTTAAGCAAAGGCGCGAACACTTTCTTTAGTTTGCTCTGATTCATCATCACCTTCGCTTTCATCTTCATCTTCATCAGGTGTGTGGACAATATTACATTTAATCAATGCATCAATAGAAAGTTTTAAACTTAATGAGCTTCCATCTTGAGCAATAATTAAACTCTTTAATTCTTCTGATAACTCAGCATCGTCAATTGCGCGTTGAAGATTGGTAATTTCTAATAACTTGGCGTCAGATGCCATTTTGTCCAGTAACTTAATGGTATTGCTAATGTCTTGCTTAATCATAAAAAACTCCGTTTGATTAGGTTGTTCTTTTTGTTAATTGCTTTAAGTAGCACCTTGATTGTTGCGCATATGCAATATGAAGTCTAGTGCTATTTTCTGTATTTAAGCGCTTGTTTTAGGTCAAAATGTTAAAGTATATATGAAGGTTGCTTTTGCGCTTGCCAGTGCCTTGCTGACAAGCTTGCAACTTGCATATTGTTTGCCGAACTCTGCTTGTTATTAATGAAATTATCACTACTTAGACTAAAGCCTAGTTTGCCACTAATGGTACACATAGCTTTATTTTCAGGGTAAAAACGCATGGCAATAGCAGGTAATTTTAGTTGCCCAAACAAAAAAGTTAAAAAGGCAGATAGCGCTTTTGTTGCTATGCCTTTACCGCTGTGCTTGGGTAGAAGCATAATGCCTATTTCAGCAGGTGATAATTGCTGTTTGCCTATGCTTGAATAAAGTACAACAAAGCCAATGGCTTTTGATGTGCTACTGTTGTTAGCGATTTTACTTTGATAAATAGCCCAGGTTTTAAAGGTTGAATTTTCTCGATTATTTTTTCTAACAAAGTCTTGGTGCACGTTAAGCGCTACTGTTTCAGTTAATGCTGGCTCAACAAAGCGCATGGTTTTTTCATTGGTATAAAGCGCAATAATAAGATCTTTATCACTTTCGCAAAGGGGTTTGAAGAAAAGTTGTTTGCTAGAGAAACTTTGCATACAGGTAAGCACAGGGGAGCTAAGTAGATGAGCTTCTACTTAGCGGTAAGAAATACTTTAATAAATAAAAGTTTAGTTGGCTTCAACCAGAACATCAACTTGGCGCTTATTACCTTGGGTTGAGATAACCACACGCATTTTTTGTTCGCCTTGTGTGTAACTTAAGGTTAAACGGCCGCGTTTGCGCTCTTGCGTGTGCGCTTGACCATAGCTTTGTTGATAAAAGCTAATGACTTCTTCTTCGCTAGCATCAGTAAAGTAATTCATAACCGCAGGTAATTCATCGGTTAAGTTGGCAAATACTCGCGCGTTGGCAATAACCGGAATGTACTGGTTTTGATAGTCGCTGTGTGTCGGAATTTCGGCATTAGCACCGGTTAATTGCACTGCTGGGATTTCAACCGCTGCGACATCTTCTACCTCGGGAATTTCAACATTATCTTCAGTTATAGTTGGCTTTTCCGGCTCTTTTTTTGCTTCAGCTGGCTTGTCTTCTAAGGCGTTCTCTTTGGCAACGGCAACCGATTTAAGCACGGGAATGTCTACTTCCAGCTGTGTTTTTGGCGCTTTGATGTTCTCAAGCTCAATGCTTGCCTGCTTGTTCGCACTTTCTTGGCTTTCAACAGCAAGAGCGTTATGACTAATGGCAAAGCTTGTGATACTGGCTAAGGCTACTAGTGTTAATGCGTGGCGTTTAGCAGCGAAAAGTTTACCATGTTGTTGTATGTTCATTTAAACCGCTTCCTTAGATTTTTTGCTGTTTTTTTAAATATATACGATTTTTCCCATCAAGGCGACTGTCGTGTGATAAAAAGTCAGTTAGTGGCTAAGTAGTCAACAAACTGCTTATTTGTTAGCAAAAAATTGTTTAATAAAAAATTAGTATGCTCGGGTGTAGAAATAGCTCTGATTAATAGCGGGCGTAATCTTGCTTATAGTGATCACACCATAATGCCGTTGCACCACAAATGGCTACAGGCATAACAATTAAGTTGACAATAGGTACCATGGCAAAAAATGCCACGGTAATACCAAAGCTATAACTTAACCCTTGGCGCTGTTTTAAGGCGTTTTTCATTTCATGAAAGGGTACTTTGTGATTGTCAAATGGGTAATCTTTGTATTGCACTGCCATCATCCAAGAAATAAATAAAAACCATATCACTTGGCCAAATACCGGCAAAATCCACATTATGATAAAAAAGCCAATAGCTCGTGGTAAATAGTAGGCGAGCTTTTTCCACTCTCGACCTAGCGTTCTTGGCACATCTTTAACAATATCTAGCATATTACCTTGAGGTGCTGGTTTTCCTGAAAGAATACTCTCTATTTTCTCTGATAGTAGTCCATTAAAGGGGGCGGCAAGCCAGTTGGCTGCGGTACTAAAAATAAAAGAAAAGAATACTAATATAGTGATAACGGCTAACGGCCAAATCACCACTTCTAGCCAGTCTAGCCAAGAAGGTAACCATTGCATTATGGCAACCATGTAATGCTCTAACTGTAAAAACATAAAATAAAAAGCAATACTAAATAGCAGCACGTTAATAGTCAGCGGAATAAATACAAAACGACGAATCCCCTTTTTTCTTATGAGCTCAAAGCCCTTGAAAAAATAACCTGCACCGCTAGTTGCTTGATGTAATTGTTGTTCTTGTGTCATTGCTTAAAATTCATCCTAAGCCATTGATATTGCTGATTTGAGTATAAATTGCTAGATAACAGATTAACAGCACTAACTTGTTACAAAATCCTAAGGATTCTGATAAAGTTAGCTGTTAATATATTGCCCCAGATGGCAGTTAAGAATTATCAATAAGTTAGTAAACAGGCTTAACAATGGAAGATAACTTCAGAAACGTATTAATTATCCTCAGTGGCATTGTGATTGGTGCTATTTTTGTTCACGGTTTGTGGACAATTAGAAAGCAAAAAAATCCATATAAGTTAAAAACCAGTAAAGACAAGGTCGAGCCATTAACACGTAATTTTGATGGTTCAGGTTTTGATCAAGATGGTGTCGGTCAAGTAAAAGTAAGTAAAAAAGCAGTAGAACCAAGCTTAAATGACAATGAAACCTCAACAATAGATGATATTGTTACATCAACACCACTAGATTCGACCCAAGCTATCAATGAGCATATAGAACCTGTTATCGAGCAAAATAACCCTGAGTTAGCTGTTGAGGCTACAGTTAACACAGCAGAGACATTAGCTGAGCATAGTACAATGGCAAATGACGTTGCTGAGCCAACGTTAAGCGATTGGGTTAATGAAGCTGAGCCAAATACTAAAGCTTTTTCTAAAGAAGAATTGGGTGATGATATAACCCAGCGTGTTGAGCAAGCGGTTAACATTCAAGAAAGCGAACAACCTGTTTATCAAGAGCCTGTTACTCAAGCAAAACCTCAGGTTAAGCCTGTTAAAAAAGTGGCTAAGAAAGCGCAATCAAAAGCAGCCTTAAAACGTAACCAAATGGATTTTAACTTTGGTGATGAGTTAATGGGGGGGGATATTGATGAGCCAATGCCAAGCATTTCTGTTGATGACAAGCCGGCAAAAGAAGTGTTAGAGCCGCAAGTAATCATTTTATCTGTAGTGATGCCAGCCAATCAACAAATGATGGGCGCAGCCTTACTACCGAGTTTACTGACTTTAGGCATGAAGTACGGTGATATGAATATTTTCCATCGTCATCAAGACAATGCGGGTAATGGTAAAGTGACTTTTAGTTTAGCCAATATGATGAACCCAGGATCGTTTGATTTAGACTCGATGGAAACTTTTGCAACCCAAGGCGTCAGCTTGTTTATGACCTTACCTAATGCTGGCGATCCCTTTGCCGTGTTTGAGCAAATGCTAGCAGCGGCTAAGCAATTAGCACAAGAATTTAATGCGCAAGTCTTAGACGATAAGCGTAATGTGATGACTAAGCAAACTGAGCAGCATTACCTTAGTCAAATTCGCGAGTTTGATCGTAAAAGCCGTATTGCCTTGGTTGACTAATAATCAAGGTTAAAACTTAATCGCAAACCTATCAAAGTGGCTCTCACTCTGTTGAGAGCCATATCAATAAATACAAAGAACAATCTTATGTCTCAAGAAACTGCCAACCTAGAACAAAGCCGCTTACGCATAGAAGAATTAAAGCAATTACTGAATAAATATAATCATCAATATTATGTATTAGATGAGCCGACAGTGCCTGATGTGGAATATGATAGATTAATGCAAGCGTTGATCAGTATTGAAGAGGCTAACCCAGAGCTAAAAACAATTGACTCTCCTAGTCAGAAAGTAGGTGGCCAAGCATTAAAAGCCTTTAGCCAAGTAAGGCATCAACTTCCTATGCTATCACTGGATAACGTCTTTGATTTGGCAGATTTTCAAGCCTTTGTTAAGCGAATTAAAGATAGATTAGCAACCAATGACAAAATTCGCTTTTGTGCTGAGCCAAAGCTAGATGGTTTAGCGGTAAGTTTACGTTATGAAGATGGGGTCTTGGTGCAAGCGGCAACACGCGGAGATGGCAGTGTTGGTGAAAACATCACCGAAAATATTCGCACCATTAAATCTATCCCACTTAAATTGATAGGTGAGTTAGGTAAAGACTTCCCCCATGTTGTTGAAGTACGCGGTGAAGTTTTTATGCCCAAAGCAAGCTTTGACAGTTTAAACGAGCAAGCGAAAAAGCGTGGCGAAAAAGTGTTTGCTAATCCACGTAATGCTGCCGCAGGTAGTTTACGCCAACTTGATTCAAAAATTACCGCAAAACGTAACTTGGCCTTTTATGCCTATAGTTTAGGTTTTGTTGGCGAATATAATAGTGATACAGAGCAGGCGAGCGATTTAATTCAATCATTTTTCTCTAATTCCCACTATCAGCGCCTATGCCAAATTAAGGCGTTAGGATTACCTATGTGCCCCGAAGTACGCTTACTTGAAAGTGAGCATGACTGTGAGGCTTTCTATCAAGATATTTTACAAAAGCGTGATAGCTTAAGTTATGAAATTGATGGCACAGTATTAAAGGTTGATGATATTGCTCAACAAGCGATCCTAGGCTTTGTTGCCAGAGCACCTCGTTGGGCAACTGCCTATAAGTTTCCAGCACAAGAAGAGTTAACGCTTGTTGAAGGTGTAGAGTTTCAAGTGGGGCGTACTGGCGCAATCACGCCGGTTGCGCGTTTAAAGCCTGTGTTTGTTGGTGGTGTGACGGTATCTAATGCCACGTTACATAACCAAGATGAAATAAACCGCTTAGGCCTTAAAGTGCACGATACTGTGGTGATCAGAAGAGCAGGGGACGTTATTCCGCAAATAGTGAGTGTGGTATTAGATAAACGCCCTGATGATGCCCTTGATGTGATCTTTCCAGAAACTTGCCCTGTGTGTGATTCAAAAGTGGCGAAACCTGAAGGTGAAGCCGTACTTCGCTGTACTGCAGGTTTATTTTGTGCTGCACAGCGCAAAGAAGCAATTAAGCACTTTGCTTCGCGTAAAGCCCATGATGTTGAGGGCTTAGGTGATAAATTAGTTGAGCAGCTTGTTGATGAGAAGTTAGTTTCAACGCCAGCTGATTTATTTAGCTTAACCGAAATTCAAATTAGTACTATGGAGCGCATGGGCAAAAAGTCTGCCGAGAACCTCATTGCTGCCATTGAAAAGTCCAAGCAAACCACTTTAGCTAAGTTTATTTATGGTTTGGGTATTCGCGAGGTGGGTGAAGCAACGGCGGCTAACTTGGCTCAGCACTTTTTAACCTATGATGCCATACAGCAAGCCGACGCTGAAGCACTACAAGCGGTTGATGATGTTGGTGTGATTGTCGCTAAAAACATTGTTAGCTTTTTTAAAGAAAGCCATAACCTTGAGGTGGCTAATCAGCTAAGTGAATTGATGTCTTGGCCTGATATGGTTGCAAAATCTGAAATGGCTAGCCCGTTAGCGGAGCAAACCTTTGTCTTAACGGGGACTTTAAGCCAAATGGGGCGCTCTGATGCTAAAGCAGCACTACAATCATTAGGTGCGAAAGTATCTGGTAGCGTGTCGAAAAAAACAAACTATTTGGTTGCTGGCGAAAAAGCGGGTTCAAAATTAACCAAGGCGCAAGACTTAGGTGTTGAAGTGTTAACGGAAGATGATTTAGTTGCGCTTTTAGCACAGCATAACGTTTCGGTTTAGGAGCGATTATGACAAACGTTATACTTGAAGCGCTCACTGAATTAGGTACTTGGTTTCGACCATATCAATATCAAGCAGCGCTCGCGATTATCGCGACAATTTTAGTGATTTTTGGTAGTGAAATTAATGCTGCGGTTAAAAAGCTAGTTGCAAGGCAGCACTTTGTTATTCGCACCTTTGTGTTTGTACTAGTGTGTGCATTTGGTTATGGCTTATTAACCGTTTGGCTAACTAGTCTTTTAGCGCAGCAATTAGCGAAAGTACCAACTGCTTATATTGTACCTGTGGTCTTTGCGACATTTTTTGCTTTAGGCATGTATGCACAAAAGCAGCGCCATATATAGTTAACCTCTTACACCGAGTTCAGGTTAACTGGCGCGAAGCACGACAAAAATGGCATAAAAAAACATTAAGCACGGGAGAGGCAATAAAATAAAAAACAGTGTTGCCTCACACCATTCCACGACTTTATATAAGGTCAACCAATACCTGGACTCTTTATCTTTACTATTCATCGTAGCGGCAAGCTTTTTTGAGGGTAACTGTAAAAAGAAAAAGATAAATGCGCTACATACCAAAAATTGCAGTCCTATTGATAAAATCAGCAGTGCTAATAATACCAAAGCGCTTGGCGTGTAGCTGCTGACTTGACTTTGCAACAGCACAAATAGGGTAAGTAATGCGCTGCTCCAACACAGTAAACGCCAACGAAAGTGCGCAGTGTTTTTAGCGATCAGGTGAAATAAACTTGGGGAAAAGTACAGCTTCATACTTTGAGTATAGCGATAAATTGCCTAGCGGTAACTAGGCAATGTTATTTCTTTTATTAGCTTATTTGTTAGTTAGTCGCCAAAAGGCAAAGCCAGCGACGAAAAATAAGATTATCGGGTAGAAGGCATGGCTAGCAACCGAAAGCGGCGAAATATGCAAGGTAGCCCCAAGCAATAAGGCTTGAGCACCATAAGGTAATAGGCCTTGGTTAATACAGGCAAAGATATCTAATAAGCTTGCTGATTGTGCAGGTGTTAATTGACCATCCTTCGCTAAGTTTTTGGCAGTATCACCCGTTACAATAATAGAAACGGTATTGTTGGCGGTAAAAAAGTTGCAAACGAAGGCTAGGCCAGCAATGCCAAAACCAGCAGCGCGCTTTTCATTGTTAGGGCTTAATTTAGCGGCAAGCTTTTCTATGGCTTTGGTTAGCGCCGTTAATCCACCTTGCTGACGTACTAGCTCACTTAAGCCACCAATAAATAGCGATAAAATAAAGATGTCTTGCATACTAGCAAAACCTTTGTTGATATCACTTACCCAAGCTGATAATTGATAGCCATTAGAATACATGCCAATGGCCGCCGCTAAAATAATACCTAAAGTTAATACCACAAAAACATTCACGCCCATTAATGCTAACGCTAAAATGACCACGTAAGGAAGTAAACCAATTAATGCGGTATCAGATTTTAATTCGTGCGGTACGCTTTCACCTAGCACAGTAAAAATAACTAAGCATAGCAGCGCCGCAGGAATAGCAAATTTGAAATTCACTCTAAATTTGTCTTTCATATGGGCGCCTTGGCTGCGTGTTGAGGCAATAGTGGTATCAGAAATAATTGATAAGTTATCGCCAAAAATAGCACCAGATAATAAACAGCCAGCAACTAGTGCGGCATCAAGCTGGGTTGATTCGATAAAGCCTAAGGCAATTGGCGCAATCGCAGCAATGGTTCCCATAGATGTGCCCATGGCGGTTGATAAAAAGGCAGCAACAATAAATAGCCCTGGCAGTAATAAATAATCAGGAAAAACCGCTAGGCCAAGCTGCACGCTGGTATCAACACTGCCCGTTGCTTTCGCTACTACGGCAAATGCACCGGCAAGCAAATAAATAATACACATGGTGACTATGTTGCTGTGACCTGCACCGGCGATAAATTGCGCTATTTGCTTTTCAACCGTACTACCTGATGAGCGTTTTCCTAAATAGATAGCGACAAAGATTGCTGGAATAATGGCAATGCTTGCTGGTAGTTGATAAAAGGCAAACTCAACACCTTGTAGGGTTAAAATAATGCCTGTACCTAAAAAGAGTATTAAAAATACCGCAAAAGGGATCAGTGCTGTTAGCTTGTTAGTTGCTTGTGTTGCCTGCACTGGTGCGCTTGTTAAACTCATGCAGTATCTCCATTATTGTTAGTGTTACTGCACGTGCGCAGGTAGCTAATAAAGTCAGTTTAGGCATTATAGAAGTAAACATCGTTTTGTCAATATAGATGTTTAGATGGCTAAATGCTAGGTGGCCAGTAATGAGTGGCTAGTAAATTATTTCATGAATCTGCATTTACTTAGCTTAGAGCACTACAGCATGATGATCATTTGTGCTAGAATCGCCGCAATTTTAAAACAGTTAACTTATAGAGTAATTATGTCTGATAACAAATTTGAATCTATCGAGCAACGTGTAAGCTACGGTGTAGGTCGTCAATTAGGTGACCAATTACGTAACAACCCTTTTAAAGAGTTTGATGTTGCTGCGGTACAAGCAGGTATCGCTGATGCATTAGCAAATGCTGCAAGCCAAGTGTCTGAAGAAGCATTAAACGAAGCTTTCTCTGTTGTTTCTAAGAAATTACAAGAGCAAGAGCAAGAGTTAGCAAAAGCAGCTGCTGCTGAAGGCGAAGCTTTCTTAGCAGAAAATGCTAAGCGTGATGAAGTAACAGTAACTGAGTCTGGCTTACAATATGAAGTGATTGTTGAAGGTGACGGTGCTAAGCCAACTGCAGATAGCACGGTAAGCGTTCATTACCACGGTACATTCACTAACGGTGATGTATTCGATAGCTCTGTTGAGCGCGGTCAACCTGCTGAGTTCCCTGTAAAAGGTGTTATTGCTGGTTGGACTGAAGCATTACAATTAATGACTGAAGGTTCAAAGTACCGTTTAACTATTCCTTATAACTTAGCGTACGGTGAGCGTGGCTCTCAGGGTGCTATCCCTCCATATGCTACGTTAGTATTCGACGTTGAGTTATTAAGCGTCAAATAATATCAGTTTTTAAAAGCCCTCAATTGAGGGCTTTTTTTTGAGCAAACATATTGGTTATTAGTTATAGAAAACTATGATAGAAAATAAATTGCAGCATTTGTTTCAACATTATTTAAATGCCTTTAGAGGTTACGATCTTGATGGCGTTACTCAGTGCTACCACCTGCCTTGTACCCTTAATACGCCTGATAATTTAGTGTTTATTAATACAGCGCAACAGTGCCAACAAGAATTTTTAGCTATATTTAGTCAGTTAAAAGAGGCTAATACGCAAAAAACTTTAGCACAGAAAGCGAATTATCAAATGGTAAGCGACAACATCTGCTTAGTGTGTATTGACTGGGTATTTATCGATGAAAATGAGCAGATATTCGCTGATTTTGCTGCCGTTTATCATGTTTTACAAATTGGTGATTCGCTAAAAATAATCAATGTTGCTTCGCATGAGTTGAGTAATTCCTTGATGTTAGAGCATTCACTCGTATTAAGTTAACCTGATAACTAATAACACCTAATAAATAGAGAACATAATGAAAGTAAAAGTTGCAATTTTAGGCTGTAGTGGCCGCATGGGACGTAATTTAATTCAAGCAGCACATGAGCATCAAAGTATTGAGCTTGTTGGTGGTAGTGTGCGCGCGAGTTCATCTTTTGTTGATTTTGATCTAGGTGAACTTGCTGGTATTGGCGCTATCGGTATTAAAACCTCAACTGAGCTTGCTCAATTAACAGAAGCTGACGTATTGATTGACTTTACTAGCATTGAAACAACTTTAGAAAATCTCACTTGGTGTCAGCAGCATAATAAAGCCCTAGTGATAGGTACAACAGGTTTTAATGATGAGCAAGTAGCGCAAATAAAAGCAGCGGGTGAAACTGTTCCTGTGATTTTAGCGCCTAACACCAGTGTCGGTGTTAATTTAATGTTTAAGCTACTTGAAGTTACCGCAAAAGCAATTGGCGACTATACTGATATAGAAATTTTTGAAGCGCATCATAGATTCAAAAAAGATGCGCCTTCTGGCACCGCGGTAAAAATGGGGCAAGTTATTGCTGATACCTTAGGGCGAGACCTAAACAAATGTGCGGTTTATGGCCGTGAAGGTATAACAGAGGAAAGAGACAGAGAAACCATAGGTTTTGCAACCGTACGAGCAGGGGATATTGTGGGTGAACATACTGCCTTTTTTGCTGATTTAGGCGAAAGGTTAGAGATAACTCATAAAGCAAGCTCTCGTATGACCTTTGCCCTTGGCGCAATGCGCGCAGCATTTTGGTTAAGTGAAGCCGATGCTGGTTTTTACGACATGCAAGATGTTTTAGGTTTAAAAGACTAATAATGTAGTTTTTTAGGCTTTATATCGACTCTTTTGCTGATTTTGCTATAGATAACTATAACTTTTGATGGTTTGAAAACAAAATTACATAAAAGAGCTAGTTTTTACATTTTTTACTGGACGAATGAGAGTTGTAAGCGTAAAATAAGTGGATTTTGTCAAAAATTTACCTTTCTTTATCGAATTGCTACGTTTTTGGCATTTTTTATGTGTGCTGTTTTATTCATAAAATATCGCACAAATGAATTTTGCGCTTAATAGGTTGTTTGGCTGAAAACTGAACTGACTTATTAAAATTCTTCTTCTTTTTGGAGGTTACATTGGCTATATCTGCTATTTTAGTGCTACAAGATGGCACTGTATTTAAAGGTACCGCAATCGGTGCACAAGGGGCGGCTGTTGGTGAAGTGGTGTTTAACACTTCAATGACGGGCTACCAAGAAATTTTAACCGACCCTTCTTATGCAGAACAAATTATCACGCTGACTTATCCGCATATTGGTAATACGGGTACAAATACAGAAGATAGAGAGTCTTCTAGCATTTATGCTAAAGGCCTTGTTATTCGTGATTTACCATTACTAGCCAGTAACTTCCGTAACGAACAAAGCTTAAGTGAATACCTAGTTGCTAATAATATTTTAGGTATTGCCGATATTGATACCCGTAAACTTACACGTTTACTTCGTGAAAAAGGTGCGCAAAATGGTTGTATCTTAACTATTGATGATAGCAGTGAAGAAGGTTTACAAGCCGCGCAAGAAAAAGCCCTTGAGCAAGCAAAAGCATTCCCAGGCCTTAAAGGTATGGATTTAGCGAAAGTTGTATCAACAAAAGAAAACTTTGAGTGGACTGAAGGTAGTTGGCAGCTAGGTAAAGGTTTCATTACCCCTGAAAGCTATGATTATCACGTAGTCGCTTATGACTTTGGTGCTAAGAGCAACATCTTACGCATGTTAGTAGACAGAGGCTGTAAGCTAACGGTTGTACCAGCACAAACCCCTGCAGCTGATGTATTAGCGTTAAACCCAGATGGTATTTTCTTATCAAATGGCCCAGGTGACCCAGAGCCATGTGATTATGCTATTGCCGCAATTAAAGAATTCTTAACAACAGATATCCCAGTATTTGGTATTTGTTTAGGTCATCAATTACTTGGCTTAGCAAGTGGTGCTAATACAATCAAGATGAAGTTTGGTCATCATGGCGGTAACCACCCGGTTAAAGATCACGAGCGTAATGTCGTGATGATCACCGCACAAAACCACGGTTTTGCTGTAGATGAAAACAACTTGCCTGACAACTTAAAAGTGACCCATAACTCATTATTTGACGGCACTATTCAAGGTATTCACCGTACAGATAAACCAGCATTTAGCTTCCAAGGTCACCCAGAAGCAAGCCCAGGTCCACACGATGCAGCGCCATTGTTCGACCATTTCATCGATTTAATTAAACAGTATAAAGCTTAATAAACCTATAAGAGAGACGAAAAACTATGCCAAAACGTAATGACATAAAAAGTATCTTAATTTTAGGTGCTGGTCCTATTGTAATTGGTCAAGCGTGTGAGTTTGACTATTCAGGCGCACAAGCCTGTAAAGCACTTCGTGAAGAAGGCTACCGAGTTATCTTAGTTAACTCAAACCCTGCAACGATTATGACAGACCCGGAAATGGCTGATGCGACATACATTGAGCCAATTCACTGGGAAGTAGTTCGCAAGATTATTGAAAAAGAACGTCCATGTGCGGTATTACCAACTATGGGTGGTCAAACAGCGCTTAACTGTGCACTAGAGTTAGAATCTAACGGTGTATTAGCAGAGTTTGGCGTTGAAATGATTGGTGCAACGGCAGATGCTATTGATAAAGCAGAAAACCGTGAGCGTTTCGACCAAGCGATGAAAAACATTGGTTTAGAATGTCCACGTGCTGAAATTGTACACTCAATGGAAGAAGCAAAAGATACAGCGTCACGTATTGGCTTCCCATGTATTATTCGCCCATCATTTACTATGGGTGGTACGGGTGGCGGTATCGCTTATAACCAAGAAGAATTTGAAACCATTTGTACCCGTGGTTTAGATTTATCACCAACCAATGAATTATTGATTGATGAATCATTAATTGGTTGGAAAGAGTACGAAATGGAAGTGGTTCGTGACAAAAATGATAATTGTATCATCATTTGTTCGATTGAAAACTTCGACCCTATGGGTATTCACACCGGTGACTCAATTACTGTTGCACCAGCGCAAACCTTAACAGATAAAGAATACCAAATCATGCGTAATGCATCACTTGCAGTGTTGCGTGAGATTGGTGTTGAAACCGGTGGTTCAAACGTACAGTTTGGTGTTTGTCCAAACACAGGTCGTATGGTCATTATTGAGATGAACCCACGTGTATCGCGTTCATCTGCACTTGCTTCAAAAGCAACAGGTTTCCCTATTGCCAAAATTGCGGCAAAACTTGCGGTAGGTTACACCCTTGATGAATTATCAAATGATATTACTGGTGGCGCAACACCAGCATCATTTGAGCCAACAATCGATTACGTTGTTACTAAGATTCCTCGTTTTAACTTTGAAAAATTTGCAGGCTCAGAAGACAGATTAACCACGCAAATGAAATCTGTTGGTGAGGTGATGGCGATTGGCCGTAACCAACAAGAATCTATGCAAAAAGCACTACGTGGCTTAGAAGTAGGTGCATCAGGTTTTGATCCTCAAGTTGACGTTACACAACCTGGCGCTAAAACGAAAATTATGCACGAATTGCAAGAAGCTGGTGCTGATCGTATTTGGTACGTAGCTGATGCATTCCGTTTAGGTTTAACGGTTGATGATGTATTCCGTTTAACTAAGATTGACCGTTGGTTCTTAGTGCAAATTGAAGATATTGTTCTGCAAGAAGCAAAAGTTGCTGAAGGTGGCTTAAAAGTATTAACACCTGAGTACTTACGTCAGTTAAAACGTAAAGGTTTTGCCGATGCGCGTTTAGCAGAAATTATTGGTGTTTCTGAAGCTGAAGTACGTAAGAAACGTCATAACGCTGAAATCTTCCCAGTGTATAAGCGTGTTGATACATGTGCTGCTGAATTTAGCTCAGATACTGCTTACATGTACTCAAGCTATGATGAAGAGTGTGAGGCAGAGCCGTCAGATAACGACAAGATCATGATCTTAGGTGGTGGCCCTAACCGTATCGGCCAAGGTATCGAGTTCGATTACTGTTGTGTACACGCAGCATTAGCACTTCGTGAAGATGGTTATGAAACCATTATGGTTAACTGTAACCCAGAAACTGTTTCTACCGATTACGATACCTCAGATCGTTTATACTTCGAGCCTATTACCTTTGAAGATGTGCTTGAAATTGTTCGCATTGAGAAGCCAAAAGGTGTAATCGTACAATACGGTGGTCAAACACCACTTAAATTAGCACGTGCCTTAGAAGCGGCGGGTGTACCAATTATTGGTACTTCACCAGATGCAATTGACCGTGCAGAAGATAGAGAACGTTTCCAACAAGCGGTTGACCGTTTAGGTTTATTACAACCTGAAAATGCGACAGTAACGTCATTAGATGAAGCACTAGCCAAAGCTGAAACAATTGGTTTCCCATTAGTTGTTCGTCCATCTTACGTATTAGGTGGTCGTGCCATGGAAATCGTTTATGATATTGAAGATTTACGTCGCTATATGAACGAAGCAGTAAGTGTTTCAAATGAAGCGCCAGTACTACTTGATCACTTCCTTGATGATGCCATTGAAGTTGATATTGATGTACTTTGTGACGGCACTGATGTGGTTGTTGGCGGTATTATGCAACATATCGAACAAGCAGGTGTTCACTCAGGTGACTCAGCTTGTTCATTACCAGCTTATAGCCTAAATCAAGAAGTACAAGATGTAATGCGCAAGCAAGTTACTGACTTAGCCTTTGAGCTTGGTGTTGTAGGCTTAATGAATACGCAAATGGCGGTTAAAGATGGCAAGGTTTACTTAATTGAAGTTAACCCACGTGCTGCTCGTACTGTACCGTTTGTATCAAAAGCCACTTCTGTACCTTTAGCGAAAATTGGCGCGCAGGTTATGGCAGGCAAAACCTTAAAAGAGCTTGGCGTTACTAAAGAAACCATTCCTCCATACTTCTCAGTAAAAGAAGTGGTTATTCCGTTTAACAAGTTCCACGGTAGTGATCCATTAGTTGGCCCAGAAATGCGTTCAACGGGTGAGGTAATGGGTGTCGGTTCAACCTTTGAAGAAGCTTATGCTAAAGCTAACTTAGGTGCTGGTGTATCTGTACCTAAGTCTGGCCGCGCGTTAATCTCTGTACGTAACAGTGATAAAGAACGTGTAGTTGAGCTTGCTAAGCAAATGGTTGAATTAGGTTACGAGTTAGATGCAACTCATGGCACAGCTATTGTACTAGGTGAAGCCAACGTACCAGTACGTTTAGTAAATAAAGTACATGAAGGTCGTCCACATATTCTTGATAGAATTAAGAACGAAGAGTATAGCTATATCATCAACACCACAGAAGGTCGTAAAGCGATTGAAGATTCTAAAGTGTTGCGTGGCGGTGCATTGCGTTATAAAGTAGCTTACACTACAACGTTAAACGCTGCTTTTGCAACTTGTCGAGCACACGCGGCAGATGATAGAAATACAGTTACTTCTATTCAAGAATTACATAATAAATGTAACTAGTTCATTCGCTAAATAAATACCTTGTAGGGAATACTATTAACTAGTATTCCCTTTGTATTTTTTATTCGGAAGTAATTTACACGGTTTAAGAAGAAAAATTATGAGTCAATACCCTATGACAGTTCAAGGTGCAGATAGATTGCGCGAAGAACTAAATCATTTAAAAACAGTTAAACGCCCTGAAATTGTGGAAGCCATTGCTGAAGCTCGTGAGCACGGCGATTTAAAAGAAAATGCTGAATATCATGCTGCTCGTGAGCAGCAGGGCTTTTGTGAGGGCCGTATTCAAGATATTGAAGGTAAGTTAAGTAATGCGCAAATCATTGATATATCAAAAATCGCGAATACAGGTAAGGTGATTTTTGGTGTTACTGTTACTTTGCTTAACATTGATACGGAAGAAGAAGTGACCTATCAAATTGTTGGTGATGATGAAGCCGATATTAAGCAGAATCGTATTTCGGTTAATTCACCAATAGCGCGTGGCTTAATTGGTAAAGTAGTAGATAGCGAGATAGAAATCAAAACACCCGGTGGTTTGGTTGAGTATGAAATTATCGCGGTAGATCATATCTAAGTTCTAAGCGCGTTGCTTAATTTGAAAACTGTTGTTTAATATGCAAATTAAAGAAGCCCTAAGTGAAAATTTAGGGCTTCTTTGATTTTTCCTTATAAATTAACACAGCTTTCCCTTATATTAGGACTGGGCATTGTTTGTAGCTGTTCTGTTTATGGCGATTTAAGCGATTTAAGTACGGCTTTATTCCTACCATTTCTTTTCGCTTGATATAAGGCTTCATCAGCGCATTTAATGCACTCAGCTATAGATATCTCTGCATGTGGCGTGACGGAACAAACGCCAAGGCTAACGGTAACCACAGCGGCGACACTAGAAAACTCATTTAACAGCTGTAAATTTTCCACGCCGTCCTTAATACTATTGGCAAAACAGATAGCGTTTTCAGCACTCGTGCCATTTAAAACAATAATAAACTCTTCTCCACCATAGCGTGCGAGTAAATCACCTGCGCGCAGTACACTGCTTGATAGTAAGTTAGCTATTTTCTTTAAATATTCATCGCCAACAGGGTGACCTTTATTGTCATTGATACTTTTAAAGTGATCTATATCGATTAAAATAAATGACATTGGACTTTTAAGGCGCATATTTCTTCGCCATTCAGTTTCTATTTGTTTATCAAAAAAGCCTCGGTTTTTTAATCCTGTTAAGGCATCTGTTTGGGCGATTACCTCCAGTTTTTTGTTTGCTTTTTGTAGCTCTGCTGTTTTTTCAATAACTTTTTCTTCGAGCATTAAATTCGTGTTAATTAATCTATCTGCCATCGTGTTGAGCGCTTGAGCCAGCTTGCCTAATTCATCATCCGAGTATTCATTAATCCTTTTTTTCAGCTCACCTCGACTGATCATGACCGCGACTTCGGTAATGGTAATAACGGGTCGGGTAATTTTATGGGCTAAGATTACCGAAGCAATTAACACCACTAATATGAGAAAGAATATCAGATAAACAATTAATTGCTGTAGCTCCTTATTAAAGCTTAGCACTTCATCTTGATCCATTTTTACTATGATAACGATATCTAATTCGGGTAAAAAGTGACTGATGGCATACACAGTTTCATTGCGATAATCATTTGTGATAAGTAACTCATCATGAGACTCTGAGCGCTCTGTTTTGTATAAACTAGCGATTGCACTATTGCGGTTAAATAGCTGCGGAAAGTGCTCAAAGCGAAGGGGAGTAAAAAAGAGTATATTACCTTGAGATGACTCGGTCGCCATAAGCACTTCGCCTGTTTTACCTAGACCACTGTAATCTCTAAGAAACTCGAACAACAGCTCCATATTTACTTGCATAGCCACCACACCTAGCAGTTGCTGTTCAAGGTATAGTGGCGCAGAAAAAATAATGGTGGGAACTTGACCTTCGCGTTCATTGAGCAATAAGTTAGCTGAGGTCGACTTTTTAGCATTTAAGAATAAAGGATGATTGGAATACGATCTGTTTAGGTTATGCCCTTGGCCGGAAACCACCACTTTCCCTGTGGTATCTAAAAGCCAGATATCTTCTATAGACTTTGCTTGTTCAGTGGCATCTAAAAGGATTTTTTTTATCAGTGTTATATGCGCTTTATTTTGATTTTGCTGATAGCTTGCGAAGGAACGGCGCATTTGGGTACGACTTGTGATCAGCTTTAATTTTTCAATATTACTGGCGATAAAGCCATTCATTCTTTGCTGCTGTACGTTAGCCATAGACACTAGATGATATGTGGCTAACTTTTTAACGAGTTTTTGTGAGTTGATGTAATACACAGAGGTGATTAAGGTATGAGTGACAAAGGCTAATAACAACAGAATGAGTAAAATCTTGTATTTAATGCTCATATTGTATTCCAGATGAATTTAAGTTGGCTTGAGCCAAATAACTCCTTAACTGCATGTACACTGCTTTGCTAGCGCAAAATAGTGTCTTTACATTTCATCATGAAAATTAAATTTGAGTCTTCCTTGAGTCTCCTTAGTTAATACCAATTGAAATAATGTTTTAGTCACCTCAGAGCTATGTCAGAGGTGAGAGACCAAGAAAGATATTGTGACAATATAGTTATTCTACATTGAGCAAATCTGCCGCAGTTATCTTGCCTCTGACAAGCTCCCAAGGGGCGAGTTTAAAAGGCTGATATACTGCGTTGCTGAACTCAACAAGGGAATAACCATTCTTTTCATTCAGCGCCTTGCCTCTCAGCCTTTTAATTCTCGCTGAGAGAGCAAATCATTTTTTCACTTGGTCTATACCATAAATCTTAGTATAGACCATATGCTTAATTATTCGTGTGTGCGTGTGTGTGTGTTAAACCGAACCCTTGTATGAACTATTGTATCAATAGGGGCTTATCTTGAGTGAATCAAATAAGCCCAGTTATGGTTAAGGGTTGCAATGGTTCCAGAGAGTGAAAAAATCTGAGGTTAATTTTTGCTCTATTTCAATGGCGTCTTCAGTCGGGCAAAAGATGCTAAAAGAGATTTTTATTTTACCTAAATCTGTTGTTGATACTTTTACACTTGGCTCCGGCCCTGCTATTTTCACATCAAGTCTGTTTTCAATTAAGGCATTATAACGTTCAGCGACATCCTTAAAGCCACTACAATAATCATCCGCTTTTTGTTTAAGTGAATGTATTAAATCAATTGGCATTATGCCTTTATCTTCTCGCACGATAGTAAAGGAGTGATTTACATAGCGTCGCATAAAGTTCATGTTGCGAATTGATTGCAGCATTAGCAAACTATTGGGTAAGTAAATAGTTTTTCCCGTATAGGCATAATTTTTAGTATCAATTTCTAGCAAAGTCACTTTAGCCCAATCCACTGCTGAAACTTCACCACAAGTCTCATTAACCTCTATCCAATCGCCAATTCTAAAAGGCGCACTGGTAGACAGGTAAATAAAGCCTATAAAGCATTGAATTATTTCTTTGGTGGCAATAACAATGGCAACAACAAACGCCGCAATAGATAGGGCAAATCGTTGTAACTCATTACTCCAGAGCAACATTAAAAACACCAGCAAAATGAGATTGATGGCATTGCGAATATTATTGACCAAATAGCGCTTATCTACGCCTTTTTTTCGGTATTTCTTTTTTAAAAAGTTGCTGACAACGACTTTTAAAATGCTGGCTAGAATAATTAGCCCAATCGTTACCATTAATTTTAAATTTGGATTAAATTCCATGGGAAGATGCTCAATGAATAATTTTGTGCAATGTAGTGGAAACTTAGTAAGAAGAAAACATATATTTTTTTATCAAAGCGATAGATTTTTTAATTTGCGCTAGGGGAGTTAACACTTTTGCCGCATTTCGACACTGATCATGACTTGCAAATTAATGAAAGTGAGGATATATTCTTGTGATATCACTTTGATATCATTTTTGTGTTTAAGGAGAACATTATGTCTAGTCAAGGTTTGAAAGAGAAAAAAGGCTTTTCACTCAATGGTTTTGTTGCCTTTGTGATCTTGCTGCTCGTTGTTGGTTATTTAGTTACCGAGGTAATTACTGCGCAAGTTGGCTTTGCTACTTTTGCTATTTTTGCTTTGGTTATTTTATCCTTACCAGGATTTTTTATGGTTCAGCCTAATCAAGCGAAAGTGATGACTTTCTTTGGCAGTTATGTTGGCACGGTGAAAAATAACGGTTTGCAATGGAGCATTCCCTTTTTTATTCGCAAGAATATTTCTCTTAGAATTCGTAACTTTGAATCTAACCAAATGAAGGTCAATGATAATCACGGTAACCCAATTGAAATCGCTACTGTGGTGGTTTGGTCGGTGGATGATACGGCAGAAGCGGTATTTGAAGTCGATGATTACATTAGCTTTGTTAACATACAAAGTGAATCTGCTTTGAGAAATATGGCGATAAGCTATCCTTATGATCAACATGATGGTGATGAAGTTGCCCTGAGAAGCCACCCACAAGAAGTCTCTGAAGCGCTAAAAAATGAAATTCAGCAACGATTAGAAAAAGCGGGTGTTAAGGTACATGAGGCGCGTATTAGTCATTTAGCTTATGCACCTGAAATCGCTAATGCTATGTTGCAAAGACAACAGGCGCAAGCGATTATTGCTGCGCGTAGTAAAATTGTTGATGGTGCTGTTGGCATGGTCGATATGGCACTTACACAGCTTTCTGCTAAGCAAATTGTTGAATTGGATGAAGAGCGTAAAGCTACTATGGTCAGTAATTTGTTGGTGGTTTTGTGTAGCGACCAAAATACCCAACCTATTGTCAATGCTGGCTCATTATATTGATGAAAGCTCGGTAAAAAGGAGGCTTTTATGGCAGCTAAAAAAAGTTATCCGTTAAGAATTAATCCTGATGTTTTATCGGCCATGCAGCGTTGGTCTGACGATGAGCTAAGAAGTCTTAATGCGCAAATTGAATATGTATTAAGGCAAGCACTGGTTGATGCAGGCCGTGTTAAGCTGGTACAAAAAGTCGTAACGCATGTAGAAGAGAGCAAAGATAAGTAAGCTAAGCTTCACATAAGCAGCTATAACTTATTGACTTTGTTCGATTCAGCACTATTTATTATGCAAATCTGAGGTTAAGTAATAGCGAAATCTGCGCTATATTTTCAGTTAAAACCCGATAGCACTTAAGTGTTATCGGGTTTTCAGATTACTGACAAACCCCGTCATTCTGTTCGGGGTTTGTCTTTTATGAGCAGCCGTAGGCTGCGATCTCGATATTTTTCTAGCCACGTCTTTTCTATTTTATTTGGTTTTTCTGGACTTGTTTGGGGCTTATCTTCCCTATTTGGCGTGTTAATGTCTCGAATTGAGCTTTTAAAGGGCTATCCTTTTTAGATTGCCATTATTTGGGGAATATTTGATAGCGTCATTGCTATCTTCTTCATATTTTGTGCTGCCGCAGCCATATATGCTTGCATTTGAACATTATGCTTACCTCGGTATCTTGCATACCTGTGACCATGGTGTTGCTTTGCATCAGCAAAACTTCTTTCAACGGTTTCGCATCGTCGTTTGTAAAGGTATTTACCAAGGCTTGTTAAGCGAAATTCATTAGCCCGATCTTGACTCGCAGCCATTACGTGGCGTGTTATCACTTTCTTATGACTTTTACTCTTAGTGCAATCTTTTAATTGAGGGCAATTAACGCATACCTTGGGGTCAGAATGATATTCTCGGTAACCCTCTCGACTGGTGGTCGAGTAGATTAACGTTTGCTCTTGCGGGCAGGTATACGTATCTGCTTTCTCGTCGTATTTGAAGTGCTTTTTCTTAATGGCATTCTTCGTTCGTGAAGGACGACGGTAACCAAACACCCCTTGGATGTTACGTTGTTCCAGATTAAAACAGACGGGCGCTGTGAAGTAGCCTGCATCAATACCAACAAATTCAGGGGATAGTGCAAAGCGATTTTCAATGGCATCAAGGCGAGCAATGTATGGTTGAGAATCGTGGACATTACCTGGCGTAATATGCGTATCTACAATAATGTTATAGTCGTTATCTACGGTTCTGTGGTCTAGGTAGAAAAAACCTTTTGGCTTTTCATCTCGGTGCATATAACCGCTATCACTATCGGTTTTACTTACCTTATTCCGCTTTATCTCACAATAGCCTTTATCCTTGAGTGGCTTTTTTCCAGCCGCTTTACGGTCTGCCTCCACAGCTTTGTTGATTTGCTTAATATAGGCACTGGTTGAGACGGGTTTGAGCTTGTTGGTGAACTTTCGTTTATTGGCGTTTGCTTTTAAGTGTGTGCTGTCGGTGAATAAGGCTTTGCCCCCAACTAGACCATGTTTAATGGCTTGTTGGACGATGTGATTAAATATACGTTCAAATACATCTGTGCCATTGAAACGACGAATACGATTTTGACTAAGTGTTGAGGCATCGATAACTTTCTCGGTAAGCCCCATGCGGAGAAACCATCGATACGCGACATTTACTTCGATGTCTTTGATGATTTGGCGCTCACTTTTAATACCAAATAAGTACCCAAGTAGCATAATTTTAAATAGCTGGACTGGCTCCACCGGAGGACGACCATTATCAGTGCAATATAAGTCTTTGACTTCATCTCGAATAAACTCAAAGTCAATATACTTATCGAGTTTACGAACTAGATGGTTGGCTGGAACTAACTGGTCTAGCGTGACCATTTCGAGTTCATGTTGTTGCGGGGAAGGTTCTCTTAACATGGTTAATTTTTGTAATTTTCCATGTTTTTATTAGATCAAAGTCCTAGACTACTGTCTAGGACTTTGTCATCAGTCTGAAAACCCGATAGCACTTAAGTGTTATCGGGTTTTCTTTATTTGCGTTTAGCTTGTTTTAGCTTAAGGCTAGTTTGTCCAAAGAATACGAAGTGCAGTATTGTTAAAGTTATCGTAACCACGCACCTTAATATAATATCTACCAGCAGCAGGGGAAAGCGTGCAGGTTTCTTCATTACCCGGTGTTGAGGCAAAGCAGTCGTGATCTTCCTTTGTTGGTAGTGATGATTTTTTTACCCACAAGTCGGCATCACCGCTACCACCCCAGGTTTGCACCCATAAGCCGGTTATATTTGTTGGTACGTCGGCATAAAAAACAATTTCTTCGTGATAGCTACCGCTAATATCCCAATGTGCTTGGTTATTGTGCAGTTCAATGGCATTTTCTGGCGCTTGCTCTTGATAGCTGGCCACTAGGTTTACTTGAGCAAATTGATTATAGCCCCTAACTAATATTGAATACTCGCCTTGACCTGATAGCGTACAGCTTTCATTGTTTCCCGTTAACCAAGGGCGGCAGTCGTAATTGTTTACTGTCGCTTGACCTGATTTTTTTACATATAGATCGGCATCACCAGTACCCGCAGACAGTGATATTGACACGGTATCAGCACCTGAAGGCGCGCTGAATTGGTACGCTAACTCTTCTCCTTCTTGACCTGAAATACTGATGGCTTGTGCGTTTTCTAAAACAATTGCTGGTGAGCCTTTTAGTTCATTTGCTTTCTCTATTGCCGCTAAAGCATTGACTAAACCTGCGCCACATATGGGCTGCTCTGTATTACACTGGCTGTATGGAGCAAATTGATCCGCAGTTTCTGTTAAGATGCTTTTTACTTCTGCTGGCGTTAATTCAGGTTGTTTTTCCAGCATAAGCGCAATAACACCAGCCACCTGAGGCGCAGCCATACTAGTACCGCTTTTATAACCATAACCTGATGCTATTGGTCCATTCGTGCCTGTGTTTACTGGTGCAATAATACTGCTACCTGGTGCTGTGATATCTACGGCTTCCCCTAACGGCGAATAGTTGGAATAACTGGCCTTGTCGCCACTATTATCACTTGCAGCAACGGTAATAACACCTTGACAATTAGCCGGCGATTGTTGACTGGCATCAAGGTTATTATTGCCAGCTGAGACTACTACGCTCGCTCCTTGCGCGATAGCGTAGTCAATCGCTGCTTGATAGCTACCACAAGCACTTGCACCGCCAAGACTTAAGTTGATGACTTTCGCCGGATTTGGGTTAAGCGGTAATTCATCTACTTTTTTACCTGCTGCCCAATAAATGCCATCAATTATATCTGAGCGATAACCTGTAGCACATTGCCCTAAAACTCTTACGTGTACTAAATTTGCTTTGGGGGCTATACCCATAGCGCCAATTTGATTGTTAATACTGGCTCCGGCAATGCCAGCAACATGGGTACCATGCCAACCACTGTTTTTATTGCTGCAACCTATGCCAGTACCTGGGTCGCGGGCATCACTGTCGCGTCCATCAGCATCGTTAGACAAAGATGTATAGCTGATCATGTCGTAACCATTGATAGTGCGCTCACGTGTATCGGGGTGATCGGTAAAGCCAGTATCTAAAATGGTAATATTGATTTGCTCACCTTGGGATAAATCCCAGGCATCAATGGCATTGATACCGCGATAACTGTTTTCAATACTGTACATGCTAGCGGCATAATGATCATCTGGAAGCAAGTGAGAGTAAACTAACTCATCTTCTTCAATTGCCAGTACTTGGCCATTAAGGTTTAAATCCTCAATAGTATTTTGAAGTGAAGAGAAATTTTCTGCTTCAACAAGATAATCTCCTGACGCAAGTTTTCGCTTGAATTTGAGCTTACTTTTTCCCTGATAAGAAAGGGGATTGGTTTTTGCGTTAAGTGCTTCTTGCTTATTTTTGGCCTTGTTGGGCAACAGCTTAACAATAAAGCGCTTTGTTTGAGGAGTTTTTTGCTCAACTTGCTTGGATGGTGATAATTGCTCTGCATTAGCAAGCGGGAAAAGCGCAGCAGAGATTGCACTTGCGATAATTAATTGTTTAAACATTATATTAACCTAAATATGTATTAAAAACTCAGTTAACGGGTGTGTTAACTACTTTTAGATGACATGTTCTTAGATGTTCACTATTGAAATGTTTAAAGCCGTTCAGTGATGAGCTTTTGCTAGACTAGCAAAGCTATACCAGCTAATTAGACTTCCATTTCTAAAATTATTATGTGCTTATTAAGCGATATGATTTTAAAGTCTTTTGGCTGATTGTTAAATAATATCAAAGAGTTATGCTGTGTGGTTGATATGCAGTATTTTAGTATTTTTAGTTGCTTTGAGCTGTGGGGATCTAGCGTGTATTACAGGTGTGGGCAAATGCAAACGAATGAATATGAATTTTTCAATTAAAACAGCGGGTTATAATAGTTTTATTGGCCTAGGTGCGATTTGGTATAAGCCATTGAGTAAATATAATAAAATTGTCATAAACGCTGCTTTCCTCACTAAGGTTAGCAAGGAAAGCACAAAGACGTTATAGCTTAGGAATGCTTATTTTCTTCTCTTCACTTTGACGATAAATAACTAAAGTTTTACCAATAACTTGCACTTTAGTTGCGCCAGTTTCACGACAAATAGCTTCAACAATAAGGGCTTTAGTGTCTCTATCATCGGTTGGAATTTTAACTTTAATTAATTCGTGATGGTTTAACGCATAGTCGATTTCTGCAACAACAGCTTCTGTTAGGCCATTGCTGCCTAGTAATACTACAGGTTTAAGCGAATGAGCTTCGCCTTTTAGGAATTGAATTTGTTTTTTATTTAGGTTCATTTGAAAATTTCATAACAAGTTGGCTTGAATTATCACTATTTTACCCTTATCTAGTGATTAATACTAATACTTGGGTAATTAAATATTCATGAGTAAGAAAAAACACACGGTTAGTAGTCAACGCTGGTTAGACGAACACTTTGATGATGAATATGTTAAAAAGGCACAAAAGCTTGGTTTGCGCTCTCGTGCTGTTTTTAAAATTGAAGAAATTAACAATAAAGACAAATTGATCAAACCGGGTATGAAGGTGGTTGATTTAGGTGCTGCACCTGGCGGTTGGTCAGAATATGCCAGTAAAGTGGTTGGCGATAATGGCCAAGTGGTTGCCTGTGATATTTTACCTATGGATGCCATTGCCGGCGTTGACTTTCTTGAAGGTGATTTTCGCGAAGAAGCCGTGCTTGATGCCTTATTAACGCGTATTAATGGTAAAAATATTGATGTAGTTATGTCTGATATGGCCGCTAATATGACAGGGAATGAAAGTGCTGACTCAGCGCGCAGCATGTATTTAGTCGAGCTAGCATTAGATATGTGTAGTCATGTCTTAAAAGCTAATGGCGCATTTGTGGTGAAAGTCTTTCAAGGGGCGGGCTTTGAACAATATATGAAAGAAGTCAGGTCTGTATTTAAGACAGTTAAAACGCGAAAGCCAGAGTCATCAAGAGCGCGTTCTCGGGAAGTTTATTTGGTAGCGACGGGTTACAAAGGCTAGCGTTGACTTAATTTGTAAGATGTAACTAGTTGTTAATAGCATCTAAAGTTAAATGGCGACAAGCCTTAAATTGTAGTAGATTACACGCTATAATTTTAAATGTATTATTTATAAAAATTTTTTAAGTACCAAAAGAGGTCATTAAGTTGAGCGATATGGCAAAAAATCTTATTTTATGGTTAGTTATTGCGGTTGTTTTAATGAGCGTATTTCAGAGTTTTTCTCCAAATACTGCGAATGAACAACAAATGGACTATACACGCTTTATTCAGGATGTTCGCCAAGGACAAATTCGTGATGCCAGTGTAGATAGAAATGGTGTGATTACCGGTGAAAAGCGTAGTGGTGAAGCTTATACAACTGTAATTCCAGGTGGTTATGATCGCGATTTGATTAATGATCTTGTTAAACAAGGTGTACGCGCTCAAGGTAAATTACCAGAAGAAACAAGTTTCTTAACAACGATTTTCGTTTCTTGGTTCCCAATGATCTTATTAATTGGTGTGTGGATTTTCTTCATGCGTCAAATGCAAGGCGGTGGCGGCAAAGGCGCAATGTCTTTCGGTAAAAGTAAAGCTCGCCAGTTAAACGAAGAACAAATTAAAACGACTTTTGCTGATGTTGCTGGCTGTGATGAAGCCAAAGAAGAAGTAGCAGAATTAGTTGATTATTTACGTGAACCAACACGATTCCAAAAATTAGGTGGTCGTATTCCATCAGGTATTTTATTAGTGGGTCAACCGGGTACAGGTAAAACTTTATTAGCAAAAGCCATTGCTGGTGAAGCAAAAGTACCATTTTTTACCATCTCAGGTTCAGACTTTGTTGAAATGTTTGTTGGTGTGGGTGCATCACGTGTACGTGACATGTTTGACCAAGCGAAAAAATCAGCGCCATGTATTATCTTTATCGATGAGATTGATGCCGTAGGTCGCCAGCGTGGTGCAGGTTTAGGTGGTGGTCACGATGAGCGTGAGCAAACCTTAAACCAAATGTTAGTAGAGATGGATGGTTTTGAAGGTAATGAAGGCGTTATTGTTATTGCGGCAACTAACCGTCCTGACGTACTTGACCCTGCATTACTTCGTCCGGGTCGTTTTGACCGTCAAGTTACCGTTGGTTTACCTGATATTCGTGGTCGTGAGCAAATCTTAAAAGTACATATGCGTAAAGTGCCTTTAGCAGATGATGTTAAAGCGACTGTTATTGCGCGCGGTACGCCAGGTTTCTCTGGTGCTGATTTAGCAAACTTAGTGAATGAAGCAGCATTATTTGCAGCCCGTACCTCACGTCGTGTAGTGGGTATGGCTGAGTTTGATAAAGCAAAAGATAAGATCATGATGGGCTCAGAGCGTCGCACTATGGTGATGAGTGAGTCTGAAAAAGAAATGACGGCATACCATGAAGCAGGTCACGCTATTATTGGTCGTTTAGTGCCAGATCATGACCCAGTGTATAAAGTAAGTATTATTCCTCGTGGTCGTGCCCTAGGTGTGACTATGTATTTGCCAGAGCAAGATAGATTCAGCCATTCTAAACAGCATTTAGAAAGCAATATCTCATCACTTTATGGTGGTCGTATTGCTGAAGAAGTGATTTATGGTAGCGATAAAGTCTCTACTGGTGCTTCAAACGATATTGAACGTGCCACTAATATTGCTCGTAAGATGGTAACTCAGTGGGGTCTTTCAGAGAAAATGGGGCCAATGCTTTTTGCTGAAGAAGAAGGCGAAGTTTTCTTAGGCAGAACCTCTGCTAAATCATTGCATATGTCTGATGAGACTGCTAAAGCCATTGATGATGAAATTAAAGACGTTATTGAGCGCAACTACAATAGAGCAGAAAAACTGATCAAAGATAACATGGACATTTTACATGCCATGAAAGATGCCTTAATGAAGTACGAGACCATTGATGCTCATCAGATTGATGACTTAATGGAGCGTAAAGAAGTTCGTGCCCCAGCAGATTGGGACGATAAAGGTAATAGCTCAAGTTCAAATACTAGCTCTGGTGGCGCTGCATCTAAGGAAGAAGATGAAGATTTAGCGGCGAAAGATAGCGCTTCTAAAGCTGAATCTGATGATGCGGTTAAGCCTGACTTATCAGAGCCAAAAGGTGATGGTTCAACAAGCTAAACATCACCTAGCGCAATAATCAAAAGCCTCCATGTTATTAACATCGAGGCTTTATTTTTTAGTTAAAAAAGAGAAAACAACGCCTTGTCTGTTCCAATAATCAAATCACTGCAAAGTAAAGATGCCCCCGTTCATGTGATGGGTATTTTAAATGTTACGCCTGATTCTTTTTCTGATGGTGGCAAGTTCAATCGAGTTGATGCTGCGCTTGAGCAAGCTGAATTAATGATAGCCCACGGCGCAACTATTATTGATATCGGTGGTGAATCGACCAGACCCGGCGCAAAAGAAGTGACTGAGCAAGATGAACTAGCACGAGTAATTCCGCTATTAAAAGCCATTAAATCACGTTTTGATATCTGTGTGTCTATTGATACCAGTAAAGCTGCGGTTATGGCTGAGTCAATAGCGCAAGGGGCAGATATTATTAATGATGTGCGAGCATTGCAAAATCAGGGCTGTATTGAAGCGGTAGCGCAAAGTGATGTGCCTGTGTGTTTGATGCATATGCAAGGCTTACCTCGCACCATGCAAGAAAATCCGCACTATGATGATGTTATTAATGATATCATGGCGTTTTTCAAGCAGCGTATTGACGTTTGTGAGCAAGCAGGTATTGGCAAAGATAGGTTGATACTTGATCCCGGTTTTGGCTTTGGTAAAACGCTACAACAGAATTATCAATTGCTGGCTAATTTAAGTAAATTTTCAAGCTTAGGTTTACCAATACTGTCTGGTACATCGAGAAAGTCGATGATAGGTAATTTACTTGAACGTGAAGTAAACGAGCGTTTAGCCGGCAGTTTAACCACGGCAGTTTTGGCGGCACAGCAAGGAGCAAAAATAATTAGAGTACATGATGTACAAGAAACAGTAGATGCCTTGAAAGTTTTATCTACAACGAATCAATATCAAAACTAGTGTTATTAATGCTAGTTAAAAGAATTAATCACTTATTTGTCGTTTTGCCTTCTTAATTAAGGCGACAGTAAAGTGCAACGAAATGAGGAAATATAATGTCAAATCGTAAATATTTTGGTACCGATGGTGTGCGCGGTTTAGTTGGTCAATACCCAATTACGCCTGAGTTTGTTATGAAGTTAGGTTACGCGGCAGGTAAAGTGCTTGCTGCCCAAGGAACAAAAAAGGTATTGATAGGTAAAGATACCCGTATTTCAGGTTATATGCTTGAATCTGCACTAGAAGCGGGCTTTTCAGCAGCCGGTGTTGATATTGGTTTATTAGGCCCTATGCCAACACCAGGTATTGCTTATTTAACAAAAACATTTCGTGCTGAAGCAGGCATTGTTATTAGCGCATCACATAACCCGTTTTACGATAATGGTATTAAGTTTTTCTCTCAAGATGGGCAAAAGTTACCTGATGAAGTTGAGTTAGCCATTGAAGCAGAGCTTGATCAAGCCATGGGCTGTGTTGAATCTGCCAAGCTAGGTAAAGCTACACGTATTAATGATGCGGCAGGGCGTTATATTGAATTTTGTAAAAGTAACTTCCCAAGCCAATTATCTCTGCAAGGTCTAAATATTGTTGTTGATTGTGCGCATGGTGCAACCTATCACATTGCACCGAATGTCTTTAGAGAGTTAGGCGCTAATGTTATTGAATTAGCAACAGCGCCAAATGGTACCAATATCAATGATGGCTGTGGTGCAACTTCTATGGATATGATCAGTAAAGCTGTGGTTGAGCATAACGCTAATTTAGGTATCGCCCTTGATGGTGACGGTGATCGCCTAATGATGGTTGATCACACAGGCCATGTTATTGATGGCGATGAAGCCGTGTATATTATCGCTTGTAATGACTTAAAATCAGGCACCTTAGAAGGTGGTGTAGTTGGCACCTTGATGAGTAATATGGGCTTAGAACTCGCACTTGCTGAGCTAGATATTCCATTTGCTCGCAGTAAAGTGGGTGACAGATATGTTATGGAAATGCTAGGTGAAAAAGGTTGGCAGCTTGGCGCTGAAAACTCAGGTCATATTATTAACCTAAATCACACATCAACGGGCGACGGTATTATTGCGGCACTTAATGTATTAACTGCGGTATGTCAGCATAACAAATCATTGTTCGAACTTCGCCAAGGTATGACTATGCTGCCACAAGTTTTAGTCAATGTGCGCTTTGCAGGCGATAGCGACCCGCTTAATAATGAGCAAGTATTAGCGGAAGTAGAAAAAGTAAATGGTCAATTATCAGGCCGTGGTCGGGTATTACTGAGAAAGTCTGGTACTGAGCCATTAATTCGCGTTATGGTGGAAGGCCCTGAGCAAGAAGAAGTGACCGCATTAGCAAATCAAATTGCTGATGTAGTAAAGCAAGTAAGCTAAAAAGCTAGACTTCTTCATAGTTTACTTACTTTTACGCCAGTTCGAGTAAAAAGCGAGCAAATGGCAAAAGATATCTTGTTATTTACTTGTATCTTTTGCTCAGGTTAGTTAATATCTCGCGGCTTCATTTTAGCAATGAACCGAGGAAGAAAAATGACAAGACGAGCAATTGTTGCCGCTAATTGGAAAATGAACGGTAATTTAACTTTAGTTAATGACATGGTAACAGGGTTTTCTGATATCTCATTAGCTGAGAATGTTGATGTTGTGATCTGTCCAAGCTTTCCTTATTTATCAGAGTTTTCACGTGCTGTTGAAGCAAAGCAATTGCCAAGTAATGTTTATCTTGGTAGCCAAAATGTAAGTGAACAGCAAAGTGGCGCATTTACGGGAGAAGTTTCAACAAGTATGTTGAAAGAGTTCTCGGTAAGTTATGTTATAGTTGGACACTCTGAACGTAGAAGTTTATATAAAGAAACCTCTACTTTAGTTGCTCATAAAGTTAAAGCTGCGCTTGAAGCAGGGGTAACACCAATTTTATGTATTGGTGAAAGCGAAAGTGAACGAGCAACTGAGCAAACAGAAACTGTGCTTGCCTCGCAATTACAACCGGTAATTGATGAAGTAGGCATTGAAGCGTTTGCTAATTTAGTTGTAGCCTATGAGCCAGTGTGGGCGATAGGTACAGGTAAAACTGCTTCAAGCGAAATGGCGCAAGAAACTCATCAGTTTATTCGCCAATTTTTAGCACAAAGTAATGAAGAAGTTGCAGCTAAGGTGCCGTTACTATACGGTGGTAGCGTTAATGCAACTAACAGTGAAGAATTATTCGCACAAGCTGATATAGACGGTGGTTTAATCGGCGGTGCAAGTTTAAAGGTTGAGCAATTTAAAGCAATTTGCTTAGCAGCTAAAGGAAAATAGAAATGTTGTATCAAGTTTTAATTATCGCTTACGTATTAATTGCGTTAGCCCTTATTGGTTTAGTATTAATCCAACAAGGTAAAGGTGCTGATATGGGCGCATCATTTGGTGCAGGTTCATCAGCTACAGTATTTGGTTCAAGTGGTTCGGGTAACTTCTTAACCAAAGCAACAACTTACCTAGCGATTGCGTTTTTTGCGATTAGCTTAATTTTAGGTAACTTAACCGCTAACCGTACTAAAGCGGTTGATGAGTGGAACAACTTAAGCGCGCCAACGACTGAAGCGGTTGATGCTATCCCTAGCGAAAGCGTAGAGCCTAAAAATAGTGATGTACCTGGCTCTGGTGACACAGCTAAGAAAGAAGAAAACAGCGAAGTACCAAACTAAGATACGCTGAAAAATAGTTATGCGGATGTGGCGGAATTGGTAGACGCGCCATCTTGAGGGGGTGGTGAGCTATGCTCGTGTGGGTTCAAGTCCCACCATCCGCACCACTTATAAACAAAGGGTTGTAGAGATACAGCCCTTTTTTATTGCTAATTTTCCTGAAAAACGTCCCATTTCCGTCCCATAATACAATATTGGCTATTTCAAATAAGCAGTATCAGTAAATATGAAAGGTTATAGCCATCACTCTTGACCTCACAAATCAGTTCAAGCTTTTATCTAAGCTGTAAACACATCCTTGATGATTTGCAGCCAAACAGAATATCCTGTTCTGTTGCTCAGCCTAACCAAGCTGCGTGCTTGTTGCACTTAAAACGCCTGATTTGACATTTTGGTTGAAAACTTGCTCAGTAGAGTAGGGAGTGAAATAACAAGAAGCTTGATTACACTTGGCTAAATCATTTACTACACTTTAATGCGAGTATTATAGTAATGTAGAGCTACAGTTCATGATCAGGGTTGTATATGGAAAATAATGGCAGCTATTTGGAAAAAGAACTTTATCAATTAATCAAAACGGACACTAGGGTTTTTGATTTTCTTCAAGAGGGAGCGCTTGATGGTCTTTGGTACTGGGATATAGACAACCCAGAAAACGAGTGGATGAATAAGCGCTTCTGGGAAGTATTAGGTTATGATCCAAGCGAAAAGAAGCACTTAGCCTCAGAGTGGCAAGATATTATTAATCAGGATGATTTAAAGGTGGCACTCGATAATTTTGAAAAGCATTGTCTAGATAAAGAGCAGCCATACGATCAAGTGGTTAGATATAAGCATAAAAATGGCTCCACGGTATGGATTCGCTGTCGCGGCATTGCCATTAGAGATAATGATGGGCGCCCTAAGCGCATGTTAGGCACTCATATTGATATTACCCGGTTAAAAGAGGCTGAGGCTAGGTATCAACGCAATCTTTCTGAGCTTGATAAGCACTATGCTATTACTAAATTAGCGCTGGAGCAAAGTGAGTTGCTATTTGAAATGGCGCCAGATGCTAATTTACAGGTTGATGTACAAGGCCATATTATTAAGGCGAATATTCAAGCAGAAAAGCTTTTTGGCTATTCAAAAGCTGAACTTGAACAAATGAATGTTTCTGATTTAATTCCTAAAGGTATTTCCGCCAATCATAACAAAAATATTCAAACGTACTTTAAGCAAGGTGGCGCTCGAAAAATGGGCGCCGAGCGAGGAAAAATGGCGGCATTGCGCCGAGATGGACAAGCGTTACAGGTTGAAATTACCTTAAATTTAATCTCAACTGCCTATGGTGATTATGCGCTAGCTACGATTCGTGATATGACTAAAATAGAGGCCTTGATTACCTCTTTAGAAGGGCAAATTGCCGAAAACAAGAAGCTAGAAGAGCTTACTTTAATTGATCCTTTAACGAAAATTTATAATCAAAGGCATTTTGAACAAGCACTAAAAAAAGAGTTTGCCTCAAACGCTAGGTATAGCCAGCCACTCTCTTTAATTCTGATTGATATCGACTATTTTAAAGCGGTTAATGATAAATACGGGCACTCATCAGGGAATGAGGTGTTGATTGAATTGCCGAGTCTTATCAATCAATTTACCCGATACGGAGATACCTTAGCGCGAGTGGGCGGCGAGGAGTTTGCGTTAATTTTACCGCATTGTGATAAAGAGTCTGCCTTGGTATTAGCTGAAAGGATTGTTTTTGAAGCAGAGCAACACGCCTTTAAATTAAGTTGTGGTAATACTCTCAAGTTAACCTTAAGTCTCGGCGTTACGCAACTATACGAAGGTGATACCGATGAACATGCGCTTTTTGAAAGAGCAGATAAAGCATTATATGAGTCTAAATCTTTAGGGCGAAATAGAGTGACGACGATTTAACGTTTGAGGTTAACTGAAAAGCCCCACGTTGTGCTGTTAACTGTGGGGCTATAGGTGATGTAATCTGCTTTAAGGTTGTTGGTATTAAAGTGTATTTTTATATATTTTTCCGTTTTTCATCATTAAAGCAAAGTTTTCTTTTGGATTAGCCACTAAGTTTAAGTCTTTTAATGGCTTACCATTTACTAGGATAATATCAGCATAGGCGCTTGCTTTTATAACCCCTAGAGAGCCATTAGGGTATGGCGAGCGTGGACCCGATAACGCTAACAGCTCACCTGCGGTTGAGGTCGTTTGTCTTAGTGCTTCAACAGGGGTAAACCAGCGAGAGAGTTTCGAATTGCTTTCCTTGTTTTTCGGCTAATTCAGGGTCAAATAAGGTATCTGTCCCGAAAACAAGCTTTACGCCAAGTTTTTTCGCTAATTGATAGACACGCTCGGTACCTTTGGTGACTTCAATATATTTTTGACGACTAATACCAAGTGAAATAATTATTTCACTTGGTATAAACATAAATTTTTAACCCTCATTGTTTAGGCGATTTAGAAAATGCCTGATTGTGTCCATTCATAAATAAAGTTAGGTACAGTTGGCGTAATACTATAGCTAATCACAGCAACGGTAATTATATAACTGTGCTTTGAACCTATGAAATCGTAAATCAATATAGTAGCTAAAACAATGACGGCCTAAGATTACACAATAGACAGTGCAAATTTTTTTAAACTTAATGGTTTAAATTATCTAATCAATTAATATTATTTATTAAGTTGTAAAAATTAATTAAATAATCTTGTTAATTTCTCACGTAAGGAAACAGCATTAGGGCATCTTGAATAAGTGTGGTTTTATGACTTTTTGCCAAATAAATAGCGTAAATATCACGTCCGTACTCTGGCGCTCCTACAACTGGGTGTAGCTTGCCTTTTCTAATATGCTCAAAGCTCATTTGCCTGGGCAAATAGGCACAGCCTGATGCTTCTAGAATAAAATTTAGCGCTATTCTCGGTTGGCTCATATTATGGCGAATGGCATTGCTTTCCCTGTGAGCTCGCATAATTTGACTATTCACTGATTCGCCATAGTCAACCATCACCATATTATTTACTTGGTGCAGTGCTAAATCTTTTTCTGTAGAGACAAGCTGTAAAGGAACTGTGGCCACTTTCTCACTGATGATGTCTTCAATAAAGGGCGGCTCAAACAAAAAAGCAATATCAACCATACGGCTGATCACTTGTTTTCGTAACTCTAAAGGTGAGTAGGTTTGTGTGTACAGGTGGACATCGTCTAAGTTGCGATGTATTTTTTGCAGCCAATCTTGTAATACTATGTCCCAGATTGACATCATTGAACCAACAAATAACTGTGATGAGCTGGACTCAGCAATGCCGACATCTTGCTTGAGTTTTTGCCACATGATGATCATTTCATTGGCATGCTTGACTAGTCTGTGGCCTTCAGCGGTTAGTTTTAAACGTTTTTGCGTGCGATCGAATAGCAAAACCCCTAATTCTTCTTCCAATTGCTTGATTCTGCTGCTGATAGCCGCTTGAGTTAGATACAAGTTTTCTGCCGCCACTCTAACATGCAGCGTTTGGCTAACCTCTAAAAAGGTGGTAAGCAACTCAATCTTCATATAATCATTCCTTTAATAAAATAATTTTATCAATTAGCTGCTTTTATTTTGATTCTCTTTTTAAAAATTTTCAACTAAATTTAATTACATCAGTAAGCAAAGCGCTTAACGCGCGTAAGAAGGAATTAAAACATGAAAATAGCCATTTTATCTCGTAACAAAAATTTATACTCAACTCGCCGCTTAAAAGAAGCGAGCTTAGAACGTGGTCATGAGGTAGACATTATTGATACCTTGCATTGCTATATGGATATTACCAGCAATCGACCAACGGTACGTTTTCACGGTGAAGAGTTACCTAAATATGATGCCATTATTCCTAGAATTGGTGCATCCGTTACCTTTTACGGTACTGCGGTTGCTAGACAATTTGAAATGATGGGCACCTTTAATATTAACGAGTCAGTCGCCATTAGTCGCTCTCGGGATAAGTTAAGGTCTTTGCAGTTACTATCACGTAAAGGCATTGGGTTGCCGCGTACTGGTTTTGCTAGTAAACCCGACAATATTAAAGACTTAATTAAAAATGTTGGTGGGGCGCCACTGGTGATTAAGTTATTAGAGGGGACTCAAGGTATTGGCGTGGTATTGGCTGACACCTCAAAGGCTGCGGAAAGTATTATTGAAGCCTTTATGGGCTTAAAGGCGAATATTTTAGTGCAAGAATATGTAAAAGAAGCAGGTGGTGCTGATATTCGCTGTTTAGTGGTTGGTGGCCGTGTTGTTGCAGCAATGAAGCGTCAAGGCGCAGAAGGTGAGTTTAGATCGAATTTACATCGTGGTGGCAGTGCAGAGATAGTGAAGTTAACCAAGGAAGAGCGCGCTACGGCGGTAAATGCTGCCAAGGTGATGGGATTAAACTTCTGTGGTGTCGATTTATTGCGCTCACACAATGGTCCTATGGTGATGGAAGTTAATTCATCACCTGGGTTAGAAGGTATTGAAACAGCAACGGGTTTAGATGTTGCTGGCAAAGTAATTGAGTTTTTGGAAAAGAATGCCAAGTTCAATGCCACTAAGACCAAAGGGCAAGGCTAATTGAGCTTGATTAGGAGTGACAATGGATAGCTTAAAAATTGGCGAGCATGTTGTTTTGCCAGGGCAAACTAAAAAAATAGATTTACCTGTTGCTAAGCTTTATACCGATGCTGATGTAAACTTGCCTGTTTATATTATTCGGGGCAAAAAGCCAGGGTGTACTATTTTTGTTAGTGCTGCGGTACATGGCGACGAGCTTAATGGCATTGAAATTATTCGCCGTTTAATTAACTTAAAGGGTTTTAAAATTTCAGCTGGTACCCTTATTGCTGTGCCTATGGTTAATGTTTATGGTGTGGTTAATCAAAGCCGCTATATGCCAGATAGACGAGATTTAAACCGCAGCTTTCCCGGCTCGTCTAAAGGCTCATTAGCGGCACGTGTAGCGAATATCTTTTTGCAAGAAATTGTTAGCCATTGTGACTATGGTATCGATTTACATACTGGTGCTGTGCATCGCTCTAATTTACCGCAAATTAGAGCGCATTTAGCCGATGAGCAAACTTTAGCACTGGCAAAGGCATTTGGTGCCCCGGTAATTTTAAATTCAGATATTATTGAAGGTTCGTTACGTGATGCCGCGGTAAACAGTAATACCAAAGTGCTGTTATATGAAGCTGGTGAAGCGCTACGCTTTGATGAGTTTTCTATTCGAGCAGGCATTAAAGGTATTGTTAATGTGCTTAAACATTTAAAAATGATGCCCAAAGGCAGAGTGAGTAAAAAGATCACCAGTCAGTTTGTTGCTAACAACAGTGGTTGGGTTAGAGCAACCAGTAGTGGTATTGTCAGCCATCATTTTGGCCTGGGCGATCAAGTGAAAAAAGGCGAAGTATTAGCCGATATTGGCAGCCCGTATGGTGAATTATTGGGCACTGTGTTAGCGCATAAAAGTGGCGTGATTATTGGTAAGCAAAATATTCCCTTAGTGCAAGAAGGTGAAGCCATGTATCACATTGCTTATTTTAAAGAAGACGATGAAGCCATTGCTGAGCATATTGAGTTGGTTGCAGAAGAACTTGTCAATCGCTTTGAGTCTACAGAGGAGTTATTATGACAGAGAGGATGATTATAGGGCATATTGAAAATATTGACTTACCTAAGCTCGGTATTAAACAACTGACGGTAAGGGTAGATACGGGGGCGCAAACATCGTCCCTGCATGTTGATAACATTCAACGTACGTCTATTGATAACAAACCTGCGGTTTTATTTGATATTCACCCAGAAATTCATGATGTTGATAAAAAGGTCAGGTGTACGGCATTATTACATGATGTTAGAAAGGTGAAGTCATCTAATGGTCAAAGTGAGCAGCGTTATGTTATTAAAACACCAGCCAAGCTTGGTGAACATGCCTGGAATATTGAAATCACCTTAACGGATAGATCTGATATGACCTATTTGATGTTATTAGGCAGGCAAGCCTTAAGTGATCATTTTTATATTGATGCGGCCAATGCTTTTGTCGCATCACACGGTTAACTATATTTGCTTGGAGATAAGTATGTTAGAGCAATTGAAACACTGGTTAAATTATCCTTTATTTACCTTTAATGAGCGTGTGATAACGCTCATTGAAGTATTGGCTGTGCCGATTTGGTTAATTGTCAGTATTCTGCTTGCTAACTTTTTAATTACTAAGCTAGGTAAGAAATTACAAAGTAAAAATAAAGATCCCAACGTAATCCATTTGGTACAAAGGCTTTTATATATAGTGGTGTTGGCCGTTATCTTTATTACCACCTTGTCGATGTTAAATGTACCTATTACCGCATTTGCCTTTTTATCTGGGGCTATTGCCATAGGCTTTGGTTTTGGCGCGCAAAATATTATTAATAACTTTATTAGTGGCTGGATATTAATGGGAGAAAAACCCATACGTATTGGTGACTTTTTAGAAGTTGAAGGCGTAAAAGGTATTGTTGAAGAGATAAACACTCGTTCTACCCGAGTAAGACGTGTTGACGGGGTGCATATGTTGATCCCTAATAGCAAATTATTAGAAAATACTGTGATTAACTGGACACTTAGAGACAAACTGATCCGAGGTACAGTTTCCGTTGGCGTTGCCTATGGCAGTGATTGTCATTTAGTGAAAACCATTATGCTAGATATTGCTAATGAGCAAAAAGAAACCTTAGATGAACATGGCCGTGAGCCACAAGTTTTTTTTCAAGAGTTTGGTGATAATGCCTTAATATTTGAATTGTATTTTTGGATTAACTCTCAAGTAGAAGGGGGCTTACGCTTGGTGGCCAGTAATATTCGTTTTGATTTGGATAAGGCCTTTAAAGAGCACGAGGTAGTGGTTGCCTTCCCTCAACGAGATGTTCACCTTGATGGTACGCTTAACATTATTAAGACATTGCAATAGCGAAATTTGAGGTTAAGAAAGGATTAAAGGAAGAGGGGAAAGAAATGATCTACGATTTTATTGTTGAAAGTTGGCATTTTGATCAGCAAGGAAAATCAACACCAATAGAAAGCAATGCCCAGTTAGAAAACGATTCTTACTGGCTGCATTGTAACCGCTCTTCAGCGCAATTTGAAAAGTGGTTAATGGATGAGGGGGTTGATGAGTCCATTATTGAGTCCTTATTAGCAAGTGATACCCGGCCAAGATTTCAGCAAATAGATGACAGTAGTTTTTTTCTTATTCTGCGTGGGGTAAACCTTAACGCCGGTAAAGAGCCTGACGATATGCTCTCCATTAGGCTGTTATACACCCCTAAACGAGTGATCACTTGTAATTTACAGCAGTCTAAAGCCATTGCCTCGGTGGCAAAAGATTTGCGCAAGGCAAGAGGCCCTGAAAATATAGAGCAATTGGTTATCGCTATTTTAACTCAGCTTAATGCTAAAATTGATGCGGTAATAGAGCCTATTGAAGACTTTATCAATGCACAAGACAGTGATGAGTTTAGTAATGAGCAAATCTCGGAAATTAACTCACAGCATCGAAAATTATTAAAGCTTAATCGCTTCTTAAAACCGCAACTTTATGCCTTATCAGCCTTAAGTAAAAACGATATCGCCGCTTTTGAACCCTATAAAGTGAATATTGCCAATCAGCTTGATACCTTGCAACGTATCGTTGATACCATTGACTTTTACATTGCGCAAATTGATGTGATTAACAACCGTATTGCCCAACTAAATAGTGAAGTTATGAATAGAAACACCTATTTGCTTTCTATTATTGCCGGCATCTTTTTACCGTTAGGTTTTCTTACCGGGCTATTTGGTATCAATATTGGTGGTATGCCAGGCGTTGAAAATTCCAGTGCATTCTACTGGTTTTGTGGGCTATTAACAGGCATTGGAGTATTTGAAATATATTTATTTAAACGACTGCGCTTTTTGTAAAGAATCCTTTGTAAGGATAGCTATATACAAGATAAAGTTTTAACGAAAACAGGCGCAATTTAGCGCCTGTTTTTATATCGCCTTGGTGCGCTTTTTAACAGAGGGTTTAACCACCAATAGGTGTAACGCCTTTTACTTGTAAGCCATTAGGCGTATCCGTTACGTCTACGCTGTGATAGTTGAGGGCAAAGGTCATTGCTTGTAGTTTGCACTGTTTTTTGCCATTGATAAGTATGGTATTTCTAGCCGAATGTTTAATTTCACGGATGGCTTTTGGGGTATTTAATTGCATGGTATTCCCTTACTGTGGTTAATCTTTGTGTGTTTTTTGAACAAAAGTAATTATAGATAAGTTTTTACAGTTGGCGAATTTGTCATACAAATAATGGTAACAAGATATTTTAGACGCTTTATAACTAAAATGTGCCTTATTCATTGCTTGATAAAAAAGTAGGTGTTAACAGTATGCTAGCTTATACTGTTTTTCATTCTCGCCTGAATTGTACTGGACGCCGAGTATTGAGCGCTTAGCACTGATTACAGAGTACAAAGTACATTAGCTTTATAGGAAACTTATCAATGACAGCTTCGTCAACTTCTTCAACCTCATCAATTAACGCTATTGCCAAAGAAAAAGCTTTATTATCAGATTTGGCTACTATGGTGTCTGAAGGACAAAATCCTGCGACATTAGCTATTGATACTTTACCCACCACAGAGGTACTAACCTTGATAAACCAGCAAGATAAGTTAGTGGCTGGTGCGGTTGAAAAAGCAATTCCTAACATTAGCTTAGCGGTTGATGCCATTGTTGAGGCGTTTAAAGCTGGCGGACGTTTGATTTATGTAGGCGCAGGCACCAGTGGCCGTTTAGGGGTGCTAGATGCGGTAGAGTGTCCACCAACCTTTTCGGTCAGTGATGATATGGTGATTGGCTTAATTGCTGGTGGCGAAAAAGCTATGTATAAAGCCGTGGAAGGGGCAGAAGATAGCGCTAGTTTAGCAATTGAAGAGTTACAAGCAATACACTTTAATGAAAAGGATATTTTAGTTGGCATTGCTGCCAGCGGTAGAACGCCATATGTAATTTCAGCCATTGATTATGCCAATAGCTTAAGTGCAACTACGGTTTCTGTTACCTGTAATCCGGGCGCGCCCATTTTGGCTAATGCCAATATAGGTATTTGCGCTGAAGTCGGGCCTGAGGCGCTTACTGGCTCAACGCGAATGAAATCTGGCACTGCGCAAAAACTAATTTTAAATATGTTAACTACCGCAAGTATGATACGTCGTGGTAAAAGCTATACAAATCTTATGGTTGATGTGCACGCCAGTAATGAAAAGCTTTATGCCAGAGCCAGTCGTATTGTGATGCAAGCAACTCAGTGCACTCATGAACAAGCGCGCGAGGCGTTACAAGCGGCTAATTACAGCGCTAAATTAGCGATATTGATGATACTCACCAATGTTGATGTTGAAACCGCGAAAACACTCATTGATAACAATGATGGCTTTTTACGTGCAGCGGTAGATGAGTATAAAAAGTAGTTTGTTAGTTAACTTACTCATTGCTTTTAGCTTGTGCTATAGCCAGTTATTTCGCCTGTTTTTTCGCTTGGCTTAGCAAATTAATTGCCTGTGCTGATGACTCTACACCGCCCCATAATTGCTGATTTAATGGCGACATCATACCTGTTTTGATATCAAAGCCATGGGCTCTGTCGTGCTTTATGAGCACAGGGCCATCAAGGTCAATAAAGTCTGCATAAGGGCTAAGTAAGGAAATTGGTGCCATGGCTAATGAACTAGCTACCATACAGCCGAGCATAATTTTTAACTGGTGTGCTTGTGCTGCGCGCATTAGTTCAACGGCCTGAGATAAGCCGCCGGTTTTATCTAATTTTATATTAATGGCGTTATAACGTGTTGCCAGCTCGCTTAAATTGTTCAAGTTGTTTAAATTATTTAAGCTTTCGAGATTGTGACATGACTCATCAGCGCATAGAGCAACTTTTAATGAGAGCTCGGCTAGTGCTTGATCATTACCTGCAGGCAAGGGTTGTTCTATTAAATCTACATTAAGCAAAGATAAAGCGTGATCATTCGCGGTGAGATCATCAACTGTCCAGCTCTCATTGGCATCTATGATAAAACGGCTTTTTGGCGATGCCGCGTGCACGGCAGTCATTTTTTCAAGTATGTTTTGATTATTTAACTTTACTTTAATCAATGGCGCTGGTGCGAGAGTTTGCGACGCTTTTGCCATGGCACTTGGGGTATCTATACTCAGGGTTTGTGCGGTTACACATGGCTTGGCGTTTTTTAGTGCCAGTAATTGTTGCACTGATTTTTGCTGCTGTTTTGCTTGTAAGTCCAGCAGCGCACAATTCAAGGCATTGCTGGCTGCACCACTAACGTGCTTAGCTGCCTGTTGTTTAAGTTTAGCTAACGTGTTGTTTTGAGTTATCGCCGTTATTAATTGCGTGCTGGCACTGGCAATCGATTCTTGATACCTTGCATAGGGCACTGATTCTGCCCAGCCAAAGTGGTTATTATCTGAAATCACTACCACTAAGGTTTCTGCCTGTGTTTTTGCGCCACGCGATATTCTAAATACATTGGTAAGTGCAAATGATTGGCTAAATAGGGCAATTCGGTAATCGCATGCTTGTTTATAGAAAAGTAATTCTGGCGCTGCTGTGGTCATAGTAATAGAGTTCTTTTTAACGCGGTTAGCAATTTATTTTCATTTTGAAGATGTTACCATTAGCATTCTTGTTTATCAGAAAAAACTATCTGAAAAAAGCTAATAGAAAAATTAACTAACAGAAAGGTAAAAATGCAGGATATAGGTTTAGGGTGTCGCGATTATAACTTGGCTGTTTATATTGCTAATAAGCCTGATGTTATTGAGTATGCAGACTTAACCTCGGTTATACCTATGGCACCGGGTGAAATTTATGCCGTAGGGCAGGCTTGCGGTAATGGTTGGCGTAAGGTTTTTAATGTTTATGCTAAACTGGTTTTTGCTTTACCAGTAGATTTATTCTCTTATGTTGATGGTGCTGAAAGTTGGCAGCAGTTTCGCGATAAATCACTATTGCAGCAACAAAGTAAACTCGCTTTGTTGTTTTCTCCCCCCAAGCTAACTCAACAAAACTGCATTCATATTATTTGCGGGCGAACTTATGCCAAACAGCTGCTTAAGGAGCATAAGCTTAACTGTCAATTAACTTGGTTAGATAATGAGTTTGCTATTGATAAACACAAGCGATTAATTGTTTGTCCTTATTTTGATTATCGACAGCTGTCTAATAGTAAAGTACTTTACTTGGTGAGTTTGCTAAAGCAATTAGCTAAATAGAGCACTAACAAACTAAATTGTTAATAAATCCGATGGGGTGTTTACTTTTTGCGCAAGTATAGGTATAGTTGCGCCCGTTCCATAGTTTTGCCTAAAGTATGGAACATTCATCCTCAATGAATATTCGTGTTTTGTCTTTCCCTTTCACAGTCAGTCAATACCTTATACATGTAAGTAAAATTAGCTTTACTGCAATCTTGTCTGCATTATTTTCAAGTTGAATTTTGTTTCGCCTCGTTGCGCGCTAAAGCTAGGTAGACGGCGTTTATACGTTCGTTAAGGAGTAATAGTATGTCTTATACATATCAGGGCAAAATTTATACAATAAAAAAACCAGTTAAATCGGTATCGGTAAACAAACTTAATGTGGTTGTTAAAGATCAGTCTGGCGCACAATTGTTTAAATTTTCTCGCGTTAATGAATCAAAAGACTTTCTAGCTATGTTATATCAAGGCTAAATATGCCTGTTGATATCAATATTAGTTAACAATAAGCGAGCTTATTATGAAAAATAATAGCTCGCTTTTTTTATATATTTGCTTATCTTTTTAATTCAATAGCTTGCTTTTATGGCAATTAGGGCAATACTTACTTTGAGCGCTTTTTGTTGTTAAGTAGCGCGTTAGGAACCTAGCAAATGGAAAGCAAAATGGACGTTAATACGCAAACCAAGGGCTTTGATTGGATAAATGTATTGCTGGTGGATGACAGCTCAGCGATTCTAGATTATGTTAGCACCGTACTAGAACAAAACTTCAATATTTCTAATATTCACGCAGCCTCTTCTGCACCTGAAGCAATGCAAGTATTGCGTCAATCTAAACATATCAATTTACTTTTTCTTGATTTAAATATGCCTAATGTTGATGGCATTCAATTGTTAGAACAAATTCATCGCCTGCAATATAAAGGCTATATCGTTATTATGAGTGGTATTTCTACACAAATAATTTCGTCTGTGGAGAACCTAACCAAGAAATATGGCTTAAATTACATAGGTACCTTGCTTAAACCTATTCATGAAAATGATTTTATTCACATCATTGATAAAATTGGTACATCGCGAAGAAAGCTTGAACAGCGAGAGTCGCTAAAAACTTATGAGATAATTCGCGCGATTAAAAACAATCATATTGAAGTGCTTTATCAACCACAAGTTGATTTAGTGGCAAGAAAATTTATGGGGGTTGAAGCCTTATGTCGAATGAAACACCCTAGGTTAGGTATGGTTTCACCTGATAGGTTTATTGATAAAGCTGAAGAAAGCGAACTGATTATTCATATAACCTTAGCTGTGTTTAAAAAGGCGATGCAAGATTGGAAGAAGTGGTACCTTAATGGCTTAAATATTAAGTTATCTATTAATGTGTCACCCGTTGCTTTGCAGCAGGCAGAGTTTGCTGATACGGTATTTATGCTCTTAGCGCAATATGCCATGAAACCTAAGAATTTATGCCTAGAGGTAACAGAAGGTGTATTAGCGGATGATCAAATTCAAGAGTTAGCCAACTTAAACCGTTTGAGTATGCGCGGTGTCGAAATAGCCTTAGATGACTTTGGTCAAAGCCACTCAACCATTGAACGATTACAAAAACTCCCGATTAATTATCTCAAGTTAGATAAAAGTTATTTTATTGATAATAAAGGCAATTTAAACCAGTTATCATTAATCAATAGTAGCTTGTCTCTGGCTAAAAAACTCAATATTCGTACTATTGCTGAAGGGGTAGAAGATAGCTCTATCATGAGCTTAGTCACTGAGATGGGCTGTGATTATGCGCAGGGCTACTATATAGGTCGCCCACTCGAAGCCAAGCGTGTGGTTTACTGGAAAAGAGAGTGGGACTCAATAACCTAGTTCGCTAATACACTGTTGCGCTTTTGATAAAAACTCTAGTGCGATACTGTATGATATATAGGCTTTAACATCGCTATCAGACAAATTAGTATTTGAAACCCCTAAGGTAAAGCCAAGTTTACTAAAACTTACGCCGTAGTCTATATAGCTTTCGCCGGCATAAAAATCATCAAGCCCGGCACCTAAATGTAAGTTAATTTCAGCATCAGTAAGCACGTTAAAGTTAATATCAGCTGCAAGATAGGAATCATCCGTAAAGTCAGAACCATCGGCATGAGCTAAAACCGAGTAACTTAGTGTAAACATGCCGTAAGATAAGCTGGCATTGATTTCACTAAAATCAACATCCGCGTCGCTGTCAGGGTAGGCGTAATAAATAACGCCAACAGAGTAATCAATCTCGCTAATTTGAGCAGCGTAGCCAGCGTATAAATCTAGTTCATAGCTCATACCGTCTGACCAATCAGCATTTGATACCCAAGTGCCAGCATAAAAGCCAGAGCTCATGTTATAGTCTAAACCGCCAGATATAGCAGCTTTGCCATTGGTTTGTTCTAATCCGCGCCATAAGTAGTTGCTGGTAGCGCCAACGTTAGCTGATAGTTGGTTTTTTGCATAAGTTAAAGGGGCACTGAGGTAAGTTATCATCATCAATAGTAGGGAAAATAATATCTTCATGGTGGCCTCGTATTCATCTTAAAAACATCAATTGATTGAGCAGCTTATTGTTTTTGCTTTATTGCTTATCTCAATTGCTCATGGTGAGTTAGAGGGTAAATTCACTCATCTTCTCTTCTAAGTTTTTCACCAGTTGATCAAGGCGTTTTACATCTTCTTTACTTAAATTCGCCTTATCAGAAATATTATGGGAGTTATCAGCAATTTCAGTAACATTTTTGTTGATATCGTTTACCACCATACTTTGCTGCTCAGAGGCACTGGCAATTTGAATATTCATATCGCTAAGCTGTTCAACAAGGCTTAATATATCGGTAATGGTTTGTCGATTTTTCTCACATGAATGAATACTGTGATTAGCTTTTTCACTTGAGGAGGTAACCATTTTCACTGTATTTTGTGTTTCATGCTGAAGCGAGTTGATTTTCTTACGAATATCTTCAGTTGATTGCTGAGTTCTACTGGCTAAGGTTCTTACTTCATCAGCGACAACGGCAAAGCCTCTACCTTGCTCGCCAGCTCTTGCCGCTTCAATTGCAGCGTTTAACGCTAATAAATTGGTTTGCTCAGCAATAGATTGAATAACATCGAGCACAGAGCCAATGGATTGACTCTCTTCTGCTAGCTTGGCAATAGATTGTGAAGCTGAACTCATGGTTGAATTGAGGTCGTTCATATCTTGTTGTAACTCTTCAGCAGAATGATCACTGTCTTCACATTTTATATTGGTCTCTTTTACCGTATTAGCTGCATCAGCGGCATTGCGGGCAACTTCTTGAATTGTGGCAAGCAGCTCATTTGTGGCAACAGCCATGCTATCAGCATTGTCTGATTGATGTTGAGTTTGCTCTGTGGTTTCGTTCATATTGGTGAGCATGGTTTCTGTTGATTCAAGTAAAGTTTCAGAGAGTTTTTCAACGGAGTGAAGTATCTCTTGAATATCATTAATGAGCTGATTGAAGGAGTTTGCTAAGCTGTGCAGTTCGTCGCTGCCATTGTATTCTACGCGGTTGTTTAGATTCTTATCTGCGGTTATTTTGTTTACTTGGCTGATAAAATTATTAATTGGCGTAGAAATACCTTTACCCACCATAAAGCCACAAAGTAAGGTTATTGGAACAAGGACAAGAATGATGACGCTGATGACAAGCCAAATTCTCGAGAGCATTTCATCTTTATCTTTCATGGCTTCGGCGACATCTATTTCACTTAAAATAGCCCAAGTTACGCCATCTATTTTTAATGGTGCAAATGCTGATAAGACATCAACATCACGATAATCCTGTATCGACTTAATGCCTGATTGGCCACTGATGGCTAGCTTAGCACTTTCGGTTGATACTTTATGAAGGCCAATACCTGAATTGCTAGCGCTAATTTTATCGACAATATGTTTTTCAATACCTGAGGCGTTAAGTGCGTTAACGTAACCTGCTTTGTCTTCAATTAAAAAGCGACTTTGGCTGCGTAGTAGTAAATCACTACCAACTAGGTAAGTTTCTCCTGACTCGCCCAAACCAATATTCTGCCATTGTTCGTTGTAGGTCATTAACGAGTTGATTTTGCCAATGGGCATTTGAAATATAAGCACGCCAATTTTTTTACCTGCATCTGAGTATATAGGGGAAGAGATAAACGCCGCTGCGGCATCGTAAGAAGGAAAGTAGGGGGAAAAATCAATTAAGAAACTGCTGTTTTTTTCTGTACTTTGATTTGCAGCAGCGAATGCTTTGGCAAGTCCAGTATCGCGGTAAGGGCCGCTGATGAGTGATGTGGCAAAGTCTAGCTCTTTAAATACACTATAAATAACATAGCCTGTTTCAGGCTCGACTAAGAAAATATCATAAAAACCAAAGGCATCTAAAAATTGGTTTAAGTGCGGATGGTATTTTTTGTGGACTTGGCTATAAGTACTGTTGTCGTTGGCATAATTAAGTTTGTTTTTGTTACCCAGAGGGTTGTTATTGCCGCTAATGTAAGCATGTTGAATGGATTTAGAGTTTTGATTGAGTTGTTGGAACTTATCGACAGAGCTTATTGTTGATGCAGGGTTTTGCTTTTTGTATTCTTGATCAAATTGCTCTGTATAATATTGCCGTAATTTATCATTATTTTGCATTGATGTTTGAGCCTCGTAGTTAAAGTACGTATCATTAAGCTCTTGCATCATATTGATTATCATGCGGTTATTGGAGTAGGTAACCACTTCATGCTTTAAGGTTAAAAAATAGTTCTCAATTTGTGTTTTTTGAACTTCTCGAATAGCAATTAATTGGCTAAAGGCTCTATTTTCCAAAGCAGTAGCAGCAATGGAGGATGCTTGCCAGCCTACTAAAGAGCCCGCGGTAATGATACCTATGGCAGAAAGTAATACTGAAGCAAGAATGATCTTATTAGAAATTTTCATGGGCAACACTCAAGCAAGTTAAGCCATAAAAAGAAGTTTAGTCTGTTTTTGATATTTTTGTTTGTTTTTTGAACTGTTTGTAATTGACCAGGTTAGTCATCATTACAGCGTCAACAAGAGTTAGGTTATGTTAGATATATACGCAGGCAGAGCAGCCTTAGAAAAAATACAAGGGCAAGGTTTTAAGCAGGAGTTATTTACTTCTTTCTATGGCGCATCTGGCGGGCCTAAGTGGTTTACGCTCTTTGGCTTAGATAAACTGATATTTGGTGAGTTTTTTAAAGACAGAACAACAAGGCTTAACTTGCTGGGTTCATCAGCTGGTGCATTTCGTGCTGCTTGCTTTGCTCAAGCTGACCCTGTTGCTGCGATTACTCGCATGGCTGAGTCCTATTCGCAAACGGTTTATTCTAAACAGGCTAAAGCAGATGAAATTACCGCTAAAGCTAAAGAGATAATTGACTACACTATGGCAGGTCATGGTGTCGATGAAATTCTTGCTAACGAGATAATAAAAACTCACTTTTTAGTGAATAAAGTGAGCGGTTTAGCAGGCTGTGAAAACAAGTTATGCCAATCATTAGGCTTGATTAAGAGTATTGTGCTTAATCGTTTTGATCGTAAATTATTGGCTTCTCAGTATCAGCGCTATGTTTTTAAATCACCTAGTAGCCATTTAGCTATTAAAGATTATTGTGGCTTTACTACAGAGTATGTCGATTTATCCGTATCAAATTTTAAACAGGCTTTGTTAGCCTCAGGCTCTATACCTATGGTAATGCAAGGTGTGCGAGATATACCGCAAGCAACAAAAGGCATGTATCGCGATGGTGGTATTGTTGACTATCATTTTGATATCGATATTGCCAACAGAGATGGCTTAACTTTATACCCACATTTTAATGCAAGGCCAAAGGCAGGTTGGTTTGACAAGCGCCTAAATCGCGATGTGCAATCATATAATTATGACAATGTGGTTATGTTGGTGCCATCTGATGAATTTGTTCAGTCGCTGCCCTTTGGCAAGATTCCAGATCGTACCGACTTTACCACTATGGATGCTAAGCCGCGTATCAAATACTGGCAATCGGTGTTGGCGCAAACAGAAAGACTGGCAGAGAGTTTTGATGACTTTATTAACAAGCAAGCGTTAGAGAACATCAAGCCATTTTAAACTATGCCGATACGCTTAAGTGCTTTTTAGTAAAGCTGAAAGCTACTATCTGCATTGGCAGAGAATAACGATTGATACAGTCGTGTGGCGTAATCGTCTGTCATACCGGCAATATAATCAGCAATAACTCTATGGGCATTTTGATTATTGGTCTTGGCTTCTTGCCAGCGTTTAGCGCTATTGTTTGGCATTAGTCTGATTGGATCTGATGACAGCGCTTCGAACAATTCCATTACGATTTGTTGACCACGATATTCTAACCGTTGAATATTGGTTTGCTTAATAACAAAGGTGAGCACAAAGTCTTTAAATATTTGTAAAACCTGTGCGATATTTTTAGGCAAAGCCGCATTGTATCTAAGCAAAGGCTCAGAAAAATTCACGTCATCTTGTTCATTTAAGTCGACTATGGTGATGGCGGTGATCAAATAGTTAACTAAACCACCGATGGCGTCTTTTTGTTTGTGGTGCTGCTCGCTAAAGAGCTTGTCAGTTAGGGTTTTACTGTAGTCAAACAACCAAGCATCATCTATTTGCTGTAATCGGGCAATAACATGTTCTTTAAAGTCAGTTTGATTGACGATATTAGTGACAATGGCATCTTCTAAGTCGTGAATGCCATAAGCAATATCATCTGCCAGCTCCATAATAGAACAATCGAGCGATTTAAAGCGGGTTTTATGATGCTTTGTTGGCTCTGATTGCTGTTTTACTTGTTGGAATAACAGCCTGTCGTCATTTGATAACGGTGAAAGCACCCAATCGATAATGTCATTGTCGTCACTATATAAGCCTTTAGGTGGATGCCAGTCGTGTGCTTTTAATTGCCTAAAGTTAGTCACAGGTGTTAGGTCACGCGCTTGATTTAACTGCTCGATTTGTACAGGGTATTTCATTAAACCAAGTAGGGTGCGCCGACTTAAATTCATACCATAGTGTTCGCTAAAGGTTTCTAAGCGGGCGACAATGCGTAATGTTTGCCCGTTGCCTTCAAAGCCGCCATGTTCACGCATCATATAATGCAGCGCTACTTCACCACCATGGCCAAAGGGTGGGTGACCTATATCATGGGCTAAGCAGATAGTTTCTATCAAGCTGTCTGTGGCAGGAAATAGTGCTGCACTTAATTCTGGGTACTTACAACGAAGTTGTGCGGTAATGCCAGAGCCAATTTGTGCTGCTTCAAGTGAGTGAGTTAGCCGCGTTCTAAAAAAGTCACCTTGGCGAGAGCCCATAACTTGGGTTTTTGATTGTAAACGCCTAAATGAAGCCGAGTGCAGTACTCGGGCTCTGTCACGCTGAAAGGGATCACGGTGATCTAATTGTCTTTTAGATACTTTTTTTAATCGACGCTCTAACCAAATATCACTCATGCACATTCACCTAAATAAATCTCGCTGATTTATTTATAACCTAATGAATGCTTATTTACGAGACTAAGTTGTTCACTTATTTAACATTTGCAATAAATATTGCTCGTTTAGGGGCAGGGTAACCCTCAATGGTTTTGCTGTTGTCGTTAGGGTCTAAGAAATCTTGTAACGACTCGGTATCAATCCACTGTGTTTTTCTTTGTTCTTCAAATGCGGTGATATCGGTATTGACCACACGAACATTAATAAAGCCGCAGCGCTCTAACCAGGCACACATAGCTTGTGCGCTAGGTAAAAACCATACATTGCGCATTTTGGCGTAGCGTTCACCGGGTACTAGTACAGTGTTTTCATCGCCATCAACAATCAAGGTTTCCAGTACTAGTTCTCCTCCAGGTGCAAGTTGTGTTTTGAGTTGATAGAGAAAATCTATAGGTGAGCGTCTATGATAAAGTACGCCCATGGCAAAAACGGTATCAAAGGCTTTTAGCTCTGGTAATTGCTCAACACCCAGTGGTAGTAAGTTGACTTTTTCATCTTGGATAAAGTGTTGAACAGCATTAAATTGCATGAAAAATAATTGTGTTGGGTCTATGCCTACAACAAACTTTGCACCCGCTCCACGCATACGCCATAAATGATAGCCACTGCCACAACCAATATCTAACACATAGCGATTTGATAAGTCACTGATATGATCAACTAATCTATCCCACTTAAAATCAGAGCGCCACTCGGTATCAATGTGCAAACCATGAATGTGATAAGGGCCTTTTCGCCATGGCTTAAATTTTTTCATTAAGTTTTCAAGGCGTTTAAATTCACCCTGATTTAAATCTTCTTGCTTACCAACAAAGACACCCTTTTTAAGATCAATCTCAACAGGGGTATCGCAGTGAGGTTTAGGTAGAGCGTCTAGCGATTTTTGCCACAGCTTATAATCGCCGTGTAATTCGTGCTGTTGCCAATGGCTAAGTTGTGCAGGCAGGGTATTTAGCCACTCACTTAAACGGTTGCTGGCGATTTGTTGATAAAATTGAGTAAATGGCTTATTCATGGAATGTCTTATTGGTAATCGAAAATTAACTGTCGCTGTATATTATTTAATGGCGACAAAAGAAGTAAAGTTAAAGCATTGAAACCACGGCGATATATGGTTAAAGCCTGCTTTTTCTAAACGCTCAATATGCTCAGGTATAGTGTCTGTTAACATCACTTTTTCAAGTGCGGTACGCTTTTGCGCAACTTCTAATTCACTATAACCGTTATCGCGCTTAAAACTGTGGTGTAAATCGATTAACAGTTCATCGGCGACTTTATCACCATGGTTAAATTTTTCAGACAAGACTAATAAGCCGCCTTTATTTAAGCCAGCAGCTATCTTGTTTAGTAGCGCTTGACGTTGTGATCTTTCAATAAACTGTAAGGTAAAATTAAGGACTACCATGCTGGCATTGTTAATTTCAATATCTTGGATATTACCTTCAATGATAGTTACTGGGGTTTTGCCTTTAAAGGCATCGATATGTAATTTACAGCGTTTAACCATATCGGCTGAATTATCAACACCATAAATATGACAATTTTCAACGTTAATGCCTTTACGCATAGCAATGGTTGCTGCACCTAATGAACAGCCTAAATCATAAATATTGCTATTTTCTTGAACAAATTGTTGGCTAAGTCGCCCTATTGTGTCGATAATGGTACTATAGCCTGGCACTGAACGGCTAATCATATCAGGAAATACTTCGACCACTTGCGCATCAAAAGCAAAGTCTTTTACTTGCTTGTGTGGGTTTGAGTAGATTAAATCAGTATCAGAAGCGTGCATGTTGGCGTATATATATTGGTTGTTTATAGCGAAGCGCTATTTTAACTGATAACCAAGATAAGATAAATAATAGAGATTTAAGGGTTCGTGTTTGAAAGCTTTTATTCGGTATTTCTGTGTTGTCTTGGCATTATTTAGCTTATTTGCCAGTGATTTTGTCTTTGCTTGGTCAAATAGTGAGTTGTCATTTTATCGCGCTGAGGAGAATCAATCCGCTGATTTTTCTAAGGTTGAGGGCAAACTCACCATAGCGATTAACAAAACATCGTTTCCCTATCATTCAATCAATTCACAAGGGCAGGCTGTTGGCCTGATGATAGATCTATGGCGGTTGTGGGCGAAAAAGCAGCAAGTCGAGATAGCGTTTGTGCCCTTAAGCTGGACAGAAACCTTAAAACAGGTTGGCTCAGGCGAAGTTGATATTCACGCGGGTTTATCTATTATCGAGCAGCGCCGTGAGTTTTTAGCTTACTCGCAAGCCATTTTTCCTTTATACACTCATGTTTATGTTCATAGAGAATTAACTAATATAAACAGCGTTAATGATTTAAGCCCTTATGCTGTTGGCGTGGTTAAAGGCTCAGCTCATATTAATATGCTCGCTAATGCTTACCCTGAGTTAAAACAACGTTTATTTAATAGCCGCCATGAGCTATATCAAGCGGCCATGAATAATGAGGTGCTGGTATTTACAGGCCTTGAAAAGCTGGCATCTGATTATGAGTTTTATCAGCAGCTACAGCAAATGTTTCCTGCGCATAAAAGGTTGAGATATCAACAAGGAGAGTATGGCGTTGCGGTTGCTAAAGATAGAGTGGACTTGCTTGCCTTTATTGAGCAAGGCTTTGCCAAGATCACTTTAGCAGAGCGTGTCGCAATTGAGCGAAAATGGCTTGGCTTAGAAAAGCAAAAAAATAGTTTGTTGGTAGCGATTGCGCCAAACTATTCGCCTTATATGGCGTTAACGCCTAGTGGTAAACCGCAAGGATTATTGGTTGATGTTTGGCGCTATTGGGCACAACAAGCCGGGGTAAACATTGAATTTGTGGCACGTGAAATTACTGAGGATATTAGCCTAGTAAAAGAGAAAAAAGTTGATGTTTTATTGGCTTATCCACACACAGGAAATGGCATAGACGATGTGCTTTTTGCTCAAGATATTTATCAATCAAGCGCGCAAGTTTATGTGGCAAAGCATGTTTTAGGGATTGAGTCACTATCCTCTTTTACTCAGCAAAGTAAAGAGCATCTTATCGGAATTTGGCAAGACTCGCCCTTTAAAGCGCAGTTGCTTGAGCAATATCCAAACCTTAATTATCGTGTCTATGCAAGCTCAGACGAGATGTTAAAAGCGGCTGAGCGTAATGAGATCAGCGCCATGATAAGTTTAGTTGATTTAATGGATGCAAAATTAGTGCAGGCTAATTTGCAATCGTCTTTTTATCGATTAGACAAACCTGTTTTTACCGTGAGTTTATCGCCGCTAGTACATCAAGCCAATAAAGAGCTACTTAACTTGATTAATCAAACTTTTACTGAGCTAGATATAGAGCAGTTAGTTAAGTTAGAAGAGCGCTGGCTAACAAGCACTGATAGGTATTATAAAAAGTTGGCGCAAAAAATTACCCTTACCGCAGAAGAGCAAGCATTTTTGCAAGCAAAATCAAGCATTCGTGTTGGTATGGTAAATGACTTGTCGCCAGTTGAATTTGTTAATGATGACGGCGAATTTGCCGGCATAAACCGAGATATACTTGATTTAATTGCACAAAGAACTGGCTTGAATTTTACTTATCGAGGTTATGATACCTGGCAGCAATTATTCCAAGCATTATTAAATGAAGAGATAGATTTACTTGGCAGCATTACTCCGACAGATAAACGTAAAGAGCAGATGCGCTTTAGCGAAAGCTATTGGCGAATGCCTTGGGTGATAATGCATCCTCAGCATGTTGGCAAACAATCTAAATTAACCGACTTTTATGGCAAACGTGTCGCCATTGTTCGTGGCTACTATTTAATCAGCCAATTAAGAAAACAGCATCCGCTGATATCTTTTATCTTAGTTGATAACAGAAAGCAGGGTTTAAAAGCACTACAGCAAGGAAAAGTTGATGGCTTTATTACTACAATTGCCGCCGCCACTGAGTTATTAAAACAAGAGAGTTTAATCACTATGATGGTTTCTGTGATGGAAACCGTTAACCTTGATGATAGCCGCTTTGGCATCAATAAAAACTTACCTTTACTGGTGAATATTATTGATAAAGGGCTAATGTCGATATCGGAAAAAGAAAAACAAGCCATTTATGATGATTGGTTTTCAGTAGAAATTAATACCGGGTTAGATAAAAACGTAGTGCTACAAGTTGGCGCGCAAATCGGCATTATTATTTTATTAGTGCTTATTGTGATAGTAATGTGGAATAGACGCTTACAAAGTGAAATTAACCACAGAGAGCAGCTTGAACAAATAATGAAGCATATGGCCACCCATGATGAGTTAACTGGGCTGGCAAATCGTGTGCTGTTAAAAGATAGGTTAAGCACAGCCATTGAATTTCATCAACGACAAGCCTTGCAAATGGCGGTGTTATTTATTGATTTAGACGGCTTTAAAACGATTAATGATAGCTATGGTCATGATGTTGGTGATGAGTTACTTAAAATTGTTGCGCAGCGGTTATCAGGTTGCGTGAGAAAGTCAGATACTGTGGTTCGCTTTGGTGGTGATGAGTTTGTTTTACTGTTAACTGGTTTACATAGTGAGAATGAAGCCGCCTATGTTGCTGAAAAAGTATTACATTTAATGCAAACGCCATTTGAGTTATCAAAAACGAAAGCAACCATAGGCTGTAGTATTGGTATTGCTATGTACCCAGGTGATGGTGAGACTGATAACGACTTGTTAAAAGTTGCCGATACACTTATGTATCAGGTTAAGGCGGCAGGCAAAAATCATTTTGTTTTCAATGAGGCATCCTAGCAGGTGACATTGCTAATCTTTGCTTTATAATAGGCGCAAAATTTTATCCTAACGAGCGGTAATGAATGTATTAGCCGCTTGTCGCTATTATTATCAAGGCAAAAATTAAATGCGTAGTCTTTATTGTGGTGAGGTAAATGAATCTCACATTGGTCAAGAAGTCACTCTTTGTGGTTGGGTTAATCGTCGTCGTGATTTAGGTGCTGTTATCTTTCTCGATTTACGAGACAGAGAAGGTATAGTACAAGTTGTTTACGATCCTGATTTGCCTGAAGTGTTAGAGGTAGCAAATACCCTGCGCAATGAGTTTTGTGTGCAGTTAAAAGGTAAAGTGCGTGCTCGCCCTGAAGGTCAAGTGAATAAAGATATGAAAACCGGTGCTATTGAAGTGCTAGGTTTAGAATTAACCATCTTAAATAAATCAGCACCATTACCGTTAGATTCAAACCAAACCAACTCTGAAGAGCAACGTTTAAAATATCGCTATTTAGATTTACGCCGCCCTGAAATGACAGAGCGTATGCGTTTTCGCGCTAAGGTAACCTCTGCTGTACGTTCATCACTTGAAGCGCAAGGCTTCTTAGATATCGAAACGCCGATTTTAACGGCGGCAACGCCAGAAGGTGCCCGCGATTATTTAGTGCCAAGTCGTACTCATAAAGGTAGCTTTTTTGCATTACCGCAATCGCCACAGTTATTTAAGCAATTGCTTATGATGTCGGGTATGGAGCGTTATTATCAAATCGTTAAGTGTTTCCGTGATGAAGACTTACGTGCCGATAGACAGCCTGAATTTACGCAAATCGATATCGAAACCTCATTTATGACCAGTGAGCAAGTAATGGCAGTAACGGAAACTATGATCCGTGAATTATTCCAAAAGTTACTTGATGTTGATTTAGGCGAATTCCCTCGTATGCCATACTCAGAAGCCATGGCACGTTTTGGTAGTGATAAGCCTGATTTACGTAATCCATTAGAAATCGTTGATGTGGCTGATATCTTAAAAGATGTCGAGTTTAAAGTGTTCTCAGGCCCTGCCAATGATGAAAAAGGTCGCGTAGCGGTAATTAATGTACCAGGTGGAGCGGCTAAGTTCTCACGCAAAAACATTGATGATTTAACTAAGTTTGTTGGCATCTATGGCGCTAAGGGTATGCCATGGATGAAAGTGAATGATCGCGATGCTGGCCTTGAAGGCATACAATCACCTATCTTAAAATTCTTAGATGAAGCGTCAGTAAGCGCCTTATTAGCGCGTACTAACGCACAATCTGGTGATATCATTTTCTTTGGCGCTGATACTTATACTACCGTAAGTGAAGCTTTAGGTGCATTACGCCTTAAACTCGGTGAAGATTTAGACTTATTAGAAGGTGAATGGAAGCCATTATGGGTTGTTGACTTCCCTATGTTTGAAGAAATTGATGGTCATATGCATGCCTTGCATCATCCATTTACAGCACCAACTAATGCGACACCAGAAGAGTTAGCAGCAAACCCAGCTGGTGCCTTATCTGATGCTTACGATATGGTATTAAATGGTTGTGAATTAGGTGGTGGTTCGGTGCGTATTTTCGATCAAACCATGCAAGCAACCGTATTTAGAATTTTAGGTATTAGTGATGAAGAAGCTCAAGAAAAATTTGGCTTCTTACTTGAAGCATTGCAATACGGTGCGCCACCGCACGCAGGTTTAGCTTTTGGTTTAGATCGCTTAGTGATGTTAATGACGGGTGCAAGCTCTATTCGTGATGTAATGGCATTCCCGAAAACAACGACTGCAGCTTGTCCGTTAACCAATGCTCCGGGTCAAGCAAACCCAGCACAATTAGAAGAATTAGGTATAGCGACAATTGCTCAAGAGTCTTCTGAAGAAGCCTAAGAAAATAGCTAGTGACTTAATAACTGATAAAAGCGTATTGTATGGGTAACCACAATACGCTTTTTATTTTTGGGTAAAGAATAACCTATGAGTATTATTTTAGGTATAGATCCTGGCTCGCGCTTTACTGGCTATGGTGTAATCAAGCAGCAAGGGCGACAACTGACTTACTTAGGCAGTGGCTGTATAAAAGCGCTGAGTCAAGGGGATGACTTAGGCTCACGATTACAGACCATTTTTGCTGGAGTCAGTGAAATAATCATGCAGTTTAAACCGGATATGTTTGCCATAGAGCAAGTGTTTATGGCGAAAAACCCTGACTCCGCGTTAAAGCTTGGTCAAGCACGAGGCTCGGCTATTGTTGCCGCTACCAACAATGATTTAACTATTTATGAGTATTCGGCAAGACAAATAAAACAAGCGGTGGTTGGCACAGGTGGGGCTGATAAATCTCAGGTTCAGCATATGGTTAAGACCATGTTGAAACTACCAGGCACGCCACAAGCGGATGCTGCTGATGCGTTAGCAGTGGCACTGTGTCATGCCAATAGTTTTGACAATATTACTAAGTTATCTGGGCAAGCAAGTAAAACCGTGCGTGGAAGACTTCGCTAAAGGTAACTTTACTGTATAAATATATAGTGTTATATTTGCCAAATAAAATGCTTAGTTAGGTAACTGATGTGATAGGTCGTTTACGCGGAACGTTAATAGAAAAAATTGCCCCAGAAATTTTAATTGAATGCTCAGGTGTTGGTTATGAAGTCAGTATGCCAATGACCAGTATTTATGCTTTACCTGAGCTTAATGAGCAAGCCACTATTTACACTCATTTTGTGGTACGTGAAGATGCCCAACTATTGTATGGTTTTGCCAACAAAGTAGAGCGTAAGCTATTTCGATTATTAATCAAGGTGAATGGGGTTGGTCCCAAACTGGCGTTAGCAATTTTATCTGGCATGTCTGCCGATCAATTTGTTAGTTGTGTTAATCATGATGATGTTAGTGCCATTGTAAAAATACCTGGGGTAGGCAAAAAAACGGCAGAGCGCTTATTGGTTGAAATGCGTGATCGCTTAAATGATTGGCAAGCACAAATGCCAATGCATACGCCAGCAACCGATGCCATGCCAGAGCAGCTATCAGCTGAATATACCTTTGTTGATAATTTTGTTAGTGATAATAAAGGTGATGCGATTAATGCCTTATTATCATTAGGTTATAAACAGGTTCAAGCAGATAAAGCGGTGAAACAAGTTTATAGTCAAGGTATGTCGAGTGAAGATATAATACGTGATGCCTTAAAATCTATGCTGTAAAAGCAAAGTTAAACTGTTAGCTAATATGAAGTACTGATATACAGGAATATCTAGATAATGATTGAAGCGGATCGCTTAATTGAGCCAGTTGCTACTGTGGAAGATGAAAGTGTTGATAGGGCTATTCGCCCGAAAATGCTGCAAGACTATACTGGTCAAGCTCATGTGAAAGCACAAATGGAAATTTTTATTCCAGCAGCGAGAAATCGTGGTGAGCCACTTGATCATTTACTTATTTTTGGTCCGCCAGGTTTAGGTAAAACCACCTTAGCCAATATTGTTGCCAATGAAATGGGCGTTAATATTCGTACTACCTCGGGTCCTGTACTTGAAAAAGCCGGTGATTTAGCCGCGCTTCTAACCAACTTAGAAGAAAATGATATTTTATTTATTGATGAAATTCATCGCCTTAGCCCAGCCGTAGAGGAAGTGCTTTACCCTGCAATGGAAGATTACCAGTTAGATATCATGATAGGCGAGGGGCCGGCCGCACGCTCTATTAAACTTGATTTACCGCCATTTACTTTAATTGGTGCTACCACCCGAGCTGGCGCACTGACTTCACCGTTAAGGGATCGCTTTGGTATAGTGCAGCGCCTAGAATTTTATAACGTTGCAGATTTAACTAGCATTGTTGCTCGCTCAGGACACTTTTTAAATTTAAACATTGATGAGCAAGGCGCTTTTGAAGTGGCTAGGCGCTCACGTGGCACGCCTAGAATTGCTAATCGTTTATTGCGCCGAGTGCGTGACTATGCCGACGTTAAAACTCAAGGTGTTGTTAGCCAAGATACCGCCGCTGCAGCATTGGATATGCTCGAAGTGGATAATGAAGGCTTTGATATCATGGATAGAAAGTTACTGCATGCTATCATTGATAAGTTTATGGGCGGACCTGTAGGTTTGGATAATTTGGCGGCTGCAATTGGTGAAGAGCGTGAAACCATTGAAGATGTTCTAGAGCCATTTTTAATTCAGCAAGGTTTTTTACAACGCACGCCAAGAGGCAGAATTGCAACCGATAAAGCCTATCAACACTTTGCAATGGAGCGACCTAAAGATAGTTGATGGTTAACTAATAGCAGTTGCATTAACTCATTGAGCATTCAGCGATAGTTAATTCAATTGCTATGATTATTTTTGCGCTCTTTCTTTCCATGCTTTGGCGACACTGTAACGCCAAAGCGCCTGAATCCCAAAGTAACCAATAATTGCAAATACTGTAGCTAATATGCCGCAGCCAAGTAAAAATGCTGGGCCTATTGTTGATAGGCTATCTACCACCCATTGCCAGCTCGCTTCAAAGGCAAATTCTTGCTGTGGCTGTGCTAGCACTAAAGTACCGACTAGATAACAGGCGTAGAATATTACTGGCATAGTAAGTGGGTTAGTTAACCACACTAAGGCGATAGAAAGGGGTAAATTGGCATGAAATATAATGGCAGCGCCAGCAGCTAACACCATTTGAAAAGGCACAGGAATAAAGGCGAAAAACAACCCTATCGCAAAGGCTTTTGCTACTGAATGACGATTGAGGTGCCATAAGTTGGCATTGTGTAATAAGTTACCAAAAACCTTTAAATACTTATTGTCTTTAATGGTTTGATGATCCGGCATCATACGTTTTATGGTTTTCTTTGGCATAAAACTAATTAATCTCTAACTAATTGTCGGGTTAAGCTTTAATTATTCTACTATGATTAAGTGAGGATAGTTAAAGGATTTAACGTCACTATGGACTGGTGGTTATTGAGCTTTTTTCTTGGTGCTATATTGTCACTATTTTTGCCCATAGTACCAGAGATTTTTCAGCTATTTTTACTTCTTTTGCTCTCACTGGGGCTTTTTTATTACAAACCATTGCAAAAGTGTGCTGCTATGTTGCTTGGCGCAGTCTGGGTATTGTATGGAGCTAATCAATATTTTTCAGCTAAGCAGCAATTGTTTGATGATATTAGTCATCAAATAGCTAACGCAAAAAGTCAAACCATTCAGGTAAAAGGCAAGTTGCTCAGTTTACAAGATTATGGTGAACACCTTGGTAATGATAAAAAGCTTGATGCTAAAACCTCTTCTGTCAGTACATCAGCTAAAAAACTACGCTTTAATTTTGAGATCATCCAAATTAGTAGCAAAGTCTTAGCTAAGCCGGTTATTGTGCGACTGTCTTGGCAGGCGCCATCGTTTTCAATAGCACAAGGGCAAGTGCTTAGTTTGAGGGTGAAGTTAAAGCCTAGCCATAGCATGGCTAATTTAGCGGCCTTTAATTATAAAACCTGGTTAATTAGTAAAAGCATTGTTGCGACAGGCTATGTTGTTAATCAGTCAAAAACGCTATCAGGCTCTGATCATAAGGTATTAGAAAATAACCAATCCTTAAGACAGCGTTTGTTTTTTCAGTACCAGCAGTTATTGCCTGAACAAGGCAAATACCAAGGTATTTTATTGGCTTTGGGGTTTGGCGATAGAAAGCAATTAAGCCCAAGACAATGGCAGGTATTACAAGCTACAGGTACCAGTCATTTAATTGCTATTTCAGGGTTACATATTGGTTTAGTTGCCAGTTTTAGCTATGTGCTTTGCATGTTGTTAATTAGAATTTTACCGCTAAAGCATGATAGTTGGCCGCTATTAAATATTCGATATTTCGCTATATTGCTTAGCTTATGCTGCGCAGTTGCTTATGGCTTTCTTGCCGGCTTTTCTACGCCGACATTGCGGGCGTTAGTGATGCTGTTTATCTTTTGGTTTAGTCAATTATGCTTAATTCACTTAAGCTATTTACGCTGGTTATTGCTCACCGTCTTTGCCATTATTTTACTCTCGCCATTAAGCTTAATGACGGCAAGCTTTTGGTTGTCGTTAACGGCGGTGGCTCTGATATTCTCTGTGTTATGGCGGTTTCGAGCTTATTTTTCTGCAGAACATAAGCTGTTAACATTTTTTAAGGGCTTGATAATAGTACAGTTGGCTTTAACGGTATTTTTACTCCCTTTGTCAGCGCTTTTCTTTTCACAAATACCTTTACTTGCATTGCCTGCTAATTTGATTGCTGTACCCTTTATGAGTTTTATTGTCATACCTATAACCTTAGTCTCAGTGGTAAGCAGTGTAGTATTTCCATCGTTGGCAGTGTTTTTGATTGAGCTTGCCAGCTATGCACTTGAGTTAATTTGGCTTTGGCTTGAGTATTTGGCTAACCTTCCGTTTGCTGTGGTGAAATTGTCTAACACACTAAGTCAACTAATTATGGTAACCGTGACCTTAGTGCTATTAATGACTATGACTAATTTTACTTACCCTTGGCGTAGTCAGTTTTTCACTACCTGGTTAAACTTGGGTAAGGTATCTGCTGTGTTACTGTGTGGTGTTTTGCTTAGTGGCTCTAGTCTTGTTGAAGGCTCTAACCTTGTTGAAGGCTCTAACCTTGTTGAAGGTAACAAGCGCACTATAAATCATGCAAGTTTGCCGATAACGTGGCAACTACATCTTATTGATGTTGGTCATGGCTTATCAATATTGATCACTCAAGGTGATATGGCGCTGTTGTATGATACAGGTCCTAGTTATCGCGGTGGCTTTAACATGGCTGATGCGGCAATTTTGCCATATTTACAACATTTAGGGATAAGGCAACTTGATGCACTTGTGTTAAGTCACGGTGATAATGATCATAGTGGCGGGTTAGCCCAGCTAGCTAACGAGTTAACTATCAAGCGCTTATTAACGAATGTTAGTGTGCCTGAAGAAATAGCGATAGATAGTACTCCTTGCCAACAAGGCGATAGTTTTGCTTGGCAAACGCTTACATTTGAGGTGTTATGGCCATCAAAAGCGCATTTAGCGACGACTTTATCGGCAACTGACGGTAAGCAGAAAAATGATGACTCTTGTGTTTTGCTAATATCTGATGGTTTTTCCAAGGTATTACTTACCGGTGATATTTCTAAAAAGGTTGAAGCAAAGCTTATTGCACATTACCCAGAGCTTGAAGTGGATATATTAACCGTGCCACATCATGGTTCAAAGACCTCATCAAGTGATATATTTTTGGCAAGTTTAAGACCATCATTAGCTATTGTCAGTGCAGGTTTTAATAATCGCTGGAATATGCCTGTGCCAGAAGTTAAACAGCGTTATCGTCAGCATGATATTCAGTTACTTAATAGTGCCGAGCTTGGCATGATAGTGATTGATTTTTCTCAGCAAGGTTGGGTAACGGGCAATTTTAGAGAAGACTTTAGACCCTTTTGGATTGCTATTTAACTTGTATTTGAACGCTAGCGGCTTTTATTTAGTTGGTTAGCCTTTAAATTCACGTTAATATACCTATATTACTAGTACTTCGATTCAATTACCGATTGCTTTTTAAAGCAAAATCGCTGAGATCTCATAACGAATGACCGACTCATCTTCAAATAATTCTGTAAATAACTCTATCGTACCTAGTCCGCAAGCAACAACTTGGCAAAACTTTGTTCGTTTAATGAAATATGCCAAGCCATATAAGTTAGGCTTTGTTGCAGCCATTATCGGTATGCTAGGTTATGCTGCCATTGATGTTTATTTTTTATCTAAATTAAAGCCACTGATTGATGAAGGGCTGGTTGGTACCAATCCTGAATTTATGAAGTGGGCGCCGGTTTTTGTTGTCGGTGCCTTTGTTGTTCGCGGTATTTTTCACTTTGTCGCCAACTATTGTTTAGCTTGGGTGGGCAACCATGTGGTTACTGATTTAAGGCAACAATTGTTCGAACATATCATGAGCTTACCTGTTGCTTTTCACGATAAAGAATCAACGGGCGCGCTTATTTCAAAAATTACCTTTGATACGGAACAAGTATTACATTCGGTAAGTAAATCCATTTTAACCATTATTCAGCAAAGTGCTTTAGTTATCGGTCTGTTAGGCTTGATGTTTTACTATAGCTGGCAATTGTCGGTTATTTTTTTACTGGTTACACCTGTGATTGCCGTTATTGTTAATGTGGTATCTAAGCGTTTTCGCGCCGTCAGTAAGCGTATTCAAGGGGCTATGGGGGAAGTAACCACAGCGGCAGAGCAAACCTTCAATGGTCACAAAGTGGTGCTTACTTTTGATGGTCAACAAAGAGAGTTTGCTCGCTTTGGTCAAATCAATAAACATAACCGCCAACAACGGATGAAAATGATTGCCACTAAGGCTTCAAGTGTTCCTATTATTCAAATTATCGCATCGTTTGCACTTGCCTTTGTTTTTTACGCAGTTACTTCAGAAACGTTACGGGAAATTATATCACCAGGTATTTTTGTCAGTATTATTACCTATATGACCATGTTATTAAGACCATTGAAATTGCTAACCAATGTTAATAGTGAATTTCAACGTGGTATGGCGGCATGTGTTAGTATTTTTGAAGTATTTGATCAAGAAAAAGAGCAAGATGCAGGTACAATAGCGCTTAATAAGGCACAAGGTCATATTCGCTTTAAGCAAGTTTGTTTTGCTTATGATTCAAGTGCTGAAAACGCTAGTGAATCACAGTTAGCATTAGATAATGTTTCTTTTGATTTAGCTCCGGGGGAAACCTTAGCTTTAGTTGGTCGTTCTGGCAGCGGTAAATCAACGGCAAGTTCTTTATTGCTGAGGTTTTATGATGCAACCTCGGGCGAAATTTTAATTGATGAGGTAAATATTCAAGACTATAAGCTTGATGATTTACGTAAGCAGTTTGCTTATGTATCACAACAAGTGGTGCTATTTAATGACACCTTAGCAAACAATATTGCTTACGGTAAACCTGAGGCCACAGAAGAAGAAATTATTGCTGCGGCAAAAAGCGCTCATGTGTTAGAGTTTGCTGAAAATATGGAGCACGGCTTACAAACCAATATTGGTGAAAATGGTGCTTTACTCTCGGGTGGTCAACGACAACGTGTCGCCATCGCAAGGGCCTTATTGTGTGATGCGCCGTTCCTAATATTAGATGAGGCAACCAGTGCCTTAGATACAGAATCAGAGCGCCATATTCAAGATGCGCTGCAAACCTTACAGCAAAACCGCACCTCTATTGTGATAGCTCACCGCCTTTCTACCATTGAAAGTGCGGATAAAATTATTGTTATGGAGCAAGGAAAGGTTATCGAGCAGGGCAATCATCAAAGCCTACTTGAACAAGGCGGTGCTTATGCACAATTGCATAGTTTTCAGTTTGATTCCTAATACTGTTGGCGTTTAACTGAATATGCGATTAATAGAAAAGGTTTGGTTTAAGCAACATAAGGCGAAGTACGTATTAGTGCCGTTACTGCTGCCATTAACGCTATTGTTTTACTTAATAACGACAGTGCGCAGGCTGTTCTTTCGCCTCGGTTTCATTAAATCTGTGCAATTATCAAAACCGGTTATTGTCGTGGGTAATATTGGCATTGGCGGTAATGGCAAAACCCCTATGGTGCTAAGCCTTGTGAAAATGCTTAAAGCACTTGGCTTTAATCCTGGTGTTATATCTCGTGGCTATGGCGGACAAGCGCCATATTATCCATTTTTATTAGATGAGCACAGCACGGCTGAGCAAGCAGGTGATGAGCCAATATTAATTTATCAGCGTTGTCAGGTGCCATTAGCTGTTGGTAGTGATCGCATAGCGAGCGCACAAGCATTAATTGATAAAGGTTGTGATGTCATTATCAGTGATGATGGTCTTCAACATTATCGCTTACAACGAGATATTGAGTTAATTATTGTTGATGGTAATAGGCTTTTTGGTAATGGCTTGTTATTACCCGCGGGGCCGCTTCGTGAAGGTGTTAGCCGATTAAGCGAGGTGGATTTAGTTGTGGTTAATGGCGGGCAAGCGTTAGATAATTCATTACATAATGCACTGGCAAGCTGCCAAGAGAAAACGATTGCGATGTCATTGCTGGCAACGGATGTAGTGCAGCTAAAAACGGGCAAGGTTTTATCAGTTAAAGCATTGAGAGATAAATCAGTTAACGTCAATGCTGCGGCTGGTATTGGCGATCCGCAGCGCTTTTTTAATACCCTATCAAACTTAGGCTTTGAGCTTGATATACAACAAGGCTTTGTTGATCACCACAGTTTTTGCCTTGATGATTTTATTCACTATGACGATAATACTCCGCTACTTATGACAGAAAAAGATGCGGTAAAGTGTCGCCATTTTGCCCAAGATAATTGGTGGTACTTGCCCGTTGAGGCAAGCTACTCAGAAGAGCAGCAAGCACAATTACTACAACTTTTAACCACTAAGCTTAAACTTGACTAAAGTTTCGTAAGCTTAGCTAAGTTAACGCTTGTGATGTTAGATGATATTAAGAAAATAATTTATTAAAGAGAATGACTATGGCTTTTGATACAAAATTAATGGAAATTTTAGCGTGCCCAGTATGTAAGGGAAAGCTTGAGTACAACAAAGAAGCGCAAGAGCTAATATGTAATTTTGACCGTTTAGCTTACAGCATAGAAAAAGGTATCCCTGTGTTATTGGAAGCAGAAGCACGTAAAATAGACACAACTGACACAAGTGCTAGCTAGGGAGCAGAACATGACCGAGGCTATTCCTTCATTTGTGGTTGTTATTCCTGCAAGGTATCAATCTTCGCGCTTACCGGGTAAAGTGCTTGCCGATATTCAAGGCAAACCTATGATTCAATGGGTGGTTGAAAAAGCACAGCTAAGTGGCGCACGTAAAGTGATTGTCGCAACCGATAATGATGAAGTTGAGCAGGTAGTAACGGGCTTTGGTGGGGAGGTATGTAAAACACGTGCCGATCATCAATCTGGTACTGAAAGGTTAGCTGAAGTGATGTCGCTTTATCAGTTTGATGATGATGAAATTATTGTCAATGTTCAAGGGGATGAGCCATTTATTCCACCTGAGAATATTCGTCAGGTAGCGAAAAATTTAAGCGCGCAAACAAGCAGTGAAAATATTGCGCGCATGTCGACACTTGCCATTAAAATTCACAGTGTGGAAGAAGCATTTAATCCTAATGCGGTGAAAGTGATTACCGATCAAAACGGCTATGCCTTGTATTTTTCAAGAGCGACAATTCCTTATGATAGAGAGCGCTTTTTAACCGCTCAAGCCAGTACAGATAAAGATATTAAAGCCATCGGGGATTTTTATTTGCGTCATGTGGGCATTTATGCGTATCGTGCAGGTTTTATTAAAGATTATGTTAGCTGGCCGGTCAGTGAATTGGAGCAAATAGAAGCGCTAGAGCAACTTAGAGTGCTTTATCAGGGGGAAAAAATTCATGTGGCTGTGGCATCAAGTAATGTGCCAGTTGAAGGGGTAGATACCCCAGAAGATCTTGCCAAAGCAAGAGAGTACGCGGCAAGGCTCTAGCTGTATATCTGCTATGTGTTGAAAAGGCTTTGTATTTTAGGTGTTAATAATAGAGCACTTAAGTACAAAGCCTTTTTTATTGAGCGCTTATTGTTGAGCAGATTTTAGGCAATCTTGTGTGTTTTGGATAAAGTTAGCGCTAAATTCAACTAAGTTATGCACTGTGCTAGGTAGCTGGTCAATATCTATGGCATCAATCAAATTTTTAACTTCTAAACCAAGCTCGGTATCGCCTTCAATCTTTAATCTACGCTGAAAAAATAAGGTATCCGGGTCTTGTTTACGCCCAGCAATCAGGATTAAATCATCACCATTAGCGCTAAAACTGACATCTTCTTGGATAGCCGCATCGGGTGAGGCCATAATTAATCTGTCGTGATCATAGCTGAGCCACCAGTTTAAACCTAAGTCAGTGACTGATATCTTAAGCCATTTGTCTTGGAGAAACTCAAAGTCACCGTCTTCTAACGCTTCCCTAAACACCGATGATAATGCTGGAATTAAGGCTGATTTTTGCGCACTAAAAGGCAGTAAGCTAAAGCTTGGCTTTAATATTTTAGGCATGATATTGATGATATTTGCTCTAAGTTTTAGTGGTAAGCGTTGTTCAATCGTGTCTAAGGTATCTTTACTCGGGATGATGTTATTTATAAGGGCGAAGGAAGTACTCAACACAGGCAGTCTCTAATTAAACTTACAATGGCAAGAATTCTAGCAATTCATTAGAAAATTAACCTAATGCAGATCAAGTTTTCTTTAATACATATCAATAAAGCAGTTATCGTTAAACTTTACACTAAACGCCATTTTTCAATGCTCTGCGAGAGTAAATCTGGAGATAAATGTGGAGTTACTTTGTCCTGCGGGTAATTTACCTGCGCTAAAAACTGCCATAGATAACGGTGCTGATGCGGTTTATATTGGCTTAAAAGATGACACTAATGCCAGACATTTTGCTGGCCTTAATTTTAACGATGGTAAACTTGCCAAAGCCGCAGATTACGTACATGAGCGCGGTAAAAAATTGCATGTGGCGATAAATACTTTTGCTCATGCTGATGGCGAAGAGCGCTGGCGTAAGGCGGTTGATAATGCGGTTGCCATTGGTACTGACGCATTAATTATTGCCGATGTTGGTGTACTTGATTATGCCGCGAATAAGTACCCTGATGTTGAACGCCATGTGTCGGTACAAGCTTCAACCACTAACCTTGAAGCGATAAAGTTTTTTAAAAATAATTTTGATGTTGATCGTGTGGTATTGCCACGGGTGCTTTCAGTTCAGCAGGTAAGACAATTGGCAAAATCTAGCCCTGTCTCTTTAGAGGTATTTGCCTTTGGTAGCTTATGCATTATGGCTGAGGGGCGATGTTACTTATCTTCTTATATGACAGGTGAGTCGCCTAATACTGTAGGCGCGTGTTCCCCAGCTAAATATGTGCGCTGGCAAGAGACAGAGCAAGGGTTAGAGTCGCGCTTAAATAATGTCTTAATTGATCGATACCAAAGTGATGAAAATGCCGGTTATCCAACCTTATGTAAAGGTCGTTTTGAAGTTGATAACAATGTCTATCACGCACTAGAAGAGCCAACCAGCCTGAACACGTTAGAGCTGATTCCTGAATTAATTGCTATGGGCATTGTTTCGGTAAAAATTGAAGGCAGACAGCGAAGCCCAGCTTATGTTGAACAAGTAGCAAAAACGTGGCGTATGGCACTTGATAGATATAAACAAAGCCCTGAAGACTTTGCCGTGGAAGGTGCTTGGATGAATACCTTAGCAAACTTATCTGAAGGCTCACAAACCACCTTAGGTGCTTACCATAGAAAGTGGCAATAAATGCTAAGTGCGTGCTGATACTCAATTACATCGTATAGGAAAAAACATGAAATTTTCTCTTGGCCCTAGTTTATTTTTCTGGCCTAAAGCGCAAGTTGAAGACTTTTACCATAAAGCAAAATCTTCAAGTGCAGACATTATTTATCTTGGCGAAACCGTATGTTCAAAGCGTCGTGAATTAAGAGCCAAAGATTGGCTAAATCTTGCTCATGAAGTCGCGAAAGACTGTAATAAGCAAGTGGTTGTGTCAACCATGACATTATTAGAGTCACCCGCTGAAATTCAGGTCCTTAAACGACTTTGTGATAATGGTGATTTTCTTGTTGAAGCCAATGATTTAAGTGCCGTGCAAATTATGCATGATCTTAAAATGCCGTTTGTCGCAGGGCCTGCGATTAACTGTTATAACGTTTCCACACTAAAAGTGCTTTTAAAACAAGGCATGATTCGTTGGTTGATGCCAGTTGAATTATCTGGTGATTGGTTAAAAACCTTGCTTGAGCAAGCAACAGAGCAGGGGATACGTGAGCAGTTTGAGTGTGAAGTCTTTTCATGGGGTTATTTACCTTTAGCTTACTCAGCACGTTGTTTTACCGCCCGCTCAGAAGATAGAGCAAAAGATGATTGCCAATACTGCTGCATTAACTATCCGCAGGGACGACGCATGAACAGTAGGGAAGGAGAAAAAGTCTTTGTGCTTAATGGTATTCAAACTATGTCAGGATACCAGTATAATTTGATTAATGAGCTGAGCTCGCTTCAGGCAATGGGAGTTGATATTGCCCGCATTAGTGCTGATAGTGAGCAAGCATTTGAGCAATTAGATAAGTTTAAAGCGCAATTAATAGAGCCTGTTAACTACCCACTTGATGGTGTTAATGAATGTAATGGCTTTTGGCATAAAATTGCTGGTATGTCGATTGCCTAATTTTGCTTATTTCAGCTGATTAATGACCTTACTTTTCAAGAAAATGAGACTTTCATGTACGTTTTAGATTTAGCACAGTTAACGCCGCAAGCGTTTTTAGATGAATATTGGCAGAAAAAGCCTGTAGTTATTCGCCAAGGTTTTAAAGATTTTCAAGATCCGATTAGCCCAGATGAAATGGCGGGCTTAGCCATGGAAGAAGAAGTGCAGTCTCGCTTAGTTTATAAGGAAGAGGGCAAGTGGCAAGCTAAGTTTGGCCCTTTTGAAAGCTATGAGCATCTGGGGAATGAAAATTGGTCTTTGGTGGTACAGGCCCTTGATAACTTCTCAGAAGAAGCGGCACAGCTTATTGAGCCATTTCGCTTTATTCCGCATTGGCGCTTAGATGATTTAATGGCAAGCTTTGCAACCCCAGGCGGTAGTGTTGGTCCACATATTGATAATTATGATGTCTTTATTTGCCAAGGCTCAGGTAAAAGGCGATGGCGTGTAGGGGATAGAGGCCAACATACTGAATTTGCTGCCCACGAAGCTTTGCTCCATGTTGAGCCTTTTGAAGCGATAATCGATGCAGAACTCGAGCCTGGAGATATTATTTATATTCCCCCTGGATTTCCACATGAGGGTATTACCCTTGAAACTTCAATGAGCTTTTCTGTTGGCTTTAGGGCTAATGCGGCGGTGAATTTATTAAGCGGTTTTGCTGATTATCTTATTGATAATGAGCTTGGAGGGCAATTACTTGAAGATCCTGATAGAAAAGTTGTTGAACACTCAGGTGAAGTCAGTAAAGCAGACTACCAAAGCATTAAGGCGCAAATACAGGGCTTACTTGATGATGAGCGCTTATTTGCAAGCTTTGCCGGTAAGTTTTTAACCTCGGCAAAACATGAATTAGATATTATGTTACCAGAGGAGCCATTTACCTTAGAAGAGGTTAGCCAGTTATTAACGAGCCATGCGTTTAAGCGATTAGGTGGTTTACGTGCTTTTTATTTAGCGAATACCATTGAACAGGGGATTTGTTATATTAATGGCGAACAAGTTGAGTTCTCTGTTGAAATCATACCTGCGGTTAAATTATTGTGTGATCAGGTCACGGTAGAGCCTGAGGAATTGACTCAGTGGTCGAGCAATTTAGATTTCATCAATTTAATGAAAGATTTACTTGATCAAGGTTATTGGTATTTAGCTGAAAGCGAAGCTTGATTATTGATTTAATGTCCAATAACTGGTTGATGACTGTCAGATTTCTTTACATATCAATTTGCTTGTATTTTAAACATGTTTAATTTCATAAGCTTATAAGTTGGCGTGGTTTTTGCCTTATAGGGCGAGTGATTTTTTTGTCATAATTTTTTTGAATAATGGAAAATGTAGTAATGATTTTAAAGAATATAAAAACACTTTGTGCCACGGCGTTATTACTTTGTGCCAATGCTAGTGCAACGCTAATTACGTTTGAAACTCGTGGTTTAGATCACGATGCGCCAAATCATGGTATCGATAATACTGACTTTATGGCGTCATGGAATGCACAGTTATCGGCAATTACCAGCACTGAATTATTAGACTTTACTCGAGTTCAGTCTGGTAATGACAGTTTTAGCCATGTACAAATCGATTTAAATATTGATAGAGCAAACACTAACTGGATCTTTGAATTAGGTTTAGATGCAGGTTTTGGCGCTGCTGTTTATTTAGATGGTCAACTTGTACAGTCAAGAACTGATGATTTATGGTGGGGATATAACTGGAATAATTCAGATGTTTTCACTGTCGCTTTAAACGACTTAACGCGCGCGAATAAAGTGGTTGATATTTTCTGGGCTGAACATTGTTGTAATGGTGCTAGCTCAATTCGTTTTAAAAATGATGCTAACCAGTGGAATAACTTAAATGTAGCAAGTTTAAATGCTGCAAGTATTCCTGAGCCAACCAGTGTCGCGCTTATTGCCTTAGGTTTATTAGGTTTTGCTTCACGCAAACAGTTTAAGAAATAATAAACGATTAACTTAGTTGATTAGTTGATAAAAAATCCTGCCGAGGCAGGATTTTTTTTGGCTATTATTCTCTATGCAAAACAAGCTCTAACTAAGCCAAGTTAGGCCTAGTTAGGCTTAACTTGCTTTAACTCGCTATGGCTATTTCTTGTTTATTTTTGCGAATATACTGAGCAATATTCACCTTATCTATTTGCTCGTCTTTCATATGTTTTTCGGCGAAATCTAAATAGACTCCCGATGTTAAGAACAGCTCAAATAGATCAAAGTCAATATGCTGCTCTAAGGCAAATTTATGCAAGATATCAATGGCGACACTAAGCGACTTTGCTTTTTTATAGGGTCTATCACCTGCTGTTAGCGCTTCAAAGATATCGGCTATCACTAGCACTCTTTCTGGAATGGATAAATCTTCTGCGCTCAATTTTCGAGGATAACCTGTACCTATCAGGGTTTCATGGTGTGTCGATGCGTATCTGGGGACTCTAGCCAGCTCTTTCGGGAAGGGCAGTTTGTCTAACATCTTAATTGTGCCAATGATGTGCTCATTAATTTTAAACCTGTCTTCGGCGGTTAATGTGCCTCTAGATATAGATAAGTTGTATAGCTCACCAAGATTGTATTGATGTTCAGGAATTGTCATTTTTATGCCTAATTTATCATCAAAGTTTGGTGCATTTGTTCTGGCAATAATATGCTCTGGCTTATCAATTAGCAGGGTTTCTGTTGCTGGCAATGTTGGCTTGCTGCTTTTAAGGTTTAGCTCTTCAACCGGAGATAAGCCTAAGGTATCGTCGAAGTGTCGTTGCCAGGTTATTTTGGCTAGTTCAGTTAAGCGTGCCACCTTATCATCACTCATAAATTCGCCGCCAACATTGGCACTGGCGATAAAGGCAAAATCGTCAGTTAGTTGTTGCTGTTTATCGGCTAATGCTGCGCTTAATTGCTGTTTTTGCTCTGGATTTTTCGCGAGTTGTTGATGAAACTCAATTTCAGCATCACGCCATAACACTTCAAAGCGCATACGGACTTCGTGAATGCGGTTGTAAATAGTTTCAAGCTTTGAACCTTTATCAACTATGTGCTCTGGGGTAATAATTTTCCCGCAATCATGTAACCAGGCCGCGGTTTTAAACTCTCGGTACTCTTCTTCTGATTTAAAAGAAAAGTCCTTAAATGGCGGGCTGTTTGATTCTGCTGCGGCATTTGCTAATGATAAGCCTAAATCAGGAACACGCTTACAGTGATTGCCTGTATAAGGGGACTTATCATCTATGGTTTGGGCAATTAATTGGATAAAAGCATCCATTAACTCTATTTGGCTCTTTTCATGGTGTTGAATAGCGCTAGACATTTCAACTAGAGAGACTGCCAATGCGTCAATTTCTTTAATGTTTGTTGCAACTTTGGTCACGCTTGCATATTGCCTGTTCTTAATTTTTTCATTCTCTTGGGCAAGTTGTTTTATTGGTTTTACTATGGGGCCTGAAAATAGCCAGCTTACCGGTAAAACAAAAAACAGACAGACAGAGGTGATTAGAATAGAAAGCTGCACCTTGGCATTACTGGAAGCAAAAATACTGTCACTTGGCGTTAATATGGCTAAAAATTCACTATGATCGTGGTTTGCAGGAGTTAAGTAAATATAATGTAAGACACCGTCAATCTCTAAGGGGACTAACTGATCATAGCTATCTTTTCGCTCTGTCAGTTGCAAAAGCTCTTTATGGGGCACGACACTTAGCTCTTGTTTTTCAATTTGTTTGTCGCTTAACCACTTATCTTTAAGAAATTGATGTTGCTCAAGGCTAATATGTTTAATCGCCTTGTTAATAATAGCCAATAAATCAGCTCGCGATTTATTAACCATAAAATGTAAATTATGGCTTACCTTGGCAGGTGAAAAATCGATATTGGTGTGGTATTTGATATTTTCAATAAAGAATTGTTTTTGTGTATAGCTAAAAATAATTTCATTATCTAAGCCCGCATAAACTTCACCGTTTGCCACCGCTTCTAGCACAGCTTTGGTTGAGGCAAGCTCAATAATGCTGATTTGTGGAAAATGTGCTTTAACACTTTCTATAATGGACCAGCCAGCAGGTATAGCGAGTTCTTTACCATTAAGTTGTGATAAATGGCTAATATTATTGTCACTCCCTTGGCCTAACTCTTGGGTAATAATAGCGAAGGGGAGTGATAAAAAGCTGTTTGAATACAGGCCGAGTTGGGCATTATTTTTGTTCTTGAAAATAGGTTGTAGGATATCTATGTCATTTTGTTTAAATTTTTCTGTTAGTTCTAACCAACTAAAACCATTAACAAACTTAAAGTTTAAGCCGGTCATTTGGCTAATTAAATTTAAATAATCAATGCTGTAGCCATGTGGGGCTCCCGCCACCGAAAAGTCTATCGGTGCCCAGTCATTTTCATTAGAGACAATAATTTCGCCACTTGACTGCACCAGTTGCTGCTCTGCTACAGTTAATGGCAGTGGTGAGCTAGTTAATGTACTTAGCTGCCTAGTTTGACTTTTATTGGTGGATATAATTTCACCGGATTGCTGAAAAAGGTAAATATCTTTATCTGTTTTGCCTTGCGCATTGAGGCCCTGTTTAGTGAGGTAAGCATCGATTGAAGATAAGGCAATATCAACTGCAAGGGTAATGTTTGTGTTGGGTACTTTAGTTGAATAAGTACGCCCAGGAGCCTGTAAATGCTGAAATAGGTAGGGATCTGTTCTATAAACACTTGCCTGACTGGCATTGACAAACCAAGGCCTTGTCGTGGCATCATAATGGCTTGGCTCTGCACGGCTGGCACGTAACTGCATATTTGCATCGAAATAGTTAAAGGTTCGCTTTCTTTGTTCACCTTGACCATTAATGGTGACGCTTACCCAGCGATCTTTATATGAGGCTTTGATTTGCGCGCGAATTTTCGGGCTGGCTTCTAGATTAATTAATTCATAAAAATCACCGTTATCTAGTCCGATGTAGATAGCATATAAATCGCTATTAGACTTTAAAACTTCGGCAAAGATGTTGTAAGTATCAGGAGCAATTTCATTCTCGGCAACTAGCTCACCAATTTGCGCTAAGATCAGGGTTAAGCTTTCAGCTTTGATATCAGTAGCAAGTAGATGGTTTTTAGTGTTTTTACTGGCTAATTGAAAAAGCTCGCTTGCCGTTTCTGTTGCCATAGACTTACTAAAGTAATACTGAAGGCCAATAGCAACTGTGGCTGTGATTAGGGTCGCCAAAATAAAGATACTGACAACGGTATAGCGAATGGTGTGTTTTTTTAATCGGCGAGGCAAGGTTTTCATTATGCTTCCTTGTAATTGACTGCGCTAATATGGTTATTTTTTATCAATCATAACAATATTTTTTCTTGTCTGTTTATTTTTTATGCTGAGTTTTATTTAATTGCTTTTATAGCTTATTAAATACCTTGGAGAAATGAAAAGTTACTATTGCGCGCACGCGAGCAATGAGGATAATGGCGGTTTAGTATTTATTGTGAAGTAAAAGATTGTAATGCGCCTAGATAAGTTTATTTGTAAAAGCACTGAGTTAAGTAGAAACGAAGCCAAAAAGCTGCTTAAAACAGGTGATGTCAAAGTTAATGGTGAAGTAGCTAAAGATCCTGCGATGCAAGTTCACGAAAACAATAGTATTACTATTGATGGTCACGAATTAGTCGCGCGAAGTTCACGCTATATTATGTTGCACAAAGTCGCCGAAACCATTTGCTCAAATGTTGATGAAATTTATCCGTCAGTTTTACATTTTATAGATGTTGATAAAGCATTTGATTTACACATTGCTGGTAGGTTAGATGCTGATACAACAGGCCTAGTGTTGATTACTGATGATGGCAGATGGTCTCATAATGTTATTTCGCCGAAAAAACAGTGTCCTAAGGTTTATCGTGTCTGGCTTCGTGATGAGATTATGGCAGATGAATTACCTGGCTTAGTCGAGCACTTTAAAGCAGGCATTCAATTGCAAGGTGAAGCTAATTTAACTCGGCCTGCGGTTTTACAGCAAGTGGATACTGATGAAGTGCTCTTAACTATTACTGAAGGTAAATACCATCAAGTTAAGCGCATGTTTGCCGCGGTTGGTAACCGTGTTGTTGGCTTACATAGAGAAAGCATAGGTAATGTAAAGCTTGCCGATTTAGCACCAGGTGAGTGGCGATATTTATCTGAGCAAGAAATTGCACAGTTTAAATAACGATAAAGAACAATAAAAGGCTTAGAAGGAACATTAACGGCAAGTTTCTCCTAAGCCAATACGGCGTTAATGTTTTTTAACGACAAAGTTACTCTCAAGTAATGCCAGCATTTGCTCAACTGATAGCCTTTTCATTTCTAAATGTGAGCTAGCAAAAATATTTCCCTCTTTATCGCCAAAGGCTAAATCAATGGTATCGGGTCTGTCATCATGCATTAACAAGACAAGCTTTTTGTTTTGAGCGATACAATCAATGGTGACGGCATCAGTATTCATGCCTTGTTGTCGAAGCGCTTTGTCAATGATACCAATAATGGTATTTACATCAGTGTATTTTTGATAAAAAAGATCGTTTGCTTTGGCGACGATTTCAGATACTTGCTTTAAAGGTTCTTTCATTTATTACACTCTTTTCATTACACTTTTTCACCAAAGGCGTCTTACTTAACATGATTAGTCACATGTTTATATATGCTTATCGTTAAATACACTTGGTCTATTGGTTTGTATCTCTATGATAACGGGCAATAGGGCGTATTTGGAATTTAATTTCGCCCTTTTTGATATATAACAAATTACTACAGCAAACTGACGAATAAGCACAGTTTTCGTTTTTTCTTACAAATAAACTGTTTCTACGAAGCATATGAGTCATTTCATTTGCTGCTTTCTTACCTTTGATGTGTTTTTTAATTTTCAGCAGATTGACTAGATTTTATGATTAGAAACTTATTTGTCGTAGGCGTTTTAAGCTCATTGCTTATTGCCTGTAACTCCTCTGAGCCAGAGGCAGTACCAGACCCTATTTTAGCCATTAATAACCCCAAGCCTATTGAAGGGGCGATAGCAAGTTGTTTAAGCCTAGAAGAAAAGTTCTCAACCTTAGAGCCAGCAGTAGAGGATTTTTATCTTATTTTTTATCAAGATGGTCACGAGCCTTTTCGCTTAAATTATAAGGCTGAATCACAAAGTGCTCGCTGGCTTGTCTATTTAGATGGTCAGCACTCCAATGCTTTTGTCGATATTTATTACGATCATAACTTTCAAACCTCAATGCCGATTGCACAACTGGGTGAAAATGAAAGAAAAACCAATGCAACCTTTATTTTTATCGATCATCAGGCTAATGGCATTATTAACGGCTGGAGTAGACAAATAATTGATTTATCAACTGAGTGTGTTGATTCCTACGCAGATGAAACTGGCGGAGTACTTTAATGAGCAAAACTAAACGGGCAACATTATTTATTATTGATGGCAAAGAGGCGATGGATATTAATCAGTTAAAACGAACTGAGCTTAGGCAGGCTAGATGCATTCAAGTAAGAAGAGGAACAAGAGCATTAGGTACTCGGGTCAGTGCTATTTTATCGGCGTATGAGGATAAAATTGATTTTATTGATTAGGGGCTGTTGATCTTTCGCGAGTGTTTTTTGAGCGGCATGGTAAAGCGTTATAATTTGCTTCGCCAAAAGTAAACTAACAACTCAATACCATGCCTAGACTAATGCTAACTGATAAGCGGTGGTTAAAGCTACTTCAAGTAATGAAGAGCACTGGCCGCATATACAACAAACCAAAACACAGAATGACGTTTGAGGGGATATTATATCGACTGAGAACAGGCATCCCGTGGCGCGATTTACCAACAGAGTTTGGCGGCTGGAGTAGCATTTATCGTCGCTTTAATTTGTGGTCGAAGAAAGGCTTATTGAATATGCTATTCAATGAGTTAGCCAAACTTTCAGATTATGATTGGGTCTTTCTTGATGGTTCTATAGTTCGAGCACACCAACACAGTACAGGGGCTGCTACTGACAATTCTGAACAAATAGGAAAAAGTCGAGGGGGAAATTCAACTAAAATTCACTTGGCAGTGGATAGTGGTGGTTTGCCAATTTGCTTTGAGCTATCAGAAGGTCAACGACACGACATCGTTCATGCAGAAAGTTTGGTAGCGCAGTTAGATGATGTAAATACCGTAGTTTGTGATAAAGGGTATGACAGTGAGCCATTTCGCAAATTTGTTCGAGAGCTGGGCGGGGTAACGGTTATTGCCAAACGTAATTACGGACAAGACATAGATAAAACAAGCATGGATTGGTGCTTATACAAATATCGTCATTTGGTTGAAAATGCATTTGCGAGAATCAAGCATTTTAGAGCTATTTCAACGAGATATGATAAATTAGGAAGGAATTATGCCAGCATGGTATCGCTGGCATTTATGTTAATGTGGCTACCGATGTACTGCTGAACAAGATATGTACAGCAAAGATCAACAACCCCTAGTGAGTTATTAAGAGAAGGCAGGGGGGCCTTCTCTTAATTAGCTTACTTTATAGTTAAAAAGAGCCTTAACTAACCTCTAACTATTCTTTTTAAATACTAAGTGGGCTGCAATAAGGTCACTAATCGCTGTGCCTACAGATTTAAATACCGTGATTTCCTCATCCGATTGACGAAGCAGATCAGGGTTTTTACACATATCAGCTAATTCACCTACGATATCTTTTGCATTAAATACACCTTCTTCAATAGGAATAAGTATTTCTCCGGCCTCATTTAAGGTATTGGTTAGGCTATCAACGTATACTCTTGCTTTGGTGATTGTTGTGCTGTCACATTCTCGAGCGTTAGGCATATGGTTACCTAAACAATCAACATGAGTGCCAGGGCTTAGTGCTTCACCATTAAATAATGGGCTGTGTGAGCCTGTAGCACAACAGATGATATCGCTACTGGCAACTTCAACATTAACATCTTGGCTTACACGAAAGTTAACGGCAGGGTATTTTGTGCTATAGCTTTCAATTAGCTGGGCAACTTTTTCTTGGCTTCGCCCCCAAATAGTTACTTGCTTGATGTCTCTTACTGATAAATGTGCATCTAATAAATAGCCGGAAAGATTGCCTGTACCAAAAAGCATGAAATTACGGCTATCTGGTTTTGAAAGCAGTTGACTTGCTAAAGCGGAAACCGCCGCAGTACGCCAATAGGTAACACTTGTACCATCAACTAATGCTAATGGCTCACCCGTTTCACGCTTAAATAACATGATTTTAGAAAAAAGCCCTGGAATGTCATGTTTGGCAGCATTGTCGGGAAAATAGGTAAACATTTTGTTGCCAATGACTTCTTCATTCCAAGAAGGAAGCAAAGCAAAGGCATCATGGTTATCGTCGTTCTCTGGTTCTAATGAAAGTACATTGCGCTGTGGCATATGAAACGGCTTAGCAAAACTCGTTTTTAGTAAGGGGATCAGCTCGGCAAAGTTAAGGGATTGCTGTACTTGTTCTGTACTGATGATTTTCATGTTGTTCTCTTGTTAACGCTAATTCAACAGCATTAGAGTACAAGGCTAAGCTTGCCTTGCACTCTAGTACTGCTAAGTCATTATAAAATGATTAACTCTTTTGGTGATTCATTAAGGATTTCAAGACCGTTCTCGGTTAAGACGACATCATCTTCAATTCTTACACCACCCCAATCAGGGATATAAATGCCTGGTTCAACGGTAAATACGCAGCCTAGCTCCATTTTATAGTCACAATGTGGACCGATAAATGGCCACTCATGCAGCTGCAAGCCAACACCATGGCCTAATCCTTCACCACGATATTTACCATATTCACTAGCAATTAAGATATCGTCAGCAATCTTTTGCAATGCTTTACCTTCGATACCTTCTTTAATGGCATCAAGTGCTGCTTGTTGAGAATCTTTTACGGTTTGGTAGATAGACTTTTGTTTTTCGTCAGCTTCAGCAAAGATAAAGGTACGCGTCATATCTGAGCGGTAGCCATTTACCACAGCACCAAAGTCAACCAGAATAAAGTCGCCTCGTTTTAATTTTACTGATGCCGACGGGATACCATGCGGCATGGCAGCACGAGCACCAAATAATAAAATGGTGGCAAAAGAGAGCTCTTCAGAGCCAAGTTTAGCCATTTGATACTCAAGTTCGTTAGATAATTCGCGCTCACTAATGCCTTCTTTCACTAAAGGTAGAATATTAGCTAGGGCTTGGTCAGCAATTTTTGCCGCTTGGCGAATCGAGTCAATTTCATCTTGGCTTTTAACCATTCTAAAGGTTTCAACAATACCGGTTTTGCCAATAAATTCGCTAATATTGGCTTGTTGTTGGATCTCTGCTTGAATTTGTTGCCACTGTTCAACGCTGATGTGATCACTTTCAAAGTTTACTTGTTGACAGTTATCTTTTAGCAATAACTCAGCAATTAATGATGCTAAGCTTTGGTTAGCGCGGTCACGACAAATCACTGTAAATTCAGTTGCTTGTTTTTCGGCTTGCTCAACGTAACGATAATCAGTCAGTAGGTAATTGTTGTGCTCTGTGAACACTAATGTGGCAGCATGACCTGTAAAGCCTGACAAATAGGTGATGTTGATATCACTGAAAATGATCATCGCACTTTGTGACTGAGTGAAGACTTGTTGGCGTAAGCGATTAAGTTTCATAGTTACTCTCTTTAAATTCGTTTATCTTAATAAAAAACCGTATTTTAGTGGATCAGCTTGGTTGATTAACCATTGTGCTTTACCACAAATATGCGCATCGCCTGTGACTTGAGGGATGACAGCATCAAAGCCTGCAAAGTCAAGTTTTTCGATGGCTTTAACATTGAATTGGCTACCTAAAATACTTTCTATAATAATGGCTTGCTCTAGCGCCACTTCTTCTTTGGCAACGTGTAAAGCAATGCGGCCACTAACACCACTGCCAGTAGGGCTTCTATCTAGCTCACCGTCAGCAAAAATACAGACATTACGACTGTGAACATCGGCATTAGGTGATTTATCGATAAAAATAACCCCATATAAAAAGCTTAAATCTTCTTCTACAGGGTGCTCAATAGCCATTTGATTCATCACAGCGGCTTTAATTTTGCGGCCATAATCAATTAAGGTCTCTTGGTTTTTAGGCTCGAGTGATAAATTGAGCTTTGCAGCATCAACGTAGGCGTAAAATGCGCCGCCAAAGGCAACATCAAAATCAACCTTGCCAATACCATCAACATCAACACTTTGCTCTTTTGCTAAAACAAAAGATGGCACACAGTTAAAGGTTACCTGAGTAATAATATTACCTTCTGCAAAGGCTTTGGCAAAAATTTGCCCACAAGGTACATCAATAACAACCTCGGTTACTTGACCTGTTTGCTCAACCACACCCGACTCAACAGCACACTTCGCTAGGGCAATTACCGCATGGCCACACATGGTGCTATAGCCTTCGTTGTGGATAAAAATAGCACCAAAATGGCTATTTTCTCGTTCTGCTTCAGTAATAATCGCGCCATACATATCGGCATGACCGCGTGGTTCAAACATCAGGGCGCGGCGAAGATCGTCATGGTTTTCCTGACAATCTCTACGTTTTGCTAAAATAGTGTTTCCGGCAAGCTCAGGAAAGCCACTGGTTATAATACGTAAAGGCTCGCCACCTGTGTGACATTCCAGCGTATTGATAGTTTTATAACTTTCTTGCTCAGTGTTTACTTGCCATTGTTCAAATTGCTTGGCAGGGTTTACTTTTCTAATTTGCATGCTTAACTTGCCTCTAACTGTAATTGTTGTTGCTTTTCAATCTCATCAACAAAGTGACGGTTAAATAGATACAAAGCAACACAGGTTACTAGGCCAAGTAAGGCAATAACAGCCCACATTAGCGCTGGGTTATTTAGGTTGACTGCTAATGAGTCATAAAGCCAACCAGATAGTAAGCCGCCAAATAAGTTACCTAATGCCATAGAGACAAAATAGTAACCCATAAACATGGCTGCTTTATCAGCTGGAGCAAATGAAGCAACATACTCTTGACTCTTTGGTGATGCTGTCATTTCACCAATAGCAAAAACAATAACTGAGCAGGCCACTAATAAACCGCCAAAGACAACGGCATGACCAGCACTATTCATTAACATAGAGAAAGATAAAATGGCTGTACCAGCGATTAGCGTTGGTAATGGCTTAAACTTGTCAATAAAACGGCTAATGACTACTTGGAATAATATGATCATTAAAAAGTCTAGACTTAAAATAGTGGCCGGGTTCATTTGTCGATAATCATTCGCCCACTTGCTGGCAAGTTGCTCACTTAATTCTAGGGTTGAGCCTGTTGATTGTTGCACCTGTGCTAAGGTTTCAAAGCTTTGTTTTAATTCTTGTGCTGGAATACGTACATCAAGCGCTGCTAATGTAGTGGTGATTTCTTTCATCGCCCCTTGTGCTTGCTGTAGTTCAATGGTGTTGAACTTTTCTGCTAAACGTGCGATTTCACTGGCTAAGGTTTCTAAGTTAACTGCTGTAAATATGTCATGTAACCATGGGCTGATTGAGTGTAATAGACGCACTAAATCACTGGTATCTACATAATCTCTTACATAAACAGGTAAAGTGATAAAAATTTGTAGGTATACAGTCCAAAAGCCCGTCAAAATCAGTAAGTAAGTCATAAATGGCTTATTACCAACACGCATTTTTTGTAGATACCAAGCGGGTGTTTCATTTGCTTTTGTTGGTAGCTTGGCAATAACTAGGTCCCATAACAGGGCTGAAACAATCAATACTACTGCGATTATTGTTGTTAATTTCCCGCTGGTAATAAAACCTGCGTAGTAAGAGACCAGTAAAATAAGCAGAGGTACAACAGCAAGTGCTAAACGACCATTACCTAAAACCTGTTGCATCTCTTGAAAAACTTGTTTCAATGATTTGTTTTTGGCTTCTCTGCTTGGTTCTTTATAGAAGAACAGTGCAGGTATAAAGTTGACAGAAATCCAAATACAGGCAAAAACAAACACCCATTCCCAGCCGTAGTTCTTTTGCACTATGGGTGCAATTACTGGCCCTAAGAAACCACCAATATTTACCATCATATAGAAAATACCAAAGCCCAAGCCTCGGTTAGTTTCATCGGTTGTTCTACTAATGGTAGCGGTGACGACAGGTTTAAATATACCTGCGCCTAAGGCGATGAGCATAAAGATACTCATAAAACTGGCTAAATCTTTGGCATAGCCTAATAAATAATAGCTAGGCGCCATTAAAGCAAAAGATAACAGGAACATTTTTCTATAACCAAATCTATCTGCTAGCGCACCTGAAATAACAGGAAATAGATATAAGAAAAATGGTACAACACCCATGATTAAGCCACGCTCTGTGTTGCCTAAACCTAAACCGCCTTGTGTAGCTGGGGTCATAATATAACTTGCTAGTAAGGTGTACATACCGTACCAAGCTAAGCGCTCAAATATCTCCATGGTATTGGCGACATAAAAAGCACTCTGAAAAGGAGTTCGTTGAATTTGACTCATAACAATATTTATCTACTAGAATTATAGTATTGTCGATTGTATACAATTTGCGATTGTTTACAAGCAATTTATCAGAGTCTATTCGGTGCCTGTACAGAGGAAAGTGTTATGTTAATTTACGGCTGTTAAAACGGCGTATATATGTCTATCTTTAACTACAAGGTTACTCATTGAAATATGTCGAAATTGTCTTAAGGTTAAAGGACTACGATCTACTTTTACACCAGGCTTAATTGGGCCATCTCACCAGAAATTATAATGTAATATGAATAAACAAAGGACATTGCGTTTTCAAATTATATTCCCCATTGCTATGGCTATGCTGGTTATTGTCTTGCTGGTGAGTTTCACTACGCCAAGTTTTGTAAAAAGAATAATCCAATCTCAAGTCTCACATAATTCGATTAATGCGCTTCAACAGATTAAGACCTTACGTGCTTACTACACGCAGCATATTGTCAAGAAGGTACAAGATAATACTGATATGTTGGTAGCCATTGATCACTACAATAAAAGCGATACCATTCCTTTACCTGCGACTATGATTCATGACTTGAGTGAGCTGTTCGATAAAAATGGCAGCCAATTACGTTTATATAGTCATTACCCATTTCCACAACGTGAGCAACGCCATTTAGATAAATTTGAAGAAAAAGCTTGGTTTGCATTAAATCAACAACCAGAGAAAGTGATTGAAACTTTAGAAATTCAAGGAGATAAAAGTCTTTTAAGGTAGCAATCGCGGATCAAATGCAAGTACAAGCTTGTGTTGATTGTCATAATAACCATCCATTAACGCCTAAAGCTGATTGGCAGTTAGGTGATGTGCGTGGCGTACTTGAAATAAGCACAGATATTACCAAACAAATGGCTTTAGCAGAACAAATTAGTAGTGCTATCGTTATTTTTATTATGTTTGCTTACGTTTTATTAATGGTGATTTTCTTCTTTGTGACGCGGCGTATTACTAAACACGTAAGCTATATTTCCAAAGCTATGGTTGAATTGGGGGATGGCAATGTTGACGCGCAAGTTGATCTGGCTTCATCTACCTTGGAAATAGGGCAAATGGCAAAAGCATTCACCACTTTTAAGCAGGCTTTGTTAAAAACACAGGCACTAGAAAAACGCCAGCAATTAATGGAGTCGGAAAAGATTGATGGTTTAGGGCGAATGCTGGCAAGTGTTGCTCATGATGTCAATACGCCGATAAGTATTGGTATTACTGCGGCGAGTTTAATGTCAGATAAAATAGCGCGTATTGAAGAGCAAATTGCTAAGGGCGAGTTAACTAAATCTGATATGGAAAAATTTATTGCCAGCGCTACTGAGTCAATGCAAGTTGTCTCAAGTAATCTTGTCTCTGCTGGAAACTTAATTAAGAGCTTTAAACAGGTATCAGTTGATCAAATTAGTGAAGAGCAGCGTCAGATTGTTTTATCTGAGTACATTAATGAGATAGTGCATAGCTTAAAACCTCGATTAACTCGAGCTAAAGCGACAGTTTTAGTTGACTGTCAGCAAGATTGTCAGTTTTATACTTACCCAGGTTTGTTATCTCAGGTTGTTTCTAATTTGATCACTAATTCGCTTATACATGGTTTTGGCCAAAAGCCTGGTGGCAAAATTATTATTACCTTAAATGGCAATGCAGAGGGTAATATTAACATTCACTATCAAGATGATGGCATCGGCATCCCTGTGGAACATCAAGATAAAGTTATGGAGCCATTTTTTACCACCAAGCGAGAGCAGGGGGGCAGCGGTTTAGGTTTGAGTATTGTTCATACCATAGTAACGCAAAAGTTAGCGGGAAAAATTAAGCTGGTTAGTAACCAAGAGCAAGGGGTTATATTTGATATTTGCTTCCCGGCAAAGTGTCCTAGCAAGGAAGCAGAGCCATAATAGTGCGATTACTTTTTCGGGTTTAACTGGTTAAATTTCTCTAACTGCTCTGGTGTTGCTGGCAATTGATGTTTTTCTTTCCACTCGCTATATGGCATGCCATAGACTTGCTCTCTGGCTGTTTCAATGTCTATGGTAACGCCAAGCTTTTCTGCTTCACTGACCGTCCATTTACTGAAACAGTTACGGCAAAAACCAGCTAAGTTCATTAGCTCAATATTTTGCACATCTTTTCTACTGTCTAAATGTGCTAATAAGCGGCGAAACACGGCTGCTTGAATTTCAATTTCTTTTTCCATTAGTTTAACCTATTGAATAATGTGTAGTTGTTATATTGTTTTTAATAGTCGTTGCTATAGCTGCAGTTAATTAGCGAACCGCTTGGCTAACGGCTTCATCGGCTGGCTTGCTGGGATCAAAACGACGAATTTGCACTATCATGCCAATGTAAGGATGATCAAAGTAGTGCACCTCACCACTGATAACGCGTCTGTCTTGACTAAAGTTAACCTGCTTATATTGAGTTAACGCTGTTTGATTGCTGTTGCCATCAAGTGAAGTATCTGCAACTGCGATATTAAAGTCAGCGGTGATATATAAGTAGTGATCAAGGTGTACTTTAAACAGCCCGGTTAGCTCCCATGGCTGAATTGGAGGTAATGGCGCCATGAGTAGGTTTTGCTCATTGCCTTTATCTGCCGCTATAGCCCCAGAGTCTTCAGTGGCAATTTCAAGCTGTATTTCTTGACCTAGTTGCTTGATAACGTCTTCGCTATTGCTAGTATCAAGCTGCTTAGCCTGATTAATTAATGCGGCTAGCTTGGCGGAAAATAGCTGCTCGCTCGCTGATGTTTTAGCTTGCTCATCTGGGTTTATTTGCTGTTGCTCTACTTGTTCATCTAGAGCAGGTGCTTGCATAATGTTTGCTTTTACGACTTCATTTTCTTGTAAAGCAAGCGCATATTGGTAGCTATTTAATGCTTGTTGATAGTCATTTTGTAAGTGTTTGCCTGCAAAGAATTGCATTGGTATCGCTTTTGTTCGGGTAATGCCAATTTGTCGCCAGCCTAGATGCATTAATGGTCTGAAATTTTTACTCCAACGTAGGCGGGTGATCATATCGCCAAGTAACAGTGAGTCTTTATTAATTAAGTAAGGGCTAGCATCATTTCTATGGCCACTGGCTGAGATAACCTTAGGTGTTTTTTCGACAGGAAAACCATCTAGCTTAAATGTGCTTAATTGTGCTGGAGTCAGCAATTGGGCAAAGCTGCTGTAAGGTATTTGACATAAGCGGTTACCTTGAGTGTTTGGGAAAGCTTGATAATGTGGTATCGCCTGTTGCTCAAAATAACGCTCTGCTTGTGAAATTAACTTAATTTGCTCAGCAGAAAGTGTTGAGACAAAAACCTCTTTTTCGTCGTTGTTAAAAGAGTCTATTTCAGTTACAGCTTGCGGCTGCTGATTAACTTCCTGAGCCTTGCTTGTAATTTCTTGAGTGTTTGCCTCTAAAATATCAGCCGTTTTTAAAGCCTCAGTCGGCTCAATACCGTTAATGATAAACTCATCAAAGCGGCTATCATCTATGGGCAGTGCTTGACTGGATATATCAGATAAGGACTTTTCCTTAAATAAAGACGCTGATTGAATTAATTCATGCTCTGGTTTTATGCCTGCGTAGATAATACTGTCAGGTGCAAAAAAGAGCTGTTGTCTGTTTGAGCACAGCGGCAGCTTTTGTTTTAGTGAGCTAATATCTGGCTGTAAATAAGATGACAACAGATCAAAAGAGCGTTTGTATTTAGGTAATGCTACAGCCTTGTTAAACTGCTCTTTTAGCAGTGTTTTGTCTCCTAACTGTTGAAATAAAATCACTTCTATTTCAAACCAGCGAGGTGGTTTTTTTTCTGCAGCTGCGCTAGAAAAAGCCATCATGCTTAAACTTGTTGTTAAACAGGTGCTAATAATAAAGGGCATGAAGGCGTTTTTGTGTTTCATTAATCGTCCATTTCGGGCCGTTATATGGATAACGGCACTCATTATTTTTTGTTAAGCAGTATGATGATAGCGTTATTTTGCTAATTCATTCAACAGATTCGTTATCACAGTAAATCTAGCTTGGCTGTCTTCACTGGCTTTAATAAACTTAAGCTTATTGGCACCTTGCATTTTATATTGCGCTGGTTGCGTTTGAATTAAGTTAATTATTGTCATAGGTTCAACTTGAGTATTGTCACTAAATTCAACCGAGCCGCCTTGTGCATTAGCTTCAATACGAGATATACCTATAGCCTGTGCTTTTAAGCGCAACTTAGCAATGTGAATGAGATTTTTTGTTGCCTGAGGCAGTAAGCCAAAGCGATCAATTAGCTCTACTTGAATATCGTCCAGCTCAGTTTTGTTTTTACAGCTGGCAATACGCTTATAAAGGCTAAGGCGCAGGCTAACATCGAAAATATAATCTTCAGGTAGCAAGGCTGGAAGTCGCAGTTCGATATCTGTTTGGCTAGACATGACTTGATCAAGTGATGGTTGCTTTCCTTCTTTTAGTGCTGCCACGGCTTGATCTAGCATCTCCATATAGAGGCTAAAGCCGACTTGGCACATAGAGCCACTTTGATCTTCACCAAGCAGCTCACCAGCGCCACGAATTTCTAAATCATGGGTTGCTAAGGTAAAGCCGGCGCCTAAATCTTCCAGTGAAGCAATGGCATCAAGGCGCTTTTTAGCATCTTTAGTAATGCGCTTTTCATGTGGCGTTAATAAATAAGCATAGGCTTGATGGTGCGAACGACCAACACGCCCGCGTAATTGGTGCAGTTGAGCTAAGCCAAGATGATCGGCTCTATCCATAATAATGGTGTTCGCACTGGGTACGTCAATACCGGTTTCTATAATGGTGGTACAGACGATTACGTTATAGCGCTGGTGATAAAAGTCACTCATGATGCGCTCTAGGTCACGTTCGCGCATTTGACCGTGGGCGGTAATAATGCGTGCTTCTGGCACTAATGCTTGAATATCTGCCGCGGTTTTTTCTATGGTATCGACATGGTTATGTAAAAAATAAACTTGGCCACCACGTAAGGTTTCCCTGAGAATTGACTCTCTAATGAGCGCATCATCTCTTTGTCTAACAAAGGTTTTTACCGCTAAACGTTTTGCTGGTGGTGTCGCAATAATAGATAAGTCTCGCATACCGCCCATCGCCATATTAAGCGTTCTTGGGATCGGGGTTGCCGTTAAGGTTAAGATATCAACATTACTGCGCAGTTGCTTTATTTTCTCTTTTTGTTTAACACCAAATCTGTGCTCTTCATCAACAACAAGTAATCCTAAATCTTTGTACTTTATGCTGTTTTGTAGCAGTTTATGGGTACCGATAAGAATATCAATTTGACCTGATTCAACTTGTGCGATGACCTCATTTTGCTGTTTGGCGGTTTTAAATCGAGATAATACTTCTATGCTCACCGGCCAATTGGCAAACCTGTCTCTAAAGTTTTCATAATGTTGCTGAGCAAGTAATGTCGTCGGTACTAAAATAGCCACTTGCTTAGAGTCGTTAACGGCGATAAAAGCTGCACGCATAGCCACTTCGGTTTTACCAAAGCCAACATCGCCACAGACAAGCCTGTCCATAGGTTTTGGCGAAAGCATGTCGCTCACAACGGCATTAATTGCTTGCTTTTGATCAAAGGTTTCTTCAAAGCCAAAGCTATCGCAAAAGCTTTGATAATCTTCTTTATTTCGATTAAAACTATAGCCTTGATGACTTGCACGTTTGGCGTAAATATCGAGTAAGTCTGCTGCAACATCGCGTACTTTTTCTGCAGCTTTTTGCTTTGCTTTACTCCAAGCGTCATTGCCAAGTTTATGAAGCGGCGCATTGTCGTTGTCGCTACCTGAATAGCGACCGATTAAGTGCAGTGAGGCGACAGGGACATAAAGTTTGGCATCATTTGCATAGCTTAAAGTAAGGAACTCGGTTTTTATATCGCCGGTTTCTAGCGTTTGCAAGCCCATGTAGCGGCCAATACCGTGCTCTATATGCACAACAGGCTGGCCTATTGATAATTCTGCAAGGTTTTTAAATAAGGCATCGGCTTGTATATCAGATGATTTATTTTGACGTCGCTCTTGCCTTACATGATCGCCAAGTAGCTCTGCTTCTGAAATCAGCGCAATAGCATTTTTCGCGGCAACACCTTTACTTTGAAAGATAAAACCATGGCTTAAGGTATTTACTGTAATACCTAAGCTTGCGTCTGATTGAATGAAGTCATCAATACTATCAAACAGTTGCGGCTTAATATCATCACGTAGTAATAGTTCAAGTACGCTTTCGCGTCGGCCTTGGCTTTCGGCAATAAAGAGTATTTTACCTGGAGTGCTTTTATCACTAATAAAATCATTTATCAGTGCAAATGGCTGCTTTAACTTATGGTTAATGGTTAAATCAGGTAATGGAGTAACGTCATAGGTGATTGCGCTAGTTTTACTTTTTTCTGGTGTATCTTCTTGTGCTAGCTCAGTAACTGCTGGCTTAATGGTTATGCGATCAAACGGTTTTAATGCGCTATAAAGTGCTTCACTATCAAGAAATAGCTGCTCTGGTGATAATAATGGTCTGGTTGGATCATAACGCCTGTTTTCATAGCGATATTCTATATCAAGCCAATATTGCTGCAGTGATTTGTCGATATCACCTGAGACAATAATTAAGGTGTCATCATTAAGGTAATCACATAAGGTGTTGGTGCTTTCAAAGAACAGTGGTAAATAATATTCGATACCCGGTGGTAAAATTCCATTGCTAACTTGATGATAAATGGACTCTTTATCTATATTGGTTTTAAAAGCTTCTCGGTATTGGCTTCTAAATAGGTTGATACCGTCTTTATCTGTTGGGAACTCATGTGCTGGTAGTAAATCAATACTATCAACCTTGTCACTTGAGCGCTGGTTTTCTGGGTCGAATAGTCGGATTTCATCAATTTCATCATCGAAAAAGTCTAAACGAAACGGCTGCTTGCTTCCCATAGGAAATAAATCAAGAATAGCGCCGCGAGCAGAGAATTCACCATGCTCCATTACTTGCTCAACACAGCGGTATCCACATGCTTCTAGATTTAATCTGAGCTGATGGAGATCTTTTTTCTCACCAGTTTTCACCTGCAGGCTATTGGCTTCAATATAGTGTTTAGGTGACAGCTTTTGTACTAAGGTGGAAATAGGCACTATGATGATGCCTTTATCCATTCGAGATAATTGATACAAAGTCGCTAAGCGCTGCGAAATGATATCTTGGTGAGGTGAGAAGGTATCATAAGGTAGAGTTTCCCAGTCGGGGAACAGGCAAATAGTTAATTTTTCATCTGACTTAGGCTGAATACTAATAAGCTCTTGCTCAAATTTAAGCGCTGAAGGTGTATCGTGAGTAATTAATAGAATAGGGGATTCAGCTATTTGTGCTGCGTTGAGTATAGCGACACTGGCACTGCTGCCGTATAAATTATGCCAGGTTTTCTTATCAGCATTTTTTCCTTTGCGTTTTGCTAGAATCGGGGTAAGTAGGCTTTTTAATTTACTCATGTGTTCCTTGGTGCTGCTTGTTTTTTGTGCTGCTTAGTCTTGGTGCTGCTGCTTAAGTTTTGTTATTTAGCGTGGCAATTTACTAGCTTATTTAAGAAGGGGCTTATGCCTGTTACTAAATAGTTTTCGGTATTCTAAATAAGGCACAGCTAAAGCGCTAGTCTGATTGTTAGTATATTTTCTTGATCATTGTTGATTTTAGATTTTAGTCAGTATTATCGACTTTTATTTATACAATATATTGACTACGCAAGATTTGTTGTCTAAACCTAAAAGTAGTTACTTTCGTTGTTATGTAATGATTACATTGCGAGTAGCTAAGATAAGTATTTGGATTAATACATGGATTTAACAAGGATTTTATTATGAAAAAAGCACTACATCAATCTCGTCATGTTTTAGTTGCCGCGTTTTCAATTGCCCTCGCTGCAAGTTTTCTACCCAGTGTAGCTCAAGCAAATGAGCTGACAAGTCAATCAGCTAAACAGCATAACCATCAGCTTGCTAAAGTAAGTTTAAATAATGCCTCGGTTGAGCAACTGGAAACGTTAAAAGGTGTTGGTCATAAAAAAGCACAAGCAATCGTGAAATACCGACAGCAAATTGGTCAATTTGTTGAGGTGGAACAATTGCTTAATGTAAAAGGTATAGGTGAAAAAATTATCCAAGATAATTTAGCGCGATTGACTATCTAAATTTAAGTGAATCATTTACCTGCAAAAGCCAGCGTTATCGCTGGTTTTTTATTGTATATTTCTATATCTGTGCAAATTAATCTTTTTTTATTCGTTTTGGTTATAAAGAAGCTATTTATACTATGGAAAAAAACTACACTTTATGGCACTATCGAGCCCATATTTTTCTGATATAAGTTTGTGTAGGCAAATGAATTTAACCCATTTAAAAAAGCTTGAAGCTGAATCTATCCATATCTTTCGTGAAGTTGCTGCTGAATTTGATAAACCAGTGATGTTATATTCAGTGGGTAAAGACTCTGCGGTTCTTTTACACCTTGCTCGCAAGGCATTTGCACCAGGTAAAATACCTTTCCCACTTTTGCATGTTGATACTGACTGGAAATTCAAAGAAATGATCGCGTTTCGTGATCAAATGGCAAAAGATTATGGCTTTGAACTACTGGTACACAAAAACCCAGAAGGCTTAGCTATGGGCATAGGTCCATTTACGCATGGTAGTGCTAAGCATACGGATGTCATGAAAACTCAAGCATTAAAGCAAGCATTAAACAAATATGGTTTTGATGCCGCCTTTGGTGGTGCTCGTCGTGATGAAGAAAAATCACGAGCGAAAGAGCGCGTTTACTCTTTTAGAGATAAAAATCATCGTTGGGACCCAAAAAGCCAACGTCCAGAGCTTTGGAATATCTACAATGGTAAGGTAAATAAAGGTGAAAGTATTCGTGTCTTCCCATTATCAAACTGGACTGAGTTAGATATCTGGCAATACATTTACTTAGAAAGTATTCCAATTGTTCCTTTGTATTTATCAGCTAAACGTCCAGTTGTTGAGCGTGATGGTACTTTAATTATGGTTGATGACGATCGTATGCCAATTGCTGAAGATGAAGAAGTACAAATGAAAAGTGTACGCTTTAGAACATTAGGCTGTTATCCATTAACAGGCGCGGTTGAATCAGATGCCGCGACATTACCTGAAATCATTCAAGAAATGTTACTGACGAAAACCTCAGAGCGTCAAGGTCGTGTTATTGATCACGACTCAGCAGGCTCTATGGAGAAGAAGAAAATGGAAGGTTATTTTTAAACAATAACCCCAAGCACATTACTTAGTAACTATTGATAAATTTAAAATCAGAGCAGGTAGCGATTTTACCTGCTTGGTGAAGGAAAGAACATGAGTCATCAATCAGACTTAATTGAAAACGATATTCAAGCGTATTTAAAGCAGCACGAAAACAAAGAGCTAGTTAGATTTTTAACCTGTGGTAGCGTAGATGATGGTAAAAGTACCTTAATCGGCCGTTTATTACACGATTCAAAAATGATTTTTGAAGATCAACTTGCTGCCATTGAAAATGATTCAAAAAAATCAGGTACAACAGGTGAAGCGGTTGACTTAGCTTTATTGGTAGATGGTTTACAATCAGAACGTGAACAAGGCATCACCATTGATGTAGCTTATCGTTATTTTTCAACAGATAAGCGTAAGTTTATTATTGCTGACACCCCTGGTCATGAACAATATACCCGTAACATGGCAACAGGCGCTTCTACTTGTGATTTAGCGATTATCTTAATTGATGCGCGTTATGGTGTACAAACGCAGACACGTCGTCACTCATTTATTTGTTCATTATTAGGCATTAAGCATATTGTTGTTGCCGTGAATAAAATGGATTTGGTTGATTACTCGCAAGAGCGTTATCAAGCCATTAAAAAAGAATACCGTGAGTTTACTGAGTCATTGAATTTTAATGATGTTCGCTTTGTGCCTATGTCGGCGCTTAACGGCGATAACGTGGTTGAAGAAAGTGAAAATATGCCTTGGTACCCAGGCGCAACTTTAATGAAGCTTTTAAATACTATTGATATTAAAGAGCAAGATGAATTCACGCAATTTCGTTTCCAAGTGCAATACGTTAACCGTCCAAATTTAGATTTTCGCGGTTTTGCTGGCACTATCGCATCAGGCCATGTTTTGGTGGGTGATACTATTGTTGCCTTACCTTCAGGTAAAGAAAGTGTTGTTAAAGAAATCGTTACTTTTGACGGTAACTTAGAACGTGCTGATAAGGGGATGGCAGTTACCTTAACCTTAGAAGATGAAATTGATATCAGTCGCGGTGAGATTATTGTTAAAAAAGGTAATTTACCTACGTCAGCAAAAGAGTTTAATGCCACCGTTGTCTGGATGCATGAAAACGAACTGGAATCTGGTCGTGAATACTTTATCAAGCATGGTAGTAAAATGACCACAGGTCATGCTGATAACATAGTGAATAAATTTGATATTAACACGATGGAAAAGTTACCAAGTACTCAATTAGCGGTTAACGATATTGGTACAGTAGACTTTGTTGTTGGTGAAACATTACATTTTGATTCTTACCAAGAAAACAAAGGTTCAGGTGCCTTTATTATTGTTGATAGATTAAGCAATATTACTGTCGGCGCTGGTATGATTAATCATGCACTTGATGAAACCGTTCATGAGTACTCAGACTTTGAATTAGAGTTCAATGCGCTAGTACGCAAGCACTTCCCTCATTGGGGTGCTCGTGATATTACTAAATAATCATTATCACTAACTTACGTTAGATAGGGCAATTGATGATAATTGAACAGTGGTTGATGATTGCGGTATTTATCGCCACTTTTGCTAGTTTAGTAAAATACCAGCAAGTACCAGAGCGGGTTTTTTCTGTTACTGTGTTGGTTTGTTTAGTACTGTCATTTGTTACTGCTGATGATATTTTAGCTAACGCCGTTAATCCAGGCTTAGTGACCTTAATTTTGCTGGTGTTATGTTCATTTGCCTTTGAACGCACCAGCATTCTTCGCCGCTTATCTGCCAGTGTTTTTAATGGCTCAAAAATTAAATCTAGTCTGCGTTTATTGCTAGGTACAGCGTTTGCTTCTGCCTTTATGAGCAATACTGCTGTAGTGGCTACCTTAATAAATACCGTTAAGAAAAATACCTTAATTAACCCTGGGCGTTTATTACTACCGCTTTCATTTGCCGCTATTCTTGGCGGCACCTTAACCTTAGTTGGTACTTCTACCAACTTGATCGTTAATAGTTTAATGCTTAAGCAAGGCGCTGCCGGCTTTAAGTTTTTTGATTTCACTATTATAGGTTTAACGGCATTACTTACTTGCTTGTTATTTATTGTTTTTCGCGCAAGACAATTGCCTAAAATGGCACAAGCTAAGTTGGTTATTAATGACTATTTGTTAGAGGCTGAAGTGTCAACGTCTTCTGCCTTGATTGGTAAAAGTATTGAAGAAAATGGCTTAAGAAATCTAGATTCACTGTTTTTAGTTGAAATTGTACGCCAAGGGCGGCTTATTTCCCCTGTAACTCCTGAAGAAAGTGTACAGGCGAAAGATAAGTTAATCTTTAGTGGCGATATTTCCAAAGTATTAACTTTGCAGCAGTTTGATGGCTTAACCTTGTTTGCTGAGCAAGATGATTTACTTAAAGAAAACTTAACTGAAGTATTGATTAAGCCTGACTCAGCCATTGCCGGAAAAACCTTGAAAAAGGCGGGCTTTAGGGCTCGATTTGATTCAGCGGTAGTCGCGATTAGACGTGAAGGTAGTGCCTTATCTGGCAAATTAGGTGATATCGTCTTACAGTCAGGTGATTTACTTGTTCTGGCGGTTGGTAAAGACTTTGCCACACGCACCAATTTAAGCAAAAACTTTTTCATTGTCTCGGGTAGACAAGCTGAAAATATGCTCAGCGGTTGGCGCGATTATACCACGGTTTGGGGCTTTTTTGCCGCAATTTTGATTTCAGTATTTACACCAATATCATTATTAAGCTCGCTGTTTATTTATGTGGCTTATCTTATTTTTAGTGGTTCACTTACCGTTAATGAAATTAAACGCCGCTTTCCATTAGAAATATGGATGATAGTGCTTGGTGCGTTAACGCTTGCAACCGCGATTGAAAATACCGGCATAGCACAACTTATTGCCAATGGCATTGAGCAGGTGTTACAGGGGCAAAGTGTTTATTTAGCCTTTGTGGTTATTTTTATTTTGACCTTAGTTATGACCGAGCTTATTACCAACAGCGCAGCGGCGGCTTTGTCTTTTCCTATCGCTTATAATATGGCGATTGGTTTAAATGTTGATCCAACGCCGTTTGTTATGGCAGTAGCCTTTGCTGCCAGTGGCAGTTTTATTAGTCCATATGGTTATCAGACGAATGTAATGGTTTATAACGCGGGAAATTATCAGTTAAAAGATTTTGTTAAATTTGGCTTACCAATTTCTTTTGTCTATAGCCTAACAGTCATGCTGATGATCCCATTTATTTTTCCTTTTTAAATTTATAGTGAGTTGAGTAAAGAGCCCATGAAAACAGAAAATACGGTATGGCATGATCAGCATGTGAGTAAAGAACAACGTGCTCAACTGAAGAAACAAAAGCCATGCCTGCTTTGGTACACTGGTTTAAGTGGCTCGGGTAAGTCGACGGTGGCAAATGCGGTTGATGCGTTACTTTTTGAGCGAGGCTGTCATAGTTATTTACTCGACGGTGATAATGTTCGTCATGGTTTAAACGGTGACTTGGGCTTTTCTGATGAAGAGCGTGTTGAAAATATTCGCCGTATTTCAGAAGTGGCAAAACTATTTTTAGATGCGGGCTTAATTGTCTCAACCGCATTTATTTCTCCTTTTGCCAGTGATCGCGCTTTGGCAAAAGAGAAAATTGCTGCGGGTGAGTTTATTGAGGTCTATATTGATACGCCCATCGCTGTTTGCGAACAAAGAGATCCAAAAGGTTTGTATAAAAAGGCTAGGGCGGGCGAAATTAAAGATTTTACCGGTATAGACTCAGATTATGACGTGCCTGAAACGCCGCAAATTCATGTGAAAACTGATCAGCAGTCTGTTGAGCAGTGTGCAGAGCAAATTGTTAACCACTTAATTGAGCAAGGTTTTATTTCTTAAACGCTGAAATAAAAATACAGGGCTTTATAAAGACAACTGTACTTACAGTTGTCTTTTTAGTTTTTAATAGATAGAGATTGAAATATGCATTTTGATGTATTTAATGGCGATGCTGATGGCATTATTGCCTTGTTACAACTACGTTTAGCTTCGCCAAAAGAAGCTAAGTTAATAACTGGCGTAAAGCGTGATATCAGTCTGTTACAACAAGTTGACGAAAATACGGCAACGTCTGTTACTGCACTTGATATTTCAATGGAAAAAAACGCTGATGCGTTAACTTCACTACTTAATCATGATATTGATGTTTTTTATGTTGATCATCACAGAGCAGGCAATATTCCAGAGTCAGACAAGCTACACGCTATTATTGATACTGACGCAAATACTTGTACCAGTTTATTGGTTAATCGCTATTTAAATGGTAAATATGTTTATTGGGCTATAGCCGCAGCTTTTGGTGATAATATGAAGGCGTCAGCAACCGCCCTTGCTCAGCAATATAGCTTAAGTGAAAGCCAGCAAGGACAGCTTGAAGAGTTAGGTATTTATATTAACTACAATGGTTATGGCAGAAGCGTTGCAGACTTACATTATCATCCTGCTGATTTGTATAAAGCATTGCTTGATTACCCAGACCCATTTCTACTTGTTAATCAGCCAGATTCAATTTTTGCAAAATTAAAAGCTGCTTACCATCAGGATATGGCTCTAGCTGCGAAATCGGAAGTACTCGCAGAGCAGGAGAAGGTTAAAGCAGTATTATTAGCTGATGAAGCTTGGGCTAGAAGGGTGAGTGGTGTATTTGGTAATGAACTGGCAAATCAATCACCAGATAAAGCTCACGCAGTATTAACGCGTAATAGTGATAATAGCTTTACCGTGAGTTTACGTGCCCCTTTAAATAATAAACAAGGTGCGGGAGATATTTGTGCAGCCTTTCCTACTGGTGGTGGCAGAGCCGCAGCTGCAGGAATTAACGCATTACCAGAGCAAATGCTTGGTGAATTTATTACCGCTGTGGCAAAATATTATACCTAATACAATTGCTGGAAAAATTTGTAAGGAAACAGCAAGTTATGAGTTTATTAATCACAGGTGGTACCGGTTATATTGGTAGCCACACCGTAGTTGAATTATTACAGTTAGCCGAAGAATCAAGTTATCAAGATATTGTTATTGTTGATAATTTGGCAAACTCTTCGGTAAAAGTTCTTGAGCGTATCAAGCAAATTACCGGTAAGACAGTTAGCTTTGTTGAAGCCGATATTTGTGATAAAGCCGCGATGGAATCGCTATTTACGGAATATAAGATAGCAGCCGTTATTCACTTTGCCGGCTTGAAGGCAGTAGGTGAGTCAAATGAGAAGCCATTGGCATATTATCAAAATAATGTTGCTGGTACATTAACTTTGCTTGAAGTTATGGCGAAGTACGCAGTGAAAAAGCTTGTGTTTAGCTCATCTGCCACTGTTTATGGTAATAATACCTCACCACTTGATGAGTCAATGACAACCTCAGCGACCAATCCGTATGGTCAAACTAAATTAATGGTTGAAAATATCTTATTTGATTTGGCTAAAAGTGATGAAGCTTGGTCTATCGCTTGTTTACGCTATTTTAACCCAATTGGCGCTCATCAATCAGGCTTAATTGGTGAAAACCCTAATGGTATTCCAAATAACTTATTACCTTATGTTGCGCAAGTAGCGGTGGGAAAATTGGCGCAGTTACAGGTGTTTGGTGATGATTATGATACCCCAGATGGCACAGGTGTACGTGACTACATTCATGTGGTTGACCTTGCCCAAGGCCATGTAAAAGCGTTGCAAAATTTGGATAAAATTTCTGGTTGTAAGGCAATTAACTTAGGTACAGGTAATGGTACTTCAGTTTTACAAATTGTAGAGACTTTTGAAAAAATCAGCGGTCAAAATATCCCTTACGTGATTGCAAAAAGAAGGGCGGGAGATTTAGCCACTGTTTTTGCTAATGCTGACTTAGCAAATGACTTATTAGATTGGCAAGCTAAATTGGATTTAACCGATATGATTACCGATACATGGCGTTGGCAATCAGAAAACCCAAATGGTTATTAATTAACCCATTGCAAACATATAAAAGGGAGCTAAACGCTCCCTTTCAGACTGATGACAAAGTCCTAGACAGTAGTCTAGGACTTTGATCTAATAAAAACATGGAAAATTACAAAAATTAACCATGTTAAGAGAACCTTCCCCGCAACAACATGAACTCGAAATGGTCACGCTAGACCAGTTAGTTCCAGCCAACCATCTAGTTCGTAAACTCGATAAGTATATTGACTTTGAGTTTATTCGAGATGAAGTCAAAGACTTATATTGCACTGATAATGGTCGTCCTCCGGTGGAGCCAGTCCAGCTATTTAAAATTATGCTACTTGGGTACTTATTTGGTATTAAAAGTGAGCGCCAAATCATCAAAGACATCGAAGTAAATGTCGCGTATCGATGGTTTCTCCGCATGGGGCTTACCGAGAAAGTTATCGATGCCTCAACACTTAGTCAAAATCGTATTCGTCGTTTCAATGGCACAGATGTATTTGAACGTATATTTAATCACATCGTCCAACAAGCCATTAAACATGGTCTAGTTGGGGGCAAAGCCTTATTCACCGACAGCACACACTTAAAAGCAAACGCCAATAAACGAAAGTTCACCAACAAGCTCAAACCCGTCTCAACCAGTGCCTATATTAAGCAAATCAACAAAGCTGTGGAGGCAGACCGTAAAGCGGCTGGAAAAAAGCCACTCAAGGATAAAGGCTATTGTGAGATAAAGCGGAATAAGGTAAGTAAAACCGATAGTGATAGCGGTTATATGCACCGAGATGAAAAGCCAAAAGGTTTTTTCTACCTAGACCACAGAACCGTAGATAACGACTATAACATTATTGTAGATACGCATATTACGCCAGGTAATGTCCACGATTCTCAACCATACATTGCTCGCCTTGATGCCATTGAAAATCGCTTTGCACTATCCCCTGAATTTGTTGGTATTGATGCAGGCTACTTCACAGCGCCCGTCTGTTTTAATCTGGAACAACGTAACATCCAAGGGGTGTTTGGTTACCGTCGTCCTTCACGAACGAAGAATGCCATTAAGAAAAAGCACTTCAAATACGACGAGAAAGCAGATACGTATACCTGCCCGCAAGAGCAAACGTTAATCTACTCGACCACCAGTCGAGAGGGTTACCGAGAATATCATTCTGACCCCAAGGTATGCGTTAATTGCCCTCAATTAAAAGATTGCACTAAGAGTAAAAGTCATAAGAAAGTGATAACACGCCACGTAATGGCTGCGAGTCAAGATCGGGCTAATGAATTTCGCTTAACAAGCCTTGGTAAATACCTTTACAAACGACGATGCGAAACCGTTGAAAGAAGTTTTGCTGATGCAAAACAACACCATGGTCACAGGTATGCAAGATACCGAGGTAAGCATAATGTTCAAATGCAAGCATATATGGCTGCGGCAGCACAAAATATGAAGAAGATAGCAATGACGCTATCAAATATTCCCCAAATAATGGCAATCTAAAAAGGATAGCCCTTTAAAAGCTCAATTCGAGACATTAACACGCCAAATAGGGAAGATAAGCCCCAAACAAGTCCAGAAAAACCAAATAAAATAGAAAAGACGTGGCTAGAAAAATATCGAGATCGCAGCCTACGGCTGCTCATAAAAGACAAACCCCGAACAGAATGACGGGGTTTGTCAGTAATCTGAAAGGGAGCTAAACGCTCCCTTTCTTGTTGTATATATTACTAAATTAAAGTGCTAAGAACCTGTCACTTGAGTTTGTTCATCAGCCCAGCTGAGCGCTTGATTATAATGTTCAACCGCTGTTTCTTTGTTTAACTTTAATTTGTCCATAACAATATCGGTTTTGTCCCACTCAGCATGTTCTATTAGCTCAACTAGCTTAATTAAAGCAGCCATAACCCCTTTACGCGTAAGGAGTGGATCTTTAATTTCTTGCGCTAACGGCAGCTTTTCTAAAACACTTGCCATATCTTCATCTAATATGGCATCTATCATTGAGAGTAACCCAGTAAGAAAAGCAATAGAAATATCAATTTTAGAAGGAATTTCATGGGCAATTAGCTCACAAAACTTAGCCCTAGTCATGGCAAGTTTAATTAATTCGGTTGGCTTATCAGGGTTTGCGGTAACAGCAAACATTAAACCTAAAAAGCGCTTAAGCTCACCTGAGCCTAAAATCACCAGCGCTTGCTTTATTGTTGAAATCTCGCTTCTGCGTCTGAAAATAGCTGAGTTGGCATAGCGAAGCAATTTGTATGATAGTGAAACGTCACGCTCAAATACACTGGTTATGCTATTAAGATCTAGCTCAGGTTTTGATGTTTCGTAAAGCAGCTCTGCCATTGCCATTTGCGATGGTGATAAGCTTTTGGTTTTGACCACTTCTGGTTTAGCAAAAAAGAAGCCTTGGAAGTACTCAAAGCCCATTTGCAATAATTGGTTGTATTCTTCGTAAGTTTCTACTTTTTCAGCCAATAATTGGATATGCGAATGATCTTTTACTGCGTTAATAATCTGCTTGATATCTTCAAGGCTGGTATCTTTAATATCAACCTTGATGATTTTAATGAAAGGGTAGAAGTGCGCCCAAACGCTTTGGTGAACATAGTCATCTAGGGCTATAGTGTAACCTTTTTGATGTAGCTCTTTACATTGCGCAAGGAGCTTTTTACCTGGTTTTACCGTTTCAAGTATCTCTATTACCACTTCTTCTGGTGCTAACATCTCTGGGTAGTTTTTTGCCAGAGTATCTTGGGTGAAGTTGATAAAGGCAGGTTTGCTACCAGTAAACTCACTAATACCCATATTAAACTGGCTAGCTTCAATCATTTTACTGGTGGCTTCATCACCATCTATATCGGGAAAGACATTATCTAAACTGTCTCGAAATAAAAGCTCATAGGCAAAAAGTTTTTTATTTCTATCTAAAATAGGTTGTCGAGCTGCGTAAAAATACATAGAGAAATCGGACTGCTTGTTTAATTAGTTTTCTTATTTACTGAATATATGGCAAAGCGAAGTGTTTTTCATTAGTTTTGTTACATTATTTTTATAAATTATACCTTTTTGTCGCAATGGTATCTTTTTAACCTCAATCTTGTTAATTTAATTGCGTTATTAATCGTGAGCTATAGGTGATTTTTGGAATTCGGTACACTATTTTCATTAGGACTTTATTTTATTGTTATGTTAGGGATAGGGTTTTATGCCTATCGTAAATCAACCAGTGATGTGTCTGGTTATATGCTTGGCGGTAGAAATTTATCACCGAGTGTTGCCGCACTTTCTGCTGGCGCTTCTGATATGAGTGGCTGGATGCTAATGGGCCTTCCTGGTGCCATGTATATTTCAGGTGTTAGTAGTTTATGGATTGCACTAGGTTTGATTATTGGCGCCTTCCTTAACTATTTAATTGTTGCGCCTAGGTTAAGAACTTATACCGAAGTGGCTAATGATTCTATCACTCTACCTGATTTTTTTGAGAATCGATTTAATGATAACTCTCGCTTGCTTCGAGTGGTCTCTTCGATTGTTATCGTGGTTTTTTTCACCCTTTATACCTCTAGTGGTATTGTTGCTGGCGGTAAGTTATTTGAAAGCTCCTTTGCTTTAGATTATGAACTTGGTCTTTATGTAACGGCAGGGGTTGTTGTTGCTTATACTTTATTTGGTGGTTTTTTGGCTGTCAGCCTTACCGACTTTGTTCAAGGCTGTATTATGTTTATCGCGCTTGTACTTGTGCCAGTAGTCACGGTGAGTGAAGTGGGTGGTTTAACTGAAATGCAAGCAACAATTTCTCAGATTAATCCAGAACTGCTAGATGTTTTTTCCGGCGTCACTTTTATTGGTATTATCTCTGCGATGGCTTGGGGCTTAGGTTATTTTGGCCAACCACATATTATTGTTCGTTTTATGGCGATTCGTCATGTTGATGATATGCCAATTGCTCGTCGTATAGGAATGAGTTGGATGATAGTCGCTTTAATTGGCGCTATGGCCACTGGTTTGGCAGGTCTTGCTTATGTAACTAAAACAGGGATGGAATTAAAGGATGCGGAAACCATTTTTATTGTGCTTTCTCAAATATTGTTTAACCCACTTATTGCCGGCTTTTTACTGGCAGCGATTTTAGCTGCAATTATGAGTACCATTTCTTCGCAATTACTGGTGACTTCAAGCTCTCTTACCAGTGACTTTTATCAAGTGTTTTTAAATAAACAAGCCAGTGAAAAACAGCTTGTTTTAGTTGGCCGTATCTCTGTGCTTATTGTGGCCTTGGTCGCTGTTTTTCTTGCTTATGATAGAAATAGCACTATTTTGACATTAGTGAGTAATGCATGGGCTGGTTTTGGTGCTGCATTTGGTCCAGTTGTGATTGCAAGCCTGTATTGGCAGAGAATGACACGTAATGGTGCTTTAGCGGGGATGATTTTAGGGGCATTAACAGTACTGCTTTGGATTTATGCGCCAGTAACCATTAATGAGCAGCCGTTAAGCTCATACATCTATGAGATTGTACCGGGTTTTATTGTTTGTGCGATTGCTATTTATATTGTTAGTAAGTTAGATAGCGAGCCTAGTGAGCCAATACAGAGCAAATTTGTTGAAATGGTAAAACAGCACTAGACACGCTTACTATAGAAGAGCTAACAAGTTAGCTCTTTTTTTTATGTAATATAGAGGTTTAGCCCCTATATTAGTGACTGAATATGATTTATATTAAACTCGTTAACAAACTGTGACAGCTTTGTTGAACTAATTGAATTAATTTAGGCATTCAAGCCAAAGAAATGGAAGAGTATTATGGGCCAAATTAGAAAAGTAATGATTTTTGTCTTGTCAGTGTTTGTTGTCGGCTGCGCCACAAATGCAGCAAAGGTTGATTTTGATAGAAACACTGAAATTGAAACAATCCACTATAAAACCTTTGCTTGGTTAACCAAAGGGAAAATTATGGCACCGCCGGCGGATATTAACCCGGTAATGAAAGTGCGTGTTGATGACGCTATTGAAGAAGCATTTATTGCTAAGGGCTATAAGCTGATTGATGATCCAGAGCAGGCTGATTTTACTATTTCCTATACAGTAGGCAGTCGAGATAAAATTAAGGTGAATAGTTACCCAGCAACATACAACACTGGCTTTGGTTGGGGGCGCGGTTACTATGGTGGACGTGGTTATTATGGCTCAGTTCATATGGGCACGGAAACATCGGTTAGACAATATACTGAAGGAAAGCTAGCAATTGATGTTTATGATGTAAAAACACATCAACCCGTATGGCATGGCTGGGCAACTAAACGTTTAACATCTGATGATAAAGAAACACCATCAGTAGCAATTAGAGATATCGTATCTCAGGTTGTAAACAGCTTTAACTAAACCTTAGTTAAAGCAGAATTTAAAAAGCGACCTAGGTCGCTTTTTTTATGGTGTAAATAAAGATTTTTTAATTTAACCCCTTCAAGATTAGTCAAAATGCTATATCTGAATTACACTGATTATTATGGCCTAATTAAGTGATTGAAATCAGATGAGTAACTTTATTTTTCAGGATGAAGATGAAACTGAAAATAGCGTCGATAAAAAGCAAGAAAAACTATGGCGAATCCTGGTTATTGATGATGATGACTCTGTTCATCAAGTGACCAAGCTAGTGCTCGCCGATGCTGAAATAGAGCATCGTCAATTGGAAATAGTTTCTGCTTATAGTAGTGAAGAAGCAAAATCAATTTTATCAACAGATGATAGCTTTTGTATGGCATTTGTTGATGTTGTTATGGAAACAGATCATGCCGGTTTAGAGTTGGTTGAGTGGATACGTAAGGTTCACAAAAATCAGGCGATTCGTTTGGTATTGCGAACAGGTCAGGCGGGCAGTGCTCCAGAAGCTAAGGTTATCAAAGACTTTGATATTAACGACTATAAGGAAAAAACAGACTTCACTGCCAATAAGATGATTACCACGGTCTATGCGAGTATAAGGGCTTACCGTGATATTATGACCATTCAACGCAGTTTAGATGCCTTTAAAAAGTTGATAGAAGCAACTCATGACTTGCTTAAAATTAATCAGCTTAGGCCGTTTGGCTCAGCAGCACTTAATCACCTTCTCGCCTTAATGAATGTTGAAAGCTCAGCCCTTTACATTGCTAGAACCCAAGTAGATTTTGCTCAGCAATCAACCAGCTCAATTATTGCTTGTACGGGAAAGTATGTTTGTGAGTCTGATTCGCTGGAGTCTTCAGATATTGACGATGATGTTAAACAACGAATACTACAAGTATTTAAAGAAGAGTCTCATTATACCGACAATACCTGCTTTGTTGGCTATTATAAAGCAGGTACTAGCGCTGCCTCTGTGCTCTATATTGAGTTTGAAGACGATAGTGAGCACTTTAAAGCGAATTTAGCTGAGTTATTTGCTACCAATGTCGCGCTGATTTTAGAGAGTTTAACCAAACAACAAGAAATTGAAAAAACACAAAAAGAGTTGCTGTTTGTTGTTGGTGAGGCTGTAGAGGCGCGTAGTAAAGAAACAGGTGCCCATGTTAAACGTGTGGCGATTATTTGTGAGTTAATTGCGAAAAAACTGAATTTAGATGAGGGCTATATAGAGGCGCTTAAGTTAGCTGCTCCGTTGCATGATTTAGGGAAAATCGGTGTACCTGAAGCCATTTTACATAAACCCGGTAAGCTCGAAGGGGAAGAGTGGGAAATAATGAAATCTCATGCTCAACTCGGTGGAGAAATTTTAAATAAATCTACTGTTAGTGTCTCTAAATTAGGTGCTAAGCTTGCCCATTATCATCATGAAAATTGGGATGGTAGTGGTTATCCTGATGGTTTAGCGGGTGAAGATATTCCTTTAGAAGCAAGAATTATGGCTGTTGCCGATGTATTTGATGCGCTTGGCTCTAAACGCTGTTATAAAAAAGTATGGCCTAATGAGCAAATTAGGGCTTTTTTAATTAGCGAAAAAGGCAAAAAGTTTGAAGCCAAGCTGGTTGATATTGTTATTGACAACTTTGATGAATTTCTACAAATTCGAGAGCAATTCCCTGATGAACCATAAGTGCGCTAGCTCGGGCTTATCTGTGCTAGTAGATCAACTAGCTCCCATCTCAGCAATGAAATGACTAACTAGCCATGGCAAGCCTCGACCCGAAACATGGGTGTCGAGAGCTGCCGGTGTTCAGGAATGAACTTTTTATTAACGTATACGTCAGGTATCTGGGGTTGCGCTCGTTCCTCTTTTCGTGCCGTCGCCACCGCCACGCCAGGCAGGCAAACATACGCACTTTATGTAATTTAAACAGGGCTTTTAATCCACTTTTATCGGCGTTAAACTGCAGCGATAAAATATAGCTTACTAACTCTTTTGTCAGGCTATTATTAACGCGAATATGTAACAACCGTGCCGGAGAATAATTTGCCTTATCACGCCTTAGGAGAAATTTGTCAGCATTGTCAGTCACTGATGTTGGCGCTTTTAGCTGAGAATCCACAGTTAAAACGGCGTAATTATCGCCGTGGCGACATTTTGTTGATGCAAGGTAACAGACAAGAGCTTGGTTATTACCTAGAGCAAGGCATGTTGGTGTCATCTAGAGTCAATGAGGAAGGGCGGGTACGTTATAAAGAGTTTTATTTTCCAACAGAGTTAAGCCTTTTATTTGCTGAATGGCTGCGTAAAACACCGAGCTATTATCAGATTTCCGCTTTAGCTGATGCACAAGTAGTTGAGGTGCCGTTAGTGCTACTTGATAGTCTGAAATGGCAAACATTAAGGTTACGCTTGTTAGAGCAACAATTACTGTTTAAAGAAGCCAAAGAGGCGTTTTTATTACTCAATACTTTAGAGCAACGCTATCAATTTTTACAGCAATATAAAGCAAATTGGCTTGAAGCAGTCTCGAATCAAGATCTGGCTAATTATTTAGCGACCACTCCTCAGGCATTATCGCGGCTAAAGACAAGAATAAAACAATCTTAACTCTATTTGTTAGTAAATTAACTTAAGTGAATTACTTATTAAAATTATCACTAGATAATGCTGATTTTAAGGAGTTCACTATGTTTCTTTTGTCACAGATCTTGATGGTTATTGCCATCAGTTTAGATATAGTTTCGTTTCAATTAGCGAAACGCTGGCAAGTGCTATTGGCTTTAAGTGCCTCTACGGCATTAACCTCAATTCACTTTTACCTTCTTGATGTTTACAATGCGGCGCTGTTAATGGCAATAGCCAGCCTACGCTATGCCGTTTTTATTAAGTATCAGAATAAGTGTTTACTGATCTTGTTTTTATTATTGATCATTATTCCACCTTTAAATCAGTTAGCTGAGTATTATGAGCTATATGCTATTGTTGGTAGCGCTTTACTTACGCTCGGAGCATTTTTTACTGAGCAGAAGCGTTTACGCATTGTTATGATGTTTGGTACCTTAAGTTGGCTTATCCATAATATTTATGTCGGCTCGCCAATGGCGATCGCGTTAGAAAGTGGATTTTTGCTCAGCAATATCATTGGTTTTTATCGATTACACAAAGTCGCGGCCATAAGTTAATGGTTTAGTCAGTTAATGCTTTTGCACTAAAGCGCAACGCCAAGAAGGTGATTTAGCTAGCGTGCCTACGTTGATTTTGTTTTTTTTGTATATTTTTATACTTGTGATTTTTTTATTACTGGGTTTATTTGGTATTATTTTTGTTTTTTATTCGATTAATATTATCATATTAATATTTAAGAGGTTTTATTTAACTTTTATGACAAGTTTGCTAATTACCCTTAAAAAAACTAATGCGAATTTGTCAAAATAACTCAGATGATATCTTGTTTAAAAATGTTTTGTATTTTGTATACTTTGCTTGTTCGTAACTAGCGAACAAATTTAGGATTCAATTTTTATTTTTAATAAAAGGTATTATGGAAATGTCAAATAAACTCGCCTCTGTACTCGTATTCGCGCTAACGTCTTTTGCAAGTCAGCAAAGCTTTGCCGAACAATGTTATGTAGAAACTTCAACAGGTGGTGGCCCTTCAGGTCCTGCAACTTGTATTGATATTAGCGTTGACAACATTGATGGAACTAGTGTGTCGCTAAGCGCTACTGCGGTGCGTTATGGTGATGATATTAGTAATTATATTATTTGGTCTTCAGATATAGATGGTAATATAGGCTATGGCACATCTACTGTTGCAGAATTAACTCCGGGTACTCACAAAGTAACAGCGGTTGCTCAGGTTCCACACTTGCGCCCTTATATTGATGAAGAGACTATTGTTATCGCATCACCAGAAGATACTAGTTGTAGTAATATTGCGCCATCAACAGCTGAAACGTTTGATGAGTACTATGGTATTGAATTCACCAATAATCGTGAGAGCGATATTAAGGTGTACTGGTTAAAGTATGAGAATGCCGAGCGTATTTACTATTATACTTTAGCTCAAGGCGAGCGTGTAACTCAAACAGGTTACCCTGGCAATAAGTGGCTGGTAACTGATGCCAATGATAACTGCTTATCAGTGCATACTAACGGTTATCAAGCGGATTATGTGACTATCAATTAAAAGCGTTGATTGTTTAATAAATCAGTAAAGGTTTATTCGCCTTAGTAGAGAGTCTTACTTGATGACGGTTGTGGTTTATTTATACCTGTTCATCATAAGGCTCTCTAGCAGGGACTTTATTTCGCTATGCTGTTAAAAGATAAGCCTGCTTTAATTTTGCTAAGATTAAGGTGAAAAATAAGATAGAAATCAAGGTACAATTCAAGGTATATATCAAGGTACAAGTCAAGACAATAATCCCGACATAAACTGCGCACAGTAATCTGTTTTCGTGGCTATTAACTTTGCAAGCTAATGCAGAATGCACAACTTAAACGGCTATTAAAAAGCAAGCCAATTCATCTCATACGAATACTTAATCAACATAGCAAAACACATAACCACAATCAGCACTCTTAATAACTTAGGGTTGATATTAAAAAGACAATGACAACCTAGCCAAGCGCCAATGGCTTGTCCTAACATCATGGCAAGGCCAATAAGCCAAGCAATTTTGCCGGCGAGTAAAAATACAATTAACGAGGCGGCGTTGGTGGCAAAATTTAATGTTTTGGCAACTGCGGTCGCATTAATAATATCTCCGCCTTTTAAACTGACTCCAGCTAAAGTAAAAAATGAGCCGGTGCCTGGGCCGAAAAAACCATCATAAAAGCCAATGGCAGGTACGGCGATTTTCTTGTAGTAACGTTTAGATTTATCTGACTTTTCAATATCTTGTGAAGGGGGAGGTGATAGTAAAAAATACACGCCAATAAAAGAAATCACCACAGGAATAATATAACTTAGCATGGCAGAATCAATGAACTGAACGGCGAGTGAGCCAAGGCCTGCTGTTAGAAAGGCAATTAGCATTAAGCTTCGTACCTTGCGCCATTTTACTCGCTTTGAGCGCAGCATAATATAGGTTGCGGTGGCTGTGCCCATACTGCCTTGTAGTTTGTTGGTGCCTAACGCGGTTAATGGCCCAACACCACTTAATATTAATGCTGGAATGGTGATGAGTCCGCCACCGCCAGCTAAAGTATCGAGCAAGCCAGCTAAGATCGCGATGGCAAATAATATGGCTATTAATTCAAAGGTAATGACTGGGATTTCCATTCGTTTACTCTAGTTAATCGTTGAAAAAGAGCATCAAGTAGTTTTATTGCTTGATACTCATAGGCTCATTAATGATTGCGCTTTTACTCAGCGAGTAGCTTGTCAATGAGTTGTTCAGGTTGTAGTGGATCATAACTGATGATTTTATCTAATGTAATCAGTGCTAAGTTATCTGTGCCACTAGGTCTGGCTAACCAAAAGCGTGGTATAACGCTTGTTAAGTTTGAGTTAGTTAATGTTATGCGCTGAATGCCACCGCTTTGTCCGCTTTTCCCGCCAGTTTTATCGCCAATTAGCGTGCCAAATCCATGGTCTTGCATGGTATTGGTAAATAATATTGAGGAAGAATAAGTATATGGGCTTACTAATACGGATACCTTACCTGTAAATCTTAGTGGGTTGTCGGTATCTACTTGCTCTATGGTAGTAATTTCACCTTCAACTACATCACCTTCTTTTTGATCTTTACCAACTCTACCAGCAATGACTTTAACCTTATAATTTGAGCCTGACTTCCATGGCTTATTGGCAATATACTTAACAATACCTTGTTTCCAGAAGTGATCATCACCACCGCCGTTTCTTCTAATATTTATGATTAAATGAGTTAACTTGTTTTCTTTAATTTGCTTGAACGTAGATTCGAAAAAATCAAACACTCTCGCTTCATCTTCTAGCCATAAAAAGGTATTAACGGTCAGCAGGCCGGTATTTTCATTAATTTGTGAAAACTGAAAGTTTGCTTCAAAACTGCTGTCTTTAGCTGCTATTTCACTTGCAGCTTCTATTGAAATGTTTGCGATATTAATATCACCTTTAGTGATGTCTAAGCTAAATTGCTTTTGTTCGCCAAACATCATCCAGTAATAGGCTGCAAATCGTGTTTCTAGAATCACTTTTCTATGTTCATGACTATCGCCATGAGTTCTTTCTATTAAGGGAGTCAACACCTCATCTATAGATAAACCATTTATCTTAGTAATACGGCAACCTGCAAGCTTTGTAGCAGAGCCATTTAACTTGCTTTTAATAATGAGTTTTTCATTATCGAATTTTACCGTAAAAGGGAATAATGTGCCGCCATTGTTAAGGTAGCTCTTAATTAAGCTGTTTCGAGCTGTTGGTGTAATTGATGCGTGACCATCTGACATTAGGCTATTAAATGTCATCATCTTAAGCCAAAACTCCCGTACCGAAATAGACTTAGTGATGCTTTTTTTAAAGTCATTCACCTGTTGATAGAAGCCGTTGATATCTTTAACGGTATAAGATAAGTCAGGGTGGGTTTTATCAATGAAAGTTAACCATTGCTCAATATCTTGTTTAGCTTGGCTAGGTTGAAGCATTGCCTGATAGTGTTCCAGAGTTGTTGCTTTTACACTTAGCGTTAACAGGAAAATAGCCAGTAAGGTGATTATTCTTTTAAACATACATATCCTATAAATGATGAGTTATTAATTTCGATGAATGGATTGTACGTAAGCTTTGTGTAGATTAATATTAACTAAAACTTATTCTTTAATTAGGTTTTAACTTAATGATAAACAGTGATGACTTGCGATTTTTTCGAACGGTCGCCTCTAATACTTCTCTTGCGGCAACGGCTAGAGCACTGAATGTAACGCCACCTTCCATTACACAAAGGCTGCAAATCTTAGAAAACAAACTGAAGTTAAAGTTAGTTGATAGGCACAAACGCAGTATTAGTTTGACGGAAGAGGGAGTATTCCTAGCTGAGCGTGCAGCGCTAATTCTGGCCGAAATGGATGATATGCATGAGGCGATATACAGTCAGCGCAATGAAGTTGCAGGTTGTTTGAAAGTTTTAGCGCCACTAGGTTTTGGCCGAAAATATATCGCGCCGTTAATTACTGAGTTTCAACAGCAGCATCAGAACTTATCGGTTGAATTGCAATTATCAGATAACCCGGATTGGTCAGAGAAAAATTCGTGGGATATTATTATTAACATTGGCGAGCTTAGAGACTCGACATTAAAACTATCTACGTTAGCTACGAATAAACGCTTTTTGTGTGCATCGCCTCAATACATTGACAAATATGGTATGCCTGAAAATCCTGCGCAATTACGACAACATCACTGTATCGCCTTAAAGGAAAATAATGAGGATGTGACTATGTGGAAAATGCAGCATCGAAATACTGGCAGTACTGAATCAATCCGTATTATTCCGCAATTATCTTGTAATGATGGTAATGTGATAAAGCAATGGGCGATGGATGGTTATGGGATAATTTCAAGATCTGAGTGGGATGTTGCCAAAGAAATTAACCAGGGACATTTAGTTAGGCTTTTAAGTGATTATGAATTACCGCAAGCAGATATTGTCGCCTTACTTAATACCGACCAACGTGCTAGAGCTGAAAGAACGGCAAGATTCTTAACACGATTAAAAGAAGTTATTGGTGCTAAGCCTTGGTATGAGTAATACCTTGATATGAGCAATGATTAGGCTAGTCGCAAAAATTATCTCGCTAGTTGTACTAGCTCAAGTCTGAGCTAGTACAACTGAGTTTTAGTAAGTACAGAGCCTTTAGATATTCTCAATTGTTAAGGTATGTCCCATTTTATTTTTCTTGGTAGTTAAATATTTTTTGTTAATACTGTTATGACCATCATTTAACGGTACTTGCTCATTTATTGTTATGCCTATCTCATCGAGCGCCTGCAGCTTTAATGGATTATTGGTCATTAAGTTAACCTGTTTGATATTGAAAAACTCAAAGATACCTTTGCAGAAAAAGTAGCTACGTTGATCGGAGTTAAAGCCTAAAAGTACGTTGGCTTCTACCGTATCTGCTCCTTTATCTTGTAGGTTATATGCTTTAATTTTATTAAGTAAACCTATACCTCGTCCTTCTTGGCGCAAGTAAATAAGCATACCTGAGCCATGCTCAGCTATTTTTTCATCGCAAATTGTAACTGAGGACCACAATCGCATCGCAAGCTGGAAAATGCGTCACCTGTTAGGCACTCTGAGTGAATACGTAACAGTACAGGTTCATTTTCTTGCCATTTACCAAAGGTTAAGGCGACATGCTCTTTGCCAGTTTCTGGCTCATAAAAGCCATGCATTTGAAATTGACCGAACTGAGTTGGTAATTTGGTGGATTCAGAAAATCTGAGTAGAGAGAAGCGAGCCGTTTGTTTTAACTCTTCTCGCACTTGCATCAGAATTTTTCCTAAACAATTTTGGCCATGGCCGTCACCACCATCTCCCCAATAGTCATCTTTATGAGAATGCTCTTTAATGATGCGCTCTTCAGTTGCCACTAAATAATAAGCCAATTTAACATGCTGGTTAAACTTAGCTCTGACAATATCAAGCATGCACTGGTAGCGTATGTTTAGCCAGTCTTCACGCACATGCTCGGCATATTTCCTGCTTAGATCGAAAGTTTCTTTTGGGGTTTTTGCTTGCCTAATTTTATCAACGATTGCTTTATCTTTAAACTTACTGGCTTGATAACAGTGCTCACTCGTTTGCCATTGTTGTTGGTTAAATGTAATAGGGTAGGCGGCAAAATTGGATAGGTATCCGTCGGCGTCAAAGGGCTCATAAAACCAAAGATCTTTACTCATGTTTGCTTCCTTGTCTTGTACCATTCTCTTTAAGTGTAGAAGCTTTGCGATAAAGTGCATAACTATCATTAACTTCGCAGAGTACTTTTAGCCTAGGCATTATGCGTACAGTGTAAACAAGTACCATTTTGACTTAGGCGAGAATAATTACTTTGGTTGTTAGGGCGACATTAAGGTAAAACTAAGCTAGGCTAAAGAGCGAAAATTAATCATATCAATAATAAGAAATCGTGATTTAAGGGATTAAAATGAAAAAAGTAATTGTATTGTTCTCTCTCATATTGAGCTTTTCAGTAATGGCAGCGGAGCCGCTGAGCAAACCCTTACTGCAGCGTTTTGGTGACGCTGTACAACAAATAAATATTCAGGTAGAAGGTAAGCCCGAGTTGGAGGCGCAGCTAGATAACACTATGATGTTAGATAAAGCTGAATCAATGAAGGCGCTGAAGTCGTTAAGTATTTATCCTCAAATTCAGGACGTGGTTGAAGCAAATGGCTTTGATAGTGTTGATGATTTTGTCGATTTAAGCTATCGAATTATGGGGGGCTTATATGCTTATCAATCAACTCAAGTACTTAACGGTATGTCAATGAAGGATTATATGGCGCAAATGCAAGGGCAGCTAGAGCAAATGCAAAATAATGGTATGCCAGAGCAAATGATGTCAGAACTGAAGGCTAATTTGGCTGAGCAAGTAAAAATGAGCTCTTTTATGGAAAAACTGGTAGCGAACACTTCTGAACAAGATAAAAAATTTATACAAGAGAATATTACTTGGGTGATGACTTTGATGGAACAGAGTGACGGCTTTTAAATCGTTTCTTTTGAATAACAGCTTTTGAATAGATAGTTTTTTAAATAATAATTTCTAAAGCAATTATTGTCCTATTTATTTTGTTGTGATGATAATTTATTGCTGATAGCGCTTTTCAGCCTTGCTAACTTTGCTTAGGTAACGTCTTGTTTCTGCTCTTGGGTGGCGCTTAGTTAAGGTATTGAATACTTGCATCGAAGTGAGCTTATTGATTTTCTTTGCAGCAATACCTCTATTGCTATCAAAGGTTTTAAATACATTACCAGCACCACCATTGTAGGCTGAAATCATCGCGTAGTGCTTACTTTGGGCGCGGTTAATTGTTTTCAGGTATTGCTGTTCTAATATGTGTAAATAAGCGGTGCCTATCTCTATATTTTGCTCTGCTTTAAATAATGTTTGTTTACTGGGCACACCGGGCTTTTTTAAAATGCGTTGATAGACATCTTTACCGGCAGTTTGCGGCATAATTTGCATTAAACCATAGGCATTAGATGAGCTAACGGCAAAAGGATTAAAGCTACTTTCAGTTTCAATGACGGCAAAAATTAACTCTGGTTTGATTTGATAGCGATTAGCAGAAGCGAGTACATAGTTAGCGTATTTGTTTTTCCGTAGTTGTTGATGCTTGTTCACCATAGCTATTTCAACATAGCGAATTGTTTTACCATTGGCCCTTTTTTGTTTTAGTTGTTTGGTAATGAGATATTGAGCAAAGCGATTGGCACGCCATTGGTATTCAATCGCTTTATTGTCTTGATCGACAACTTGCCCTAATAAATAAGGCTTACCTTGTAGGGTGGGAGACTTATCTGAAAAAATATCAGTATTGGCTGGGTTTTCTGAGGTAAGCAAGGTGGTCACAATTGCTTTTTGCAGTTTTTCTATTGGCTCTTTCGTTGCTATGGTTTCAACAATAATATGACCTTGTTCAAAATCGACTAAGGCTTTTGATTGGTATTTATTGGTGTATTTTACGTATTTCTTTTTGCTAGGTAATTGTGAGTTATCTTTGCCCCATATTGATTCAATGATGTTTTTTAGCTCTTTGAAACGCTTATTTAGTTGATTAATGTCATGTATGACGCTTTCAGGCGACTGTTGGTATTGGCGGGACTTATTTTTTGCGTATTGCTTTATTGCTTTTTCAGGATCATTACTGGTGATAGCTTTACTTAACTGCTTTTGATCATAGCTGGTACAGCTTTGCAAGGCAGTCAAGGTGAGTAGCAGGCAAGTTACTTTGCAGAACATGGTAAATAATTTAGTGAGCTTTGCTGCCATTGCTACTACAACCTTTGTTGAAAAGTTACATGTGATACGGATTAAAATGATGGAATATGCTTTGATAGCGTTAACGCTTTTTCTTTGTTTAAAGCAACTGAGGTAATCATGGGCTTATTTTGCATATTAACAAGAGGTAAGTTACTTTTATTTTCACTAAAAAATTTTTTATCTCGTATTTGAAATCGCTTCATAACTGCAGGTAATAGCTCAGTTTCTGAAAACCATAACAATGCAGCAACAGGTAAAGAAACTAAGGCACCAGCACCAAAAAAGCCTAACCCTAGTACGCGTTTGCTTTTAGCGCCTAAGCCCATATCTTCTTTTTGACCAAAATGTTTTGACAGCGCAACTGAGTATTCTTTTGCAGCTTGCTTTAATGCCTCTTTACTTGTTTGCCCTGCGCTATATAAAGACATTGATTGTTTATAGGTTGTTTGTAAATCAGCAATGTCACTAAAAGGGTCGACAACTTGTTTCCATAGCTCAGGTTTATCTAATGGTAAGTTTTTGGGAATATCCAGTACAGGCATTTCAGCTAAACATTCTTGTTGGGTTGCATTTATTTCCATAAAGTCATCAAATGCTTGGCTATATCGCGTTTCAACAATAATGTTTGCCTTCTCTAAAGCACTAAAGTTACTTAAACAAATGCCAAAATTGTAGTGGTAGCCTTCGCACGCTAAGCCAATAAGCTCATTAATTTTTTCTTTATCATGTTTAGAATTTGCAAGCTCAGAGATAACAGCGTTTTCCCAGCGGGTTCTGGTGGCTTCTTTATCGTGCATATTTTGCTGTTGGTAGTTGTCAAAAACACGCAATAATTCATCATGGCTGGTATGCAGTAAGCCCAATTGCTGTGGTGACTTTTGATATAAACGCATCATAATGGTATCAAAGCCATGACTGATATGCTTTTTAGGCCATGCGATAAAATTATCAATATGTTGTAATTTGGGCTGCCATTTCTTTAACATGGCGCTGAGTGCTTGCCATTCACTGTTATTTCCTAGGTTAGCAAAACTGGTGACGCCTTGTTTCGCCATATTACTCGGCATAGAAACCAAGTCATTATTGCGCGATAAGATACGCACAAAATTTGCTTCTATAAGTGCTTTTAATGGTGAACATTCTGGCTTGAGTAAGGCAAGTCTCGCGGCAGGTAAATTGAGCAAATAACCATCATTAATGAGTACTCTTTCGCCCAATAATGCTTTACGTATAAGCATGTTATTGAAATTTTCTAAATTCATTTCAATCTGCCAAGGGTAACGTTGTACTAAATCATCAGCAGTCCCTAGATAGGTATAGTTAGCAGTTGTCATCAGATCCTCAAGCAGCGAGTGCAATTATGGCGAAGTGGTTAATTTGGTTGAGATATTTTAGTAAATTACCTTGTTAATCTAAGCTATGCAAGTATTGCTTTTCTGTTATTTAATAATGCCTTGCACGCGCATTTGTAACTGAGGAATGACTTCATTTTCAAACCAAGGATTTCGTTTTAGCCAGATATTATTACGCGGGCTAGGGTGAGGTAGTACTATCATATTTTTTGTTAATAATGTTTGCCAACGCTGTGTTAAATCCGTGATGCTGTCATCGCTTTGTAGGTGAAATTTACTGGCATATTTGCCGATGATTATGGTCAGTTCAACTTGCGTTAACTTTGCGAGTAAACTGCGGTGCCAGGTATCGGCACACTGGGTTAATGGGGCTAAATCGCCGGACTTTCCTTTACCTGGGTAGCAAAAGCCCATAGGCACAATAGCAAAGAGGTTTTTATCATAAAATTGGTTTTTATTTACACCAAGCCAGTGCCTTAATCTATCACCACTTTTATCATCAAAAGGAATACCTTTATGGTGTGTAGCAATACCGGGCGCTTGACCTGCTATCAGTATTTTACTGTGCTCACTTATTTGCAGTATTGGCTTTGGCGGCAGTGGCAATTTATCTTGGCATAATTGACACTGCATTATCTGATTGAGCAATTTGTCCATAGATATTTTGCGCGTATACTTACTAGTAAAGGTATAATGACATAAGCTTAGTAGGCGATAAAGCCTTGAACAAGCTAGGAGGAACTATGGTTTCATCCGTTACTAACACCAGTAGTGCAAATGCTGTAGCACAAGTTGTTCAGCAACAAAATCAACAGATTGAAGCGCAAAAACAGCAACAGGCGCAAGAAGCGGCTAGACAAGAGCAACGTCGAGTTGAGGAAGTGGAAAGACAACAGGCTTCTCAAGCAAATCAAAATGAGCGCTTAGGAAGTAATGTTGATGTTTCCATTTAGTTGCTGGATTTACTCGCTGGATATAATATCAAGCTAAAACCACGGAAGAAAATGCGTTTAGCACTGAACTTATTATGGAATGCCAGAGCAAATTCTCCTGGATAACCATTATCAATACTTTGCCTATAAGCCTTTTAACTCTCGCTGAATGCTCAAATAGTGAATGCAATTGGCATAAGAAGGTAACTAAGGTGATATCGGGTATTTTCGTCTCGTTTCGCCACTATTCGCTACTATAGATTCAGCAAAACTATCAATTCATTTAAGATAATGAACCTCTGTAAATTAACTTGCAATTAAATCATTGAAAAATTGGTTTTTTACTTAGGCTTTATCTACGCTTATTAGTAACGATAGACAAAGGCAAAAAGGTTGATAATCGCGAGGGAATTATGATGGAGTCATTAAAAGTACAAGAATATATGAACCACTACCCAGTTACGTTTACTGTAGATATGGCGCTAGAAGAGGCATCTTTACGTTTTCTAAAAACCAAACAAATTGGTGGTCCAGTGATTGATAATAACTTTAAACTCTTAGGGTTTTTATCTGAAAGTGATGTGTTAGCTAAAATGATTGATACCATTTACTACAATGAACATATTGCCCATGTTGCCGATATTATGCGCAAGGACGTACTGTCGGTAAAACCTTACGATAGTATATTAGAGCTCGCGCAAAACATGCTAAAAGATAAGCCTAAAGTTTATCCTGTCATTGATGATGACGGTAACTTACTAGGAACCATCTGCCGCAACGAAGTGTTGCAAGCGTTTGACCGTCATAGACGTGCACATTTAGCTAAAAACTTAGCTCACGCTGCTCGGTAATAATTCTAGCCTTGCAGCATAGTTACATTGCGCTGTTTAGGCTATTCTCAGAAGAAAAGATTGCAAGGTTAGCTACTGGCTTTCCTTGCTTTTAGTGTTTAAAATGCCTCTTTTTTATTTCGTTTAGAGCGCGCTTTGTCTGATTTCTCCTCTGCTGATACTGATAAACAATCAGTACCTGATCTACAATCTTTATTTGACCTATTACCACAAGTTAAACAGTGTGATGTTTTTCGCTTGAAAAAACGCTTAATTAACATTAAAAGAATGACAAACGCGAAGGGCAAAGAGCATTCGATAAAAAAGCTCGAGCAGCAGAGCAAACAAGTATTTCAAGCCATTTGTCAATCAATCAGTGAAAAGCAATATAAAATAGATAACAGCCCTCAAATTACCTATCCTGAAGGCTTGCCAATTTCCGAAAGTGCCGAGCAGATTGCTAAGGCAATTTCTGAAAACCAAGTAGTTATTATTGCCGGTGAAACTGGCTCAGGTAAAACCACACAAATACCTAAAATTTGTTTAGCGCTAGGGCGTGGTGTGGATGGACTTATTGGTCATACCCAACCAAGACGAATTGCTGCTAGAACGGTTGCTAATCGCATTGCTGAAGAGCTCAATTCAAAGCTGGGTGAACAGGTCGGTTATAAGGTTCGTTTTAAAGATCAAGTCAGTGAAAAAAGTTATATTAAACTGATGACTGATGGTATTTTGCTGGCGGAAATGCAAAAAGACAGACTGCTTCGTCAGTACGATACCATTATTATCGATGAAGCGCATGAGCGCAGTTTAAATATTGACTTTATTCTCGGCTACCTAAAACAAATTTTAGTTAAAAGACCTGATTTAAAAGTTATTATCACCTCTGCAACCATTGACCCACAACGATTCGCTAATCACTTTGCTGATAGTTCAGGAAAGCCAGCACCAGTTATTGAAGTATCAGGTCGAACTTACCCAGTAGAGATGCGTTATCGACCGTTAAATGAAAGCTCAGATGACGATGATGGCTCTCCTGAGAGCGTTGATGTTATCTCGGGTATTTTAAATGCTGTGGATGAACTGTCGCTAGAAAGCCATGGCGATATTCTTATTTTCCTTAATGGTGAGCGGGAAATTCGTGATACCGCTGCAGCATTAATCAAAGCTAACTTAAAGCATACACAAATTTTACCCTTATACGCTAGGTTAACCATTGCTGAGCAAAATAGAATTTTTAAGCCACATAGCGGGCGAAATATTGTCTTGGCAACTAACGTTGCTGAAACCAGTTTAACTGTACCAGGTATTAAGTATGTTATTGACCCGGGTACGGCGAGAATTTCGCGCTATAGCTATCGAACTAAAGTTCAGCGATTACCTATTGAGCCTGTATCACAAGCTAGTGCCAACCAAAGAGCAGGGCGCTGTGGACGTGTTTCTGAAGGTATTTGTATTCGTTTATACAGTGAAGATGACTACAATAATCGCGATGAATTTACCGATCCAGAAATATTACGTACTAATTTAGCTACCGTTATTTTACAAATGCTGGCGCTAGATTTAGGCGATATAAGCCAGTTCCCTTTTGTAGAAGCGCCAGATAATCGCAATATCAATGATGGTATGCGCTTATTGGAAGAGCTTGCTGCAATTGAATCAAGCCAGAAAAAACAAGGGAACAAAAACGCTAAGAAAAATGCCGAAAACATTACCCAGCTAACCAAAGCAGGGCGTTTATTATCAAAATTCCCTATTGACCCTCGTTTAGCGAAAATGGTACTAACGGCCATTGATTTTGGTTGTCTTGAACAAGTACTTATTATTGTTAGTGCCTTAAGTATTCAAGACCCACGAGAAAGGCCACACGAGAAGCAACAAGCCAGTGATGAAAAGCATAACCGCTTTAAAAATAAGCAATCTGACTTTGTTAGCTTACTTAACTTATGGCATTACTTGAGTGAACAGCAACGCGCTTTATCGCAAAATCAATTTAGAAAGTTATGCCAAAAAGAATATTTGTCATACATTCGCATTCGCGAGTGGCAAGACATTTTTAGTCAGTTAAAACTCACCTTAAAAGAACAAAAAATTGCCTTAACACGAATTGATTATCAGTTTGAGCTTAAGCAAGAGAACAATAAAGCACTTGAGCAAGAGCAAGCGAATGCCTTAGTGCCCGTGCATCAAGCGTTATTATCAGGCTTGCTAAGTCATATTGGCCAACTGGATGAAGACAGGGAATTTAAGGGCGCACGCGGTAGCAAGTTTTATGTATTTCCAGGCTCTGGCCTTGCGAAAAAGCCACCTAAATGGCTGATGTCGGCTGAGCTTGTCGAAACCAGCCGTTTATTTGCTCGTATGAATGCTAAGATTGAACCACAGTGGTTAGAAGGGCTGGCTGAGCATTTAGTTAAACGACATTACAGCGAACCGCATTGGGAGAAGAAACAAGGCGCAGTGATGGCGCTAGAGCAAGTGACCCTTTACGGTTTGAGTATTGTTAGTAAAAGAAAAGTTAACTTTAATCAAATTGAGCCAGAGACTTGTCGGCAATTATTTATTCGCGAAGCCCTAGTTAATGGTGATTGCTTTATAAAAGAGGCGTTTTTAAAGCACAATCAACAATTGGTCGCGAGCATTGAAGCATTAGAGCAAAAAGCGCGTCGTAAAGATTTTCTTATTGATGAACAGCAGCTTGTTGATTTTTATGATGAAAAACTACCTGAGCAAGTGATTTGTCAACGCAGCTTTTTGTCATGGTGGAAAAAGGCCAAGCAACAAGAGGCAAATCTGCTCAATTTCACTAAGGCATTTTTACTTAATGAAAGCTCTCAAACCTTAAATAAGCAAGAGTACCCAGATACTTGGCAGCAACAGCAGTTAACTTTACCACTTAGTTATCATTTTAGTCCTGGCGATATTGATGATGGTATATCAGTCATTATTCCGATTGCTTTGCTTAATCAAGTGCAAGTAGAGGGCTTTGATTGGCTTATTCCGGCATTGCGCTTTGATTTAGCGGTTGCCTTGATAAAAGCATTGCCTAAAACATTAAGACGAAATTTTGTACCAGCGCCAAACTACGCTGAGGCTTGTTTAGCTAATATGAGCCAAGAGCAGGGCAGCTTTTATCAAGCCTTAGCCAAACAGTTATTACGTATGACAGGCGTTAGATTGCCTGAAGATGTTTGGCAAGAGGTTGATTTACCTGCGCATTTAACCATGAATTTTCAGGTGGTAAATGAAAAAGGTAAGCTACTAAAACAGGCAAGAGATTTAAACCAGTTAAAAGCCGAGCTGCAAGGTAAGGTGAAAGCCTCTATTAAAAAGGTTGCAGAAAAAGGCATTGAGCAGTCAGGGTTAACGCAATGGAGTTTTGATAATTTACCGACAGGTTATGAGAAAAAAGTCGCTAATATAACCATTAAAGCATTTCCTGCGCTGGTTGATCATAAAAACAGTGTCGCTATTGAATTGTTTGAACAAGAAGAGCATGCTCAACAGGCCATGTTAAAAGGTGTTAGCCGTTTAATTTTATTAAATATTCCTTCGCCGATTAAATACCTTCAGCAAAAGCTACCGAACAAGGCGAAATTGGGCTTGTATTTTAACCCCTTTGGTTCAATTAATGATTTATTGCAAGACTGTATTCAAGGGGCTTGTAATCATTTGGTGCAAGTCTTTATTAATCAACACCAAGCACAAGGGCTTGATGGTTTACCTCGAAGCCAAGCACAATTTGAAAAGTGTGCTGATTATGTGCGGGCTGAAATAGCAGATACGGTACTGTCGGCGGCAATCAAAGTAGAAAAAGCGCTTAGCTTACGTCATGACATAGGCAAAAAACTTAAGGGCAGTGTGCCGCTTAATGTTATTCAATCACATGGCGATATTAAGCAGCAGTGTGAGCAGTTGATTTTTAAAGGCTTTGTTGAAGCAAGTGGTATTGAACGTCTTGATGATGTCATTCGTTATTTACAAGGTATTTTAAGGCGATTGGAAAAGTTACCTATTGACCCGAATCAGGATAGATTAAAGATGATAGAGGTTGATAAAGTTGTACAAGCGTACCAAAGCATATTGGCAAAACAACGTAAAGATAAGCCAATAAGTGATGATTTATTGCAAACGCAATGGCAAATAGAGGAGTTAAGAATTTCTTTATTTGCTCAGAACTTAGGTACATCAGTACCTATATCTGTTAAACGGATCATGAACCATTTAAAGGCATTTGCGTAACTTGACCTTAAAGCTTGTGTTGACACTAATAGCTTAGCTCAGTATAAATGTCTTGGTCAGTATTAGATACATGGGAGCAGTAATGGCGAGTTATGATGATAAGCGAAACTTTTATCGAATGATGTTAAACACGGAGGTCGTGGTAACTATTATTGATGATGAAGTGAATACTCAAGTGACGGCAACGTGCCGAGATTTGAGTGCAACAGGGATGGCGCTTGAGATGGAACATCCGTTAGATATTGCCACCTGTGTACGAGTCAAGGTTGATTCTGCCAGCAATCAAGTTCAAGCACTCGATGCAAGTGGTCGAGTGGTCCGTGTTGAAGAAGAGAGTAAAGATTGTTATCTCATCGGCATTACCATTGAAGAGATAGATTAATTAATAAAGGCGGTTTACTTAGTAAACCGCCTTTTTACATTATTCCACCTGGCAAACTAAGCCTTTAAGGTAGTAGCCTTCTGGGTAGTTTGAGGCGATAGGGTGATCTGCTGCTTGTTGTAAGCGCTCAACAAAATAGACATTACGCTTGGCGTCAAGGGCAGCATCGGCAACCACTTTTTGGAATAAGCTAGCGTCCATTAATCCAGAGCATGAAAAGGTTAATAAGGTGCCGCCTGGTTTCAGTAATTGCATAGCAAGCATGTTTATATCTTTATAACCTCGACAAGCACCGGTTAGTTGCGCTTTAGACTCAACAAATTTAGGTGGGTCGAGAATTATCATGTCAAAGCTTTGTTTTTCTTCACGGTAACGACGTAGCAATTTAAAAACATCTTCTTTTATAAATTCGACTTGTTTGTCGGATAAATTATTTAATGCTAAGTTACGCTTACCCATATCTAATGCCGCTTGTGATACATCGACATTAATGACTTTTTCAGCATCATTAGCAGCACAGTGCAATGAGAAGGTGCTGGTATAAGAGAAGCAATTGAGTACTGTTTTCCCTTTACCATATTTACCTGCAACAACGCGTGAATCGCGCTGATCTAAATAAAAGCCCGTTTTATGACCATTAGCAACATCAACGTGAATTTTAATACCGTGTTCTTCAATAACGCATTCAGTAGAGTCTAGCGGCTCAGTTAACCAACCTGTTGTCGGCTCAAGACCTTCTTTTTTTCTGACATCAACATCAGAGCGCTCATAAATATGACAGCCTGGGTAGAGCTCCTTTAAGCAGTCTACTAAAGTAAATCGGTGAAAGTCTGCACCAGCACTTAATAGCTGACAAACAATAAAGTTATCGTATTTATCTATGGTAATGCCGGGCAGACCATCAGATTCGCCGGCAATTAATCGATAGCCTGTTAGCTTTCCTTGTGCAATAAACCAGTCTCTTCTCGCTTGCGCATTGGATAATTTTTGTAAGAAGAAATCTCTATCAATTTGCTGATGTTCATCAAAACTCCATACTCTTACACGAATCTGTGAGTCTGGAGAATAGGCGCCTTTTGCTAACCATTTTCCTTTACTATCAAAGATATCTACGGTTTCCCCAAGCATAGGTTTACCTTTGATCTTATTGACAGCTTTTGAGAAAACCCAAGGGTGTCGGCGTAATAAAGATTTCTCTCTTCCAACATTTAAATAAATTCTTGATGACATAGGTCTATACTTACTTTTAAGTGGCAGGCTAATGTTCTGCCTAATGAGGTGATTTGCGCCGATTTTAGTCAATGCTAGGCATTGGTGCAAACGAAAATAACAAGATTGGACAGACAAGATAAGAGATGAACATATGAATGTAAGCTATATTGCTCATATATCAGGACGAGTACAAGGTGTTTATTTTCGCGCTTCTAGCCAACAACAAGCAATTGATTATGGCTTAAGCGGTTACGCAAGGAACTTGGCTGATGGTGATGTTGAGGTATTATTATGTGGCGAAGAAAAAAACATTGAACGTATGCTCGAGTGGCTTGCTCATGGGCCAGAGCAAGCCGAAGTTACCTCAATTCAACATAAAAAAATACCTTGGCAAGATCATCCTTTTTTCTCGATAGGTTAGTTGGCTGATAGGCAAATAATTATTGGTTAGCAATCAAGGTAAAACGTTTTATTGTTTTACCTTCGCGCTCAATAGTTTCGTCAAACATTGCTAGGGGTCTAACCCAAATGTCATCAGGGGTTTCTTGTGGGTGGTACACAACAAGGTATTCTTCAGTTTCGCTATGGCGTGCAATATGTAGAACCTTGTAATAACTACCTTTAAAGTGTTGATAAATGCCTGCTTGTATCATTTTTCTCTCTTCTATTTAACGCTTAAAAAGGGTCTTTTAAAATTTTATCTATGTACCATTTACCGTCGCGCTGCAGTATTGATAATCTTTTTACGTCTTTAAGCCTTTCGTCTTGATAATAACCATCAAAATATATGGTAATAATTGCACTGCCTTTAAATTGTTCTCTAAGCTTAACGCCACTGTCATCTGGCTTAATTTCGACTTTATCATAGGACATGTTAAATAGGTGGCGTGCTACGGCTTGTGGGGTCTGATAATGCAGGAGTAACCTAGCAAGTTTAGGGTTGCACACTAGGGCTGCTTTTTTGACGTCTTTTTCGTTATACAGGGCATTGAAAAATGCTACAGCAACATGTTCTGGGTTATCTACTTTGGTGATTTTATTTTTATCTGATTCACAACCAGTCAAAATAAATACGGTAATTAGTATTAAATATCTTAAGTAGGACATGGCAACTCATTTGATTTTTAAACATAAATGATAGCAGTCATCATAACGTATATTGTTTTCTATCGGCTAGTACATTTTGTGCGGAAATAAAAAAAGACACGCAAGCGTGTCTTTTTATCAGAGTAAATGCTTTTTGCTTTTACTGTACTAATTCTTTATCAGAAAAGCTTTCTGCAAATAATGGGCTAGAAAGGTAACGCTCTGCAGAGCTTGGTAAGATCACCACGATATTCTTACCTTGATTCTCTGGTGCTTCAGCTAAACGTTTTGCAGCAACTACGGCAGCGCCTGAAGAAATACCGGCTAAAATACCTTCTTCTTTCATTAAGCGGTGAGCCATATTCATCGCATCTTCATTGCTTACCGTTTCAACGGCATCAACCATTTCTAAATCTAAGTTACCAGGAATGAAACCAGCACCAATACCTTGAATTTTGTGAGGACCAGGTTGTAACTCTTCACCAGCAAGTGCTTGAGAAATAACAGGAGAGTCTGTTGGCTCAACAGCAACGGTAGTAATTTTTTTGCCTTCAGTTAACTTAATGTAACGGCTTGTACCTGTTAATGTACCACCCGTACCAACGCCAGCAACGAAGATATCAATATTACCTTCAGTATCGCGCCAAATTTCAGGGCCAGTGGTTTCTTCGTGAATTTTAGGGTTAGCTGGGTTGTCAAACTGACCTAATAATACATATTTATCTGGGTTTGACTCAGCAATTTCTTTAGCACGAGCAATGGCACCATTCATGCCTTTAGCACCATCAGTAAGTTCTAATTTTGCGCCAAGTGCAGCTAAAAGTTTACGACGCTCTAAGCTCATCGTATTTGGCATAGTAAGGGTTATGCCATAGCCGCGTGCTGCAGCGACGAAGGCTAGGGCAATACCTGTGTTACCACTGGTAGGCTCTACAATCTCTTTACCTTCAGTTAATAAGCCTTTTTCTTCTGCATCCCAAACCATGCTTGCACCGATACGGCACTTTACGCTAAAGCTTGGGTTTCTTGCTTCAACCTTTGCATAAACGTTAGCACTTGCTTGACCATCGCTGTTTTTTTCATTAATAACGCGATTTAATTTCACTAATGGCGTGTTGCCAATAGATGTTGAATTATCTTTGAATATTGTAGACATTTTGAAACCCTATGAATTATTTTCATTAACTGTATAAGGTTAGCTAGTTATACTAAAAAAAGAAGTGATATTTTGTTATATCTTATATAGCAAAATGGAATAGATGGCTAATTATCTAGTATAAAATAGCCGCCATGCCTTAACTTGATTTGATAGTTTAAGCATGGCAAGGGGCTATGCACCTTTTACGCTAATAATATCGATAAAAGTGCGATATAAATTAGCGCGATATAGTTTGACTGCGACTTGCTTTAAAAACGACTTGGTTGTTTTCGTTATAAAGGTAAAGCATGTCGTGCTTTATTTGATAATGCCTTACCTTAGCTAGTGTTTTCAAAAAGCGTGCTTCTTGCGTCATTAAACTTTCAGTACACATTCTTCTGGTGGTTGCCACTTTCGTGATTGATAATTTTTCTGCATTTTTATTGTAGCGTGCGGAAATATTATTGCATGAAGCTGAGCCTGCTAGCTTATTTTTCTCTAAAAAAATGAGCTTAGCTGGGCTTTTATCAATAACTGGTTTGCTGTCAATATACTCAACTAGCCAATGACCTATTAATTGCTGGTTTGCCTTGCCAGGCGGTACTGTTGATGTAGCAGAAGGCTTGACGTTATTGGCGCAGGCGCTCAAAAATAATATCAGCGTCATAGTTAAAGCGGTGATAGAGGTTTTCATAAGCGCTCCTTTAAGGCATCCACGAATAACTTAATTTAGTGAAGAAGGTTCGTTTTTCTCGCGTTAGTTTACTTAGCTCATCGTCTTGAAAGCTACTATCTGAGTAACCTAAGAAAAACACGGTTTGTGGATTAAGTTTATACGCATATAGCAGTTGAGTGGATAAATAATTGTTTTTTTCTGATACCGCGATATGCGGATTATTATGTGGGTTTCTATCTATATTGGTATACACCATGCTGAGCTTGATATAGCTTTGCACATCAAATTGATATGAAAGTCTTAAGTCAGTTAGGTTAGCGGTATAAACGTTATCACTGTATTGTCTATTTTCGTTGTCAGCATCAAGCTGACTATAGGTTTGACTTAAGTCGAGCTCTAAGTGCTTGGTAATATGCCAAGTAACATTAGTCGCCACTTCTGTTAATTCACCTAAGCGATCATTGTTGTAATCTATTTTGTCACCTAAGGTGAGATCAACATAAAAGAATAGTCGGGCATGAGGTTGTGCTTCAGCAAATATGTTCAGTTGATTTTCTGTGAAGGTGGTGGTGTTGCCCTCAATTGCTAACGAGCTATCGTCATGTCTTAAGCCTACTTTATCGGCATTGCTTAAGGTAATATCAAGAAAAAGCTGTTTCGGGCCATCTATTTCAAAGTTAGTGCTGATATAACGCTCAATAAACTCACCATTTTCATTATGGTGTAAGTGCCAATTACCCGAAAGTTTTGCTTCTTGCCAAAGACTGTTTTGCTCAGCGTAGAATAACCGTGACAGCCTAGCTTGTGATTTTTGCAAATCAACTTTTGGCATATAACCTAAATCAGCGCGAAAGTTTTTACCGATATTTTCATGGCCTAAGTGAGCTTGCCAGTATTCAGAGTCGTGATTAAAGTCGAGCTTATAAGTTTGGTCGCTAAATTCACCTTCGCAATCACTGTCTAGGCAAAAGCTTTTATATAAGTCATCTGGGTATTGCGTGCTGGAGGTTAAAAACTGTGCTCTCACGGCATTAGAGTCATTAAACCGGTATTTGCCATCAAAACCTGCAACATAGTTATGGTAGTTATCAGATTCTCTGATGGTTGAAATAGCACCAAGTGAAAGGTCTTCATTATGATCGTAGCGATACCTTAAGGCAGCTGAATGACTGTCTTGTTTTAACGTGGCAATATCTGAGCTTAAATTGCCCGGCATAAAGAAGTTGGTTTCAGTATCATTGGTCATAAATACACCGTAGCTGTGCTTTTGTGCTCGACCAGTAAATTTGGCCCCGTAGTCAGGAGCAACGATGTTTCGCGTGTAAACTAAATCATAATTAGACTTAAAGTAATCGCTGTTATCTAAAAAGAAGGCACGCTTTTCATCGTAAAATAACGAAAAGGTTTTATTAATACTTAATTGACCCGCATCAGCTTCAACGGTGGAAAAGTCAGGATTGATTGTGGCGTTTAAAGAGTTGTTTGCATCAATACCCCAGCGTAAATCTAAGCCTGCCGCCATGTCGTTATCATCTTGCCACTGACTATTGGGAGCATAGATATCTTTAGTTTGATTTTTGCTGGCGGTAACGGCTGGTGTTAAGCGAATATTATTGCCAGTTTCAGCATTAGCAAAACCAACGGCCTCGGGGTATTGGCAAAGCCAGCAGGGGTTATCTCTATCAAGCGGCGTATGTGAGATTCGTAAGGTAGTTTCTCTTGGGTAAATACGCAGTAGCTCAATCGCCCATTGCTTTTCTTTGCCGTCTTCTTCAAAGTTGAGAATATTGTAGGGGATAGCAATTTCTACTTGATAACCACGTTCAGTGATTTTGCCATAGGAATACCAAATACCATCCCATAAATCATTGGCTTCACCGGTAATTTCATTAAAAATAGCATCGTTTTGTACACCCATAGGGTTAACAAAAAATTCGTAGTTTAAGCGGCGGTTATTATGGGTATCGAGTTTTATGCCAACAATATCATCAGACCATTTTGTGTCTCGATCACCTAAAAAACCTTGAATTTTTTCAGGCTCAGGATCATCGGCAATAAAGGCAATGTAGAGATATTTACCATTTTCAATGATTTTGGCTTCGGTGTTTATTGGGCTGGGCAAATTTTGCCACGGACTATTAACTAAATTAAGCGATACGGTATTGGCTTGTTGCCAAATGGCATCATCTAATTCGCCGTCTAAGGTAATTTCTTGGGCTAGATAGGGAACGCTAATATTACCTGAGCCGATAACGGCTAAATTTTTGCTCTCTAAATTCTCGCTTTCTATATTACTCTTGCTTGGTGAAGGCTCTTGGGCAAAACTAGTTGGTATTGAGCATAAAAAGCCACAAAGTAGCAGAGGTAAGCTATAACTGCTTAGCTTGTACATATTTCTTCCATTAATTCTTATAGACTTGATTTTCTATCAAGTTGATTTCAGGATAAATTGTTACAAATTTAAGCAGTTAAGACAATGTTTACTTAATCCAAGCATAACTGAGTTTTACAAAGGCTTTATGGCTATCTCTTGTTAAGTTGGCAAAGTCTTCTTCGCTATCTTGATGGCTAGAGTAACCTAAGTAAAACACCGTTTGTGGGTTTAGCTTATAGGCATAAAGCAATTCAGCCGAAAGGTCTTTGCTCTTAGCGGTGATATCATCGGGATCTTTGTATAGATAATTGTCAGCATTTCTATGAGTATTGTTGTAAATAACACTTAAACGTAAATAGCTCATGACATTAAATTGGTAGGTTGCTCTAATGTCGGTTAAGCGAGCAATGAAAACCTTGGCATTGTCAGCGTCTAGGCGTCGGTAGGTTTGTTTAAATTTAACTTCTAAATGCTCGTTGATATTCCAGTTAATTCTTGGGCTAATTTGCTCTCGTTGACCTAGTCGGTTGTTACTATAGTCAATGGCATCTCCACCTGATAGGTTAATATTTAAATATAAGCCAAGTATTGGCTTGATTTCAGCAAACAGTGACCACTGTTTTTCATTAAATAATGTTGTATTACCGTCGATGGCTAATGAACTTTTATCTATTCTACTGCCTACTTGCTCTCTATCTGTATATGATAAGCGAATGTATGACTCATACTTGGCGTTGAGCTGGGCATTGATATCAAACTCTCGCTCGAGTAATTCACCAGCATCGTTATGGCTGATGTCCCAGTCTGAGTAAACCTTGAACTTAGTCCACCATTGGCCTTCATCTGCATACCAGCGGCGGTCACCGCCAATAACAAATTTATTAAAGTCAACTCGTGGCATAAAGCCTAAATCACCACGGAAATCAGCATTTTGTTTATTAAAACGAGTAAAGTAATGCCAAGCGCTGTCAGTGTGAGTAAAACTTGCTTTATAGGCATAACCACTAAAAGGTTGATCATCCATCGCTCTAAGCGCAGGTTCATTATAGGTACACTCATTTAGATCACAGTTTTCTTTTTGCTCAATAACTTGGCAATCTTCTTCATTATCAATGTCGCAAAATTGCTGGAAAAAGTTAGTAGGGTACTGGGTGTTTGAGTGCAAAAATTGAAACTTGGCGACATCTTCTGTATTGAAACGAATTTGACCATCGGCTCCGTTTACCAGGTTGTGGTAGTCTTTAGCACTACGATAAGTGCTTATCCAACCTAAGGTGATATCGTCATTATAGTTATTTTGGTAGCGTAAAGCGCTTGCTTTAGATTTACCATCAATTGTCGCAATAGAAGAGGCTCTATTACCAGGAACAAGTATATTGGTGTCGCTATCATCGGTAATAAAAAAGCCTAATGAGTGCTTATTATGACGACCAGTAAGTTTCGCACCATAGTTTGGTGCATTGATATTACGGGTGTATACCAAGTTGTAGTTAGAGTCAAAGTAGTCAGCGTTATCGAGAAAAAACGGCCTTTTCTCTTCATTAAATAGGGCAAAGTTATTATTGATATTTAAGCGCGCATTATCACTTTCTACCGTGGAAAAGTCAGGATTAATGGTTGCATTTAATAGGATATCTGGTGTGATCCCCCAACGTATATCTAAACTGGCTTCAACATCATTTTCTTTATGCCAAAGCGTATCATCGTCATCATCAAGTGTTTCACTGCTGCTAGCTACAAGTGAAGGCGTTATCATTAAATTGCTGCCTTGCTTTGCTTGAGCAAAGCCTTGTGCTTTTGCTAATTGACAAATTTCACAGCTGTTACCACGATCAAGCTTAATATTAGAGATGCGCAGGTTTTGCTCTCTAGGGAAAAAGCGCATTAATTCTATACCCCAAGTTTGTTGAGGTAATTTATCGTTAAAATTTAACATTCTTAACGGCAGCGCCACTTCTACAATGTAGCCTGTTGAAGTGATTTTACCTGCGCTTTGCCAAATACCATCCCATGAGTCACTCTCTTTTTTAGTGATTTCATTTTCAATACCGTCAATTTGTACCCCGAGAGGGTTGACTAAAAATCGATAGGCGCTTCGCTGTTCGTTATAGGTGTCTAGCTTTATACCAACGAGATCATTGCCCCATGCTTTATCTCTGTCTTTTAAAAAGGCGCGTATTTGCTCAGGATCAGGATCTTGTGCAATAAATGCTAAATAGAAGGTGCTGCCATCTTCCATTAATAAGGCTTCGGTGCTGATAGGGCTAGGCGTATTATCGTATGGGCGAGTAACAATATTTAATTGCACTTTAGTAGCACTTTGCCATGCAACTTCATCAAGGTTGGCATCTATATTAATGGTATCTTGTATGCGAGCTATGTGAATTGGTGACTGTGCTTGGGCACTAACAAATAAGGAAAAGCAAAGCGTAAAAAGTACCACGAGTTTTTTACTATGAGCAAACATCAAAGCTCCAATAAATTGACGGATATATGAAAATGAGAAAAACGTTAACGCATGTTGTTTAATGTAACAGTTGATGTCAAAAAAAAAGCGATAACTGGTTGTTTAATTAAGATTAAGCGTTTTTTGACTATTTTATCCTTAACCCCATAGGTGAGTTAACGTATAATTTTTCTTACTTATCCTTGGAAGCTGTAAATAAATGCCATTTTCTATCATAGACCTCTTCGCCCTTGCTGTATTTATTCTCTCATGGCTTGGCTATACAATATTTGCCCGTAAAAAAGCGAAAACAACCGATTGCATTGCCCGTTCATTACATCAGCACCGTATTCATTGGATGTATGAAGTGGTTACCCGAGAAATTAGAGTGGGTGAGGCTGCTTTATTGGCAAATTTAGAGCGCAACATTGCTTTTTTTGCCTCAAGTACTTTGCTGATTTTAGCCGGTCTATTTACCTTATTTGCTAAAATTGAAACCTTAGAAAATGTGATTGCCTCTTTACCCTTTGCTGATTATCCAAGTCATTTAGCGATTCAATTAAAACTCGGTTTGTTGGCATTTATTTTTGTCTTATCATTTTTCCAGTTTACCTGGTCTATGAGGCAGTATGGCTTTTTAAATGTCATGATAGGTGCAACCCCGATAGATTTAGCCGGGCAGAATGAAAACTTAAAGGCTTATGCTAAGCAAATGGCTGTGGTGCAAGATCAAGCGGCTCATTCTTATAATTACGGCTTGCGTTCTTATTATTTTGCCTTAGCAGCTATGTGCTGGTTTTTTCATCCGGTATTATTAATGATAATGAGCCTGTGGGTTGTTTATACTTTATATACACGAGAATTTAACTCTAAAGCGGTTAGGGCAATCACAGTAGGGCAAAGAATTCTTCATCAAGAAAGAGAAAGTCAGCAGTAATCACGTGAAAGCAAGTGCAAATAAATACCAAGACTACAGTGTTAATGACTTTGATAAGTTTGATTGCTTAAAGTTATCAAAACGTTTTTATCTGACATTAATTTTTATTTTACGTGGTTATTTAGTTTGGCTGATGTCAGTGACTAATATGCGTGATAGAGTTGCCACAATTGAATGGTTATATCCAGAGAAAAATTTATTTTTCTTGAGCCTAGCCTCAGGAGTGCTCGGGTTATTTGTAGCACTGATATTAAGTTTAAGAAAACCTGATGCGCCAACTTGGGTGAAAGCTTGTTGGTCACATTGTCGAGCTATTTTAGTTATTGCTTTATTATTTGATTTGCTCATTAACCTTATTGCTTTTTATGTATGGCAATTACAATCGATTAGTTGGTTAATAACGCAAGGCGTGATAGTAGTAACTTTGATTACTGTTTGCTTTACCAGTAAACGAATTCAGTTAAATTTGGCAGAGTTTCCCGAGACGTTGCCAGAAAAATAAAAGGTGTTAATAGTGACAAGTGTTGAACAGCAAGCAAATCAACAAGATGAACGATTAATTATTCTTGATACCGAGACGACAGGTATCAATCCAAAAGAAGGACATCGAATCATTGAAATTGGTTGTGTCGAGATGATTAACCGTCAGCTGACTGGCCGAACTTATCATGCTTATATTAAACCGCTTGATCAACGCGGCCAAATGTTGGAAATGGAGCAAGAGGTTATAGATGTTCACGGTTTAACTAATGAGTTTCTTTTCGATAAGCCAGTGTTTGATGAAGTGGTACATGAGTTTATTGACTTTATTCGCGGTGCTGAACTTGTTATTCACAATGCAAAGTTTGACATTGGCTTTATGGATCATGAGTTTGCCATGTTTAATGCCCGTCATCGTAATCAAGCTGATGTACCTATGACGCATGATGTCTGTACCGTGACCGATACCTTACACGTGTCTAAAGATGAATTTGGCTCACCTAAAACACTTGATTATTTAGCGAGATTTTACAAAGTAGATAAGTTGGTTGATCGTACTTATCACGGGGCATTAATTGATGCTCAGCTGCTTGCCTTTGTTTATATTGAAATGACGCGTAAGCAGTCGGCGCTTAATTTATCGGTAGGTGAATCAAATGCACAAGATGCCGATGCAATACGTCGCGTTAGTGAAAATAGGAATAAATTAAAGATTGTTGCTGCATCTGCCGATGAATTAATAGCACACAAAGAACGTCTTGATATTGTAAGAGAAAAAGGGGGAGAGCCACTTTGGAAGAGCTAAAGCGCATTAATTTTACTCGCAAGGTAATGCGGTGCTTACTTAGTAGTAGTTTCCTTGCCTCATTTTCCTTATTTTGTGCAACGCCTACAGAGCAAACGTTTGATACTGCACAAGTGGAGTATTATCAAAACGATAACAAAACCAACCAAATCCCTTATTTTGATAACCGCTTTCGTATCGATGGTGAGCTAGAAGAAATTACGCTTATTTTTTATCGTAAAAGCGGTAGTGTCCCAATTATTTTAGTACGGCCTGACGGCAGTAAGATTAGGGTCAATAATATTGATCATGACACAGTGCAGTGGTATGACGATCGCACTTTTGACATGATTAAAATTAAAAAACCCATGCCGGGGCCATGGCAGGCCATTGGTGATATTTTACCTAATAGCCAAATCTTAGTCGTTTCTGATGTGGTTATTAAAGTAAAACCTTTACCTGAAATTGTTTTTTCTGGCGAAACACTGAAAGTAGAAGGACAACTCTTTAATGGTGATAAGACGATTGATAGCCCAAGTTTTAGGGAAGTCGTTAAGCTCGATGTTAACTTTTACAGTACCAATAATGCCAGTTATGAAAACTTTGGTGCTGACGCAATTAAAGTTACCTCGTTTCGTGATGATGGCCGAGGCTTAGATGAGTATGCTAATGACAGTACCTTTACTGGGGAGTTCGTACTAAATTTTGCCCCCGGAGAGTGGCAGCCTGTCTATCTTGTAAAATTGCCAATGGCGACCCGTGAGTTAAGGCAAACGCCAATTATGCTACATAAAACGCCTGTTGAAATTTCCGTTAAGCAATCCGATAACGAAGAGACTCCACATCAACTCAATTTAACAATTGATAGTACCTTTGTTGATCCTGATAGTTTGGTCTTTCAAGGAAAAGTTACTTTTCCTGATAGGCAGGTCGAACCTTTTTCAATTATGGATGAGAAAGGCAATACCAGAGAGAAAGATTTTACTTACACCGAACCTGGTATTTATCGTATCAATATGAGCGCATTTGGCAAAACAATCGCTGGCAGAGAGTTTCGTTTGGTGGTGCCTGAGTTTACTTTTCATGTTAAGCCAACCGCAGAGCAAGCAGAGGCTATGCTGTTATCAGAAAGTGATTTAACCGATACCGGTGCTGATATGTCACAAGAGGCCATAACTGATATGGCAGTAGAAGAGCCGTTAGTTGTTGAGCAAAAGCCTGAATTAAACGAGCAAAGCCGATTATTAATCATCGCTGGCGGTAACGCTATTATCATTGCATTAGCATTTGCCGTGTTTATTTTTATTAAGCGAAAGGGCAAGTCGAAAAAGATAAAGAAATAACATTATCATTGTTTTTTATAGTGATAATGGAAAATAGGACAAAATTCGCTGTTAAAATCATCATTTTGATTAGCATTTGTCCATACAGTAATTTTTATTAAAAAAGTGGTTGACTGCGGCGTCTCTTAACCGTATTATCTCGCCGCATTCAACGAGACGCTGTTGAATGTTAGCAAAGATCGCGGAGTGGTAGTTCAGTTGGTTAGAATACCGGCCTGTCACGCCGGGGGTCGCGGGTTCGAGTCCCGTCCACTCCGCCAATTTTGCATAATCATCATAAATGATGCGAAGTAAGTTTCGTTAAAAACTTAACGCGAATAATGCGGAGTGGTAGTTCAGTTGGTTAGAATACCGGCCTGTCACGCCGGGGGTCGCGGGTTCGAGTCCCGTCCACTCCGCCAATTTTGCATAATCATCATAAATGATGCGAAGTAAGTTTCGTTAAAAACTTAACGCGAATAATGCGGAGTGGTAGTTCAGTTGGTTAGAATACCGGCCTGTCACGCCGGGGGTCGCGGGTTCGAGTCCCGTCCACTCCGCCAATTTTGCATAATCATCATATATGATGCGAAGGAAGCTTCGTTAAATACTGTAAGCGAATAGCGGAGTGGTAGTTCAGTTGGTTAGAATACCGGCCTGTCACGCCGGGGGTCGCGGGTTCGAGTCCCGTCCACTCCGCCAATTTGTTTAAATCAATTAGTATTTCTTATTATATTCCCTCTTTATTGATTCATGCCCGTTTAGGGTTTTTCGTGTTTCTAGTCCATAAATTTATTGTTCAACTCTTAAGTACTTTTTTATTTTTGTTCAAGTGGTTGAGCTAGCTTTGCTTCACTTCAGTTAACTTCGTAAATCTTTCATCTTCAGTACTCGCTAATTTTTCTTTCATAACCGTTCATGAGAAATTGTTTTAGGTGTTCTTGTTTGTCTCATTTTAAAAAAAACTTGCATTAGTGGTACGACCAGTGTTTAATCAAGACATAATTATTCTTAAAGTCGTTTATATGAGTGGAGCTCATTTATGCTTAGTTACAAAGCCCCAGTAGCAGATATTAAATTTTTGATTGAAGATGTCTTTGATTACTATGGTCATTATCAGAAAACACCTGAATTTGAAGAAGCAACGCCTGATTTAGTGGATGCGATTTTCCAAGAATGCGCTAAGTTCTGTGAAAATGAGTTATTACCTTTATATCAAAGTGGTGATAAAGAAGGTTGTCGTTTTGACAATGGCCAAGTGTTTACACCAAAAGGCTTTAAAGAAGCGTATCAGCAATATGTAGAGGGTGGTTGGCAGTCGTTATCTCATCCTGTAGAGCACGGTGGCCAGGGCTTGCCCCCTTCGCTAGGCATGGTGAAGTCTGAAATGATGGGTACGGCAAACTGGTCATGGGCTATGTACCCAGGTTTAAGCCATGGTGCAATGAATACGGTGCAAACTCATGGTAGCGAAGAGCAAAAAGAGCTTTATCTAACGCGTTTAACTGAAGGTACTTGGACAGGCACTATGTGCTTGACTGAGCCGCAATGTGGTACGGATTTAGGTCAAGTTAAAACGAAGGCAGTACCTAACGGTGATGGTACTTATAGTATCACGGGTACTAAGATCTTTATCTCTGCTGGTGAACATGACTTAACTGAAAATATTATTCATATTGTACTGGCACGACTGCCAGATGCCCCGGCGGGAACTCGTGGTATTTCATTATTTATCGTACCTAAAATTCAAACCGATCAACAAGGTAACTTAGGTGAGTTTAATAATGTAAGTTGTGGTTCAATTGAAGATAAAATGGGCATTAAGGCATCTGCAACAGCAGTATTAAACTTTGATAATGCTCAAGGCGTGCTTATAGGCCCAGAAAATAAAGGCCTAGAGTGTATGTTTACCTTTATGAATACCGCACGTATTGGTACAGCATTACAAGGGGTATGTAGTGCTGAATTGGCTTACCAAAACTCATTAACTTATGCTAAAGAACGCCTATCTATGCGCTCTTTAACAGGCAAGAAATATCCAGAGCAAGTTGCTGATCCTATTATTGTTCACCCTGATGTGCGCAAAATGTTAATGACACAAAAAGCGATTTCTGAAGGTGGTCGCGCCATGATTTATTATGCCGCTAAATTAGTGGACGATATTGAAATGGGCAAAACTGAGCAAGAAAGAGTTGAAGCGGATGAACGACTTGGTTTTATTACCCCTATTTTGAAAGCTTTTTTAACTGAGCTTGGTTTAGAAAGTGCTAACCATGGTTTGCAAATTTTTGGTGGTCATGGCTACATAAAAGAGTGGGGCATGGAGCAAATTGTACGTGATGCGCGTATTTCAACGCTTTATGAAGGAACAACGGGTATTCAAGCATTAGATTTACTGGGACGAAAAATACTATTAACTCGTGGCAAGTCATTAAATAACTTCACTAAAGAAGTGTTGATGTTCTGTAAAGACAAAAGTGTTTTATCTAAAAACCCTCATAAACGTCAAATGAATAAGTTTATTTGGCCATTAAGTAAAGCGGTTGCTAATTGGCAGCAATATTCACTAAGAATTGCACTTAAGGCGAAGAAAAATCGCGACGTTGTTGGCTCAGCATCTGTCGATTACTTAATGTATTCTGGTTATATTGTTATGGCGTATTTTTGGGCGCAAATGGCTCAATCAGCATATGAAAAGCTGGCAACGGATGTTGAGAACAGAGACTTTTATCGAGCGAAAATTAAAACGGCTGAGTTTTACTTTGAGCGTTTACTTCCTCGTTGTAAAGCCCATGCAAAAACTATGATGGCAGACCCAAAAACTTTGATGCAATTAGATCAAGAGTTACTTTCTTTCCTTTAGTTATAAAAGTAATGTAAAAAAACGCACTACATGTAGTGCGTTTTTTTGTTGCTACGTTTTTTGTAGCTAGATAATAGAAAATTTATTTTAAGCCCATTACCCAGCCAATGATTTTTCGTGTGGTTGTCTCTATTTCTTTTACATCTATAGATTTTTTACATTGCGCCAAGTGACTGTATTTTAATTGAGTGAAGACAGTGCGCATTATTTTAGCATCCAACTCAGGATCAACTTTATTGAAAAAGCGGCATAAATACTCAAACGGCATTAATTGTGCCTGTTCATGCTGGCTTGCTAGTTGGCGAAGTTGCGGACTTACTTGAATCTCAGTAAATAATAGTTGTTCAACAGCCAGCGAGGTTGCTTGGTTTTGAATATGATCATGTAGATAGTTTGCTGTGATACGTGATAATTGCTTACATAGCTGCTCTTTTACGGCTACTTTGCGTAAACTTGCTTTGTCGACACTATTAATTAAGGTAAATGCTTGCTCTAAGACAGAATCGCTGCGTGATAAAATTTGCTCAGAATTTAGTTTAAATGCCTGATGAATTAATTCTTGGATATCTTTAAAGTAGTAGGTTGTAAGCGATAATTGCAATTGTGCTTGGTTGGCAATTGCTCGGTGAGTGGTGCCTTTAATGCCTTTCTCGGCTAAGACATCAATAGCAGCAATTAACACCTTTTCACGTGTACGCTCTCCTTTAGTGCGGTGACGTAATTTAGTCTTATTTGCTGTATTGAGTGTGTCGAGTTCTGCTACTGTCATAGAGGTAATTACTGTAATCTAGAAAAGAATATTAACTAGATTTTAACATTCTTTTTTGCTATATCGTGAAAAAAGTTGTTATACCAGCATTACATTTATGTACAGTTAGTTACATTTTGTTTTTTGCCGCGACAAGCTCGCTCGAATCAAAGTCATCGACATTAATTGTCCATAGACGACTTTGCTCCGCTTTAATCAGTAATTCAGCTTCAGCTTTTGAAATAATTTTCGCAGCTAAGGCTTGCTCTGCTAGTTTATCTAGTTGATAAAAAGGTGGCTCTTGTTTTAATGACAAGCAGATCTTTTGATAAATACCTTCACAATTAATAATATCTTCCAATGCTTGTTCCAGCTTACCAAAAAGGTTACTGCCATCACGGGTAAGGTATTGTCCTTTTCCTAGTCTAGCTCTTGTTGCGTTATGCGTTTGCAATAACTGCGCAACTTTATGATCTATAAGATCACTTGGTTTTTTCAACCAACGACCAAATGGGAATATGATTAACCTTAATGCTCGTGCTAACCAAGGTTTGCCTAAATTATTCAGTAGCTCATCAATAGCATGTTGAATATTGAACAGGCAATCTTCTACAGCCCATTGAAGTAATGGTAAATCTGCTTGGTGTCTGCCTTCATCGTTATAACGCTTTAATGCTGCGGTGGCTAAGTATAAGTTACTAAGAATATCACCTAGTCTTGCTGATATACGCTCTTTTCGTTTTAACTCTGAGCCCATTGCTAGCATGGCAATATCTGAGAGCATAGCTAAGTTAGCACTAAAACGAGTTAGCAGCTGATAGTAACGTTTAGTTTCGTCAGTAAAAGGTGCTTTCAGACAGTATGCACCGGTAAAAGAGAACCATAAGCTTCTGCTGATGTTGCTAATACTAAAGCCAATATGACCAAAGAGGGCATGATCAAAATCGCTTTGTGCTTGCTCTGGGTTGTCGTTATTGGCAGCGGCCAACTCGGCTAATACATAAGGGTGACATCTTATAGCGCCTTGTCCGTAGATGATCATACTCCGCGTTAAAATATTTGCTCCCTCAACAGTCACAGCAATTGGTGCGCCCTGATAACCGCGCGCAAGGTAATTATTCGGTCCCATACAAATACCTTTACCACCATGAATATCCATGGCATCAATGATGGATGTGCGCATTTTTTCAGTTAAATGGTATTTTGAAATGGCAGATATAACTGAGGGCTTCTCGCCTAAATCAATGGCACCTGTTGACATAGTTGTTACAGCATCCATTAGGTAAGCATTACCGCCAAGGCGTGCTAATGGCTCTTCAACGCCTTCCATTTTACCAATAGGGATTTTAAATTGTCGTCTAATGCGACAATAAGCCCCTGTTGCTAATGCCGCAGATTTAATGCCGCCAGCACTGTTTGATGGCAAGGTGATGGCTCTGCCAACAGATAAACATTCAACGAGCATACGCCAGCCTTGCCCCGCCATGTCTTTACCACCGATGATAAAATCTAGCGGAACAAAAACGTCTTTTCCTTGGGTTGGTCCATTTTGAAATGGTACGTTTAACGGAAAATGTCGTCTACCTATGGTGATTCCCGCTATGTCTGTTGGGATAAGTGCACAGGTAATACCTAACTCTTCTTTATCACCTAATAAATGCTCAGGATCATTTAACTTAAACGCTAAACCTAGCACGGTAGCTATCGGAGCAAGGGTGATATAGCGCTTGTTCCAGTTAAGGCGCATGCCTAATACTTCTTTGCCATCGAACTCGCCATAGCAAACAATGCCGCTATCGGGAATAGCACCGGCATCTGAGCCAGCTTCTGGGCTAGTTAAAGCAAAGCAGGGGATTTCTTTACCTTGTGCTAAACGGGGTAAATAATAATCTTGTTGTTCTTTTGTGCCGTATTCTTGTAGTAATTCACCAGGGCCTAATGAGTTGGGTACGCCAACCGTACTGGCTAAAACAGAGCTTACTCCGGTAAGTTTTTGTAATACGCGAGACTGTGCATACGCTGAAAACTCTAGGCCACCATATTGTTTTTTGATAATCATGGCAAAGAATTGATTGTCTTTTAAAAACTGCCATACCTCATCTGATAAATCGGCAATTTCATGGGTAGTATGCCAATCATTGACCATGGCACATACTTCTTCTACTGGGCCTTCTAAAAAGCTTTTTTCTTGCGAGCTTAGTCTAGGTTGAGGGTAGTTATGTAGCTTTTTCCAGTCAGGATTACCCCGAAATAGGTCGGCATCAAACCAAGTGGTACCTGCATCAAGCGCTTCTTGCTCGGTTGATGACATTTGCGGCATGATTTTTTTAAAGATGGTTAATAAAGGTAAGCTAATAAACTGCTTTCGAATACTCTCAATGTTCAGAGGCAGTGCAATAACCGCAAATAGCAACCAAGATATAAAGCCAATAACATTGAAAAAGCTGCCAATGGCCATGAGAGCCATAAAGCTTAATGTATAGCTTGATAAAGAAACTCTAGCGTAGGTCATAAACCAAGTTAATGCTGTGGCAAAAAATAGCCAAATAATAATATCCACAAAGATTCCTTTTAATGTCAATTGTTATGCTGTTTAACCGATTCAACGGCTAACAGTGAATTTAAAGTATTTGAAATTTAATAAAATTTTAGTCAATGTTATACTCTATTTATAGAACAATTTACTCAATATAGCCAAGCAAAGTTATAGAATATTATTTTCTTTATATAGTGCTGTACTGTATTGATAAAACAGAAGTATTCGGGGATTACAATGTGTGAATTATTAGCGATGTCTGCTAACGTACCCACAGATATTTGCTTTAGTTTTAGTGGCCTAATGCAGCGTGGTGGTAATACCGGGCCACATAAAGATGGCTGGGGGGTTACCTTTTATGAAGGGAAGGGCTGTCGTAGCTTTAAAGATCCTATGCCAAGTGCTCAATCGCCTATTGCTGAGCTTGTGACTAAATACCCGATGAAGAGTGAAGCGGTTGTTTGTCATATTCGCCAAGCTAATTCAGGTGCAGTTTGTTTAGAGAATACTCACCCTTTTGTTAGGCAAATGTGGGGCAAGAACTGGACATATGCTCATAATGGTCAGCTTAAGGATTTTCACAAAGCTTTACCGATAAAATTACATTTACCTATAGGTACAACAGATAGCGAGCACGCATTTTGCTGGATACTCGATCAGTTACATCTTGAGTTTGGCGCAGAGCAGCCTAAAGCAACAGTATTGTTTAGCTTTATTGCCAAGCTGAGTCATAAGATTGATGCTTTGGGTGTTGCCAATATTATTATCACTGATGGTGAGTCGTTATTTGCTTATTGTTCCAATAACCTGCATTGGCTAACAAGAAAAGCTCCTTTTGGCCAAGCCAGTTTAATTGATGCGGAAATGGCGGTTGATTTTCAACAAGAAACAACGCCGAATGATATTGTCACTGTTATCGCGACTAAGCCATTAACAGATGATGAAACTTGGCATAAAATGAAGCCGACACAATGGCAGTTGTTTTGTTTGGGTGAGCTAGTTGCCGGCAGTATTGAAGATGTTAATGCGACAGTTCCGGCTGAAAGCTCCAAGCAATAAATCGGCTAATTTTTTGCCCTTGCGCCATTTTAACCACTTTAAATTGGGTAACATTCGCTTTTTTTAAGCTAAGTTTTATCGGTGATAAGCTGTCTTTTTTCGAAATCAGCGAAGTAAACCAAAGTACTTGTTTTTGGTACTGTTTACTCTCTTTAATCATAGTGCGGATGAATGCTACTTCTCCGCCTTCACACCAAAGCTCTGCTTTTTGACCACTAAAATTTAATTTACCTTGTTTTGCCGCCGTTTTTTGCTTGAGGTTTTGCCACTTTTGCTGACTACCTTTTTGCGCATCTGCTAATGATTTGTGAAAGGGGGGATTACACATGGTTAAGTGGTAAAAATCATCAGGTTGGATAATGCCGCAAAAAATGTTTTTACGACTTTTTTGTAATTGACAGCTGATAGCATTAGCTAACTCACCGTTTTTTGAAATTATTTTTTTAGCTGAGGCAATTGAATTTTTATCAATATCTGTGCCGGTAAAATGCCAACCATATTCTTTAAAGCCTAAAATAGGGTAGATACAACCTGCGCCAGTACCAATATCCAGTACGCGTGTTGTTTGTTTGTTTGCAACTAATACTTTGGTTGTTGATTTAAGTAAATCAGCTAGGTAATGAATATAATCAACACGACCAGGTATTGCCGGGCAAAGGTTCTCTTTAGGGATTTGCCAGTAAGCTAGTTGGTAGTGTGCCTTTAATAGTGCGGTATTAAGGGCATTAACGGCTTCTTCATCACTAAAGTTAATGGTGGTTTTGCCTGAGTGAGCATTTTTTATTAGGTGTTTGGCAAGTGCAGTATGCGCTTTTACTAAAAGGTCAAAATGATAACCTGATCTATGTTTATTTCGGGGATGCAAATTAGCCTTAATTGTTAGCGAAGGTTTAGCCATAATACGCGCTTAATTGTTGGGCTTTTGGCCAATTTTGAAATAGCCATTGCTGTTAAATTGCACTGCTTCTTTACGTTTTTTGCCAATTAAGATGCTGCCATCATCCATAAATAGAAAGTTCTTCCAACAGCGCTGAAATACGGCCCACGTTGTTTCAAATACTTGGTTTCTATCGGTGCAGTAATAGACAACCGTATTAACATCCCAATTTAAGTGTTGTAATACTAAGTCAGGTAAGGCTACTTCATCGCTATCCCAAATACCTTCCCACTTTCCTTGTTCTGACCAATTTTTGTTATCAAACGGCCAGTCACCATTTTTAAAAAAATCAGGGTGATCTACTTGTTTGCTGATAAATTGGTCCCAGAGCACATTGGAGCGACTTGAAGTCATGGGCTTTATTTTAGTCAGGTCATCATCACTTATTGGTAAGCTTTTATGTTTAAAAACCCAAGCGTTTTTAAGTTGATCTAATGGCAGGTAATTCATCAATGGAACTCTTTATGAAAGCGAGCGCAAATTATATCAGCTCTATAAAAATAACCTAGTAGAGTTTAAATTAATTATTGCAAAATAGTCCTGCATTACAGGGTAAATTAGTTAATGTTTTACGATAAGGAAATATGATATGTTTACAGTTATTTCAATAATTTATCAATCAGTTTGGTGTCATGGTTAAGATAATAATAGCTTTCATATTGACTATAGCCTTAACGGCTTGCCAGCTTAATGGCGATATGACAAAAACGCAGTATCAAGTATTCGTTAATCAAGGTGATAGCTTGCCATTAACTAAAATTCAGACAATTGATGGTGATACGATAAATTTACAAAATCAGAATAAACGAAAGCTCATTGTACTTTTTGCTACTTGGTGCTCAGACTCCAACCGCTTATTGCGGGCTTTAAATACCTCTGATTTTGTTGTTGATAATGACATAGAGGTAGTTGCCATTGCCAGAGAAGAAGATGCAGAAACAGTTGCGCTTTGGCGAGATATTAATGAGATTAATGTCCCCTTGGCAATAGATCCTAATCGGGAGATTTATCAGCGCTTTGCTAGCGCGGGTATTCCTCGTTTAATTATGGTAACTAAGGATAATCGTATTGCCAGCATGGTACTTGCCGAAGGCTATAAGCAACTTGATTATATTCAGTGGTAAGTTTTAAAAAGTTGCTCGTGTCTGCTGTTAAACAACAAATTTTTCTAAGTATATTTGTTGTTGGTTCACTTCTTCAACTAGCTGCTCATTGGTATTAAATTGTTGTTTAGAGAAGTCTCCAACTTGAATGCTAATATCATTAATATGTAAGGTGTTTTTATTAATCTCTTCTATCACAACACTTTGCTCTTCTATTGCTGTCGCTATTTGGATATTCCTATCCATAATATCTTTTACTGCCCCTGATATCTCACTTAACATTTCATTGGCAGATTCAGTGTGCTGCACACATGACTCGGCTTTATTTTTACTTTCGTTCATAGCCGTTTGCACCTTGTTAGAAAAGTGCTGAATTTGTTCTATCATGGCTTTAATTTCAGTTGTTGACTCTTGAGTTCTTGAGGCGAGTGTTCTTACTTCATCTGCTACTACGGCAAATCCTCTGCCTTGTTCACCTGCACGTGCAGCTTCGATAGCAGCATTAAGTGCTAGCAGGTTTGTTTGCTCTGCTACTCCGTTAATTACCGACAGTATTTGTTCTATATTTTGGCTATATTCAGCTAATTGATTACTAAGTTGCTGTGAGGTAGAAATGGACTCAGATAATTCAGAGACATCAAGCGAGGTTTGGGAGAATACGCTTCTACCTTCTTCAGCACGATCATTAACGGATGTAATCGAGCTGGCGGCATCTTGAGCACTTGCGGCAATATCTGTTGATGTGGCGCTCATTTCATTCATTGCCGTTGCTAAACTATCAACTAAGCCAACTTGCTCAATAAGTTGTTGGCTTGATTGAGTTGAAAGCTCTTTTGCGCTATCACTCTTTTCTACCACCAGGGCAGCTTTATGTTTTATATCTTTTACTAACTTTTGTAGGCTTTCTAGAAAACTATTAAAATTACTGGCAACTGCGCCACATTCGTCGTCTGATTTTATCGATAACCTTTGCGTTAAGTCACCACCACCAGAAGCAATTTCTTTTATTGCCGCTTCAAGGTCATCTAATGGTAGTAGTAATTGTTTAGCAAGTTTTCTAAGGATAAAAATACATAAAGCAATACTGAAAATTGCGAATAATATCGTACGTAATGTGAGTGCTGATAATGATTCATAGACTTTATCTTTATCAAGCAACACGGTTAAATACCAATCGACACCACTGGTATTAGGCAAGGGGTAGAAGTAGATAAGTTGATCAATACCTTGATGGCTGAACCTGATGATTTTTCCCGTTTTATTTGGTGATTGCTGGTAAATATCTTGAGTACTTTTTCCATTTAATTTGGCATCTGGGTGAGTGATTATTTTGCCGCTGCTATCTGTTATAAAGGCAAAGCCCGTATCATTGAAATTAATGGTATTAACGCTTTTAGCAATAACATCTAGACTTAAGTCGCCACCTAAAACGCCTTTAAATGTCCCTTGATCATAAACAGGGGTTACCACAGATAGTAATAATTCATTTGTTGCCGCATCGATATAGGGAGCAGTATAAATGGTAGCATTTTTTTGTTTTGCTAATGCATACCAAGGTCGTTGTCTAAAATCGACATTTTTTGGGTTTTGCCTGTCTGGGTTGTTTGAACGCAATCCTGTTTCATTATCTAAGGTACCAAAGACCAGTAAAAAATCGGTTTTTAATGCGCTAATTTCTAGAGAATTCTGGAACGATTCTGGTGAGTATTCACGTTCAATATTACTTTTAACTAATTCTATTTGTGCTGTTTTTCCTGCTAACCAACTACTGATGTTTTGAGCAAGCAGTGAAGAGTTATCTTGAACATAAGCTTGAGTTTTTTCTTCTAAGGTAGTGTCGACGAGTAGATAGGTTGAAAAGGATAACAATGAGATAACGATAAAAATAACGATGCCTGATGCGACGGAAAATTTAGTTCTTATTTTCATGTGATTTACCTGCATGCAAAGGAATAACAATTCCATAATATTGAATAATATAGTCTACACTTTTACATACTGTGAACTTTTGGATTATTTTTATGAAAAATATTAACTTAAGTTTAGCCGTATTAATGGTACTGCTTTGTGTTGCGCCACCTATTAATGCTGTGGAATCGACCGACGAGCAAGAATTAGCTGAGCTGAAAAAGCAACTGATGCTATTAACTAAAAAAGTTGAGCAGTTGGAACAAAAAAACAGGGAAAAAAGCAAGCAAAAAAACAATGCACAGCAACAACAAAGTGAGCAAGTTAACCATAACATTCAACCAGCTGCTAAAGATGAACAAAAGCAAGAAAAAAATGATGTTAGGCTTTATGCAACGTTAAGGCCCACTTACGGTTACATTGAAGAATCAGGAGAGAGCTTTTGGGATGTTAGAGATGCTTTGTCGCATGCTGGTTTTAAAGCTAATCAACATTTTTTCGATAACTGGAGTGCGGAGTTACATGGAGAGTGGAGTATTGATTTAGCAAACAATGCTGACTTTGGTAAAGCACGTCAAGTATATGTAGCGGTTAATAGTCCAGCTGGCAGGCTAGGAATAGGGAAGCAACGCCCGACACAATATCTATTTATTGCTGAATATGTTGATATTTTTAATCACAGTAATAGTCCGTTTGCTTATGATTCTGAAAGTGTATTTTTTGTTAATAACTTATTGAGTTACTCACTAAAGACTGGTGATATTACTTGGATGGCTGTTTCACAATTTGATGGCAGCAAAGGGGATAGCGGTAGCGATTTGTTGAACTTAGGCGCTAGCTTTGATCGTGGTGGCTTTCATGCAGGGGCTACCTACTTAATTGAAGATAATATTGTTGAAGAGCTTGTGCAGGGTGAAGATGAAGTATGGGCAGTCTCTTTAGCTTATGATATTACTGATGATTTTTATCTTGCAACAAGTTATCAAGATCGTACATACAAACACAACAATGCTATGGAGCGCTCCGGTCATACTTTAGATATAGCTGCCGCCTATCAACTTTCTGAACTGTTTAAAATAAAGCTAGGCTATTTTGATTTTGATGATGGTATTTCTTCAGTGAGCAGCGGAAAGTTCAACGGTGTTAATACAACCTTAGAGTGGTTACCAGCTGATAATTTACGTTTTCATTTAGAATATCTTCATAGGGATTTCGATTATTTAGCCGACTTTTCTTCGTGGACATTAGGGTTTCGCTATGATTTTTCTCACACGTGGCAGTATTAAGCTTTGTTAACGTTGTTCGTTCAAGGGATGTCTTTACTTGGAAAACATCTGTGTAAGTATTACTTTTATAGTTTGCTCTTCGGAGTATCTTTTTTCGTTCAAGCAAGCGAGCCTATTAAGGTGACAATTGTTGCTGATGATTCATACCCTCCTTATAGCTATCTTGAAAACGAGGAGATTAAGGGGATTTATGTCGACATAATTAAGGCCGCAGCTAAGCGAATAGCAAAGTATTATCAAATAGAAATTATCACAATGCCTTGGAAAAGAGGGTTAGTATCACTAGAAAATTCTGAGCACTTTGCCATTATTCCTCCATATAAGCGTAAAGCAAAACGACCTTATATTTGGCCATATTCAACCGCTTTATTTTTGGAGACGGTTGTAGCATTTTGTCATAAAGATGTTTCATTAGAAGATGCTATTAATTCAAAAGGCAGTCAACAAGTTATACAAGTAGGGATGAATGCTGGTTTTTTGATCCTTAATAAAGAATTAAAAACCGCTCAAGCACAAGGCCTTATAAGAATATGGGAGAATAAAAATACTTCAGCAAACATTATGAAGCTTATTTTTCGACGTATTGATTGTTATATAAACGACCGAGTGTCTACGCTTTGGCAATTAACAGAGTTGCAAAAGCAACATGCGGAAGTCGATTTTAGCAATATTCAGGAAACGTATTTAGTTATGGAACAAACAGCTCATATAGGATATGTAAGGGAAGGAATAGCAAAGTACCCCTATAAAGCTGATTTTATAAAAAAAATGGATGACGCCTTATTAGAAATTCAAAAAATAGGTATTTCGAATAATATTATTAATAAGTACCTATCTCATCATTAGCTCCTTTTATAAGATATTGACAAAATTAAAATGAACTGAGCATAATTAAGTCATGCTTAGTGTTCACTCAATAACCAACTCTTCACTTAAATGGTATAACCTAGACTTTAGGTTAGCTCAGTCCCTTTTTCGTTATTAATTTATTTTCTATTTATTCACTCTTAATTAATTTCCAATACCTTAAGTATCGGGAATTTTCCTATTACATTAATAGAAACATGAGTATATATGATGAAAAGAATTCCAGAGCCATTTCGCATTAAAATGGTAGAGCCAATTAAAATGACGACAGAGCAAGAGCGTAAAGATGCTTTAGCGGCTGCAGGTAACAACCCATTCTTACTAAAAAGCGAAGACGTTTATATTGACTTGTTAACAGACTCAGGAACAGGTGCCATGAGTGCCAACCAGTGGGCGGCGCTTATGATAGGTGATGAAGCGTATGCGGGTAGTAGAAGTTTTGAAAAGTTAAAAGCCTCAGTGCAGACTTTGTTTCGTTGGCAGCATGTTATACCTGTGCATCAAGGGCGCGGTGCTGAGCAAATACTGTTTCCTAATTTAGTTAAACATAAGGGCAGTGCTAAACCTGTTTTTATATCGAATTATCACTTTGATACTACGGCGGCACATGTAGAGTTAAGTGGTGCTAAGCCCATTAATGTATTAACACCCGAAGCGTTAAATACCTCAAGTTGGTTTGATTTTAAGGGCAATTTCGACCTTGAAGCACTACAAAAAACAATTGCTGAGCACGGCGCTGAAAATGTTGTCGCCATTATTATCACCATTACCTGTAATTCGTCGGGCGGTCAGCCTGTATCTATGGCTAATATGCGTGAAGTGGCAAGAATTGCTAAAGAAAATAATATCATCGTGGTGATTGATTCTGCTCGATTTGCCGAAAATGCTTACTTTATTAAGCAGCGTGAGGCAGGTTTTGCTCAAGAGCCTATTGGCGACATTATCCGCGCTATGTTTGATTGCGGTGATATTTTTACTATGTCAGCTAAAAAAGACCCTATGGTGAATATGGGCGGGTTGTGCTGTTTTAAAAATGATGATTATCTAGCGCTTTTTCGGGCTGTACAAGTAAGCTGTGTACCTATGGAAGGTTTTATTACCTACGGTGGTTTAAATGGTCGGGATATGGAAGCGTTAAGTGTCGGCCTATGGGAATGTGCAGATGAAGACTTTTTAGAATATAGAATAGGGCAAGTGGCCTATTTAGGAGAATTATTAAGGGAGGGCGGTATTCCTATTCAATATCCAACGGGTGGTCATGCGGTATTTGTTGATGCGGGTAAGTTATTACCGCATATTCCGTCGGAGCAATTTCCAGCACATGCCTTAGCAAATCGTATTTATATTGAAGGTGGTATTCGTGGTGTTGAAATTGGCTCATTATTATTAGGACGAGATCCTGAAACGGGAGAGCAAAAACACTCACCATTAGAGCTGTTGCGATTAACCATTCCAAGACGCGTTTATACTAATGACCATATGAAATACATCGCTGATTGTTTAATAGCAATAAAAGCAGATAGCAAAAATATTAAAGGTTTAACGTTTGAGTATGAGCCGCCAGTACTAAGGCATTTTACCGCAAGGTTAAAAGAGATAGATTAGAAGGTGGTACGTCCGAGTGAATTTGAATCACCGACCTCTACCATGTCAATTCAGAAATAAAAATAAACACTTAAATATCTTGGGCTTATAGTCTCTGTGAAAGTATAGGAGCTATAATGGCAAGCGTAAGGGTATTAAAATCAGGCTCAATTAATGTTCAGGTTCGTCTATCTGGACAAAAGCCAATAAGTAAAACCTTTCCAAAGAATACTAGTCAATCAGTTATTGATGACTGGATAGAATCTAAAGAATTTATCAGGTTAAACGAGAGCAAGTACAACCAGCTTACATTATCAGGTTTAATTGATGAATATATAGAACGTGTTATGACAGGACGCAGTGGTGAGGTAGCAGCGAGAGACAGAGCCAAGCAACTACTTAAGTATTATAAAAACACTATCCCTCAAAGTGCGGCAGAGGTAAACGGGTATAAATGGTACAGGCTTGACTTAGGAAGAGCTAACTCAACTGTTCGGGGAGAAATCGAGTTGCTAGGTAGAGTGTTGAGGTTTGCAATTAAAGAGCTTTCCCTAAATATAATCGATGCGACAGAAGGGGTGAGTAAACCACCACCAAGTAAAGGTCGGGATAGTATTGTTAATGAAAAGCAAATGTTAAAGATAGCTAATGCTATGCCCACTGGTAAAGGTGAGCTTGTTAAGGTTTATTTTTATACTGCTATGAGGCGGTCTGAGTTAGTGAAAATAGAATTATCTGACGTTGATTTGAAAAATAGAACCGTTTTATTAAGAGAAACTAAAAACGGAGAGGATAGGCTATGCCCTTTATCTAGTCAGGCGTTAGATATAATCACTGCACGTTACAACTATTGTAAAGCTAAAGGTCAACAGCGTTTATATCCTTATAAAAAAGAATCTATTACACAGGCATTTAAGCGGACAATCCGAAAGTTAAATATGGATGAATCCCTTGTTCTACATTCATTAAGGCATAGTGCAGCCACTCGCTATGCAGAGTTAGGTTTAACTACATTGCAGCTTTCAGCTGTGACAGGTCACAAGTCTTTAAGTCAGTTAGCTAGGTATACACATTTAAATGCTAAGAGCGTTGTAGACTTATTGGGATAAAGCATTTCACTACTTGACTATACGTTGAGTAGTGATTTTGTTATTCATAGAAATTTAAGTTAGATATGTAACTTAATTTTAAATAGGATAAACACACTATTAAGTTATACATTATTTTGTTAGCCTGAGCTTTTCAAGTTGAAGAAAAATTTAGTGCTAAAGGAATGCGCATGAAATTCATCCCCTTAATATTTGGTCTATTGTTAGTAGCCTGTACAACACAAATATCATCTTTGAAGCAAGATGGAGTTACTCAAATATACAAATTAGGTGAACAGGAGATGTTCCGAATTGTGTATGGCGTGATGAATAGTACAGGAAAAGACTTGGTTGTGAACGAGGTTCAGGGCGTGGAGCGAGGATACGAGGTGATTAACACTTTCGGCCCCGACTATCTTAAAACGACTGTACGAATTATTCCAGCAGAGGGGGTGGACATCGATGGTAACGTAATCAAAGGATATTACTATTCCATTGTTGAGCGAGGAAATAACCCATTATTGAGTACAAATATTATTGAAAATATTAAGGTGGAACTTGATAAAACAAACAGTCTTACAACCTTATTCGATTTTCGTAAAGGTGTTTATGAGTTTGACCGAGATGGTACGAGATTAAATAAGGCGCCTAGCACTCGCCAATCTAACCAAAATATTGAATCTAGACTTCAAAAGATTTCAGAGCTATATAAGGACGGAATAATTACTCAGTCAGAGTACAAAGAAAAAAGAAAAGAAATTTTAAGCGAACTATAGTTTTTCTATAAAACTTTGCACTGAATGAGCTTGATTTTTGTTAGAGATATATAAGGGGTATTGCATATAGAGTAGTGACCCCCATCCCCCCCTCTGTACCCCTTAGAATTGTTACCCAATTAACACTTGCCTTTTATTTTCTAAATTTTATGTCAGATATCCCAGCCTTAACCTTGCCTAAAATCTCCCCTGATAAATAGAGTGTGTAACAGTCACAACGAACGTTGACATTGGATATGTTGTTGTGGTTTGATACTTATAGCCAGTAATTCAGTGGGAAGTCTTATGATTAAATATGTTCTTTATTATCGCGTTAGTACAGGCAAGCAAGCTAAGTCAGGGCTTGGTTTAGACGCTCAAAAGAGGGATACTGATTTATATCTGAGTAACTACAGTGGTCAGCCGTATGAGGTAATCGAAGTGTTTACCGATGTTATTTCGGGAAAGAATAGCGACAAGCCAGCATTGAGCGAAGCTATTAGATTAGCGTGTGATAGTGGTGCAGTGCTACTTGTTTCTAAATTGGATAGGCTTAGCCGTGATGTAGGCCAAATCGATAAGCTGATTAAGAATAAGAAACTAGACTTTAAAGTGGCTTGTATGCCAAATGCTGACAAGTTCCAATTACAATTATATGCTGTATTAGCGGAGCAGGAGCGAGACTTTATAAGTGAGCGAACTAAAGCTGCATTAAAAGAGGCTAAGGCTCGTGGTGTTAAGCTAGGTGGTTTGAGGGATAAAACCAATGAACGCAATAAAGTTATTCAGCAACAAGCCAAAGACAGGGCCACTAGGCTGATTACTATTGTTGAGCCATTACGTCAGCAAGGTTTATCGCTACAGAGAATAGCTGACGAATTGAATAAACTTGATTATAAAACCGCAAGAGGTGGCAAGTTCACAGCCATGCAAGTGAAGCGCACCGTGGAAAGATATAAATCACAAGTGTAGAATTTACCTGTTTGTTTAATGTTTTTAAAATCAATGGTTTGTAAAATAAATGAAAGGGAGGTGTTAACTTTTACGCAAAAAATCGATATATACTAGTATAAGCGTTAGTATTTTTAACTAGCTAGTTTACTATTATGCGAGTGTAACGAGATAATATTGTAGCTTAGTAAGCAGTCTGGCAGTTTTAATAATTAATAATATATAAGTTCTACTTAGCAGCAGTTGAGCAGTTATATAGTTGGTCGCTTGAAATATTACTTGTCTAAATAAAGGCCTGTAGTTTTGATGGGTGATATCTGACGTTTATTTTCAATAAACAAAACATACTTAAGCGCAAAAATTAATAGAAAGTGTGTTCTTTTTTCTCTTTCTTTAATGCGTCAGGGGCGAAGCCCCGTCTATATAAAGGGTATTTATTTAAGTAAAGGATATTTCTTTCACCCAAGTTTCCCATGTATTTATGCACAAAAACACTTCTCAAACTTGGGTTTCGGCAACAGCAAGGGCTGTAGGGTGGTTTCACCTAGTTAGCTCTGTAAGTAAGTTAATCAACAGCTTCCCTTTTATACGCATAAAGAATCTAAGCTCCCCAGTATTAATCAGTGACAGTTATCCAGGAAGGTTTGCGCTTACCTGTACCTAACTGTTGCCTAACTTAAACTTAAGAGGTGCTAATGAAAGTAGGTATTCATGGTTTTAATCGTGACAGGCTCAGGGCTATTTCACTTGAGCGTAACTTATCTCTAACTCAGGCGGCCAATTACATTATTGAAGATTGGTATGCGTCTATCAGAACTACAGAGCAGCAATTAAAAGACTTGAATGTATTGATAGGATTTAAATCTGGAGATGCATTTGATAATACCACTGACGGTATGTAACAACTTAGGAGTAACAATGAGAATAAGCCTACCAGCTAAGCCTAGAGAGCATGTGTTAAGAGTGGCTAAAGCAAAGAGTATTTCAGCTACGCAAGCTGTAATTTGGATGATAACGCAATACTGTAATTCCCAACTTAAAGAGGAACTGAATGACGAAAAGAAATCAACAACATAAATACCTTAACCCCACAAACCTAAGTAGCCCAATATACTGTCCATCTGTGTCAAGTCTAGCGATGCAAGAGCTTGATGGTAATGACTTTAAGTATTGGTGCTTGCTAAGGTCAGACTATTGTAGCTTTGCATCCCAAGCCCAGAAGAGGCATGAGGTTGGTTATCCATTTGACAATACACTTGAATGTTATAGCAAGACGAATGGAGTATTAGCTGAAATGTTTGGTCTGAAGAGTGAACAGGCTGTAATAGATTTAACTAATCGGCTATGCAAGAAAGGCTGGGCTGCAAGAATACCATTTAGATATAGTGATAGTGGTAAGCTAGGCCGTAACCTTGTGATATTAGATAAAGGGCTAGCTGATTATCAACAATTTATACGGGCAATAAAATTAAAGCTCGAAGCTAAGGTGGATAAATCTAGAGCACCTAATGGTGGAAATGCTAATAAGTACCTTCAACAGCTACTTCCATTTGTTGATGATGCGAATCTAACTACCAGCGCCATGCGAGTGAAAGCTGATAACATATTGGACAATAAACTTACTTCAGCTCACAAGATTCAAGAGTTGCCAGGTCATCAAGAAGATTATGAGCAAGACCTAGACAACCCTTGGTAAAGTGAGGTTATCAGAAGCGTTTTAAGGAGGCTGTTACTTTAAAAGGTGATTGTTTATCTTAAATAATAACGTGCCTTAAATGACCTCTGAGGCGCTCTAACGACTATATATAACCCCTACCTAAAATAGACTCATCTTACTGAGAAACAACATCAATGAATAGTGCATAACTACCTACGCTGTAGCGCTTTAGTGCGCTCTAAATTTAACAAAGGAAATGAATGATTAATTTATATCTAACAAAAAAGATTCAAGTATTTTTAGCTTGCATCAAGCAATCAAATAATTCACTAACAATTAGTATTAGCGATGCTGCTGAGTTGTGTGGTTATCGTAGTAATAACGGCTTTATACGATTTGTAAAACGTTGGGAATCAACAGGGATACTTATCGTTAACCGTATTCCTAGTGCGCCTAGCACATACAGCATTAACTATGACAAGGCAGTGCTAGAACAAACCCAAATAATCAAACACTACTAAAGGAAATATATGACAGATTTATTTAAAGACCCTGATAACTTATTTCAGGACGATGAACCAGCACAACAATTAAATAACACAGCAAGCCAAGAGCAGTCATCTGAAGAATGTGATGGCTTAATAGAGCGTTACAAACGATGTAAGGCTGAGGTGAATCAAAAGCTAGGCGTTATAGATAACAGTGTTCAGATAGACAAAGAAACTGTGCTAAATCCACATAAAGTAAAGCCATTCACAGTAGATGATGATGGTAGGGTGACAATTACCAAAGGTGAAATGAATACTACTAAAAGCCAAGCCGAGCTAATGAAAGTAATCAAGGCTAAGGTATATAAACAATATGGTGTGTCAGGAGAGTAGACTTATGAATTATGATAATAGCTCTTTAGATGAGTATGCTGGATTTAAGTTAGCTCATGATAGCGTTTACGGTTACATCAATATTAAACCTGTTGGTAGAGGGAGCGTTCCGAAGCAACTGCGTAGCGTTTATACAAACAGGGAGTTTGCTAAAAAAGCAATTGATTCTTATATAGCTCACTGTGCGCGGTGTAAGTAATGACAGGGGGTGTAGAAATAATAAACGAGTGGTTAAAGCTAGATGTAGACTGGCTTTCTTCATACTGTTAAATAGTGCTAAGAGGAATAATAATGGTAAGTAAAACGCAAGAATTTAAATTGCGAATGTCCTATGTTAATGCTGATAATTTATATGAGTGGGTAGGGGATAACTTTAAAAACTTTGATTGTTGGCGGAATTACGAAGAAAAGAATCGAGACCAGATAAACCTTTGGGAAGATGAAAGGCTATTTAGAATAGTTGAGGGCGCTAAGTCTGGCTTAATTAATGAAGTGTTAAAGGGGAATGCTAGCGCTGTTAGTCAGCTTAAGTCCTTGCTTGGCTTTGGTCGCCCTGTTGGTAGACCTAAAGGAACTACTAATCTTGGTGATGAGCACAAGGCAGCTATTGAATTAAAGGTTACAGAGGATTATAGCGCTGATATTGAAAGGCTGGCTAAATAATTTATTTAATCACTGTGTTATGGGGCATTGACTTTGTGCCGTTGTTACCACATTGAGAGTTTTTTAGCGTTTTATTTTACGTCCGTAGCTCATTTGTTAGAGCTGCCAGCAATTACTTGTAATTGCCAACCTTGACAGTGCTGTGAATGGTTGTGTGAACGTTCACAGTTATGCTACTATTTTCAGGAATTTTAACTTCTATAAGTCTAAATTAAGTATTTGTATTTAAGAGAAAAAGTGGTACGTCCGAGTGAATTTGAATCACCGACCTCTACCATGTCAAGGTAGCGCTCTAACCAACTGAGCTACGGACGTATTGTCTTGAAAAGGTTAAGCTACATAGTGCTGTTAAGCTCAACGGGCGCTATGTTAGCTTTTGCCTTACTTGCTTGCAAGTAGTTTTAATGACTTTCTCGCAATTTGCAATGTGTTTGTTTATTTATGAAGCAATTTTACCCTTGGTAGCAGGTAAAAGGCGCTATTGTAGGGTTAACGTCATACGTTTTTGTACTACGCGTAAACGCCAAGCTAACAAAATAGCTGCGGTTGTCAGGCCAATGATAAAGCCAATCCAAAATCCATAAGGACCCATTTGCGGAACAAGCCAATCGGTAACACCAAGTATCATACCTACGCTTAATCCAACTAACCAATAAGAAATAAAGGTGATATATAAAATAGATTTAGTGTCTTTATAACCACGTAGTGCTCCAGCTGAAACTACTTGTACTGTATCAGAGAATTGATACAAGCTTGCTAGTAGCATTAAACTGGCAGCAAGGGTAATTACCTCAGGCTCTGCACTATAAATACTAGCTATTTCTTGGCGAAATACTACGGTAATAAAGGCGGTTAAGCAGGCAAGTAATAGCCCCAGTACAATGGAGTAAAAACAATAATCTTTTGCTTGCTGTAAGTTTTTCTCACCAATGGCAAAACCCACTTTTATTGTTGTTGCCATAGCAATACTTAATGGCACCATAAAAATAAGGCCGGTAAAGTTAAGTGCAATTTGATGGCTAGCCACTACTTGGGCGCCAAAAGGCACAAGTATGATAGCTACAATTGAAAATAGACTGACTTCAAATAATAACGACAGCGCAATCGGTATGCCTAGGGCAAGTATGGTTTTTATTTCGGCTATATTTGGCCAGTAAAAACGACTAAATAAGTTGGCTTTACCTAGAACTTTTGAAAAAGCGCAATAAATTAGCATGCTAAAAAACATTGCCCAATAAACAATCGCTGTTGCTAAACCACATCCGGCACCGCCTAATGCTGGCATGCCGAATTTGCCATAAATAAAAATATAGTTAGCGGGAATATTAACCAGTAAACCGATTAAACTAATTAGCATGGTAGGTTTAGTAAAAGATAAACCTTCAGAATAGTTTCTTAACACTAGATATAAACAAAAGCCCGGCGCTCCCCAAACAATAAAGTTGAGATAATCAAACATTAAGCTGGCTAAATTTCCCTCTAAGGTTACCTGCGGCATGATTATTGGTGCCAGTAAGTAAAATAAAGCGATTAGGCTAAGACCAAGTGTTAAGGCGATCCACGCTGTTTGGTAGGTTTGTTCTATGACTTGATGATATTTTTTTGCCCCTGATAGCTGTGAAACTATGGCGGCAAGTGCCATGATTAAACCATAAACCGTTAAAATAAGTGGTAACCAAATGCTGTTGGCAACAGCTACCGCTGCTAAATCAGTTGCGCTGACTCGACCCGCCATAACAATGTCAACAAAGCCCATAAGGTTTTGAATTAACTGAGCGATTAATATCGGGTAGGTGAGCTTTAATAAACTTTTTGTATGAAAAATAAAGGCAGACAATTTCATTGAAAATACTGTGCTAAGGCAAAGAAAATGATAATTAGTACGTGACGGTGTAAGCTTTATCAGTACTGAATTAGCATATATAAGATATTAGCTGCATCATAGAGTAGAAGGTTAGCTCAAACAAGCTCAAGAAAGAAATAAAATGTCATGGATTGTTTCGAACGCTAAAATACTTGTTCATCATCGCTATCTACAGCAAGTTGAATTTTTTGATGGTATTCATCTATGTGTAAACGATAATGAATTTCCATACAGCAAGCTGGACATTCATCATAATAATCTTGATCTCCTGCTGATGAGTCAATTGTTGCATGTAAATGATGACCACAATGTGGGCAGGTGATACGTTTTTCAGTTAATTCTTCACGCATAAACGACTCCAAGTGCTTCTTTTTTACCTATGCGTTAATTATGATACTTTTGCTTGAATCTGCCAGAGCTAAGCCAATAAATTTGGGCTTAATTTGATCTCTATCAGGCACTGTTACGCTTTGGCGATTGTTTCAAAGCATTACTCGTGATGAGCCAGTGCCATAATGCGCGTTAACATGGCTTTTGCCTGCTCTATATAGATACCGCCAAAAATGTTGGCATGATTAAGCACATGGTAAAAATTATAAATTAATCTTCTTCGTTCATAACCCTTATCAAGGGGATATTCGGCTTGGTAACCGCGGTAAAAATCATCAGGAAATTGCCCAAACAGCTCTGTCATCGCAATATCAACCTCTCTATCGCCGTAATAGCAGGCAGGGTCAAATATCATGGCATGCTCATGAGTAAAGCCAACATTACCTTGCCATAAGTCGCCATGAACCAGACAAGGTCTTGTTTTATGGTGAAGTAGTTGATCATGACAAACTTGTGCTATGTGATCTATATCGCCAAGAAGAATAGATTTCTCCGAAAGTAACTGAAGTTGCCATGCAATACGTTGCTCAGAAAAAAACGTTGTCCAGTTGCGTTTCCAGTGATTGGGCTGAATGGTATTGCCGATATAGTTGTCGTGCTGCCAGCCAAACTGACCATGGCTGGTGTTATTGTGCATTTTTGCTAGCTGTTGACCAAACTCAAACCAAAGCTTAGGGTTTGCTTTACTAAAAGGAATATACTCTAACACTAAGAAGCTTTTATCTAAGCTGGTACCTATAGTGGTTATTTTCGGGCAGGGTATCTGGGTAAGTTTTGCGAGTTGTTTAAGTGAATAGGCTTCAGCTTGAAAGTTGATTAAACACTCTTTGCTATTAAGCTTAACAAAGTAACTTTGCTCGTTATTGCTTATTTTAAAAGAGAGGTTGAGTGGCTTATCATTATCATCGAAATTGCAGTTACTTAAGCCGCCATTTGATATGGTTTGCTTTTCTACAATATTAAATTGCTGACCCGTTTCCGCACTAATTGCTTGCTCTATACAGTGCCACATAATTGCCACCGATTTTTAATCTAGTTGATAAGAGTATAGCGTTAATAGCGGCACTTGCCGTGCTTTTATTGGTTAATCTTCTTCTACTTTTAAGTACTGAATTTTGTTTTTTACCCCATCCCACTTTTTTGCTTCATCAAGTGGCGGCTTTAAGTCGGTAATTCTTGGCCATACTTGCGCAAGCTCTTTATTGAGTTTGATAAAGTCTTTTTGATCTTCGGGCACGCTGTCTTCTTGATAAATAGCTTCTGCTGGGCATTCAATCGGACACAAGTCGCAATCGATACAATCATCTGGGTTAATGACCAAAAAATTAGGCCCCTCATAGAAAGCATCCGCTGGGCATACTGCCACACAATCAGTGTATTTACATAGAATGCAGTTGTCAGTCACTACAAAGGCCATTGGTTTTTCCTATCTTTACTAGCGCTAAATGGCACGAGATCATACCTTTGTTGACAGTAATTACAATCTCTTGTTTTACCGATTGTGACAATCAGGTAAAATGCGCGCCAATTCTCGTCTTTCTTCTTTGGATATCTCTTTATGATACGTTTAACCGATATAAAATTACCACTTGATCATCAAGGGCATGAAATAGAGCAAGCCATTTTAGCGAAATTAGCGATCAGCCCTCAACAATTAGTTAATTATACCGTGTTTAAACGTGGCTATGATGCCCGTAAAAAAAATACAATCATTTTGATCTACACCTTGGATGTTTCAACAACCGATGATGAAGGCTTATTAGCTAAATTTAGTGCAGATAACAAAGTTAAGCCAAGCCCAGATATGGAATATAAGTTTGTTGCGCAAGCGCCAGAGCATTTGAAACATCGTCCGGTTGTTATTGGTATGGGACCTTGTGGTTTGTTTACTGGTTTAGTGCTTGCACAAATGGGTTTTAAGCCAATTATTTTAGAGCGCGGTAAAGAGGTGAGAGAAAGAACGAAAGATACCTTTGGCTTTTGGCGTAAGAAAATTTTAAATACTGAGTCAAATGTACAGTTTGGTGAAGGGGGCGCAGGGACATTTTCTGACGGCAAACTATATAGTCAGGTAAAAGATCCCAAACACTATAGCCGTAAGGTACTGAATGAATTTGTTGAAGCTGGCGCACCCGATGAAATCTTATATGTAAGCAAACCTCACATAGGTACCTTTAAACTGGTTACTATGGTTGAGCAAATGCGCGCGAAAATTATCGAGCTGGGCGGCGAAATACGATTTGAACAAAGAGTTGACGAAATACACTTTGCCCCGACTAATAAAGCAGATGGCGAACAAACTCAACAAGTTACTGGCTTAACGCTAGCCAGTGGTGAAACGATTGACACCGACCATATCGCTTTGGCAATCGGTCATAGTGCTCGTGATACCTTTAAAATGTTACATGAGCATGGTGTATTTATTAAAGCCAAGCCGTTCTCTGTTGGTTTTCGTATTGAACATGAGCAATCTGTTATTGATGCGGCTCGCTTTGGTAAAAATGCTGGTAACCCGATATTAGGTGCAGCCGATTATAAACTAGTACATCACTGTAAAAATGGTCGCTCAGTGTATAGTTTTTGTATGTGCCCAGGTGGTACTGTAGTCGCGGCAGCATCAGAAGAGAATCGTTTGGTGACAAATGGTATGAGCCAATACTCTCGCCATGAACGTAATGCCAATAGCGCCATTGTTGTTGGTATTGAACCAAAAGATTTTACTGAAGATGGTGATACCAGTAATGTCTTAGCCGGTATTGATTTTCAGCGAAGATTAGAAGAAAAGGCCTTTAAACTTGGCGGTGAGTCTTATGATGCGCCGGTACAGCTTGTGGGTGATTTTCTTGCTGGCAGAAAAACAGGAGAGCACGGTAGCGTTATTCCATCGTATAAGCCTGGCGTGACATATTGCGATTTAAGTGAGTCTCTTCCTAGTTATGCAGTTGAAGCAATAAGAGAAGCATTACCTGCCTTTGAGAAGAAAATTAAAGGCTTCTCCATGGATGAAGCCACCTTAACCGCGGTTGAAACTCGCACTTCATCGCCAATACAAATAACCCGTGACCGAGATAGCTTGCAAAGTATTAACGTTAAAGGCTTATACCCGGCAGGTGAAGGTGCAGGTTATGCTGGGGGAATACTGTCAGCAGGTATTGATGGTATTAAAGTGGCCGAGGCTATGGCACTTTCAATGGTTGCTAAGGACTAGTCGGCTCTGGCGTGATTTCTTCAATGCCAGTTATGGTGTGCTGTTGCCATTGAGAGCTTGGCAGCAGCCTTGTGATATTTTCCATGGTTTGCCAAATAGATTTTAGAGCGAAATGATTGGCTAACCACTGTGGTACCTTGCCGCCTGCATCAGCGATAAACTGATACTCTATAAAAAGTGTTTGCTGGTTATCAATTGAAAGTTGCGGACTTATACGCCAATGAGCACGGTGAATGTGAATACGAATGGCATCACTGTATGGCGCTTGAATGTTATTATTTTGAAAATCATTGTCATCCGTGAGTTTGATTTCAACGGAGAGATCAGGCTTTTGCCAGTAGTGTGAACGTAAAACTAACAAGCGTGGTTTAATCGGCCATAAACCGGCAAAATGTATGTAGAATTGATTTTTGTTCTCGCTAAACTGGTTTATTAATTGGCCTTTATCTGCGTTATCTAACCAGGCTGAAATATTATCAATATCTTGAATAAATAATAAAAAACCTGAGATAGAAGAGCTGACATAAGCACTAGCTTTTATTTCGAGTAATTTTGTCTTACTTGATAACTGCGGGCGGCGAATATTTCGATAACTCACTTTAAGTTGCTCGTTGTTTCGCCACAACGTCCACTGAGCTTGCTCTTGGCTTGCTGCAAAAGCTTCATTTAATAATAATCCCGTACTGACAACGAGTATTATTAGCCAATAATACTTCAAAAGAGAATACTTCATAGCTAACTAGTTTTTGGGCTGAGCTAGTTGCATGCTTTGCTCTAGCAAGGATGACATAGCATCAGCCGTTATAGGCTTACTAAATAGGTAGCCTTGACCATAATCACAGCCTAATTTGCGCAAATAGTTACATTGCTCATCTGTTTCTATGCCTTCAGCAACTACACGTAAATTGAGAGCATGCGACATAGAAACCACGGCATTGATTAATGCTTTATCCTTGTCTGAATTGGTAATCTCATTGATAAAACTTCGGTCTATTTTCAGTACGTCAAAAGGGTAACTTCTTAAGTAGCTAAGCGACGAATAGCCAGTACCAAAATCATCCATAGCCAACTGTACCCCAAGGTTAGTTATATTAGTTAACATGGCCTCGACATAGTTATGACCACTTAACAGTACGCCCTCGGTAATTTCTAGTTCCAGTTTGTCTGCTGCAACGCCCGTCGCTTTTAATGAATCTTCAATAAAATTCACTAACATAGGATCTCTAAACTGTCTTGGAGAAAGGTTGATAGCGATTTGAAAGTCTGCATTAAATTGCTTATGCCAACGCGCCGTTTGAGATAGTGCTTGCTTTAAAACAAACTGACCCAGTTGAATAATATTGCCCGTTTGCTCAGCAACAGAGATAAATTCATCGGGGGGAACATTACCTAATACTGGATTATGCCAGCGAAGGAGGGCTTCAGCCCCCATAATTTCACCTGACGTTAAGTCTGTTTTTGCTTGATAACATATTGAAAACTCTTGACGATTTAAGGCGCCGTGAATTTGCTCTTCAATCGCTAAGCGCCTTTGTGCGCATTGGTTCATTTGTGCGGTGTAATAAGAAAAGGTGTTTCTGCCACATGCTTTAGCGTCATACATGGCTGAATCAGCATTTCTCAGTAATTCTGATGCATCACTGGCATCATTGGGAAATACCGCAACACCAACACTGGCGGTGAGCATAAGTTCACGACCACGAATGATAAACATTTCCCTAAATTGGTTGAGCAGGTTTTCAATAATAGGGTGTGCTTCTTCAACATTTGAGAGGCTACCCAAAATAATAACAAATTCATCGCCGCCAAGTCTGCCGACAGTATCTACGCTGCGAACAACACTGCGTAATCTATTCGCAGCTTCAATTAATAATAAATCACCTGTTTCATGGCCTAAAGTATCATTAATTTTTTTAAAGTCATCTAAATCGAGAAAGAGCAAGGCAACCAGCTCGTTTTTTCGATTAGCTTCTTGGCAACTGTGTTTCAGCCTATCCAAGGAAAGAAATCGGTTGGGTAAATAGGTTAGTGAGTCAAAATGTGCTTGGTGAAGAATTTTTTCTTCATGTTGTTTTTGCACACTAATATCGGAATGCGTGCCGATAAAGCGTTTAGGCTGGTTGTCTTCATCACGTTCAATGACTTTTCCGCGTGAGCGAATCCACATATAGCTTTGATCTTTACGCAAAAAGCGAAACTCGACATCATAACTGTTGGCTTTGCCATCTAGGTATTGTTGCATGGCTTTGTTGGTAATATGTAGATCATCAGGATGAACACGTTTTTGCCACTCAACTAAGGTATAAGCAAAGCCATCTTTTTCATAACCTGCCATGGTAAAATAACGCTCATCAAAGCGAACTACGCCAGTTTTTATATTCCAATCCCAAATACCGTCATTGGCTACTTGCATTGCTGAATGATAGCGATATTCACTTTCTGCTAATGCTTGGTGCGTGGCAATGCGATCACTGATATCTTGTACTGTGCCAAGTACGCATAGCTCACCTTTATAATTGATTTTCTTGCCGATAACTTCTGAGGGAAATATAGAGCCATCTTTACGCTGCAAGTTCACTTGTACTGCTTGTTTTTCTTTGCTGTTTTTAGTTTTGTCGAATGAGCTGTGATCTTGTTTTGGCGCCTTCATATTAAAAACCGTTAATTGCAATAGTTCTTGTTCGCTATAGCCCATCATCTGGCAAAAGGCAGGGTTAACATAAATATAATTGCCATCTAAATCGGCAACACTAATTCCTTGTGTTGACTCTTCAGTCAATACTTTAAATATATCTTCAGATTGCTCAATTAATTGTTGTGCGTCCATTTTTTGTATATTGCAGAGTAAAGCAGTTAACTTTTATATTATTGATAATAAATATAATAGCTTAATTTTATTTCAGAGGTATTGATTATTTTTTATTGTTTTAAACTCGATAAATCTTTATTTAAGGCTTGTCTATTTTCAGTAAGGCTTTTACAATCTATGCCATTATTTTAAAGAGCGTTTCGCTCTTTTTTTTATTCTATTAATGTTAAAAATCATGCGACGCTTGGTATGCGCCGCCACTGACTAAAGGAAAAAACATGCCTGTTATAACTCTCCCTGATGGTTCTCAACGCTCATTTGACAATGCCGTATCGGTAATGGATGTTGCACTAGATATTGGCCCTGGTCTTGCGAAAGCGACTATTGCTGGCCGTATTAATGGTGATTTAGTTGATGCCTGTGAATTAATCACTGAAGATGCCAGCCTACAACTTATCACCAGCAAAGATAATGAAGGACTGGAAATCATTCGTCACTCATGTGCGCATTTATTAGGTCATGCTATTAAGCAATTATGGCCAAATACTAAAATGGCAATTGGTCCTGTCATTGATAATGGCTTTTACTATGATGTTGATTTAGATGAAACCATCACAGAAGATGATCTTGTTAAGCTTGAAAAACGCATGACAGAGTTAGCGCGTACAGGTTATGAAGTTATTAAGAAAACAGGTAGCTGGCAGGATGCTTATGACGCTTTTTCTGAGCGTGGTGAAACCTACAAATTAGAAATTCTTGATGAGAACATTGAGAAAACCGATACGCCTGCGCTTTATCATCACCAAGAATATATTGATATGTGTCGTGGCCCGCATGTTCCTAGCATGCGTCACTGTCATCATTTTAAATTGATGAAAGTGGCTGGCGCATATTGGCGTGGTAATTCAGAAAATAAAATGCTTCAGCGTATTTACGGTACTGCTTGGGCTGATAAAAAACAGCTTAAAGCTTATATTCAACGTTTAGCCGAAGCGGAAAAACGTGATCACCGTAAAATTGGTAAAGCACTAGATTTATTCCACTGGCAAGAAGAAGCGCCAGGCATGGTGTTTTGGCATAACGACGGTTGGACTATTTACACTGAACTTGAAAAGTTTGTTCGTCAAAAGCTGCATGAATATGATTATGATGAAGTAAAAGGTCCGTTAATGATGGATCGCGTACTGTGGGAAAAATCAGGTCACTGGGAAAAATATGGCGATGCCATGTTTACCACAGAGTCAGAAAAGCGTGAATATGCAATTAAGCCAATGAACTGCCCAGGTCACGTGCAAATCTTTAATCAAGGGTTAAAATCTTACCGTGATTTACCACTTCGTATGGGTGAGTTTGGTTGTTGTCACCGTAATGAACCGTCTGGCTCATTACACGGTTTAATGCGTGTTCGTGGCTTTACTCAAGATGATGCTCATATTTTCTGCACGGAAGAGCAAGTACAAGACGAAGTAAGTTTATGTATTAAGATGGTTTACGATGTCTATAAGACCTTTGGTTTTGAAGATATTATCGTAAAACTGTCTACTCGCCCTGAAAAGCGTATTGGCTCAGATGAAATTTGGGACAAAGCGGAACAAGGCTTAGCCAATGCACTTGATAACTTAGGTATTGCGTTTGAATACTTACCTGGTGAAGGCGCTTTCTACGGCCCTAAAATTGAATTCACACTACAAGATTGTCTAGGACGTAACTGGCAATGTGGTACCGTTCAGCTAGATTTCGCTTTACCGGGTCGTTTAGATGCGTCATATATTGGTGAAGATGGTGAAAAACATGTTCCTGTAATGATTCACCGCGCAATTTTAGGTTCACTAGAGCGTTTTATTGGCATTTTAATCGAAGAATACACAGGAAAATTCCCAACTTGGTTATCGCCAATTCAAGCAACTGTGATGAATATTACCGATAAACAGAGCGAATATTGTGAAAAAGTTGTTAAAAAACTAAAAGAAAGTGGATTTAGAGCAAAACTAGACTTGAGAAATGAGAAGATAGGCTTTAAAATCCGCGAGCACACTTTAAAGCGTGTTCCATACTTGTTAGTCGTAGGCGACAAAGAAATGGAAGCTGGCGAAATTGCCATCCGCACGCGAAGTGGTGAAGATTTAGGAAAAATGTCGATAGAAGACTTTATTGCTAAGTTAACTGACGAAGTAAATAACCGTCAGTAATGAGCAGGTAATCTGCTTCATCAGACATAATAAAAATAAAATAAGTTATCTATTTAGTAATTTTACTGCTTAGATAGCAGGACTTTTGCTTTATTTCTAGGAGCCTGCACGGAGTTGACGAGAGTCAATGAGTACAGGCAACACCGAAATAGGGCAAAAGAACAATAAACTAAGTAGATAAAAAAGAGTTCTTTTGGAGGAACATGGCTATTAAAGGTGGACAACGAGGCGGGCGCAAAGAGCCAGCACATCGTTTAAATGAGTTAATCACAGGTATTCCAGGTAACGAAGTTCGTTTAATTAAGTTTGATGGCGAACCAGGCGGTATTGTTTCATTGAATGAAGCAATGGACCAAGCAGAAGAAGCTGGTGTCGATCTTGTGGAAATTAGCCCTACAGCTAAGCCTCCAGTTTGTCGAGTTATGGACTACGGCAAATTTCTTTACGAAAAAGCTAAAGAACAAAAAGAACAACGTAAAAAGCAGAAACAAATTCAGGTTAAGGAAATTAAATTCCGTCCTGGTACAGATGAAGGCGATTATCAGGTCAAACTACGCAACCTGAAACGCTTTTTAGAAGGCGGCGACAAGGTCAAGGTAACATTACGTTTCCGTGGCCGTGAAATGGCCCACCAAGAACTTGGTATTGAGCTTTTAACTCGTGTTAAAAACGATTTAGAAGAGCTTACTGTAGTTGAGTTCTTCCCGCGTAAAGCGGAAGGACGTCAAATGGTGATGGTTCTAGCCCCTAAAAATAGATAAAACTTGGTTTGACAAGTAATAACTGATTTCAGTTATTCACCAACTTTATCTTTTACGCGGTAGTAAAGGCTTGCAAGTAAAGTAATGGCAACGTTATTTTCGCCTTGGCTACTTAATATTTGGCATAACAATGCGGAGTTATTCACATGCCTAAAATGAAAACCAATAAAGGTGCTGCAAAGCGCTTTAAAGCAACTGCAACTGGCTATAAGTTCAAACAAGCTGGTTTACGTCATATCTTGACTAAGCGTCGTACAAAAGTTAAGCGTCACTTACGTGCTAAGTGCATGATCGCTGCTTCTGACATCAAGTCAGTTAAAAAACTTTTACGTCACGGTTAATAGGAGAGATAGAAAATGGCAAGAGTAAAACGTGGTGTACAAGCGCGTGCACGTCATAAGAAGGTTTTAAAGCAAGCTAAAGGTTACTACGGTGCTCGTAGTCGCGTTTATCGCGTTGCTTTTCAAGCTGTAACTAAAGCTGGCCAATACGCATACCGTGACCGTCGTCAACGTAAGCGTCAATTCCGTCAACTTTGGATCGCTCGTATTAACGCGGCAGCTCGTCAAAATGGTTTATCTTACAGCCGTTTCATTAACGGTCTTAAAAAGGCTTCTATTGAAATCGATCGTAAGATCCTAGCTGACATCGCAGTATACGATAAAGCAGCATTCACATTCTTAGTTGAAAAAGCGCAAGCTTCTTTAGCGGCATAGAATTGAAAAAGCTTTAAATGATAAGGACGCTTTCGGGCGTCCTTTTCTTTTTGTTGTAATATTTTATTGCCTTTATATTATTTAGTTGCAAAATATAGACAACAAATTGTAAGAACTAAGCTTAAGTTTATGTAATCAATGCTATTTCATTACTGAGATAATATTTATTACATTAACGATAGGTTTTAATATATAGGGTTATTACCATGAGTCTTGCTGATAAAGTTTTAGCAGTAAATAATGATTTACCTATTCGCACTGATGCGCCAGTGCATAGTGGTAAGGTGCGTAGTGTTTATTGGTTAACCGCTGCTGATAGCAAACGCCTTATTCAAGAAAAAGGCTATGATGTTGCACCAGATACGCCATTAGCTATTATGGTTATTAGTGATCGTATTTCTGCCTTTGATTGTATTTGGCACGGTGAAGGTGGCATGAAGGGCGTACCGGGTAAAGGTGCGGCATTAAATGCCATATCAAACCACTGGTTCAAATTATTTAAAGAGCAAGGTCTAGCCGATAGCCATATCTTAGATATTCCACACCCTTTTGTTTGGATAGTACAAAAAGCAAAACCTGTGATGATTGAGGCGATTTGTCGTCAATATATTACGGGCTCTATGTGGCGTTCATATAGTAAAGGTGAGCGTGATTTTTGTGGTATTGAACTACCTGAAGGCTTAGAAAAAGACAGTAAATTACCTGAGCTTTTACAAACGCCTTCAACGAAAGGTATTTTAGAAGGTATCCCAGGTGTTCCTGTGGTTGATGATGTTAATATTACCCGTAAAAACATTGAAGATAATTATGCCGCGTTTAATTTTAAATCGGCTGATGATATTGCTTTATACGAGAAATTATTAACGCAGGGCTTTGATGTTATCTCGACTGCGTTGGCAAAGATAGATCAGATCTTTGTTGATACTAAGTTTGAGTTTGGCTATGTCAAAGACAGTGCCGGTAATGATAAGTTAATCTACATGGATGAAGTCGGTACGCCAGATTCTTCACGTATTTGGGATGGTGAGCAGTACAGAGCAGGCAAGGTAGTTGAGAACTCTAAAGAAGGCTTTAGACAGTTATTACTAAATCATTTCCCAGATGCAGATATTTTATTGAATAAAGATAGAATGGCTGAGCGTGAAGCGTTAGCTCGCGATAATGACTTACCTGAGTCGGTATTAATGGATGTTTCCAAGACATATATTGATATTGCAGAGAAAATTACTGGCGAAAAAATAGTATTATCTGATAATCCAAAAGCAGAAATTATTGCGATTTTAAAAGAGCAATATCAATTAGTTGATTAACTAACCTGAACTCAAGTTAATTAGTTTCGCTTTGATGCAAATAAAAAATCCCAGCAAATGCTGGGATTCAGATTACTGACAAACCCCGTCATTCTGTTCGGGGTTTGTCTTTTATGAGCAGCCGTAGGCTGCGATCTCGATATTTTTCTAGCCACGTCTTTTCTATTTTATTTGGTTTTTCTGGACTTGTTTGGGGCTTATCTTCCCTATTTGGCGTGTTAATGTCTCGAATTGAGCTTTTAAAGGGCTATCCTTTTTAGATTGCCATTATTTGGGGAATATTTGATAGCGTCATTGCTATCTTCTTCATATTTTGTGCTGCCGCAGCCATATATGCTTGCATTTGAACATTATGCTTACCTCGGTATCTTGCATACCTGTGACCATGGTGTTGCTTTGCATCAGCAAAACTTCTTTCAACGGTTTCGCATCGTCGTTTGTAAAGGTATTTACCAAGGCTTGTTAAGCGAAATTCATTAGCCCGATCTTGACTCGCAGCCATTACGTGGCGTGTTATCACTTTCTTATGACTTTTACTCTTAGTGCAATCTTTTAATTGAGGGCAATTAACGCATACCTTGGGGTCAGAATGATATTCTCGGTAACCCTCTCGACTGGTGGTCGAGTAGATTAACGTTTGCTCTTGCGGGCAGGTATACGTATCTGCTTTCTCGTCGTATTTGAAGTGCTTTTTCTTAATGGCATTCTTCGTTCGTGAAGGACGACGGTAACCAAACACCCCTTGGATGTTACGTTGTTCCAGATTAAAACAGACGGGCGCTGTGAAGTAGCCTGCATCAATACCAACAAATTCAGGGGATAGTGCAAAGCGATTTTCAATGGCATCAAGGCGAGCAATGTATGGTTGAGAATCGTGGACATTACCTGGCGTAATATGCGTATCTACAATAATGTTATAGTCGTTATCTACGGTTCTGTGGTCTAGGTAGAAAAAACCTTTTGGCTTTTCATCTCGGTGCATATAACCGCTATCACTATCGGTTTTACTTACCTTATTCCGCTTTATCTCACAATAGCCTTTATCCTTGAGTGGCTTTTTTCCAGCCGCTTTACGGTCTGCCTCCACAGCTTTGTTGATTTGCTTAATATAGGCACTGGTTGAGACGGGTTTGAGCTTGTTGGTGAACTTTCGTTTATTGGCGTTTGCTTTTAAGTGTGTGCTGTCGGTGAATAAGGTTTTGCCCCCAACTAGACCATGTTTAATGGCTTGTTGGACGATGTGATTAAATATACGTTCAAATACATCTGTGCCATTGAAACGACGAATACGATTTTGACTAAGTGTTGAGGCATCGATAACTTTCTCGGTAAGCCCCATGCGGAGAAACCATCGATACGCGACATTTACTTCGATGTCTTTGATGATTTGGCGCTCACTTTTAATACCAAATAAGTACCCAAGTAGCATAATTTTAAATAGCTGGACTGGCTCCACCGGAGGACGACCATTATCAGTGCAATATAAGTCTTTGACTTCATCTCGAATAAACTCAAAGTCAATATACTTATCGAGTTTACGAACTAGATGGTTGGCTGGAACTAACTGGTCTAGCGTGACCATTTCGAGTTCATGTTGTTGCGGGGAAGGTTCTCTTAACATGGTTAATTTTTGTAATTTTCCATGTTTTTATTAGATCAAAGTCCTAGACTACTGTCTAGGACTTTGTCATCAGTCTGAATCCCAGCAAATGCTGGGATTTTTTGGTTATGTAAGTAGGCTAAGTAGGCAAGATGTTATTTACTGACGCTAGTAATGCTTGCTTGGTTGGCAACAAATATTTTAAACGCCAGTGGCTCTGCCAGTAATGCCTCATCTACTTGATACTCAATAAAGCCGGTTTGTTTGAAAAACTGTGCTAGCTCTTCATCTGCGATAGTTTCACTTTCTAAGTTAAGTGACTGGTAATACGCTTTACTTTCCTCTTCTTGGCAATCTTCGGCATTCACAAAGCTATTAAGCGGCATACTAAATGCGGTAATAGATTGTGCTTTGTTATAGTGCTTGAATATTTCACTAATAAGATAGTTGGCGACACCTTGTTTACGATAATCAGGATGAACGCTTATCGCTTCAAGCATAATGTGAGTTTTAGCTTTTTTTGTATCTGGCGTTATGGCTAAAGTGTCACATAACTCGGCGTTTAGGTTTTGCCCTTTAAAGTATAAGTTTAGGGGAATTTCCCAGTCAGTACTGCCAAGTTGCTCAAGCATTTCATAGCTTTTTGTTGCATCTCTGTGCTTGTTCAGTGTAATTAGCTCTATTTCGGCTTTGGCAATGACGTGATCTTGTTCATTTTTAACATTGACCTCTTGAGAAAGCTGCCAGTCAAAAGATGCGGTGATTTCAGGTTTTTTAAACTCTATTGATAGATTCATCATGATTATAAGTACCAAGCAAGGTAATTGGGATAAATTGGATAATATGCCTGCTATTTTCTATTAACTAAACCAACAAGTCATGTGATATTTGCTGTGGCGAACGATTATTTTTTATTGGGCCACTTAAAAGTATACGGATTAGGCTCTTGGCTTTCGGGGTTAATGAGTTCTAATACTTGGGCATTACCGAACTTGCTTAATGGGAAGGCATTTTTAGTTAGAGGGTGCGTTTGCATATAACGTGAAAGTTCGCCTGAGGCGTGAAGCTTTTCTAAACCTTGGTTGATGCGCTTGGCAAGTTGCGCCTTTTCTAGGTTAACGAAAAAATGCATCGTCAGAGGGTAGCGTAGTATTAATTCTTGAGAAAACATCAGTTCAGGAAAGCTTTGTTGAACTAAAGCTAGCTCAGCTTCTCCTTCAAAAATACTTAACGGCAAGAAGTCACAGCGTTTTAGCACTATCATTTGTAACATAGCATCAAAATGGCCAACGCGGTAAACGGTAATGCCATTGTGCTCAAGTATATCGGCATCGGGCCAATGAGAGCCTTGACAAGCTATTGTACCTTTTAAGTCTTTAATGGATTTAATTGACGAAAATCTTTGCTGGTTATCTCGACGAATGACCATGCCTCGCCAACCTAAACCACCACGAAACAAAGGGTAGGGAACTTTATGCAACTGTGTATCTCTGGCGATTGATGTTCCTGTCCAGGCGACATCATAAAATGCGCCCATGGCTAATAGCTTTATGACGCGCTCTTGGCCTGGGTGAGGGACAGTGCGGATAATAGCATTGCCGTATTCTTCGCTGGTTACTATTAAAGCAAGGCGCAGCAAGTTGATAAAGTAATCATGGCTGGCATCATCGGGCTTTTGCTTTCCCGTTGTGGTGACAGTGGTCAGCGCAAGACAATTAAAACTTAGTATGAAAAATAGGAGAAAGGAGAGTAGCTTCATTGCTAGTACCTTAATCATTTAAGATACTAGCAAGTATAGTCAATGGCTTTAAAAGCGCATGATCAATTTAACGGGTTTTATTTACCGCCATTTTTGATAATTTCTCTGGCCATTTCATCAGCAATGATACCTGTTGGTTGATTTTGGCTATCGGCTTTGGCAAATATATCCATTAAGGTATCGTAGATTTCTTCTACTTTTTTCGTTGACTTTTCAGCGCAATAATCATTTTCAAAAGAAACATTAATAATACCACCGGCATTAATAACATAATCAGGTGCATATAAAATTCCGCGTTCTACTAGTGCTTGGTCAAACTCAGGTGTGGCAAGTTGGTTATTGGCACAGCCAGCAACGATTTTAGCCTTAATTCTATCAATAGTGTTTTCATTAATGGTTGCACCTAAGGCACATGGCGCATAGATATCAGCATCTTGATCGTAAATCTCATCTAAGCCAACCACTTTAGCACCAAATTCAGTGGCAGCTTTATCAAGCGCCTCTTGGTTAATATCGGTCACAATTAACTTGGCACCGGCTTTATGTAGGTGCTCACATAAGTAGAAACCAACGCTACCAAGGCCTTGTACCGCGACAGTAAGATCGGTTAAATCATCACGTTTAAACTTGTGTTTAACAGAGGCTTTAATGCCTAGAAAGGTTCCTAGTGCAGTAAACGGTGCTGGGTTACCACTTTTACCTTCAGTGCCAGTAACGTAGGGTGTTACTGAGTTGGCAATGGCAATATCGCTGGTGGTAATGTTAACGTCTTCAGCGCTATAGTATCGACCATTTAAGCCATTAAGTGCGTTGCCAAATGCTTTAAATAGCGCGTCTGACTTAAGTTTTTTAGCATCACCGATAATAACTGACTTACCACCACCCATGCTTAAGCCTGCTAATGCATTCTTGTAAGTCATCCCTTTTGATAAACGCAAAACGTCGACTAATGCTTCTTCATCACTAGCGTAATCCCACATTCTACAGCCACCAACTGCAGCGCCTAATTTTGTGCTATGTACAGCAATAATTGCTTTTAAACCACTGGCCTTGTCACTACAAAAAACGACTTGTTCGTGATCATCAAAATCAGCTAAATCAAAAAATGCCATTACCTAATATCTCCAATTATCATTTAGATCAAGGGGAAGTTTCTTTAATTATATATAGCGATGATAGTGAGGACATTACTATATTATTTGAAACAGATGTTGTAATATTCCAGCGAACCTTAGCACTTAGCTAATATGCAGGCTAGTCAACGAGGTAAATTTAGCACTCACTTTATTTATTCAAAGTGTTCAGTTAAATCTACAATTAGCTACAAACCAAGATAGAGCAGCTTGCAAATAATGTATAAATAATCGAGTTTAAAACCCTAGTAGGAAGAGTAATGACACAAGAAAAACAAATGACAGAGCAAGAGCAGCAGGAGTGGGTGAGAACACAATATCAAGCAGCAACAAAATACTTAGCGCAGAAAGGCTTAATTACTGAAAGTGTCGCAGATAAAGAAAGTCGTTATTTAGTACCAGCTTTGGCGGTATGGAAGTTAACCATGACTGATAAAAGTCAGTGCTGGGTTATTTGTGGTGATTTGCCGACCGATCATAGTAATGTTGATGTAGCTCCCGATGCTCGTGAAGCAATTAGACATTTTGCCCTAAAATGGCAAATGCAAGCAGAAAACCTATTAAGAGCTAATGAACAAGATCAAAATAAATTTGCGCAATTATTAATAGGCAGAGCAGAAGGTTTATATAAACTCTATGAAAACGATAGTTTATGGAATATGAGCTAATAAGCTCTTAATGAGTTAGATAATATTTAGCTTGGCTGGCATGTTCTAATGCCGTTTTTATTGAGCATGCCATGCGCTGTTTGGGTCTGCCTGCCACCATATATACAGAACCAATCGGTTGAAATTGGTGCATAATAAAATAATCAACCTTTTCTAATGGGCAAAGAATAAATACTTCCTTTAGCGATAGCTCTTGCGCTATGGCAAATAAGCCATGCAATACTACTTTATCGATGTTTTTTGCTCTATGGCTACTGACAACTGCAATTCTACTAATTTCGCCATTAGGTGAAATTCGGCCTGTAGCAATAGGCTCTTGACTTGTATCATCGCAAACTAACATATGAAACGCACTAGCATCGTGTTGATCAAATTCAACTTTTTTAGGAATTCTACGTTCGCAAATAAATACCTTTTCTCTAATGTTTTTTAGTAACGGTGCTGCTTGTTGCCAATTGACTCGACTAATGCTGTATGACATAAGAAATATTTAATCCTTCAAACTCTTCAAGGCTAGTATTTACGTGACTTAGCGCGTACAAAGCCAAGGCCGTTACCTTAGACTAGTTAACATGTGGCATTTTTGCCAATAAATCTCAAGAATTTTTCTTTAGCCAATAAAAAAGAAGACCGTAGTCTTCTTTTTTGTCAATGGCATTGGCGTCTACTGACTAGTTTAACTCGTCAATAAATGATACGGCACGGCCAATGTAACTTGCCGGTGTTAATTGACGTAATTCTTCTTTAGCATGCTCTGGTAATTCAAGGTTGTTAATGAATTCACGCATAGAGTCGCCATCTACACGCTTACCACGAGTTAAGTCTTTTAACTTTTCGTATGGCTTTTCAATACCGTAGCGACGCATTACTGTTTGTACCGGCTCAGCTAGTACTTCCCAGTTGCTATCTAGTTCAACGGCTAAGCTTTCTTCATTTACTTGTAACTTGCTAATACCTTTAAGTGTTGCTTGATAGGCAATTAATGCATGACCAAAACCAACACCTAAGTTACGTAATACAGTAGAGTCTGTTAAGTCACGTTGCCAGCGAGAAATTGGTAATTTTTGTGCTAGGTGACTAAACAAAGCGTTAGCAATACCTAAGTTACCTTCAGAGTTTTCAAAATCAATTGGGTTAACTTTATGCGGCATAGTAGAAGAGCCAATTTCACCAGCAATAGTTTTTTGCTTGAAGTGACCTAATGCAATGTAGCCCCAAATATCACGATCAAAATCGATTAAAATGGTGTTAAAGCGTGCTACAGCATCGAAAAGCTCTGCGATATAATCATGCGGCTCAATTTGTGTGGTAAAGGCATTCCAAGTTAAACCTAACGAGGTAACAAACTCTTCTGAGAACTGGTGCCAGTTGACTTCTGGGTAAGCGCTTAGGTGAGCGTTGTAGTTACCTACAGCACCATTAATTTTACCTAGCATTTCAATGTTAGCAATTTGCTCACGTTGACGCTGTAGACGTACGTAAACATTAGCCATCTCTTTACCTAAAGTACTAGGAGATGCAGGCTGACCATGGGTACGACACATCATAGGAATGGCTTTATATTCAATAGCTAATGCTTTAATTTCAGCTAGAATTTCATCCATAACAGGTAGTAACACCTGAGCACGACACTCTTCTAACATTAAGCCATGAGATAGGTTATTGATATCTTCTGAAGTACAGGCAAAGTGAATAAACTCTGTAACCGCATTAAGCTCAGCATTATCAGCAATTTTTTCTTTTAAAAAGTATTCAACCGCTTTTACATCATGGTTTGTGGTGGCTTCAATGTCTTTGATACGTAGAGCATCTTGCTCTGAAAAGTCACTCACAATAGCATCAAGTACTTGATTTGCTTCAGCTGAAAATGCTGGAACTTCGTTGATTTGTGCTGTTGCTGCAAGCTTTTGTAACCAGCGAACTTCTACAGTAACACGGTATTTTATTAAGCCGAACTCACTGAAAATAGGGCGTAAGGCTTTGGTTTTACTACCGTATCTACCGTCAACTGGTGATACTGCAGTTAATGCTGAAAGTTCCATAATAAATTCCTAAAAGTTAAATACTAAAATGGTATAAAATTAAATTCTTAATTAATTGTTGTTAATAAATCTTTCGCTGCTTGAACTAGTTTTTTGCGAGAAAACAGAATAGTGCGTCTTTTCCCACCAACTTGTCGCCATAACACTGCGGCGCGAATACCAGCAAGCAGTAGCGCACGAATTTTGTATTGATTACTGCTTTGCTTCAATATACTCGGTTCACCCGTTACCTGAATTTTTGAACCTAATGGGCTAATAATATCGCTATAAATGCTGGCAAAGCTGGCGATGAGTGTTTCGCTGGTTAGTTCATAGTGGCCAAGTTGCCTTTTAGCCTCTTCAATGCGTTGGCCTAATTGGGCTAACTTATTTGGCTGTTTTGTTAATTTTCGCTCTAAATTAATTAGGCTGATGATATAACGAGTAAACTCTGGGTCTTTAACACTACCAGCCTGATTTGGTTCATCACCTAAGTGATTTATCATTAGCTGTAAGCCGTGTTTTACATTATGTAAATCACCACCGTAAACAGCCAATGTATTCTCAGGAGAGGTCTGCATTATGCTATTGAGCAGAATACTTAACTCAGCGTCCTCTATCATACCTTTGCGAGATACCTGTTGCACTTGATAAGCGACTTGGCATAAGGCAGCAAAGGTAATTAATTGATTGTTCATATTATCTCTATGTTTGAAGAATTATTTTTTTGGCCTAAGTTGATTATGCGTTCAGCTTATCTAATTAGGGTATCGATAATACCGCCACCTAAACAAATATCTCCTTGGTAAAACACCACGGACTGTCCTGGTGTGACAGAACTTTGCTGCTCTTCAAAATCAATTTGATAGTTGCCCGCTTGTTCACCATCAAGCGCGGTTACTGTACAGGCAACGTCTTGCTGACGATAGCGAGTTTTTACGGTGCAACGAATTGGTGCAGATAATTCTTGTCTATCAACCCAGTGAAGCTGGTTTGCAATAAGGCCTTTTGAGAAAAGTCTAGGATGATTATGACCCTGACCCACAATTAACACATTACGCAGTAAATCTTTTTCAACAACATACCAAGGCTCTTCACCGGCATTAGCTAAGCCGCCAATACGTAGCCCTTTACGTTGTCCTAAGGTGTGATACATCAAACCATCATGACGACCAACTTCTTCACCTTCGGCTGATTCAATAACGCCTGGTTGTGCTGGTAAATATTGGGCTAAAAAGTCTTTAAATTTACGCTCACCAATAAAACAAATACCTGTGCTGTCTTTTTTGTTGTGAGTGATTAAACCTGCTTTTTCGGCAATAGCTCTTACTTCAGGTTTTTCAATATGGCCTACAGGGAAAAGTGTTTGTGATAATTGCTTTTCATCTAAGGTGTATAAAAAATAGCTTTGATCTTTGTTGTTATCTAGGCCGCGTACCATAACCCACTTGCCATCGCGAAATTCGCGTTGCACATAGTGGCCTGTGGCAATAAAGTCCGCTTGTAAGTCTTCGCAGGCAAATTCTAAAAAGGCTTTAAATTTGATTTCTTTATTACACATAATATCAGGGTTAGGTGTACGTCCTGCTTTGTATTCAGCAAGAAAATACTCAAAGACATTATCCCAATATTCAGTAGCGAAGTTGATAGTATGTAATTTAATACCTAATTTATCGCAAATTGCTTGCGCATCTTTTAAATCTTCTGCGGCGGCACAATACTCGTCTGTATCATCTTCTTCCCAGTTTTTCATGAACAAGCCTTCAACTTGATAACCTTGTTCTTTTAATAAGTAGGCAGATACGGAAGAGTCAACGCCACCCGACATACCAACAATAACTTTGGTCTCTTCAGGCGCTTTGTGGTGTTTTGCAGATAACGCGTTTGCAATGGTCATATAAGATAAAAATTTACTGTACTAAATAAAAAGGCGCAAAATTATAACACGTCACTAAGTGTGATTAAATAGTGGCTTGCACTGCATTATTCAATAATTTTATAAGCGCCATTTTCTATGGAATCTAGCGTCCATTTACCTATGCGATATCGAATAAGACGTAAAGTTGGGTAGCCTATATGGGCAGTCATACGCCTGACTTGACGGTTTTTACCTTCGCTAATGGTTAATTCAAGCCAAGTGGTCGGGATGTTGGCGCGTTCTCGTATGGGGGGATTACGCGGCCAAATGTTGGGCTCAGGGATAATTTTTACTTGCGCGGGCAGGGTAAGGCCATCTTTTAACTCGACCCCTTGGCGAAGTTTTTCAAGATCGGCCTCTGTTGGTACCCCTTCAACTTGAACCCAGTAGGTTTTGCTGGTTTTCTTTTTAGGGTCAGCAATTTTATGCTGCAGTTGACCATCATTGGTTAGTAGTAATAAACCTTCACTATCTCTGTCTAAACGACCTGCGGCATAGACATCTTTTACATTAATATAATCTTTTAATGTTTTGCGATTTTGTTCATCGGTAAATTGGCACAAAACATCAAATGGTTTGTTGAAAAGTACAATTTTACGATCTTGACCAACTGGTCGTACCTTTTTGTTTTGTCGGCCTTTATGTCTTGAATAACCTTTGTTGTGCATCATTATTGCCATTTTGTTAAATAAAAAAACTGACTGCCTTGTGGCTCAGCTATATAAATATGTGTTGAATTACTATATTATGCGCGCAAATTATTTTTCATGCTTAGGTGAATAACCATAACGTTTTTGTGGATGTTTATGCGAAAACCTTAGCTTTCGGCTAATTTAAAGTAGGAAACTCAATGAGCACTGACAACTCTAAAATTATTTATACCATTACTGATGAAGCACCTGCATTAGCAACGTATTCTTTATTACCTATTATTCAAGCGTATACTGCATCTTCTGGCATTAATGTTGAAACTCGTGATATTTCTTTAGCTGGTCGTGTATTGGCTAATTTTCCTAAATATTTGACTAAAGAGCAACGTATTGATGATGCGTTAGCTGAATTAGGTGAATTAGCAAAAACACCTGAAGCGAATATTATCAAGTTGCCAAATATTTCAGCTTCTATTCCTCAGTTACAAGCAACCATTAAAGAGTTACAAGCGAAAGGTTACGATTTACCTGACTACCCAGCTGAGCCACAAAATGAAGCGGAAGAGTCAATTAAATTAACTTATGCCAAAGTATTAGGCTCTGCAGTAAACCCGGTATTACGTGAAGGTAACTCAGATCGTCGTGCTCCAGGTTCAGTTAAGCAATATGCTAGAAATAACCCTCACTCAATGGGTGCTTGGTCAAAAGACTCAAAATCTCACGTTGCTAATATGGCTGCTGGTGATTTCTACGGCAGTGAAAAGTCAATGACTGTTGACGGTGCTACTGATATGCGTATCGAATTTGTTGATGCATCAGGTAATGTTTCTGTTTTAAAAGAAAAAGTAGCATTAGAAGATAAAGAAGTGATTGATGCCTCAGTAATGAGCAAAAAAGCATTAGTTGAATTCTTTGAACAAGAAATCGATAAAGCAAAAGAAGAAGACGTATTATTCTCGCTGCATATGAAAGCGACTATGATGAAGGTCTCTGATCCTATCATCTTTGGTCACTGCGTTAAGGTGTACTATAAAGACGTATTTGCCAAGCATGCTGACGTATTTGAGCAATTAGGTGTTGATGCCAATAACGGTATTGGTGACGTATACACGAAAATTGAGCGTTTATCTGCTGAGCAAAAAGCAGAAATTGAAGCGGATATTCAAGCGGTATACAAAACACGCCCACCTATGGCCATGGTTGACTCAGATCGCGGTATCACAAACTTACATGTACCAAGTGATATTATTATTGATGCTTCTATGCCAGCAGCACTTCGTGCATCTGGTCAAATGTGGGGCCCAGATGGTAAGCAAAAAGATACTAAGTTTACTATTCCAGATCGTAACTACGCCGGTGTATTCCAAGCGGTAGTTGATTATTGTCGTGAAAATGGCGCCTTTAATCCAACCACTATGGGTACGGTACCAAACGTAGGCTTAATGGCTAAGAAAGCGGAAGAGTACGGTTCACACGATAAAACATTTACAGCACCTGCTGATGGTGTTATTCGTTCAGTCAATGTAGCAACTGGCGATGTATTATTAGCGCAAGATGTGGCTCAAGGCGATATCTTCCGTATGTGTCAAACAAAAGACGCACCTATTCAAGATTGGGTTAAATTAGCGGTGACTCGTTCACGTTTATCTAACACACCAGCGGTATTCTGGTTAGATGAAAACCGTGCCCACGATGCAGAAATTATTAAGAAAGTGAATCAATACTTACCAGAGCATGACACTGATGGTTTAGATTTACGCATTCTTGCACCAACTGAAGCGTGTAAGCATACCTTAGAGCGTTGTGGTAAGGGTGAAGATACTATTTCTGTAACGGGTAATGTATTACGTGATTACAACACGGATTTATTCCCAATTTTAGAGTTAGGTACCTCAGCTAAGATGTTATCTATCGTACCATTAATGAATGGCGGTGGTTTATTTGAAACCGGTGCTGGTGGCTCTGCTCCTAAGCATGTTCAGCAGTTTGAAAAAGAAAACCACTTACGTTGGGACTCTTTAGGTGAGTTTTTAGCATTAGCAGCTTCTTTAGAGCATGTTGCTGAAAGTACAGATAATGCTAAGGCACAAGTACTAGCCGATACCCTTGATGCGGCAACAGGTAAGTTCTTAGATGAGAATAAGTCACCATCACGTAAGGTTAATGAATTAGATAACCGTGGTAGCCATTTCTACTTAGCTATGTACTGGGCGCAAGCGCTTGCAGAGCAATCTACAGATAGTGAGCTTAAAGAAACATTTAGCAGTGTTGCACAAGCATTAACTAAGCAAGAAGAAAAAATTGTTGCTGAGTTAAATGGCGCACAAGGCGTTGCTATGGATATCGGTGGTTATTATTTTGCTGATACTAAGCTTGCTGATAAAGCGATGCGTCCAAGTGAAACCTTTAATACGATTTTATCTGCATTATTATAATCGTTAGATAAAATAGTTCAGTATCGGCTGAACATCATCATAAGGCTAAGTTTAAAACTTAGCCTTTTTTTTGCCTTCAATTTATCCTGTAACCATTAGACTATAGTCTAATACCACGCCATTCATCTTAGTGATAGCCAGTATCACAAAATAGTTATTAGTGTCGCCTAACTTTTTCCTTTAACTTAAAGGTTAATAGCTGATAACCAATCACTATTACAATCTATGCTGCAATAATTTGTTTTAAATGTTGTGGCGATTACTTTGATTTTATTAGGAGAAAGCCTTATGACTAGTCACATAACTATACCTAGTACTGGTGATAAAATTGCTTACATAGATGGCAAGTTGAGTGTGCCAAATAACCCTATTGTGCCTTTTATTGAAGGGGATGGTATAGGTGTCGATGTGACCCCACCTATGATCAAAGTTGTCGATGCCGCGGTAAAAAAAGCATACCGTGGTGATAGAAAAATAGCTTGGATGGAAGTGTATGCAGGTGAAAAGGCAACTCAGATATATGACTCTGAAACTTGGTTGCCAGATGAAACACTTGAGGCATTTAAAGAGTATAAAGTAGGTATTAAAGGACCATTAACAACACCTGTTGGTGGTGGTATGCGTTCGTTAAATGTAGCGCTGCGCCAAGTGCTTGATTTGTATGTATGCCAGCGCCCTGTGCAATGGTTTACCGGTGTACCAAGCCCAGTTAAAAAGCCTTGCGAAGTTGATATGGTGATTTTTCGTGAGAATACCGAAGACATTTATGCAGGCATTGAGTACAAAGCAGGAACCGAAGATGCTCAAAAAATGATAACTTTCTTAAAGGAAGAGATGGGAGCAACACAAATACGTTTTGCTGAAGATTGCGGTATTGGTGTTAAACCTGTATCTAAAGAGGGTACTCAGCGTTTAGTACGTCAAGCAATTCAGTATGCTATTGATAATAATCGTGACTCAGTAACTTTAGTGCATAAAGGTAATATCATGAAATTTACCGAAGGAGCTTTTAAAGACTGGGGCTATGAACTAGCTAAGGAAGAGTTTGGCGCAACTACAGTAAATGGCGGGCCTTGGTGTTCAATTATTAACCCTAACACAGGTAAAGAGATCATTATTAAGGATGTTATCGCTGATGCTATGTTGCAACAAATTCTGCTTCGCCCAGCTGAGTACAGTGTCATTGCTACTTTAAACTTAAATGGTGATTACTTATCTGATGCCTTGGCTGCACAAGTGGGGGGTATTGGTATTGCGCCTGGCGCTAATTTAAGTGATGAAGTGGCAATATTTGAAGCAACTCATGGTACAGCGCCGAAATATGCGGGTAAAAATAAGGTTAACCCAGGTTCGGTAATTTTATCAGCAGAAATGATGCTGCGCCATATGGGCTGGGTTGAAGCAGCTGACTTATTATTAAAAGGTATGTCAGGCGCCATTGGAGCTAAAACAGTAACATACGATTTTGAGCGTTTGATGGACAACGCTACTTTGGTTACTTGTTCACAGTTTGGTGACTGTATAATTGAGCATATGTAGTTGCATAACTAACTGCGTAACCTGGTAGGTATAAAAAAACACAGCAATTGCTGTGTTTTTTATATGGTATGAAATATGGTTTTTGTTATTCAGTGTCGCTGTCAGCAGGTCTTATACTGGCGGCATGATGTCCTTTTGGACCTTCATTTAATTCGTAATTGACATCCTGTCCGGCTTTTAACGTTCTGTAACCATCCATCTCAATGGTAGAGTAATGAGCGAATATATCTTCACCACCATTATCCGGACGAATAAAGCCAAAACCCTTTGCGTTATTAAACCATTTAACTGTACCGTGAGCCATACATCTACTTCCTTCTATATCCTTCAGTATTTAATTATGCTTAACTAAGCTTTTGCCTTAGAATAAAGGCATACAACTAGCCAATGCAATTAGACAAGCAATTAAGCGACTAAAAATTAGTCACTTATAGAATCGTAGATAATTTACGGAATTAGTCAAGTTAAAAAGGCAAAAAAATGCTGGTTTTTTATGGTTTAATGTAGGAAAAGTTTCAGCAAAAGTAAAAACTAGAGACTAAGATAAATATATGAGTAACTGGAAAGAGTTAATAGACACCGAAAGCGTTGTTGAAGATGAAGTTGAAGACAGAGTAAAAGAACCGGCTTTATATAATGTTTTTTTACTTAATGATGACTACACACCAATGGATTTTGTTGTTGAAGTGTTGCGTAAGTTTTTCAATAAGGATGCTGATCAAGCGACAGAAATAATGTTAACCGTTCATTATAAGGGTAAAGGCCTTTGTGGCACATTTACTGCAGATATTGCAGAAACGAAAGTAGATCATGTTGTCCGTTTTGCTTTTGAACATCAGCACCCACTTAAGTGCGTCCTGGAAAAAGCATAATTAGTTAATTGGAGTACCTATGCTAAACAAAGACTTAGAAATCTCGTTGAATTTAGCCTTTCGCCAAGCGAAAGAGTCTCGCCATGAGTTTATGACGGTAGAACATTTATTGCTTGCCTTATTAGACAACCCGTCTGCAATTGAAGCCTTAGGGGCATGTGGGGCTGATTTAAACAAATTACGAAAGAGCTTATTAGACTTTATTACTGAAACAACACCTATGATCCCTGTAGGTGAAGAAGAAAGGGAAACTCAACCAACATTAGGTTTTCAACGGGTATTGCAACGCGCAGTTTTTCATGTGCAATCCTCAGGTAAAAGCGAAGTAAGTGGTTCAAATGTATTAGTGGCGATATTCAGTGAACAAGAATCGCAAGCTGCTTACATTTTAAAGAAAGCAGATATTAGCCGTTTAGACATTGTTAATTATATCTCTCACGGTATCGCGAAAATAGATAATAACGATGCCAATCATACGGTTGGTGAAGGAGAGCAAACTGAGGAAGAGCCAAGAACGATTGAAAATTTCTCAGTTAATTTAAATGAAGAGGCGTTAAAAGGAAATATTGATCCGCTGATTGGTCGCGATGATGAGTTAGAGCGTACCTTGCAAGTGTTAAGTCGCCGTCGTAAAAATAATCCGTTATTTGTTGGTGAAGCTGGGGTTGGTAAAACTGCAATCGCTGAAGGCTTAGCTAATTTAATTGTAAATGAGAAAGTGCCGGAGTTTTTAAGTGATGCCACTATCTATTCTTTAGATATGGGGGCGTTATTAGCTGGTACTAAATATCGCGGTGATTTTGAAAAACGCTTTAAAGCATTATTAAAAGAGCTAGAAGCTGATACCAATGCGGTATTATTTATCGATGAAATTCACACGATTATAGGCGCTGGCGCTGCATCTGGTGGCATGATGGATGCCTCTAACTTAATTAAACCGTTATTGTCTGCTGGTAAGTTACGTTGTTTAGGTTCAACGACTTATCAAGAATATCAAAGTATCTTTGAAAAAGATCGCGCGCTCGCACGACGCTTTCAAAAAATTGATATTGCTGAGCCTAGCATTGCTGATACCACTAAAATCTTGCAGGGGCTAAAAGATAAGTATGAAAGCCATCATGGCATTCGCTATACCAATAAAGCCTTACATGCGGCAGCCCAATTGTCGGCTAAATACATTAATGAGCGCTTTTTACCTGATAAAGCCATTGATGTGATTGATGAAGCAGGCGCTAAGCAGCAATTAGTTGCACCAAGCAAGCGTAAGAAGGTTATCAATAATACGGATATTGAAACCATAGTGGCAAAAATGGCACGTATACCGGAAAAATCTGTGTCCTTGACGGAAAAAGATAGCCTGAAGAATTTAGATCGCAATTTAAAGTTGGTGGTTTTTGGTCAAGATCAGGCGATAGAAGAATTAACCTCGGTGATTCGTCTATCGCGAGCAGGCTTAGGTGATGAAGAAAAACCTGTTGGTTCATTCTTATTCGCCGGTCCTACCGGTGTTGGTAAAACCGAAGTGACTCAGCAACTGGCGAAAATATTAGGTGTAGAGTTATTAAGATATGACATGTCTGAATACATGGAGAAACACGCAGTTAGTCGCTTAATTGGTGCGCCTCCTGGTTATGTTGGTTATGAGCAAGGTGGTTTATTAACGGATGCCGTTTTAAAACATCCGCATGCGGTGGTATTACTGGATGAAATCGAGAAAGCTCATGAAGATGTCTACAACATTTTACTGCAGGTGATGGATCACGGTACGTTAACTGATAACAACGGCCGTAAAGCTGACTTTAGAAATGTTATTTTAGTTTTAACAACTAATGCTGGTGTGCAGGAGACCGTGCGTCAATCGATTGGCTTTAAGCAACAAGATCATAGTTTGGATGCCATGAGTGAAATCAATAAGGTATTCTCGCCTGAATTTAGAAACCGTTTAGATAATATTGTCTGGTTTGATCACTTATCTACAGAGGTAATTCAGCAAGTTGTTGATAAATTTATTGTTGAACTGCAAGCTCAACTTGATGAAAAAGGTGTTTCATTAGAGCTTAGTAAAGAAGCCAAACTATGGCTTGCTGAACACGGCTATGATAAAGCCATGGGGGCAAGACCTATGTCGCGCTTAATTCAAGAGAAGCTTAAGAAAGAGCTGGCTAATGAGTTACTGTTTGGTGAGTTAACTCAAGGTGGTATTGCCAAAGTAACGGTTAAAAAAGATAAGTTAGTGATTAACTTTGAAAGTAAGCAAGAGCTAATAACGGAAAAATAACACTACTTGCTGATTTTAATCGTAAAGAACCTACCGTAACTGGTAGGTTTTTTTATGGCTGAAATTTACTCTTAAAGAGAATTTAGCAGGCCTTTGTTATCAGTTGTTAATAGCGAAATTGCCAGTGTAAACTTTTGTAAAGTCCTTTGTTTGTGGGAGTTTCTTTAATTATTATGCTTGAATAAATAGAGATGTAGTTTGTTTAAGAAGTCATAAAAATGAAAGTAATGTCTAACAAACAAGAAAAGATAATTCCTAATCACGTTTTTAATCAGTCGCCACTTCGAAGTAGTTGTTTGCTGCTAGTTGTCTTTGCTTTAACGGCATGTGCTAGTAATTCAGCGATAACAGATAAAACAAGAAACTTGCAAAGCCCTGAGCAGTGGCAATCGCAAATGACGTTATCAGGAAATAAAGCGCCCAGCAATCAGAGCTCGGCAAAAGATAGCGCTCAAGATTATCAAGCATTAGATGGTTGGCTTGCTAGCCTTAATGATGCCAAGCTAACAGAAATGGTACGCTATGCCTTGAGCAACAACTATCAATTAAAAGCGCAACAAGCAAGTGTTGCTATTGCTAAAGAAAAGCTCAATGTAGCAGAAGCAACAGACTTTCCTGAACTATCTCTAGCCATGTCGAGCTCACGTGCTAAGCAAGTTTCTGCTGAGAGTGAAAGCTATAACAATAATAATGAAGTTGGTTTACAGCTCGCTTATGAGCTTGATTTATGGGGAAAATTATCTGATCAACAATTACAGAACAAATTAACTTATGCGGCACAAGAGGCTAAATATCAAGGTAGCCGAATTAATACCGTTGCAGAAATTGCCAGCGCTTGGTTTAACTTGTTAGAAGCAAGTCAACTACTCGATTTATATCAAGAGCGCGCGAAAAACTTAAAGGATAATTTAACAACAATACAAGCCGCGTATCGCTTAGGTTTAAATGAAGCGTTAGATGTATACCTGACCCAAAATGATGTAAATAGAGAAGTTGCTAGAGTTGCTGAGCAGCAACAGGCAGTATTAAAAGCAAGTCGAAATTTAGAGTTGCTTATGGGGGATTATCCCAATGCCTCGATAAAGGCAAGTAAGAAACTGCCGGTAATTAAGGATGATATTCCAACAGGTATTCCAGCAGAGTTATTAACGCGCCGCATGGATATTAAGGCAAGTTGGTATGAATTACTCGCGTTAGATGCTGGGTTGGCAGTTGCTCATAAGGAGAAGTTCCCACGTATTTCCCTTAATGCAACCACGGGCAAAAGCTCTGATGAATTAAATAACTTACTTGATGGCAATGCACTTGCTTGGTCTTTAGTCGGTAATATCACCATGCCGTTATTTAATGCGGGCAAGTTAGCCTCTTTAGAGGAGCAGGCAAGGTTGGCTGTTGTGCGTAAAGAGCAAGAGTATTTACAGCAGGTTTATCAAGCCTTCGCCAATGTTGAAAACCATATTAGTAACCGTAATGCTTTAAAAGCGCAGCATAAGTATTACCATCTTGCTAAAGACAATGCCATCGCAGCAGAGAACTTATCTTTTAACCAATATTTGAAAGGTTTAGTTAGCTATACCACAGTGCTTGAGTCGCAACGCAGGGCGTTTGATGCACAAACGACACTGATTCAGCTCACCAACCAATTATTGCAAAACAGAATTGATGTTTATATCGCTTTAGGCGGTAACTTTAATACCTCAGAAAATAATACCTCAGAAAATAATACCGCTGAACAGCAAAATGCTCGTTAACCTTTGTTTAAAAATATCAATATAAATGTGAATTTACTATGAAGCCTATGACCCGAAAACTTATCCCCCTTGCCGTATTGCTAACTTTTATTGGTATTGCTTATGTGATAACCAGTAATCCGCCCGAGAGTAAACGTTCAAAGCCAAGTAGCAAGCCACAATTGGTGGTTGAGGCGCAAACCATAGCAAAGCGTGATATTGCATTAAACTTATCGAGTTACGGCACGGTAAAGCCGCGCACACAAAGTATGTTATTACCACAAGTTGCTGGCCAAATTAATTATATTTCTGCCAATTTTCGTGAAGGTGGCTTTTTTGAGCAGGGGGAAGTTTTAGTTGAAATTGACGATAGAGATTATCAAGTTGAAATTAAAATTGCTCAAGCGAGTTTATTTACTGCCAAACAAGCACTTAGTGAAGAGCAGGCTAGAGTTGAGCAAGCATTGCAAGATTGGCAACGGTTAGGTAATAGCGAGCAAGCGCCGGATTTAGTACTAAGAAAGCCCCAGTTATTGGCGGCACAAGCGAATGTGTTATCTGCCGAAGCGAGCCTTTCAAAAGCAGAGTTAGCTTTAGAAAGAACTAAGATAGTAGCACCTTTTTCCGGGCGTATTCTGACAAAGTTTGTTGATCTTGGTCAGGTTGTTTCATCAAATACTCAGCTAGCGGAAATATACGCCATTGATTACGTAGAAGTTAGGTTACCTATTAAGAACAATGACCTGCCTTTTATCAATCTGCCTGAAAACAGTCGCTATAACAGTGCGCTAGTGTCGGAGCAACCAGAGGTAATTATTAGCTCTGATATTTCAGTAAAGCAGCAATGGCGCGGTAAAATTGTGCGCACCGAAGGTGCGTTTGATCAAAATTCGCAACAGTTATTTGTTGTCGCTCATATCGATGATCCTTATGGCCTAAACAATGATAGTGTCCTGCCAATTAAAATTGGTCAGTATGTTAGTGCAAAAATCACCGGAAAGCAGTTACAGCAAGTACTTATTATTCCGAATAAAGCTATTTATCAAGGAAGCTATGTTTATCTGGTGAAAAATAATACTTTGTTGCGTCAGGAAATTAACATTACCTGGCAAAATGACGCGTTTGCATTAATTAAATCAGGGCTTAACGAAGGAGATAAGTTGGTATTAACGCCTTTAGGGCAAGTTAACTCAGGGACGATAGTGTCAATTTCTGCATTAGATGGCGAGCCTGTTAAGCAGCAAGAAAACAGCAAAAAGAGAAATGAAAAAAGAGCAGCTAAGCGAGGTGAATCATAATGATAGCTTGGTTTGCCAAAAATCACGTTGCCGCTAATTTATTAATGATTACCATTTTAATGGTGGGCATTTTATCAGTGAAAACACGTATCCCGTTGGAAGTATTTCCTGAATTTGAATCTGAGGTTATTAGTGTCACGGTTAGCTTACGAGGTGCAACACCAGAAGATGTTGAGCAGGGCGTTGCTATTCGTATCGAGGAAGCGGTACAAGATTTAGAAGGTATTGAAAAAATCACCTCTAAGTCAGTGGAAGGCTCTGCGTCTGTGGCAATTGAAGCTGAGTCTGGCTTTAGTGCAAGAGAATTATTAGCAGATATTAAAAGCCGCGTTGATGCTATTAATACTTTTCCTGTTGATGCAGAAAATCCAATCATAGCGCTGCAGCAACGTAAGCGGGAAGTGTTGTCAGTAACGATTGCTTCAATTTATAGCGAAAAAGAAATTAAAGAATTTGCTGAGCAAGTACGTGATGATTTATTGAGATTGCCTGAAGTCACTCAGGTGAGCTTAGATGCTGTGCGAGATTATGAAATTACCATTGCTGTCGAGCAAAATAAATTGCGCGAATTTGGCTTAACCTTATCTGATATTGCTACGGCGATTAATGCCAGCTCAGTTGATATGTCAGCAGGTAATATTCGCACCGATGGCGGTGATATTTTAGTTAGAACGAAAGGACAAGCTTATCGCAAAGACGAATTTGACAATATTGTGATTAAAACCCATACCGATGGCAATATTATTAAACTCGCTGATGTTGCTCAACTAACGGATGGTTTTGAAGAAAATCCATTACGAGCAAGATTTAATGGTCAACAAGCTGCGCTAATTGAAGTGTACCGAATTGGTAATCAAAGTGCGATTAGCGTGGCAGATGCGGTAAAAGATTATATCGAGAAAAGGCAGCAAGACTTACCTGAGGGCTATAGCTTAAGTTATTGGGATGATGACTCTCAAGTAGTTAAAGCGCGTTTAAATACCTTGATCTCTAACGCACTTCAAGGCGGTTTCTTAGTATTACTACTACTGACTTTATTTTTAAGACCTTCGATAGCTTTTTGGGTGTCAGTAGGAATTCCCATTAGTTTTATGGGCGCATTTATCGTTATGCCATTTTTCGGTATTTCACTTAATGTTATGAGTTTATTCGGTTTTATCTTAGTGCTGGGTATTGTTGTTGATGATGCTATAGTGACAGGTGAAAATGTTTATCGACATTTGCAAACATCAGAAACGGGTGAGCAAGCGGCTATTAGAGGAACACAAGAAGTCGCAACACCAGTGACCTTTGGTATTTTAACAACCGTGGCGGCTTTTTTACCCTTAGCCTATATTGAAGGGCATCGCGGCAATATGTTTGCGCAAATTCCGGTTATAGTGATTCCTGTACTCATCTTTTCATTAATAGAGTCAAAATTTGTTTTACCGTCACATTTAAAGCATTTGAAGTTACGTAAAGAAAAAGCAAAGCAATCAAGGTTTTCTGTTTGGCAACAAAAGTTTGCTGATGGTTTTGAGCGAAGCATTTTAAAATATTATCAGCCACTGTTAGAAAAGGCCTTAGCGCATCGTTTATTGACTCTCTCGCTATTTATTGGTGTGTTTATTGTTATGCTTGCCTTTATTACCAGCGGTTGGATGCGATTTACCTTTATGCCTCGTATTCCCAGCGAAACGGTACGAGCCAGTTTAACTATGCCTGTTGGTACGAGTTATGATGTGGTTGACTTGTATGTTGTCAAAATGGCAAGTGCTGCCAAACAGCTGCAAAAACAATATAAAAATGGTGAAGATGAAAGTTTGATTCTTAATATTTTAGCCATTACAGGAGGCCGTGGTGGCAGTAATAAAGGGCAAGTTCGTTTTGAAATTCAACCAGCTGAAAAAAATATCAGTGGTATTAGCTCGAGTCAGATTGTTAGGGAGTGGCGAAAGTTAATTGGGCCGTTGCCAGGAGCTGAAAGTGTTACTTTTAGAGCTGAGTTCGGCCGTGGTGGCGATCCCATTGATGTGCAACTTGCTGCAAGTGATTTAGAGCAGCTTAAACTCGCCGCTACCGAAGTGAAACAACAAATTGCGACTTATGCAACTACTTTTGAAATTTCAGATAGTTTATCTGACGGTAAAGAAGAGCTGCAAATAGAGCTGACTGAACAGGGCTATGCAATGGGGATGACCCGTACTAGTGTGCTTAGACAAGTTAGGGATGCGTTTTTTGGTGCAGAAGTACAGCGCATACAGCGAGGCAGAGATGATGTTAGGGTGATGTTAAGGTTTCCGCTTGAAGAACGGTTATCAATTGCCAATTTAACCGATATGTTAATTAGTACCCCATCAGGTGGACAAGTACCTTTATCGCATGTTGCCACACTAACACCAGGGAAAAGCCCAAGTGAAATTAGGCGTATTGATAGATATCGCACCGTGAATATTACTGCCGATGTCGATAAAGAAAAAACCAACATGCTCGTGTTAAATACAGATCTAGAAAACTTTTTACAAGCGTTACTCTTAAAATACCCTGGCATGACCTATACCTTAGAAGGTGAGGCGAGAGAGCAGGCGGAATCTTTTAACAGCTTAGCAATAGGTTTAGTGTTTGTGTTCTTTATTATTTATTGCTTACTTGCCATACCGTTTAAATCGTATTTACAGCCTATTATTGTTATGTCAGTTATTCCTTTTGGTGCCATAGGTGCTGTTATTGGTCATTGGATCATGGGCATGAACCTTACCATTATGAGTATGCTTGGTTTAATGGCGTTAATTGGTGTGGTAGTTAATGATAGTTTAGTGCTTGTCGACTTTATTAATAAAACTAAGGCTAAAACAGGCTCTGTGCTTGACTCCGTTGTCAAAGCTGGTCAAGCGCGGTTTAGGCCGGTTATGTTAACGTCGTTAACTACTTTTATAGGCTTGATGCCGTTACTCTTTGAAAAAGAAACACAAGCACAATTTTTGATACCTATGGCTGTTTCCCTAGGCTTTGGCATTATCTTTGCCACATTTATTACACTGTTATTAGTGCCAATTAACTATATGCTGATTGAAGATGTAAAAAGTATTTTTTCTTCAAAGTCAAAAAAGTGTGAAAGTGTAGCTGGTGTCGCTTAGCCTGCTGGCAAGAACTTAGTAGATATAAAAGGTTACAATTGTTGTAGCCTTTTGAGTATCTCAGTGACATACGCTTTTATTATAGAGAGTACAGTCTGTCGCTCTAGCAATTGAGTTATTAAAGGAAGAATATTTCATTTATTTTTTCAAGACGAAAAAAAACCTGCCGTAGCAGGTTTCTTTATGTGGCTCCCCAAACTGGGCTTGAACCAGTGACACACGGATTAACAGTCCGTCGCTCTACCAACTGAGCTATTGGGGAATAAACTTTTTAAACTTCTGTTTATTAGTGAAGTTAATCTGGTTTCTCAAGTTATACTTGAGCATCAATCAGTAATACACGCTTTGATTAGGTTATCACCAATTTATAATGTGGCTCCCCAAACTGGGCTTGAACCAGTGACACACGGATTAACAGTCCGTCGCTCTACCAACTGAGCTATTGGGGAATAAACTTTTTAAACTTCTGTTTATTAGTGAAGTTGATCTGGTTTCTCAAGTGATACTTGAGTACCAATCAGTGATACACGCTTTGATTAGGTTATCACCAATTTATAATGTGGCTCCCCAAACTGGGCTTGAACCAGTGACACACGGATTAACAGTCCGTCGCTCTACCAACTGAGCTATTGGGGAATCGTTTTGCGTTAGCATCTTGGCTAACGGGGCGGAATATTAAAGTCCTGAGGCGGCAGTGTCAATACAAAAATTACAAAAAAAACAATTAGCATGCTGTTTGCTTGAAATATGCTCACTCAGAGTGTTTTTAATGCGACATTCGTAGATAATTTATGCGTGCTCAGTAAGCTTTAACATACTCATATTCCTGTTGAATATTTTTGGAAATTGGAAAAGGTCAATGTTTATGACATATGGTTATTTTCAAGGTTGGCCTTTAAAGAGTCGCTTGCCTAAAACCATAGCAATTGAATTGACTATTTGAAGACACTCAATAGGCACAGCGCTGAATAGCTTAAATCGTTATCTTACTTGGTATGAACAATAAAGAGACTTCATTATTTCTTACGCTATTTTTTAGGAGAAATTGTTTTATAACCGATACGTTATTAGGTAAAAGCCATGATTAAATCTATCTTTGACATGATTTTTAGCCGCTAATGTGGTCTGTTCTTAATAGGTTGATATATGCGTAAGATACTTTTTTTCACTGTGTTTACTTGCTTGGTTTTCCCTGCCATGGCTCAGGTTATAGAGATATCTTCACCTGATAAAAACATTACGGTTAGGGTGAATACCGCGTCTGGCAAAGTGCAATATGATGTACTTTCACATCAAGAGCTGATTATTTCACAGGCATCAGCTGGTATTCATTTGGCTGATATTACTAATAATGGTTTGCACTATCAATCCCATAATGTCAGCTCAACAACACGAACGATTACGCCGGTTGTACAGCAAAAATCTCAGCATATTATTGAGCACTATAATCAACTTACTATACGTTTTTTGCAGCATATCTTACTTGAATTTCGTGTTTTCAATGAAGGTGTTGCATATCGCTTTAGAAGCGATGCCGCGCGTGAGTTGACTGTTTTAAATGAAGAAATGACTTTAGCCTTTAATGAAAACTATAAGGTTTTTTATCCAAAAGAGAAGAGTTTTTACTCTCATAATGAACGTGCTTATTTACCGACTCGTTTAAATCAATTAACTGAGCAAGATTTAGCGAGTTTGCCATTACTGGTGCAAACCCCGAAACAAAAAATAGTATTTACTGAAACAGCGCTGCATGATTATCCTGGGCTATGGGTTGTTGGTGGCAATAATCACAGCTTATCAGGTGTGCATCCTAAGCGGGTTAAAGTTGCGCAATTAAAGCCTGGCTCAGATAGAAACCAAGATATTAAACAAAGATATGATGATATTGCTAAGCAAACTAGCAAGCAGAAAAAGGATTTTCCATGGCGCATTTTTGCTATTAGTCAAACAGATGAACAGCTGCTAACCAATGAGTTATCTTTTTTGTTGGCTAATGAATTAGCGATTGAAGATCCCTCATGGATAAAACCAGGTAAAGTCGCTTGGGATTGGTGGAATGCCAATAACCTTTATGGTGTTGACTTTAAAGCAGGTATTAATACACAAACCTATAAACATTATATAGATTTTGCCGCAGAGTATGGTATTGAATACATCATTCTTGATGAAGGTTGGTATGAGTTAGGTGATGCATTAAAGATAGTACCTGATATCGATTTAGCACACCTGATTGCTTACGGACAGAGTAAAAATGTTGATATTATTTTATGGGTTATATGGGAAACCGTAGCCGCTGATCTAGAAAATATTCTCGCGCAATATGCTGACTGGGGAGTGAAAGGCATTAAAGTGGACTTTATGCAGCGAGACGATCAAGCCATGGTGCAGTATTATTGGCGTGTGGCTAAAGTTGCAGCGGATAATAAGTTATTGGTGAATTTTCATGGCTCATATAAACCAGCAGGGTTACGACGAACTTACCCAAATGTGATTACTAGGGAAGGGGTTAGGGGCTTAGAGCATAATAAGTGGGCTGATTATATTACTTCAAAACATAATTTGACCTTACCTTTTATTCGTATGCTAGCAGGACCTATGGATTATACCCCAGGGGCTATGGTTAATAGTCAGCCGGAAAATTTCAGCGTGTCTTTTAATCGCCCGATGAGCAAAACGACTCGTGCCCATCAAATTGCTTTATATATTGTCTTTGAAAGCCCCTTACAAATGCTAGCAGATAGCCCATCGAATTATTTAGCCAATAAGCCAAGCACAGAATTTATTAGTCATATACCAACGGTTTGGGATGAAACTCAAGTGCTATCGGCTAAATTTCAGGATCATATTATAACGGCACGACGTTCTGACAAAGCATGGTATATCGGTATTATGGGCAACGAGCAAGCAAGAACATTTGATCTAGATTTGAATTTTTTATCAGCTGGGCGCTATCAATTAACGTCAATGGCTGATGGTATAAATGCTGATAAATACGCGAGTGATATCCGCCAAGATATCACCACAGTAACCAAGCAAAGTAAGTTTAGCGTAACTTTAGCCCCTAATGGCGGCTGGGCGGCGCGGATTGTACCTTTACCTTAATAACAGGTAATGGATGTAAACGGATAGTTGAGGTTATTGCCTTAGAGAAAGTAACGGGTATAGAAAAGATGAGAAAACAACAGCCAATCACAGAGTTAGTTTTTGATGGTGACAATAATATTGATCCCTATGGCGCAGTCGTACCGCCTGTTTATCAAAGTTCATTATTTACTTTTGATAGCTGGGAGTCATTAGAGCAGGCTTTTGCCGATAAAGAAAATAGCGTGATTTATACGCGAGGAAATAATCCTACGGTGCAATTTGTCGAGCAAAAACTCGCCTCACTTGCTGGTGGTGAAAAAGCTAAGCTGTTTTCCTCTGGCATGGCAGCAATATCGGCAGGCATTATTCATTTTTTAGCTCAGGGCGATCACTTGATCACCTTAAAAAATATTTACGGACCAACAGCCACCTTAATACGCAATGTGCTCGTTGCTAAAATGGGTGTTGAAGTAAGCTATGTATCTGGTGAGTGCCTTAATGAAATTGAGCAGGCAATAAAGCCGAATACTCGATTGATTTATCTTGAAAGCCCATCCTCTGTGGTTTTCTCTTTACAAGATTTAGAACAAATTAGCGCGTTAGCGAAAAAACATAATATTGCCACTATGATAGATAACACTTGGGCAACGCCAATCTATCAAAAGCCTTTGGCGTTAGGGATTGATTTAGAGGTACACTCTTGCTCAAAATATCTTGGCGGCCACAGTGATATCATTGCCGGGGCTTTAATTGCTCGCCAGTCGTTAATTAAAGACATTTGCTTACAAGAGTACGAGTTACTAGGAGCTAAGCTTGCCCCTGTGGAAGCAAGTATGCTGCTTAGAAGTTTACGTACCTTGCCTCTGAGAATGGAAAGGCATCAACAAAGCGCGCTGCGTGTGGCTGAGTTTTTACAACAACAACCCCAAGTTGCTAAAGTATTTTATCCTGGCTTGCCATCATTTGCGCAAGCCTCGCTTGCAAGGCAACAAATGACAGGGTTTAGTGGTTTATTTAGTTTTAAACTTAATACCGATGACTTAGCAAAGATCAAAAAGTTTTTTAATGCCCTGATCTTATTTCAAAAGGGAGTTAGTTGGGGAGGGCATGAAAGCCTGATATATGCACCTGCGATTAGTTGTAGTGTTGAGCAGACGCCTGAGCATATGCAGCGCATGGGAATTTCGTATAGCGATATGAGAATATCGATTGGTCTAGAAAATGCGGAAGATTTAATTGCCGATTTAGCCAATGCCTTGGCTAAGCTATAAATAATACCAATTGAAATAGTCATTTAAACAGTTCAGAGCTGTATCCTTATGGCGAGAGTAAAGGCATAAAGCATATTATTCTCGCCTGTTAAAAATAACCTTACTTTGGTCAAATCTTGACCCTATATCCGAGTAAAACTTTATCCACTAAAGTTGTGGATAACTTTGTGAGTTAAAGTGTAATGAAATCGTACATTTTCGTTTTTACTGGTCTACAAGCAAGTCAAATGATTTTTACATATTTTTATTTTTCTTTAGTTTCAAAAGGTTATCTTGGTTTGTTGGTTTTTTGTCTACTTAGGGTGATTTTTGAACATTCATGGCGTTAGCCTTATTTAGGTGTGTATACTCCTTCAATTATTTACTAAGTCTTTGTCGTTTATGGTATTTCATTTGCTGTTAGCTAAGAATGAATGTCCCTGTTGTTATTGAAATGCTTACTTACACCTTTATTAAATCAACTTTGGGGTAATACTAGGTAAAAATAGCTATTTCTTTTACAATAGGTGTTGCTTTGCTAACAAATACCAACCACTGATAAGACTAAATGACCAAAGAATCAAATTCTGCGCCGAGTAAAAGGCGTGCTAATCTGCTAGAAGCCCCTGTTGCTGATACATTAAAACAAATGACCATACCTATGATATACGGCATGGTATTGTTAATGACTTTTAATCTGGTCGATACTTTTTTTGTCGGCTTATTAGGCACGCAACCATTAGCTGCCATTAGCTTTACTTTTCCTGTGACCTTTACCGTACTCAGTTTAACTATTGGTTTAGGCATAGGTACTTCAGCGGTTATTGCTAAATTACTCGGCAAAAAAGATCAATGTACGGCGAAAGACTCTGCAACAGCCGCTATGTATTTAGCTGCGATTATTGTTGCCAGTTTATCCTTTGTTGGTTATCTGTTTACCGATGAATTGTTTACTCTATTGGGCGCACAAGCTTCATTGTTACCGTTAATACATGATTATATTGATATTTGGTATATAGGAAGTGTTTGCTTAATTGGTCCTATGATAGGTAACGCTATTTTAAGGGCGTCAGGAGACACCAAAACGCCCAGTCTGGTTATGGGCAGTGCCGGTTTAGTTAACGCGATACTTGATCCTATTTTTATTTTTGGTTTAGGCCCCATACCTGCGATTGGCATAAAAGGGGCAGCAATAGCCACGCTAGTTTCTTGGATATTTGGTTTAGCCTTTGTGCTTAATATTTTAACGCGTAAATTAGATTTAATTCATACTCATATTATCCCGTTTCACAAATTACTACCGGCTTGTAAGAGTATTTTAAAAATTGGTTTACCTGCTGCTGGCGCTAATATGTTAACACCAATAGCGGCAGCGATAATGACCGCGATTGTTGCCACTTATGGTGAATCTGCGGTTGCGGCTTTTGGTGTTGGCTCTCGTATCGAGTCAATTGCCTGTTTAGTTGTACTTGCTATGTCAATGACATTACCGCCTTTTATTAGTCAGAACTTTGGTGCAGGGCATATGCATCGTGTTGAAGAAGCTTATAAGGTGTCAGTTAAATTTGTCATGCTATGGCAGTTAGTTATTTTTGTTATTCTCGTTGGCTTAGCTCCATGGATAGCAAGCGCATTTGCCAAAGAGCAAGCCGTTGAAGATATCATCAAGTTATTTATTTGGATTTTACCGCTGGGTTATGGTTTGCAGGGGATCATTATTTTAACGAATTCATCTTTTAATGCACTGCACAAGCCTATGATTGCACTGTGGTTAAGTATTGTTAGATTATTTGTTTGTTATGTGCCATTAGCTTATTTAGGTTCATACCTTTATGGTTTACAAGGCTTTTTCATCGGTGCGTTATTGGGTAATGTCCTTATGGCGACGATCTCGTATAGATTATTTAGCAAACAGTTTACTAGTACCAGTTCAGTATCACAGGTAGAGTCAATATGAAGTCATTAACATTAGCCTCTGATTATACGCCAAGCGGCGATCAGCCCACGGCCATTAAACAATTGCTTGATGGTATTGAGTCAGGTTTAGCTCATCAAACGCTACTTGGTGTGACTGGCTCAGGTAAAACCTTTACTATTGCTAACGTTATCGAGAAGCTTAATCGTCCCACCATGATGTTAGCGCCTAATAAAACCTTAGCAGCACAGCTTTATGGGGAAATGAAAGAATTCTTTCCAAACAATGCTGTTGAATATTTTGTCTCTTACTATGACTACTACCAACCTGAAGCCTATGTGCCAACAACCGATACCTTTATAGAGAAAGATGCCTCGGTAAATGAACACATTGAGCAAATGAGGTTATCGGCCACGAAAGCTTTATTAGAGCGTCGAGATGTGATCATTATTGCATCAGTATCAGCAATTTACGGTCTTGGCGACCCTGATTCTTACTTGAAGATGATGCTACACATCAGTGTTGGCGATATTATCAATCAGCGTGATATTTTAAGGCGATTAGCAGAGTTACAATATACCCGTAATGATGTCGCCTTTGCTCGGGCAACCTATCGAGTTCGCGGTGATGTTATCGATATCTTTCCGGCTGAATCTGACCGCTTAGCGTTACGGGTAGAGCTGTTTGATGAGGAGATTGAACGTATCAGCCAGTTTGACCCGCTAACAGGGCAAGTGGAAAGAACCTTAGCGCGTGTGACTATTTATCCTAAAACGCATTATGCAACACCCAGAGATAAAATCTTAGCGGCGGTTGAGTCAATTAAAATTGAATTAAAGGACAGGGCACAGCAATTAAAAGATAATAACAAGTTAGTTGAAGAGCAGCGTATCAGTCAGCGAACACAATTTGATATTGAAATGATGACTGAGCTTGGCTATTGCTCAGGCATTGAAAACTATTCAAGGTATTTATCGGGAAGAGAGCCAGGTGAGGCGCCGCCAACCTTGTTTGACTATTTGCCTGATGATGGTTTATTGATTATTGACGAGTCACATGTCACCGTACCGCAAATTGGCGCTATGTATAAAGGCGATAGATCCCGTAAAGAAAATCTAGTGCAGTACGGCTTTAGGCTTCCTTCAGCACTTGATAATAGACCAATGAAATTTGAAGAGTTCGAAGCGTTAGCACCACAAACTATTTATGTTTCAGCAACACCGAGCAAATATGAAATAGAAAAATCATCAGGTGATATTGCTGAGCAAGTGGTTAGGCCTACTGGATTGTTAGATCCAGAAATTGAAGTGCGGCCAGTAGAAACACAAGTTGATGATTTACTCTCAGAAATTAATAAGCGCGTACCGTTAAATGAACGTGTTCTTGCCACCACACTTACTAAACGTATGGCAGAAGATTTAACCGATTATTTAGATGAACACGGCATTAAAACTCGCTACTTACATTCAGATGTTGATACGGTTGAGCGAATGGAGATCATTCGAGATTTTCGTTTAGGTAAGTTTGATGTCCTTATCGGTATTAACTTGTTGCGCGAAGGCTTGGATATGCCTGAAGTGTCGCTTGTGGCGATTTTAGATGCAGATAAGGAAGGCTTTTTACGTTCAGAGCGTTCACTTATTCAAACCATTGGCCGTGCTGCGCGTAATATCAATGGTAAAGCTATTTTATATGCAGATAGAATTACTGGCTCTATGCGCACGGCGATAGATGAAACTGAGCGTCGTAGGGCTAAGCAGCATCAGTATAATATTGACAATAATATTCAGCCTAAAGGCGTTATCAGAAAAATAACGGATGTCATGGATGTTGATGGTTATAGCGATGCACAGGCGCTAGATAAAGTTGCCCAGCAAACAGCGAATTATCAAGTTGATGCGCCAATGCTGACAACCAAAGAAATTGATGAAAAAATAGCGCAGCTTGAAAAGGACATGCTTGCTCATGCGCAAAACCTCGAGTTTGAACAAGCTGCTGCTATTCGTGATGATATTGCTAAGCTAAGACTAGCGCAATTATCGAGTTAACGGGCGGTTTACGGGTAAGTCATTTAAGGTCGACTATTGAATATTGACCAATAATATTGGCCACAGCGGTACTATTACAGTTACTTAAATGACTTATTTCTTCAATAATACGATCTTGAATATCCACGGGAAACAATAACAGCTGCTCTAAATACAGATGAGCTTGTGTTTCATTGTTGGCATTGATCATTTGGTTTAAGCACTTTGCTTGATATTTCCAGGTAGCGCTCATAGGTAATCCTTAGAAAAAAATTGGACACCTATTAAGTCTAGAACAAGTAATGACGCGGGTTAGAAGGATTTTTTATTAAAAGAAAATCAAAGGAAGATAATATTCTATAGTAATTTAAGTAATTAAAATTACGGCATTTATTATTAAAGCTACTTAAGGCTTTTATACAATATAATACCAAATTGATTAAGTATTTGATCATTTAGCGAGAATTAAAAGGCTTATAAGCAAGGCGCTAATTGCAAAGAATGGTTATTCCCTTGTTAAAATTAGCAACGCTGGGTATAAGCCTTTTAAACTCGCCCTTTGGGAGTTCAAGAATAACATGATAACCGCACAATATTTATTTGATGTAGAGCGACTATATCTTCATAAATCTTGTTTGTTCTAATGCTATTCTTGTAACTCTAAGTGACTAAATATTTAATCAAATTTGTATAATACTTTATTTTCGTTATTTTCCGCAGTGAGGGCAGTGTTTACCGTGTTTTCCTTGCTTAATTAAACGAATGCTGCGATGTAAATCTTCTGGGCTTATTTCCAACTTGTCTGCGAGATCGGTTAGCGCTTGGTACTCGTGTCTATCGATAGTACCGTCGGTTAAAGCACTTTCAATATAGACATCAAGTTTCTTTTTTCGCTCTCTTAATTCTTCACCAAAGCGTGCCGCTAGCATACCGGCAGGTAAGGCCACTAAACCTACACCAATTAACATAATAAAGGTAGAAATAAGTTTACCTAACGGGGTGATTGGTACCACATCACCATAGCCAACGGTAGTCATAGTTACTACTGCCCACCATAGTGAGCGCAAAATGCTGCCAAAGTATTCTGGTTGCACCTTACCTTCGACCGCGTGCATTAAGCTAGCGGCAATTACGATAAGGAATAAGATCACCATCATGGCGGCGGTAATACTTTTAAGCTCTTTATTGACTACTGTGATAAAGATATTAAAACCTTTAAAGTAGTGGGTGAGTTTTAGTAGCCTTAACACCCTTAATAAACGTAACGCACGTAAATCTAAGGATAAAAACATTGCGATGATAAAAGGTAAAATTGTTATCAAGTCAATTAAAGCTACTGGACTTATAGCGTAGCGAAGTCGGGCTTTAGTGGCCGACATGCCGTGATACTTAGGCGCTTCAACACAGCACCATACGCGTAATAGGTATTCTAAACAAAAGATACTCAGTGAGATAAATTCAAAAAGATAGAATTGCTGCTTAAATCTTTGATGATAACTGGCTTCAGAGGCTAAAATAGCTGCAATAACATTGCTAATAATTAAGATGACTAAAAAGTAGGTTACACATTTAGCTAGCACACTCTTGTGAGCTTCAGACTCTAAAACTTGATAAGTTCTTATTCGCAGTGATGGCTTAACATCATTTGTTGTCTTCTGACGCTTTATCATGAGTGCACTTTATTAAAATTATAAGCTGCTTTCGTAGCTGATAGGGTCTACTTCATTGTTATCGCGAAATGCTTCAAGACGCTCTTGGCATGCGCCACATTTACCGCAGGCTTTTTCGCGGCCATTGTAACAGGTCCAGGTGTTACTGTAATCAAGCCCCATAGCCAGGCCATCAGCTAAAATAGCGGTTTTATCTACTGTTAAGTAGGGACTAAAAATCTCGACGCTTTCATAGTTAGCGATTTTACAGACATCATTCATTTTCATGACAAACTCTGGACGACAATCAGGGTAAATTGCATGATCGCCTGAATGAGCGCCATAGTATACTTGGCTAGCACCAACCGATACCGCATAACCCACCGCAAGAGAAAGTAAAATCATATTGCGATTAGGCACTACGGTAGACTTCATATTTTCCGCTTCATAATGACCTTCTGGTATCTCAATATCATCAGTTAAAGATGAGCCGGCTAAAAGTTGGTTTATCGCAGAAATATCAATGACTTTATGTTCTATTTTTAGCTTGTTGCACACAGTGCGTGCGCAGTCTAATTCTTTAACGTGACGTTGCCCATAATCAAAGGATAATGCATAGACTTGCTTGCCATCTTTCAGGGCGCGATTGAGTACGGTGAATGAGTCCATGCCACCAGAATAAATAACAACAACTTTTTCAGTCATTAGACGAGTCTCTTGAGGTATAATAAAAAAACATTTTGCTTACTGTAAGCAAATTAGCATTTTACTTGAAATACCTCATAGGCTAAAGCATAAAGTGAATACCGTAGAATATAAAATCAACGAATTGTTTGAAACAATTCAAGGAGAAGGTGCATTTACAGGCCAGCCTTCTATTTTCATTCGTTTACAGGGCTGTCCTGTTGCCTGTTCTTGGTGTGATACCAAGCATACATGGGAAATAGAACTCGAAGATAAAGTAACAAAAGAGCAAATTATTGCCAAAACACAAGAAACATCGCAATGGGCAAGCTTTTCTCCTGAGCAAATTCTTAGCTTATTTAAAGTGCAAGGTTTTAAAGCTAAGCATATCGTGATCACCGGTGGTGAGCCTTGTATGGTGGATTTAACGCCATTATGCCAAACATTAGAAAAAGCAGGTTATAGCTGTCAGATAGAAACATCAGGTACTTTTGATGTTCGCACTACTAAAGATTGCTGGGTGACGGTTTCTCCTAAAGTAAACATGCGTGGAGGTTATGAAATTCTGGCCAGCGCCATGAAACGAGCAAATGAAATTAAACACCCGGTGGCAACTGAGCAACATGTTGACGATCTTAAATCATTGCTTGCTAAACATAAGGTAACCAATACGCCGGTTTATTTGCAGCCTATTAGTCAAAAGCAACGGGCGACTGAATTAGCGATTGCAACCTGTATTGAAAATAATTGGCGTCTATCGGTACAGGTACATAAGTATATAGGCATTGAATAATCACTGAAATTGTTTGTTAAACATACAATTTAAGGTATTCTTTTCTATACTGATAGGATGTTTAGTATAAAATAGGTTGTCTGTAGTGGTTAAAAGGAATTTTGGGCTGTTTGCCGCGGTAGTCTGTTTGTTGTTCGCAGGCTTTATTTTTAGTCGCATTCAGTCATTTTGGCAACCTGAAAAACTGCCCGTTGTTATTGCTGTTTCTAAAACACCGCTATCTACGCCTTTTTATGTGGCTAAATCAATCGACGCCTTTAAAAATACCTGTGTTGATGTTGAGTTTCATCATGTCATTGGTGGGCAAATGGCCTTTACTAATGTTATGTCAGGTCAGGCTGATTTTGGCACAATTTCAGATTCTGTTATTGCCTTTCAAAGTTTAGCGCAAAAAAAATTTGTTAGTCACGCTACCTTTGTTCACTCTGATAATGATGTAAAGTTACTTTCAAGGCCATCAGCCGAAATTAAAACTATTGCTGATTTAAGGGCTAGGCGAGTTGGCGTGACCAAAGTGACCGCGAGTGAATATTTTCTTAGTAGCTTGCTTGCGATGAATGGTATGTCAGTTGCTGATGTTGATTTAGTAAATTATAAACCTGAGCAGTTGTTAACGGCCTATTTAAATAATGAAGTCGACGCGATTGTGCCTTGGGAGCCATTTGCTTTTAAAAGTATTCATTTACTTGGTAATGAAATTAACCTTCATGATACCAAAAACCTTAATAGTCTTAGTTTTAATTTAATTTCTCTACCTGCAGATAATGTCACCGTCAATAAAGCAAAATGTGTCATTGAAGGACTAGCCAAAGCGATTGACTTTATTTCGTCAAAGCCTCAAGCAGCACAGAATATTGTTATTAATGAATTAGGACTTGAGCCTGATTTTATAGACTGGGTCTGGCCTGATTACATTTTTAAGCTGAGCCTTAATCAATCTTTGTTGTTATCTATCAAAGCGCAAGCACTTTGGTTGGCAGAAAGCCAGGTGAGTGATCATAAGCAACTACCACAATTTAATCATTTTATTGATAGCCGAGCCTTGCTACAAGTTGACTCTGGAGCGGTCACCTTGTCTTTATAATGGAGTATATGCACATGCAGTTTAGTTTAACGCAAAGGATTTATATTTTTACTGTGGGCTGCTGTTTTTTATTTGCTATTTTATTGGCCAGCATTCTCTGGGCTTCGCAAAAAATTGAATTGGCGTTTAAACGTGAAAAATATGCGCAACAAGTAGATAACCATACCAATAGCTTAACTCAACATATTATTAGTAATCAGTTATATGCCAGTTTGCATAAAGATGAAGCTTGGCTTTTATTGCATCAGAAATTGCTAAATATACTAGAAAGAGCACCTAAACTGACACCAAAACAGCAGACTATTCAAAATAGCATTAATAGCCAAAGCCATAGCGTTACTCGCTTATATAGTGAAATTGTTAAACTAGCGCCGGTTAACAGCTCAATAAGAGAGCATTTATTATCTCGTTTGATCAGCCAATTAGAGTCGATTAGGGCTGACTCTGTGCAATTATCTGCAAATGTTCAGCAAGATATAAATCAGGTGATTGAAAGGCAGGTAGTGTTTATTTTGTTGTTATTTTTATTGTGTATAGCCGTTTTATTATACGGCGCTGTGAAGTTAACTAAGGTGTTTAAAAAGTCACTACAAGAGGTTACTTACGCTTTTCAAGAGAATCATAGTGGCCATTTTCAAAAAATTAAGTTAACCCATAATACCCCTGAGTTTAATAGTATTGCTCAAGCATTTAATGCTATGAATCTTAAGTTAAACGAAACTATGGTTTCCTTAGAGGTGATGAAAAAGGTGGTTGAAGAGCGCACCCATTCATTAGAGCAACTTTCAAATACCGACCCATTAACGCAAGTAGCCAATAGAAGAGCACTTTTTGAACGTGGTCATATGGAATTTTCGCGTGTGTTACGTAATCAAAAGCAATTAACCTTAGTCCTGCTCGATTGTGACTTTTTTAAAGATATCAATGATGAATTTGGTCATCTATTTGGTGATAAATTGTTACAGCATTTATGCCAAACATGTAAACAAACCATTCGAGAGGTGGATTTTTTGGCTCGTTACGGCGGAGAAGAGTTTATTATCATCTTGCCAGAATGTGATGAGCAAGGAGGTATTGATTTTGCCAAGAGAATTCAGCAATCACTGGCATCACATGCCCTTAAAGCTGATGATAAGGACGTTTATTTGACCGTCAGCATTGGTATTACTGAAATGACAGAACGACATAAAAGCTTTGAACAGCTGATCAATGATGCCGATCAAGCCATGTATCAAGCGAAAAAGAAAGGCAGAAATCGTATTGAAGTAACGCACTCAGCGCCACTTCATTAGCGGATGTCCATTTTTGTTGTGACATTGTCAGCTGAACTATTAAATAAAGATTAACAGCACCTAGGATTGCACAAAGGTTTTCGGTAGGCGTGCTGATAAGCGCGTGAGTAACTCATAGTTAATGGTATCTGAATACGCTGCTACGGTATCAACTGAAACATGTTTACCCCAAAGTTCTACGGTATCGCCAACGGCTACATCGCTAATATCGGTAATATCTATTGTGATCATATCCATTGATACGCGTCCTGCAAGCGGGGCAATGTGACCATTGATATATACTGGGGTGCCAGCTTTTGCATTGCGAGGGTAGCCATCAGCATAGCCGATGGCAATGACAGCAATAGTTGTCGGTCTTTTTGCTTGCCAGGTATCACCATAACCGACAGTTTCACCTGCCTTGATTGCATGAATAGCAATGATATTTGCTTGTAATGTCATAACAGGGATAAGTGGCTCAACAATAGCGCAAGGCTTAATTGGACTGACGCCATAAAGTGCTAATCCTAAACGATTAAAATCGCCATGACTGGCAGGCCAATTCAATATACCGGCAGAGTTTGCCATACTAAATTGACAGGAGAACTGCTCAATGAGCTGATTTAGTTTGGCAATTTGACTGGCAGTTTTTGGGTTTTCAGGCACTTCAGCAGTGGAGAAATGCGTGCATAGTACTAATTGTTTTCGTTGTGATGGAGAAAGTTGGCTGATGACATCTGCAACTTCATCGCAGTGAAAACCAAGTCGATTCATGCCAGTATCAACTTTTATCCATGTATCGTGTCTGTATTGTTCTTGATTTTTTAGCCAGTCAATATGCTGCTGAGTATGTAGCATCAGTGTAAGTTTGTGCGCAATGGCAGTGCTAAAGTCAGACTTTTTAAATGGTCCTTCTAAAACCAAGATCGTTTTGGTAATACCGGCATTTCTTAGCAATAGAGCTTCATCGACAAAGGCAACGGCAAAGGCTGGCACAACAGGCTCTAGTGCTTTGGCAACTTCAATGGCACCATGTTCATAAGCATTGGCTTTAATAACCGCCATGGTTTTGCTTTGCGGCGCTAAACTTGCGAGGTACTGATAATTGCTAATTAAAGCGCTGAGGTCGATAACAGCTTTGGTTTTGCGAGATACGGACTTAGTGTCGGCCATGAAACGATAATGCCTTTGAAAAATATGAAATATAAATGAATATTTTCAATATCGACGGGTAAAAAGATATCGAAAAACTATTGGTCAGTGTACCATTAATTTAACTGTCGATAACCTGAATTAAGGAAACTTTTTCAGATATTTTGTTCTCTAGGGTTTGTTGAACTATGCACAAGTTGATAAAAAGGAAAGAAGGGATGTTATGGTTATAAATATGGCAACTAAGCATATTTCTCGTTTGCTAGTTAAGTTTGTCGTGGGCTTAATGGTGTTAACTCAAAGCGCTTGTAGCCAACTTACCATAGAGCAGCAACTGTCTGATAATTACAATCAGCGGATCAAATTTTTGGTGCTGCACTACACCGCTGGTGATTATCAAGAGTCGATGCAAGCGTTAACAACGCAAGGGCATGCTAGCGCTCATTATCTTATTCCTGCGCTTAATGATGCTAGCTATCCTGAAAACTCCTTAAAGGTTGTGCAATTAGTAGAGGAGCAGCATAGAGCTTGGCATGCTGGTCGCAGTTATTGGCAAGGTAAAGAAAGCATTAATGATCAAAGTATTGGCATTGAGTTGGTAAACCTTGCCAATTGTCAAAAGCGCGAACAAGAGTATGGTTATTCACAACAGAAAATATGTTTTTATCCTGATTACCAAGCAGAGCAAATATCATTATTAATTACTTTGATTAAAGATATTTTAGCAAACAACCCTGATATCAAACCTACTGCGATTGTTGGTCACAGTGATATTGCGCCAAACCGTAAAACCGATCCCGGCCCTAGGTTTCCTTGGCATCAATTATATCAAGCAGGTATTGGTGCTTGGTATGAACAAGAGACGGTAGCTAAGTATTGGCAACGCTTTAATGACAAGCCTCCTAGTGTTGCCTTAATCCAGCAAGCGCTACTTAGCTATGGTTATAAAATACAAGTGACAGGACATTATGATGCTCAAACACGGGCAGTTATTCATGCATTTCAGCAACACTTTATTCCATGGCAGATAAGCCAACGTCCAGATGTTAAAACGGCAGCAGTCATTTTTGCTCTGTTAGACAAGTACTTTCATCAACAATTAACGCATTTGCTAAAACTGTATGAGCAAGCCCCAGCGACCGATGTAGAGGGTAATAAGCCAGTAAAAAAAGGGCAGCTAAGCGAAGTCTTTCCACAGCGAGAACCTAGTTCACGCAAGCTGGTAAATGATAGAGCAAGCTTTAAGGGCTATGCTAAACGTGGCGAAATAATCATTGATAATGTCAATGCCAATTCAGCAGATATCTTCATCAATGGTGAAAAGCTTTTAATAGCACAACCCATGAATCAACATAGCCGTTATCGCTATAGCTTAAAACGTCGTAGCCAAGATGGTGTTAATACGGTTAAAGTTGAAAATGTTTTACCTAAAGGCAGTGAAATACGCGTAACCATCCCTTATCCAGCCCTTAAAAAGGCTGATATCAGCAAGCGCTATGACTTTGCTATGGTTGATAAACTTATTCAAGACGATGTCGCTAATGGTTTCCCCGGAGCGGTATTGATGGTAGTAAAAGATGGGGAAATTATAAAGCACAGTGCTTATGGCTTTAATCGCAAATACCATGATTCGGGAGAGCCATTAACTCGTGGTGTTGAAATGAGTCCTGATACCTTATTTGACCTTGCTTCTAATACCAAAATGTTTGCTACTAACTTTGCTTTAATGAAATTAATCTCGCAAGGCAAGCTCGATATAAATCAAGCTATTAGCCACTATTTACCTGAGTATGTCGGTGAAGGAAGGCGTTATCGCACTATTAAAGATATGCTCAGCCACAGGGCTGGCTATGCAGCACAAGTTAAATTTCATCGTAAAGATAATCGATTAGGTGAGGAGTTTTACTCCCAAGATAAAGAGCTCACTGAACACTTAATTTTAACGCAAGTACCTTTCATTGCGCCTAGGCAGTCAAAACGCATCTATAGTGATACTGACTATATGCTATTGGGCTTGCTTGTTGAGCGTATTACCGGTATGGCATTAGACACTTATGTAGAAACTGAAATCTATCAGCCACTTGCATTAGAAAATATTGCTTTTAATCCGCTGAAAAAAGGTTGGCATAAAAACCAATTTGCCGCGACAGAAATACATGGCAATACTCGCGATGGCCGTGTTGAATTTGAGCAAGTGCGAGATTATGTTCTACAAGGTGAAGTGCATGATGAAAATGCTTACCACTCATTTGCGGGTGTTGCAGGGCATGCAGGTTTATTCGCGGATGCAGAAAGCTTAGCGGTACTTGCTCAGGTACTGTTAAACCAAGGCGGTTATAACGAGGTTGAACTATTTTCACCACAAGTATTGGCAGAATTTACCAAAGCTGATGATAGCAATGCCGCCTTTGCGCTAGGTTGGCAGCGAGCCAATCAAGGGGAAAATCGCTGGCATTTCGGCCCTTATGCCAGTGCAAGCGCTTATGGGCACACAGGCTGGACGGGAACCGCAACTGTGATAGATCCCACACATGATTTAGCGATTATTTTACTAACAAACGTCAGACACAGCCCTATTAAAGGCAAGGGTTGCCATTACCAATTTGAAGGTAAGCAATTTGAAACGGGAAAATACGGCAGCATAATTTCTTTGGTCTATGAGGCTGTTTTAAAAGTGAATTAATTTTAATCAATAAATTTGCATAAATTGACTATTGCAGTTATCAGAAAAGCAGCGTATGTTTTGCTTTATAACGCCAAATTGAAGCGGTATTGGTTAACAATAATAATAAATGCCCATTGAATTGAGTATAAGAGCGCGTTGATCTTTGAGGTATAAATTTTGTTCGAATTAAACGCAATTTAATCGCGGCGTTTCGATTGCTGTATAGTTATTCTATATAAAATCGAAACAACAAAGAGTAAATTGCGTTTAAACGAATCGACAAGACAGCGGCTATTGAGCATTTTTACTGCGTTATCGCCTATTTATGTGAAATAACCACATATCATAGGCTCTGCCTTGTAGAAATACTCAATAGACTGCTGCGAAAATATACAGCAAAGGTCAACACGCTCTAGATTCAACAGGGCGATTTACGCTAAGGGAAGGTTATGCGTGCGCTTCAAATGTTAGGGTTTATTACCACAGTAGTAGCATTTCTTTCATGCTATTCATTAATTTTGCCACTCAATCAGCAGTCAGCTAGTACCCCAAATATCGCTATGATGTTTATGGTGACGCCGTTACTCGGTTTTTCTGCACTGATACTGATCCCATCATCCATTGCACTCTTTAATAGTAAGGTAAGAAGTTATCATCTTTTTGAAGGGCGATTATGGCTATGCCTTTGGACTGTAAATAGCTTATTTTCATTGGCTTATATTTGTTTAATGGGGTACTTTTTCTATTTATTTGTACAAAGTTAAATAGCCTGCTGACTTGGTTAGGGTTGGCGCTATTTCTTATGCAAACCTGAGATTAAATAAACATAATGTCTACTGAAAAAGTTATCGAATTGCTCAAAAATGATAAACACCGCCTAGCTATACTTGATTGCGTGTATAGGTTACCGATAAAGCATGCTTATGTTGGTGCAGGTTTTGTTCGCAATATGGTTTGGGATCATCTACATGACTTGCCACAATCAACAGAATTAACAGATATTGATGTAATCTACTTTGATTGTTATGAGCCGCAAGAAAAGCAATATCAATACGAGCAGCGGTTAAACGCTATGATGGCAAACGTTAACTGGCAAGTACGAAATCAAGCTTATATGCATTTACGTAATAAAGATAAAGCTTATCAAAACCTGTTAGATGCAATGTCATATTGGCCAGAAAAAGAAACCGCGGTAGCGATCAGAAAGCTAGATGAAGCAAGGTATGAATGCATTTCAGCATTTTCGCTAGCGTCTTTGTTTAATTTACAGCTAAGTTATAACCCGAAGCGGCCATTGTCGGTTTTTCAGCAGCGTGTTGCTGATAAGCAATGGTTACAAAAATGGCCTAAACTACGCAGGGTAATTTAGGCCATTGCTTCTTTCGTGCTTGTTTTAAAGCTGGCTGGCAATCCAGCGATCAATTTTGTCCGCTAGAATTGGCATGGGCAGCGAGGCATCAATTAAGATTTGCGTGTGAAACTTCTTCACATCAAACTTTTCCCCTAATTGCGCTTGTGCTTTATCTCGCATAGCTCTAATCGCTCGTTGACCTATTTTATAAGATAACGCTTGGCCTGGGATGGCAATATAGCGTTCTACTTCAGATTCAATATCACTATCAGCCATTGATGAGTTTTGTGTCATAAAGTCAATGGCTTGTTGACGAGTCCAGCCTTTGGCATGCAAACCGGTATCAACAACTAAACGCATAGCGCGTAACTGTTCATCCACCAAGCGGCCATACCACTGGTAAGGATCGGTGAATAAACCCATCTCTTTACCTAAACTTTCTGCGTATAACGCCCAACCTTCTTCATAAACGGTGAAGTTACCAAATTTTCTAAACTTAGGTAGCGATTCAACTTCTTGCTGAATAGATGCTTGAAAGTGATGACCAGGTGAGGCTTCATGGATACTTAAGGTTTCCATAATAAAGTTTGGTTGAGCTTTTAAATTGTAGGTATTTATGTAGAAAATTCCCGGACGAGAGCCATCTGGCGCGGGTGCTTCATAGCTAGCACCAGCTGAAGATGCGGCGCGAAACGCTTCTACTTCACGTACTTCGTAATCGGCCTTTGGAAAAACTTCAAACAATTGCGGTAATCGGTTATTAATTTTATCTTTTACACCAACATAGGCGGCAACAAGATCTTCAGGTTTATCGAAGTAAAATTGCGGATCTTCTTTTAAGAAGATAAAGAACTCGGCCAAATCACCGTCAAATTTTACCGTTTCTTTAACTTTTTTCATTTCGGATAGAATACGAGCCACTTCTTGTTGACCATATTGATGAATTTCATCAGCAGTTAAATTTAACGTGGTGTGGTGGGCAATCATGTGATCATACCAAGCAACACCATTAGGTAAGTCAGTTAAGCCTACCGTGTCAGTACCGTGTTGTGCGTATTCATCGACTAAAAATGCCAAGGTGTTTTTATAACTTGGAATGATCACTTGCTTGATCATGTTAGTGTAACTTAGCGTGATTGCTTGTTTATCTTGCTCGCTTATTTCACTGTTGTTTGCTAACGCGTTAATCGGCCCATAAAAAACACTGTCTTTAACGTCACTGACAATGTGGGTTTGAAATTGAGGAATAAGCTTGGCAATAATTGCTTTAGGCAGTACCACACCTTGTTTTACACCTTCACGCATAGATTCAACAGCGCTTTGCATATAGTCGGCAAAACCTTGAGCGCGTTTTTCAAAATTAACGAAGTCTTTTGCCGTATTAAAGGGTTGAGAGCCACTACCTGAGCCTAAAATAGCAAAGTCGTTATGAATCCCGTACATTTGATTAAATGGTACTTGATGCTGAGGAAAGGCAAAGCCAGCAATGGCCATTTCTCTATCACGCTTAAACACTTGATAGCTTAATAAGTCTTGCCCTGAAAGGCTTTCTTCATCAATATTGCTAATAATATCAAGGTATTTTTGTTCGAATGCTAACTGCTCTTGTAAGCTTTGAGCTGATATAGGTTTTAAGAATTTATCATTGTATTGATGCTCACCAACACGTGTTGCCCTTAATGGATCAAGTACCAGCATGTCATTAAAGTAATCTTCAAGAATTTGCGCTAATTGAAATGTTTGTTGCTGATTTGATACTGCCGGTGTTGCTTGACTAGATGTTGGCTGCGTCATTGCTTGCTTTGTTGTCTTAGCGCTATTATCACAAGCTGTGATTGACGTTGATAACGCCGCGGCGATAGCAATAGCTAAAAAATTCTTTTTCATTATATGCCTCTAACAGGATGTCATTATTCTTATTATGAGTAATTCAGGGTTGGTGTTTTCTACAATATACAATAATGTCTCGGGTAAATCTGCAAATAGTTTAATGATTGTTTACCACTATGGCTAGCGCTTGTCTTTACGGGCACAGCTTTACAGAACAATAACAAGATTACTTGAGTTGCCTAATTGCTAAAGTGATTGCGATATTTCCTGCTAAAGTCGTGATATTTTCAGCTTGGCATAGCAAAACACCTGCTAATTCAGTACTATTTACGCCTATTTATTACAAGAGTTTACCCATGAATAAAACCTTATTACTTGTCATTATTATCGCTATTGTGGTGTTTTATTTCTTTAGAAATAATGCCAATAAAGAGGCCGCTAAGCTTAATCTGCAACGAGCCAATGAATTTCTACAAGAAAACAAGCAGGCTGAAGGTGTAATAGAAACGGCGTCAGGCTTACAGTACCAAGTGCTTACAGCAGGAACAGGCACTGAGCACCCAACAGCAAGTTCAAAAGTGACTGTGCATTATCATGGCACTTTGCTTGATGGTACGGTATTTGACAGCTCTGTCGATCGTGGTGAGCCGCTTTCATTTGGATTAAATCAAGTGATTAAAGGCTGGACAGAAGGCGTACAATTAATGGTGGTTGGTGAGAAAACACGTTTTTATATACCAGCAAATTTAGCCTATGGTAATCGCGCTACTGGAAAAATCACACCAGGCTCATTACTTATTTTTGATGTCGAGCTTATTGCGATTAATTAAGCTCAACAAGTTGGTAATGAAAGCAAGCTAAGTAAAAACGATGGCTTGCTTTTATTTATTCATTTTATATTAAACCCTAAATAGGAAATTACTATGGATGGTATGCAGTTTATTATTGAGCTTATTGATAAGCTTATTTGGCCGCTAGTATTTGTGTTTGCTTTACTCAGCTTTAAGCAACCTTTTACTCACCTTATTCCACTTGCTAAAAAACTTAAATTTAAAGCGTTAGAGTTAGAATTTGATCAAGAGCTTAGGCAAGTCTCTCAAAGAGCTACTGACGCTTTTCCTGAATTAGAGCAAAATAAGAAAGCTAACCTTATTGCCTTAGCGCAAAATATGCCCAATTCAGCTATTTTATCTGCTTGGCGTCGTGTTGATGAAGTGACAGAGACACTGATTTTATCTGCAACTCAAGTTACTGATTTATCAAGCCCAACACGCTATAAACTCATGGAAGATATCTTAATCAATACCAATATCATTGATACGCAAAAAGGCAAGTTATTTAACGAACTAAGAACCTTGCGTAATCGTGTTGCTCACGCGGAAGGTTTTCAAGTAGGTAAGGGGGAAGCTATCTTATATGTTGAGTTATGCTTTACCTTAATTGAACACCTAGAAGAGCTGATTAGCAAAGCGCCTGCTAATGAAATAAGTAAAGTAAGTTAATATGCGCCGAGTCATTATTTTTGGTAATTCAGCTTCAGGTAAATCAACCTTGGCTAAACGTTTTGCTGAGCAAGGCTTAGCACATTTAGACTTAGATAGCTTAGCATGGGATATGACGCCGCAGCCTGTGAGACGAGATAAACAGTTATCATGTCAACAAATAGATGAGTTTAGCCAAGCCAATACGGATTGGGTTATTGAAGGCTGTTATAGTGACTTACTGGCGCATGTCTTGTCAGAGGCCACAGAAGTCATCTTTATGAATTTGTCTATAGAGCAATGTATTGCTAATGCCGAGCAAAGACCTTGGGAACCACATAAATATGCGAGCAAGAGCAAGCAGGATGCTAATTTAACCATGCTGATTGATTGGATAAGCCAGTACGATAGTCGAAGTGATGAGTTTTCATTACAGGCTCACCAAGCACTTTTTGACAAGTTTTCAGGTAAAAAATCTCAAATTATTGAAAATACAATGGTTAATATCGACTAAGGAGGTTTGATGACAAAGGTTGTTTTAACAGGCGGCTGCTTATGTGGCGCAATACGTTACCAAACTAGTGCAAGCCCCTTTGCGGTTGATTATTGTCACTGCTCAAAGTGTCGAAAACACAATGGCTCTATTGTGGTTGCTTGGATGGACTTTAAAGCAGAGCAGGTAACTTGGCTACAAGATAAGCCGACTGAGTACGCTTCATCTGAAACCGGAAGGCGCGGGTTTTGTAACAAATGCGGCTCGACACTGACGTATGGTGATACCCGATATCGCCAATATACTACCTTGACCATTGCCTCATTAGATGATGCTAACTTAGTACAGCCAAGCTATCACATTTACCTTGATGATAAGGTTGATTGGCTAGAAATTACCGATAACTGCAAACGCTATGCACAGGGTGTAAGTTAGTTTAATTATTTTTTATTAGGGAAAGTAAATTGAATATATTATTGGTTAATGCCAGCCAACGTAATCAGGCAAATAGCGCCTTATTAGCGCGTTATATACAAAAGCATACACTACTTGATAAAGACAATATAACCAGCTCAATATTGGATTTATCTGATTATAGTGCTTTGCTCGGGCATTATGGTTTTGATGATGAAGATAAATCTCAGGTAGAAATTGAAAAGCAGCAGGTATTGGCAAAATTATATCAATGCGACGCTGTCGTGTTTATTACCCCTGAATGGGGCGGTATGATCCCGCCTGCGCTAGTTAATTTGTTGCTTTTAACCGCTAATGGCTCAGCAGGTGGTTTGCCGTTAGGGCATAAGCCAGCAATGGCCATTGGTGTTTCTACCTCAGCTGGCGGTAGTAACCCGGTTACCTTATTAAAAGCATATTCGGCGAAAAATAGTCACTTAGTGTGGCTGCCTTTACACGCTATTATCCATAATGTGGAAGACTTTTTGCAATGTCCATGGACGCCAAACGAGCAAGATAGACTCTCTCAACTTCAATCTCGTGTAAATATTGGTATTGAAAGCTTAGTTATATACGCTGAGCAATTAAAACCAGTGCGGGAATCATTGGTTGCATTGTCAAAAACACACCCGTTTGGTCAATAACTCATCTCGCTTGTTTTTTTGTTTTTTTCTTAGGTAGGTAGATAGCTAGGTAGTATGCTTATGAATAACTTTTCTTTTCTTCTTGTTGCGCTAATTTATCTGCTTTGTAGCAATATAACCACAGTACAAGGCAGTACCGTTTATAAGTATAAAGATGAAAACGGCAATTGGGTGTTTTCTGATAAGCCACCTGAGCAGGAAGTTGAAACTCAGGAATTAACTTTTAAGCATCAAGTCAATATTGATATTAAACCAAGTGTTTATGTGGCGAAGAATCAGTCATACTATGCCATTGTCGTTAAAAATCCATTTCACGCACCGATAGAAATTGAGTTGCTGGGCGATAGCATACCAAATAATGAACGACATCATGTCGTTAAAGCACAGGCGACTACTGTTGTTGTGCCGAAATTAACTCATCATCCTGCTTTTAGTTACCGTTGGTTACAGGGCGATCCTAAAGCAAAACATGATGACAGTTTATATAAGTTTCCCTCATCATCAGGGAGAGAGTTTTTGATAACTCAGTCATTTAATGGTCGTTTCTCTCACTCAAAACAGCCAAATCAATATGCAGTTGATATTGCTATGCCAGTGGGTACATCAATAAATGCCGCACGAGCGGGTATCGTTGTAGGTGTTAAAGATGATTATCATATGAGTGGTAAAAGTCAGTATTTCCTAGATAAAGCAAACTACGTACAAGTACTACATAATGATGGCACATTTGCCGTGTATGCGCATTTATTACAAGATACCGCTGTTGTGAATGTTGGCGATAGAGTAAGCGTAGGTGATAAGTTAGGGCGCTCTGGCTCTTCAGGTTATTCTACCGGGCCGCACTTGCACTTTGTTATTCGAAAAAATGCGGGTTTTAAGTTTACTTCAGTGCCTTTTGCCTTTTTAGGTCAAGATGAGCAAGCTGTTACCCCTAAGCGTGGCATGGTGTTTGGTAAACAAGGCTGATATAAGCGCCCATAAAAAAGCCTACATAAGGGTTATGGTTATGTAGGCTTTAATAGCAAATTAGGCAGAAAATTAGGCTGTTAGCCTTTATTCTAGACCTTCAATTACACCACTTGGTAATAATTTTATGTCATTGGCAGCTGGTTTTTTCGGTAAACCAGGCATACGCATAATATTACCAGTTAATACCACTAAGAAACCGGCACCTTCGTTAATTTGAATTGAACTTACCGTTACTTCAAAGTCACGTGGGCGACCGTGTAGCGTTGGGTCATCAGATAAAGAGCTAGGCGCCTTGGCAATACAAATAGGTAAATGTGTTAATCCTAATTGTTCAACATGTTTAAGATCTTTTTCTGCTTGTTTTGAGAAAGCAACATCGGTTGCACCGTACATTTTACGGCTTACGCGACGTACCTTTTCAACAACGGTTAAGTCTAAATCATAAAGCGGTTGATAAGGCTTACTTTTCTCTACTGATGCCATTACTGCTTTCGCTAGCTCTATAGCACCTTTACCACCATCGGCGTGGTGTGTTGTTTCAGCAAATGATACGCCGTGCTCTTCACAGCGTGCTTTAATCAGCGCAATTTCAGCATCGGTGTCAGTAGCAAAACGGTTAAGGGCAACCACAGGGTGCTTGTTGAAAAGCTCAACGCTTTCAATGTGCTTATCTAGGTTCTCTAAACCTTTCGCTACTGCGCTTAAATCTTCATCGACTAAATCAGACTTATCTTTACCACCGTGCATTTTCAGCGCACGTACTGTTGTAACAAGTACTACCGCATCAGGGTCTAAATCGGCAATACGACACTTAATGTCGAAGAACTTTTCTGCACCTAAATCAAAACCAAAACCTGCTTCGGTGATTGCCCAATCAGCATGATGCATGGCCATTCTTGTGGCGATAACACTGTTACAACCATGAGCGATGTTGGCAAAAGGTCCGCCGTGTACAAAGGTTGGTGTACCTTCGAAGCTTTGTACTAGGTTAGGTTGCAGTGCATCACGAAGTAGTGCCATCATAGCACCGGTAATATTTAAATCTTTGGCATGAACAGGCTCACCTTCATAGGTGTAACCAATTAAGGTTCTATCTAAACGAATTTTTAAATCAGCAGCGTTATTGGCTAAACAAAGCATCGCCATCACTTCAGAGGCTGCGGTAATGTCAAAGCCGCCTTCACGAGGAATACCTTGCATTTTACCGCCTAAGCCTAAAACAATGTTACGTAAGCTGCGATCATTCATATCCATTACACGACGCCAAACAATTTGGCGAGGGTCAATACTTAAGGCATTACCTTGGTAAATGTGGTTATCAATAGCTGCAGAAAGTAAATTATTGGCGCTGGTAATCGCGTGGAAATCGCCAGTGAAGTGTAAGTTTATTTTATCACCCGGCATGATTTGGCTGTAGCCGCCGCCAGTTGCCCCACCTTTCATACCTAAACATGGGCCTAAAGATGGCTCTCGCAAGGCTAAACAAACGGATTCATTTAACTGAGTAAATGCTTGACCTAGGCCAATGGTTGTTGTGGTTTTACCTTCACCTGAAGGTGTTGGTGTTGTTGCAGAAACTAAAATTAATTTGCCTTGCTTTTGACTAGGCTGACTAAGCGCATCAAGGTCAATTTTGGCAACATCACGCCCATAAGGGTGAACATGTTCTGTTGCAATACCTAATTTATCGCTGATTTCATTAATTGCTTTTGGCGTAAATTGCTGAGCGATTTCTACATCAGTTGCCATAAAATTTTCCTTCTTATATCTGTTATAAGTGTCACCAAGGTAAGTTAATTACTTTGGTTTTAAGTGCGTTAATTAGAGCGTGTTGATCTTTGCAGTATGTTTTTGCAGCTGTCTATTGAGGATTTATACAAGGCAGAGCCTATGAAATGTGGTTATTCCACATAAATAGGCGATAACGCAGTAAAAATGCTCAATAGCCGCTGTCTTGCAGATTCGTTTAAACGCAATTTACTCTTTGTTGTCACGATTTTATATAGAATAACTATACAGCAATCGAGACGCCGCGATTAAATTGCGTTTAATTCGAACAAAATTTATACCTCAAAGAGCAACACGCTCTTATATCTAAATAAGGAATTATAATAATCACTATTCATGTGCTTTATGATAATTTGGCGCATAGACTAGCTCGAATTACAGATAAAAAGTTTGATTTGCAACAAAAGGTATACAATCTTTCTGCTAATTCCGTATTTGCATAGGCAATACCAAGTGAAATAATTATTTGAACAATTCAGAGCTGTGTCAGGGTGGTGAGAATAAAGCAAATTTATGCCGCTGTAGTCATTCTCCAGCCAAGAAATTTGTGAAATTATCATCTTCCTGGCAAGCTCCCTAGGGCGAGTTTAAAAGGCTCATATACTGCGTTATTGATTTTGACAAGGGAATAACCATTCTCTGCAATCAATGCCTTGTCTATAAGCCTTTTAATTCTCGCTGAACGATCAAATAGTTAATTCAATTGGTATAAATCTGCTTTCCGTTTTTAAAGTTAAACGTTAGACTTTAATGACATAAAGCAAAAATAGTATATATGAACTTTGTATGGAAAATAGCCTTAACTCAACATCATCAAGTAAAAAAGTGAATAAAGTACACTATGCTTTTGCTGATGGTGCATCGAGTAAAAGACAAGTAGCTAGTGACAAAGTGATTGTAGAGCAGCCTTTGCAAATTAAACTGTTATGGCAGCAAGCTAATGTACTTGAGACTAAGGTTTTCGCTATTACTATGCGCACGCCCGGTGACGACAAGTTATTGATTATGGGCTTGTTATTTAGTGAAGGCATTATAGCAAGCAAAACCGATATTGCTGTTATTGAAGTAGAGCATGAGCCTAACCAAACAGAGCCAAATTTATGGTGTGTGCAACTCGCTCAAGGCGTTGTACCAAAATTGGCAAGCCTTGAACAATATCAAATGACCTACTCAAGTTGCGGTTTATGCGGTACTACTTCTATCAAAAATTTAGAGCTGAAAAATCCGAAACTCCCTCTGTTAGTAGGTGAATTTATTTCGGTAAATGAAATTTATTCATTGGCTAATAGTATGCGGGCAAATCAGCAGTTATTCGAGCTAACGGGTGGTGTGCATGGCGCGGCGTTATTTGATCAAAGCGGAAAGCTGCAATGGCTTAATGAAGATATTGGCCGCCATAACGCCGTAGATAAAGTTATTGGTCAGCTATTAGTAGAAAATGAGCAAAGGGTAAATAAATTATTCATTCTGCTTGTAAGTGGCCGTATTAGTTTTGAAATTGTACAAAAGACTTTAATGGCTGGCGTTAGCGTATTAGTGGGTGTTGGCGCACCTTCTGATTTAGCTATTCAAGCGGCTAAACGTTTTGATCTCACCTTAATTGGTTTTGCCAATGAACACTCTTTTAATGTTTATCACGGTGATTGGCGCTTATTGAGTTAACCATCATTATTATAAAAGCAGAGCTTGTTTGTCCCTGTCCTGGATTGTAAACGAGCTTACAAAGACAGAGAGAGCAACTATGTCGAAAAATTTATCTCAGCTGGCTCGCAGAAAATCTGTAGAGCATACCTTGTTTCAAGAGCTTGTCCTTAGTGAGCAAGAGCAAACACCGCAAGGTAAAGCAAAGCTTGCCAAAGCATTTTTAGTGGGTGAAGCTATCGTGCAAGGTACGGCCAGTTTTTATGACTTTATTGAAGGGGATAATGCCAATAAGCAGGCGTATGTGTGTAATGGCTCTTCCTGTTTATGTGCGGGTAGTCAAGATAAGGTAGTCGATAAACTGTCTGAACACTTTGGTAAAGGGAATGTTGGTCACGTTACTTGTTTAGGACGTTGTGCGCAAAATAGTGCCTTTCAAATTCAAGGCAATAACTTCTCAGCAGATGATATAGATAATTTAGCTAGTATTGCGAAAGACCCTAAAACCCAATCAAAAGAACATTATCATGTTGCTTGTACTCTAGATGAACCTATTTTAACCGCTGAAATAGATAATGTTGCTAAGTATTATCAGTTATTTACAGAGCTAGTAAATAACTACAGTGTTGATCAGCTATTAACTAAAGTCAGTGATTCAGGGCTTCGCGGCCGAGGCGGTGCAGGTTTTCCTACCGGTTTTAAATGGCGCTCGTGTTTAGAAGCTCAAGGTGGTGAAAAATACATTGTTTGTAATGCCGATGAAGGTGATGCTGGCGCTTTCAGTGATAGATATTTATTAGAACAGCGTCCACATGCGGTTTTATTTGGCATGCTAATGGCGGGCTATTTATCAGGTGCGCAAACCGGCATTTTATATATTCGAGATGAGTACCCAGATGCCATTGTTAATACAGAAAAAGCCATTAATGAATTTGTTGCCTTAGCTTTACCTATGCCAAATAACTGGCAATTTAGATTCAAAATTATTCGTGGTGCTGGCGCCTATATTTGCGGTGAAGAAACAGCACTACTGCGCTCTATTGAAGGGCAGCGCCCAGTTGTCTCGGTAAGGCCGCCATTTCCTACGCAAAGCGGTTTGTTTGGCTGTCCAACGGTTGTCAATAATGTTGAAACTTTCGGTTCAATTCATTTTATTTTAGATACAGAACATACTGGAGAGCAAAGCTGTGGGGCGAAGAAGTATTTAGCGCTTGGTAATGGAAAATCAACTGGCTCTAAGCTGATTTCACTTGACTCTGCTTTTGTTAAACCTGGCATATATGAAGTCGCCATGGGTACACCTTTAGCTGAGGTTATCGCTTTAGCTGGCGGCTTTAGTAAAAGTATTAAAGCACTCCATATAGGCGGGCCTTTAGGTGGTGTGGTACCTGTAAGTAAAATAGATGAACTTAGCGTTGATTTTGAATCGTTTGCCGAAGCTGGCTTTTTACTTGGTCATGCCAGTGTTATTGGTATTCCAACAGAATTTTCCATGATTGACTATATGGCGCATTTATTTGAATTTACTGCGGCAGAATCATGCGGTAAATGTTACCCGTGTCAAATTGGCTCTACCCGTGGGCAAGAAATGGTAGAAAATGCCATATCAGGTAAGCAAGCGATTGATGAGACGCTGTTAAATGACTTGCTTGAAACCATGCAACTTGGCTCATTATGCGCATTAGGTGGCGGTGTACCTTTACCTATACAAAATATTTTGCAGTATTTCTCAGCAGAAATATCACCTTTTCTTAATAGCAGCAATACTAAAGTACAGGAGGCCTAATTATGAGTAATCAAGATATCACCAACAGTAAAACTGCCTTCTTAAACGGTGTTGCTTATCCGATAGAGCAGGGTGAGTCTATTTTAGCGTTTAGCCGTCGCGTGCAAACTAGCGATAATATTCCAACCTTATGTGATGATTCACGCTTAGAGCCTTATGGCAGCTGTCGTGTCTGTTCGGTTGATGTAGCACTTACGGCTGATGGACCTAGGCGCGTTATGGCCTCATGTCACACACCGATAAGTGATGGCATGCATGTATTTAGTCATTCGCAGCGTATTGAAAAGTTAAGAAAAAATATTGTTGAATTGGTATTAAGTGACTTGCCTGAGCAACAATTGCCGATAGAGCCAAGTGCGCATACTACCGAATTTGAACAAGTAGTACTTGATACTGGTGTTACTGAGGTGCGTTTTGCCAAAGGTAAGCAAAGTGTTGATAGCTTGCCTAAAAACAGTGATGGTACAGTTGAGGATAGCTCGCACCCGTATATGCGTATGGATTTAAGCCAATGCATTGATTGTAATCGCTGTGTTCGTGCTTGTGATGAAATTCAAGGTGAGCAAGTATTAAGTGTTAGCGGTCGTGGTTTTGATGCCCGCATTATCAAAGGGCAAGATGTTAGTTTTGATGAGTCAGACTGTGTGTCATGCGGCGCTTGTGCGCAAACTTGTCCAACAGGAGCGATAACTGATGTCTTTAGGCAGCAATTAGCTAAAACAACAATTAATGAAAGCCAACCGTTAGATACAGTACGCACAGTATGTTCATATTGTGGGGTAGGTTGTAACTTAGAAGTATCGGTGCAAGATAACAAAATTATCTCCATTCAAGCGCCTAAAGATGCAGAAGTTAATGCCGGCCATACCTGTTTAAAAGGCCGTTATGCATGGCGTTTTTACAATCATCCAGACAGGCTAACCAGCCCATTGGTGCGCATTAATGGCGAACTAACCCCAGTTAGTTGGCAGTACGCTTACGACTATTTAGCTAATAAAATGTTGGCGATAAAAGCTGAGCATGGCGCAGATGCCTTAGCTGGAATTTCATCGGCACGCTGTACCAATGAAGAGAACTACTTACTACAAAAAATGATGCGCGTGGTATTAGGTACTAACAACATTGATTGCTGTGCACGTGTTTGTCATTCACCAACAGCGTACGGTATGCAGCAAAGCTTTGGTACGGGGGCTGCAACCAACTCTATTGAGGATTTAAAACAAACCGAGTTTATTTTACTTATTGGCGCAAACCCAACGGCTGCGCACCCCGTTACTGGTGCTAAAATCAAACAAAAAGCCATGAAGGGTACGCCATTAATTGTTATTGATCCGGTTAAAACTGAGCTTGCACGCTTTGCCAATTGGCATATTCAACTGCGTCCGGGTACCAATGTGGCGGTATTGAATATGATGGCGTACTACATCATTAGTGAAAAGGTATTTGATACCAGCTTTGTTGAAAATAGAACAGAAGAGTTTGACGCCTATAAAGCAGCCATTTTAGCATTAGATATGGATGAACTAGCTAGTATTGCTGATGTAGATAAACACATGGTTAAAGAGGCGGCAATTGCTTACGCTAAAGCCAATAACGCCATGAGTTTTCACGGCTTAGGGGTAACAGAGCACTCGCAGGGCAGTAGAGCCATTATGTGTATTGCTGATTTGGTTATGCTAACAGGTAATATTGGCAGAAAAGGCGTTGGCATGAACCCACTACGTGGACAAAATAACGTACAAGGTGCCGCCGATATGGGCTGTCAGCCACATCAAGGCGCGGGTTACTTAGATGTTACTCAAGCTGAAAATATTGAGTACTACCAAAGCCATTATCAAATTTCCGACAAAGCAAATTGGCCAGTAAATATTGGCTATAAGATTCCTGAAATGTTTAATGCTGCTTTAGCGGGGGAGTTAAAAGCGTTATGGATAATGGGTGAGGATGTAGTTCAAACAGACCCTAACCAAAAGCACGTGGTTGCCAGTTTATCTAATTTGGAGCTTTTAGTCGTACAAGAAATTTTCTTATCTGAAACGGCTAAAATGGCTGATGTGGTATTGCCGGGTAGCTCGTTCTTAGAAAAAGACGGTACTTTCACCAATGGTGAACGTCGCGTACAAAAAGTAAATGCTGCCGTGCCACCCAAGGCAGGTTGTAAAACTGATGGCCAAATTGTTGTTGATATGATGAATGCCCTTGGCTATGCGCAAGCAGACTACAGTGCAGACACCATGTTGGAGGAGATATCGCAAGTTGTGCCATTTTTTGCGGGCATTACCTGGCAAAATCTTGGTGATAATGGCCTGCAATGGCCCGTAGCAAAAGATGGTACTGATACAAAAATTCTACATGCTGATAGTTTTACCCGCGGCTTAGGTAAATTCCATTTTTATGAGTTTGAAGAAAGCCAAGAGGTGCTATCGCACGGTGAAGCGTTTCCATTTATTTTAACAACCAGTCGAAACCTTGAGCATTATAATGCCGGCACAATGACCCGAAGAACCGCCAATGAGCGCATTGTAAGCGAAGACGTGTTGTTGATTAATCCTGAAGATGCCAAGCAAAAAGCGATTGAAGATAGATCAAAAGTGCGATTATTTTCTGCTCGCGGTGAAATTGAGTTAACGGCAGAAGTAAGTGATAAAGTAAATAAAGGTATTTTATTTACCACCTTCCATTTCCCAGAACTAATGATCAACCGCGTTACGGGTGATATTACGGATAAACACACTAAGTGCCCAGAGTATAAAGTGGTATCTGTTGGTATTGAACCTGTGATTTAATCTCAAAGTTAAGGTTTAAGTTTTAAACTTTTATCATAGTGCCCTGAGTAATTCTTAAATGAGATATTACTCAGGGCTTTTTTATGTGTTCTGTTTTATTTAACATAATCCTTCTGTTGTATATCCACCAACAAACATATGACTTAATTAATTTCTATCTTTTGAGTTCGTATATATTCGCTGAATAAAATAACTAAAATCATTTAAGTCAAATCGTAAATTTGCACTGTGTATTTGTACAGTTTTGGTGCGCATTTCTCATTTTGCGTGAAATAAGGAAAAATTCCTCCTTTCACACATCAACCAGTTGAGTGCTTTTATAATAAGTAATTGATTAATATTAAAACTAGGCGTATTGTATGTGTTTTAAAAAACATGAAAGCAGGAATAATTCCGTGTTTAAACAAGGAATTTTTCCTTCTAATAAGATGTTATGTTTGAGTCAGGTATGGAAGAAGATTTAAAGAAAAAAGTAGATATTGTAGTTGGGTTAAGCCGCCTAGCCGGTGGGACATTGATACTTGTTGGTAGTATTTTGGTCTTTGTTTTTACTCAAGCCGCGCTAGACCCAAATGCTTCCATTGAAATCAATGGTGTTCCAACTAAAGACCAAACGGACAAAATTGTGGCGGCAATTTTTACGGCATTATTTCCAATAATAGGTCTGTTCTTATCTTTTGCACCAGCAAAGCTACTTGATAAGTGGGCAGCAAAAATTATTGCCCGTTTGAGTTAATCTCAAACATAACAAGCCGTTTAAGGCATGGACGTCTAACGCATGGCTGACGTTCGTTCCTCACGATTATAGCCATGCATTATCCGCCCCTTAACGGAGCGTTATGGCACACGAGAAAAGGAGCTCCATAAGCAAGGATGTTCGTTACCTTAATCAATCTATGTCTTTACATTTGGTCAATTTATCTAATGTTTAGTGAAGAGTTATACTTCGGGATATTTCTATTCATAATCGCTGCCATTCTTTCTAAGCTTACCCACGGTTCATTTCTTTTAGGTTTTGAGTTCGATTCCGACTCGTCATGTGAACACTCCGATTCTGGTGGGTTTGGCGATGGAGGCGGCGGTTCATCTGATGGTGGCGACTAACTCGTTTGCCATAACAAACCAAAGCACTGGGACATATTTTTGCGCGCTTTTTATTGTTGTTCTGGTTAGTGATTACGTTGTAACCTTTGGTTTTAATTATCAAATATGCCCGTGTTTGGGGCGTTATGTTTGAGTCAGGTATGGAAGAAGATTTAAAGAAAAAAGTAGATATTGTAGTTGGGTTAAGCCGCCTAGCCGGTGGGACATTGATACTTGTTGGTAGTATTTTGGTCTTTGTTTTTACTCAAGCCGCGCTAGACCCAAATGCTTCCATTGAAATCAATGGTGTTCCAACTAAAGACCAAACGGACAAAATTGTGGCGGCAATTTTTACGGCATTATTTCCAATAATAGGTCTGTGCTTATCTTTTGCACCAGCAAAGCTACTTGATAAGTGGGCAGCAAAAATTATTGCCCGTTTGAGTTAATCTCAAACATAACAAGCCGTTTAAGGCATGGACGTCTAACGCATGGCTGACGTTCGTTCCTCACGATTATAGCCATGCATTATCCGCCCCTTAACGGAGCGTTAGGCATACAGGATGAGCAATCGAAATTGGGTCTGCTTTAGTTGCAGAATCACAAACAGGAAGTCTTCGAGATTTGCAGGTAAAGCAATCTGCTCTGAATGTGGTGGAGAACTTAATTACCTAGGCTACAAAATACCTGTTCCACCTAAAAGTAAACCCAAAGAATGGAAAAAGCTTCAGGAGCAACTTGCCTCAGAAGCTAGAGAATATGAGCGTGATATATTTAAAGCTAAAGTAAGAAACCGTCACGATCTGGAACAGGAATTAGAGAAACTTAAAGCTTTACCGTCCAATATTGGCAGGCAGAGTTTAATAAAACAGCTGGAGAAAAGGCTAAAGTATGCCTAACATATGAGCCTTATTCCCGTCAATAGACAATAGTATTTTTTTAGCTGCCGTTAGGCAGCTATTTGTTTGGCAATTTACAACAACATTTACTTCGCTATGTCGATAGGCCATTAAACAAACGTTTACGGCAAACACATATAGAGGCTCTCTTAGTGTGATCTCATCACTGCCTGTTTTGTTTATCCTTAATGCAAACAGGGGCACTAGACATTTATCGGTTAACCTTAATCTGGCACTACTCAAGCAATATGATTACTTGTGGTTAAACAAGGTTCAGTTAGTTTCAGGCTCAGTTAAGGTGTAAACGCTTTTGCTTATCGCAATAATGCGCACCAATGGCGAGTCTAATCAAGCCATGTGGCTTAAACTACTTGGCATAATAATTATCTTTTGTCTTACAGGTGCAATAATTATCAACATGCTCTTAATTATCCAGTTAGACGTTCAGCTCGCGCCATTGTGCGACTTAACCTTTTAAAAATTTGTCTTCATCAAATACCTGCTTATCTCGTAGCATAAAATAGACACAACGACCTATTTTATGCGCTAATGCGGATAACGCTTTACCTTTGCTCATGCGTTTTTGTAATTTTGCCAAATAGCGTTTCGCTTTATCATTACCTCGAAGGTAAAGTACGGCGGCCTCACTAAACGCCCATTTTAAATAGCCGTTACCTATTTTATTGCCACTGGTGCCGTACACTTTACCTGCTGATTCTGCTTTACATTTAACGAGCCGAGAATAAGAGGCAAACTGTTGAACACTTGGGAACCTGTTAATGTTGATCTGATTTAATAGCACCGCACACTTTTATGAAGGATAATTAATCCAACAATAAAGGTGTGAAAATGACGCAAAGAAGAAAACCAAGAAAATATACAGATGAGTTCAGAGAAGAAGCTGTAAAGCTCGTTACAGAACAAGGTTATAGCGTAACCGAAGCTGCTAACTCGTTAGGCATTACAACGAAGCTGCTTTATAATTGGAAAGATAAATTTGCTAAGCAAGCTTCAGGCGAAACATTAAGTAAAGATGAAAGAGCTGAGCTGGTTAAGCTTAGAAAAGAAAACAAACGCTTGCTAATGGAGCGTGAAATCCTAAAAAAAGCCAGCGCCTTCTTTGCGAAAGAAATGAAGTAAAGTTCGAATATATTAAAGAGCAGCAATGGCGCTTTCCAATCAGTGCGCTATGTAATGTTTTAAAAGTGAGTCGCTCAGCCTATTACGCTTGGCTTAAGCGGCCAGCTAAAATCATCACACCAGATGAGCTAAGACTATATCGTCGTATAAAGCGACTATTTGATGATAGCCGAAGCAGTGCTGGTGCCAGAACCTTGATGAAGCTGCTACGCAAAGAAGGTTTTAATATTGGAATTTTCCGAGTAAAAAGTTTGATGAAGTTACTCAGCTTACAAGTAAAACAACGAGTAGCTTACAAAGTGACGACCATGCGAAAGCATAGTCATGCTATTGCAGATAATTTGCTTAAGCGTAAGTTTAATCCAGCTAGCGCTAACCAAACGTGGGCTGGTGATATTACTTACTTGAGAACTCACCAAGGCTGGATGTATCTAGCTGTAGTAATGGATTTACATTCTCGCCGTATTATTGGTTGGGCTTTAAGTAAGCGTATGACCGTTGATTTAACAATGAGAGCTATGCAGATGGCAATTAACCTACGCCAACCCAAAGCAGGCTTAATATTCCATAGCGATAGAGGTTCACAATATACCAGCAAGCGCTATCGAGCTCAGCTATGGGCTAATCGAATTACACCATCCATGAGTGGTTGTGGGGCTTGCTTAGATAATGCTGTAGTTGAAAGGTTCTTCGGAAGCTTGAAAAATGAATGGCTATTAAATGTTTATCACTTAACAAGAGAAAGCATGAAAATCGATGTTGAAAAATACATCAAATACTATAACTCAGTTCGATTACATACGACCTTAAACGATATGTCGCCAATCGAGTTTGAAAGTGTAAGGAGAAAGTGTGCGGCCTAGCTTGACCAGATCATTTAAATTAAGTGATTGAGCAGGTAAGTTATATTGACTGTCAGTATTGATAACATGGGCTTTTAAGTCAGCGCCGTGGCGCATGATGTGCGTTCGTCTTCGCAGTAAATCACGTGTGGAACGCGTTTCTTGTGGATAGTTATAAGCTAAAGGAAAATTGCCGCCACGCATTAAACTGGCAATTTTATAAGAATCAATTTTATCATTTTTAGCTTTACCGCCATGAATAGCTTTCATATAAAGCGCATGACCTAAAATAAATTCAATATTGAGTTCACGACAAAAGTCACTGACCCAATACCAGCAATGCATACATTCAACGCCAACAACTACTTGCCCGATATAAGGTTTAAGTAGTTTTCGTAATTGATTAGGATCGGCTTTTATCTTTTGATGAAGAATTTTATTACCATGTTTATCGAGAATACAAACGTATAAAAGTCGTGCATGTAGATCTATTCCACAATAATATTGGTGAAAAGTAGTGTAGAATTTCATAGAGCTTTCTCCTTTTGGTTTGGTCGCCTTAAAGTTTAGCCGAATGCTAAACTTTGGGGAGAAGGCTCAATTAGTATCAAGCTGTTCAAAGCGGACAAAATTACGCTGGTTTGGTTTCGCTCCGCTTCACAGTATAGCCAGCATAATTTTGCCCATTAACAGGGCGTTATATGGCAAAGGAATATGTCTCAAGTATTAGATGAAATCTCAACTGCAATAAAAAACTTATCTCTTGAATCTTCAGTGGTAAGGGTTATTAATGATGAAGATTTATATAAAAATCTATTGAATCACTTTGTAAAAGGCGGCGATCGTCGTTGGTGGTGGGAATCATTCAATGTTGAGTCTAACTCCAAATCATTTAGTGATGGTTTGGGCTACAAACGTTTACCTGTAATTGTTCCAGATAAAGACGAAGTTGTTTGGTTCATGGTAGAAGATGATCAATTACCAAATTATCCAATCTTTGAGTGTTCCATTAGTAATGCTGTAAAAATAATTGGTGAGTGTTTTGCGTTTGAATATTATTTAATATCTAAAAATTTACAATGGCTGTTGTGTGAAAACCACCATGATAGAGTTATAGGTATTGGAAGTAAGCTTGATTTTGGTAATGCCATATAACAAGCGCATTAAGCACGGGACTGCTAACAGTTTGCTCGGTTCCGCTTCGCTTCACATTTTAGCAAACAATTATCAGCCCCTTATGCGGGCGTTATATTGCAAAAGGTAGGCATGGAGTATTATCCACCAAAAGGAACTAGTTTCGCTATTCGATTATTGAAAATGGTTATATTCGTAGCAATGGTTTTTGTACTTTCAAAATTGTTATTTGAATTAAATCAACTCAATCACTATCCTGCGTTTTTAAACGATACTGCTTTTGTTTTTTTGTGTTTAACTATCGGTTGGTTTTTTCGTATTAAAAATACGTGGGAATACTCTGAGCAAGACTTAATTATCTCAGCTGACGCAAACCTATTTGGTTTTGTGTTTATCGCTGCAAAGCTTAGTGGTGTAAATAAGTATGAGTTTAGGCTTTGGAATCCTGATTATCATAGCTTTGCTGTTAACTCTGATTTCATTATCAATATTTGTTTCAAACCGACTGATAAAGTAGCTGTTGGTGGTTGTCATGTTTTGTGCAACAATCAAGAAATCAAGCCAAACTAAATTAGCACAGTTGCAATATAACAATCTAATTAATAAGGACAAAAAACAGTTGGCTGTTTTCGTTCCTCAACATTTTAGCCAACAATTTTTTGCCCATTATTAGGGCGTTATGTTTCAAGGAAGATGATGAGTAAGGTTTCTACTAAGGAGCTATATTTGATTGGGGTCATAGGTGCTCCGTATTATATTTTTGCTGTGGTATTAGCCTCTGTATCAGTAAAACATATTAGTTTTGGCTTTTTAATACTCTTACCTCTTTGGTTAATCTACGATCGTATTTCACAAACTACCTATATCGCGTATGTCAAAAATGGTGGTTGTAGTAAAAGTAAATACACCTTAATATCAATTACATACCAATTTATCTTCATCTGTATCACTTTAGTTATTATGGGTGCAGTTGAAACATAACAAGCAAATAAATCAGGACAAATAACAGCTTGGCTTTTTGCTCCTGCGTCGCTTATTTTAGCCAAGCATTATTTGCCCATTATTGTGGGCGTTAGGCTTTCATATGAAAATGCGGTTATTTAAATTCCTCCTATGTACCGTCTTATCTTGTTGGGGTCTAGTGTTATCTTGGATAGCTCTTTCTGGTTTATTTAATGAGCTTTTTTTTGAGCCTCTTAATTTCACAAATACCAAAGATAATATTATTCTGAAATTTGTTCTTTGTACTCTGATTTGGACGGCATGGTTTTATTATTTTAAAATTTCTATTAAATGGATAATGTATAATTATGTTGAAAAGCTTCCTAGAGTTATAGGTGCTACATTGGGAATTATATGCATATTAATCACAGGCGGTTATGGTTTATTTATTGCTTCGCCAAGTATTGTATTGATGCTGTATATTCATTTTAATGCTCCATATGAACAGCAAGCCTAACAAGCTGTTAAATCAGGACAAAATACAGTTGGCTTTTGCTCCTTCGTCGCTTATTCTAGCCAACTATATTTTGCCCATTAACGAGGGCGTTAGCTAAATTTAAAACAAGGAGGTTTAAACAAATGGCATCAATTCCACAATCTATTAACGGTGTAACCGTAAGGCATGCAAACTCAGCAAATTTAAATGTCGAACAAGCCCTTTTGACAGCATTACAACATTGTATTAAAAAAGATATCGCAAAAGGGTTTACACTTTCACAAATTTATATTTCCTCAGCAAATGATTCGCATAAATTTCCTAGTCGCCATGTACAAGGAAAAGGGAAAGCTGTAGATATATCAAGAATAAATGGCAAAAAAATGTCAGTGAGTTATGGAACAGATAAAGAAGTAACTGCCATAGTAGATGCAATGCAGCAAAAATTCGAATCGGCTCCTGGTAGAAGAGAGAACTTCGGACCCTCAACAAAGAAAAAGCTTGGCAGCGCGCATTCAGTCTCAGGGCATAAAGATCACATTCACTTTTCGGTAAACTAAAATGAAAGTATCTATTTTGCTAGTATTCTTAATTTCAGCTTATTGTTCTGCTGCATCAACAAAAGAACTGACTGCTATAACAAATATACCAAGTAAAGTATTTGCCATTGGAAATATTTATGATTTAAATAAAACTGTTGTTACAACATTTGATAAACAGCATTGGATTAAATATATAGAGGTTCCTGACTACACAGCTACTTGTGTTTCTGAAACCGACATTATTTGTAACTATAATTATTATTTTTCCATATCAGAGCTTGATAATTCAGCTGATTATAAGGTTTATAAAGTATCCAGTCTTGGTGAAATAGTGAAAGTTGAATGGGTATCCGAAAATATTCTATCAAGTAAGCTGCTTTTAACAATCAAAAGTTATAAAAAATCAAAAGCAATAACTTTAGTTAAAGAGTTATCTATAAAACCGTCAGGTGCATATTTAGCTAACAAGCAAATTAATCAGGACAAATAACAGTTGGTTTTTGCTCCTGCGTCGCTTATTTTAACCAACTGATATTTGCCCATTATTGTGGGCGTTAGGTGTACATGGAAATGAAACATTGTTGCAATCAAATGGAGCAGAAGCTGACGCTAGAATGTGAACAGCACGATTATGAATTTGATTGCCCTGATGTGCTTATTAGTTACACAGCTAAATTTGATGAATACGGGTTGATTATCCATGATGGTGGTAGCTCATGCATTGAAATTGGCTATTGCCCATGGTGTGGTTTCAAGCTTCCAGAATCCAAACGAGATTTATGGTTTGATGTATTGGAAGAGCTTGGTTTTGATGATCCTAGTGAGCAAGAAATTCCTAAAGAGTTTTTATCTTCTGCTTGGCATGAGAGTGGAAAGTACACCTAACAAGCAATTAAAGGAAGGGACGTCTAACGCTTGGCTGACGCTCGTTCCTCGCAAATTTTAGCCAAGCATTATCCGCCTCTTAATGTGGGCGTTATGTGCCAGAGTTTTATGTCAAAAGCTAGTATTCTAAAATCTTTTTAGAGTACTAGCGATATAATCAATAATAATATAAGAAGTGCTAATATTATGAAAACTGTATCAATAAATATTTTTTTGCTGATGGCTTTTTTATCTGTAAAGCCTGCTTATTCTGCTAGTGATTGGTGGTCTGGAGTAGAAAAACAATCTTACAATAATGATAAAATCTATATTGGAACTAAGTTATACCAAGGAGAGGGAGAGTTAGTTTTAAGCTGCTCCCGTAGAGGGGTGAAGGCAGAGGTTACATTTTTAAAATCACGACTTAATCCAAGAGGTATTCTGTTTAAAGTAATAGTCGATGATGGAAAATGGATAAAAAACTCTAATGCCCCAGAATATAGTAATTCCTTTGAAACATACATGTTTCATAATTTAGTGGATTCTATGAAAAAAGGAAAAGAAATACATATAATTATTGATGGACATCGTTATTATTCAGGAAGTTTAATGGGATTTACAGAGGCATCAAAAAAATTAGAATGCATATAGGTATAGATTGAATGTCTCAGTGGATATATGTCGGATGGTTAGATGAATCTAATTGTGATTTCTCACGGTACAATAAATGTATTGGTGTTTACAAAGGAGAATTAAAGGGGGAATTAGTTTACATAGGTAAGGCTACCGAAAGAAATAATGGTGGGTTTAGGAAACGTTTAAGAGACTATACCCGTATAAGTCAAAGTGCTAGAGGTTATTCTGCTGGTGATAATATGTTCAAAAATAAACAGATTATTAAAATAAGTATACAAGTTGTTTCAACTGTTAAAGAAGCTGAAAACCTTGAGATACAATTAATTAAAAAGCTAAAACCCAAATGGAACTTTCGTGGTTAGCACATAACAAGTTGCTCAAAAGGACTAAAACAGTTTGCTCGTTTTTTGCAAAGTACCGCAAAAAAGCAAGCCAACCATTTTAGCCTCTTAGCAAGGCGTTATACGTTTCTAGAGTTTGGTGTTATTAAATGTCTGATGATGCAATAAAACTTGCTACAAAATTACTAGAGAGTGATGAGGATTATTTAGATAATGTCATAGGGCTCTGGCGAATTGGCAATAATAAATATGAGCAGTGTTGGGATACTGAATTTCACGTATTTGGTGTAATTGAGTCTGATACTGATCATTTACCTTTGAAGCATGTACGAGCCAATTGTTCTCCTGAGTTCCTCGCTAAAGTAGATAAAGAGTTAGCTGAAACTATAGAGTTCTACAGAGCAGAAGTAATCAGTGCTTGTAATACAATTCTAAACCAGTTAAAAAACGTATAACACATATGAGCCTTATTCCCGTCAATAGACAATAGTATTTTTTTAGCTGCCGTTAGGCAGCTATTTGTTTGGCAATTTACAACAACATTTACTTCGCTATGTCGATAGGCCATTAAACAAACGTTTACGGCAAACACATATAGAGGCTCTCTTAGTGTGATCTCATCACTGCCTGTTTTGTTTATCCTTAATGCAAACAGGGGCACTAGACATTTATCGGTTAACCTTAATCTGGCACTACTCAAGCAATATGATTACTTGTGGTTAAACAAGGTTCAGTTAGTTTCAGGCTCAGTTAAGGTGTAAACGCTTTTGCTTATCGCAATAATGCGCACCAATGGCGAGTCTAATCAAGCCATGTGGCTTAAACTACTTGGCATAATAATTATCTTTTGTCTTACAGGTGCAATAATTATCAACATGCTCTTAATTATCCAGTTAGACGTTCAGCTCGCGCCATTGTGCGACTTAACCTTTTAAAAATTTGTCTTCATCAAATACCTGCTTATCTCGTAGCATAAAATAGACACAACGACCTATTTTATGCGCTAATGCGGATAACGCTTTACCTTTGCTCATGCGTTTTTGTAATTTTGCCAAATAGCGTTTCGCTTTATCATTACCTCGAAGGTAAAGTACGGCGGCCTCACTAAACGCCCATTTTAAATAGCCGTTACCTATTTTATTGCCACTGGTGCCGTACACTTTACCTGCTGATTCTGCTTTACATTTAACGAGCCGAGAATAAGAGGCAAACTGTTGAACACTTGGGAACCTGTTAATGTCACCTATTTCATACAGAATGGTTAATGCGAGTATCTGTCCAATACCAGGGAATGTACGAACAATATTAAGTAGAGCGCCGTAATGTTGCTTAGCTTTGTTTTCGATGAAGGATTCAACATGTTTAAGCTCTCGCATATAACAATCGAGAATGTTCATATCGAGTTCAATCATGCGTTGCACGATGGGATCATCATAATGATGACGTAATCCTTCTCTAGCACTGACGTTTTTTAAATTAAGTGATTGAGCAGGTAAGTTATATTGACTGTCAGTATTGATAACATGGGCTTTTAAGTCAGCGCCGTGGCGCATGATGTGCGTTCGTCTTCGCAGTAAATCACGTGTGGAACGCGTTTCTTGTGGATAGTTATAAGCTAAAGGAAAATTGCCGCCACGTATTAAACTGGCAATTTTATAGGAATCAATTTTATCATTTTTAGCTTTACCGCCATGAATAGCTTTCATATAAAGCGCATGACTTAAAATAAATTCAATATTGAGTTCACGACAAAAGTCACTGACCCAATACCAGCAATGCATACATTCAACGCCAACAACTACTTGCCCGATATAAGGTTTAAGTAGTTTTCGTAATTGATTAGGATCGGCTTTTATCTTTTGATGAAGAATTTTATTACCATGTTTATCGAGAATACAAACGTATAAAAGTCGTGCATGTAGATCTATTCCACAATAATATTGGTGAAAAGTAGTGTAGAATTTCATAGAGCTTTCTCCTTTTGGTTTGGTCGCCTTAAAGTTTAGCCGAATGCTAAACTTTGGGGAGAAGGCTCAATTAGTATCAAGCTGTTTAACAAGGACAAGCTGTTTAACAAGGACAAAATACAGTTGGCTTTTTGCTCCTTCGTCGCTAATTTTAGCCAACTATATTTTGCCCATTATTAGGGCGTTAGTGCTATAATATTGCACTTCATATTACTTAATTATAAGGAAATAATTTATGTCATCACCTTTCAATCTACTCTACTCAATTGGCTCAGCTGTCGCGGGAGTTTTTATTGATAAAAAAAAGGCAAATAGTGTGTATAGAGAGCTATATCCCGTATTAATAAAAACTATCAACCAACAGGGTAGGAGTTCTACAGATGCTGTTAGGCTACTTAACGTCTTAGGGGGATTGCCAAGTATAGGCCTTCGACGAAGAAACTTTAATCGTAGATATATTGCTAATGAAAATGGCTGGAGGGATTTACCCTCTAATCCCGATAATATTCCGTATGGTTTTTGGCATTAATTGGGAAAACTATGAAAAGAAATTTCTGGAAGCTCATTACGGTTATACTCTTAATTTTTTTCCTATATGATTTATATGATTTTATTAAGCTGTTTAACCTTAATTTATTAGATACACCTAATTGGCTCAATATCAGCAACTTAGTCGCAAGCGGATTACTACTTCTACTTTTATCAAGTTATGCATTTAACTTTAATATAATGCCTTTTTTTATGTACAACATAATAGTTTTTGCAAATCTATTATTATTATTAGTTACTCATTACTATGAATATAGGCTAGGTGGCTATCAATATAGTGAGACGATTTTTGTGCTTATAATTAATATATTTGTATTTATAGCTATATCAAGTACTGTGCTGAAGCATGGAAAGAGTATGAGAGTTACGCAGCACTAACAAGGGGCTCAAACGGAAAAATTACAGTTGGCTCGCGCTCGTGCCTCGCACATTTTAGCCAACTGCACTTTTCCGCTTAGCTTAGCGTTGGTATGACTCCCCACGTCAAGTAAAACCGTAAAAATTCCTGCTTTTTTTCGAGCCATAATTGGTTTGTTACTCAGTAAATGAGTTAACGCAGTAGATGAAGCAAGTAAATTCGTCGGTTATCATGCTGATATTCGTGGATTATTAACCTATTGGCTAACAGCGCCTACCTTACTTAGTCCGTCGTGACACCTGTCTTCAATCTATGCTCGTGGGTCAAGGTTACCTTAGCAACCTTGCCATCCTAACGCCCTCGGTGGTTGTGTCACACCCGATGCTTGATCTACATACGTTAACTCTAACCTTTTTATCATGCAGGTATTCTCGCTACTCTATCTTTGGGGTTAACAGGGCTGATGACCACTTCGCGAGATATTGCTCAGATATAGGCAATCATTTCTCTGGCGATGGCTGTGACCACCAGGTTACGGTGTTTCCCTTTGTGCATGAGCCGTTGATATCGACGACACAGCCTTAACTGTGCTTTCCAGGCGATATCGACAATTTCTTTACTTAATCCTTCTTGACGCTTTTGTAATTCAGTGGAGATATTGGCTTTGTGTTTATACGTTTGTGCACCTTCAATTAATAAACGCCTTGCACGGCCATTACCACAATGGGTTATTTTTCCCATCCTGCGTTTATCGGATGTGGTGTGTTGACTAGGTACTAAGCCAAGGTAGGCCATGAGTTTTCTGGGATGATCAAAACGACGTAGATCCCCTAATTCTGCAATAGTGCCAACAGCAACGAGCATTCTGATGCCGCGTAATGCTTGAATGGCTTTGACCACCGGATAAAAACGCCAATTTCGTATTTGATGATGTAGCTCATTATCAAGCCGTTTCACGCGATTGATGCGCTCAGTAATGGTTTGTATCATTTATGAAATACATCCATGTATTTCACCTATAGGCCAGCTAAAGCTGTTCAAATTTTTTCCATAAAAATTTGTCTTGCAAAACAATTTGCTGACTGTGGTGGGGTAAGACTAATTCAGTTAACCAACGTAAATGTTTATTTGACCAATTATCGTTAACTGGTGGCTTAATGTTGTTACGCAAAAAGAGTCCTTTAAGCTGAAACTTAGCATTTTTTAAATCTTTCATGGCGGTTTCTCTGGCACGAGATAAGTCGCGTATAGCTTCGTCTTCGCTTTCAGGTACATAGATAGTCGTTAGTTCTTCCGCTTTAAATAACTTGGCGAGTTTGGCGGCATCACGTTTATCGGTTTTAACTTTATCACCCGCCTTTTTAGGGATAAGTGATGGCGCAATGATATAACAGCAATGGCCTAAGCTGGTGAGCAATCGGTAAATCCAATAACCGCAAGGGCCTGCTTCATAAATAAAATGCAGGGTTGCTTGCGGGTATTTGGATTGTAGTTGTCGAGCAAATTTGATGATGGCCGATTTAGTGCAGTTAATGCGGCCATGGTTGTGTGGTTTTTCGCCTCTATTATCTTTTAAAACAGCGATTTGTATAAATGATTTATGGGTATCTAAACCGATAAAAATTATGCTATGGTTATTCATGCTAGCCTCCGCTTTTAGTTAATTACCTATCGCAATTCGCGATGAACAAACTAATTATGGCTCTGGCTTTTAGCTAACCCACGATATTGGAGGCTAGCACCTCGTGGGGAGTCATTATGTCTGGTATTATTAATCACTTAGGGAGTATAAATGTATGGATGCAGCAAGTAAGATAACAAAAAAAGTTGGTATAGCAGGACGAATAGCGTCAGTCTCACACTTTCTTTATCGGCAATTTGTTGGCAATGAAAAAGATGCAAATGAAGCATATAGGAGAGCATACCCTGCATGTAATTCAATCCTATGGGAGGGAGTCTAAAGAGGCTGAAGGATTGTTGAATATGCTAGCAAATCTAGCTCCTACTGGAGCAAAAAGAAGGAATTTTATCAAAAAGTACGTTTCACCTGCTGAAGGCTGGCTTAAATTACCTAAAGACCCAAACGATATTCCTTATGGTTTCTGGTACTAAACCATGAAAGAAAATATTTTTTGGAAAGGTATGTTGCTCCTATTAATATCTGCGAGTATTAGAGACTGTTACTTTTTTATACAGAACCAGAGATTTTACAACCAGAGCATCCCATAATAGTCTCAGTCTTCGCTTTTGTTTTGGATTTTCTAACTATAATAGCGTGTGCGGCCATAATAACCAGAAAGGTTATAAGTAACGCTCATTTTTGGTTGTTTATTATTATTGTTCAAATTGCTATAACTGTATTGATTGTTTATTATGAATTCAATGCAGGAGGGTACACTACAAATGAAATGTTGGTTTATGGAAATATCACTTTCTTTGTGGCTATTTTCTTTTTAACTCCGTTAATAAAGTATTACAGGTTTGTTAAACAGAGTAGCACTTAACATAAATGCTAACACATATGAACCTTCTTCCCGTCAATAGACAATAGTTATTTTTTTAGCTGCCGTTAGGCAGCTAATCTTTTTCAATCAACAAAACCAATTACTTCGCTCTGTCAGTTAGTCGTTAAAATCATTTACGACAAACACATATTGAGGCTCTCTTAGTGTGTCTCATCACTGCCAACATGGCTAACCCTTTAGTCATGTTGGGGCACTAGACAGTTATCGGTTAACCTTTGCTGTCACTATTCAAGCGAATGATTCATAGCCTATCAGCTATGTTCAGTTAGTTTCAGGCTCAGCCAAGGTGTAAACGATTTTTCATGTGCAACTCTGATCTGATTTAATAGCACCGCACACTTTTATGAAGGATAATTAATCCAACAATAAAGGTGTGAAAATGACGCAAAGAAGAAAACCAAGAAAATATACAGATGAGTTCAGAGAAGAAGCTGTAAAGCTCGTTACAGAACAAGGTTATAGCGTAACCGAAGCTGCTAACTCGTTAGGCATTACAACGAAGCTGCTTTATAACTGGAAAGATAAATTTGCTAAGCAAGCTTCAGGCGAAACATTAAGTAAAGATGAAAGAGCTGAGCTGGTTAAGCTTAGAAAAGAAAACAAACGCTTGCTAATGGAGCGTGAAATCCTAAAAAAAGCCAGCGCCTTCTTTGCGAAAGAAATGAAGTAAAGTTCGAATATATTAAAGAGCAGCAATGGCGCTTTCCAATCAGTGCGCTATGTAATGTTTTAAAAGTGAGTCGCTCAGCCTATTACGCTTGGCTTAAGCGGCCAGCTAAAATCATCACACCAGATGAGCTAAGACTATATCGTCGTATAAAGCGACTATTTGATGATAGCCGAAGCAGTGCTGGTGCCAGAACCTTGATGAAGCTGCTACGCAAAGAAGGTTTTAATATTGGAATTTTCCGAGTAAAAAGTTTGATGAAGTTACTCAGCTTACAAGTAAAACAACGAGTAGCTTACAAAGTGACGACCATGCGAAAGCATAGTCATGCTATTGCAGATAATTTGCTTAAGCGTAAGTTTAATCCAGCTAGCGCTAACCAAACGTGGGCTGGTGATATTACTTACTTGAGAACTCACCAAGGCTGGATGTATCTAGCTGTAGTAATGGATTTACATTCTCGCCGTATTATTGGTTGGGCTTTAAGTAAGCGTATGACCGTTGATTTAACAATGAGAGCTATGCAGATGGCAATTAACCTACGCCAACCCAAAGCAGGCTTAATATTCCATAGCGATAGAGGTTCACAATATACCAGCAAGCGCTATCGAGCTCAGCTATGGGCTAATCGAATTACACCATCCATGAGTGGTTGTGGGGCTTGCTTAGATAATGCTGTAGTTGAAAGGTTCTTCGGAAGCTTGAAAAATGAATGGCTATTAAATGTTTATCACTTAACAAGAGAAAGCATGAAAATCGATGTTGAAAAATACATCAAATACTATAACTCAGTTCGATTACATACGACCTTAAACGATATGTCGCCAATCGAGTTTGAAAGTGTAAGGAGAAAGTGTGCGGCCTAGCTTGACCAGATCAACTCAAGTGCAGGGTAATTGTATTGACTGTTGGTGTTAACAATATGCGCTTTAAGCTGTGCACCATGACGTACTAACTTAGTTCTTCTGCGCAATAGGTCTCGAGTTGAGCGCATGGCTTGTGGGTAGTTATATGCGAGTGGGAAATTACCCCCTCTAAGCAAGCAGGCAATTTTATACGAATCAATTTTGTCATTTTTAGCTTTACCGCCATGAATCGCCTTCATATAAAGCGCATGACCGAGGACAAAATCAATGTCCTGTTGTTCACACCAGTCACTGACCCAGTACCAACAGTGCATACATTCAACACCAACAACGATATTGCCAAGATAAGGTGCTATAAGCTGATTTAGTAAGGTTTGCTCTGCTTTAATTTTTTGATGAAGTACCTTTTAACCATGATGATTTAAGATGCAGACATAAAGAATTCGCGCATGTAGGTCGATCCCACAATAAAAATCATGTAATTTGGTGTAGAATTTCATTGAGCTTTTTCCTTTTGGTTTTGTCGCCTTGAAGTTTAGCTGTACGCTAAGCTTCGGGGAGAAGGTTCAATAAGTATCAAGGCCATCATGGCCGTCGGACGCAAAACGCATGGCTTGCGCTCCTTCGTCGCTAAGTATAGCCATGCTTTTGTGCGCCCCATATTGAGGCGTTAGCAGTCTATGTGAATAATGGAGTATTTCGTGAAAACACCGGAAGAGTTGGTTAAGTCATTTATTTCTGATTACGAAAAATGGAACAACGAGTCATGTGCCAATTATAAAAATGACAAAATCAATGGAATGAAAAATGCGACAAATAATTATCAACTGCTCATAGATAAGTATTGCGTCTCTACACTTAGCCCACAGGGAGTTGCATTTGGCTCAGAGTCTACGCACAGCTTGGAGCAGGAAAAAATTGTAGAAAGTTCTAAAAAAGGTAACCAAGCAATAATTCACTCTCAACATAAAGATATTCATGACTTTGTGTCTACTTATGAATACCACTTGAAAGTTATCGATGGTTGTTGGAGATTAACTTCTGTTTTATATGTTGATAATGATGGAAAATATGAGTGCTTGTAGAACTGCTAACAAGTTACTCAAAAGGACGCAAAACGCTTGGCTTGTGCTCCTTCGTCGCTAATTTTAGCCAAGCATTTATGCGCTTATTAGTAAGGCGTTAGGCTTTCAGTATGTATTGCACCTTAAAGGCTTCCTCTTGAATAAAAATATTTTTCTTTTGTGGCAGGGACAACTAATAAGTCAACTCGGGATGCAAGCCTATACCATAGCAATGATGTTTTGGCTTATGGAAAATACAGGCTCATCATTTTTAATGAGCCTTATATTAACATTATCGATATTACCCAGTGTTATATTCGGACCAATTGCAGGTGTAATTGCAGACCAATTCTCCCGAAAAAATATTCTCATAGTTACAGATCTTATTCGAGGTATGTCAGTGCTTTTGCTATCGGTAATGATTTTCGGTGAATATGAAAGTCAGTTTATTATTGTTATGCTGTTTGCCACAGTCTCAATAGTCAATGGAATATCAAAGGCTTTTTTTCAACCAGCTGTAGATGCTTTTATTCCTGATTTAGTTACAAGTAACAAGCTATCTAAAACTGTTGCTTTTTTTCAGTCAACTACACAATGTACTACAATAATCGGTCAAGCTTTGGGCGGTATTCTTTACCGTGCTTTAGGTGCACCAATCTTACTTCTACTTGATGCTATTTCATATTTTATATCAGCTTTTAGTGAATCATTTATCAAATATGATGCCAAAGAGCATAAAAAAATAAGTGGTATTGCCAATAAGTATAAGCAGCATAAAGCTGATTTAATGGACGGGTTAAGTTATGTGAACAGTTGTAAAGGTATGCTACAAACGATGATATTCGCCTCATCGATAAATTTTTTCATTGCTCCAGTTATGCTTCTTTTACCTTTTTATGTTACAGGGCAATTACTCGAAGAGGCTCACTGGTATGGTTATTTACTTGCTGTAATGGCATTGGGAAGTATTTTGGGGTACTGGCTATCAGCAACTATTAATGTACGAGGAAACCGTAGAACTATGGTGATGTTTCTTTCAATGCTTTTATTTTCATGTAGTCTAATGTTATTTAGCCAGACTATATCCCCAAAAATAGCATTAATTAGTTTGTTTATTTCGGGATTAAGTTTAGGGATTTTTAATTTACAGGCAACAACATTATTCCAAAAAAACACACCAACAGAGTTTCGTGGTCGGGTTATGAGCCTTTTAATGACTATATCCAGTGGGTTGCTACCTTTAGGTTTATTAATTGGTGGTGGTTTAGGAGCTGTCACTAATAATAATACTCAGTTGATTTTTAGCGTTTGTTCTATAGGTATCGCAGTGCTAACAATAACAACGAGTTTAAATTCAAGTCTAAGAAGTTATTTGTTTAATCACGAAGAAATTGCACCAAGGAAAGCCTAACAGGTCAATTAGGAATGGGACGTCTAAGGCTTGGCTGGCGCTCATACTTCGCTAATTTTAGCCAAGCATTTATACGCCCATTAGTAAGGCGTTGGTATTTAGGAGTTCCAATTGAGTCTGGTTAATCATTTCAGGATGATGTCGATTTACAATAAGCGGATGAATAAGTAATTGATGGATTGCTGCTTAGCTTTATCAATAGACGTTACAGAGAAGGAAACCAAGTCTTTTTTCCTAATATAGTTAGTTATTGGAATCATATTCTTTTTGGGGATCTTATTTTATTAGGTCGCTTAGCTTCAAATGAAATCGGGAAACTGAAAATCAAAGACTTTGATAAATTTCCAGTACCTAAATCCCGTCAAGATATTTATCACAATCAGTTACCTGAACTTGCGAGTTTAAGAGTACAAGTAGATGACTTAATCGATTACTATTGTGCTAATTTATCTGAAGAAGATTGTGAAAAATTTATTACTTACACAACAACAGAGGGCGACTCAATAACTAAGGCAGTTGCAGATGTCACTCAGCATCTATTTAACCACCAAACTCATCATCGTGGTCAACTAACATGTGTGTTAAGTCAATTTGGTTTGGACTATGGCTGTATGGATTTACCTGTTATAGTTTCAGAAGGTCGTCGTACATAACAAACTGTTAATTCTTGGCCACATTCAGTTGGCTTGTGCTCTCTCGTCGTTAACTTTAGCCTGCTATTTTGCGCTGGTTAAGTGAGGCGTTATAACCTTAGGAAGGAAAAATGGAACTTAGAGCATTTGAAAAGGAAGACTATAACCTGCTTATTAGTTGGATTGACTCGGATAAATTGAATTATCAATGGGGTGGTCCAAACTTTGAGTTTCCATTGGATTTAGTGCAAATATCTAAACACTGTTCTCAAGTGCAAGTGTTCCCTTTTATCTTTGTTGTCTCAGGTCAGAGTGCTGGCTATGTTGAGCTATTTAAAGTGTCAGAGTCGCATTTTAGGATTTGCCGCGTATTTGTCTCAGACAGCTTTCGCGGAAAGGGTATTTCAAAGCACATGCTTGCTCAGTTGGTTACTCTAGCAAAAGAAAAATACAGTGCTAATTTATTATCGTTGGCTGTATTTGAACAAAACATAGTTGCGAAAAATTGCTATGAATTGCTTGGTTTTACCGTGACATCGCATGAAAATGGCTCTCGCTCTTTCGACGGAGAGGTTTGGGATCTTTTACGCATGGAAAAACGGTTATAACAAAGCATTTAAGCGTGAAAATTCAGTTGGCCTGTGTATTTTCGTCGCTGATTTTATCCTAATTTAGTTTATCTCATAAAAATTTCATTTTTTATGAGTTACGTTTGAAGATGAGGGGCTTAACATTTCCGTAAAGCTATTAAGCCCGAATTGATGAACTAATTTTTTAAGGTTTTAAACTTGTTGCTCATAGCTATGGCACTCATGCCATGAGCAAAGGTACTAAGTAGTACGGTTAAAACTATGATGGCAAATACCTTTTCATTTCCTTGTTTGCCGATTTGGTCAATGGCTATAAGTAAGTACAAAATCGAGGCAATCCCTCGAGGGCCAAACCAAGCGATAAATAGCTTGCTGTAGTTATTCAAACCACTACCAATGAGGCAGATAAAGACAGGTATTATTCTAATGACTGTTAAGCTTAATAAGGCGTAGAACAGTGCCATTAAATCCCAATAAGGGGCTAAAGTAGGCACAAAGGCTAAACCAAAAATTAAGAAGACAAATAAGGTAAGCATTTGGCCTTCTGTTTCACCAAATTCTTGTATTCTTTCTCTGACCAACTCATTATGCACTCCAAGAAATAACCCCGCGCAAAAAGCTGCAATAAAACCATTACCATGAACAGACTCAGCAAAGGCATAGGCTAGAATGGCAATAGAAAGGCAGGTTAAGCGTTGAAATACTTCGTTCATCCACTGCTTGTCATGAGCGTACTGGATTAATTTACCGCCAAAGTGACCAACGAATGCACCCACAAGCGGGCCAAGTGTTAGCTGCATTGCCATAAAGGTTAGCCAATGATCATCTTCAGAAATGTGACCTGCGCCACTGGCGATAACTGCAAGGCAAACAAATATGGGCGGCAGTGAAATACCGTCATTTAAACCACTTTCGGCGCTGATTGACTCTCTTATTTTACAGGGAACAGCAGGACTTTTAACAACGGCTTGTCCTAGGGCTGCATCTGTAGGAGATAAAATTAACGCTAACATGGCAAGCAACCAAATACTCGTTTCAGGGAACATACCCATAGCGACTAAGGTGCCAAAGATCATTGTCAGCGGTAAACCAATGAGAAGTAGCCTAGTTGGTAACCCAGCTAATCTAGCTCTTAGGTTTTTTAAGTGAATAAAAGAGGCATCAACAAATAAGATAATAACTAGGGTTAACTCTGCAACCAGTTTAATAATGCCTGAGTCGGTTTCAGTAATATCAAGGTGATAAATACCTAAGCCTAAAGGGCTGAGTAATAGACCGACAAAGACAAAGAACATGGGCGCAGAAATAGGGGAGTTCTCAGCGACTTTAGATACTAAGCCAAAGACAAAAATAAGAAGTACAGTGAGTATTATTATTTCATGATCATGCATGTAAAAGTCCCTGTTTATGCCCGCAGAGAAATAAATTCTCAGCTAATCTAGTTATTCTTGTTCGATACTAAGGTAATATTATAAACATTAACAACTATTTAATAGATTTTTATGCGTCGCAGTAGTTATCCTGATCAAGAAGTCACCTCAATCAATTGGTCCGCCTTTAAGTTGATATTGCCTTATTTATTTGAGTTTAAAAAGCGTATCTTTTTTGCCATGTTATGTTTGGTTTTAACCAAAGTAGCCAGTGTATATTTACCCTTTATTTTAAAGGATATTGTTGACACCTTAGATGCGAATGCAAATATTGAGGCAAGCAAGCGTGTTGCTATTCTTGTGCCATTTGGCTTGGTGGGTGCTTATGGCTTAGTTCGTTTATCTATCGTGCTTTTTGCTGAAATTAGGGATACCTTATTTGGCCGCGTTACTGAGCGTGCCATTAGGCGTATTAGTTTAAATGTATTTCGACACTTACATCGTTTAGATCTTGATTTTCATTTAAATAGACAAACTGGCGGCTTGTCGCGAGATATCGATAGAGGCACGTCTGGGATCAGTTTTCTCATGCGTTTTATGGTATTTAATATTGTGCCAACATTATTAGAAATCATTATGGTGATCAGCATATTGTTTATTAACTACGGCATCTTATTCGCGCTGATAACATTAGCTTCCATTTTAGCTTATGTTGCTTTTTCTGTGTACGCCACAGAGCGTAGAACGCGTTATGTCCGTGAGGCTAATCAAGCGGATTCATCAAGTAATACTCGCGCTATTGATAGTTTACTCAACTACGAAACCGTTAAATATTTCACCAATGAAGATTATGAAGCTAACAGTTATGACAAACAGTTGGCAACATGGGAGCAGGCCAAAATTAAAAACAGATTGTCTTTGTTTGCTTTAAATGGCGGACAAGCCTTTATTATTGCGATGGCGATGACGTCTATGTTGGCGCTTGCTGCTTATCAAGTGAGTCATGAAAAAATGACCTTAGGTGATTTTGTTTTGATCAATGCTTTTATGATGCAACTTTTTATGCCGCTTAATTTCTTAGGCTTTGTCTATCGTGAAATTAAAGGCTCGTTAGCCAACATAGAAAATATGTTTGGCTTGCTTGATAGAAAACCTAAGGTTGAAGATGATGAAAATGCGGCACAATTAGTGATTAAACAAGGGCAAATTGAAGCTAAGCGTTTAAGTTTTCATTATCAACAAGACAGGGAAATTATTAAAGATATTTCTTTTAAAGTTAATGCCGGTGAAAAGGTGGCTATTGTTGGTAAAAGTGGCTCAGGTAAATCAACCTTAGTAAAATTATTATTTAGATTTTATGATGTTACTCAAGGAGAAATACGTGTTGATGGCCAAAATATTAAAGAAGTTAGCCAACAATCTTTGCGCCAACATATAGGTATTGTGCCACAAGATACTGTGTTATTTAACGATACCTTATTCGCTAACATTCAATATGGTAACCCAAGCGCAAGTAAAGAAGCTGTGCAGCAAGCCATTGAAATGGCGCACCTTACCGAGTTTATTGACAGCTTACCTCAAAAGGAGCAAACCGTCGTAGGTGAGCGCGGCCTTAAGCTATCAGGTGGTGAAAAGCAGCGGGTAGCCATAGCTAGAACTATACTGAAAAATCCCTCTATTCTTATTTTTGATGAAGCCACTTCATCGCTTGATAGTCAATCAGAGCAAGCTATTTTATCAGCGATAAATGAAGTTGCTAAAGATAGAACCAGTATCGTTATTGCTCATCGGCTGTCCACTATTGTTGATGCTGATAATATTATAGTGATGCAACAAGGTGAAATTGTCGAACAAGGTAACCATCAAGCATTGTTAAATCAAAAAGGCTTGTATGCTACCATGTGGCAGCTTCAGCAATCAGAATAAGCAAATCATTACCCAAATAGGTTTTCCTTAATGCACAGTGAAGAAAATAACGTTGTTGCTGCAACCAAAGCTTGGTTGCAGCAAATTATTATTGGTTTGAACTTTTGCCCATTTGCTAAAAAAGAATTCGTTAACAACACAATTTGTTATCACGTTTCTAGCCATAAAAAACAAAAAGCCGCTTTATTAGAGTTTGTTGAACAATGTCAGTTGCTAGCTGATGACAACAGCATCGAGACAACTTTACTTATTTATCAAGATGGCTTTCGGGATTTTAATAGCTACTTAGATTTAGTCGATAATGCCAATGATTTACTGATAGCGCAGGGCTTTGAAGGTGTTTTTCAGCTAGCGAGTATGCATCCAGAGTATTGCTTTGCCGACGAAGACTTTGATGATGCCAGTAATTATACTAACCGATCACCATATCCCATTATTCATATTATTCGTGAAGAGAGTATGGCGCGAGTATTATCGGTTTATAAAAATCCGGAAGAAATTCCTGAAAATAATATTGCTTTAGCACAACAAAAAGGCAGTGAATATTTTAAGCGTATACTTGAAAATATTCACCATAAGCACAGTTAAACTTAACTGTTAAAAGGGAATTGAGTAATACCAAGTGAAATAATGATTTGCTCTCTCAGCGAGAATTAAAAGGCTGAGAGGCAAGGCGCTGAATGAAAAGAATGGTTATTCCCTTGTTGAGTTCAGCAACGCAGCATATCAGCCTTTTAAACTCGCCCTTTGGGAGCTTGTTAGAGGCAAGATAACTGCGGCAGACTTGCTCAATGTAGAATAACTATATTGTCACAATATCTTTCTTGTTCTCTCTCCTCTGACATAGCTCTGAGATGACTAAAGCATTATTCCACTTGGTATAAACCATTTAACACGCAATATTACATTTAGTTTACGTTATTAGTTGGCTTGTTTTTGTACACTTGTATTATGTTTAATCAAGGTGAGAACAGTAATGACGACTATTTATCATGGTAAAAAATACCGCTTTAATGGTTTTGATGAGCTATGGCAGTTCTATCGTAATATACTGTCAGCTGAGCGAGAAAGTTTACACGCTAATACTATATAAGCGTGTTTTCATTTGTTTGCTATCAGACAATTTAGCATTAATTAGGTAGACTATAGCCATTTTTGTATTCTTATCTATTTATTTGCTATGTCGTACTTAGAACAATTCTTTTTAATCGCAGGTGTGCACTTTCTTGCTGTTGCCAGCCCTGGGCCTGATTTTGCCATAATTATTAAACAAAGCGTTCGATATAATCGCCGTATAGCTATTTATACCAGTTTAGGTATTGCCGCAGGTATTATTTTGCATGTGACTTATTCACTGGTCGGCATTGGTCTTATTATTGCCAGTGATGAACGTTTACTCACTGGGTTAAAGTACTTAGCAGCGGCTTATTTTTGCTATATTGCTTGGCATGGTCTTCGTGCTAAGAAACCAAGCCAACAGAAACTTGATAGCCAAGAAAGTCAAAAACTAGCTCAAAATGAACTGCTACCAAGTGCTAAAAAAGCATTTTTAACCGGATTTTTAATAAACGGTTTGAATATTAAAGCGACATTGTTTTTTGTTAGCTTATTTTCAGTGGTGGTCGCGCCGCAAACGCCTATTGATATTAAAATGATCTATGGGTTTTATATGGTTATTGCCACAGGCGCTTGGTTTATTTTTCTTTCATTTTTACTTACCCAAGAAAAAGTTCGCTCGTTATTACAAGTAAAGGGCTATTTAGTTGATAGACTAATGGGAGCGGTTTTATTGCTGCTTGCAATTCAGTTGGTTATTAGTGACTTAAACTAACACGCTTTGGTATAGGAGCAATTTGGCGGTTATTACTGTATAATCTCATGCAATTAGTTTAAAGGTAATAGAATTAGGGTTTAGCTTTGTCAGAAAAAATTTCTGTTGTACAAGTAGGTGGTAGCATAGAGCAAGCAGTAAAAGGCGACTATGCAATTGATACTAAGCAAGTGCTCTCTCAAGCTTGGCAGCAAACATTAAAGGCTCGTGTCTCGATTAATTTAGGCTTAGGTTTTTCGCTTATTCTAGGTATGCTGGTATCTTATATTGCGAGTGGTTATTTAGGTGGTATAGAAGCCGTTTTTCAAGACCCACAAGCGAGTATGATCCTTAATATTTTAGTCACTGTGGTTATTTGGCCGTTTATGGCAGGTGTTGAAATGATGGGGGTTTTACACTCCATTGGCATGAAAACCAAGCCGAGTATGATTTTTTCATTTTTAAAACGTGGTAGTTGGGTGGCAATTTGCGCCTTACTTACTTCATCGTTAATTAGCTTAGGCTTACAGTTATTGATTTTACCGGGAATATTTTTAGCTGTGGTATTGTCATTGACCATTCCTTTGGTGGTAGAAAAACAGTTATCTCCTGTAAAAGCAATTGTTATATCTGTGCAGGCATTACGGTTTAAATGGTTTCAACTGATGACGCTATATTTAGTGCTAATTATGTGCTTTTTGGCTTTGCTATTTCCTATGGCACTGTTAGTTGAGTCAAGTATTGCGCCGGTAGGTGTTGTGATCTTTTTATTTGGTATGACGTATTTAGCACCTTGGTACTACAATGTTAAAGGTATCTTATACCGAGATATTTTCGGTATTCAAGTGGCTTCCAATAACCCGGAAAAAGTCATAGAAAATACGGCAAACGCCAGTCAAAATATCAAGAAAACTCAAAAGGATGAGCAGAATTCAGATGACACTTTTTCAGCTTAATTGCTGTCATAGTATGCTGAGTAACGGAAGATATATATGAAGATTCGTGGATTAATTAAGGTTTTATTAGTAGGCTTTTTATTGGTTGGCTTAGCTGCGCCATTTACTTTTATGCCACCGCCAGAATATAAAGCACCACTTAAAACGACTACCTCAGATTTAGCAAAAAGTGAGCAAAAGGCTGTGGCGGTTAAAAAGCCAAAAACCATTAAAGAAAAGCCGCTTCACGATGTCAAATTGCCTGATTTTGCTTCGATTAGGGATATCGCAACGAAGAAAAAGCGTTTCTTTGATTTTATTCAACCGGCTGTGGCGAAACAAAACCAGCGATTATTGCAAACTCGTCAAAAGTTAGAATATTGGTTAGAGCAAATTACTTTAGAGATTGGTTTGACTGAAACAGAACAAGCTGAATTGGCAAAGTTGGCAAAACGATATCGGGTAAATAAACATAGTTCTACCTTGCAGAAAATTGATGAGCTGTTAGAGCGAGTTGATATTATTCCTGAGTCGCTTGTATTGGTACAGGCTGCCAATGAATCAGCATGGGGAACCTCACGTTTTGCGAGAATTGGTTTAAACTTTTTTGGTATTTGGTGTTATCAACCTAAGTGCGGCATGGTACCCAATGGCCGTAACGAAGGGGCAAAACATGAAGTTGCTGCGTTTGATAGCGTAGATGATGCGGTTAAGGGTTATTTTCGAAATATCAACACACATAACGCCTACATGGTGTTTAGAAGTATTCGCTCGCAGTTAAGAGCGCATAATCAACCGCTTGATGCAGAAATTCTGGCGACAGGTTTATTACCGTATTCAGAGCGCGGTGCTCATTATGTGTTAGATATTACGGATATGTTGCGTCACAATCAGCGCTTCTTTGCCTATGAGGATACTAGCACTCACTTAAGTGATTAATTTAAGTGACTAATTTAAGTTTAAGCGAGTGCCGATAGTTATTATTGTACTTCAACAATATTTAATTGATTATCTGGCGTAGTTTCGGTATTTGCTGTGTTTGTAGCGGCATAACTTTCTTGATCAAAAGCTAAATCGCCACCATTGATGACACCTGATGTGGCATCAATGGATTTAAAGTCAAATAGTTCACTATCGCATAAGTGAGACGGCACCACGTTTTGCATTGCGGTAAACATAGACTCAATTCGTCCTGGAAATTGCTCATGCCAATCATTTAACATACGTTTAATGTTTTGTCGTTGTAAGTTTGGTTGAGAGCCACACAAGTTACACGGAATGATAGGAAAGGCTTTTAGTTCACCATATTGGATCAGTTCGCTTTCCTTACAAAATGCTAATGGCCTGATGACAACATGTTCACCATTGTCTGATACTAATTTAGCTGGCATGGCTTTCATTTTTCCACCGTAGAACATATTTAACATCAGTGTTTCAATCATGTCATCTCTATGATGACCTAAGGCAATTTTTGTTGCGCCAAGCTCTTTTGCCGTTCTATATAACACTGCGCGTCTTAAACGAGAGCATAAGCTACAGGTGGTTTTACCTTCAGGAATTTTATCTTTAACGATAGCGTAGGTGTCTTCTTCAACCACCTTGTAATCTATACCTAAGCTATCAAGGTAATTAGGTAAGATATGCTCAGGAAAACCAGGTTGTTTTTGATCTAAGTTGACCGCGACAATATCAAAGTGAATTGGTGCTGATTCTTTTAACAACATTAAGATAGCGAGTAGGGCGTAGCTGTCTTTGCCACCAGAAAGGCAAACCATAACTTTATCACCGTCTTCAATCATATTGTATTGCGCAATGGCTTTGCCAACATGCCCTCTAAGTCTTTTTTCAAGCTTAGCTAATTGAGTCTTTTGTGTCGGTGTTAATGTGTTTTCAGATGGATTTGTCATATGGCTAATACTGCAAGCACTAAAAATTTGTGCGCATTATACGCGCAAATAAATGGATTACCAATGAGAGCCCAACAAAAACTCAGTTTGTAGAAATGAAAAAGCCAAGCATATCGCTTGGCTTTAAGAAAATGATAGCTGGTAACTTATCTCTTACATCGAGTTCAGCTTAACTATTATCAAGCGGCGATATATAGCCTTGTGGTTTTAGCGCTAAAACATCGCAATTGAGCTGATCTATAACATGCTCTGCGGTATTGCCAATTAATGCTGCTGAAATACCTGTTCTGCCGATTGTACCTAATATAACCAGCTCAGCGTCAATTTGTTGCGCGGCTTGCTCTATTACTGTCTCTGGTAAGCCTTCTTCAACATAGGTGTTTTTAACATCAATATTAAATTTGTTAGCATGTGCAGCCATCGCTTCTTTATGATGCTTTAACATGGCGTTGTTGTACTCTGAAGAGTCAAATTCTGGAATTTCAATAGAAATGTTAACAGGTGTTCCCGGGTATGAATTGACTAGATGCACGTTCGCTTTAATAAGCTTAGCAAGCTCTGATGCTTGTTCAGTAATATCATTATTAAGAGATAAGTGCTCTTCTTCATCGCTGCCAACATTCAGTGCTGCTAGGATATTGCCATTTTTCGGCCACTCATGATCTTTAACCAGTAACACTGGCGTAGGGCACTTGCGTAATATATGCCAGTCAGTAGGAGTGAAAACAACTGATTTTAATTTATCGTGCTGATGAGTGCCTTTGATCACTAAATCATAGCCATGCTCAAGTACTTGGTTAACGATGGCTTCAAATGGTCGGTTATGCCAAACCACTTGGCTTTTAATATCCATACCTGAATCTAATTCAGCAATAATATCATCGAGCCATTGTTGTTTATCTTTTATGACCATTTGACGCATAGCGTCGCGTTCACCGCTTGATAGGATTGTGGTCATTTCATAAGAGAAATCAAAGATACTAAAGAAGGCGGTAATTTTCGTTGGCGTTGCGCTGTTTTCGTTAATCTTACTGGCCAACTCAATGGCTCTTTTCAGGGCTTTCTGTTCGTTGGTGGTTGGGTCGACAACAACGAGTATGTTTTGATACATTTCCATGAATAACCTCTATTTAAGCAATTATCAATTCTGTTTAACTGGTCTAATTACTTTATAGCAAAATAGTGTGATTAATGCTTGTTTTATATCAATTTACTTTGTAACGGAGATAAAAAAATCCCATAAGTTACTTAATTAAATAATTGAGTAACTTATGGGATTTTTATTAAGCTAAAAGCGCTGAACTTAGAGCGCTGCTACATCAGTCAGTTCATCTAAGTCTAAAATAGTAATCAATTTACCATCAACTTTGATTAACTCGTTTTTATGAAAACGATTAAGTAGACGACTAATGGTCTCAACCGTTAGACCAATATAGTTACCAATATCACTACGAGTCATGGTTAAGCGAAATTCAGTTGCTGAAAGACCTCTAGCACGGTAACGTTCACTTAAGCTGACTAAGAAAGTTGCCACACGCTGCTCGGCGTTCTTTCTGTTAAGCAAGGTTAACATTTCTTGATCTGTTTTGATTTCAGTACTCATCAAACGTAATACTTGCTTTTTAAGCTTAGGCATAGTGTTTGATAGGCTATCTAAGTTGGTATAAGGAATTTCACATACCATAGAGGTTTCTAACGCTTGGGCAAAGCTTGGGTGAGCGTTTTCTGCGATGGCGTCAAAGCCCAGTAAATCACCTGCTAGATGAAAACCAGTAATTTGCTCTTCACCTTGTTCATTTACGGTAAAGGTTTTAAAGGTGCCTGAGCGAATTGCATATAATGAGTGTAATTCTTGGCCATCATGGAAGATCTTATCGCCTTTGTGGATAGGGCGTTTGCGATCAATAATTTCATCTAAGGAATTGAGTTCACTATCATTCAGGGAGAAAGGTAAACATAATTCACTAATACTACAATTTTGACAGTGAATATGTTGTTGGCTTGGGCAACTTTTATTGGGCATAGCTTTTATTTACTCACAAATATGTAAAAAACGCTGTAATGAGGCAATGTTATTAGAACATTAATTGATATGCAACAAAAAAACTGTAAAAACCATAAGCTATAACTAATATTGCCATAAATTGTTTAGTTTTTGGCTTGACTAGTAGATTTTTTATGCTAGCAAGGCTAAATGAGAGTGCTAGTAAGGCCGGTAAGGTGCCCAAGCCAAACAGTAACATAATACCAGCGCCTGTTAGGGCGTTACCACTGGCTAATGCCCAAGTGAGGGTTGAATAAACTAGCCCACAGGGTAACCAGCCCCACAGCGCCCCTAAGGTGAGTGCTTTTTTGCCTGAATCAACAGGAATGACCTTATTGGCTAAAGGTGATATTTTCCGCCACAATTTGGCGCCAATGGCTTCGATACGTGTTAATAACATAAACCATTGACCAATATACAGCCCAAGTAGAATTAAAAATACGGCTGCGACAAGTCTTAATCCAGCGATAGGTAAACCTATATTTTTCGCTGCAATTGAGCCAGTAAAGCCAACGAGAGCACCAATTAAACTGTAAGATGCTATGCGTCCAAAGTGATAGCAAATAATGAGCTTAGGCTTTTGTCTTGCTTGAGTGACTTGCACAGAGATATTGCCAACTTGGCTATCCGCTTTAGTGGTAATGGCAGACGTTAACATGGTGGTGATACCGCCACACATACCAAGGCAATGTCCTGAGCCAACCAAGCCGATTAGAAACGCTGAAAGTAAATCTAGGCTCACAATTATTGACTCTGGTTATCTTCTTTACCGTAATCTTTTGTCTGTTCAGCTTGCTCTTGCTTGTTTTCAGAGCCTTTTTTATCGTCAACCTTTTTATCGTCAAATAGGATACTCATGCCTTGTTTTTCTAAATCATCAAATTGCTCGGATTTTACCGCCCAGAAAAAGAGATAAATACCTAAGGCGGTAAGTAAAATTGCAATCGGGATTAAGATATAAATGATGCTCATGATTACTTACCTTTTAAGTAAACGCAGGGAGTTGGTGATAACCAATATTGAACTTGCTGACATGCCGATAACAGCCATATAGGGCGTAATAAAGCCACATACTGCAAGCGGTAGTACAATAGCATTGTAACCAAACGCCCAGAGATAATTTTGAAAAATGATTTTTCGGGTTTTCTTCGCTACTTTAGCTAATGTCAGAATACTGGTTAGTTTATTATTCAGCAATATAACGTCAGCACCGCTTTTGGCAATATCAGCGCCACAGCCCATAGCGATAGAAACATGCGCGGCGCCAAACACTGGAGAGTCATTCACGCCATCTCCGGTCATCACCACGAGGTGCTCTTTTGCTTGTTTTGCTTGGATAATTTCCATTTTATCGCTAGCGGTTAAGCCACCTTGTGCAGAGTGCAGAGGGATTGTTTGCTTAATTTTATCGCAGGCTATTTGGCTATCACCTGAAAGCAACATAGTCGTCGCAGACTTATTCAATTGTTCGATGACTTTGTCGGCATCATCTCTGATCTCATCAACTAACTTAAAGCTTGCGATTACTTGGCTGTGGTTATTTTCAACTACTTTAACCAGTACACACGAGTATTCTTTATAATGATGTCCTTCCTGTTCGCTTAACAGCCAGTTAGGTTTACCTATGCGGTATGTTTGCTCGTTAATATTTCCTAGCACGCCTTGGCCTGAAATTACTTCTACCTGATGCGCGTTAATAGTAAAGTCGCGATGCTTAGTAAATGGTTTAGCTATTGGGTGCTCAGAGTGTGCCTCTAGTGCTGCAGCAATGGCGAGCACCTTGTCTTCGTTAAGACCGTTACTGAGAGAGAAATCGCTTAGGGTTACTTCTGCGATAGAAAATTCACCTGTGGTCAGTGTACCGGTTTTATCAAAGGCAAAACAATTGACTTGTGGCATGGTTTCCATCACATGCGCAGACTTTGTCATAATACCTTCTCGATTTAACCGCGTGGTGGCGCAGGTCAGTGCAGTTGGTGTTGCTAGCGATAACGCACAAGGGCAGGTGGCAACTAATACCGATAGAGTGATCCAAAAAGCTTCTTCTGGTAGATGTTGATGCCAATACAGCGCGGTGCCTATGGCAGTAACCAGGATAATAGCAACAAAGTATTGCGCGACTTTGTCTGAGAATTTAGCCAGTTTAGGCTTATGTGCTTGGGAGTGTTCGCTTAAGCGTATTAACTGGCTTAAAAAGGATTGACTGCTAGGCTGATCAACTTTAACAATTAAATTACCATCGCCATTAATTGTACCAGCGAACACTTTGTCTTGTTCAGTTTTACTTATAGGGCGCTGCTCTCCTGATAGCATGGCTTCATTCAGTTGGCTTTGCCCTGAAATAATAATGCCATCAGCGGGTACTACTTCACCTGGCTTAACGATAACGCTATCGCCTTTAACCAGTTGCTTAGCTGCGATTAATTGCTCTTCGCTGGCATTTTCTTGCTGTGTATTGTTTATCAGCTTAGTTGCTGTCATTGGCATTAATTTAAGTAGATTAGCAGATACTTGCGCTGCTCTTGAGCGAGCTCTAAACTCTAAAAATTTACCAATGAGTAAAAGAAAAGTGAACATAGAAACTGATTCAAAGTACACTTCACCTTGCTGAGAAATAGTTGCCCAACCACTGGCACTAAAGGCTAATATAATGGCAATAGAAACAGGAACGTCCATGGAAAGCCGCTTGGCTTTTATCGCATTGATTGCGCCAGTATAAAAAGGAAAGGCACCATAACTGACAATAGGCAAGGTTAATAAAAAACTTGTCCACCTTAGGTAGACTTTATTGTGCTCAGCCATATCGGCAAAAGCGCCAAAATATAGGCCAATGGCAATCATCATCACTTGCATCATTAAAATGCCACTGATGCCTAAGCGCTTAATAAATATTTTACTGTGCTTTTTATTTTGAATCTCTGCATCGTTCGCTTTAAAAGGCAGGGCATGATAACCGATATGTTCAATCGCGATTAAAATATCACTGAGTATTACCGTATCGTCATGCCATTTTACCGTGGCTCTTTGTGAGGTGGCATTGACGCTAATATCGATCACACCAGCAAGTTTACTGATCTGCATTTCAATTAACCAAGCACAGGCTGCACAACTGATACCATCAACGGTTAATATGGCCTCTTTATACTGGTCTGTTTGATAAATAAACTCACTTTGTAAGACTTCTTCATCAAGTAGTTTTTTCTTTTGCAACTGCTCAGGAATAAGTGATTGACCCTTATTCGCCGGTTCAGTACGAACTTGATAGTATTGCGTTAAGCCATTATCAACTATGGTTTGTGCTACCGCCTGACAACCTACACAACACATAGGTTGCGCTTTTTCATTTATGTTAACAAATAATGAAATACCATTAGGCACTGGCTCTTGGCAGTGAAAACAGGACATGGACATAATAACTACTGAGCTTTGGTTGGATCTGGAATTAAATCGATAAAATCTTTTTGTGGTAGGCCAATGGCATTGTGAATTTTCCAGTGATCTTCAAACGGACTGATGGTGATTTTCCATTTACCTGTTACTGCATGATCAAATTGGTGTCTAAAGTGACCATTACCATCAGGTGTTAAAGCGATATAAAAATCTTTTTCAGCAAGGGTAGGGTGAAAGAAATTGACATTGAGTAATGGAAAGGTTTTTTCGATACCCGTTGGCTTAATTACAAGTTCATTATTATCAAGCTTGAGCGCAAAACGCATACCTAGCTTTTGCGCCATTTTAACTTTAGACACTTCTAAGTTAATTGATTTACCTTTTTTATAATAATCGCCAACAACAAGCGTGTCTGGTTCGTGATTGGCAATGATATAGGTGGCAATACCAGCAACAACCGCAGTAAAAGGAAGAATAAATACTAACCAAGCCCAAGGCTCGCGATACCATGAAGTTTTCATAAGTTGTTATACCAATTGTGTCAATTTGTGCTGGATAAAAGTGCCGTTATTATACTGTTTTTGCTCGCTTACAGCTAGTACGCTACCAAGAAATAAGCATTAAAAAAGCCCTTGTTTACAATTAGTAACAAGGGCTTTTATTAACAGTTAATTATTACGATGTTTTAGTTAGTCTTGAGACAAGCTATAAACATAAGCCGAAATAATATGAACTTTTTCTTCACCTAGGATATCTTTCCAAGGAGGCATTACACCGGCACGGCCATTACGGATTGATTCTTCAATAGCACGTTTTGAACCGCCGTATAACCAAATGTTGTCAGTCAGGTTAGGTGCACCAAGTGGTAAGCCCATCGCTAAACTACCTTGACCTTCAGGACCATGACAAGCAGCACACATAGCAAATTTGGCTTGACCAGCTTTTGCCAGTTCCGGGTCAACTGAACGACCACTTAGGCTAATAACATAAGCTGCAACTTCCTTAACACCTTGCTCGCCACCTAAAGCATCTTTCCAAGCCATCATACCTGAGGCTTTACGGCCATTCATGATGCTTTCTTTGATTGCTTCTGGTGTACCGCCGTATAACCAATCGTTGTCGGCTAGGTTAGGGAAGCCAGTTGTACCGTGAGCATCAGAGCCGTGACATTGTGCACAGTTTTGAATGAATAAACGTTGACCCACTTTTAACGCTTCACTATCAGTGGCTAAATCTTCAATGCTACGCGCAGCGTAAGCTTCGAAAATAGGGCCAAATTTAGCGTCAGCTGCGGCAACTTCACGGTCATACTGTACTAATACACCTGAATCTTTATTTAAGTATTCAGCTGTTTTAGCTTTTGACTCAGCGATGTTTAAAATACCTTGGTTAGAACTTTTCCAGCCTAAAACGCCGGTCCAGTTACCTAAACCGTACATGGCAAAATAAACAAATGCCCACACGATAGTCACTAAGAAGAAAGTACTCCACCATTTTGGTAATGGATTGTTTAATTCTTCGATGCCATCGAATTCGTGTCCCATTGACTCGCCTTCTTTAACACCTGCAAAGTTCTTTAAGCACCAACGTAGTAGAATAATACATCCTACTAGTGTGCCTAGGGTAAGAACCCAAACCCATATATTCCAGAAACTAGACATTATTATTAGTCTCCTGTTTGCTATCTTTATCAAGATGGCGTTCTTTATCTGCTTTTTTGTCTTCTTCAAAAATTGAGTTCGCTACTTCATCAAATGAAGCTTTGCGTTTTTTTGAATAGGACCAAATCACAATAATGATAAATAACGCCAATATTAGGAGGGCAAAAAACCCTCTAAGTGTTCCGTAATCCATCAGGAGCTACTTCAATGCATGGCCTAGTGATTGCAAGTAAGCAACCAAGGCTTCCATTTCAGTTTTGCCAGCAACAGCGTCCTTAGCACCATCTATTTCAGCTTGAGTGTATAGCGGAATAGGGTTACCTTGCTCGTCTTTATGAGAGCGATTACGCGTTAACCAATTAAATGTCGCTAACTTCTTACCCGTTAGCTCACCATCTAAGGTGTTTTCATTTAACCAAGAGTATGCAGGCATGTTTGACTCAGGTACAACAGAGCGAGGATCTGTTAAATGAGCAATATGCCAATCGTCACTGTAACGACCGCCAACACGTGCTAGATCAGGACCAGTACGTTTTGAGCCCCATAAGAAAGGGTGTTCCCATACGTGCTCACCTGCAACACTGTAGTGACCATAACGTTCAGTTTCCGCTCTAAATGGACGAATCATCTGGCTGTGACAGTTGCTACAACCTTCACGGATGTAAATATCACGACCTTCCATTTCAAGGGCTGTGTATGGTCTTAAATTATCAACCGGAACAGTGGTTTCTTTTTGGAAAAATAATGGGGTTATTTCAACTAAGCCACCAATACTAATCGCTAGTACGGTTGCAAGGAAAAACATGCCAACATTCTTTTCAACTTTTTCATGTGAATTTTTCATGTTGATCTCCTTATGCTGCATCTACAGGCTTAAGACTTCCGTCTTTTGCGCCAATAGTTTTAAACATGTTGTAAGCCATTAAAACAAAGCCGGCAACAACCAACACACCACCTAAGAAACGAATGAAGTAGAATGGGTAAGATGCGGTTAAACTTTCAACGAAGCTATAAGTTAAAGTACCGTCAGAGTTAACTGCACGCCACATTAAACCTTGCATTACACCTGAAATCCACATAGCAACGATATATAAAACGATACCGGCAGTGTGCATCCAGAAGTGAATGTTAATTAAACGAATGCTGTACATACGGCCTTGGTTAAATAGTACAGGAATCAAGTGGTATAAAGCACCGATTGATACCATAGCAACCCAACCTAGTGCGCCTGAATGTACGTGACCAACTGTCCAGTCAGTATAGTGAGATAAGGCATTTACTGACTTAATTGCCATCATAGGACCTTCGAAGGTAGACATACCGTAGAAAGATAATGAAACGATTAAGAAACGTAAAATAGGGTCATGACGAAGTTTATGCCAAGCACCAGATAAGGTCATAATACCGTTGATCATACCACCCCATGAAGGAAGGAATAATACAACTGACATTACCATACCTACTGATTGAGCCCAATCAGGAAGTGCTGTGTAGTGTAAGTGGTGAGGACCAGCCCAAATGTATAGTGATACTAACGCCCAGAAGTGAACGATAGATAAACGGTAAGAGTAAACTGGACGCTCTGCTTGTTTCGGTACGAAGTAGTACATCATACCAAGGAAACCAGCGGTTAATAAGAAACCTACGGCGTTATGACCATACCACCACTGCATCATAGCATCGATTGCACCAGAGTAGAGTGAGTATGATTTCATGCCTGAAAGTGGGATAGCCATTGAGTTACCAAGGTGCAATACTGCAACTGTGATAATAAAGCCACCAAAAAACCAGTTAGCAACATAAATGTGTGACGTTTTACGCTTGATAATCGTGCCGAAGAAAACAATAGCGTAAGCTACCCAAACAACGGTGATTAAAATATCAATTGGCCATTCAAGTTCAGCGTACTCTTTAGATGTGGTATAACCTAAAGGCAGTGAAATTGCAGCTGAAAGAATAACCGCTTGCCAACCCCAGAAAGTAAACGCAGCTAACTTACCGCCAAACAAGGTTGTTTGACACGTTCGTTGAACAACGTAATAAGAGGTAGCAAATAAGGCACTTGTACCAAAAGCAAAGATTACTGCATTGGTATGCAGTGGACGAAGACGGGAGTAGGTTAACCAAGGTGTATCAAAGTTAAGCGCAGGCCAAATTAATTGAGCCGCGATTAGTACACCTACAAATGTACCAACGATCCCCCAGATTACAGTCATCACAGTAAACTGACGAACAACATCGAAGTTGTAGTCTACTGCTGACGTATTACTTTGAGTCATGTTATGGATTCCGCAGTGTTATTATTAGTCAGAAAAAGATAAATTCTTTTTAAAGCTAAACTAAAAACATCAAGCTTCAGGACAAAATTTATACTATTTCTTGTGAAACCGCATTAGCGCGGTGATATATGTCACATAAGTGTTGCTAAATGTGTCATTTCAAAGCAATTTTACCCTTTGCCAATGATCTAAATCAATAGCTACATCTGTTTAAATTTGATATAGATCAACTTAAAAAGATTAATGCCTTATAGCTAGTATGGTTATTGTCTTGGCAAGGTTTTCTTTGCTAAAAAATAGCGCATGTTTGAGCATTTCTCACTAAGGGTAGAAGAGCGCATCTTATTGAGCAAGTTTAACTATTATTGTAAGTAAATATTTTCTGAAGCTAAGACGCTACACTTCATGAAAATTAGCTAATTCTTTTAATTTATCTTTATCTAATAACTCGATAATTTTGCCGTTAATGTGAATAAGCTGTTCTTTTTGGAATTTGGCGAATACGCGACTTAAGGTTTCACGTCTTAATCCTAAAAAATTGGCGACATCATTGCGACTTATCAGAAGGTTAAGTTGTTTGTCATTACCTGAGTAGGCGGCATTGCGCTCGGTAACATTAATCAAAAAGGCTGCTAATAAGCTATCCGCTGATTTTTTACCGATAAAGGCTTGAAAGTTGGTTTGTCTGACAAAGCTTTGTTTACTTAATAGTTTGATTAGGTTTTGTTGAAGCTCTGGTACTAACTTACCACATGAGGTCATTTGTTCTACTTCAACCTTGCAAATAGAGCTTTCACCAATAGCAACGGCAGTATAGTTATACTTCTCTAAATAGAGGGCGTCTTCACCAAGTAGCTCGCCTGGATAGCGCAGCCCGACTATTTTCTCACTACCATCCTTGTCGGTAACGCATAACTTAAAAGCCCCTGAACAAACAGCATAAATCGCCGTTAAAGGCGTACCTTTTTCAAAAAGTATGCTGTTGTTAATGTTGGCATGGCTTGTTGCAGTGTTAATAGGAATGCGTCGGGTTAAATAACTGTTCGCTAACGCTAAAGACTGACTTCCTTGCTCAATAGGTTGACAGACAGATTGCATAGAGCAGTCATCACATTCAACATAGTTTGTTTGAGCTTTATTTGAACTATTTTCTTGTGTTAAAGAAGCCATTTAACGCCTAAATATCTGTTTTATTGCCGAGAAAGGCTGGCTAGTTTAAGGCAGTCAAGTGATAATAACAACCTTGTCAAGGCTCTCCCTTTCTAAGGTATTGGAAACATTGAATGTTTAAAAAATTGTCTATTATGGCTTGTAGCTTACTTGTGGCTTGTCAGCCTATTGAATCTAAACCTGAGCAAAATAAGCTTGCGCTTGAGTATGTTTGCTTGAAGAGTCAAAGTCAGTGTGAATTCAAAACAGAAATGGGGCATGTTGCCATAACCTTTGCTCAGGCTTTACCTGCATCTTTACAGGGGAATGCCAAGCAAGGTATTTATGGTGAATTGCCCTTTTCTGTGCAGCTAAACGTAAAGCAAGTGGATGAATTGATTCAAGTTGAGCAGATATCGGCTTATATGGAAGGAGTCGATATGTTTATGGGGAAAGTGCCGTTATTTTTTAGTGAAAGTTCAGCGAGGCAATATAGCGCAGACGGGCTTTTAGCTAATTGTAGCGAAGAAACCATGGTTTGGCGTTTATGGCTAACGCTAAAGGTGAAAAAAGCAGGAGAGGCTGACCTGAGTGAACAAACACTCTTTGTTGATTTTACCGGACAGCGCTCTTAATTAACCTGAGCTCGGCTTAATAAATAGCTCTCTAGCAGCTAATTTAACTTACTTCGGCGTTAAATTTACTTGCAATAGGCTAGCTATTGACGCGAAATTTTCCTTGAATTAAGTCAAATTATCAAACTAGAGAGTACACGTGCAAACTAATTATTGATATTTCAAACTGTTAACTTATCTCTTAAACCGAGCTCAGGTTAACTAAGCTCGGCTTTACTAGATGTTATTGGTTACATCAACGGATAGCTTGAGCCTTTGCCCTGGCTGTAAATATTTATTACGGTTTAAGTTATTCCAGCGTTCAATATCAGCTATACGTACATTAAATTTATTGGCGATACGAGCAAAAGAATCACCTCGGCGTACTTTATAAGTGATATTACGCATGATTGCTTGCTCTGCGGCATTAGCGTTAACTTGATTGCTTAAATTAGCCGTTTGCACGGTTGGTTTTTGCCATATAACGAGTTTTTGCCCTAGTTTTAATGTATCTCTTGGGGCAAAACCATTCCATTTAGCAATACTTTTGCTATTGACCTTGTATCGACGACCTAAGTCCCACAGATTATCGCCAGAGACAACAGTATGAACTAGTTTTTGACCCTGTTGCGCTTTGCTCTGTTTTTTCGCTATTCTTTGCTCTTGTGAAAGTATGTAGCTATCAAGAGACTTGGCTGCAACAGGGATTAATAAGTGTTTGCCTGCCCGTATTTGGCTGCCTTTAATATTATTGATCTGCTGAATGAGAGCGACACTGGTGTGATGTTTTTTCGCAATTGCACCTAAGTTATCACCACGTTTTATTTTGTAGCGTTGCCAAGCAAGGCGATCTTCATCACTGAGTTTGGCTAAGCCTTCTTGAAAATGCGCAACTTTTTGACTAGGTAGTAATAGGTGGTGAGGACCATCTGGATCTGTTGCCCAACGATTAAAGCCTGGGTTAAGACGTTGTAACTCCGTTAAAGATAATTCAGCTAAACTGGCTGCTTTGGCAAGATCTAACTGCGATTTGATATCAACTTGGCTGATCACCGGTTTATTATCAATTTGATATAAGCTTAAATTAAAATCTTGAGGTCTTTTGATAATATCAGCTAATGCTAACAGTTTAGGCACATAGGCTTTTGTTTCTTTTGGTAGTTTTAATGACCAAAAGTCGGTTGATTTATTATTACGTTTATTCTTTTTCACCGCACGGCCAACACGGCCTTCACCTGAGTTGTACGCCGCTAGCGCTAATAGCCAATCGCCATCAAAATATTTGTGTAGATATTTTAAATAAGCAATGGCTCCTTGCGTTGAAGCGACAACATCGCGCCTGCCGTCATACCACCAATTTTGCTTCATACCAAAGCGTTCACCGGTGCCGGGGACAAACTGCCACATACCTGAAGCTCTGCCGTGAGAGTAAGCAAATGGATCAAAAGCGCTTTCTACAACGGGTAAAAGCGCCATTTCAAGCGGCATATTGTTTTTTTCTAATTCTTGGACAATATAGTAAAGAAATGGCTCAGCGCGTTTGGCAACACGCTTTAAATAATTAGGATGCTTTATATACCAATTACGCTGGGCAACAACACGGCTGTTTTCGGGGACATCAAAGGTTAGCTGCTCGCGAATACGCTGCCAGATGTCGTCATGCTGTTGAATGGTCTTTTTATCTAACGAAAAATCAACATCAGCCACAGGGTGAAAAACATCAATGCTTTCATCAGCCAATAAGGCGTGATTAATTTCTACGGCGCTGGCAGTATGTTGGCTAGCATTATCTGTTAGGTCGTTATCTTCGGTATTTAATGTACTTTGACAACCTGTTAGAAGAACAAGTGCGGGTAATAAATAGTGCTTCATGAAAAACCAATAATTGTGAAAATTTAAGCTTCCTTACTTACTGCAAGGCACTGTGATGAATAATGACACAGCACCTTAGCATATTTATTCTTATGTTAAAACTTGTCTTTCCATTGACGCATCGCGGTAAAGGTGGCGATATCATCATAAGTTGTGTGCGTTGAATCGCCATGAATTTTCCTTTTTACTGCTTGGCTTTGACAGCGTAGAAAAGGATTGATCTTTTTTTCCTGTTCTATTGTTGTTGGAATACTTGGCTTGTTTTGTTGCCTTAATTGCAGCACGTGTTGTTGATAGGCTAATGTATCTTGGTTGTTGGGCTCAACCGCTAACGCAAAATCAATATTAGCTAGAGTATATTCATGGGTACAATAAACCTTAGTGTGTTCGTGGAGATTGGCAAGTTTAGAAAGTGACTGATACATTTGGCTTGGGCTGCCTTCAAATAATCGACCACAACCGGCAGAGAATAAGGTATCACCACAAAAAACTAAGGTTTCATTGGCATAGGCTATATGACCATGGGTATGTCCGGGTAAATCTATTACCTGAAAACGTATATTTAGCGGTTTTAGCTCTACAACATCATTTTCACTTAGCGAAACATCAATTCCCTGAATATTGTCATTAGCGGGTCCATATACGGTGAGTGCAAGTTGTTTAGCCTGGTTATAGGCTTTTAATGATTCGATGCCGCCTGTGTGATCTTTATGGTGGTGGGTGATCAAAATATCAGTTAAAACTAATTGCTTGGTTTCTATAAATTCAATACATGAATTGGCACAACCCGGATCGACTAGCGCCACATGGTTGTTATCACTATGGGTAATTGCCCAAATATAGTTGTCATTAAAGGCTGGTATACCGGTAATTTGATATTTAGCTGTATTCATTTGATACCATTCGTTATTTCAATAAATTAAGTATAAAAATAAACCGATATTTAGTATGATTACCTTTATATCGGGCAGACGCTCTAATATTAGTATCATAAGCTATTATAGTAAGGTGGAGTAGTTATTTTGATGAAACCAGCCTTAGCTTTTCGACAGCCTCATTATCCTCACTCTTGGCAGGATTTACCTAATGGTGATCTGATAGCCAAGGCTATTGCGCAAGAGCTAGAGCCTTGGTGGCCGAAATTTTTTGGTTATCACTTGATTAAAATTGGTGCTTTAAGCGCAGAAATTAACAGTGACTCTTGCTTGATTAAACATCAATTTAGTTGTACTTCAGCCAAAGAGAATGGCGATATTATTGCCGATATTGATGATCTGCCATTGCTAGAGCATAGTGTGGATGTATGTTTATTAAGCCATGCTTTAGAGTTTTCGTTAGATCCTCATCATGTTATACGTGAAGCAAATCGTGTTTTGATCCCAAATGGCTATTTGGTGATTACCGGTTTTAATCCATTTAGTTTTGTTGGTCTAAACAAATTAATTCCCTACAGAAGACAGCGCTCACCGTGGAATGAGCATTTTTTTACGCCAATGCGAGTGAAAGACTGGCTAAATTTAATGGGTTTTGAGGTGCTAGCTGATCAACGCTGTTTGTATAGTAATTTGCATGGTAAAGCTTATCAAAATAAAGTCAGCCGCCGTTGGAGCTTGTTTGCTAAAAACTATTTAACGAGCTTAGGCTCTATTTATATTATTATTGCTAAAAAGCGTGTCCTTCCACTGACGCCAATAAAACCTAAGTGGCAAATTAGGCCTGAATTTACCCCGGTAAAAGCGACGACTATGCGAGTAGGTAAAAAGTAGTGTGGCTTTATTAAGCTGTACTATTATAAGTACCATTTATATCACTCAGCCTTTTTCTATAAAAATTTAGTTCAATCACGTATTATAGCAACTGCAATAACTATGCTTGCTAGATGAGCGTGCAGTGAATCCAATTGGGATTATGTTAATCACAGTAAATTTTGAGTTTAATAACAATGCAAAGAGCACAATTTGAGCAGTATTTACTGCAATTATTACAACCAGAAAACATTAAAGACTTTGCTCCTAATGGGCTGCAAGTACAAGGTAAAGAAACCATTCGCAAAATTGTTACCGGTGTTACCGCATCGCAAGCCTTGATTGATAAAGCAATCGCAGTAAATGCCGATGCCATTCTAGTACACCACGGTTACTTTTGGAAAAACGAGTCTTATGTTATTCGCGGTATGAAATACAATCGAATTAAAGCTTTGTTGATGCATGACATTAATTTGTTTGCTTATCACTTACCTTTAGATATTCATCCTGAATTTGGCAACAATGCTCAATTGGCGCAATTATTTGATATTGAAGAGGTACAACCATTGGAGCTTGGCAACCCTTATAGTGTCGCAATGCAAGGGCAGCTTAAGCAGGCTATGGTTGCTGAAGAGTTTGCCGAGAAGGTTAACCAAACCTTACATCGCGATTGCTTACATATTGGGGCAAGTAGTAATAAGAAAATAAAAACTATTGCTTGGTGCTCTGGCGGCGGGCAAAGTTATATTGAATTAGCAGCAGAGCAGGGCATAGATGCGTTTTTAACGGGTGAAGTGTCTGAGCAAACAACTCATATTGCTCATGAAATGGATATTCACTTTTTTGCTGCCGGGCACCATGCCACAGAACGATATGGTGTTAAAGCTCTTGGCGAACGTATAGCAAAAGAACTGCAACTTGATGTTTGCTTTATTGATATTGATAACCCAGTATAACTAACCTCAGCTTTACATAAACCATGCGTTTCTAGCGGTTATTTTTACTGACTTCTGCGTTATTTTGAAGAGAAATAGCCAGCTATTCCTAATTCAAAAAGCCTTGAATTCAGACAAAAATATCTGGCTAGAAATTATAAATAGCTATAACCTGCCGATTTGGTTAGGTTTAGCACTATTTCTTATGCAAACCTGAGGTTAACTAGAACCCACACTGCGAACACGTGTTGTTCTTGTCCTAACAAATATCTTTGTTGTTGAAAATAACGATAAAGGACAACACACTTTAATTTAATTCAATTAGTTAAATAAGTCTTTGAGCCATTGCACTATCAAACCTAAACTTTCATACCATGCAATGGTCGTTTGATTCAATTTCCGGCTAGAAGGGATGTAATAGGCCCAAGACTTTTCACCATCAATATTTTTTACCCAGTGGCCCGTTGGTGCCGGTATTGGATATACGCCTTGCGCATTAAAGTAGCCAAGTGCTCTTGGCATATGATCAGCATTGGTTACTAAAATGGCGTTAGTATCTTGAACCCTTGGTGAAATCAGCTGCGCTTCTTCCTCAGTATCTTTGGGAAAGTTTTCATTTATAACTTTGTGCTCTGGTACTCCTAGCATAACTAAAGCTTGCTTGACCTTTTCTGCATTACTGACTGTATCGGCAGCAGAATAACCTGAGGTAATTATACGTGCCTCTGGGTGCAAGTTATATATTCTTAAGGCTTCAACCATTCGTTGTAATGAACAGGAGGCGAGTTCATTTGTTGCCGGTAGATTTTGCGTGGAGGTATGTCGACAGCCCAGTACGATAATGTAATCAATTTTTTTGTTTGATTTTTCATAAACGGGGTGTTGGCTTTCAAGTACATACATAAACCTATCGGAAATAGGAGCCAATGAGCCAAGTAGTAAAATGATAATGGCAAACAGTAAGCAGCGAAAACTTGCTTTGTTATTTTTACCTTTAAAAATTAGCGCTGCTACCAATAATAAAATGACTATATTAATAGGCATAATAATTACTGTGATAACTTTCTTAAGTAAAAACAAATCCATATTTGATATTTTTTAAAATTAATTAAAGCTGTCGTTACTATAGCAATTATTATTTGAGATATCAGTTAATTATTATTTGTTTGCTGATCAGCAGGAAAAGTGCTTTTGCGTTGAAAACGAAATAAACTTTACAGATGTTAAGCTAGCCGATAGTCTTAACCAATATGATTTTAATGAAAGGGATTTGAGATGAGGGCACTGTATTTAGTTTTATTATTTTCGTTGCCTATACAAGCAACAGTGTATAAATGGGTTGATAAAGATGGCAATGTTCATTACGGAGACCAACCTAAGACAAGTGAACAAGCAAAGCAAGTCACGGTAACTTCAAACAATAGTACATTTAATTCAACTGGTGCGAATAAGTGGCAGCAGGAATACAATGAGAACAAGCAAAAAGATAAACAAGCTCGACTAGAGAAGAAAACAGCGGAACAGGAAAAAAAGCAACGTTGTGATGGTTATCAGCGTAACCTGTATACTTATCAGCGTTCAGGTCGCATTTATACCATGACAGCCGAAGGTGAAAGACAGTATATAAGCGATGAAGAACGCGCGAGCAAAATAAAAGAATTATCTAAGCAGCTTAAAAAACAGTGTAAGTAATAATAGTGTGCATTGGTTAAGTTAGCACCTCAATGTTAACTTAACCTGTTACTTGTTTTAGGTGTGCTCTTGTCGTTTATTTAGACTAAACCTTAATGCGATTAATAATAAAAGAAGTAAAATAAAGCCACTGCTACTTGCTTTAGTTTTATAATTACTAGTATCACTATGACGGCTTGGATCATAAGGGTAGTAGTCACCATTGTCGCCTATGCCATCTCCATCTGTGTCCACACTTTCTAGCGGGTTATTTGGAAAAGCATCGCTATTATCGCCAACACCATCGTTGTCGCTATCTTTAGTTTCTAGTGGATCATGTGGAAAAGCATCACTATTATTACCAACACCGTCATTGTCACTATCTTTTGTTTCTAGTGGATCATGTGGAAAAGCATCACTATTATCACCTACGCCATCGTTATCACTATCTTTAGTTTCTAACGGGTCAAAAGGGAAGGCATCGCTATTATCACCAACACCATCATTGTCGCTATCTTTAGTTTCAAATGGGTCAAGCGGGAAGGCATCGCTATTATCACCAACACCATCATTGTCGCTATCTTTAGTTTCAAATGGATCAAAAGGGAAGGCATCACTGTTGTCACCTACGCCATCGTTATCACTATCTTTAGTTTCTAACGGGTCAAAAGGGAAGGCATCACTGTTGTCACCTACGCCATCGTTGTCGCTATCGGCTGTTTCTGTAGGATCTAGTGGAAATACATCGTCTAAATCGTTAACACCATCACCATCAGAGTCAAAGCTGGTAGGCTCGATAATAAACTCATTAGTGACATTTTGCTGTGATAGTATCGCTACACCAAGACATTGTTGATTTTCATCGGTTAAAGCTATTCTACGTTTACCATACCAAAAATCTGCTTGATAGCTGTCACCTTTGGCTAAACTGGCGTATAAGTTGTTTGTTAGTATTTCGCCGGTATTATTGTCAATTCTATACACATTGATAACGGTATCTGAATTATTGGTAACTGATAAACGGTAACTTTCATTCGCTATTAAGTGTTTTTGTACAAGCTCGCAGCTACCAATTTCATTATCATCAGGTAACTCCTCAGCAGCTGCGGCATGGGCAATGGTATTTTCATCAATAGTAAAATTTGAAAGCGCTTGCTCGGTAACTCCAACGGCTAAACAATTAAGCCTAGCATCAGCCACCATTACTCGGCGGTTACCATACCAAAAATCTGCACTATAGCTTTCGCCATATGCTAGCGTGGCATATTTATTGGAGTAAATTGGCAATCCTGTTTTATCGTCAACTCTAAAGATAAGCACAGGATAGTTTGTTGTGTTTGTAATCGAAAACTCGTGAGCAAAATCTAGTGGGATATGGCTTTGCATTAAGTCGCATTGACCTAGTTCATTGGCTTCTGGTAGCTCTTCTACATGAATATCTTTTACATCTTCTGCGTCAATAGTAAATTCATTGCTGCTATGCGTTAGTACTGCAACAGCAACACAGTTTCGGTTTTGGTCTGTTAGCATCATTCGATCAGATTGCAGCCAAGCATTGGAACTAAAAGTATCTCCTTTTAAAAGCGTTTGATAATTTTTGCTTTGATGGGTTTTTCCTTTGGTACTGTCTATCCAAAATAATGAAATAGGTGTCTCTGTATTATTAGTGATGGTAAATGTTTCTGCATAAGGAGCATCATATTTTCTTGCATACTGTTGCTCTAGCTCACAAGTGCCTAAGGTGTTTTGTGGAGGTATTTGTGCAGATACAGCTGGTAAGGCTTGTGAGTTTGCTAAAACGAAAGCTTCAAAACCTGCTTCGGCCATATCACTAATTTGACGTAATTCACTAAGATAAAACGCTTTATCGCCTGACTGAAGTGCTAGAGTTAGATTTTGGATTGCACTTGGATAGTTTTCGAGTAAAAAACGGATCGCAAAATAGCTCCATTGGTATAAAAAGTCATATTCATATGACATGAATAAAACATTATATAATGGTGGCACATGTTGATCTTTTATTGCATTGAGCGTTCTTGGGTGCTGGTCACCAAAGGCTAAATATTCCGCTAAACCTTCAGCCCAGGCTACATTGTAATTATAAAAGCCAAAACCGTTAGATTTTATATAGCGTCCATCTAAGTAATGAAAATATTCATGTGTTAAATTATAAATATCATTTTCGGCTTCACAGGAAACGCCAACCCAAGCTTTAGGGCATTGCATTGCAATAAATCGAGCCTGATTGTTATTATCAGCAGGGTTTCCTTCTAAGTAGATGCCACCATTATTTGTATCAATATTAAAAAACTCACCCGCGTATTGTTCGTAGTCACTGGGGCTTGCAAAAACGACAACTTCAAGATGCTCATTAAAATCGCCAGAAAGTGGCCCGGTGATTATAGGGAACACTTGATGAAAGCGCGCTTTTGCTTGTTCAAGTGTTTGGCATGATTTTGTTAATGTTTCTGTTGTAATAGAGGATTGTGCTCTAATGGTGATATTGGCATTACATTGGTGACTAACTGTTAAAATATCTTCTTCTTTAGGTGGTTGCCAGCAATAGCCAGTTAACGGATCGTTTTCATCACAAACGCGATTAGCTCTTTCGATAAAGTGTTTAGTGATCATTCGCTCAAGGTAATCAATCGATACCTCGGGTGGGATTGCGCCATGAATTTCTTTAAAAATCCCATCTATTCTCGCTTTAGCGTCATCATTAGCTAAAGTATGTACTAGCCCTAAGGCATAGTAACTGTAATAAGTGAACCATGTTAAGTCATACTCAGTGCTCCAGCGTCTATCAAGTGAGGTTTCTCCAAGTAAAGTGAATGATCTCAGAACCGATAAAACTGATAGCATTTGCTCATTGATTGCATTGTTAACACCGGAAGAACCTAATGTAATGGCATAATGTAAATCGACAAAAACTGCCATGAGCGTATCGGTAGCACCTGGTAAAGCGTAAGGGCTTTGTTGTAATGAAAAATATTGAATTATGGCTAACAGATGCGGTAGGTGTTGTTTAAAGTAGTTTGTATGGTTGCCGTATTGAAAAACAAACAGGTTGCTAGAGTATAAGTCATGTATGATACTTGCTTCAGCACTTGCGCTGATAAAATCATTCATATCTGCTACTGCAAGTAAAGCATGGTTAACATCAAGTGCTTCTTCATCAGATATACTTTCGCCGTAGCGAGCATAATTTTCAATGTAAGGTATTAGTGCTGCAAGGCTTGGATGCGTTATATCATCTTGATTTGCTAGAAAGTGAATTGCAGCCGCCACATCGGCTATTGAACCTGGATTTTGCTGGGCTATATTGGCATATTCACTGGTGCTTGCAGCGATTATCGTTTGAACAATAGCTGAAAATTCATTTTCATTACTAAGTATTGGCTCAGGTATATCTACGGTAATGTCAGTATCAAATACTACAAAGTCGCCTAAAGGTGGTGGGATATCCCCCCCTGCAACAGAAACATGTAATGTCATTTCACTGACATCACCACCTAGATGAAAGTATCTTGTGCCTGCTGGAGAAATAAAACTAAGGCTTTCATTATTACTATCAGGTGTATTTACACTGCTTTCAACTTCATCCAAGTTCCATGATTGCCCAGAATATAACGTTATGGAAGCATCAAGGAAAGGGGTATAGTTGCCACCACTGGTAGTTATAGTGACTTGGCTATTATTGTATGGAATGTTTATCCAAAGGTAATGACCATAATCTGTTAAACAATAGCTTGTATTTGCTTCGACTAGTGTTTGTCTATCGAGCGTTTTTTCGCCACAAAGATCAGCAGCGTGGGCTGTTGGTAGTAGATATTGTGCGACGATAGTAATTAGGCTAAGTAGTGTTAATACCCGTCTATTCATAAGTGAAACCTCCAAATACTGAGCTCCATCTCATGAAATTCATTTATAACCTTGCAATATATTTTATATCATAAGTGTTTTAAAAGTTACATCAGATAACGATTGAGTAACAAATTAACAGATTAACTAATTGCTAAGTTCAATAGTAGACAATGAAACAGATAATGGCGGAGATTTAAGAAAAAAGTTATATTTTTAGCTAAATTAGTCACAATTTTTCTGGCGTTAACTTAACTAATTGATAGCTAATAGTACAAATTAATTGGTTACTAGAAGCTGGTTTTGTTTAATTTATTTTTTCCCAAATTCCTGATTTAAGAATTATGTTGTCCTTATTGTAAACTTTTATTTTTTGGACGTCTAAAAGGCTATTGCTATTTTGATGGATATAAGGTTAAATAGACGCGCTTTTGATAGATACTTCGAATATTTATCGATTGGCACCAGAAGAGGTGCGGTAGCTAGGTAGATAACGTTATACCCAGAGTATACGGAACCACATTCCATAAACGTTATTGAGGGAGACTATCGCCGAGGATGTTGCATGTGTGGCGTGCAATATTCGGTCACTAAGGTTGAATCCTTAGGGCTGTCACCTGTAGTAATTGTTATTTACAACAAAAGGTGGAGAGCTTCTGGCTGAAAAAGTTAACTTTCTAATTATGTCATTGAATTGGTATAAATAACTGCTCAGTCATGCTCTTCCAATATTTAGGTAAATCCTAGGTATATGTTAATTGGGAGAAATTTCTTTTGAATTCAAATCAATCTTCATCGTTTTCATTAACGGTAGCCAAGTTTGGCGGAACCAGTGTTGCTGATTTTGACGCCATGCTGCGATGTGCAAATATCATTAAAAGTAGTACAAGTAATCGTGTTGTCGTTGTTTCGGCCAGTGCTGGTGTAACAAACTATTTAGTTCGTCTTAGTCAGGAAAATGTTGCTCTCGCTGAGCAAGAAGAAATTATTGCTAACATAGGCGCCATTCAATTTAATATTACCCAACATCTTGAAGCGACAGTTGAAGAGCAACTTAATAGTGAAATAAATCAGTTGTTGGATGAGTTGTCGCAACAAGCGTTAAATCAATCACAGCAATTCAGCGCTAAAACTGCTGATGCCATTTTATCTTTTGGTGAGCAGTTTAGTTCGCGTATTTTTGCGCAAGTACTACGCTCAATAGATGTTGCTGGTGAATACTTTAACGTTCAACAGGTAATGAAAACCAATAGCTTATACGGTAAAGCCGTTGTTGATGAGCAACAATTAAAGTCAGCTTGTCAGCAACTTTTAGCACCAAAGTTAGTAGACAGTGTCATTGTAACTCAAGGCTTTATTGGTCAAGATGGTCTTGGCAACCCAACAACCTTAGGTCGTGGTGGCTCTGATTATAGTGCTGCGTTATTAGCTGAAGCGTTAGACAGTGATGATTTAGCGATTTGGACAGACGTTACTGGTATTTTTACCACAGATCCTCGCATTACTTCGCAGGCGAAAGCAATTAAAGAAATTAGCTTTGGTGAAGCGGCGGAAATGGCAACATTTGGCGCTAAAATTCTCCATCCTGCAACCTTAATACCTGCTATGCGTCACAATATTCCTGTCTTTGTTGGTTCCAGTAAAGAGCCTGAAAAGGGCGGTACCCGTATTAAACAACAAGTTGAATCATCACCGACATTTCGTTCAATCGCACTGCGACGAGAGCAAACCTTAGTGACAGTGAAAAGCCCGGCAATGTTACATGCTAGTGGTTTCCTGGCTCAGGTATTTGCTATTTTAGCGAAACATGAATTAAGTGTTGATTTGATCACCACCAGTGAGATCAGTGTTGCATTAACTTTTGATAACCCAAGTGGTACAACGCAAGCGCTGTTAACTTCAACGGTTGTTGAAGAGTTAGAGCAGCTTTGTGAAGTTTCTGTTGAACATGGCTTATCATTGGTTGCTGTTATTGGTAATGGTTTAGATAGTGCAAGAGGCATAGGGCAGAGTATTTTTGAAAAAATCAATGACACGAATATTCGCCTAATTTGTCATGGTGCGAGTGCCAATAATTTATGCTTTTTGGTGCAAGAGCAAGAAGCCAATCATGTTGTTGAAACTTTGCATGACACATTATTTGCTTAGTTTGATAATAACTTATGAGCAGCTAAAACGTTAGTTGCTCATAAGTATTTTTTATACTTTTACGGCTTGCTGGCGGTAAAAAATCTAGCTAATTTTTCTGCTATTTTTGCTGTAAGTTAGAGTATTGCTTTTATATCTGCTTCAAGTGCTTCTGGCTTGGTTAGAGGCGCATAGCGTTGAATCACTTGACCTTGTTTGTTCACTAGAAACTTAGTGAAATTCCATTTGATAGATTTTGTCCCTAATAAGCCTGGTGCTTGTTCTTTTAAATAAGTATAAAGTGCAGCTTCGTTTTCACCATTGACATCAATCTTAGCAAATAGCGGGAAACTGATGTTAAAGTGCAAGTCACAAAAGGCTTTGATTTCATCATTGCTGCCGCTTTCTTGTTGTTTGAACTGATTGCATGGAAAGGCTAAAACGTCAAATCCTTGGTTATGAAATTTTTGTTGAAGCTTTTCTAGTCCTTCATATTGAGGGGTAAAGCCGCACTTGCTCGCAGTATTGACAATAAGCAAGGTTTTACCTTGGTATTGAGATAGCGGTTGTTCTACACCTTTATAATCATTAACACTAAATTGGTAAATTGATGTCATTATCTTTTCGTTATAGTTAAGTTAATTTTGTTCACTTTAAATTGTGCCCAGTAAAATTGCAAAGTGTTAAGACAAGCACAGTAAAGTTAAGTACACTATTTTAATTTAGTTAAGTTTTATTTAGTTCTTTATTTAGTTAAGTTTGGAAAATCATATGAAGTTAGCATTTATCGGTTTAGGTGTTATGGGATACCCGATGGCAGGTCACTTACAAAAAGCAGGTCATCAAGTTTGTGTTTACAATAGAAATCAAGAAAAAGCTAAGGCGTGGCAAGCGCAATATCAGGGGAAAATGGCTGCAACACCTGCATTAGCGGCACAGGGCTGCGATATAGTTTTTTGCTGTGTAGGCAACGATGATGATGTTAGGCAGGTAGTTTTAGGTGAGCAAGGTATCTTAGCTGGCCTACCTAAAGGAAGTGTCTTAGTTGATCATACGACAGCGTCAGCAGATTTAGCGATTGAGTTAGAGGCGCTTTGCCATGAAAATGGTCAAGCATTTTTAGATGCTCCGGTATCGGGTGGTCAAGCGGGCGCTGAAAACGGTGCTTTAACTGTGATGGTTGGTGGTGATAGTGCAGTTTTTGCTAAGGTAGAGCCAGTAATGGCAGCTTATGCAAAATTTAGCCAGCTAATGGGTAAAGCCGGAAGCGGGCAGTTGGCGAAAATGGTTAATCAAATATGTATCGCTGGCGTAGTTCAGGGACTTGCTGAAGGATTTAGTTTAGCGAAACAGGTTGGTTTAGATGCCGATGCTTTAGTTGCAACTATATCAAAAGGTGCGGCAGGCTCATGGCAAATGGAAAATCGCTATAAAACTATGTTTGCGGGAGAATTTGATTTTGGCTTTGCAGTTGATTGGATGCGCAAAGATTTAGCCATAGCCTTTGCAGAAGCGGATAAAAGAGGGGTCGAGCTACCAATGACTAAAATGGTTGATGGTTTTTATCAAGAAGTTCAAGCGCAAGGGGGCAACCGCTGGGACACATCAAGTTTGATTGCTCGCTTTAAAAAATAGTAGTTAACTGTACACGAGTTATTCTTGAGAGAACTTTTGTAGCTGTCTATTAATTGCGTTGACTGCTTTATTAATTTCCTCTGCTGTCGCTAATAGCTGCTTGCTACTACTGCTTGCCGTGGAGGAAACATCCTTGATCGTCGCAATACTTTGATTAATATCGTTGCTAACTGCGGCCTGTTGTTCGGCGGCAGTCGCTAGTTGTATATTTTGTGCTTGAATATTATTGATAAGGTTACTCATTTCGGAAATAGCTTCATTGGTTTCCAGCGCTTTTTGGTTACTTTGTTTTATGCTTTCATTACCTTGGTTAATTGAATTAACTGCCGACTTTGCACCACTTTGTAGTTGTGTGATCATGGCATCAATTTCTTCGGTAGATTGTTGAGTTCTACTGGCCAATGTTCTTACTTCATCAGCAACAACGGCAAAGCCTCGACCTTGCTCTCCGGCTCGCGCTGCTTCAATTGCTGCATTAAGTGCGAGTAAGTTGGTTTGCTCTGCGATACCTCGAATAACCTCCAAAACACTACCGATATTTTGGCTATCTGCTTCAAGTTGATTTACGACATTTGAAGCGTCATTCATCATGCTAGTTAGCTCATTGACAGAATTGATACTTTGTTCAATGACTTTTTGACTTTGTTGGGATTCTTGCTGAGCGGTTTGTGAGTTTTCCGAAGTACTAGCAGCTATTTCTGCCATTTCTTGTGTCGATGCTTTCATATCTGTCATAGCATTAGCGACTTGGTCAGCTAAGTCTTGCTGATTTAGTGCACCGGACTGGGTGTCATGTGAGATTGACTCCATGGTTTGCGTTGTTTGTTGGAGTTGTACAACTTGTTTGTTAATTCCCGTTAAGGTTTTACTTAATTGATTGATAAAACGATTAAAGGCAATAGCAATATTGCCTATTTCGTCTTTTGGACTCTCGTCAAGGCGCTTGCTTAAATCGCCCTCACCATCGGCTATGACTTCTAGTGCGGTACTCACTGTTCTTAAACGATTTGAAATCAACTTTCGAAACATGAAAAACAGTAAACCAATCGTCGCTAGCAATGCTAATATCATTAACATGGCGATAGATATATTAAGTGTTCTTGCGTCAGCAAGTTGCTCTTCGATTGGGACTTGAACTTCTAAAACACCTCGCACATCGTTTAGCTGCCAGTTATTTTTAGGGGTATCAGGATGGGAGTTATGACAATTAACACACCCTTGCTGACTCATGGTATCAGCAACAGCCACCCTGACAATTTGTTTGCCATCAATTGTTTGTGTTACAGCAAAAGTGTCATTCGGGGTTAGTTTTAGTGCTTGCCATGCTTGTTGAGCAAAGTCATCAAGTTGTCTGTTTGTTCTATTTGGAAAAGGAAAGGGACTATAGAGCTTTAAGTTGATGATGCCTTTCTTATTAAATTCTTCGCTAAGTTCGTGAATAAAGGTCGCTGGCAGTGGTATTTTATCTTGTTGACCTTTGTGTTGATAGTCAGGGCTAAGACCGCTTATAGGAATGACCTTTTTTATAATGTTTTGCGTGTAGTATCCTCTAATTGTTTTATATTGTTTTACTGTTAATTCGGCAGAACGTATTGCCGATTCAATGGCATTATTTTTGGTAAGATTAGGCACATAATAGCTTAGTACAATGAAGATCAAGACAAAGATAATGATCAAGGGAGTAAATAATCGGGTACTGAGTTTATCTTGAAAGGCAATGGCCATAAATCACCTACCAACCTTAAAGGAGAAAAGTTTTAGGGGCTATGTTTAATTATTGTAGTTCAGCATTAATGGATGTGCTTATGAGCAACATGAATTGCCTTGGTTAAAGAGTATCGAGCGCTAATATGAATAGAGTATCAGCTTTTATTTTCTTACAGCGATAGTCATACTCAGTGCTTGTTCAAGCTAGTCTAAAGAAGCAACAACAACTAGCGCAGATACTATAAAAAGATAGATAAATATAAGAAAAATACCGACCCAAATGCTGGTAAAAGATATGCCTTAAGCATAGATAATGGCTATGCTTAGGGCATTAGTCTGAAGTGATTTACTACGTAGGCTACAGTTACAGGTTAAAAACCATAGGCACAGTTGTTAACATCAATAAAGCAATAATGGCAATTGCGGCGATGTTAAGCCATAAGCCAGCCCTAGCCATATCTTTGATCCGTAATTCTCCAGAGCTAAATACGATGGCATTAGGTGGTGTGGCAACTGGCATCATAAAGGCGCAACTTGCTGCTAATGCGGCGGGAATGACTAGCATCATAGGACCGTCGGTTAAAGTTACTGCGATTGGGCCAAGTAAAGGTAAAAAGCTGGCAGCGGTTGCGGTATTGCTGGTGACTTCTGTTAAGAATAATATTGTTATGGTAACTACCAGTATTGCAGCAATTACCGGGAAGGTTGACGTTGCTTCTAGTTGTGTAGCGATATAAGCGGCAAGGCCTGATTTTTTAATTAAGCTTGCTAAGGCTAAACCACCACCAAATAAGAGTAACACTCCCCAAGGTAATCTTTTGGTATCGTCCCAGGCTAAAATACGAATATCTTTTTTACTATCAACTGGCACAACAAATAATAATAGCGCCACTAGCATAGCAATGCCGGTATCAGAAATCGCTAGCCCAGTTGCTTTGGCAATCAGGGGTCTAAATATCCAACCAAGTGCGGCAAAGGCAAAGAAAAATAACACTAATTTTTCCCCTTTACTCATTTGTCCTAACTCTTGCAATTTATTGTTGAACATAGTGTGGGTGTCGACCTGTTCACCTGTATTCACTTGATAGCAGACCTTAGTTAAGATAAACCAGCAAAGTATTAATAATACTGTGGTTAATGGCACGCCGACAATCATCCATTGGGCAAAGCCAATTTCAATATCATAACTGTCTGCTAAGTAAGCCGCCATCAGGGCGTTAGGTGGTGTACCTATCAAGGTTGCTAAGCCACCTATGCTGGCAGAAAATGCAATGGCAAGTAGCATAGCTTTTGAAAAGCTTTCGTGATTATCGCCATGTTGCTTTTGTTTGACCATTTCAATAATGGATAAGGCAATGGGTAGCATCATCACGGCTGTTGCCGTATTAGACATCCACATAGATAAAAATGCCGTGACTAACATCAGGCCACCAATTTGATGGCTTGGCTTGGTGCTCACTAATGACATGGCTTTTAAAGCTATACGTTTATGCAGATTCCATCTTTCCATGGCAATCGAGATAAAGAAACCGCCTAGAAATAGGAATATTAGCGGGTGTGCATAAGATGAGGTTGTCACCTTGATGGGGGCAATACCGACAATTGGCGCAACAATTAATGGTAAAAAGGCTGTCACAGATACCGGGGTGGCTTCAGAGATCCACCAAGTAGCCATCCATAGTGCTAAACCTAAAGTATGCCATGCTGTTACAGACATACCTTCAAAAAAAGGTGGCGTTAATAAGGTCATAAGCATTAAGGCTGGACCGAGTATTAACATAGGCAACGGGGTTGCTTTCTCTTGGGTGTTATTCATAACTTTCCTCTCATATTATTTTTTATAATCGTTTTAAGGTCTCAATAGCAAAGTCATTGCCATGTTTTTATCTTATTGTTTTGTAGGGTAATTATTGTTTTGTTGTGTATTGTTTTGCCTGTTTTAGTATTGGAAACCACCCATAAAAAAAATCAGATGTGTGGGAAACCACCTGTAATAGCATTTGTATTAATTGTTATGACCAAGTGTTTTGAACGCATCTGAGTAATGTCGCTTTGGCTTAGTTTATATCGCTATAACCTTAGGAAATTTACACAGAGTGAGGCAGGGCGCTGTTGCTTGGTATTGTTCATTATGGGGGGATTTCTATACACAACTTATGCGCTTTCGGGTGAAATTTCCCCCGAATGGTAATTTTAGTAGTGAGGTGGTTTTTATTTAACCTTATGTTTGTAAAGCATTTATTGTGTTTTATTTCTGTTTGGGGAAATTGGCCTAAACATTGCGATAACAGAGATAAAGCTAAGCATTAGCGTGCTGTGGCTTACATAAAAAATATAAAAACTTCTTAATATAAAGGGGAAAACGATGAAGCATGTTCACACTGTCCAAACAAGTAAAACACTATTGTTAACGACACTCATACTAGCGAGTGCTAGTGCCAAGGCAACACAGGCGGAAAGTTCCTTCTATGGCTCATTACGTTTAGGGGCTGACTACGTTGATAGCGGCACAGCAGATGATGCGGTTAACGGGCGAGACTACTTAAGCCGTGTCGGCGTAAAAGCAAGTATTCAACTTGCTGAGAATATTACTGGTATAGGTAAAGTGGAATACGGCTTACGTGGTGATGATGGGGTAAATTTTAATCAAAATCAAAAGGCCGGTATGCGCCAGATATATGTTGGTTTAAAAGGTGATTTTGGTACAGTGACTTACGGCTCGCAAACCATTATATGGCATCAATATGTGCGAAGTGCCTATTTTTCTGATGCCTTAGATTCATTGCGCCAAGGGGCAATTCGTGATGATGATATGCTGCAATGGCAAAAAACTTACCATAATTGGAAGTTTGGCGCTGCTATTCAAACTGAGCAGCAAGATGGTGACTCGATTGATCAATACCAGTTAGCAGCACAATACCAAGCTCATGGTTTAAAACTTCAAGCAGCATTAGCAGCAGATCAGCAAGGAGAGAATACAGGTAATTTATATGGTGTAAGAGCTTGGTACGATATTTCAGACTCATTGACTGTGTCTGCTTTTTATCATTTAGCGGAGGACGATTTTGATATTTATAAAGGCAATTCATCTGGCAATGTCCGCTTAGTATCAGCCAAAGAGTCAGGGAAAGTGGGTGGTGTTACCTCATGTACCGATGAAGAACGCTCAACAGCAGGGCTATATGGTAAGTGGCGCCAGGGAGATAACCAGGTACATGCACGTTATGCCGTGAATGCTTGTGAAGTAAAAGGGGATGTCAGCTCAATCAAAGTGGAGTATATCCGCTACTTTTCAAAGAAATTCCGACTTTGGGCATCCTTTGAACAGCTAGATAATGATACGACACGTTTACCTTCAACGGGGGAAAATATGTCAGAGCTGCAATTAGGGGCAAGGTTTGATTTTTAAATTGATGCTAAGACTTGCTAATCTGCAATAAAAACAGCTGACAAAGAGCAACACTCGGTGTGAATTAGTCTAGTATTTGATATGAAACAAAGTATTAGCACAATGTTTAAGTCAGTAATGTTTTATAGTGAATAATATAAAATAATTATCGTTGAATAAGCAAATAGTGAATTCAATTGGTATCACAGCTTAACCCTGCTATTGCAGGGTTTGTTTTATCAGGATTAGGTAAATTTTTTTGGCTTTTAACAGTAAATCGACGAATAAAAATTACATTTTATCCACTTTGGTGGTGATTGGCTTATTGCTAGCCATTGAACTCACTCAGGTGATTGGTTTACGTCATGCGTATCAGCAAATGCACCAGCAATCAAGCCAACAGCTTGCCAGTTTAGTTAGCTATATAGAGAATATACTGGGTCGCTTTGAAAAAATTCCTGAGGTGTTATCGAAACACCCGTTATTAGCGCAAGTGCTAACTTCACCTGATGATCAAAGTAATGTTATCAGGTTAAATCAGCTCTTAGCTGAAATTCGCACTATGACACAAGCATCTGATATTTACCTTATTAATAGCGCGGGCATTACGGTTTCAGCGAGTAATTATCAACTGGATACCTCGTTTATTGGTATGGACTTTACCTTTAGACCTTACTTTCAGCAGGCAATGCAAGGAGGGTTATCTCGCTATTATGCGGTGGGTTTAAGTAGCGCCAAGCGAGGGTTTTATTATGCTTACCCAGTTATTGCACAAGGTGACATTGTTGGCGTGATAGCGTTAAAAATTAGTATTGCGCAAATTGAACAGCAGTATAAAAAAACACTATTAACCGATAGTTTTAATTTCTTAATTGTTGCCCCCGATGATGTGGTTTTTATTTCAGATAGAGAGGAGTGGCGCTTAAAAACGATTGGTGAGTTATCAGCGAGTAAACGGGCAAAAATCATTGCCGCTAAGCGATACACAGACAAGAGTATCACAGCCCTTAATGTCTCCGATATCTCTAACCACTATTTGCCTAAAGGGCTGGACAGTAAATTATTGCAAATATCGTCAAAACATAAGCAAGAGCAGGTTTTTGCTATGCAAACATTGATGAAAGCCGCGAATTGGCAAGTGCATTTGTGGAGCTCTTTAGCCCCGATTAAAAAGCAACGAGCCTTGCTGATTATATTGAGTGCTTGCGGTTATTTATTGGTGGTGTTTTTACTGTTATTTGCCAACGAAAGGCTAAAGAATGCAAGAAGGTTGAAGCAATCTCAACAGCTGCTCGAGCAAAAAGTAAAAGAGCGTACCGCGGACTTAAGTGCAAGTAATGTTAAGTTGCTTGAAGAAATAGCCCAGCGTAAGCAAGCGCAAACGCAAGTTGAAAAAATGCAAGAAGAGTTAATTCAGTCTGAAAAACTGGCTGTGATTGGTAGTATGTCTGCTGGTATTAACCATGAAATTAATCAGCCGTTAACGGCGCTACGTAGCTATTCTGAAAATGCTCTTGCTTATCAAGAGCGCAATATGACAGATAAAGTAAAGAAGAACTTAACCCTTATTGTTGGCTTAGTTGATCGCTTAAGTGATATTGTCAGTCAATTTAACAGTTTTTCTAAAAAAAGTACCGGGGTTGCTAGTTTAGTGAATGTGCACGCTAGCATTATGGCTGCACTAAGTATTGTTAAGCATCAAGCAAAAACTGCTTCGGTAAAGCTTACCCTAGCGCCTTGCTCAGAAGAGTTGCATATATTTGGTGATGCCGTGCGTTTTGAGCAAGTGTTGGTTAACCTATTAAGTAATGCCATTCAAGCACTTAGTGAGCAAGAAGACAAGCAAGTAACCATTTCCACCTATGAGAATAACGCATTAGTTTTTATTGAAATTAGAGATAATGGTCCTGGCATTTTAGCTGATAATATCGATCGAATCTTTGAAGCATTTTTTACCACCAAAGAGAACTTTGGTTTAGGGCTTGGTTTATCAATATCACACCGTATTATTGAGTCAATGCAAGGGCAGCTCAAAGTGAGTAATCATCAAGAAGGTGGTGCAGTGTTTACCATTAGCCTACCAATTAAGCAGGTTTTGTAAGGAAGTATTATGGATACAGTTAGTTTAGGCCATGTTTTTGTCATTGATGATGAAGAACATATTCGCAGCGCAATTGAGCAGGTCTTTGAGTTACAGGGCTTTTCAATACAGAGCTTTTCAGACGGCACTGAGCTATTGAGTCAGCTTAGTAATACTTGGCCTGGCGTTATTATTAGCGATATTAATATGCCTAAAAAAGATGGTCATCAATTAATGGAGGAAATCAAAGCCATTGATGCTGACATACCAACCATTTTATTAACTGGCTTTGGCGATATATCTATGGCGGTAAAGGCAATGCGTAATGGCGCATATGACTTTATTGAAAAGCCTTTTAATAATGAGCACTTAGTCGATACGGTAAAAAGAGCACTCGATAAACGTACTTTAGTGCTTGAAAACCGTCAGCTGAAAAAAGAGGTAGAGACTCATTGCTTACCTGGCCCTAGAATTTTGGGTAATTCACCTAAGATAGTACAGATGCGCAATATTCTTAATCAAGTGATGGATGCACCAGCAGATATTATGATTGATGGTGAAACCGGTACAGGTAAAGAGTTAGTGGCACGCTATTTACATGATCATAGTATACGCCGAGATAAAAATTTTGTTGCGCTAAATTGTGGCGCGATACCTGAAAATATCATTGAAAGTGAACTTTTTGGTGCAGAGCCGGGCGCTTATACCGGTGCTGATAAAAAGCGTATTGGTAAATTTGAATATGCCAATGGCGGGACTTTATTTCTTGATGAGATTGAAAGTACCCCCATGGCGTTACAGGTGAAATTACTCAGAGTGCTTGAAGAGCGAAAAGTTGTTCGTTTAGGTGCGAATGAGGGCATTAATCTTGATATTAGAGTGATTGCGGCAACGAAAGTAAATTTACTCGAACTCTGTGAGCAGGGGCTATTTCGCGAAGATTTATATTACCGGTTAAACCTAGTGAAGGTTGATATACCGCCACTGAGAGAACGTATTGAAGATGTTCCCTTGCTTTTTTTACACTTTACTCGAGTTGCCTCGGCGCGCTATAAAAAAGAGCTGATCCCGTTATCACAAGAGCATAAGGCGCAATTATTAAGCTATGAATGGCCTGGTAATGTCCGAGAGTTACGTAATTTAGCTGAGCGTTATGTGCTACTAGGAGAAGCGGCAGCGTTTAACTTAAACACTACTATGTGTGCCAGTACCATGCACGTTAGTATGGGGCTGACCCAAAGAGTTGAATTTTTTGAAAAATTCTTAATTGAAGAAGCATTAGCCAACAATGAAGGCTGCATTAAAGATACAATGGCTGAGCTTAAGCTGGCGAGAAAAACCCTCTATGACAAAATGAAAAAGTACCAGTTAGAGCGCAAGACATATCAAGAGTAAAGGCTTGATAGCTACACGTACCAGAACTAACGATTAAGAGCCTGCCAAGTCATTTGTTAGGCTCTTTATCTTTGATATTGTTGGAGGACTTGAGACTACTGACATCAACCTTGAATGTAGTCATATAAGGCTTTAAGAACAGACATTTTACCTTTATCTTCTTCATGCTCATGAGCCAAGTTTTCAATTTTTATCATAAACTCGTCGGCACTTAGGATACCTTTACCGCCATAGAGCAGTTTATTTTGACAATATTGTTGCCACTTTTGTTGCTCATCATTGGTGAGTGTGTGTGGGTAATTTCTGGCTCTAAAACGAAATAGCAGGGTAGTGAGTCGCTCATCTTGAAATTGAAATGGGTGGCTTGCCAATTGCTCAGGCGCTAAGCCATGCAGAATGTCCATTTGCGCTTTATCGCTGTGGCTAAAGAAATTGCCACCATAAAGGGCATGCTCGGCATCGACTTGTTCATTATCAAAACTCTCAGCGGCGAAGACATCACTTAGTTTATCTCTTAATTCAGTATGTTGCTTTAATCGCTGCAAATTCTCTAAGCACATTTCTCTTGGAATAGTTAAGCGCTCAGCATTTTCCGGTAACAGAGTTTTCGCTGGTGCTATGACCGGGCATTTATTGGTATGGATTAACTTTACTGGGATTGGCTTTTCATTAGGAGCTAAATCATCATAGCGAGTATATAAGCGTGTTTTTATTTCGTTAGCGGTGAGTTCAAGCAGAGGGCTAATATCACGAGCAAGATCAACACATATCACAGCATTTTTATTAACAGGATGATAACTAATAGGAGCAAACCAGCTAGTACAGCCATGTGCGGAAGAAATCTTTGATGAGGTATGCACCACTGGCGTCATATCAGCGACATTAAGCAGCTCTGCTACCTGTTTTTTATTTCTAAGATTAAAAATAAATTCATATAACTTAGGCTGCTTTTCTTTAATTAATTTAGCCATGGCAATAGTGGCATAGACATCACTCATGGCATCATGGGCTGCTTCATGTGCTATGCCATTGGCTTGAGTTAATAATTCTAAGCGAAAGCTAACCACTTGCTCACCATCGCGCTCAATGGTTGGCCATTCTATGCCTTCAGGGCGAAGCGCATAACAAGCTCGCACCATATCAATAATATCCCAACGGCTATTGCCGTTTTGCCACTCGCGTGCGTAAGGATCATAAAAGTTGCGATAAAAAAGATAGCGACTAACTTCATCATCAAAGCGAATATTGTTATACCCGGCAACACAGGTATTGGGTTGTGAAAATAAGGCTTGAATGCGCGCGGCAAACTCTGCTTCGGTTAACCCTTCTGCCTGTGCTTTTTGTGGAGTAATACCAGTAACAAGGCATGCCTCAGGATGCGGTAAATAATCAACGGGCGGCTGACAGTAAAACATCTCAGGCTCACCAATAATATTTAACTCTAAATCGGTACGAATACCCGCAAATTGAGATGGTTTGTCATATTTGGGCGATACCCCCCAGGTTTCATAATCATGCCAAAGGATGGTGGGCTGAGATTCACAGTCACTGGTTTGCATCATAGTCTTTTAAAAATCATCTTTTATTGATATTGCTGCGGCGAACTATAACACGGCTTTTTGTTAATGTAGAAGGTTCTATGGTGATCATTGTTATGATTAATGTTGCACATTATCAACTTGTTTAAATGCGTAGTCGAATGTGTCTGATATTTCTTTACATAATGAATGAAATATTACTTGAACAAATTGATGGTTAAATTAGAGAGCAAATCATCGTATTAGGGCACCTTGGTGTTAAGAAAGTCAGTTTATGCCATGTTATAAAAGAGATTTATTTTTGTTAACTTGATACTATTAAGCGTAATCACTGCGCGCTGATTTGGTTAGCGTTTTTTGTAAAGACTCGGAGATTGATTGACTTAAAATGACATTACTTATTATTTATCTCGTCATTGCTATCGGTGTATCTTTTTTATGTTCTATTTTAGAGGCTGTTTTGCTTTCCGTTACTCCCACCTTTGTTGCGCAAAAGCTAGCGGCCAAGGTGCGTGGTGCTAAATTACTCGCTAAGGTAAAAAATAATTTAGATAAGTCTATTTCGAGTATTTTGATCTTAAATACTTTTGCTCATACTATGGGGGCTGCTGGGGTTGGCGCGCAAGCCATTAAAATATACGGCGAGCAAAAAGAAGCTTTGATCGCATTTTTATTAACCCTAGCGATTTTGTATTTTTCAGAAATTATACCTAAAACCCTTGGTGCTACCTTCTGGCGTATATTAGCCATTCCGTCTGCGTATATGATTTCGTTTTTGGTTAAGTTGGTTTACCCGCTGGTGTGGCTTTCTTCATTACTGACCCAAGTATTTGGCAGTAAAAATAAAGATGTTGTTACTAGAGAAGAGTTATTGACGGTTGCAGCGATGAGTCGAAAAGAAGGCGCATTAAATAACCAAGAAAGTCAGATGCTAGAAAATATTCTGCAGCTAAGAGATACCAAAACAGAAGATATTTTAACTCCTCGCAGTGTTGTCCATGCACTGCCACAAGAAACCACAATTTCTGGCGCTATATCTAAAGAGCAAACCGCTAATTTTACCCGCATTCCCATCTATGATGGCTCAATTGATAATATCACTGGGATTATTATTAAAGTGCAACTGTATGAGCTGGAGCGACAGGGAAAAGGAGAGCAAACTTTAGCGAGTATTGCTAGTCCAGTGGAGCGAGTATCAGAAAATCTACCGGTATTAAAGCTATTAGATAGGTTTATTAAGCGTCATGAGCATTTGTTTATTGTTGAGGATCATTTTGGACAAACAGCGGGTGTTGTGACGTTAGAAGATGCCATTGAAACTTTCCTTGGCCGAGAAATTGTTGATGAAAGTGATCAAGTAGAAGATATGCAAATGTTAGCTAAGGCTAAGTATCGCCAACGGTTAAAAGAAACTAATTCTATTGTGATTAAAGATAATGATGAATCAAAATCTTAAGTGAATAGCCTAGTTTTCTTTTGAGTAATTTTGTTAGAATGCCGCAACTTTACTCTTTGTAACTTAGTGAGAAGTTTATGAATCCAATAATTCAACAATTACAAGAATCAAATGTCAGTCAAGAAAAAATCAATGAGCTTTTTATCGCGTTGACTGATAACCCTATGATGGCAATGGGCTTGATAGGTCAACTGGGTATTCCAGCAGAAAAATTACAAGCATTAATGGCTTTGGTTATGAGTCAACCACACCTGATTAAAGAAGCGGTTGATGAGTTAGGTTTAGATTTTTCCAAAGTAGAACAAGCAAAAGCAAAGCTTGCTCAAGAAAAGCAGGATTAGCCTAAATGAAAGATGATGCTAAAGTACTCCTGTCAGATTTAATCGCGCAGTTAAATACTACGCCTGAGCAAGTGCAGTTTACGCAAGTTATGACGGTGATTGACTCGCTTTATCAATATCAGCCTACTGAATTTAGTAATGGCGCTGTTATAAATAAGGCGGGTGAAAATGAAGGTTCGTGTAAGATTTTTTACTTTGCTAAGTTAAATAATTTATCTGAGCAACAAACACTGCATTGCTTTGGTGATTATTATCGCCTTGATGTCCTGGAAAACCCTCAAGGTAATGATCATGGTAATATACGTAATTTTATCAATACTGGTTGGTCTGGTATCGCTTTTGCTGATGTAGCATTAGGTTAATATGCTTATTTAGTACGCTTATTGAAAAAATAATAAAAAGGTTAAGTAATAGCTATGAAACTATTAAAGCAATTAGGTGTTATCTCGGTTATTGTCTTTGGTTTACAAGCATGTTGTGGACCTGATTTAGCAATCAAACAAGCGCAACAATTTATCAATAAGCAGGCGATTGATAAAACGGATAAGCAATGGAAAACAAGCTTGTCTAAGCCGCCCAAGTTTACTTTTAACCACACTAAAGATTACTTCTGGGAGTTAGAAACGAATCAAGGCAATATCAGTATTAGATTATTTGCAGATACCGCGCCTATGCATGTATCAAGCACAATTTATTTAACTAAATTAGGTTTTTATGATGGCTTAACATTTCACCGGGTTATCCCTGGTTTTATGGCGCAAGGTGGTGACCCTATAGGTAATGGTCGCGGTAATCCTGGTTATAAATATCAAGGTGAGTTTGAGCAAGGTAAAAGCCATGACAAGCCAGGTATGTTAAGTATGGCCAATGCAGGCCCTGGCACTGATGGTAGTCAGTTTTTTATTACCTTTGTACCTACAGTATTTTTAGATGGTAAGCACACGGTATTTGGTGAAGTGACTAGTGGGCTTGATGATACGCTAGCAGCCATTGAAAAATTAGGTAGTCGACGAGGTAAAACTCAGCAGCCTGTTATTATTAATAAAGCCAGCATTAAGGTTGTTGATAAGAAATAAAACCAACAAATATTGCATTTATATTCCCTTGTGAATATATTGAATGCTCATTATTGTGGTGCTGTCTTCAGGTTTTAATTGTCGCGTGTTTCTCATTTCAAATAGACCAACTTTAGTGGGGAAGCTGCTAAAGTTGGCATCAATATATGCCTTTGTTTTTTCTTTTCAATTTGCTTATGCAGAAAAAATTACGGTAGTCACAGAGTATTTACCACCATTTCAACAACCTAATGATGATGGTTCGCTTGGTGGTTATGCTACCGAAGTTTTACATGCACTTTTCGCGTTAACGGGTGATGAAGCCGACATTCAGGTCATACCTTGGGCACGAGCGTATGATAAAGCGCTGAAAGAGCCTAATGTATTGATTTATTCTATCGCTCACACTAAAGAGAGGGCGAGATTATTTCATTGGATTGGCGCGTTAAGGTATGAAAATTTCTATTTTTGGGGCTTAAAAACTAAGTTTACGCAACCTTTTCAGGCGTTAAGTGAGCTTAAAGCAATTTCAATTGCTGCGCCTAATGGTCACAATTCTGATGAGTATTTAACTTCTCAAGGATTCACTAATATTTACCGTGTGGTAAAAAGTGATCAACAAGTACAAATGCTATATCACAACCGTGTTGATATGGTGTTAGGCAATAGTTTAATCATTAAAAGCCAAGCTCAGGCGTTAGGGTATTCCCCTGAGCTGTTAATTAAACTGATGCCAGCGTATGAGTTAAACAACTCACTTGATATTGCCCTAAGTAAATCGTCAGATCCTAATTTGGTAAAGCGACTACAAAAAGCCTTTCGACATTTAATCGGCTCAGGCAAGCTTGCTGAAATTAAAGCTAAGTGGTCAATTGCTGATGATTTAGCGCAAGTCTATTAGTCACGTAAATTAAGCGAACGGATCAAAAAAGCCCCTAAACATAAAATCCATAATATATAAAAGCTACCGCCGTGTGTTACCACCACATCATTAACGTACAACATATCATTTTCACTACTTTCTAACGGTAAAGCATATAGCGCATTATTGTCGTCGCTACTATAACTTGCCACTAGCTGATTGTTATCAGCGCGATAAAGATCAATTAAAATATCATAGTGATCGGCAATATAACCTTGCTCAAGCGTGGTTGATACTTCGTATTCGTCTTGGTCTGAATCTAGGTATAAGGTAAATATTTCACTCGAGTAATAGTGCTCCCAAGGACCACCATTTCGACTTAAATAAAGTGAAGCATAAACATCGGCATAGTCGCTATAGCCATAAGGAAAGTAGTCGGCATCAAAAACAATACTAAAGCTTTGATGGTAACCATCGCCATCAATATCGGCTTCAAGGTAGCTAAAGGCATCATAAATAATGAATTCCCCCTGATGTAGCTGTGCTGATTGGCTTTGCTTTACCTCAAGTTGTTTAGCTGCTGTTTGCAGGCTTAGGCTTTGCTGGTTTAAGTTTTGCAGATGCTGCTTGCGCGGTATGGGAGAGTAGGTAACTTTACTTTGTTTATCTGTGCTAGGTTTTTGTGATAAAGCAGTAACTCTACCTAGGTTTGAAACTTGTTTTGTCCCAACAGCTTCTGGAGGTTGATTGTTCTGCTCAGTGGCTGAATGAGCGAAAAGTGACGTTAAACTAAGCATCGCAGTTAAATATGCAGATATAGCTCGTTTAAGTGATGGCGCTAACATTAAATGATTTAGCATAGGAATACCTCATGTAGTTAGTAGAATATGTGTTTCTTTACTTAATCATGTTGATGCTTACCGTTGGCTGAACACCAACCAAGACAATATTCAGCTTGCATTAAGCTTGTCAGGTTATGCTCACTATGGTTTGAGAAAAATAGCGATTGTGAAGGTTTCTATCAGCAGGCAGATATTTTACACTAACAATAGTTATTGCTTTTCATGCATAGGGGCATGTAAATGAAGGTATTAAGTTTTATTGGAATGATGGCTTTATTAGGCTTTTCTGTTGAGTTGCAGGCATATCAACCTGTAATGTACGCACAAGCTAAGGCTAATCATAATCAACTTAAAGTTACCAGTGCTTCTCAGGCTGCTCACCTTGTCAAAAGTCGCTTTGGCGGTAAGGTACTCAAAGTGAGTAAAAGTAAAGGGAATACCGGGTATCGTGTTAAGTTAGTGAAAAAAAATGGTCATGTTGTTTCTGTTTTTGTTGATGCGAAAACCGGTAAGATTAAAGGGTAATAACCATGCGTTTGTTAATAATAGAAGATGATTTAGCCTTACAGCAAAATCTTAAAAATGCATTAGAATCTGTTGGTTACTCGGTTGATTTGGCAAGCGATGGCGAAGAGGGACTTTTTCAAGCGACAGAGTATGATTACGATGTCGCTATGATTGATGTTGGCTTACCTAAACTTGATGGCATCAGTTTAATTAAAAAAATACGCGCTCAAGGGATTAAATATCCGGTATTAATATTAACTGCGCGTGATCATTGGCAACATAAAGTGGAAGGGTTAGATGCTGGTGCAGATGATTATCTAACTAAGCCATTTGAATCTGGCGAATTAGTTGCCCGATTGAATGCATTAATACGGCGCTCTGCTGGGCAAGCAAGCCCTGAAATTTCCAATGGTGTGTTAACCATTAACACTGCGAGTTTATCGGTTAAAGTTAATGATAAAGCGGTAAATTTAAGTAGTTCTGAGTATCGCTTGTTGGAATACTTAATGCTAAATAAAGGCCAGGTAAAGTCAAAGTCTGTCTTAACTGAGCATATTTATGATCAGGATTTTGATTTAGATTCTAATGTTATTGAGGTGTTTATTCGCCGTTTACGCAAAAAACTTGATCCTGATAGTCAATACAACTTTATCGAAACACACCGTGGCGCTGGTTATCTTCTTCGTGATTTAGAATGTTAATGTAAATGCGAGCGCAAATAAAAAATGTTTAAAAACCAGTTAAGGCATTCATTAAAATTACGTTTAATCGTCAGCGCTGGTTTAATGATCATATTACTCTTGCCGACAATAGGCGTGATCCTGAGCAATGTCTTTGAAACAAGGTTAACTCGCAGTGTTGAAAATGAGTTAAGTGCTTATAGCTATTCTATTTTAGCGGTGGCTGAAGTTGAAAATGGTTACTTGTTGATGCCAGAGCAACTGTTAGAAAACCAATTTAATATCAGTCAATCGGGCCTTTATGCGCTGATTAAACCGATAAAAACTGGCGAAAAAACCTCTAAGCTCTTGCAAGAAGAGCATGCGCTTTGGCAATCTCCTTCTTTGCTTGCTGTAATGAATATACCTTTACTGCCGCAACCTGAGGTGGGCAAAAACAGTTTTACTACTGTACAGTTTGAGCAGCAAAGTTACTTTGTTTACAGCTATAGTGTGAGCTTCAATTACCTTATAAGTGAAAATGACAGTGGTGAATTGCCATTTACTGTACACATTATCAAAGATAAACAACCACTAGATGCCTTAGTTGCACAATTTCAGCAGCAATTGATATTGTGGCTGATTATTTTGATGGTGGCCTTAATGTTGATACAAGCCATTTGGCTAAAGTGGACGCTAAAGCCATTGGCAAGTTTAAAGCACGAGCTAGCTGAGATAGAGCAGGGCAAGCAAGATGCATTATCTAATAGTTACCCCATTGAAATAACACCGTTAACAACACAGGTTAATTTGCTATTAAAAACTGAGCAAGCTCAACGAAAACGCTATCGTAACGCGCTCTCTGATTTGGCGCATAGTCTAAAAACGCCACTTGCTGTTATTCAAAGTCAGCAAGAGGACTTCACTGGTAATGCTGAGCAATTACACATTATTAATCAAATCATTGAACATCAATTAAAGCGAGCACAAAGTGCTGGCGATTCTTCTTGGCACATAGGTGTTCAAGTGGCAGAAGTCATCAAGCCCTTGCTGAATAGTTTAACTAAAATTTATCATGACAAAGCAATACGCTTTGATGTTCAAGGAGATGACGAGGTTATTTTTAAGGGGGATAAAGCCGATTTGTTTGAGATTTTAGGTAATGTGCTAGATAACGCCTGTAAAGCAGCAAAAACCTGCGTTGCGGTGAGTATTTTAGTAGAACAACATCATTTGAGTTTTATCATTGCCGATGATGGCGCAGGCATAACTGAGCAACAGGCCGAGCTTATTATGAGTCGCGGTGTTAGAGCTGATACTTATCAACAAGGTCATGGTATTGGGCTTGCTATTGTCAGGGATTTGCTAGCGAGTTATCAAGGTTCGATTACCATTGGTCGCAGTGATAAATTAGGTGGCGCTGAGTTTTTCATTCAATTTCCTTATCAACATAGATAATAATCAACACGCCTTAATATTTTCTCCTTCACGTTCAGTTTTCGTTCAGTTGCTTAGCCTTAATATAAGCTAAACTATTAAGGGGTGGCTTATGAAAACATATATCTTTACTAGTCTGCTATTGATGATGGTAACGCTTAGCTCTGTGGCTTTTGCGTCAGATAATAGCAATAACAGTCAAGTATCATCGCCAACAACGCAAGCAGAGCTACAGCAAATACTTGCGCCTATTGCGTTATATCCAGATGCATTATTAACACATATCTTAATTGCTTCAACTTATCCGCTTGAAGTGGTGCAAGCGCACCGCTGGCTTGAGCAGAATCCCGATTTGGATTCAGAGCAACACTTATCTTTAGTAGCAAAATATCAGTGGGATGAAAGTATTGTTGCGCTGTTAGCCTTTCCATCAGTATTGCAGCGACTTAATGATGACTTGAATTGGACGCAACAATTAGGAGAAGCCTTTTTAGCTGATGAAGCTTTATTGCTATCAAGTATTCAAGCGCTGAGACAACAAGCAGACGATGCCGGTAACTTAGATAAAATGGCGAATATTAATGTCGAGCGTGAACAAGCGCATATTATTTTAACGCCTGTAGAAAAGCATATTGTTTATGTTCCATACTATGATACTCGCATTATTTATGGTCGTTGGCATTGGCGACATTATCCGCCAATATTTTGGGCTGCGCCAGTTGGCTTACATACCTCATATTATTATCACAGACACCATCACCCATTTTATTGGCACACAGGTATTCATATTCGTCATCATTTCTTTTTTAGTAGTTTTCACTGGCATAATCGCTATGTGGTTATACATCACTCAAGAAAACCTCATTACCGACATGTCACTCGCTATAGCAAGAAAAGCGTAAGTACTGGTGGCAGTCGATGGCAGCATAAAAAACATCATAGACGAGGTGTCAACTATACTAACAAGGCATTACATAAGCGCTACCACAGTGCTAAGGTAAGCAAAGGGCATCAAAACACTAGACAATTTACTCGGGTTAAATCAAACCTAAACAAAAATAAAGTGCATGCTATTAAGCATAATAATCGAGTAGTTAAAGCTAACACTAAAACCAATAAACAGACTTTAGTAAAACAACCCCATCAGCGAAGTGTCAACAAGGTGCCAGTAAGGACAAAACCTAGCAAACAGGGCACGTTTAATCGCAGTACTAGTAAGCAAAAACATGCTGTAACTCATACAAAGCAAAAGCAAACCATGGTGAGAAAAAGTCAGTTAAGACAAAACGCCAGTAAAAGTGTTGCCAATACGCGAACGGCTCAAGTTAACCGTAGTCGCTCTGTTAATCACAGCAGTAAAAGTCAGCATAGGGTGCAGAAGCATAGATAGAATAGCTTTAACCGTTTTGTTTGCTTTATTATGTCGTATCACGTAAAAAAAAGAGTATAACTGTTTGTGTTAAGTCGATTTATTAACAAACATAATTTAACGGATCACTTTAAAGATAATGCATTAACTTATTGGCACCCTTTGGCTGACGAGATAGTCAATTGGTGTCAACATCAATATCAACAGCATACGCCTATTTTTGTTGGGGTAAATGGTTGTCAGGGCAGTGGTAAGTCAACCTTATGTCAATACTTAAAACAATACTTACACAATAACTATCAACTGAATGTGGTGTGCTTATCGCTTGATGATTTTTATTTATCATCTAACGAAAGAGCAAAGCATGGTAAAAGTATTCATCCGTTATTCGCCACCCGAGGCGTGCCGGGAACGCATAATATTCCATTGTTAACACATATCCTCAATAAACTAACTGCCTTATCTGAGCGCCAAGAATTAACCTTACCTCAATTTGACAAGTTAACTGATGAGCCGCTGGCGATAGATTTTTGCCCGAAAATAGCCGGTAAAGTAGACGTTGTGTTATTTGAAGGCTGGTGCTGGGGTGTTGCTGCACAAGATGATAAACAGTTAACTGTACCGATTAATCGTTTAGAAAAGCATTATGATCCGTTACTAGTTTGGCGAAAGACGATTAATCAATTATTAAAACAAGACTACATGCCGTTATATCAGCAGATGCATTATTGGCTGATGTTAAAAGCGCCAAACTTTGATTGTGTATATCAATGGCGTTTAGAGCAAGAGCAGAAAATGCTTACGCAGTATCGAGCTAAGTCAGCAAAATCATTAATGACCAACAAGTTGCTTAAAGCAATGTCGGCTGAAGAGGTTGCGAGTTTTGTTGAGTATTTTCAGCGGCTAACTGAACATGCATTGATTGATTTGCCACCTAAAATGGATAAGGTATTTATCTTAAATGCTAACAGGGAAGTGATTGGGGTACAGAGTAAAACGAGAAAAGAGCAAATGTAATTGATGTGCATTGAGCGCATCAATTACATCAACTTAAAGGCTATTAAGCGCGAGCTTCTTTAGCTTCAAGCGTACAAGATTTTTCTTCTTCGATAAGACCAGCTTCAACAGCGTCAATTGCACGTTGGTCATGCTTGTTTGGTGGACAACCACACGTATGATCACTTACGTTGTGTAAACGAGCTTGTTCTAAATGCCATTGTGCTACTTTGATATGTTGATCAACATTCATTTTATTTTCTCCAGGACAAAAATTTAATTGCGATCTAATCGCGTCATTTCAATGAAACTTTTATCTTAGTCGCTGCGAAACGCTAAGATGTTGGCATTGTAATTAAAATTTTGCCAATGTCTACGTGTATTTAGCTAAAAATGTTGTAAATATAGAGTTTTGTTTTAATATTGGAAAATAATAGTGTCTAATGTTGATATCTTGTAGTTTTGTACATTAAGACACATAGGTTTATTTAATTTGCTGATATAAAGAGAGATGTCTATGAGCAACCCAATTAGCGATGGCATTAAAAGCTTGCGTAACCAACATAAGTTGACGCAAACCAAATTAGCAGAGCTTGCGGGCATACCAAGAGCGACACTTGCCAATATGGAGAGTGCCCAATCAAATCCGAGTATTAGTTTAGTGGTTAAAGTGGCGCAGGCTTTAGGGGTAAGTGTGGATGATCTTATCAGTAAGCATCCCGCTGCGCATGTAACTGAAGTTGAACGGGCTGATATGCCTGTACTGCACTTAGATGATGGTAAATTCTCTAGCACTAAAGCAAGCCCAATTAGTACGCAAAATTTACAAATCAACGATATCAGTATGATGCCGTCATGTTATTGCAAAGGCGTGCCTCACCCTGAAGGCAGTCATGAGTTATTTCTTTGTTTAGATGGTATCGCAACGGTTGAAGTGCAAGGTGTGAAATATCAAGTTGAAGCAGGCAACCTTATTTATTTTCACGGTCATCTGCCGCATTGTTATGGTAATGAAGGGGTTAAGCCTGTACATGCGGTTGCCGTTGTTTATATGGCTTAAGTTAGCTTATATTAATTTGAAAAATCAAAAATTTTAGATAGCCTAGGACAGTATTTTACTGAGGAAATTATGGAAGAAATAACACAGTTAAATTCATTGCTTGAAAAAGTTGCTCGCTATCAGCCCTCATATGGCGGCGGACTAGCCACTCATCTGCCCATGGTGCTAATCGCTTTAAATAAATTGTCTGCCCCCAATGCGAAGCTGGTAGAAACATTCCATAACAGTGTCGATAATTTAGAAGTTATCGGTAGCCTAGATAAGGTTGATATGGTGGCAAATATTGAAAGTGAATTAGGCAATAGCAAGAGCTTTAAACGCTACTTAAAGTATTTTCAACATCAATTAGCACAAAACACTATCAAAGCGGTGCTTGAAAAGTCACTGCCAATTTTGATTTCAGGCATAGCAGCATCGGCATTTCATGGCTTGATCAGATTAGCTTATGCCCTTGAAGCAAACAGTCGAAGTGAAATTGCTATTGCCCTTGCATATTGGAGTGCAGAATATCAGCCGTTTGAGTTGCTTGAGGAGACAACTAGCGAAAGGTTAGCAGATATTTTGACTCGATTAGCTCCGCTTGGGGAGCACTATGATTTTTCGCCGGGTATTATTGTTAACAGAATGAATGAAATAGCTGAGTTATTAAAAAGTCATCGCTCGGTTATACAACCTGCAGCTATTGATTTAGAAACCTTGCAGCAGTTTGCTTTAAAATCATTTTATTTATCGGATGATTTTACATTGTTACATACAGTAACGGGGTGTCATGCCTTTTCAATTATTCTCCCTTTTCTTAAGAACGAAGAGCTCGCACTACGACAGCTGTGGAAAGCTATACTCGTCGCTTATTTAAGCACTGGCCTTGGCTTTAAAGATGAAAAACTTAACATACCAGCATGTGATGTAGACTTTGAGCAACTGAGAAGCAATGCATTACAATCAAAAGACTCTCATATAATAAAACTGGTTTATAGTTGTCGAGCAGAGTATCAAAAGAGTAATAAGCCATTGTATTACTTAGTCGCCAAACGTGCTGTTTTTGCTCATCTTGGCTAACTAATACCAATTTGATCAAATACTTAATTAACTTGGTATAAAATATTCTGCTGGCTAGACACTCGCTGCTATTAGTTTATGTGCGGTTAAAGTCTCTTAGCTAAATGGTTAGCTCAAGATAAGCTCAAGATATGCACAGTCTAGTTATTGTTTGGCAATGGGTAAGCTAATGGTGATGGTTACGCCATCGGGTTGATAATTATTATCTGCGCGAATCTCCCCTAAATGAAATTGGCAAATTAAGCGAGCGATATAAAGTCCTAAGCCTAAATGAGGCTGTGTTTGCTTTTTATTTGGCCGGATAGAAACCATAGAGTCAAATAAGCTGGTTAGCATTTGCTCAGGTAAGTGAATGCCATTATTGATAATTTGCATGACAATGTACTTTCCTTTAAGAGAGACGGTAACCGTAACCTTGTTATCTTCACTAAATTCTACAGCATTACCTACGACTTTATCTAAAAGCTGCACTATATGTTCAGCAGAGCCAGTTATGGTGCAATCATCGGGTAAGCTATTATCAGTCACTAATTCGATATGATGTTTTGGATAGATATGTTGATAACCTTGGCAGCAACCTTGAATAAGCTTAATAATGTCTACGGCACTTTTTTCTGTATTCACTAGCATTTGCTCAAGGCGAGTCGCTTCACTCATATTGGATAATATTTCGTTTAAGGTGTTAATACCTGTTTGTGCTCGTTCAATATAGAGGTTCTCTGAAGCTTGATTTTGCTGTAACGATAAATTTTCTAATGAAGTTTTGACTACAGCAATGGGCGTTCTTAGCTCATGCGATAACCGTGCTGACATATTTTCTAGGTAGTGATTATATTGTTGCAATCGCTTGATTGCCCGAGCAAAGCTGCGAGATAAATCACCGATTTCATCGTTGGTTTTAGAGATAGCAATATCAGACTTGATGCGACCATGTTCATCAATAGCTTGTTCAGCTTGGCTGCTTAGTTGTCTAATTCTGCTGGTGATCCTACTGGCGAAAAAGACAAAGGTTAACGCGCCAAGTAACATTATTGCCAGTATGATAGTAAATAGTTTCTCTAAAGCTTGATTGCGTAAGGTGCGAATACCGTTTGTTGTTTCTTCTACAATTACTGCGCCTTTAACATTATTGTTAATAAAAATAGGGTAGGCTGCAGATAAAACTAATGCCTGTTGATCTGTCGTTAAGCGCCATTGTGATTTTGCATGCCCAGAAAGGGCACTAACAATATGATCGCCAGTTAAATGCTGAGCATCATAGAGTTTATCTATAAAATCAGTAGGTGGCTTAGTCAGTATTTTGTAATACAAGGGCAACAGCACTGAGTTTTTAAACTGCTGCCAGTATTTACTGGAAATAAGTGGTTGCTCTGATATTTTACTTGATTGCCAAAAGCCACTTGCCGTTTTTAGCGAGCCGGCACTGGCTAATACGCGGTGGTGGTGATCAACAACCCAAATACTTGAGTTGGTATGGCGCATACCATTAACAATACGTTCAATCTCGGGTGAAGGCACCAAAATAGTGCCCAAAGTACTAGCACTTTGTGGGTTGGCTGAGCCAATTTGACTGAGAACTTCGCCATTTTCCTCATCGACATCATTAAAAGCAAAAGCGATTTTATCGCCAACGGCTTTTAACGGGATACGCATTTCAATATTGTAACCTGTGGGTGTTAATAGCCAATGTCCTTGTATCATAGGCTGTGGTATCAGGGTGTCTTTATTTGCTTGCTCTGAGGGGATGAGCTCAAAAGCGGATAGCCAGCCAGCCTGCTTATTACTGACAATAAAGCGCCTAAATTGACCACGATTATTAATAAAGGATAATTGCATATGATCGTTATGGGTTATGCTTCTTGCGTTTGCGCCACGAAAAATGGTGTGGTTGTCATTAACTTTAAAGAACAAGTATAAGTATTTGTCATACTTACCTAAACTGGCAGTAAAGTTTAAGCTAGCTGCTAAGTTACCATCTAAGTTATTGCTTTTACTAAATAGTATATTGTCGTTGCCATAATAGTGTTGACTATGTTCTTTTGTCGGCCAGTCGTGAATTAAACCATCTAATTGGATTGCTTCTTTAAGCTGATAACCGTAGAGATCTTTACCTTGTTCAACGCTCGGTAAAAAACTCGCTTGATTATTAAACAGATTAGGGCGTTCATGCAGCGCTGTTGCTAACGCTCTTGCTGTGCCGACTAAGGTTTGTTCTTGGCCATAGCGTAAATATTTTTCCATTTCCCATACATACTGATAGCCAAACCAAGGAATAATAAAGAGAAAGCTTGAAAGTAATAATAATTTCGCTCTAAGACCAAAACGTAATTTAAACGACGACATGCTAATGAGTGTTCCAGCGATAGCCCATACCATATACTGTTTCAATACAGTCGAAGTTGTCATCTAAAGAGAGAAATTTCTTTCTTATGCGTTTGATGTGTGAAGTGATGGTACTGTCGTCAACATAAATTTTTGAATCAGTCATTAGTTGATTGCGGTTTTTCACATGGCCCGGGTGTTTAGCTAAAGCATGGACTAACCAAAATTCAGTTACGGTAAGATCAATGGTTTTTTGTTGCCAGGTAATTGTCATACGCTGGCTGTCTATTGTTAAATCTCCTGTGTTTAATATATGGTCGGTGTCTATTGGCTTTTTAAGGGCATCTTCTCGGCGAAATAGGGCTGATATACGTGCAGTTAAATGCGGCAAACTAATATCTTTAGTTAAATAGTCATCAGCACCAATTCTAAGACCTGATACTGTATCAAAGTCATTATCTCTGGCGGTTAGAAAGATAATAGGTAATGTTGCAGATAAGTTTCTAAGCTGCTGACATAGGGTAAAGCCACCGTCATATTCATCATCAAGGCCGATATCTAAAATAACTAAGTTTGGTAATCTTAGATTAAATGCTTGTGTAGCGCTTGCTCTGTTTGCATAGGTTTGTACTTGATAACCTTGACTGCGAAGTACGTCAGCATAATTTTCTCTGATGGCTGCCTCATCTTCAACAATTGCAATTCTTTTGCTCATTCTCTTTAACCGATAACGTCTTAATTTATTTGGCAACTATATCGAATAAATTCGCTTGATGCGCCTAATTTTTGAAATTGCCATTTTGTTGCCACATTTGCTCAGCACATTGTCATAGTTGCGCCACTAAAGCATCAGTTTACTTAGGTTTAATTAAAAGCGTTCACACAGTAACTAAAACTTAAAACAGATAAACATATTCAATCTTGAAATAAAGAGGTCATTAACATGAAAAACTTAAGTTCTAAAAAAGTAATGCTTTCAGCGGTATTAATGTCAACACTAGCTGGTGCGCCTATATTGGCGACAGCAGGTGAAACCACGAAGGCTATGCCAACGGCACAAGAGCTACATCAACAGCAACAAGATGTGGAAAATATTGGTTTTGGTAGTGGTTTGCTTGTTGGTGCTGTGGTTGCAGGGCCAATAGGCGCGTTTGTTGGCGGTATTGCGGGTAATTTTATTGCCAAGCACATTAATGCCAAAGATGAGGTTGAGCTATTAACTGAAAATTTAGCTTATGTAAAAGAAAGCCACCTTGAGCAGGTGAGTGAATATGAAAGTAAATTAGCTCGAACTGAGCAAGAGCTGCAAACCCAACTCAGTATGCTTGAGCATAATGAACGTCTATCTGAGCAATTACAAGCAGAAAACTTGCTGATGAGTTTACAGTTTTCAACAGGTTCCAGTGATATTGCCGCCCATTATCAAGAACAAATTTCTGCTTTAGCCCAGATATTAAATAATGCACCAGACATGAAAATCGATTTATCTGGTTATACGGATCTAGCTGGAGAAGAAGAACAGAATCAGTCGTTATCGCAAGCGCGGGTCGCATCGGTTAAAACTTTGTTAATGGCTCAGGGGGTAGACGAGCAACAAATTCAAACCTTTGCTTATGGCGAAAAATCTCCCGTGGTCGCAAATAGTGAACGCGAAGTGAGCTTTTATGATCGCAGGGTAGTGTTGAAATTGCATAAGCCTAATAGTCAGATGGCGCAACGTAATTAGCATTTTAAATTAAACAATTGTTCTAATTTTTTTGGGGAGGTACAATAACCATTTAGAATATATAATAAAAATTTAAGCAGGTCAGATACAACTATTTGACTTGCTTTTTTATTATTGTGTTGTATAAAATATACACATGTAGACCGCTATTTTACTGGCTTTGAGTGACACTTGTAGTAATTGACATAGTTTTTATAACGTAAGTACGAAAAATACGGTACTAACAGATTGAAAAATAAGTAATGTGTTAACATGAAATTAACGCTTGTATAATTTGTGTTCGAATGGTATTAATGGAGCAAAATAAAAAGAAGGAGCGGTTATGCCACAAGCAGCAATTCGCCAATATGAGGAAGACGAACTTTTGCCAGAAGGTGAAATAAGTCAGCAAGAATCGGTTGAACAGTTAGATGTTATTGACGAAATCTCTGATGAAAATCAAGAGGTTAAACAAACTGTAACTCAAGATGAATCAGGCACATGTCAAGGGGAGTACTATCACTATACGGTTGATAAGTCAGACCCAGATCCATGGTTAAAAAAGCATAGATTCAAAATTCTTACAGTTGTGTTATTACTCGTGGCTGCAGCCGTAGGTAATTGGCTTTATGAAAAAAATAAATTACACGAGCAAACAAAAGCTTATGTAGCTTCACCTGTTATTGGTGATTTGTATTATCTTGATTTTCGTTTAATACAAGATAATTTACGTCCGTCAGAAAAATTTAGAATGGCGAAAGTAACTGATATCACCGGTGACATTGTTACGGTGAAATACAGTAGCTATTTCTATTTACAAGAGCATGAGCTAAATGAAGCGATTCGCTATGGTCAGTTGCGTTTTGGTCGTTTTTTCCAAGAAAGAAGACATGACTTTAAAATTGCTACGCTTGAAAGCATGATCGAAAGCGGTGCTATTGTTTTAGCAAGACGTCCGGAAGGAAATATGCTTGACGGTAATGTCGTTATTCCAGATAAACAATTTGCTAATAAGAATAGCTTGTTTATTCCTGGTAAAAAAGAAAATGCTGCCGGTATGGAACTACTTAAGCTGGGTGGTGTAGTAAATGATGAGCAAGCTTATAAGCAATTTTCAAAATCAGCGGCACAAGGTTATGCGCCAGGTTTAGTTAATTTAGCTCAGCTGTATCTCACGGGTAAAGGGGTAAGTGAAGATAAATACGAAGCACTTGCGATATTGAAACAAGCAGCTTTACAAGCACACGAACCTGCAGTACTTAAATATTCAATTATCTGTAAGCAATTAGAATCGTGCCAAATTGAAGATTTCTATCAAGAGTTAGTACGTTCAGGTGTTAATATTAAGTTCTCAGAAACAGCTGCGCCTGCGAATATAAAATAACAGTCTAATTTCGTTTATTAGCAAAAATGCTCAACGTTTGTTGAGCATTTTTTTTACCTTAAAATCACACCTAACTCGCATATAGCTTACTTTCATTTAGCTAAGTACTTATCTTTTGTGACATTTATCAAAAACCTTGATTTAAATCAATAATGACACTAACCATGCAAATGATAGTTATTTTCATTTGCAATTGCAGTTTATTGTTACTATCATTGCGCAAATTTGTAATCGTGAGTGGTCGTAATGAAAGTTTCATTAATTCAAAAATCTTTATTGCTTGCCTTGGCAATATCAGCTCCTAGCTATGCATCAGATAAGGTCGTATTAGAAAACGCAATCAAAGCACAAAAGCAACAACTTGCTGAAATTGAGAAGAAATTAGCAGAACTTGAAGCTAAACAAAGTCAAGTTGTAGCCCTTGAACACAATAAAGCTAATCAAATAAGTGCAAGCAAAAATTGGCAGTTAAATTCGTACGGCAGTATTTTGTATAAGAGTGAGGAGATTTTTCGAAATATTCAAGATACCGATCCTGAGCGTCGTGCCCGCACTGATATTGAGCGTGTAGTGATTGAGTATGTTTACGATGTTAACAGTAAATGGCAAATTGAAGCAGAAATTGAATATGAACATGGCGGTACAGGTGCCGCATTGGAATACGATGGTTTTGAAGAGTTTGGTGAGTTTGAAACCGAAATTGAAGCAGGCGGCGAAATTATCGTTGAAAAGCTTCAGGCAAAATATACACACAATGATAACTTTGCTATCAAAATGGGGCATATCTTTGTTCCTGTTGGTATAGGTACCGATTTACACAAACCAGATGAGTATTTAACAACTGAGCGTCATTGGAGCGAAGCTAGTTTAATTCCACAAGTGTGGCATGAGACGGGTGTTAACTTTATTGGCAAATGGCAAAACATCACAGCACAAGCATTAGTCACTACGGGCTTAAACTCGGAATATTTTCGAACATACAATTGGGTCGCAACAGGTCATCAAAAGCGCTTTGAACAAGTGAATGCGGATGATTTAGCGTTAACGCTTCGTTTAGATTATGGCGATATCAAAAAAGGCAAGGGTGTCGGCTTTAGTTTTTATACGGGTGATACTACCGGTAACCGTAATAATTCCAACAAAGTTGAGGGCGATGGTAACCTGACAATTTTTGGTATTCACGGGGCTTACAGTTACGAAAACTGGTTAGTTCGCGGCCAATACTTATTTGGTCAACTTGAAGATAGCCAAGCCATCACCAATGCCAATAAAACCACACCAGGATTAAAACCAGGCAATTTTGCACAACTTGGCAGCGAAGCTGAATCTGCATTTGTTGAATTAGCTTACAACAGCCAAAGTCTTTTTAATTTATCTACACCCTTATATTTCTTTACTGGCTATGAATATGCCAACCCAATTAAAGAAGTAGAGCAAGGCAATGCAACCAGTAGATTTGACACCCAAGAAATCTCGATTGGTGTTAACTACTTACCTATGAAAAATCTTGTTTTTAAAGCGCAAGTTGCTGAGCAAATGTATGCGCAAGACAATTTAGATAATACCTCAAGTTTTAGTCTTTCAATGGGCTATTACTTCTCAATTTAAAAATAACTGTTAAGACATAACGTTTAATACAAGGAAATAACATGAAATTACACAAGTCACTTATCGCATTGACTGTATCAACCGCTTTATTAGCAGGTTGTGGTAGCAGTAGCTCTTCTAATGATGACAAAGATGTGACACCTGCGCCAACCGGGTTTTCTTTTCAAGCAACAGAGATGATCACCAATTTAACCAATGATGTTATCGTAGCTGGTTATGAAGCACTTAATGATAAAGCTGAAATTTTTGTTAATGCAACTCAGACTTTAGTTAATACGCCAACGGCTGAAAACTTGGCTGCGGCTCAACAAGCGTGGAAAGATGTTCGTGTGCCATGGGAACAAGGTGAGGCACATATCTTTGGCCCGGTTGACGCCTTATCTATTGATCCGCATTTAGATACATGGCCATTAAATACCAGTGATTTAAGTGCCTTGTTAGCTAATCAAACAAGTTTCTCAGCGGATGAAATTAAAAACTGGAATGATGATGTTCAAGGCTTCCACACCATGGAGTTTTTATTGTTCGGTGATGGTGTTACAGATAATGACAAGTCTATTGATGAAATGACAGAGCTTGAGCGTGAGTATTTATCTGCAACGGCTGAAGTATTTAAAAATCATACACAAACCTTATTTGATGCTTGGACTGTAGCTAATGATCCAAATGACAGTGCAAGCCCTGCCTATAAAGATTTGCTATTAGATCCTAATAATGACATCTACGCTTCTCAGTTAGGTGTTATTGAAGAGTTAATCAATGGCATGATAGGTATTGTTGATGAAGTAGGTAACGGAAAAATAGCTGAGCCATTTGGTACTAGCATTGAAACAAGTGATACGTCGACGGTTGAATCTCAGTATAGCTGGAACTCGTTAGTAGATTTTAGCGATAACATTCAAGGTGTACAAAATGTATATCGTGGTGAATACCCAGAGCAAGCTGATAAACAAGGCATTATTGACTTTGTTGAAGCGGCAGATGCTACCGTTGCAGCTCGTGTTGATGGTGAAATTGAAGCGGCTATTGCGGCAATTAAAGCCATAGCTGGTGATAACAATATGCCATTTAGACAAGCCATAGGTGATGAAGCTGCTCGTGAGCGCATTCAAACGGCTATTGATGCATTAACTGTATTGCAGTCATCTTTGGAAAATGACGTATTAACGCTACTTCAACAGTGGCAGCAATAATCACTGATAAATCACTGATAAATGACTGTAACAGGCGATTTAGGCATAAACGCTTAGATCGCTAACTCCTATCGCAGGGAAACAATCAGTGCATGGATGCACACTGTTCTGGACAATAACATGAATTCCCATAATCTACAGAGAGCCGAATTGAATAAATTAGCGCTTATTATTAGTAGTATGCTGCTAGTATCTGCTTGTAATTCAAGTGATTCTGATAACGATGATGTTGTCGAACCACAAGTGAGTTATACCTTGGTTACTCAGCTTGGTGGTGACGCTACTGCCGTTGATGCCAGTGATTCAGGTCACGGTTTCTCAACCCCTATGCCTAATTTAACTGCTCAAGAGCTTGAACAACATTTAGCTGGCGATGCTTTGTTTGAAACATCTTTTACCACAGCGCCAAATGAAGAACACCCTGAGCTAGATGGTTTAGGCCCGGTATTTAACAACCAAGATTGTAATTCTTGTCATCAACGTGACGGTCGCTCATCAACCATAACAATACCTGAAGGTAAAGAGCGTGTCTTGCTCGGGCCTGAAGCGGGTATTTTCTTAAGAATGAGCATAGCTGATGATGATTGCGATATGCCATCTATTGATAATAATTACTGTAAAAATACGCCAGTACCAGATTTTGGTACTCAGTTATTCCATCGCGGAGTACTAAAAGCGCGTGTTGATTGGCAAGAACAGCCTTTTATAGGTCAAGCGAATGTTTATTTATCGTATGAATATTCAACGGTAACTTACCCAGATGGTAGTCGTGTTCAACTGAAAAAGCCCTTGTTTACTATTGAAGAACCTTATGATGTTAATGGTGGTGATCGATTAAATAGCGCAATATTACAAGATAATGTACGTTACAGCCCTCGAAATGGTATGCCAGTATTTGGTTTAGGTTTATTAGAGTTAATACCTGAAGCAGATATTCTTGCCTTAGCCGATGAAGATGATAGTAACGGTGATAATATTTCTGGTCGAGCAAACTGGGTATTTGATCCTGTAAAAGCCAAGCAAGATGATGAAAACCCCGTCTCTTTAGGTCGCTTTGGTTGGAAGGCGAGTACGCCAAGTGTGCGTGTACAGTCACTAGGTGCTTTACGCGGCGATATGGGCATTACTAATCCATTATTTCCTGATGAAAGTATTGCAGGTACTGCAATGCATGAAGATTATTTAGCTCGTACTGGCTTTGTTGATACGGGCATTGATGAGCAGGGAAATACCGAAGCAGATCAAGCCTTCTCTGATGATGTGGTGTTTTACGCTGAGACATTAGCTGTGCCAGCACGTAGAAACGTCAATGATGAAAGCGTGATAACGGGAGCGCAGCTATTTGATCAAGTAAACTGTACCTCATGCCATCACCCTGAATTTACTACTGCATCAGGTGAACAATTATTAGGAGGCTTACCGGCACCAGATGCAATTAAAGGGCAAAAAATCTACCCGTTCACAGATATGTTATTACATGACTTAGGTGAAGGTTTGGCTGATCACCGTCGTGACTTTAGAGCCAATGGTTTTGAGTGGAAGACTCGTCCGCTTTGGGGCTTAGGCTTAACGAAAACAGTAAACCCCGGCGCTGGTTTTTTACATGATGGCCGTGCAGCAAGCGTTGAAGAAGCTATTTTATGGCATGGCGGCGAGGCTGAGCAAAGTAAAACTGATTTTATGGCGCTTGATAAAGCCGAGCGTCAATCATTACTTGATTTTGTTATGTCACTATAAGTTGATTGCACAGCTATAGTATTGAAGCCGAAGGATTAACCTTCGGCTTTTTTATTTGGCTTTTTATTCGTAAAGTCGTTTAAATGGCGGTAAAGAGTCGAGTAATTGTTTGCCATAGCGTTTAGTAGCAACACGTTTATCTAATAATATAATACGGCCGCTGTCTTTTTCATTACGTAGCAATCGACCACACGCTTGTACCAATTTTTTGGAGGTATCTGGTACAGAAAGTGTCATAAATGGATTACCACCTTTTGCCGTGATGTGCTCAGCTTGTGCTTGTTCAACAGGAGAGGTAGGGACAGAAAAGGGCAGTTTAGTGATAATTAAATTGGTTAAGTAATGACCTGGTAAATCTAACCCTTCTGAAAAACTTTGTGTGCCAAATATAATACTTTGCTTATTGTTATCACAATTTTTCTTATGCGTATCAATAATATGCTGTCTGGAATCTTCTCCTTGCATTAATATTTTAAGCTTGTGATCACTGCGCAGTGATTTAGCCACTTCTTTCATTTGCCAATAAGAAGAGAATAATACTAAGCTCGCTTTGTTAATTTCTTCACTTGCACATAAGTAGTTTGGCATGACATTAATTAATTCTTGGGTGAATGCTTTAGCACTGGGCTCATTAAGCATATCAGCAATAATTAGTTGAGCATTTTCCTGATAATTAAAAGGTGAGTTGACTTGCTGATATTGAGAGCCATCATCGGCTCTTAATCCTGCTTGGTAGCGAAAGTGATCAAATGAATTAAGTGCTTTTAAGGTGGCTGAGCACAATACCGCGCCTTCACATTGACTCCAAAGCATATCTTCAAGAGCAAAGCCAACGTCAATCGGTGAGGCACAAAGTAAAAAGTCTTGTCGTTTTCTATTTTCACCAACAGGTAAGTTTTCCAGCCAGCGTGCCATAGGGGCGGCTTTTTCACTATCAGTTTTAGCGTACATCGCCCAAAGTGATTGCAAATTTTCCAAGCGCTGGATCATAAAGCCAGCTTCCGCCAGTAAGGGCTCAGCGAGGTAAAGTTGACAATCGCCATCTTTAACTGCTTCTATCAAACTATTGTACAATTTATTTAAGCTGTTAAGGGCTTTTTTACTGAGTTCTTGAATATCTTGCGCCCAGTTTTTTAAGGTACTGGGAATAATACCATTTTCAAAACGGTAAATTTGCTCGTCACTTTGATTGAATTTTGCTTGCGACTGTTCGCTCACAGGGAAATAACTTGCTCGATTATTCTCGATAAACGTGAGTACTTTTTGCATCTCAACCAATAAATCTTGGCAATCATCAGCGAGTTTTAACGACGGAGAAATGGCTTTTTGTGATTTAATCAGCTTTGCCATTTTGTCGCCAGTTTCTTGTAATTTTTTTAACCAGTCTAAGGCGCCTTTTAGCGTGATTGTTGCGCTTGAATGGTCACGCGTTACCTTGGGTAGATGGTGAGCTTCATCTATGATGTAGTAGGTATCTTCAGGAATTGAAAGGATTTTTCCACCACCAAGCTCTAAATCAGCCAGTAATAAACTGTGGTTTATCACTAACACATGGGCTTGCTCCATAAGCTCACGCGCTTTATGAAAAGGGCAATGACTATGCTCAGATAAATGCTTTAAACAGCTGTGTTTATCGCTTTGTACTTGTTGCCAAATGTGCTGAGGTAAATGAGTTTTCCACGAGTCAATATCGCCTTGCCAACTGCCATCAAGTAGCGCCTTATGCATCGCATTGAGTGTGCGAATATCACTTGCGTCCGGTTTTTGCGCGAAGGTAAAACCAATTTGCGATGAGTCTGATGTTACCGCTTGGCTAAGTTTTTGTCGGCAAACATATCTTTGTCTTCCTTTCACTAAGACATAGTCAAAATTTATATTGGCGTAATCTTTAAGAAAGGGCAGATCTTTATTGACCAACTGCTCTTGTAGAGCAACGGTTGCTGTTGAAATACAGACCTTTTTATCACGAGCTATAGCCAGAGGAATAGCACCTAAGCTATATGCGAGAGATTTACCTGTGCCTGTACCAGCTTCTATAGTAATGATTTTACGCTCTTTCGAATATTCACCCGCTAATGTTTTTGCTATTTCGGCAATAAGAAAGTTTTGCTGTTTACGTGGGCTGAAGTTAGTTAAGTTCTCGCCAATTGCTTTGTACGATTCACGTATCACTTGTTTTAGCGCATCAGTTAGCATAGATAAGTCGTTTAAAAATAGTTAGTATTAGGGTAAAGTGCTGTATATATTAACAGGTTTGTTGTTTGTTGACATAATTAACTGCGAAAAACTGATAAATTTTTAAAGAAATGGGGCGACATGTCTAGTACAGCAACAAATGTCATTCAATCCGGTAAGTTATTGACTCGCCAAGCACTTGATGTTGATGGTCGCTTGCAAATTAGGTTGTGGGTAAAAGGTCAGTCTGGTGTATTTCAGTTAATTATTGATGATCAACGGGCAACATTATTTATTGAAGCTGACTATGCTCACAAGGCCAAGAGCCTATTGGTAAATATGGCTGTGGACTGTCAAGCTGTGCCATTAAAGACTTTTAATCAAAAGCCAGTATTTGCCTGCTATTTTCAGTCATTGCAACATTTTTATCGTGCTCGTGATGTATTAAAGCGAGAGGGAATAAAGTGTTATGAAGATGATATTCGCCCTGATGATCGTTACTTAATGGAGCGCTTTATTACTGCTGACTTATCTTTTATCGGCGCAAGTCAACATTGTCATCGCTATAGAAAGGTATATGAAGTTAAGTGTAAAAAAACGACTGAGCAAAACAATGTATCATTAAAAACGCTATCACTTGATATTGAGTGTTCAATGGAAGGAGAGCTCTATTCTATAGGCCTGTACGCGCTGGCTAAGCATAATAATAACCATGAAGAATTTCAGCGAGTTATTATGATTGGGGCTGAGCAAGCAGATGCACCAAGTTATATTCACTGGGTGGCGAATGAAGAGTTATTACTAGAGCAACTCTTAGCAGAAATTAATACTTTTGACCCTGATGTGTTTATAGGATGGAATGTTATTAACTTTGATTTTAGGTTATTGCAAAAGCGTTTTGATAAATATGGCTTACCGTTTGCCATTGGCCGTGACCATAGTGCGGTGCGTTGGCGACAAAACAGTAATGCAAATGAGCATTACTTCCTTGATATTGCCGGTCGAGTAGTACTTGATGGTATTGATGTGCTAAAAACGGCGACCTACCAGTTTGCTAGCTTTTCACTAGATTTCATAGCCCAACAACTTTTAGGGAAAAAAAAGCAAGTAACTGATGTTGAAAATCGTGTTAAAGAAATCACTGACAACTTTCATCATAACAAAACGGCATTAGCGGCGTATAACTTAGAAGATTGCCGATTAGTATCACTTATTTTTGCCAAAGAGCAATTGCTTGAATTTGCTTTATTAAGAGCAAGCTTAACTGGGCTGACCATAGATAGAGTAGGTGGCTCAGTTGCGGCTTTTACTAACCTGTATTTACCTAAATTGCATCGAAGCGGTTATGTTGCACCGAATATGGGGGATGGCAACTCTGATTTAGTGTCACCGGGTGGCTACGTGATGGACTCATTACCTGGCTTATATGACAATGTTTTAGTGTTAGATTTTAAATCCCTGTACCCGAGTATTATTCGTACTTTTAAAATAGACCCTATGGGGCTGATTGAAGGCATGCAAGTTAAAGCGCAGCAGGAAGATGTCAGCCAAGTTATCCCAGCATTTGATGACGCTTATTTTTCAAGAGAGGCGCACTTTTTACCAGATATCATTACTAACCTTTGGCAAGAGCGAGACAAAGCAAAACAGCAAAAAAATGCGCCATTATCACAAGCGATAAAAATTATTATGAATAGCTTTTATGGTGTCTTAGGCTCAACGGGCTGTCGATTCTTTGATCCGCGTTTATCAGGTGCAATAACTAAACGAGGTCATGAAATTTTAAAAACCACCAAGCAATGGATAGAAGCGCAAGGCTATCGGGTAATTTATGGCGATACCGATTCTATTTTTGTTTATCTTGATAATGATTTAGCTAATGCTGAGAGTTTAAAGTTAGGTAAACAACTTGAAGGGTATATCAATGAGCGTTGGCAAGAAACACTGCAAGAAAAGTACCAGCTGGATTGTTATTTGGAAATTGAATTTGAAACTCACTTTAGTAAATTTTTGATGCCAACCATACGAGGGTTAGATATTGCTAAAGGTGGAAAGTCAATCGGCACTAAAAAAAGGTACGCAGGACTAGCAGATGACAAAATAGTGTTTAAAGGTATGGAAACGGTTCGAAGTGACTGGACAGAGACCGCGAAGTTATTTCAACAACAACTGTACTCTTTGATTTTTAATGGTGAGCCGTATAAAGATTATTTAATAAAGCTGATTGCGCAAATTAGAGCAGGAGATCATGACGAGCAATTGGTTTTTAGTAAAAAAATCAGGCGAAACTTACAAGATTATAAGAATACTCCACCACATATTAAAGCCTGCATTATTGCCAATAAACAGCTAGGTAAAAATCACTATAAGCGTGGTAGCAAAATTGACTATGTTATTACCGTTAATGGTGTGCAGCCGCTTGAGATGTTAACTAGCCCTTTAGATTATGATTATTATATTGATAAACAAATAAAACCCATCGCCAATGATATATTGCCCTTTTTACACACATCTTTTGAGCAACTCACCAACAGCCAGCAAGAGCTTTTTTAGTTAACCTCAGCTTAGTGAGATATTAAGCTCTGTTTTATATAAGTATGTTATGAGTTATTTTAATTTTTTTGTCTTTACTTAGTGCATAAAGTTGTATTTCAGGTTATAAATAAAGCCAATAAACGTTTAGATGGCTAGATAGCTACAGCCTAGTGTCATTTAATATTGGCAATTAAAATTTAGGATAGTAACCCATGAAGAATGAAACCAAGTTTGTAACAGCGGGACGCAATGACAAGTGGACCAATGGTGTAGTAAACCCAAGTGTTACCAGAGCATCAACCGTTGTTTTTAATACTGTTGATGAAATGAATAACGCTGTTGCTAACCGTTTTAATCAAACCATGGTTTATGGTAGACGAGGTACAACAACAGCGTTTGCTTTTAGTGAAGCTATGACTGAGTTAGAAGGCGGAGCAGGTTGTGCTCTGTATCCTTCAGGAACCGCTGCCATTACGAATGCCATATTAGCTTTTGTTAGTGCTGGTGATCATATTCTTATGGTGGATACTGCCTATGAACCAACAAGAGATTATTGCGATAAAATTTTGGCAAAAATGGGAATAGAAACAACCTATTATGACCCATTAATTGGTGCTGATATTGAAGGGTTAATTCAAGATAATACTCGCTTAGTCTTTTTAGAATCGCCTGGCTCTATTACCATGGAAGTGCAAGACGTACCAACGATTAGTCGTATTGCCCATCAACATGGCTGTATCGTTATGTTAGATAATACTTGGGGAGCCGGGGTTAATTTTAAACCATTTGACTATGGTGTAGATGTTAGCGTACAAGCCGCAACTAAATATATTGTTGGTCACTCTGATGTCATGTTAGGTACGGCTACTGCGACTGAGGAGTATTGGCCTCAATTAAGAGATAATAGTTATTTAATGGGGCAATGTACCTCTCCAGATGATTTGTATTTAGCTTTACGCGGTATTAGAACTTTAGGTGTGCGTTTAAAGCAACATCAAGAAAATGCCTTAAAGGTTGCTCATTGGTTACAAACACGTGAAGAAGTTGCCAGTATCTTACATCCAGCTTTTGCTTCATGCCCAGGTCATGAGTTTTTCAAGCGTGATTTTAACGGCTCTAATGGTTTATTTTCTTTCGTTTTGAATCGAGGTGATAAGCAATCAATTAAGGCCTTCCTTGATGGTTTATCTCACTTTAAAATGGGCTATTCTTGGGGCGGTTTTGAAAGCTTAATTTTAGGTATTAGCAATGTTTCCTCACTCAGAAGTGCCACACAGTGGTCGTCTCAATACCCGCTAGTACGCGTTCATATTGGCCTTGAAAATGTTGATGAATTAATCGAGGATTTAGCTAAAGGCTTTGATAGATTAAATAGTGCCTTAGCAAAATAAGCGCTTTCAGTACGGTAATAAAGATACGTAAACTAAAAAGGTCGAGTAATACTCGACCTTTTATTTATTTGCGTTAAAAGTTAACTTTGTTGTTAATTAACGAACTGAATTAACCATGGCGTAAGTTAACCATGGCGTAAGTTAACCATGGCGTAAGTTAACCATGGCGTAAGTTAACCATGCATTTCACCATTGGTAAGTTTAACCACATAGAATAGACAGTCATTCGTGGCTATATTTTTATTGGTTGTCGCTTTAAATAATTTTAAGTTATGCAAACAAACGAGTTGGTTATCACGGGTATAAAAGTACTCGTTGATAACATCTTCACCACTTTTGTTGAGCAGTTGTAAATTATTTAAACCATTACCATCTACCCAACCTAGCATCTCGTCTTGATGGGCACTGCCAAAATTAAAGTACTCAATATTATCTTTTAAGGTAACACCTCGATAGCCTTCATCATGGGCAGCATAAGATAATTTGACATCAGGCTTAAGTTGTAACCGCAGCGGTCTGTAAATTACTTCAACGTTCTTTTCTTGGTGAATGTAGCCAATGTTTTCACATGCGGTTACTTGTTTAATACCTGAGTAAGCAACCTCATGTGCCTGTTCATCACTACAACCGCCACACTCTATGGTGATAAATGGGCAATTGAATTCTTGCTCCATTATCGAGCCTATGTGTAAATCAGAGAGTATTAACGTTTGACTAAAAAAAGATGCCAAAGATAAGGTGTCTGTTGTGATCACTGAACTCACCGCAAAGGTAGGTCCAGGGCTTGAGGCATTATGAAGGTCGATCACCATTTCTGGTGCTACCTCGCGAATAGCCGTCTCAATGAGTTTCGCTCTTTCACAGTAACCTTTTTGGGTATCGGTATGACATTCTGTTGAGCAGTGTTTACCAAAACAGCGATTGATATCCATACCACCATCTGTGTACCTGGTACTAAATAATGGATGCATTGCTGCTGCTTCAACAGAGCAAATAATAAATCGAATATTCGTTTGTGGTAATTGTGCTTCATCACGTGATGTTAGCCAACGATGCATTGCAATAAGGCCTGAAGGTTCGTCACCTTGTAGTAAGGTGACAAAAACTCGATACTTACTAGTGTCCTTACCAGTAATATCAATAACAGTTGGCCCTGCCATCGATAGTAAAAATTGTACGTAATCGGCATGTAAGTCTTGCCATTTTGGATCTTTTAAATAAATGATTTCGCTAAAATCTATATCCATTGTCTTGCCCGGTTTGTTCGTATATTTAGTTTCACTAGCACTTTATAAGCTGCACATTTCCTTATTGAATAGCTAGCATGACATAGGTTGTAATAATGGGTTTTTGATTGAGGTCAACAAACTGAAGTAAAACAAGTAAATTCCACTTTTTTATGTTTTCAGATCATGTTTTTCGTTAAACTTAAACCCTGTCCAAATTACTTAAATAGGTTTTGCTATGCCACAAGAGACAATTTTTTCAAAAATCATTCGCCAAGAGATCCCAACACCTTTGTTATATCAAGATGAATTAGTTACCGCATTTCGTGATATTGCCCCACGCGTTGATTCCCATATTTTAATTATTCCTAATAAGTTAATTCCAACCATTAATGATGTTGAAGAAGCGGATGAATTAACCTTAGGGCGCATGATTACAGTGGCGAAGAAATTGGCGAAGGAAGAAGGTATTGATGAAGATGGCTATCGCTTGATCATGAATTGCAATAAGCATGGTGGCCAAGAAGTGTACCATATTCATATGCACCTACTTGGTGGACAAGCGCTTGGTCCTATGTTGTCTGTATAAGAATGTTCTTAATCTATATTGCATGAAAATGCGATAAATGGTTGGAAAGCTACGATTAAAGGCCATGAAGTTAAGCGTGCACTAGCGCATACTTAAGTTGTAATAGTTAAATGGATAGTTAGTGTGAATTGGAAAGACTTATTAGAAAATAGAAATCGCCTGTTCTGGCTTGCCCATAGTGCGGGCTGGTTTGGTTTTGCCTTAGTGCACTATTTAGGCTCCTTGTTACATGACTTACGTGACATTTTCGTGGTTATTATTTTTTTAAATGCTTACGCTGGCTGGCTATTTACCGTACCACTTCGCTATATCTATCAAAAGGTATGGAACTTACCTCCGCTTAAAATTGCTGTTATTGTTATTGTTGCCTCTTATATTACCGGTGTACTTTGGCAGATTGTAAAGAATATTAACTATTGGGAAATATACAAACACGGTTATAAACCTGATTTTCTGTTGATGTATACCCAATCGAGTGTTTGGTCTTTCTACATCATTTTAAGCTGGAGTGGCTTGTATTTTGGTACTAAGTACTACCAAATGCTACAGGTGGAAAAGCAAAATGTATTAAAAGCGAATACCGTTGCGCATCAAGCACAATTAAAAATGCTTAGATACCAGCTTAACCCACATTTTTTATTTAATACCTTAAACGCTATTTCAACCTTGATACTCGTGAAAGAGAATCAAACGGCTAACTCTATGGTAACGAAATTAAGTGAGTTTTTACGTTATTCTCTAGATAAAGACCCCATGAAAAAGGTGTGTTTAGAAAGTGAATTACAGGCACTTGAGCTATATTTGGCGATAGAAAAAGTACGATTTGAGGATAGATTGTCAGTTAATTTTCACATTGAGCCCGAATGTCAGCAAGCATTAGTGCCAAGTATGATTCTACAACCACTGGCAGAAAATGCTATTAAACATGCTATTGCGGTACAGGAGCAAGGTGGTGAAATAAATATTACCGTGAAGCGTTTTGCCAATGATTTACTGATTGAAGTTGCTGACAATGGCCCAGGAGCTGATATAGTGGACGGTAATTTACATCGCGAAAGTGGCGTTGGTTTAGTGAATACCAGAGAAAGATTACAGGCGCTTTATCGCAAAAAATATTCTTTGGTTGTTTCTCATAATCAACCTTCAGGTGTTAAAGTAAATATTCGTATGCCATTTGAATTAACATAGGAAGTCGTATGTCGTTATCAACCATCATAGTTGATGATGAACCGTTAGCACGTAAAGGCTTGGCGGTTCGCTTACAGGAACATTCTGATATTAATCTCATTACTCAATGTAGCAATGGCCGGGAAGCAATTGAAGCTGTTCGAGCCTATGATGTTGATCTAATGTTTTTAGATATACAAATGCCTGGTATTAATGGTTTTGAAGTTATTGAAAATATTATTGCACAAGGCTTGAAAATGCCCGTGGTGGTATTTGTTACCGCATTTGATCAGTACGCAATCAAGGCCTTTGAAGTGCATGCCTTAGATTATTTGCTTAAACCTGCAGATGAAGAACGTTTAGCACAAGCTATGGATAAGATACGTCTGCATTTTAAATCAAGCAAAGATAGTGCGCATAAATCTAAATTGGTTAGGTTAGTGAGCGATGTAACCGGGAATGATTATCAGCAAATTTTATCTGAATTGGCTAACGATGAAGAGATCAGTATCTCAAGTTATTCAGATATTTTACCTATTAAAGATGGTGGCGAAGTTAGTCGAGTACCGGTAAAAGATATCTTGTGGATAGATGCGGCAGGTGATTATATGTGTGTGCACTCACAAGTTAAAACGGCGACTGGTTATAGTGAGACTACTCATATTCTACGAAAAACCATGAAAGAGCTTGAAGCGGCGCTTGATCCTAAACAGTTTATTCGCAATCACAGATCTACCATAGTAAATAAGCACTTTATTGAAAAGTTTTGTAGTCAAGTGAATGGTGAATACTATTTAGTTATGAGTAATGGTAAAGAGCTTAAAGTGAGTCGAAGTTATAAAGACAAAGTTAAATTGGCCATTGCCAGTTAAAAAACAAAAAGAGCGACAATCAAGTCGCTCTTTTTAAATGCATTTTTTATGGTTATAGGTGCTTTTTGGCAACGGTTAATACTTTGATAGTATTTGAAGCACCAACTGTTTCCATCATATCCCCGTGCGTTAAAATCACTTTATCGCCAATATTTAATTCAGTATTTTGGCTTAGTACTTTTAAAATATCATCAGATAAAGAATCATTGGTTGCGTGAGTTGAATCAAACTCAATAGGGTATACACCACGGTAAATGGCGGTTTTATTCAAGGTTTTACGGTGACGAGATAAAGAGAAAATCGGTAAACCAGAGGTAATACGTGACATCAGCTTACTGGTTTGCCCTGACTCGGTTAAAGCAACAATGGCTTTAACACCTTCAAGATGGTTGGCTGCATACATAGCAGAAAGTGCCACTGTCTCTGAAATCTCAGTAAAGGTTAGCTCTAATCTGTGATTTGAAATGTTCACAGAGCGGTGTTTTTCTGCACCACAACAAACATTAGCCATCGCAGTAACTGTTTCAACAGGGTACTTACCAGCCGCCGTTTCTGCCGACAACATAACGGCATCGGTACCATCGAGCACAGCATTAGATACATCCATAACCTCAGCACGTGTTGGCATAGGCTGCTCTATCATGGTTTCCATCATTTGTGTTGCCGTGATCACTACACGGTTAAGCTGGCGAGAGCGAGCAATAATATGCTTTTGTTTGCCGACAAGTTCGGCATCGCCAATTTCAACACCTAAATCGCCACGGGCGACCATAACAACATCAGAGGCTAAAATGATATCATCAAGCACTTTGTCATCGTTTACTGCTTCAGCACGCTCTATTTTCGCAACCAAGCGAGCGTCACAATGGGCTTCTTGCGCTAATAAACGGGCTTCACGCATATCTGCGGCATCACGAGGGAAAGATACAGCAAGAAAATCAACGTCAATTTTAGCTGCTAATTTAATATCTTCTTTATCTTTATCTGTCAGTGCTGGCGCTGTTAAGCCACCACCTTGGCGGTTGATGCCTTTATTGTTTGAAAGTGGACCGCCAACCGTCACTTCCGTAAACACAGAAGAACTTGATGTTGATAGTACTTTTAATTGCACTCGGCCGTCATCGAGCAATAAGATATCACCAGAAGATACATCTTGTACTAGTTGCTTGTAGTCGATGCCTACTTTTTCTTGGCAACCTTGGCCTTTTTCTAGTTTTGCATCCAATTCAAATTTATCACCAACGGCAAGCTGGATAGGGCCATCTTTAAATGTTGAAATACGGATTTTAGGACCTTGTAGATCGCCAAGGATACCGACATAAATACCTAACTCTTTGGCAACACTACGAACAGTGGCAGCTCTGTCAATATGATCTTGAGGAACACCGTGTGAAAAGTTAAGTCGAACAACATTCACACCTGCTGCTAATACGCTTTTTAGCTTTTCTCTATCATCGGTTGCTGGCCCTAAGGTAGCAACTATTTTGGTTCTTCTAGGCATTGGAATCCTTATTCATTTAAAATTTTTAACTGATTTATATTTAGCTACTAATCTTATTGTAAAATTGATGTTATTATTTTTATGAGATTATTCTTTTCTATCAAAGCGTGAGCTTCTTAAACTGTCTTTAACTTTTTTCAGATTATCTCTAAATTTGCTGCCTCTTCTTAGGGTAAAGCCGGTTGCTAATACATCAATTAATGCAAGTTGGGCAATACGTGAAGACATTGGCATATAAAGATCTGTATCTTCAGAGACATCAACGGATAAAACAATATTACATTCTTTAGCAAGTGGCGTACCTTCGGTTGTGATACCTATAACCGTTGCATCATTTTCTTTGGCTAAGCTGGCCACTTCCACTAATGACTTTGTTCTACCAGTATGAGATATCACGATAACAACATCCCCTTGTTGGCTATTTATAGCACTCATACGTTGCATTAATATGTCATCAAAATAAACAACAGGTACATTGAAGCGGAAAAACTTATTTTGTGCGTCATGGGCAACAATCGCAGACGCCCCTAAACCAAAGAATGAGATTTTATTGGCTTGAGTTAACAAATCGACAGAGCGATTAATAACGTTAGCATCTAAACTTTTACGTGCTAATTCAAGGCTAGCCATAGTCGATTCAAAGATTTTGGCGGTGTATTCACTGGCGCTGTCATTCTCGTCAACATGGCGATTAACATAGGGGGTACCATTGGCTAAGCTTTGAGCTAAGTGCAATTTAAAGTCTGGGTAGCCTTTTGTGTCAAGGCGACGACAAAACCTATTCACGGTAGGTTCACTAATATTGGCTTGTTTGGCTAAGGCCGCAATACTTGAATGAATTACTGTACTTGGTGAAGCGAGAATTACTTCTGCTACTTTTCTTTCTGATTTACTGAGTGTGTCTAGTTCATTAGCGATCTTTTCTAATATATTCATTATGGTTTGATCCTAGCGCTGAATTTGTTTCATTAACTGCTACCCCTGATTATATATCTCAGGTCAATAACGCTTACTGTAATTTATTTTCTGTTTTTATAACAGAAAAAATGAAATTTTATTTCATAATTAGCGCTAATATAATGCAAATGGCTTTAGATTTGCAAATGTTTAATAATTCAGCAGTGTAATATTTGTTAAATTTCGTCTCTTTAATGATTGTGAGCGCTAGAAATAAATATCAACAAAACAAATGTAGTAAAATTACAAAAAATACTTTACTGATGAGCAAACAAGCGCTAAATTAGAGGTATATGTAGTTTACTTACAAATTATTTGCTTTAGTTATGGCTAGTGGTGTTAAAAAATTAGTCAAAGCATCAACAGAGACATTGTATGAAAAATTTAGATTATCAATCAGCCAGTGAAATTGTCATCTTTGGCGCCCTGGGGGATTTATCGCGCAGAAAACTATTACCTGCGTTATATCAGCTTGAGGTCTGTGGCTTAATCAATGAACAAAGCAGAATTGTTGGTGTAGCCAGACAAGAGCATACACCTAAAGAATTTGAAGCGATTGTGTTGGAAAACCTACAGGCTTTTGTTAAAGAAGCACTTGATGAGGCGGTATTAACACGCTTTCTAGCTCGTTTAGTGTATCAACAACTTGATTTTAAAAATGAGCAGGCTTACGTCAATCTAGCGAATACCTTAGCTAGTGGTAATAAAACACGTGTTTATTACTTTTCTACACCTCCGGCAATTTATGGTGATATTTGTGCGGGTTTAAATGAAGCGCAATTAATCAGCGATAGTGATCGCGTGGTAATGGAAAAGCCTATTGGCCATTCACTCGAGTCTTCAAAAGTTGTCAATGATAAAGTAGCAAAGTATTTTAAAGAACAGCAAACCTATCGTATAGATCATTATTTAGGTAAAGAGACTGTACTGAACTTATTGGTGTTACGTTTTGCTAATTCGCTATTCACCAATAATTGGGATAGAAACAGCATAGATCACGTACAAATTACCGTCGCAGAAAGTGTTGGAATTGAAGGCCGTTGGGGCTTTTATGATGAAGCAGGCCAAATGAGAGATATGGTGCAAAATCATCTATTACAAATTCTTTCCTTGCTAGCAATGGAGCCACCAGCGGATCTAAGCGCGCAAAGTGTACGTGATGAAAAATTAAAGGCAGTCAAAGCGCTTAGGCCAATTAATAAAGAGAACATTAAAGAGAAAACTGTTCGTGGCCAATACAGCGATGGCTTTTTAAATGGTGCGCCTGTACCCGGATACTTAAATGAAGAGGGTGCTAACAAAGACAGCACAACAGAAACCTTTGTTGCAATTAAAGCTGAGATTGATAACTGGCGTTGGAAGGGAGTACCGTTTTATTTACGTACAGGTAAACGTATGCCGGCCAAACACAGTGAAATAGTCGTTCATTTTAAACAACAGCCTCACAATATATTTAAGGACAGTTATAGCGATTTACCGGCCAATAAATTGACTATTCGTTTGCAGCCAGATGAAGGTGTTGAGTTGCAAATGATGAACAAGATTCCCGGTATTGCATCGCAAATGCATATCCAAGAAAACAAGTTGGATTTAAGCTTTTCACAAACATATAAAAATGAACGCGTAATTGATGCTTATGAGCGTTTGATGCTGGAAGTATTGAACGGCAATCAATCGTTATTTGTAAGTCGTGATGAAGTTGAGGCTGCTTGGACATGGGCTGACAGTATTATTGATGCGTGGCAAAGTACTAATGAAGCACCAAAACCTTACCCAGCAGGCTCTTGGGGGCCAGTTTCTTCAATTGCGTTAATCGCGCGTGATGATCGTCAATGGGTGGAATAATGCAGAAGATTCATAATTTTTCAACAAGAGATGATCTTGATACTAATCTAGCAAATCAAGTTGCTAATTTATTGGCTGAAGCTATCAAGCATAAGGGCAGGGCGAGTATTGCTGTTTCCGGCGGTTCAACACCGAAAGGCTTTTTTGCTCAATTAGCTAATAAGGATATCGACTGGAAAAAAGTCACCATTACCTTAGCCGATGAACGTTGGGTTGCTATTGACAGTGATGCCAGTAATACACAGCTTGTATTTAAAAACTTGTTACAAGGGCCGGCATCAGTAGCCAAGTTTTTTCACCTGAAGCAAGGTGAAGAATTAACAGAAGATATTTTGGCAGATCTGAATGTTGCCGCAAATAATACGCTTTTACCGCTTGATGTCCTTATTTTGGGTATGGGCGAAGATGGTCATACGGCTTCATTGTTCCCATGTAGCGAACAAATTGAAGCGGGTCTTTCTCGTGATAATAGCAATGCACTTATTAGTGTACAGCCGACAACTGCTCCGCATCAAAGAATAAGCTTTACTTTTTCTGCGCTTGCTCAAAGTAAGCATGTATTTTTACATTTATGTGGAGAAAACAAGCAGAAGGTTTTAGATAAAGCACTTGCGAGTCAAGATATATTTGATATGCCAATCAGAGCTTTTTTGCATGATGAAAGCTTAACAACACAAATATATTGGGCACCCTAACTTTTAGCATAACGCGAAAATTGCAAGCATAAGATTTAAAGGCAGAGAGAGCAAATGAAACAGCAAATTGTAGATATAACCAACAGAATTATTAAACGTAGTGAAAAGACGCGCGCCAAGTATCTACAGAAGATTGAAGCAGCCAAGTCATCGACGGTACATCGTGCAAGTTTATCTTGTGGTAATTTAGCCCATGGATTTGCTGCATGCGGTAAAGAAGAGAAACAGTTAATTAAAGGCTTAAATCATTCTGACATCGCTATCGTTTCAGCATATAACGATATGTTGAGTGCTCATCAGCCTTATCAAACTTATCCGCAAATAATCAAAGAAGCTGTTAAGGAAGTGGGTGGTATTGCTCAGTTTGCCGGTGGCGTACCAGCCATGTGTGACGGTGTAACTCAAGGGCAACCAGGAATGGATTTAAGCTTGATGAGCCGTGATGTTATTGCCATGTCTACTGCGGTTGGCTTGTCACATAATATGTTTGATGGTGCCTTAATGCTTGGTATCTGTGACAAAATCGTGCCAGGGCTTTTAATCGCTAGCATGACTTTTGGCCACCTGCCAACGGTGTTTGTACCAGCAGGCCCTATGCCTTCAGGTATTCCAAACAAGGAAAAAGCACGAGTTAGGCAACAATATGCCAAAGGTGAAGCTGATGAGGCAGCATTACTTGAGGCAGAGTCTGCTTCGTATCATGCGCCAGGCACTTGTACTTTCTTTGGTACAGCAAACTCAAATCAATTAGTTGTTGAGGTTATGGGGCTTCATCTACCAGGTGCTTCATTTATTGCGCCGAACACACCGTTAAGAGAAGCGCTTACTAAAGCCGCGGCAAAACAGGTAACACGATTGACGCAACAATCTGGTAACTATATGCCTATTGGTAAAATGATAGATGAGCGCTCTATTGTCAATGCTATTGTTGCTTTGTTGGCAACAGGTGGCTCAACTAATTTAACCATGCATATTATCGCTTTTGCGAAAGCAGCCGGTATTATCATCGATTTCCAAGATTTCAATGATTTATCAAAAGAAGTTCCGTTATTAACGAGAATTTACCCTAATGGCCATGCTGATATTAACCATTTCCAAGAAGCTGGTGGTATGGCATTACTGTTTAAAGAACTCTTGTCTGCTGGTCTGTTGCATGAAGATGTTGAGACAATTTGTGGTCAAGGATTAACACGCTATACCCAAAGACCAATACTTGAAAACGGTCAACTTGTTTGGGTAGATGGTGTTGAACAGTCGTTAGACCCAGAGGTTATTACCACAGTAGAAAAACCATTTAAAGCAGATGGTGGTTTAAGAGTGTTAAAAGGTAATTTAGGGGTTTCAGTGCTTAAAACCTCGTCGCTTCGAGAAGGTAGTTTTGTTATTAATGCGCCAGCTGTTGTTTTTGAAGATCAAAATGAATTACAAACGGCATTTGATGCGGGTGAGTTAGAAAAAGATTTTGTCGCCGTTGTCCGTTTTCAAGGGCCTAAAGCGCGCGGTATGCCTGAGTTGCATAAGCTTACGCCACTATTAGGTGTATTACAGGATAAGGGCTTTAAAGTTGCATTAGTGACTGATGGTCGTATGTCAGGGGCGTCAGGTAAAGTACCAGCAGCAATTCACTTATGTCCGGAAGCTGTTGATGATGGTTTGATAGGAAAAGTTAAAAACGGCGACTTAATCAACCTTAATGGTGAAACAGGGGAATTAACACTGATGGTTGATGAGCAAGAGTTAGCAAATAGAGCACAAGCAAGCTTTAACGTTAATGGTCATCATGAGGGCATGGGACGTGAGTTATTTGGCTTTATGCGTCGTAGTTTAAGTTCAGCAGAAACGGGAGCTTGTTCACTATTTGATGAATAGTTATAGCTTTTGAAATTGTATCAACATAAATATCAGTGATTAAAAAATTGACAATGATTAGCTTAAATATGAGCAGCTAATTAGATAGAGGATGTATGACAAACTTAAAGAATTGGCAAATAATGCCAAACGAACTTTTTGCTATGGGGCCAATTGTTCCTGTATTAGTAATTAATAAGGTGGAAGAGGCATTGCCGATAGCAGAAGCGCTTTTAGCTGCTGATATTAAAGTGCTAGAGGTTACTTTACGTACACCTGCTGCGCTTGATGTGATAAGTACAATAGCGAAAGAGTTACCAGAAGCGGTTGTTGGCTCAGGCACTGTGACTAACCGTCAGCAATTACAGCAATCTTATGATGCTGGCGCTAAATTTGCCATAAGCCCAGGTTTAACGAAAGATTTATTGCAAGCAGGTAATGAGGGAAATATTGCGTTAATCCCCGGTATTTCTTCTATATCTGAACTCATGGATGGCGCAGACTTTGGCTATGATCATTTAAAGTTTTTCCCAGCTGAAGCGTCAGGCGGTGTCAACGCGATAAAATCGATTGGCGGTCCATTTCCTGATATTCGTTTTTGCCCAACTGGCGGAATCAATCTTGCTAATGTGAAAGATTATTTAGCCTTACCTAATGTGATGTGCTGTGGTGGCTCTTGGCTTGTTTCTAATGAGATTGTAGCAGGTAAAAATTGGCAAGAAATCACTAAGCTTGCTAAACAGGCATTAGCACATGTTAATTCATAATGAGCTTTTTGCTGTGTAACTGCTGTGTAATTTTAATTACCCAATAAAAAAAACCACCTTCTCAGGTGGTTTTTTTATATAGCAGTTGTTAACTCAATTATGAGTTATTTTGTGCTAGTCTTAAACGCTCAGCCATTGATAGCGGCTTGTCAGGGGTAGCCTGAGTTTCTGCTGGCTTATCAGCTTCAACTTTTTTATCGCCTCTAAATACTGACTTCATCATATTTTTCATGCCGTTAAAGCTTTCTGTTGCGGTTTTATTCGCTTGCTCAGCTTCCGCGGGTTTTGATTTTTCTTGCTTTTTAGCAACAGGTTTAGCTTTTGGCTCTGTTTTCGCTGGAGCTTTATCAACCTCTGCAAGCTCTACGCGTTTATGAGGGGTCGCTAATTTTGTTTCTGCAATTTTTGCTTTGCTAACTTGCGCAGACTCTATTTTTGTTACTTTGCTAGGCGGACTAGCAGGTGCGCTAGAGCCGTCACATGATGGCATAACCACGTCATTTGAGTTAACACGCTGATTAAATGTATCAATAGCATCATCTATTTCAACTTCAGCAATTTCTACCGCATTTTTAACCTGTGATAGTTTCTTGGTTAAACTCGCGTGTTTTTTCTCTATATTAACAATGGCAGATTTAACATCATCATTGAGGTTTTTAGTTAAGTCTTTGTAGCTTTCTATTTGCTTTTCAAACTTGCCTAAAGTTGATTGCGTGTGGTTGATGCTATCACCAATAGAAGTTAATTTAGTCTGTAAGCGTTTCTTTTTAGCTAAAAACTTATCCGTTAGCTCTTTAGGCACTAGTGATGTTTGCTCAGTTGCAGGAATGATGCCTGCGAACTCACTAATACAATTCACAGGTTTCCATTGATTAAACGATGGGTGCCACCCATATACATTTGGCTTATCAGCTAAATACTCTTTAGCTGCTTGTAAATCTAATGGTCCATGTACTTTACCACTGTCTGAAAAAAACCATTTTTTCATAGTCATCACTCTTATTCTTTCGTTATCTTTTTAGTATATGCACAATTTAGTTAGCTGTTAAACGTCGTAGTCAGTTTTTATAACATTGGCTAAATTCTTTTGTAATGATGCATATTGAGCTTCAATTGTTTGCACAACCACTTTAACTTCTTCAGTAAGGTTATGGGCAATTTGGCTATAGTTGTCGACTTCAGTGTCTATCTCATATAAGGAATCTGAGGTCGTTGAAATCGTTTTATCTACTCTGTCTAAGGTAGAAATAAGAGACTTTTCTTCGTCAATCAGTTCTTCAATTAATTCTTTAGGCACATCAACAGGAGGAGTAGGCGGGGTGACTGTTAGTTCAAATTCATCAATACAACTGACTGGAACCCAGTGACTATATGAAGGGTGCCAAGCATATAAATCAGGGTTTTTGGCGATCAGTTCATTGGATTCTTTTAGTCCTAAAGGACCGCTGATTTCACCATTATCAGAAAAAAACCATTTTTTCATAATTATTATTACTCTTCTTGATGCGAAACTCAAAGTTGATATTTCTAATAAACTATTTATCTTTCAGACAGTTGCCTATTCCTTGTTAACTAGCTTAAATATCCCCTTATCCGAGTAATTAATGTAACGTGTGCCATGAAGGTCAGTCAAGCAGTTTATTGCTAATGGTTAACTATATTTTTACAAAATGACAAGAGTGTTTTGCATAACATTTGTATCAAAATATATTTTCAAGCATAAAAAAGCCAAGCTCCTTGGCAGGGCTTGGCTTAGTAAAGCTAACTTGAGTAGCTTAGTTTATGAAGGTTTTGTTGCCTCGGCAAAACTGCGGTTACTTACATCAGCTAATATGGCTGACTTGCCTGAAGTGAGATGACTTACACGTTCATTACTTTCCATAAAGCTTGTTGGTATAGCATTTATCGTGGTAATGGTTTCAGTTTTAGTCATAGGTGCTGACGCTCTACCAGATAAGCGATTTGCTTTTTTCACTTGTCTTGCCAGTTTCTTATCTTTTACTTGCGTCTTTTTAGGTGCTTTAGCTTGCTTAGCAGGCTTCTCTGCTGGTTTAGCATCAGTTGTCGATTGAGTTTTCTCTAGCTTTTTATTAGCTTGAACTTCCTTAATCGTTTCAGTTTTCTGCTCAGACTCTGCTTCGGTGTTTAAGCTTGCTGTCTCAGCTAGCTCATTTTCAACAGGAACATCTTCAACTTGCGCGGAAGTTGCTTCTGCTGTCACTTCTAACGAAGGTGCTATTTCTTCACTAGCTTGCTCATTACCAATTTGCTCAGTTTTATCTGTATCGGCAACGTCTATTGGGTTGGCAATCTCTTCTAGCGGCAAGCTTTGTTGAACTTCAGTTAGTTCTTGCTTGGCTATTGGCTCTGAAGAGCTAGTTTCTTCGATAGTTTCAGGCGCTGGTTTTATTTCAGAGGCTGTAGGCTTTGAAGCATTCTCTTCTTGAGTCGATACTTCTTGCATTGCACTATCAACTTGCTTTTCAGTAACCGTATCTTTCTGAACTGTATTTTCATCAGATGTCGGTGCGACATTTTCGTTGGCAGTCTCATTTGCAGGGTAACGCGCCTCAACAGCTTCATCAGACTGAAGTGTACTTTCAACTGCGCCTTCAACTTGCTTTGACTCAGCTTCGTTATTACGACGTCTACGCTGCCCGTTTGAGCGTAAATGTCTTGGAGAGCGTCTGTTACGAGAGCGTTCCTCTGATTTTGATTTATCTGCTACTGAATCAACGGGTGCTGCAGTATTTTCAGCTGCTTCTGTAACCGCTAGGTTAGCTTTGTCCTGCTTAACTTCGTTGCTTTGTTCAACTCTAACCTTTTTACGGTTATTTCGGCGTTGACGACGCTCAGCAACTTTTTCCTCTTTCGCTACCTGATTCTTTTCATTGTCAGGTTTACGATTTTGCTTCTTAGCTTTGTTTGCTGATTTATTTTGATTAGTGCGATCGTTTCTTGATGAACGACCTGGGTCATTTGCTTTATCGTCTTTAGCTTGATTTTTATCGTCGTTACGAGTATTGCGCTTGTTGCCTCTGTTGTTACGACGTTGATTTTGTCTTCGCTGTTGACCTTTGCCTTTATTTTTACTCGCAGGTTTTTCTTCAGTTTTACTACTTTGCTCTTCTGTAGAGACGAATAATGATTTTAACCAAGCAAAGAAACCCGTCGGTTTTTCTTTCTCCTTGCCTACTTGAGCGGTCTTATCCGTTGTTGCGCGTTTAGGGGCTGACATTCCTTGAATGACAGGCTCATCTCGCTTAGCTGCTTCTTTATCAAATTTAGGCATTTTTGCTTCTTCAAGCTCAGCTTGTTTGATAGGTAACTCATAACTGGCATCAGTAGTCGCATCATCTTTCTTAACTCGCACGACCTCGTATTGAGGCGTATCCATGTGAGGATTTGGAATGATTAATACTTTGACATTATGGTGTTTTTCAACATGCATCACTGAACGTCTTTTTTCGTTCAGTAGATAGGTTGCAACAGGTACTGGCACTTGTGCTTGCACATGCTGAGTGTTTTCTTTAATCGCTTCTTCTTCAATTAAACGAAGAATAGAGAGCGCTAATGATTCAACCCCTCTTACATGGCCTGTGCCATTACAGCGAGGACAAACACCTTGGCTTGTTTCACCAATAGAAGGTCTTAAGCGTTGGCGTGACATTTCTAATAAGCCAAAGCGAGAAATGCGCCCTAGTTGAATTCTAGCTCTGTCTTGGTGGACAGAATCTCGCATTCGGTTTTCAACTTCTCTTTGGTGTCTCACTGGTGTCATATCGATAAAATCGATAACCACTAAACCGCCTAAGTCACGTAAACGTAATTGACGGGCAATTTCTTCAGCTGCTTCTAAGTTAGTGTTGAAGGCTGTTTCTTCAATATCACCACCTTTAGTTGCTCTTGCTGAGTTAATATCGATAGACGTCATGGCTTCAGTAGGATCTATAACGATAGAGCCACCTGATGGTAAACGGACCTCACGTTGGAACGCTGTTTCTATCTGCGTTTCAATTTGATAATGGGTAAAAAGTGGTACGTCACTGGTGTATAGTTTTATTTTGCTTAAAAAGTCAGGGCGAACAACTTCAATATGCTTTTTAACGCTTTCGAATGTTTTCGGGCGATCGATCAGCACTTCACCAATATCTCTACGCAAATAATCGCGAATAGCGCGTAATATTAAGTTAGTTTCTTGGTGAATTAAAAATGGAGCAGGGCGGCTTGCTGCGGCATCGCTAATGGCTTGCCAGTGGTGAAGTAATACGCTTAAATCCCACTCTAGCTCTTCATAGTCTTTACCAACACCTGCGGTTCTAACAATGAGCCCCATACCTTTTGGTAGGTCTAATTTACTTAAAGATGCTTTTAATTCTGTGCGCTCGTCACCTTCAATACGTCGAGAGATACCACCAGCACGAGGGTTGTTCGGCATTAAAACTAAATAACTACCCGCTAGGCTAATAAAGGTTGTTAATGCCGCGCCTTTTTGTCCTCGTTCTTCTTTGTCGATCTGAACGATGACCTCTTGGCCTTCATGTAACACTTCTTTTATATTTGGACGACCTTGGAAAGTATATCCTTTAGGGAAGTACTCACGGGCGATTTCTTTCATTGGCAGGAAGCCATGACGTTCAGCACCGTAGTCAACAAAAGCGGCTTCTAATGAAGGCTCTATACGGGTAATTTTGGCTTTATATATATTGGATTTTTTCTGTTCATGACCTGGGCTTTCGATATCTAGATCATAAAGCTTTTGGCCATCAACCAAGGCTACTCGCAACTCTTCTGATTGAGTTGCGTTAATTAACATACGTTTCATAGTTTGTCGGACTCTTTTTTTAGCCACAACACACTATTGCTATAGACACAAAGCAATGTACCGTTTGCTAATAGCAGCTTGTCAGCCTCACGGGTGTCAATATAAACGTGTCGTCTAACCACGTTTAGCTATTAAGATTCTGTTTGTACTCTCATTAACTAAGCATTACTTTAATACTTAGAGTAAATTTGTTTCTTTATGTGCTCAGCAGTGTGCTGTGCGTTGCTTGTTCATATAGCGATAAACAAATGTAAATACTGGTCGGTGCTATGGCACTCTATAAAAACCGAGTGAATATTTGTTTTGATTAATATCGCGTACTACAAGCCTATTTAATAAAAATTGCTTTATGGTGCTGGGCTGAATCAAATCTCTGATAAACTGTTTATGCATCATGGATTTTTGCAGGTAAATTTTTTATAACCTGAATCGATGAATACAAATGGCCGTACTTTTATTATGTCGCTCTTTTGAGTCATGTTGTCAATATGACAGAGTTTTGCATAATAAAGTGGCCTCAGCTGCCTCTTACGTCTCTCTGTAAAGCTTCTAAGTTGCTGCTTTATTTATGAATATTTTCTTTTTGTTTCATAACTAACTAAATTCATTTTTTAACATTAAAGTGAGTTATGAAGTAAAAAAACAGTAACACCATTTATTATCCCACTATATTGCGAGATAAGCCAATAAAAAACCTAATTAATTTACGCCGCCTGCTAAAATAATGCTATGTATTAGCAATAAACTTCAGGTGAAAGTGTGATAAACTTAGCGCCAATCTAAGTAAAAACCTTAAATAACTTTATATGGCACAAGACGTAGTGAAGTCGAAAGATTCTGATAAGCAAACAGAGCAAAATAAACCTAAAGTTCAATTTATTACCGTGGATAAAGAAGATGCGGGTCAAAGAATAGATAATTTTTTATTGCGTACGTTAAAAGGCGTGCCGAAAAGTCATTTATATCGTCTTATGAGAAAAGGTGAGATTCGTGTTAATAAGAAGCGAATTAAACCCGTATATAAATTGGCTGTCGGTGATATTTTACGTATTGCACCTATTCGAGTCTCTGAAAAAACCGATGAAGTTTCTACTAAGCTTTCTGTTGTTGCCAATTTAGAACATCAAATTTTATTTGAAGATGATCGTTTAATTGTTATCAATAAGCCATCGGGTATGGCAGTCCATGGTGGTAGTGGCTTAAGTTTTGGGCTTATTGAGGCATTAAGAGCTTTACGTCCTGATGCTCGAATGCTTGAGTTGGTGCACCGCTTAGACAGAGACACTTCAGGTTGTCTTGTGGTGGCGAAAAAGCGCTCGGCACTGCGTAACCTTCATGAACAATTGCGTAATAAAACGGTGCAAAAGTTTTATCACGCCTTGGTTAAAGGTCATTGGCCGACTAAACTTACGCGCGTCACGGATGCTCTGAAAAAGAATGATCTTAAATCAGGTGAGCGTGTTGTTGTTGTTGATAATATTGAAGGCAAAGAGTCTGAAACTCGCTATAAAGTACTGCAAAGGTATCAAGGTGCGACTTTAGTTCGTGCTTTTCCTGTTACCGGGAGAACTCATCAAATTCGTGTTCATTGTCAAGCATCAGGACATTCGATTGCAGGTGATGCCAAGTATGGTAACGAAACATTTGATGCCTCATTAAAAGAGAAAGGTTTAAAACGTTTGTTTTTGCATGCTGCCAGTATTGAGTTTACGCATCCAAAAACAGAACAAAGACTTAAAATTGAAGCGCCGCTTGAGCCGAGTTTAGAAAAGCTATTAACGAATATGGTTGAAGTCGAAAAATAATTAACCTGATGTGCTCAGTCTGCTCTGAGCACATCGCTTTATCCTTTGTTAACTATTTTGCTCGGCGAGTACATCAACACCGTGTACCTTTAACAGTTTAACTAGCTGTATTAATGGTAATCCTATTAAGGTGTTAGGATCATCTCCTTGTAGCCTTTTAAATAAGCAGATACCTAATCCTTCACTTTTAAAGCTACCTGCACAATTATAAGGTTGTTCAGCTTTTAAATATTGTTCAATATTATTAGGACTTAAAGCGTTAAAAAGCACGGTAAATGGCTCAACAAGTGAGGTCATCTCTTGTGTGTCACTATTTAATACGCATAGGCCGGTATAAAAGGTTACGGTTTGGCCGCTAAATTTGCTTAATTGTTTGATTGCATTTTCATGTGTATGCGGTTTACCTATGATTTCACCATCATATACTGCAACTTGGTCACTACCAATAATAAGCGCATTGGAGAAGTTAACCGATACAGCTTTGGCTTTTTCAATCGCAAGTCTTTCAACCAGTGCTTGAGGTGTTTCATTTACCAAAGCGCTTTCATCAATATCAGGACTAGCGCATTGAAAGGGCAGATTAAGCTTTTCTAATATGCTTTTTCGAAAAACAGAGGTTGAGCCTAAAACAAGGGTTTTCATTTTATACCTATAAGTATTGTACTTGCGTGGATTTGATTATCTTTCCAGCAAAAGAGTAAGGATTGTTGCTAATATTGGGCTATTCTTAGATTTTTAAACACTTTTTGTTATTTTTCTTTTGACACTTGCCTATATGGGCTATATTATGCGCGCCTTATGCAGAATCTTAAACTTCCGATAACAATTAGTCCAACTCGTAGTGCACAGCGTAGACTTGTGTGCGAAGGTGTATTTAAAGTGTCGGAAATGACTAGACTGCTTGCTGTGTGCGAAAGCCGTAGTGAGCATGTTCAGGTTAGTGTTAAGTTTGATGTGGATGAACGTGGCCTTACAGTAATTCGAGGTACGGGGTCGGCATTAGTTGCATTAACTTGTCAGCGTTGTAATGAGGCATTTGAGCAGGAACTAAAGATAGATTTTACTTTTAGCCCCGCGAAAAATGATGAAGCCGCTGAAAAAATTCCGTCATACTATGACGTAATAGAATTAGATGAAAATGGTGAAGTGAACTTGCGAGAGTTAGTGGAAGAAGAATTAATTCTGACAATTCCATTAATTCCAAGGCATGAACTTGAAGATTGTTCAGCTGAAGCTGACAGTGTTTGGGGAGAGTTGCCTGAAGAGCTTGAGAAGCCGAATCCATTTGACGTTTTAAAACAACTTAAGTAAGTAATGTTTACTTAAGTTTTAACATATAATCGTTTAGGAGTAACTCATGGCAGTTCAAAAAAGCAAGAAGTCTCGTTCAAGACGTGGCATGCGCCGTTCACATGACGCATTAACAGCTGAAAACCTTTCAGTAGATCCAGTTTCAGGTGAAACTCACCGTCGTCACCACGTAACAGCTGATGGCTTTTACAAAGGTGTTAAAGTAATCGCTAAATAAGCGATAAACTTTAAACAAATATAGTTTGAGCTTGAATAGTTCAAATAATCTAACCATAGCGTTAGATGTTATGGGGGGCGATCAAGGCCCCCTAGTAACGATCCCTTCAGCAATTATGGCGATTCAACAACAGCCAAATTTGCACCTCATTCTCTGTGGTAACGAAGACGTCATTACCGCGACCTTAAATCAGCACGGCATTTCAAAAGATTGTTTAGCTAAGCATAAGCAATTAAGCCTTTGTAGTACAACTCAAATTGTTTCTATGGAAGATAAGCCTTCTTATGCAATGCGTAATAAGAAAAATTCTTCTATGAGAAAGGCGTTAGATCTGGTGCATGAAGGAAAAGCACAAGCTTGTGTTAGCGCTGGCAATACAGGCGCGCTATTTTCTATGGCGCATTTCGTTTTAAAAACATTACCAGGTGTTGAACGTCCCGCGCTCATTTCTGCCTTACCAACCCATGATAATGAAAAGCATGTCTTTATGTTAGATTTAGGCGCCAATGTTTTTTGTGATTCGCATGTGCTGTATCAATTTGGTGTCATGGGCTCAGTGCTTGCGGAGCAAGTTGATGGCATTAGTAAACCTCGTATCGCGTTATTGAATATGGGTGAAGAGGCGATTAAAGGCAGTGATCATATAAAGCTGGCTGCATTAGAGCTGAGTCAGAACCGCGAGATCAATTATATAGGCTTTATTGAAGGCAGTGATATATTTGCGAACAAAGCTGATGTTATTGTTTGTGATGGTTTTGTTGGTAATGTGGCATTAAAAACTTGTGAAGGCGTTGCTCGCCTTGTTTATCACAGGTCTAAAGCAATATTTACCCAAAATTTGTTTTCAAAATTGCTGAGCTTTTTATTAACACCGAGTTTTAAAAAACTATTTAAAACCATGAACCCCGACCAGTATAACGGTGCAAGTCTGATAGGATTGCGCGGTATAGTGGTTAAGAGCCATGGTAACGCCAACTCAAAAGCATTTTTCGCTGCCATATTGGAGGCAATTAAAGAAGTTGAGCGACAAGTACCAGAGAAAATAAAATCGACCCTAGAGCGCGGCTTATCAGCAAATTAGTTGTGCTTTTGGGCAAAAGATTTCCAGTATAAATTAGAACATTTCTACGAAGAGAATTAATAAATATGCAAGAAAAGTTAGCATTTGTATTTCCAGGGCAAGGTTCACAAGTAGTGGCTATGTTAAGTGATTTCGCTGAGCAAGAAATTGTTCAACAAACTTTTACAGAAGCATCCGAAGCTTTAGGTTATGATTTGTGGCAATTAGTTGCACAAGGCCCAGCTGAAAAACTTAATCAAACCAATTTTACCCAGCCAGCATTGTTAACAGCAAGTGTCGCTTTATGGCGTTTATGGAATTCAGAGTCTGATATTAAGCCAGATGTTGTTGCAGGCCATAGTTTAGGTGAGTATTCAGCATTAGTCTGTGCTGAAGTTTTATCTTTAGCTGATGCCGTTAAACTTGTTGAAAAACGTGGTGAGTTAATGCAAGCCTGTGTTCCTGAAGGGGTTGGCGCAATGGCTGCGGTTATCGGTTTAGCTGATGATGTGATCATTAATGCTTGTGAGCAAGCGCAAGAAAGTGAAGTGGTGTCAGCTGTTAACTTTAACTCGCCAGGGCAGGTTGTTATCGCTGGACATAAAGCGGCGGTTGAAAGAGCGGGTGAGCTATGTAAAGAAGCGGGAGCTAAGCGAGTGTTACCTTTGCCTGTTAGCGTTCCGTCTCATTGTGCGTTAATGCAAGATGCTGCGGAAAAACTTGCGGTAGAGTTGGATAAGATTACTTTAAATGCACCAAAGATTGATGTTGTTAACAATGTTGATGTTGCAATTGAGTCAGATCCGGAAGCCATTAAAAAGGCGCTTGTACGACAGTTATATTCACCTGTTCGCTGGAGTGAAACCGTTGTTGAACTAGCTAAAGGTGGTGTTAACGTGGCAGTGGAAGTAGGGCCAGGAAAAGTATTACAAGGTTTATTAAAGCGTATCGATAAATCAATTAATTGCGTTTCACTTAATGATGAAGCGTCTTTAGCGAAAACAAAAGAATTAATTAAATAGGTATAACTATGTTTTCATTAACAGGAAAAGTTGCACTCGTTACAGGTGCAAGTCGTGGTATAGGTAAAGCAATTGCTATGCAACTACAAGCATTAGGTGCAACTGTAGTAGGGACTGCAACATCTGAGCACGGCGCAGAAAAAATTTCAGAATATTTAGGTGCGGGCAATGGCTTAGTATTAAACGTTACCAGTGACGACTCTATTACAACACTATTTGCAGCGATTAAAGAAGCACACGGTGCTGTTGATATTCTTGTCAATAATGCTGGTATTACTCGTGACAACTTATTTATGCGTATGAAAGATGAAGAATGGCATGACATTATTGATACCAACTTAACGTCAGTTTATAAAGTAAGTAAAATAGCCATTAAGCCTATGATGAAAAAGCGCACGGGTCGCATTATCAATATTGGCTCTGTTGTCGGCAGTATGGGTAATGCTGGTCAAGTAAATTACGCTACAGCGAAAGCCGGTTTACTTGGTTTTACTAAGTCATTAGCACGTGAAATTGCATCTCGTGGCATTACAGTAAATACAATTGCACCTGGTTTTATCGATACAGATATGACACAAACGTTAACCGATGAGCAAAAAGAAGGTATTTTCTCACAAGTACCAGCAAATCGTTTAGGTAAGCCAGAAGAAATAGCTAGCACTGTTGCCTTTTTAGCATCTGATGCTGCTGCTTATATAACCGGTGAAACAATCCATGTAAATGGTGGCATGTACATGGTATAGGCCTTTAAAAATAGGGTATATACGTTTATTTTTGTACAAAAACACTATAATATTAATACTTTTAACAGGTTAGACCAGATAAAAAAGTAAAGTTAGAAGCTTGCATGGCGGCCTGTTGACGAATACACTACACGCAATTTGAAAAATTGCACTTTCAGTAAAGGAAAAAAAATGAGTACTATCGAAGAACGCGTAAAAAAAATTACTATTGAACAATTAGGTGTTAGCGAAGAAGAAGTTAAAAATGAATCATCTTTTGTTGACGATTTAGGTGCTGACTCACTAGACACTGTAGAATTAGTTATGGCGTTAGAAGAAGAATTTGACACAGAGATTCCTGACGAAGAAGCTGAAAAAATCACTACAGTTCAAGCAGCAATTGATTACGTTACTGCTAACCAGTAATTTTTGATTTACGTCACTTTGAGCGATTAAAGCATTTAGCGTATCGCACATGATATAAAACAGAACAATTAAAGCGGTATACTTATTTTAAAGTGCCGCTTTTTTTATAGCTTTTTTTTAATAATTTCGGAGGCAGCTCATCTTATGAGACGCGTTGTAGTTACTGGCCTTGGTATGTTAAGCCCGTTAGGCAATACCGCAGAAGAGACTTGGCAAAACTTATTACTTGGTAAAAGTGGTATTGGTAATATTGAACATTTTGATGTTTCAGCTTATCCAACTCGTTTTGCCGGTTTAGTGAAAGGTTTTGATGCACAAAACTATATGGAAAAGAAAGAAGCCAAGAAAATGGATCTTTTCATTCAGTATGGTGTTGCTGCAGGTGTTCAGGCACTAAAAGACTCTGGTATAGAAGTTACTGGAGAAAACGCAGAGCGTATTGGTGTTGCTGTTGGCTCAGGTATTGGTGGTTTAGGTTTAATTGAACAAAACCATGAGAAAATGATCAAGGCTGAAGGCAGTCCTCGTAAGCTATCGCCATTTTTTGTGCCTTCAACCATAATTAATATGATTTCAGGCCACTTATCAATTATGTTTGGTTTAAAAGGCCCTAATATCTCAATCGTTACTGCGTGTACTAGTGGTGTGCATAACATTGGTCATGCAGCTCGTATGATTGCTTATGGTGATGCTGATGCTATGGTGGCTGGTGGTGCTGAAAAAGCGTCAACAACCTTAGGTATGGGTGGTTTTGGTGCTGCACGTGCTTTATCAACACGAAATGATGACCCACAAGCGGCTTCACGTCCATGGGATAGAGATCGTGATGGTTTTGTTTTAGGTGATGGTGCTGGCGTTTTGGTTATAGAAGAATACGAACATGCTAAGGCTCGTGGCGCTAAAATTTATGCTGAGCTTGTTGGTTTTGGTATGAGTGGCGATGCTTATCATATGACATCACCACCGGCTGATGGTGAAGGTGCAGCACGCTCAATGCAAAATGCAATTAATGATGCAAAAGTAGATAAGAGCAAGATAGGTTACATTAATGCTCATGGTACTTCGACACCAGCTGGAGATATAGCAGAAACCAATGCGGTTAAATCAGTGTTTGGTGATGGTGCCTATAATTTATTGATGGGCTCAACTAAATCAATGACTGGACATTTACTTGGTGCTGCTGGCTCTGTTGAAGCAATTTTTAGTATTCAAGCCTTGATGAATAATCAAGTGCCGCCAACCATTAACCTTGATAACCCTGATGAAGGTTGTGATTTAGATTACATACGCGATGGTGCTCGTGATGTTCAGCTTGACTACGTATTATGTAATTCGTTTGGTTTTGGTGGTACTAATGGCTCATTAGTATTTAAAAAAGTGTAGCGAATAAATTAAAAAGCTTGCTATTCATTGTATAAGCCTGAATACTTTATTTTTTTGATAGAGTATTCAGGTTTTTTTCTTTTCAGATATTATGATTTACTGCTCAATTAATGGCGTTCAATCACAAGACATTGCTGTAGGTGATCGCGGTTTAGCCTATGGTGATGGTGTTTTTACTACAGCGAAAATTTATCAAGGCAAGGTGCAATTTCTAAATCAACATGTCGAGCGCTTATTAACAAGTTGTGCACGATTAGCAATTAATACTCAAGCACTTGGTGATATAACAAGTAATTTGATGGAAGTCGCACGAGCATTCGAGTTAGCAGTATTAAAAGTCATCATTACCTCAGGTAGTGGCGGGAGAGGGTATTCTCGACAAGGCTTATCTGCAACTGCCAGTAATCTTATTATTATGGTGTTTGATTTCCCTAAACACTATTTAACACAAGTAGAGACAGGTATTGATTTAGCCGATAGTGTTCAGAAAATTGGTGTGAACCCTATGCTTGAGGGGATCAAACACTTAAACAGGTTAGAGCAAGTGCTAATCAGAGCTGAGCTTGATAACAGTGTTGCTGATGATCTTGTGGTAACAAATATCGATAATTTAGTAGTAGAAACAAGTAGTGCCAATTTGTTTTATTGGCAAGCTGGTAAATTGTTTACCCCGAAACTTAATGGCTCAGGTGTAGATGGTTTAATGCGCCAACACATTCTTGCACAATCTAAAAATTGTCACATTGTTGATACAAGACTCAGTGATATTCAAGCTGCAGAGGCGATGTTTACTTGTAATTCTGTCATGGGGATTATGCCGGTTAAGTCATATAATGGTAAAGCACTTTCTATTCAGCCGAGCCTTCAATTAAGAGAAACAATCAGGTGTTAAAAAAAATCGCATTCCTCTTTTTACTATGCGCACTTATGGTATCGGCAGGAATTTATGTATTTATTACCGAGCTAAAAAAGCCATTACTTATACAACAAGCAGAATTGCTTACGGTAAACAAGGGCAGCTCTATTAGTCGCTTTTCTGCAGAGCTTGTTAAAAAAGGTTGGCTAACTGAAAGATTCTGGCTGAGAAACTACGGTAGAATTTTTCCTGAGAAAGTTAAAATCAAAGCGGGTACTTATCTTGTTCAACCTGGTAGCAACAGTTTTCAATTATTACAGCAGTTAGTACGTGGAGAAGAGCATCAGTTTTCTATAACCTTTATCGAAGGCTCAACATTTAAGGAGTGGTTAGCACAACTTGAGAAACAACCTCATATTAAACACACCTTAAAGGATAAAAGTATTGCAGAGGTTGCTAAGTTACTTGAAATTAATCAGACAAATCCAGAAGGTTGGTTTTTCCCAGAAACCTACGCCTACACAGCAGGCACGGATGATTTAACTTTGTTACGTCGTGCTTATAGTAAAATGCGTAATGTACTTGAGTCAGCGTGGTCAAATCGTCAGGCGAACTTGCCCTATAAGAGTGCTTATGAAGCTTTGATCATGGCATCAATTATTGAAAAAGAAACCAGCTATTTACAAGAGCAGGATTTAATTGCTTCAGTCTTTGTTAATAGGTTGAATAAGAAAATGCGTTTGCAAACCGATCCAACCATTATTTATGGTTTAGGTGATCGTTATCAAGGTGATATTACCTATGCACATAAACGCGAAAAAACAGCGTATAATACTTATCGCATTGATGGTTTACCGCCAACACCAATCGCAATGCCGGGCTTATCGGCGATTATTGCATCTGTTAACCCAGCAAGCAGTGATTATTTTTATTTTGTGAGTAATGGTCAAGGTAAACATGTTTTTAGCAAAAATTTGTCTGAGCACAATGCAGCGGTAAAACGTTATTTAGAATATATGAGAAACAAGCAGGAATAATACTAAGGTATGTCTAAGGGTAAATTTATTGTTGTAGAAGGGATGGAAGGTGCTGGTAAATCTTCGGCTATTCATGTTATTGAAGCGCTTTTACAACAACATCATATTGAATATATCAATACAAGAGAGCCAGGTGGCACACCATTGGCTGAAACGTTGAGAACGCTAATTAAGGCGACCGATCATCAAGAAACCATTACCCAAGAAACTGAATTGTTATTAATGTATGCCAGCAGAAGTCAATTACTTGCTAATAGAATTTTACCGGCATTAAATCAAGGTCAATGGGTAATAGGAGATCGTCACGATTTAAGCTCTCGCGCTTATCAAGGTGGCGGCCGTGAGTTTGATGATGAAGTGATGGAATCTATTAGTCGGGTGACATTGCAAGGGTTTAAACCAGATTTAACTTTATATTTAGATCTTGATCCAGAAATTGGTTTATCAAGAGCAAAAGCGAGAGGTGAGCTTGATAGAATTGAGCAGGAAAAAATAGATTTTTTTCACCGTGTTAGAAATAAATATCAAGATTTAGCCAGTAAAGATAGTACTATTGTGACGATTAATGCTGAACAAAGCATGGAATTAGTACATCAGGATATTATCAATACTGTTCAGCAATTTATAACCAAGCAAGGGTAAGACCAAGTTTATGTCTTTTAAAGTGCAACTCACTGCGCAATTACAAGCGAATAAACTACCCCATGCAATTTTGTTACATGGTCCGATAGGTAGTGGCAAAACAGCATTAGCACATTGGCTAACTTCAGTACTTGCTTGCCATCAGCCGGAATTTAATGGAGCAGAAATTAATGCCTGTCAGCATTGTAAAGCTTGCTTATTAATTAAGAGCCAAACCTATCCTGATCACCTGACGTTAATGTCTCATGGGGCAAGTTTAGGTGTCGATGATATTCGCCATGCTAATAGCTTTCTTGAAAAAACAGCGCAACTAGGTGGTTATAAAACGGTATTGATTCCAGATGCGCAAGCCATGACCATTGCCGCAGCTAATGCACTATTGAAAACACTTGAAGAGCCAAGCAAAAACAGTTTATTGATTTTGATGGTTCGTGATATGGATATGCTACTACCGACGATTATAAGTCGATGTCATGTTTTATCGATTCGCTCTGTTGTAGGTAAGGCACTATTAGAAAAGCTTGGTTCACAAGCATTAGCTCATGGTGATACTTTAAAAAGTGAAGAAAACTTTTATAATTTAACTCATCTAGCTGAGCTTACAGATAGCGAAGTTTATCAAGACTATATTGAATTTCGTCAGCAATATATTGCTTTTTTACATGGTCAAACAAGTGAGCATAATTTACTGCAACAAGCGCTGCAAACACCCCATGCGATTCGTTGGTTAGAAAAAATAACCTGTAATTTATTGCGCCAAGCCCAATGGCCACAAAATGATAAGCAAACTGATACAGCAGAAATTAATTTATCAATTGAGGTGTTTAATCAATTATATAAAGTTATAATTAAGCACACTAAGGTAATAAAATCATATACGCAGTCTAATGAGCAATTTGTTGTAGAGCAGCTTTTGATGGCCTTAAATGATATTGTCAAAAGTAGTACAAGGAGATAATACTTGGTTCCTTTAAATGTAGAGTTTCATACAGAACGTGATTTATATTTAGCTTTTATGCCTTTTTTAAAAGAAGGTGGCATTTTCGTTCGCACTCCACGTGTTTATGAATTAGGAGCTGAAGTTGAGCTTAATGTGTTATTGCCTGATTCACTTGAGCCTTCTGTGGTTAAAGGCGAGGTTTGTTGGCTTACCCCCATTGGTGCGCAAAATGGCACGCCACCGGGTGTCGGTGTGAGTTTTGTAGAAGATCCAGATAAGATAAGACACCAAATTGAGCAAGCAATCGCTCGTCACTTGAATTCTTCAGAGCCGACACTGACTATGTAGTGTCAGGCTATCTTGCTATTGAGTGCTATTCTGCACTTACCTTGTTAGTTTTTATATTTACTAGTAGGAGATACCTTGTATATCGACTCTCACTGTCATCTCGATCGATTAGATTTATCATTACATGACAACAATTTAGATAATGTTATTGCCGCGGCAACAAAAGCACAAGTAACTGAAATGCTTTGTGTCAGCGTAACGCTAAAAGATTTTCCTAGCATGTTAGAGAAAACCAAACATTACGATAATGTTATGTTGACTTGCGGGGCTCATCCGCTCAATCAAGAAGGCGCGATAAACCCTGAAGAGTTAAACAAGTTAGCACAACATGACAAAGTGATTGCCATTGGTGAAACCGGCTTAGATTACTTCTATGCACCCGAAACTAAAGCATTGCAATTAGATTCATTTAAAAAACATATTGGTGTTGCTAAAGCGCTGAATAAGCCTTTGATCATCCACACCAGAGATGCACAGCAAGATACCTTAAATATGTTGCGACAAGAAGGTGCAGATTCAGTTGGTGGTATTTTACATTGCTTTACTGAAAGCTGGGAGATGGCAGAGCAGGCGATTGACTTAGGTTTTTATATTTCGTTTTCTGGCATTGTCACCTTTAAAAATGCTAAAGCATTAAGAGAAGTTGCAGCACTTGTACCAGAGGATAAATTCTTAATTGAAACAGATGCGCCTTATCTAGCCCCAGTACCACATAGGGGGAAAGAAAACCAACCTGCTTATGTTGTTGAGGTAGCTAAACACCTAGCCAGCATCCGTGGTCAATCAGTTCAGAGTATTGCTGAGCAATCCACTGATAATTTTAACCGCTTATTTAAACGAAACGGTTAAAGATTAGTATTTTAAGTTGATAAAAAAAAGTCCAAAACATACAGTTTTGGACTTAAAGGAATGGCTCAAGGGGTTTGAGCCGTGCGCTAATTTCAAAAAACACTACGAAGGAAAAACATAATACAAATGCGAGCAATCAAGCATTTTGTAATAGGATAACCTTAGTTACAGCCTTAATAGCAACAACAAAATACTCAAGGTGTAAATTAAGTGTAGTGTAACTTTTAAATTTGTCTAATTTTTATTTCTATCTTGTCTAATTATTTGATTAATACACGGAAATTTGATTTCGTTGTTTGCTGTTTGTAACTGTACTGCACAGTTTATCAGCTGGCTGTAAACTGCTTTCTCACAAGTTATGCACAGCTGATAATTAGGGGTTTATGTTAGTTTTAGCTATTTCGATAGAATTAGCTAGCGAGTTCTTTATTCTTTAACATTGCTAAACTTTCTTCTGCAAAACCTACACCAGCTTCGTTATAAAAGTTGAATACTTTGTTGATACCAAAGTCTTCAAGTGTTTTACGTTCATCATCGTAACGGGCGACAGCGGCAATTTGTCCCTGATAATTGGCGGCTTTTAATTGCTGGGTGATGCTTAAACTATCTTGTACTGATGGTAGAGCGAGCAATACCAACTTAATTTTGCTTAAGTCTATGCTTTCCCAAAAGTGAATATCTTCCGCATCGCCATAATATGCTTGTGTACCTTCACGCGTTAACCAATTGATTTTATCTTTATCGGCGTCTAATCCCCATGCGTGCTGCGATTCATGTGCGTTGATGGCGTTATAAGCACCCATACCGACACGACCCATACCAATAATAACGATAGGGCGTTGGCATGGCTGACTAAAGCTATCTTCACTGAGTTTTTCACTACGTTCAAAGCGACTAAGGAGATGACGATATTTACCAAATGTTGTATGGGCATGACTGTATATCACGTTGGTGATGATAAAAGAAATGGCGACCGTGAGTGCTAAAATAACTAGCCATTCATTACTTAGCCATCCAGCAGTAACGCTAAGTGATGCAACAATTAAACCGAATTCACTAAAATTACTTAAGGCAAGTGCACTTAAGAATGACGTTCGACAACGTAGTTTTAATAAACTAAATAGAGCAAAGAAAAGCGCAAATTTAATTGGCACTAACAGCATAAACATCATCGCCAAACCTAACATTTCAAGTGTTGGTTTTGCAGTAAAGCCAATTGATAGGAAAAAACCAATTAGAAATAAGTCTTTAAAACTCATTAAGGCTTTATTGAGTTCGGTTGCTTTAATATGGTTCGCTAAAAACATACCGATTAATAAAGCACCTAGATCTCCTTTGATATTTACCAATTCAAATAACTCATAACTACCTAATGCTAAAAAGAAACCTGTCAGTGGGATCAGCTCGCCATGGCCAACATAATTGATAATTTTATTAATCAGCGGTTTAACAAAAAATAGCAGTAGCAGAGCAAAGGCCCAAATAGAAGGGATTTTCCCAGTTGCAGCCACTAAGAAAACAACAGCAAAGATATCTTGAATAACGAGTATGCCGACAGCAAGCCTGCCGTGACGTGTTCGCATTTCGCCGTTTTCTTCTAACAGCTTAACAACACATACGGTACTGCTAAAACTCAGGGCAAAGGCTATTAGTAGTGCTGTTTGAAAATCTAACGATGCGAAATAATTAAAGCCTATGAAAGCAAATAGTTTAATGCTAGTAATAGCAATGACTATCCACAATGTTGTATGTAATGAGCAGCCTAGCCAAACTTCAGGCTTTAGTAAGCTTTTTACATTAAGTTTTAAACCTATAGTAAAAAGCATTAGCGTAATGCCTAAATCGCTCAATTTGCTCAAGGTATCATCTGCTTGATAACCGATAAAGTTAAGTATAAACCCTGCGGCCAGATAACCAATTGATGGTGGTAGCGAGCCAGATTTAGCGGCTAAGCCACAGACGAAAGCAAAAAGAATCCAAATAAAATCCATAAGGTTACTCTAAACACGTGAATGTATTGTTGCTACCATTGTTTTTATGATGTTTTTTAATGGTATAGGCATAAAAATAATAGCGCTAAGTTTACATTATTTTAGCGTAATTAAACTAGAGGCTGTTGATATTTGAATTTATTTTTATTCTTAGATTGAAGTGTGTAGGCTGTTATCTATATCAGTGGTGCTTATAAGACTAACAGCCTGATATACAAATATTAGCTGTTAGTAAGCCAAGTGTTGATTTCTCGGTACATAAAGTCTCTGATAATGGGTTGTGCTTTCGCATTCGGGTGTAGATTATCTTTTAGCATAAGCTCAGGATTTACCGCGACTTCTAGCATAAAATAGGGCATTAAATAAGCGCCAGTGTTTTGGGCAACGCTTTGATAACTTTTTATAAACATATTGCGGTAACGATTACCTAAATTAGGTGGTATTTGAATTTCCATTAGCGCTACTTTAGCGCCTGCTTGTTGGCTTTTATGAACAAGCTCAGTTAAGTGCTTTTGTAATAGTTTTACCGGAAAGCCTCGGATACCATCATTACCACCGAGTTCAATTAAAACATGGCTAGGTTGGTGTACTTTAAGCCATTGATCTACCTTTAACAGAGCATTATCAGTTGTTTGTCCGCTAATTGCCGTATTAATAATGGTGATGTTCGCTTGTTGTTCATCATATTTATTTTGTAACAAATCAACCCAAGCTTGTGCTTGCTCTAGACCATAGCCAGCGCTTAAGCTGTCACCTATAAGTAAAATTTTCTGCTGGGTGGCGTTTGCAATACTTGGTAAAGCCAGCAGGAAAATCAATATGAATTTTAGGAAAAAACGAGTCATGTCAGTACTTTCTCAGTTAAATGTTATTCAAGTTTCAGGGCTTACCAAATCGGTAAACACCTTGGAAGGAAGCCTTACTATCCTTAGCGATATCAGCTTTGCTGTCAAGTCAGGAGAATCTGTTGCGATTGTTGGCGCATCTGGCTCGGGTAAGTCAACATTATTGAGTTTACTCGCAGGCTTAGATGTTGCTTCAAGTGGAGAGATCCACCTTGATGGTGAAGCATTATCAAAGCTGGGTGAAGAGGCGAGGGCAAAAATTCGCGCAGATAAAGTCGGCTTTGTATTTCAGTCATTTATGTTGGTTCAAAGTTTAACCGCACTAGAAAATGTTATGTTGCCTGCAGAATTAGCTTCGGCGCCTAATGCCAAGCAACAAGCATTAGAGCTACTTGAGAAGGTGGGTCTTTCTCATAGGTTAGGGCATTATCCTTCACAATTATCAGGTGGTGAACAGCAGCGTGTTGCCATTGCGAGAGCTTTTATCGGCGAGCCTAAGATATTATTTGCCGATGAGCCGTCTGCAAATTTAGACAGCAAAAACGGTCATTTGATTGAAAAGTTATTATTCGACCTAAACAAGCAAAATGGCACAACATTGATTTTAGTTACACACGATGAACAACTAGCGCAGCAATGTCAGCGTATCATTCATATTGAGGGCGGCCAACTTGAGGATATTCGCCAAGGAGTATCAGTCAATGTGGGTTAAGTTAGCGGTTAAGTTATTTTTACGAGAATTTAAGCGTGGTGAGTTAACTATTATTTTTGCAGCAATTGCCTTAGCTGTATTAACGGTTTTTAGCTTATCTTCAATTACAGAGCGAATCGGGCTAAATATTGATCAAAAAACCAGTGACTTTATTGCCGCAGATCGCCGTTTATCAAGTAACCATGCCTTTCAGCCAGAAATATTAACAAAGGCATCAGATTTTGGCTTAGCTACGGCAAAAATGTTGTATTTTGATTCAATGTTATTTGCTAATGATGAGCTTGTACTGTCGTCTGTTAAAGCAACAACAGCTGGTTATCCGTTACGTGGCAAGCTTATAGTTAAAACTAGTTTAATCGGTGAAGAGCATGAAGTAGCGGCTGGCCCTACGCCAGGCAACGTTTGGTTAAGTGAGGGATTATTTTACTCGTTAGGGGTAAAAGTTGGTGATGAAGTCGAACTTGGCGCAGGTGTTTTTACCGTATCTAAAGTTCTGGTAACTGAGCCAGATGCACCATTTTTTTCGTTATCAGGTAATAAGCGTGTTTTATTAAACTATGATGATATTGAAAAGACACAAACTGTGCAGCCGGGCAGTAGAGTGTTTCATCGCTTATTGTTTGCCGGAACAGAGCAACAGCTAACAGATTATTATTCATGGTTAAAGCCGAATTTAAAAAGTAATCAAAACTGGGAAGGGATCAAAGACAGGCAATCACCTCTTGGTGAAAATTTAGCGCGCTCTGAACGATTTTTATTATTGGCGGGTTTATTTGGCATTATGTTAGCTGCGGTAGCTATGGCTGTATCAGCTAAACGTTACTGTGAAAGGCAGTATGATCCTGTTGCTATGATGAAAACATTAGGAGGTAGTCGAGGTACTATTCGAAAAATATTTCTCTTACATCTTAGCTTAGTGACCTTGAGCTCTATTGTAGTTGGTTTGTTGTTGGGCTTTGTTCTACAGCATATTGGCGCAAGTTATCTTGCACAATTTATGGGCACTGTATTACCAGCAGCAGGTATGAAACCTTGGCTTTTATCTTGTGTGGTTGGTGTTTTATGTGCGTTGATGTTTTCTTTAAAGCCTCTTTTGGATTTATTTGATATTCCACCGCTTCGCGTGTTACGCCGCAATTTAGGTGATAGCTTAACCTTGAGTAAGGTGCATCTTAGTTTATCCATGTTAACCATATTAGTCCTTATGTGGGTATTTAGTGGTGAAATCGTAACAACCTTAATTTTGTTTGGCTCAACTTTAGTGGTTATCGCTGTTTTATTTGCGATATCGCGAGGGCTGTTTTTTGCAGGCAGACGTTTAGGATTAAGGCCTGGCAGTAGTTGGTCGTTAGCTATTGCTACCTTGCAAAAGCGCGCCAATGCCAATGCTGTTCAGCTAATTAGTTTTGCACTGGCAATTAAGTTGATGTTGTTTCTTGTCGTTTTAAAAAATGACATGATTGCCGATTGGCAAATGCAGGTGCCTGAAGATGCTCCTAATATGTTTATTATTAATATTGCAGAGCATGAAGTGCAGCCTATTCAAGAATTTTTTGTTCAGCGCAACATTCCTCATGAAGCCTTTTACCCTGTTTTTAGTGGTCGAGTTGATGCGGTTAATGGCGAGCCTTATGCTCGTAGAATTTCAAAACAGGAAGGAGAGCAGCAAGAAGAGCAAGCAAGAGAAGGGGTTAGCCGAGAGCCAAATTTAACTTGGCTTGATGAAGTGCCTGAAGGTAATGAAATTGTTGAAGGGAAATGGTTTAGTAATACCGACGAGATTGAAGTGTCTGTATTTGAAGGTTGGCGAGATGTACTTGGTTTAGAGCTAGGAGACGTTATAACGCTTTTAGTCAATGAACAGCCTATAGAAGCCAGAGTAACTAGCTTTAGAAGTGTTGATTGGGGCACGATTAAACCCAACTTTGTCATGATTTTAAGCCCAAACATTGCAGGGCAAGTACCAGTGACTTATTTTAGCGCAGCACAACTTCAAGCGCATCATACTAAAGATATCAATGCGTTATTAAAACGTTTACCTACGGTGAGCATGATAGATATTAAAGCGCGTATAGAGCAAGCTCAATCGATTATTGCGCAAGTATCATTAGCCATTGGTTTTGTGCTATCTATTGTGCTGATTAGCGGTGCATTAGTGCTAATATCTCAGGTTCAAGCAAGCTTGGCTGAACGTATGCAAGAAGTTGTTATTTTGCGTACATTAGGCGCGAGAGCACGGTTAATAAAATTAGCCACTTTATACGAGTTTTTACTCTTGGGGGCTATTGCTGGCCTAGTGGCTGCAGTTGTAAGTGATATTGCTTTATTAATCATTCAGCAGCAGTTATTTAGCGTTGATGGTAGGTTACACCCTTATATTTGGCTTTTAGGGCCGGCAACGGGGGCACTGTTTGTTGCTGTAATAGGTTACTTTATGGTGGCAAACACCATGAGGCAAAATACCCAAGGTTTGCTAAGGAAAATTGCTTGAAATTGACAATATTGCTTTGCTATTGATAAAAATAGCTCATTGCTAAAAATATCAACAAAGGTCAACGCGCCCTAGACTTCTGCGCTCAATAACTTAAGTAATTGGGCGTTTTTTTATTGTGTTAATCGTTTACCTTGTTTGAATATCAAAGTTATTCAGCCTAACTCTTAACAAATTGAGGTTATTTACCATGACCCAATAATAAAATCTAAATTTGCCATGGTAAAACAAAAAATAAATGCAGCTAATAATGCTGCCTGAAAAAGAGAGTAATTATTCTTTTTCGTTTCTAAAAACTTTTTGACACAAAAAGCTAGAAAAAAAGTGACGAAAAAGCCACCTAAAAGGCCATAAAACAACCATGTTTCTATTGCACCACTAAGTATGTCAGTAAAGGTTTTATCTGAATTCGAATGGTTTGAAAAAGGGCCAATATAACCTAAAAATGGCGCAGGATATCGATAGAGTAAAGAAAGTAGAAACTGTATAGGCAAGCTAAGTAATATAGAAAAAACACCGCATCCAAAATACTTAGCTTCATTCATAATATTATTACCAATATTGACTTAATTAGGCTGTAATGAAAAAGAATAGTTTCCATAATAAGTGCCTGTCCATGACCTGTTAAGGACTTCTACTTTGCGATAAAACGGCACATGTTATCTTTGAGCGCTTTATCACAAACTGATTTAGATGTTCCTGCATCGTAACAAACATCATGTGATTGGTGTGTTAAAGGATACAAATCAGGAACAGCAAAGTACCAGTCAGAGCCATAGCCGACACTTAATGAAGTTGATAAATTCTAGTTAACATCACTATATTCAGTTTCACTTGATTGCTTTTGTAAAACGCTTGCTGTAATAGCGTCATATCTTTCAAAGATTAAATTAAAAAATATTCTCTCAATTTTGGATATTGGACTCTTGCGTTTATTACCTTCGCTATCAATGGCGACTACAACGGCTATTTTTTTATCCGTATCAAGTACATATTTAGCTTCAGGAAACATGTTAGTACAATACTCAAAAGTATTAAATCTGCTTGCACAAAAAGTAATATCATCGCCCGATATGGTATTATTTAACAGCAAGACGTCTTCGACATATTCTTCTATGACTTTATTTCGTATAGTGTTTTCATTTAATAAGCCAGCAGATGAAATAGATGGCAACAGTATAAGAGCAAACAAAAATATACGTATTATTAATGGCTTTTTCATTATTTAATTCCTTTTAAAGTTAATATCAATCGAGCCTCAAATAGCGATAATTATTAAACGCTGTCACCCTAAATAAATAGAACTTTATATAGTCAGTACCTCAGTTACTCGACTGGCGACACTTATTTATTCATGTTGTTATTTTAGTATATGATTTACTAATTAACTTTGTAAACGGCATTGTTAGTGGAAGATTCTAGTGATGAAAAATTATTTCGGGTATAGTAGCGAGATTGATTTTCAAGGAATGCTAGTTCATGGTATCTAACGTTAAAAATAACCCAATGGTTAAAGGATTTGTCACGGTAGCGGCAATTTTTATTATTTTTGCTGGCATTAAAACCGCCGCTAATATTTTAGTACCATTTTTATTGTCATTGTTTATCGCCATTATATGTAATCCTTTGGTAGCAAAAGCGAGCGAGTATAAAATCCCTAAAGCCATCTCGGTAATTTTTGTCATAGCGGCATTTGTTATCATTGCACTATCGTTAACCGGGCTTGTTGGCAAATCACTCAATGAGTTATCTCAGCACATTCCTCAATATCGAGAACAATTAAAAGCTCAATTTGTTTGGTTAAGCAGTTTTTTTGAACGATATGATATTAATATTTCTATCTCGGTCCTAACCCAGTATTTTGATCCCGCAGCAGCAATGGGCTTAGCAGCAGATATGTTAAGTGGTTTTGGCTCTGTTATGGCGAATTTGTTCTTAATCGTTTTAACGGTTGTTTTTATGCTCTTTGAAGCTTCATCGTTTCCACATAAGTTACATTTTGCTATGGATGATCCGCAAATGAGGCTTAATCAAATCGAGCGATTTTTATCATCAGTGAATCACTATATCGCGATTAAAACCTTAGTGAGTCTAGCAACGGGTTGTATTGTTTCTTTGATGTTGTGGGCCTTTGGCTTAGACTTCTTCTTACTTTGGGGCGTATTGGCTTTCCTTTTAAACTACATTCCTAATATCGGCTCTATTATTGCCGCGGTACCACCGATGACATTAGCTTTGTTACAGCTTGGCGTTCCTGAGGCTGGCTTTATTGGTTTAGGCTATATAGGTATTAATATGGTCATGGGCAATATTATTGAGCCAAGGTATTTAGGTAAAGGGCTTGGTCTATCAACACTGGTGGTGTTTTTATCGTTAATCTTTTGGGGTTGGTTACTTGGCACTGTAGGCATGCTGTTAAGTGTGCCGTTAACTATGATATTAAAAATTGGTTTGGAAAACTCACCAGAAGGTCGATGGCTTGCAGTATTGTTAAGTGATGAGCAGGAAGTGGTAGAAAAGTCTCAGCAAGCTTTAGCTTCTTCTGAAAGTAGCTAAAACTTGCTAGCGCCTGTTATTGTGCAGTAGCAGGCTGCTCCGTTAAGCTGTTGATACGTGCCTGACTAAGGTTAATGTAGCATTTTTTATAAGCTATACTGGCACCTTTTTCAGGAGAGACAGCTAAATAACGCCAACGACAATTATTTTCGCGAAAGGTGATAAAATTACTTTGCGCTCGCTTAAACATTTTTAAGGCTGAGTAGCGACCATTGACCAGTGCTTTCTCTTCTAAATTAAACACATGGTGATTTACCCAAGTTTGCAATTCTCTATCGAGAGAATCGATCACACCATCATAGCAGCGCTCCAGTGCTTTATCATCGCTTTGCTGGCAGTTTTCAATTTTATCAACAGCATAGGCTGATGGCATTAGTAATGTTGCTATGGAAATTGAGAGATTAAAACTAAGTGTTGATAATTTCATTAGTTTATTTGCTCACCTCGTTAATTAAAATAAAGCGATTGATAAGTGATTTTATCAATCGCTTTTCTGATTGTTATGCCGGTAAAACTTTTTTATAAGGTTTAACTGTTACTTGTTTATAGACACCAGCAGCGATGTAAGGGTCTTGATCTGCCCATTCCTTGGCTTGTGCTAAGGATTGAAATTCTGCAATGATCAGTGAACCGGTAAAACCTGCTTCACCCGGATCATTGCTATCTATAGCAGGGCAAGGGCCAGCGACAAGTAAGCGTCCTTGATTTTGTAATTCAGATAAGCGCGCTAAATGGTGCTCCCTAACTGATAATCTTAGTTCAAGTGAGTTTTCGACATCTTCGCTGTATATTAGGTAGTACATGTATTATCCATTTATAATTGTAGGTAATGAGTGATATTTTCCAAATAATCATTAAAAGCGTTATTCAGCTTTCGTTTTACTTGCTTGCTCATCTTCTTCTTGTGGTAAGTATTTATAGACGAACAAAATAGAACTAATAGCGAAAATAAAGGTTAGAGCAGTTAGGCCAAATACTTTAAAGTTCACCCAAGTTTCTAATGCAAAGTTATAAGCAACGTATAAATTTAATCCACCACAAAATAAAAAGAATCCTGCCCAGGCTAAGTTCAATCTTGCCCAAATATGCTCAGGTAGTGTCATGGCATCACTTAGGAATTTTTTAATTAGGTTCTTCTTAAAGCCGTAGTAACTAACTAAAAGACCAGCAGCAAAGAAGCCATTTATGATGGTGACTTTCCATTTTATAAAGGCATCATTTTTAAAGAATATAGTTAGGCCGCCAAAAATTAGCACAACAAAAAACACCACTAGGTGTTGTGTTGGTATTTTTTCTTTTCTTACTAGGTAATAAAGCATTTGTAATGCAGAGGTAACAATGAGGGAAGCGGTTGCCCAATAAACATCGGCTAGCTTGTAAGTGATCAGAAAAACAATCAGAGGTATGTATTCAAAAAAAATCTGCATATCAAGTGTTACTAAAAATAATGATATGCAGATTTTAACGAATGCAGCCGTATTAGCCAAACAATATCAGAAGAATTTTGCTAGCCTTACGAGTATTAGGCGTTGTAGCCAAACGGGTCATCAATTGAGTGTGCTGGCTCGGTAAACCATTTTGGACCATTATCTGTCATATAAAAATGATCTTCTAAGCGAATACCAAACTCATCAGGCAATACTAACATTGGCTCGTTTGAGAATGACATCCCTTTAGCCAGTGGTGTTTTATCACTGCGAACTAAATATGGCCATTCATGAATATCAAGACCGATACCGTGCCCAGTACGGTGAGGACAGCCTGGTGTTTGATAATCAGGACCTAAACCTTGGCTTGCAAGGTACTCTCTTGCCGCTACATCAACCTCACCACAAGGGACGCCAATTTTTGCTGCATTAAATGCTGCAATTTGGGCATCTTTTTCAATTTGCCACATATCGCGTTGCCTTTGGTTCGCTTCACCAAATACATAAGTACGAGTGATATCTGAGTTGTATCCTTCCACTTGACAACCCGTATCAATTAATACGACGTCATTTAACTCAAGCGCTTTAGGTGTTTTAACACCATGTGGGAATGAAGAGTCTTTACCAAAGAGAACGATACAAAAATATGAACCGGCAGGTGCGCCAAGCTTAATATGTGCTTGGTTGATAAAACTCGTTACTTCAGCCGTAGTAATACCTTCATATAAAATACGTGCTACCGCTTTATGTACTTCTAATGTCATATCTTTTGCACGTTGCAATAATGCAATTTCGCTATCAGATTTTTGGCTACGACATGTTGCCGTGATAACTTTGGCATCAACTAAAGTTAATTCTGGGCTGACATTTTTAATGCCATTGGCAATGAAAAAGGATGAAGATTCATCAATGGCTAAAACGCCATTTTCTACACCAAACTGCTGTAGTAATTGTTGGGTTAGGGCATAAGGGCTTTCATGCTCATGCCAGCCGTGCACTTCACCTGTTAAGGTCATGTGTTGTTTAATGGTATCAATTTCAAAGTTTGGCACAATATAATGAATAGCACCTTGCTTTGTTACTAAAGCGCCAACCATACGTTCACTTGGGTACCAACGTGTACCAGTGAAGTAGTATAAGTTTGTACCGGCATTTAGATACATGGCATCAATATTATGCTCTTGCATCAATTGAGTTGCATTATCAATGCGTTGTTTAAATTCGCTTGTTGATATTGGCACAATATCTGTTGTCATATTGCTCAGTTTTTCTAACTCTATTGCAGCTGTTGAGCCGCCAACGCCAATTGTCATTATCTTTACCTCTGTTTATATTGATAATCAATAATCATCGAAATATACAATATACATCAATATTTCAGTAGTCGCAGGTTTTATTTTGTTTTTACTTTGTGTTAGCCAATATTTGCTGCTTGATCTTTATCAACTAAGTGGCCTGCTATGCTTGTGCTTTAGCTTATAGCAGAGTACTTTACTGTCAAGTTTTCAAGGAATTTAGCAATATTATGAGTAACAGTAATTTATTTTACCAAGAACAAAGTAACGAAGTATCGTTGTTTAACTATGCATTCGAGCATGAACTACCGGTATTAATTAAAGGCCCAACCGGATGTGGTAAAACACGTTTTGTTGCCCATATGGCAGAAAAGCTTAATAAGCCACTTTATACGGTTGCTTGTCATGACGATTTAACTGCTGCCGATCTTGTTGGTAGACACCTGATTGGCCCACAAGGAACCTATTGGCAAGATGGCCCTTTAACTAAGGCCGTTCGAGAAGGTGGGATTTGTTACCTTGATGAAGTTGTTGAAGCGCGTAAAGATACCACAGTAGTTTTGCACCCGTTAGCAGATGATAGACGCGTATTACCGCTAGAACGTACAGGTGAGCTTTTAGAAGCTGCACCAGGTTTTATGTTAGTTGTTTCATACAACCCAGGTTATCAGAACTTACTCAAAGGTATGAAGCCAAGTACTCGTCAGCGTTTTGTCGCACTGCGTTTTGATTATCCTTCGGCTGAATTAGAACAGCAAATCTTAATTAAAGAGGCAGGCGCAGATCCGCATTTAGCTTTTAAACTTGTTGAGCTGGCAACGGCATTGCGTAGACTTGAGCAAAATGATTTAGATGAAGTTGCTTCAACACGTTTACTTATTTACGCAGCCCGTATGATTGGCTCAGGTATGGCACCTTTGGAAGTGTGTCGTTGTTGTTTAGCTGAACCCTTGTCAGATGATCCGCAAACCGTTAAAGCACTAATGGACGTTGCCAAAATCTATTTCGATTAGATTTTGCATCTCAACCATTAAATATGTGATAGCAAGCAGACACTGTACTTAGCTTGCTATCATGTCAATTTTATCTCTATCAAATGTTATGAATTCTCAGACAATCGTTAGCCAGCAAAATAAAGAGCTCTCAAGCTCAACTCCAGCCCAGCATGTAGCTAAATTGCCGGGTGACTTAGCTATGTGGTTTTTTATTCTGGCAGAGTTAACTGTTTTTGCGATATTTTTTATTGGTTTTGCAATAGCAGAATATCAATCACCCGACATGTTTAGCCAAGGTAAGCAACAGCTGCACCAAAGTGCTGGGTTAATTAATACCATTGCGTTAATTACCAGTAGTTTATTTGTGGCGTTAGCATTAGCGCAAATGCATTTAAATAAAGGTAAGCAAGCTGCGCTGTTACTGATTCTGGCAAACCTTATTGCTGTCATTTATATCGTAGTAAAAATATGGGAGTACCAGGCACTTTTTTCTCAAGGTATCACGATAGAAACCAATACCTTCTTTACCTTATATTTCCTTATTACCATGTTTCACTTAATGCATGTGCTATTGGGTATGGTGATTCTTATTTATATTGCCAAGCGAGCTGTTTCAGGCGCATACGATAAAGGTAAAGTATCTGGGTTTGAATCCGGTGCAAGTTATTGGCATATGGTTGATTTATTGTGGATTATTTTATTTCCGCTTATCTATGTAATCTAATGAATGGATACTGAGTGTAAAAGTTATGTTTACTATACAAGAGACGACTAAAAAAGCGCTGATAAGCTGGCTCTGGTTAATTGTACTGACTTTCTTATCCGCCTATTTAGATCGTTTTATCGGTTATGGTTGGCTTGTTGTAAGTACAGCACTTTTTGTTGTTTTTCTTAAAGGGCAGCAAATTATCGATATATTTATGGAATTGAAGCATGCGCCGCGATTTTGGCGTATGCTATTATTAAGTTATGTATTGCTTATCCCTTTGATTCTAACACTAATATACTTAATTTAAGTCAAGGCAAAAGGACAATGTTATGATTGGCTCATCAAAACCTAGTACAAAATTCTCTGTAGTTTGTCAGTCACTGTATCTTGCCAATTTATTACTTTTGCCCGGTGTTTTCTTTTGCGTTTTACTTTATTTTTTTTACCGATACGTGACATTAGCAGAAAGGGGCAAAGCGGTAGATAAAACATGGCAGCTTAAAACTTTGGGGATAGGTAAAATTCATTTATACCGAAGTGTACAGCTTTCATTTTTAGCTGGGATTATGCTAGTTATTTTACCCTTGCTGGTTGTATTACTGTCTGAAAAATTTGAAGCCTCGGTAATGGTTATGTTGTTCTATTTTATTACCTTGCATGCCGCATTTGTGCTTATTGGTATGTTAAATTTATCGCGCGCCATGGCAAAAAAATTACCTTTGTTTTAATTTAGAACAGCTAATCCTAGTAAAGTAAATCATTTCTATTAACACTTGACCCATATCACAACAATACTTGAATTTATTGCTACAATGGCAGCATAACTTAGTAAGAAAATTAGAAGTGTTATGGAAGAATGGGTTGGCGAAATTTGGCATAAATACATTACCAGAAAGGCAAATCCAGAATTTGATCAAGCAAGGGTGAGTTTTGATCAAGTCAGTAAGTCAGTTGGTATGGTTTTTCGTGCTTTAGGCGGTGATATTGTTAAGCGCGTTGAAGCTGCCTCAAGTCGTGAGTACTTAACTCGAAAGTCCTTTTTACAAAAAATTTCCGGTGATAGCCAGCTTGTGAGTCTTGCATGGCAAGATGACGAAAGTTTGCGCTTGCCTGAATCATTAGCTGTATTTCCCACACCAGAGCTTAATTATGATCTTTATATTTGGTTAGCAGTATTAGCCGCTCATCACGATGGTCAATTTAGGCATTGGGCTAAAGATAATCAGCAATTAGTGGTTGATGTACTTGAACAGTACCCAAGCCTAAGAGCAAGATATCAACGTTTAGCGAGTGCTTTTGTTGAGCTTCGCCCGAGTATTGACTCGCTTCCTAAAGCTGAAAAAGAGATGGAGCAGGCGATACAGCAGGGGATTCTAAAGCCGGGCTCTGTGACAGAATTTCCTTTAGTTAACTTTGCCCCGAAAGCTGTGTATTTGTGGCTTTATCCTTCAGCGAGTTCAGAGGATGTCATACAAGCTCGCTATGATGATAAAGAATCAGAACAGAGTGATGACGAAAAGAATAAAAAGAATGCTAAGAAAACCAATAATGCTCGTAAGAAAGCTGAGCGGGTAGAATCGCCAGATGAACGTAATGGCATGATGATTTTTCGACTAGAAAGCATGTTTTCATGGAGTGAGTTTTCAAAACTGGATCGAGGCAGTGATGACAGTGACGAAGATGATGAAGACTACCAGCGAACGATAGAAGATTTAGACAAAATCACCTTATCTCAGCAACAAGAGCAAACTAAAAGTGGCCAAATAAAGGTAGATCTTGATTTACCTTCGGCATCAGAAGACGATATTCCCTTAGGAGAAGGTATTAAATTGCCAGAGTGGGATTATCGCAAGCAGCACTTAGTTGAAGAGCGTTGTTTATTACAACCTATGCTGCCAAGAGACGCCAAAGCGGCATCTTTACCTCACCGTTTGCAAAGAACAGCAAAATCAATTCAGGCACAATTTGAGCAATTACGTAGTGTACGCTATTGGTTAAAGGCGCAACCTCAAGGAGAAGAGTTAGACTTAAGTGCTTGGTTAGACTTTCATGTTGAAAGTAAAACTTCTGCTACTGCTGAAAAAGGATTGTTTCAATCATTTCGCGGCAACCACAGGGATATGTCTTGTTTATTGCTCGCTGATTTATCCATGTCAACAGATGCCCACTTAGATGACGATAACCGCGTAATTGATGTCGTTCAAGATAGCCTGTTACTTTTTGGTGAAGCGCTGAGTTCGGTAGGTGATAACTTTGCAATGTATGGCTTTTCATCAGTAAGGCGCACTAATGTACGCTTTACTATGCTGAAGAATTTTAATGAAGCCTATAGTAATCATGTAAGAGGGCGTATTCAGGCAATAAAACCTGGGTTTTATACTCGTATGGGGGCTGCTATTAGGCAAGCAACTAAGGTCATTAATGAACAAAAAACCACAGAAAAATTATTGCTAATTTTAACGGATGGCAAACCCAACGATATAGATCATTATGAAGGTCGTTTTGGTATAGAAGATACCCATCAAGCAATTTGTGAGGCGAAACGATTAGGTATTAAACCGTTTTGCATTACTATCGATGTAGATGCACAAGACTATTTACCTTATTTATTCGGTAGTGATGGTTTTACGCAAATATTAAGGCCTGCACAGCTGCCAACACGACTACCACAGCTGTATCATCAGCTGACATCACAAAACTAAGAGTTACTTTACTGAATCTTAAGGAATTAACATGAAGCATTGCCTTTATTGTCAGACTGAAAATGATGAGCAAGCAGAAAACTGTAAGCATTGTGGTATGAACTTACCCACGAAACATCCACAAGATAGAAAGACTAAGTTAAGTTTCTTCGTTAAAGCATTTTGGCTTATTGTGATTTTCAGTTTAATTATGGTGATTTACCTACCTAGATAGTGCATTTATTGCACTATCTTTTTACTAAATAACTCGCCTAAGTCGTTAAAATTGTAAGTTAAAATATATTTTACTTGCAGATTTTCAAAACTCTGCTAGCAGAATTCTTCTGTTAGCTATTCTATTCGTCATTATATTTGCATGTATTATTTTTCTTTAATTTCAGTTATTTATATTGATTTGTTGATTTTTGTTGCTGCTTTCTTGCTTTAGCAAAAATCTGGCATATAGTTAAAAACAAAGCAAAAAATAACAAAAAGACTGAAATGGAAGACACCATGATTAAGTTGCCCAGTGAGCTAACAATCGCTCAAGTTGATGCCTATCAAAAAGAAATCATTCCTTTAATTGAAGAAAGTAAGTCTATTACCATTGATGACAGTGAATTAGTCAGGGTTGACACTATAGGTGTGCAATTCATCTTAGCCGTAGTTACCTATATCTTAGCTCAGGGTAAGAGCATTACTTGGCAATCTAAATCAAAAATCTTAAAAGAAAGTATTAAGCAACTTGGGATCAGTGATGCAATTTTATTGCAATACGTCATGGACTGATTTCTATAGTAAAGCCCTAAGTAATAGCAGTACCTTAAATAATCATTAATGAGGAAATATGCATGACAAAAGTGTTAGTTGTAGATGACTCAAACTCTATCCGAGATATGGTCAGCTTTACCTTGAAAAGTGCAGGTTATCAAACCGTAGAAGCTAAAGACGGTCAAGAAGGGTTAAATCAAGCAAAATCAGGAGCTTTTGATTTAGTCATTTCAGATGTCAATATGCCGAATATGGACGGTATTACCCTTTGCACAGAGCTTCGTAAGTTACCAAGTTTTAAATTTACACCGGTTTTAATGCTGACAACTGAGAGCTCAACGGATATGAAAATGCGAGGTAAAGCAGCAGGGGCAACAGGGTGGTTAGTGAAACCTTTTAACCCAGAAAAACTTTTGGCAACAATTAAGCGTGTGGTTAGGTAACTCATTATGTCAGTCGATCTTTCACAATTTATTCCCAGCTTTCTAGAAGAGAGCTTTGAAGGTTTAGAGATCATGGAGTCAGGTTTACTCAATCTAAAACCAGGGGATAACGAAGTCATTCATTCCATTTTTCGCGCAGCGCATTCAATTAAAGGTGGCGCTGGTACCTTTGGCTTTGAAAATGTTACTGACTTTACCCATTTGGTAGAAACCTTACTTGATGAAATGCGTGATGGCAGACGCGAAATCACCAAAGAAGATACGGAAATACTCTTAGAATCTGTAGATTGCATGCGTTTATTAATTGAAGCTGCACGTGATGGTGAAGATTATGATAGTGAAAAGATTGAAAGTACTTCTAAACGTTTGACGATCACGCTAGGTGAAGGCTGTGCTCGCGATGAATCTTCAGAGCCAGAGCAAGCACAACAAGCAAGTCATAATGCACAATATCACATTAACTTTGTCCCAGAACATTGCCTTGCCAAAACGGGTAACGATCCATTATTTCTGTTTAATGCCTTGACCGAACTTGGTAATTTATCACTGGCTGCCAATACCAGTGAATTACCTGCATTAACAGATATTGACCCACAAGAATTGTATTTAAGTTGGCAACTTACATTAGCAACAGATGCTAGCGAAGACGATATTAAAGAAATATTTGAATGGGTTGAAGATGAGTGTTTACTTGAGATCACTCAGCAAGCTGCGCCAAACACAAACACACCCGCAGAAGCTAACCGTACTGATGATCTCCCTGTCGAGACAACAACACAGCCGGAGCAACAAGCCGCTGTTGACAAAGATGATGCAAGTACCAATGTAGCCGAGAAAGATAAAGGTAAAGCAAAATCAAAAGCTAAGTCAGATGTAGGCTCAATAAGAGTCGGGGTAGATAAAGTTGATAGCTTAATTAATTTGGTTGGTGAATTAGTTATCACCCAATCTATGTTATCTGAGCTTGGCAGTGATTTTCACATGTCGAAAATTGAAAAGCTTACCAGTGGTCTAGAGCAGTTATTACAAAACACGAAAGAGTTACAAGAAAGTGTCATGCGCATTCGCATGTTACCTATTAGCTTTGCTTTTAATCGCTTTCCACGTTTAGTTCACGATTTGTCCATAAAAACAGGAAAAGAAGTTGAGCTGGTAATTAAAGGTGAGCAAACAGAGCTTGATAAAACGGTTATGGAGCAAATAGGCGACCCCTTGGTACATTTGGTTCGTAATGCGGTCGATCACGGTATTGAGCCAGCAGAAGTGAGAATAGCAGCAGGGAAAAAGCAGCAAGGTACTATTTCTCTCGATGCTTATCATCAAGGCGGTAATATTGTTATTGAAATATCGGATGATGGTGGCGGTATTGATAGAAATGCTGTTTTTAACAAGGCGTTTGAAAAAGGCCTAATAGAAAGCAATGCCTCGTTATCTGATAGCCAAGTATATGACCTATTATTCGAGCCAGGATTTTCTACTGCCAGTGAAGTTACCGACATCTCAGGTAGAGGCGTTGGTATGGATGTTGTTAAACGTAACATTCAAGCACTCGGAGGACGTATTCAAGTCGAGTCTACAAAAGGCCAAGGCAGTACTTTTAAAGTCAATTTGCCCTTAACGCTAGCCATATTAGATGGACAGTTAGTCAAGGTCGGCAGTGAAACTTACATTATCCCATTAATATCAATTGTTGAGTCACTACAAATAGATAAAGAATTATTAAACCGAGTTTCTGGTGATATGGTTTTGTATAGGCTAAGAGACGATAACGTACCAATTCTTCCTATTTATCAATTGTTTAATTTAGAAGCTGATTTCACTGAACTTGACAACGCGTTACTGGTTGTGGTTGAAGCAGATGGTCAGAAGGTTGGGCTAATGGTGGATGATTTATTAGCTCAGCAGCAGGTTGTTATTAAAAGCCTTAAAGATAATTATCAACAAGTTGCTGGCGTCTCTGGTGCGACGATATTAGGTGATGGCTCAGTGGCTATGATCCTTGATATACCCGGAATGATTCAAATGGCGCTGAATAATGCCCAACATGCTCAAACTCTACAAACTAAAGCTTCATATGGAGAACTTATGTCATGAATTTACAAGCAATGGCACACGAAATTCCCGTTGAAGGTGAACAAACACTTGAAGGTATAGATTTTATCACCAGTGGCGATCAGTACCTTACTTTTATGCTTTCTAATGAACAATATGCCGTAGATATTTTATGTGTTGAAGAGATCCGCAGCTGGGAAAAGCCAACTATCATTCCTAATTCTCCGAGCCATATAAAAGGTGTGATCAATATGCGCGGCGTAATAGTGCCTATTGTAGATCTTCGCTTAAAGTTCAATTTAGGTGCGGCGGCATACAGTGAAACAACCGTTGTTATTGTGTTGACATATCAAGGCGAGCAATCTACGCGCACTATAGGTTTTGTTGTTGATGCGGTTTCAGACGTATTGAATGTTGAGGAGTGTGAAATTAAACCTGCGCCGGCGTTTGGTAGCTGTGTACCTCAACAATATATCGATGGACTTATTAACGCCGAAGCTAAAGTCGTCACCTTATTAGATGTCGGTAATTTACAGAAAATAGAAAAAAATCAGATACATAGCTAATAGTAAGTTTGATAGGCATACCTATGATTGACAGTGAACAGGAATATTTAACCTTTATGTTGCAAGGCGAAGAGTATGGAATTGATATTCTTTGTGTGCAAGAGATACGAGTATGGAGCTCAGTAACAGAGTTGCCAAATAAACCTAGCTATTTAAAAGGCGTGATTAACTTGAGAGGCGTGATCATCCCAATCATAGACCTTAGGCTAAGGTTTGGTCATCAACCACTAGATTATGATGATCAAACTGTCACCGTGATTTTGCGTCAACAAAAAGAAAATAGAACCATGGTTGTTGGCCTCGTTGTAGACGCAGTATCTGAAGTTTATAAATTTGAACCACAATCAATTCGACCAGCACCAGCATTTGGTAGCCAAATAGATAGTTGCTTTTTAAAAGGCTTAGCAACCGCAGAAGATAAATTAATCATTCTACTTGATAGTGACACACTTTTAAGTGAAGACGATTTGTACAGTATTGAGCAGCAGAAAAATACAGAACACGAGAGCAATGATGCAGAAGATAACATGATAGCAAGTTAATTTAAGTAGAGTAGTTGTACTTAAGTTACGGGTTGCATCTTTATGCACATGGTGAACTTTAAAACAGGATAGTACTTTATGACACCAAAACAAATAAGTTTAGTCCAGCAAAGCTGGAAAAAGGTCTTGCCGATTGCACCAAAGGCAGCAGAAATCTTTTATCAAACACTATTTGAAATGGACCCTTCTTTAGCAAGCTTATTTCCCGAAGATTTAAGCGAGCAACACAAGAAGTTAATGGCCATGCTTGATACTGCTGTTAAGTTACTTGATGATCCTGAAAAACTCATTCCTGCATTAGAAAAGCTTGGTGTAAAACATCTAGATTATGGTACTCAGACTGAGCACTATGAAACTGTTGGCGCGGCTTTGATCAAAACATTAGCGATAGGGCTAGATAAAGAATTTACAGCCTCTGTTAAAAGAGCATGGACAGCGGTATATAAAACACTCTCATCTACCATGATAAATGCCGCTAATGCAGCAAAAAATTTGGATGAAACCAACTCTAAACCTAATAAAACTAAAGGCTCGGCAATGGATATGAAGACTCAACATAGCAATGACTTAGCAGTTCGTTTACAAGGTGCATTAGATCAATCAACTACTGCCTTTATGATGATTAATCGAGACTTTGAAATAACCTACTTTAACAAAGCAACCTTAGCGTTATTAAAAAAGCACGAACAAACGTTTGCCAAGAAATGGCCTGGCTTTACAGCCAATGAAGATGATTTAATGGCCACTAATATTGATATTTTTCATCATAATCCTGCTCATCAGCGTAAGTTATTATCGGATCCCAATAACCTCCCTTATAAAACTGATATTTATATTGAGCATTTAACTATTGAGCTCAATGTCACTGCTATTTCAGATAGCAAGGGTGAATATATTGGTAATTCATTGGAATGGGCTGATGTTACAGAGGTGAGAGCGAAACAAAATCAAGCGGCGCAACTCTTAGGAGCAATAGAGCAATCTGCAACCGCTAATATGATGATAGATCGTGATTTTAATATTACCTATGCCAATGTAGCATCATTGAAATTATTAAAAGAGCATGAAGCAACATTTGCAAGTATCTGGCCTGGTTTTTCCGCTGATGCTGATAGTTTAATAGGCTTGAATATAGACATGTTTCACAAGAGCCCTGAACATCAACGGAAACTATTAGCAGATCCAAATAACTTGCCTTATAAAACTGATATTAAAATTGCTCATTTAATTTTTGAGTTAAATGTTAGCGCAATTCGTGACTCAAGCGGGGAGTATATAGGGAATTCGTTAGAGTGGCAGGATGTAACAGAGCAAAGAGCTAAGTCAGTTGAAGTGGGCCGCCTAACGTCTGCAGTTGAGGGTATGACCACCAATTTGATGATGGCAGATCTTAAAGGCAATATTGTTTATGCAAACCCTGCTGTGACGGAGATGTTACGTAAGAGGGAGGCACAGCTTAGAACTGTATTACCTTCATTTAGTGTTGATACTATGGTGGGTAGTAACTTTGATAGCTTCCACCGCAATCCGGCACATCAACAAAACCTGCTTGGTAACGCGGATAATATGCCTTATACCACGGAAATCAGTGTTGTTGGATTAACCTTTGAATTAACAGCAATTGCGTTAAGAGACGAAGATGGTAACCATGTAGGTAATGCCGTTCAATGGTTAGATTTAACGGAAGAGAAGGATGCACAAGGTCAAATTGAGAATATGATCACCGATGCTATTTCCGGTAAGCTTGATAGTAGAATTGCTACTGAAAGCTATGAAGGCTTTATGAAAATTTTAGGTGATAATATCAACAATTTAATGGATGCTATTGTTGAACCTATCACTGATGCTATCAATATAGCGCAAGCACTAGCAGATGGTGATTTAACTCAGTCTATGAGTAATGATTATGGTGGTGAGTTCCTTGCTTTAGCAAATGCGATGAATGGCTCAATTGAAAATTTGACCAATATGGTAACAGAGATCCGAAATGCATCGACCAATGTGTTTGACTCAGCCAGAGAAATTGCACAAGGAAATAATGAGCTTAGTCATAGAACAGAGTCACAAGCATCAAGCCTTGAAGAAACCGCTTCAGCAATGGAAGAGTTAACCAGTACTGTTCAGCAAAATGCAGAAAACACAACAGAGGCGAGTAAGTTATCTAATTCGGTTATGGAAAAAGCCAGTAATGGTGGCTCCGTGGTGCGAAATGCCATTACTGCGATGAGCGACATTAACAAATCAAGCAAGAAGATTGCCGATATCATCAGTGTTATTGATGAAATAGCCTTTCAAACTAATTTATTAGCACTTAATGCTGCCGTTGAGGCCGCGAGAGCTGGTGAGCAAGGGCGTGGATTTGCGGTTGTAGCCGCTGAAGTAAGAAATTTAGCGCAACGCTCAGCAGGCGCTGCCAAAGAAATTAAAGGTTTGATTAATGATAGCGTTGAAGCTGTAGGTCAAGGAACAAAATTAGTTGATGAAACAGGGCAAACATTTAGTGAGTTAGTCACATCAATAGAGGAAGTGAGTAAGATGATTTCTGATATTGATAGCGCAGGTAAAGAGCAATCTGCTGGCATAGGTGAAGTGAGTGCAGCAGTAAGCCAAATGGATGAGATGACGCAGCAAAATGCCGCGCTTGTCGAAGAGGCCGCAGCATCAAGTAAGTCGATGGAAGAACAATCTCAGGCATTATTAGAACAGGTTTCTTTCTTTAATGATGGCTCAAGTGAAGTCAATGCTACGCAGGTAATTCGTTCTCCTCGAGAGGCAAAGTCTAATTTTAGCCCGTCAACAACAATACCTACGCCGGCGAATAATCGTAAAGTTAAGCGACCCGTTACCCCAATAGATCAAGAGTGGGAAGAGTTTTAGGGATTGGTGAATATGGTAAATTATACCAATCATGATAAAAGTGCAGCACAGCGCGCTGAAGTTGTTAGACTCAGTGATGATGATTTTAATTTTATCTGCACATTTGTTTATCAATCGACAGGGATTGTCTTAAATGCCAATAAAAGAGAAATGGTCTATCGACGATTAACCCGTATTATTCGCGATAGAAAACTTAAGTCATTTAGTGATTACTGTGCTTTGCTAAAAGAAAATAGCGAGCAGGAGAAAAACTATTTTATCAATGCAATAACAACAAATTTAACCAGTTTTTTTCGGGAAGAGCATCACTTTGATTATTTAACTGAGCATGAACTACCTCAGTTGAAAAAGTTAAAGCGTGTTGATAGTACAGGTAAAAATCGCCTTCGAATTTGGTCATGCGCAAGCTCAACGGGAGAAGAGCCTTATAGTATTGCTATGACAATCTTTGAAGCATTGAAGCAAGAACTAAATCAATGGGATGCAAAAATATTAGCAACAGACATTGATAGTAATGTTTTGGCTAAGGGAAAAGCTGGCGTGTATGATTTTAAACGAATTGAGCACTTGCCTCTGGCATTAAAAAAGATGTATTTCTATCAAAGTAATGATGGAAATCAGCACTATGTCAAGGTACATGAAAAGCTGCAAAACCTTATTACCTTTAAGTTGTTAAACCTCCTGCATAGCTGGCCGATGAAAGGACCATTTGATGTTATTTTTTGTCGTAATGTCATTATTTATTTTGATAAAAAAACCCAGCAAGAGCTTTTTTCACGTTTCTATGAATTGTTAACGCCAGGCGGGTTATTGTTTTTGGGACACAGTGAGAGTTTAGGCCATTACCAACAGTACTTTGAGTGTGTTGGCAGAACAATCTTTCGAAAACCTAAATAATCATGCACTTGTTGAAAGAGGTTCATGTGGATAGAACAAATCACCCACTAGTAGAGCAATGCTTAGCAACTTGTTTACCTGAGTTTAGTGAAATAAATCATTATTGGGATAAGCAAAGAGATATGGTCGTTGCCAAAATTTTACCAGGTGAGTTCTATATGACCACAGATAATGTCGCTATAGCAACGACCTTAGGCTCTTGTATTTCAGCGTGCATCTGGGATTGTCGTACACATATTGGCGGTATGAATCATTTTATGCTGCCGATCACCAATAAGGAGTTACACGAAATTAACTGGGGGCAACGTGAAAAGACATCTGATGCTACCCGTTATGGGAATTTTGCTATGGAGCACCTGATTAATACTATTTTAAAAGCGGGTGGTCGTAGAGCAAATTTAAGGGCAAAGCTATTTGGTGGTGCAAAAGTGTTAAATCAAATGTCAGATGTTGGTAAACGTAATATTGACTTTGCTTTAGCGTATTTAGCACAAGAAAACATTCAAATTGAAAGCAGTGATATAGGTGATATTTTTCCAAGGAAAGTTATTTTTGAACCCAGTAGTGGTCGGGCTTTTGTTAAGCGATTAGACAACTTACATAATGATACCATTACTAAACGAGAAATTGATTACCGCAGTAAAATTGAGCATCAACCTAAAGAAGGTGAGGTTGAATTATTTTAATAGGGAGCAGGTGCCACAGTTATAAATAATATTGCTCGCATGTATTTAAAATAGGGTTAACATCATGGATAAAATTAAAGTACTGGTGGTTGATGATTCTTCAGTTATTCGAAGTATTGTAAAAGAATCACTTAGTGCAGCTAAACACATTGAGGTTGTTGGCGAGGCAGAAGACCCTTTTGTCGCTAGGGAGTTGATTAAGAAACTTAACCCCGATGTGTTAACGCTAGATGTTGAAATGCCAAAAATGGACGGCATCACCTTTTTACATAATTTGATGCGATTAAGGCCTATGCCAGTTGTTATGTTGTCAACGTTAACAACAAAAGGAGCCGATATAACGCTACAGGCGCTTGAGATAGGCGCGGTTGACTTTATAGCTAAGCCAAGCGTTCAAGATTTATTAGCAACACAAAAAAGTTTTCAAGAAACGATTATTGAGAAAGTAACTCAAGCAGGTAACGTTGATCAAAAGAATTTTAAATTAGCTGATACCATTAGCAAAACTCCGACACGCCAAGGCACTAATGCCCCTAAAAAATATCAAGGGTGTGCTCGAAATAACCACCTAATAGCCATTGGTGCATCCACAGGTGGTACAGAAGCCATAAAAGAAATATTAACTAAGCTACCAGAAAATAGCCCTCCGGTTGTTATTGCCCAGCATATTCCTAAGACCTTTAGTTTGCGTTTTGCTGAGCGTGTCAATGCCCTTTGTCATATCCAAGTGCAAGAAGCAGGTCATGGTCAAAAAATTAAGGTAGGTAATGCTTATATCGCACCTGGTGATAAGCACTTAGTTGTAGTGCAAAAAAATGGCGCTTTGTTTTGTACGTTAGAAGATGGGCCTGAGGTAAATCGGCATAAACCCGCGGTTGATGTTTTGTTTGAATCATTAACAGAATTTGCCAATAACGTTCAGGCGATATTGCTAACGGGTATGGGGCAAGATGGTGCACAGGGAATGCTGCAATTAAGGCAAGCAGGCGCACGAACTGTTATTCAAGATAAGGCGACAAGTTTAATTTGGGGAATGCCAGGAAAAGCCTTTGCGCTTGACGCTCATACGGTTCAATTACCGCTAGCAGAAATAACCGCTAATGTTTTGGCGTTTAGTCAATTAACGCGAGAGCAAATGAAAGAGGCGTTATATGCACATCAATAAGAAGTTATATATTTTTTTACAATTAGTCATTTTGTTACTCGTTATTAATCAACTATTCTTTCAAGTAAATTGGCTGTTTTATCTTTGTGTAATTGCTTGTTTTAGCTCTGTTTTATTACTTTGGTTTAAACAAGAAAGTCCCATTAAACAATATGCTCAGCTTGACAGCAGTCAAATGCCAGAGGTGGATAATCAGTTAATTCATGAAGTGATTAATGAATTACAAATCTTTTTACATCAAGAGATTAGTATTATTGAAAATGAAATCACTCGAACAGCATCTTTAGTGGAAGAAGCCATTCAAGGGATATCTGATAGCTTTAAAAGCTTAGAAAGCTTGACTGAACAACAACAAGACATGATTAAAGAATTGATTAATCAAAATCATGATATGGGTGATGAAGAAGGAACGAGTTTAGAAAGTTTTGTGGAAAACTCAAATAAGACTTTAGATGACTTTGTTAATGTGATTGTAAATACCAGTAAACAAAGTTTAGAAACCATGAGTTATACCGATGATATGGTGTCACAGTTTGATGGTATTTTTAGCATTCTTGCACAAGTAGAAGGGCTGGCAACACAAACGAATTTATTAGCACTAAATGCTGCGATAGAGGCAGCACGCGCTGGCGATGCGGGCAGAGGGTTTGCGGTTGTTGCCAATGAAGTTCGTTCTTTGTCGGTGGACTCTACTGAACTGAATCAAGAAATACGTAATGAGATAAATCAAGCCAAGGAAATAATCGCTAAGCTGAGAGTTTCTGTTGAAACTATGGCATCAGCTGATATGACGTCTACACTGGAAGCAAAAGATAGAATGTCGGTGATGATGAAACATGTGGAAGAGGTAAATAAATACACTAATACAAGCATTGATGATTTGGGCATTATTATTCCGAAAGTTAATGAGGCGGTATCTTTAGGTATAAGATCATTGCAATTTGAAGATTTAACGCGGCAATCACTGCAATCTTTGCAATTTAATCTCGAGAGTATTCACAGTGTTAGTGATGTGTTGGCTCAATTTGGTCCTAATAAAGATATTAATGTTCATCAGCAATTATTGGACTTGAAAGAAAAGTGTCAAAACGTTTACCAAAAAACCAAGCATGAAGAAGCAAACCGTAGCGTGAAGCAATTTGATTTAAATGAAGGTGACGTGGAGTTGTTTTAATTAAATTAGTTTACTTAATTTATAGCTAATACTTGATAGGGAGAGTTACAAATATGACAGTTTCTACTAATGTAATCGATGAAGGTAGGCAGTTAGTGATTTCGATAAAAGAGCGATTTGACTTTTCTCTGCACCAAGAGTTTCGAGATGCATACAGCCATTATGATAAACCTGACACTACCTATATTTTGGACTTAAGCCAAACGGATTATATGGATAGCTCTGCTTTGGGCATGATTTTGTTGCTTAAAGATCATGTTGAGATGAATGCCGGTCAGCTGATTATTAGTAAACCGAGTGAAACCGTAAACAAGATCCTTGAAATAGCACAATTCCATCGATTAATAACAATTGAATAGTTACTCATCGGTTAGTTTCCAAGGATAGTAAATGGCTAAAAATCAAATGTTTGCGCTAGTGGTAGATGACTCTCAGACTCAATGTAAGGTATTAACCGTATTGCTTGAGGAGGAGGGCTATCAAGTTATTGTTGCCAATGATGGTGCAACTGGTGTTGAACGTTATATTAAACATCAACCCGACTTGGTATTGATGGATATCAATATGCCCGTCATGAATGGCTTTGATGCAGCAAGGAAAATTAAACAGCTATCAGGTGAAGGTAATTTAGCGCCATTAATCTTTATTACCAGTATGGATAGCGACGAAGCTTTTATAAATAGTGTTGATGCCGGGGGAGATGGTATTTTAGTCAGGCCTTTTTCACCACCAGTTTTCAAAGCTAAAATTAAATCAATTCAACGTATAAGCAATCTTTACCAGCAAGTAAAAAACTTACAGCAAGAGCAACAAAGTGATGCTGAGTTAGCTGAAAAAATGATGTCTGAAGTCATAGAAGCGAGAAACTTTGCTTTAGATAAAGTAAGCGTTATTAAAAAGGCCGCAACCATATTTAGTGGTGATATTCAATTGACAGCCTTATGCCCTAATGGTGATGTTAATGTTTTATTAGGTGATTTTACGGGCCATGGTTTGCGTTCATCAATTGGGGCAATACCTGTTGCAGAAACCTTTAGAGCTATGACCAAAAAAGGTTTTTCCATATTGGAAATTGTCGCTCAGTTAAATAAGCAGTTGCATAATTTATTACCCAGTGACTTATTTTTTGCTGCTTGTTTTGCTTGTATCTCCGAGCATGAAAAATCGGCTTATATTTTTAATGCCGGTATGCCTGATGGTTATATCATCTCAACCACAGGACAAATAAAGTACCGACTTCCCTCAAACCACCCACCTTTAGGTATTTTAAAGACCTTGTTACCAGATGCACAGTTGAGTATTTATGACACTAGTGATGATGATCGTTTAGTGTTTATTTCTGACGGTATAATTGAAGCAAGAAATGAACAAGGGCAACTGTTCGGTGTAGAACGCTTTGAAAAGGCTGCGACTGCAGGTGCTGCACAAAACGCTATTGTTAACAATGTAAACAATTCTCTGCAAGACTTTTGTCATAATATGCCACAAGAAGATGATATTTCATTAGTGGATATCCCCTGTACTGGCTGGCAATCATCAGCCCAAACAAGCAAAGTTGTTATCCCACAAAGTATCAATAATGATGATATGTATGATGATGCCAACCCAAGTTGGTCATGGAGTATGGAGTTAACGGGAGCATCATTAAAAACAGTAAACCCAATACCACTTGTGATGAACCAGGTTAATGAGATTGAAGGTGCAGGGGAGCATTGGCATAACTTATATACTATTTTAACTGAGCTGTTTGTTAATGCCCTTGATCATGGTGTGTTAGGACTAAGCTCTTCACTAAAAGATTCTGCACAAGGTTTTAGCCAATACTTTAATGAAAGAACTAAACGTTTAGAGAGCTTAACAACTGGCTTTGTCAGTATTGCATTAAGATATTACCCTTTCGACCGGGGTGGCAAGATGGTGGTAGTTATTCGTGACAGTGGTACTGGCTTTGAAATATTGGATGTCATCCGAGATAACAGTGTTGCTGTTGAAAGTGGCGCAAGTTTAAGTGGTCGGGGAATAGAACTGGTTAATCAGCTTTGTGACACCTTAGAGTATCAAAACGCTGGCGCAACTGTTACTGCCAGTTACGTATGGCATTTGCCTAGTTAGGAAAGTATACGCTATTAGTTAATGTAATGAGTGACATGAGTTGATTTGTAAGTAGTGAAAATTAAGAAGGATTTGAATATGGTAAAGCACAATATATTGATTATTGATGACGATATTGATTACTTGAAGTTACTTGCAGAAAGTTTAGAAGATATTTTTGAAGTGAAATGCGCGAGCAATCTAGCGGTTGCTGAAGATTTATTAAAGGAGAACTTGGCCTTTGATATTGCCTTAGTTGATGAAAATATTGGTCTTGAAAAGGGCTCTAGCTGGATTAAAAAGCATCATGGTACAAAGAATGCGCCTACCTCCTTTGTATTATATTCTGGGCTGGCGAGTGAAGAAGCTATATTGCGCGGTTTAGAGTGCGGTGCAGATGATTTTCTCGCTAAACCTATCTCACTTATTGCCTTACATTCAAAATTAGAAAAATTAATTGAATATCAAGATAAAATTCACGATTTTGAAGATGAAATCAAATCTAAAGAGAACGTCATTAATATTTCAATGGCGCAGGCTTCTAAATACGGTAGCTGCATGCAGCTTACTTCAAAATTAAATCGCTGTTTTTCCACAGAAGAAATTCGGGATGAGGTTTTTTCTTATCTTTACAGTATGGGCTTACATGGTTGTATCGCTTTTTATCCTATTAATGAAAAACCGACATTTTTTAATGCTCAAAAGGGCGTGTGTTCACCCGTAGAAATTGAAGTGATGGAGCTATTAAAAGTAAAGCCTAGACTTTATCGATTTGGCTCTAGAACGATATTCAATCATAACTTGGTTTCTGTATTAATTTTAAATTTAGAAGATGGCACCATAGATACTGATATTTATATTGATGCACTTGCCTCAGTAATCGAGTGTATTGGCGCGAGAATGGCGTTTATAACCTATAAAAACTCACTTATTGATGTGCAGGAACAAATTAAACAGGCTGTTTCAACGACCAAAAAAATGGTTGAGATTTCAAAGCATCATCAGCAAGAGGTGATGAATGAAATAGTACAAAAAATGGGAACTAGCTTTCATATTCTCGATATGACGCAAGAGCAAGAAGATTACTTGACAGATATGGTGCATGGCGCGTTAAAAAAACATTCGCAAGATGACATAAACTTTATGGAAGTGTCTCAGCTGCTTGATCAAGCATTGCACAGCGTTGATAAGCTACAAATGCTTAATACCGAGCAAGCTTGTGATTCAATTCATCAAGAATTTGATGAGGAGGATGAGTTATTTTGAAAGCACAATCATTACATCTAGCACATAAAGTTCTTGAAGGCGTTGATGAAGCGTATTGGGAATGGGATCTAGTTAAAGACACCATATACTATTCAGCTCAACTGATGAAGTTGCTTGGCTATGAAAACGAAGCATATATAGGCTCAAGAGACGTTTGGGACAAACATATAAGCCAGGAAGCACTACAAGATATATTGTTTCAGGTTGAAAGGCACTTAAAGGGAGATATTGATAAAGTTGACGTTTCTTACCCTTTAAAAAACAATTTAGGCAAAGATTTATGGATACATGCTTTAGGTAAAGTTGTTGAGCGGGTTGATGGTCGAGCAAGTTTAATGTTTGGTACGGTAAAAGATATTACCGAAACTAAACAGATGATAGGTCAGCTGAAAAAGCAAAATGATTGGTTAATGCTTGCTGAGCGGATCAGTAATTCAGGCCATTGGCGCTTTGATTTAAAAGATGAAACGATTATTTGGTCGCCAGAAGTGTTTCGTTTACATGGTGTTTTGGCAAAAACATTTCGGCCTAGTCTTGAAAATATCCATGACTTTATTATTGCCAAAGACAGAGCAAAATTTAAAGCCTTGATGAGTACAGCGACAGAACATTTCGAACCATTTTATTTGAAAACGGCGCTGATTCTTGCCGACGGTAAAAAAGTAAAAGTTGAAATTATTGCTGAAGTTGAACGTAATATAAGCGGTGAAGTACAAGCTATTTTTGGCGTGTATAAAGACATTACCCGTAGCGAAGACATGTTCGAGAAATTGAAGTTACTTGCTATGGTGAATTATACCATTCGAGTACCTATTTTCTTCATTGATGATAATGACAATGTTGTTTATCAAGACATTTCGCCACATTATGATGGCGCCAGTTCAGTATTGTTCAATTATATTAACTTTAGTATTACTGAATACATGGACTTTAAAAAGCAAGCGAAAGAGCGAGGGCAAATTAAACAAACCAATATAAGCTTTGATAAATACAATAGTGTTTTTGACTTATCTGTCACTTATGAAGCACAGGAAGGTATTTATATTTGGATTGTTGAAAACGTGACCGAAAAATTTAGAAAGGAGCAACAGCAAATTATCTCAAACAGGCTGGCGCTGTTAGGTAATACCTTTGGCAATGTTTCTCATGATATCAATAATGTGTTAGGTGTCGCGCTTGGGGCAATAGAAATGTTAGAGCTTAAAGTAGCTAAAGGGGAGCAAGATATTTCTACTTACATTGAGCGTGTTAAAAATGCCATTGATAAGGGAAAAGATGTAACAGAGCGGTTACTCGCCTTTACACGTAAACCAACAGTGAAAGTAGTGAGTTTTGATCCCATTCAAGATATTAAAGATAACCAATATTTGTTTAAGCAATTGCTTTTAAGCACTATTAACTTAACGTTTGATTTTCCAGACATTAACTGCACTATTAATTTCCCTCAAGGAGAGTTTATTAATATCTTGCTTAACTTAGTGCTTAATGCTCAAGATGCTATTCAAGAGAAAGGTCTTAGTGGTCAAATTGAAATATCTGCTAATTTAGCAACAGATAATCGATTAGAAGTGCACGTTAAGGACAGTGGTATAGGTATTGAGGAAAAAAATCTAACTAAAGTCTTTGACCCTTTTTATAGTTCTAAATCGGTTAATAAAGGTAATGGCATTGGTTTAGCGAATGTTTACAACACTATGTATAAGCACAATGGCTTAGTGCAAGTGGAGGGCTATAGTGATCTTGGTGGTGCACACTTTACCTTAGTGTTTAAGTGTAAAGAGCTAGCGGGTAAATATCATTGTCCAGATACTCCAAAAGGTACCTTAACTTATCAAAATACCAACATTTTAGTGTTAGATGATGAGGTGAGTATTGCAGAGTTTGTTGCTTTATTTCTTGAAAGTAAAGGCGCTAACGTTGTTGTTGCCAATAACAAACAAGAGCTAATGAGCATTTTATCGAGCAATAGCCACTTTGATATATTTATTACGGATATGATTTTGCCAGACTTAACAGGAAAAGAAGCGGTTAATATGGTTAAAGATAAGTTTAATCAAATTAAAGTGTATTCGATCAGTGGTTATATCGCAATTGAAGACAGAAGTTGGGATTACCCAGTATTAAGGAAGCCTTTTAATTCAAAAGAGTTAGCAGAGTTTCTAGCACTGTAATTGCTTCTGCTATTGATTGAGAGTGCAATAAAATCCGCTTATATGGTGTTTTTTATAGGAGTGTAATAATAGATGACCTTACCAACAAAGCACTCAATTTTGGTGGTTGATGATGCCAAAGATACTCAGTTATTGCTCGCATTTGATTTATCAAGCCCTGAGCGAGAAATAAACTGTTGTGACTCTGGTGAACAAGCGTTACAAATTTTAAAGGATGATAAAGTCGATTTAATCTTACTGGATTTGTATATGCCTGGTATGTCAGGTTTAGAAACACTACAAGCGATTAAAGCCGATAAGGCGATTGCTGATATCCCAGTGATCATGCTATCTGCTTCTGATAATGAAGATGAGGTTGTTGCAGCACTTGAATATGGCGCATCGGATTATGTTGTTAAACCTTATGTTGCTAAAGTTTTACTGGCTAGAATTGGTAACGCGTTACGCTTGAGGGATAAAACAATTGAGTTAGAATACCTGGCAAGCACGGATTGCTTAACTGGTCTTAATAACAGAGGTCGCTTTTTTGACTTAAGTACAAAAGCGGCAAGCCAAGCAAATAGAGCAATGCAACCAATTGCTATGGTGATGTTAGATATAGATCATTTCAAGCAGGTTAATGATGACTATGGCCATGCTATCGGTGATAAGGTTTTGCTTGAGTTTAGCCGCTGTTTTAACCGTGTTTTTAGAGATTATGATATTGTTGGCCGAATTGGTGGAGAAGAATTTGCGGTTTGTTTGCCTAATTGTCATGCAGATGAAGCGCTACAAGTTTGTGAACGTTTTAAGCATACGGTTGCCAACACGTTAGTTGAAGTTAACTGTAAATCAACAAAACCTATTACAGTAACGGTGAGTATTGGTTTTGCTATTGCTTGCTCTAAACACATTGTCGTTGATGATTTACTTAAACAGGCTGATTTAGCACTATATCAGGCCAAGACAAATGGTCGTAATTGCGTTGTTAATGGCAGTCAGGCTATAGATAACAATGAAGAGTCTATGCAAACGATAAAGAACTTAACTGAGCTTGAAAGTAAAGAGGAGCAGCTGATAGCTGAAAGTCATAAGTTGCTTTTAGCGGGAATTGATATTGAGATTGGTATTAGTAATGTTTTAGGCGATACAGAGCTTTTTAATGAAATTTTATTAATGTTTTATCAAGATCATCACCTTGATGGTGAAAAGCTGCAACAGGCGTTTGCTGATGGCGATATAAAACGTGCCAAGCATCTTGTTCATACGCTTAAGGGAGTGGCTTGCTCTGTGGGAGCAATGCATTTATTTGAACTTTCAAAAGCGCTAGATTTAACCATAAATGAAGAAAAAGAAGCTGATTATATAAGCAAATTACAGCTGTTGTTGCCTGAACTTAGTTTAGTAATGAAGAGTATTGAAGAGCAATTGCAACTCGCTTAATTACTCGTCAACTTCTATGCTGATATCGGTAATTGGCATACAACAACAGGGAAGAATCTCACCGTCAGCAATAAAAGCTAATGGCTCACCTTTGGGATAGGCGACTTGACCAGACGTTAAGGTAACTCTACATGCACCGCAAAAGCCATCTCGGCAATGGTAATGGACTTCTATATCGGCACTTTCTAAGCACTCTAACAGCGTTTCTTCTTTATTAAGGTAATTTAGCTCTCTTCCTTGAACCTTTATTTTGGTCATAACGTGTTGATGCTTGTAACGGGCAGTCTCTTCATTGCTAAAAATAAATAATAGAACAAAGAGACAAACCTGAGATTATTGGTAGCTTATAAGTCGAAATCGTCAAAATCATCAGCATCGACAGAAGAGTCTACCTGGCCGACTAAATAACTCGATATTTCAGATTCTTGCGGAGCAACCTGAACATTATCACTGACTAAATATGCATTCATCCATGGTAACGGGTTACTTTTTATTGCGAAAGGTGCATCGAAACCAAGCGCTGCGAGGCGTTGATTTGAGATATATTCGATGTATTGGTTAAGGATTTCTGCATTTAGGCCAATCATTGAGCCATCTTTGAATAAATATTGCGCCCATTCTTTTTCTTGTTCAACAACGTCTAAAAATATTTGTAAGCCTTGGTCACGCATTTCTTCACTAATAGTTTGCATTTCAGGATCATCTTTTCCTGAAGCCCAATTATTAATGATGTGCTGTGTACCCGTTAAATGAAGCGCTTCATCACGTGCAATGAGTTTTATGATTTTTGCATTACCTTCAAGTAATTCTCGCTCGGCAAAAGCAAATGAACAGGCAAAACTTACGTAGAAACGGATTGCTTCAAGGGCATTCACTGAACAAACTGCCAAGTATAAACGCTCTTTTAGTTTTCTCGTGGTAACTTCGATTGATTTACCCTCAACCTCATAAGTGCCTTCACCTTGAGACTGTAATAGCTGTGTCGTTAAGATGACATCATCAAAGTATTTAGCAATGCTGGTTGCGCGTTTTAAAATAGCAGGATTTACTACGATATCATCAAAAACTTCACCTGGCTCAGTAAATAAGTTACGTAAAATATGCGTATATGAGCGAGAGTGAATCGTTTCACTAAAGGCCCAAGTTTCGACCCAAGTTTCAACTTCTGGCAATGATACTAATGGCAGTAGCACGGCATTTACTGAACGGGCAGCCATTGAGTCTAAAAGCGTTTGATATTTTAAGTTTGAGATAAAAATATGCTTTTCAGAATCAGTTAAACTTTGCCAATCCGCTCTATCTTTTGACACATCAATTTCTTCAGGACGCCAGAAAAATGATAATTGTTTTTCAATTAACTTTTCAAAAGCATTAAATTTTTGTTGGTCATATCGTGACACATTAACACTGTTGCCTAAGAACATAGGCTCAAGTAAAGCATCATTTGGAGTTTGATTAAAGGTAGTATAAGGCATGGTTGTTATTCCTGTACGCCATGTTTGGCATAACAAGGGCTATTTGTATTAGCCCTTGTTATTAATTTTTAATGGTAATTTAGTTTTATTAGATTTTACAAGCGCCGCCAGCACAGCCGTCATCTTCAACTTCAACATCGTCAGTCGCACCATCGCGTGTATTATGATAATACATGGTTTTAACGCCTAATTTATAGGCGGTTAAGATATCTTTTAGTATCTGTTTTACTGGTACTTTGCCACCTTCAAATTTTGAAGGGTCATAATTCGTGTTGGCAGAAATAGTTTGATCAACAAACTTTTGCATAATGCCAATTAATTCAAGGTAGCCATCATTATTTGGAATATTCCACAGTAACTCGTAGTTATCTTTTAAGTTTTTATAATCAGGTACTACTTGTTTTAAAATACCATCTTTACTGGCTTTTACGCTGATAAGGCCACGTGGTGGCTCAATACCATTGGTCGCATTTGATATTTGCGATGATGTTTCTGATGGCATTAACGCAGAAACAGTAGAGTTTCTAACACCAAATTCTTTAATGCTGGCGCGTAAGCTTTCCCAATCAAGGTGCAATGGCTCACCGGTAATATCATCAATAGATTTCTTATAAGTATCTATTGGTAAAATTCCTTGTGATAAGCGTGTTTCATCAAACTTAGGGCAAGCACCTTGCTCTTTAGCTAACTGATTCGATGCTTTAAGTAGGTAGTACTGAATTGCTTCAAAAGTACGGTGCGTTAAGTTATTGGCACTGCCATTTGAGTAGTACATACCATTTTTAGCCAAGTAATAAGCATAGTTAATAACACCTATACCTAAGGTTCTACGACCCATAGTGGCATTTCTTGCTGCTGCAATGGGGTAGTCTTGGTAATCTAATAAACTATCTAGTGCTCGAACAGCTAAATCAGCTAGACCTTCTAATTCATCTAATGAATCAATAGCGCCTAAGTTAAATGCCGATAACGTACATAAGGCTATTTCACCCGTTTCATCATTGATGTCATTTAAAGGCTTAGTAGGTAAGGCAATCTCTAAACATAAGTTACTTTGGCGAATAGCTGCTTTACTTGGTTCAAACGGGCTATGGGTATTACAGTGGTCAACATTCTGCAAATAGATTCGACCTGTGCTAGCACGCTCTTGGGCAAACAAAGTAAACAATTCAATCGCTTTAATACGTTTTTTACGAATTGACTCATCGTTTTCATATTGCACATATAACTGTTCAAACTTTTCTTGATCTTCAAAGAAGGCATCATATAAGCCAGGGACATCACTTGGGCTAAATAATGTAATAGAGCCACCTTTAATAAGACGTTGATACATCAATTTATTAAATTGAACACCGTAATCTAGGTGTCTTACCCGGTTTTCTTCAACACCACGGTTATTTTTTAGTACAAGTAAGCTTTCAACTTCTAAATGCCATAGAGGGTAGAACAGGGTAGCCGCGCCACCACGTACACCACCTTGAGAGCAGCTTTTAACGGCTGTTTGAAAGTGTTTATAAAACGGAATACAACCTGTGTGAAATGCTTCACCACTACGAATGCTACTACCCAGCGCTCTAATACGACCGGCATTAACGCCAATACCAGCTCGTTGAGAAACGTACTTAACAATAGAGCTTGATGTCGCATTAATTGAATCTAAGCTGTCATCACATTCAATTAATACACAAGACGAAAACTGACGAGTAGGAGTACGTACACCAGCCATGATTGGTGTAGGTAATGAAATTTTAAAACGCGATATCGCATGATAAAACTCTTCTACATATTGTAAGCGTGTTTCACTTGGGTATTTTGCAAATAAACAAGCAGAAACCAAGATATATAAAAACTGCGCGCTTTCATAAATTTCACCGCTAACACGGTTTTGAACTAAATATTTACCTTCTAGCTGCTTAACTGCGGCATAGCTAAAGTTTAAGTCTCGGCTATGATCAATAAAGCTTTGCATATGAGCAAAATCACTTTCACTATAATCCGCTAGTAAATGCTGATCGTATTTTCCTGCTTCAACAAGCTTAACAACATGTTCGTAGAGTGTTGGCGGTTCAAATTGACCATAGGCTTTTTTACGTAAATGAAATACTGCTAATCTTGCCGCTAAATATTGATAGTCAGGCGTGTCTTCTGAGATAAGATCGGCAGCAGCTTTAATAATAGTCTCATGAATGTCTTCAGTTTTAATGCCATCATAAAATTGAATGTGAGATTTTAACTCAACCTGAGATACAGATACTTGTTCAAGGCCATCAGCTGCCCACGCTATTACGCGGTGAATTTTTTCTAAATCAATGGCTTCTTTTTCGCCATTTCGTTTGGTTACAAAAAGGTTATTGTTCATGAAGTACCTGCATAGCAATTATTGTTATTTTTCCCTAATAAAAAATCCTACGCGTTTCGAAAAAATGTACAAACATCTTTAATTCAAGCGTTGAAATAACAACTGAGCATTGAATGCACAATATCTAGGGTTTTTTATAATTCTAGGCACAAGATAATGAGGTTTTAGCTATTTTGCAAGTGCTAAAAACACTTGCTTTTTTTAGGGGATTTGACTTACAAAGTTTGTGTTAGTTGCTACTAACCTAGTAGCGTTATTTTATTTGGCATTTAAACAAAATCAATCATTATTTTGATAAAAGTTCCCATTAAATTTTTATCAAAATAATTTTTATCTAAAAATTTAATGGGCTAGCTAAATTTTACATAGTAAGATGAAATTTTCTTACAATTCAAAGGTTTATGTTTTTAGCTCAAACAATAATCAAGTTGTTTATTAATGCACCTTATGCCTCAAGCTTCTGACAGCAAATAATGTAATTAACATCAAGAGATGGTGATAAGGTATGGTTTTCCGTAAGCGGATTATAATGGATACCGCAGGTATCGATACATTTTAATCCATGTTTTTCAGCCCAGCCAATTAATGTTGATGGACGAATAAATTTATCGTGATCATGTGTTCCATCAGGTACCAGCTTAAGTAACTTTTCAGCAGCAACAATCGCCAGTAAATAAGCTTTAATGCTTTTATTTAGTGTGGAAAAAAAGACTAAGCCACCAGGCTTTACCATATCACTACAAGCTTGCACGATAGACTCAGGTGAGGGGACATGCTCTAGCATTTCCATACAAGTGACTATATCAAAAGTATTGGCGCTGTTATTTGCCTTCTCTTCCGCTGTGATTTTTTCATAGTCAATCTCAAGCTTACTCTCTAAGGCATGAAGTTTGGCAATATTTAATGGTTCTTCACCCATATCAATACCTGTAACTTTTGCGCCTAACTTGGCAAGAGATTCACTTAAAATACCACCGCCGCAACCAACATCAATGACTTGTTTTTTAAACAGACCGTTATCATTACCTGAATTTTGTTGCGCTAAGTGCTGACATATATATTGCACTCTCAGCGGATTAATTTGGTGTAATGGCTTAAAGTCACCATGTAAATCCCACCACTGGCTGGCAACACTTTCAAATTTTGCAATTTCTTCATTACTTACGTTGAGAGAGTTATTCATTACCTGTTTTATCTCTTTAATTTAAGGCGTGTCAGGATTCTAAACCAAACTGATTTTTAAACAAAGAAAATAGATCAAAGTTAGCCGCTTTTTCATAGCGATTAGTACGTTTTATAGCCGCTTGAAAGGGGATGTAATAAAGCAGTATGGCATCGGAAAAAATTGTGCTAGTATGCAGCGTTGATTACTAATTTATAGTAAATAAGATAACAATAAAAATCTTTGTATTTTAATGGTATTAATGACCTGACAATGTCCATATTCATTGATACCTAGTTTAAGTTAAGGGATACCGTCGATTTATGTCCGATCTGGCCAAAGAAATACTTCCAGTTAATATAGAAGATGAATTAAAAACCTCCTATTTAGATTATGCTATGAGTGTAATTGTAGGGCGTGCTTTACCTGATGTTCGTGATGGGTTAAAGCCGGTACACCGTCGTGTGTTATACGCAATGGATGTATTAGGAAATGACTGGAATAAAGCCTATAAAAAATCAGCTCGTGTTGTTGGTGATGTAATAGGTAAATATCACCCTCATGGTGATACTGCTGTATACGACACCATAGTACGTATGGCGCAACCGTTTTCTATGCGTTATATGCTAGTAGATGGCCAAGGTAACTTTGGTTCTGTCGATGGTGATAGCGCAGCGGCAATGCGTTATACCGAAATTCGAATGGATAAAATTTCCCATTCAATTCTAGCGGACTTAGATAAAGAAACCGTTGATTTTGTACCTAACTATGACGGTACTGAGCATATTCCAGCCGTAATGCCAACGCGAATTCCTGCATTATTAGTCAATGGTTCCTCTGGTATTGCTGTAGGTATGGCAACCAATATACCTCCACATAACTTAACAGAGGTAATCAATGGTTGTTTAGCGCTTATTGATAACAACGATATTAGTATTGATGAGTTAATTGAACATATACCAGGTCCTGATTTTCCTACCGCAGGTATTATCAGTGGTCGTGCTGGTATTCAAGAAGCTTACCGCACTGGCCGTGGCAAGATTAAGATTAGAGCCCGTGCAGAAATTGAAGTAAATGAATCAACAGGTAAAGAGACCATTGTTGTTCACGAGTTACCATATCAAGTAAACAAAGCTCGCCTAATTGAAAAAATGGCTGAGCTAGTGAAAGAAAAACGCTTAGAAGGCATTTCAGCTTTACGTGATGAGTCTGATAAAGACGGTATGCGTATGGTAATTGAAGTTAAGCGAGGTGAAGTAGGTGAAGTCGTTCTTAATAACCTATACAAGCTAACACAAATGCAAGTTTCTTTTGGTTTGAATATGGTTGCCTTAGCAAATGGTCAGCCGAAAATATTCAACTTAAAAGAAATGTTAGAAGCGTTTGTACTGCACCGCCGTGAAGTGGTTACCCGCCGTACTATCTTCGAACTTCGCAAAGCCAGAGATAGAGCACATATCTTAGAAGGTTTATCTATCGCATTAGCGAACATTGAACCTATTATTCAATTAATTCAAGAGTCTAACTCAAGAAAAGAAGCCGAAGAAAAGCTTACCGCTCAAGGTTGGGAGCTTGGTAATGTTAGTGGCATGTTAGAGCGTGCCGGTACACATGCAGCACGCCCAGAATGGTTAGAAGACGAATATGGTATTCGCGATGGCATCTATTACTTAACTGCACAGCAAGCGAAAGCGATTGTTGAATTGCAATTGTATAAGTTAAGTGGCTTAGAGCACGAAAAGATTCTAAATGAGTACAAAGAGTTATTAGACCTAATTGCTGAATTAATGCATATTTTAGCTAGCCCTGAGCGTTTAATGGAAGTTATTTGCGAAGAGTTAGAAGCAATTAAAGAAGAATTTGGTGACGAGCGCCGTACTGAAATCACTAATGCATCGCATGATTTATCATTAGAAGACTTAATTACAGAAGAAGATGTTGTGGTAACCTTGTCACATGAAGGCTACGTGAAGTATCAGGTATTATCTGATTATGAAGCGCAGCGTCGAGGCGGTAAAGGTAAAGCTGCGACTAAGATGAAAGAAGAAGATTTCATCGAAAGATTATTAGTTGCTAATACTCACGATACGATTTTATGTTTCTCAAATCGCGGTAAATTGTATTGGTTGAAGGTATTCCAGTTACCATTAGCAAGTAGAACATCGCGTGGTCGCCCAATTGTTAATATTCTGCCGTTAGAGCAGGATGAACGTATCACAGCTATCTTGCCAGTTAGAGAGTACGAAGAAGATAAGTTTATTATCATGGCAACCGCATCTGGTACAGTGAAGAAGACAGCCTTAACTGCGTACTCTAATCAAAGAGCAAATGGTATTATCGCTTTAAATCTTCGCGATGATGACACTCTTATTGGTGTTGATATTACCGATGGTAATAATGACATTATGCTGTTCTCAGACGCAGGTAAGGTTGTTCGCTTTAATGAGAAAGTGAAAGACAGTGAAACGGGTGAAATTAAGATTGATCCAGAAACGGGTGAACAGCGCTGGGCACTGAAACCTATCGGTAGAACCGGTACTGGTGTTCGCGGTATGAAACTAGAAGGTGATCAAAAAGTTGTATCACTGATTGTACCTAAGAACGATGGGCCAATTTTAACGATTACCGAGAATGGCTTTGGTAAGCGTACCGACTTAGCTGAATATCCGGCTAAGAGTCGTGCAACTAAGGGTGTTGTATCCATTAAAGTCAGTGAACGTAATGGTCCGGTTGTTGGTGCAGTTCAAGTAGAAGAGCAAGATGAAATCATGCTTATTACTGATAACGGTACCTTAGTAAGAACACGTGTTAATGAAGTGAGCGTAATTGGTCGAAATACCCAAGGTGTTCGTATGATACGTACCGCTGATGATGAGCATGTAGTTGCCTTACAACGAATTGATGAGATAGAAGAGCCAGAAGAAATATTAGAAGGTGAAGCTAGCTCAGAAGATAATGTAAACTCAGAGCAAAGCGCGCAGCAAGAAGCGAGCGACGCGAGTGATGAAGCGCAAGAATAGCTTCAAACATTATTCTCTTAAAAGGCGGTAATTACCGCCTTTTTTATGCCTTATAGAGGCAAGTTTATTTAGAAAATGAATAGCGCTTTGTTAAAGCGCGCTTATAAAGTCATTAGTGTTAGTAGGAAGAAAAATGTCAGTCGTTTATAACTTTTGTGCAGGTCCTGCCATGTTGCCAGCACCTGTTATGGCAAAAGCCCAACAAGAATTTCTAAATTGGCAAGGTACCGGTAGCTCTGTTATGGAGTTAAGTCATCGAAGTGGTATTTATATCGAGATGGCAAAACAAGCAGAAGCCGATCTTCGAGAATTAATGTTAATACCTGATAATTATAAAGTATTATTTTGTCATGGCGGTGGTCGAGGACAATTTTCTGCTGTGCCTTTAAACTTATTACCAGCAGGTAAATCGGCTGATTATATCATTTCAGGCTCTTGGTCAAAATCGGCAGCAAGCGAAGCAAAAAAGTTTGGCGATATTAATGTTATAGATATCACCAAAACAGGTGAAAACACCACGGTACAAGAGCCATCAAGCTGGCCATTAAATCCAAATGCCGCTTATGTTCATTATTGTCCTAATGAAACCGTTAATGGCATAGAAATTAATGAAGTGCCTGAAACAAACGGTGTTCCCTTAGTTGCAGATATGTCATCGACTATTTTGTCACATGAAATTGATGTGACTAAGTTTGCGTTAATTTATGCAGGGGCACAGAAAAACATAGGTCCTTCAGGTTTAACTATCGTTATAGTCAGAGAAGACTTGCTAGGTCAAGCACAAGCTGCAACCCCTTGTATTATGAATTACAAAACCGCAGCAGATAACGACTCTATGTATAACACACCACCGACCTATGCCTGGTATTTAGCGGGCTTAGTATTTCAATGGTTAAAAGAACAGGGCGGTGTCAGTGCAATTGAACAGGTCAATAAGGCTAAAGCAGAATTACTATACCGCGTAATTGATGAAAGCGATTTTTATCAAAATCATATTGCCCCTGAATATCGCAGTAAGATGAATGTACCATTTTGGTTATCGGATGATTCTTTAAATGGACAATTTTTACAAGAAGCTGAAGAGCAAGGGCTAACAGCATTAAAAGGTCACCGCTCAGTTGGTGGTATGAGAGCAAGTATTTATAATGCCATGCCGTTAGCAGGAGTTATTGCATTAACTGAGTTTATGAAGAAATTTGAAAAGAGGGTTTGCTAAGGTGGAGCAGCTAACATTACAGCCCATTGAAAAAATCAATGGCGAGGTATTTTTACCTGGGTCAAAAAGTTTGTCTAATAGAGCACTTTTAATTGCAGCATTAGCTCATGGTACAACTAAAATCACTAACCTTTTGGTCAGTGATGATATTAACCACATGCTCAATGCATTAAAAAGTTTAGGCATTGACTATCAGTTAAGTGATTGTGGCACAGAATGTACTGTAACGGGTAATGGCGGCTTTTTTAGTGCTACTGAGCCGCTAGAGCTTTACCTAGGTAATGCTGGTACTGCAATGCGACCACTATGTGCAGCGCTTGCAGCAAGTCATGGTGAGTTTGTTTTAACTGGCGAGCCACGCATGAAAGAAAGGCCAATTGGCCATTTAGTTGATGCACTTAACCAGTTAAATGCCGATATTGACTATCTGGAAAATAAAGATTATCCCCCCGTTAAGATAAAAGGTCAGCCACTAAACGGCTCTAAAGTCAGTATTGATGGTTCAATCTCTAGCCAATTTTTAACGGCGATATTAATGATTGCACCATTACTCGCGACAAATACCGAAATTGAAATTGAAGGTGAGTTAGTTTCTAAGCCCTATATAGATATTACTCTAGATATAATGTCGCGTTTTGGTGTGAATGTACAAAATAATGATTATCAATCCTTTGTTGTTAAAGGCGGTCAATCATATCAAGCGTTAGAGCGCTATATGGTTGAAGGTGATGCTTCTTCTGCTTCATACTTTTTAGCTGCTGGTGCCATTAAAGGCGGCGAAGTTACCGTACATGGTGTCGGTAAATTGAGCGTTCAAGGCGATAAATACTTTGCTGATGTGCTGGAAAAAATGGGCGCAGAAGTCATATGGCATGATGAATCAATTACTGTAAAAGGTAAGCCATTAACTGCGGTTGATCTTGATATGAACCATATCCCTGATGCAGCAATGACCATCGCAACTGCGGCACTTTTTGCTAAAGGTACTACAGTAATTCGCAATATCTATAACTGGCGAGTTAAAGAAACAGATCGTTTAAATGCGATGGCAACTGAGCTTCGTAAAGTAGGGGCAGAAGTAGAAGAAGGTGAAGATTATATTACCATTACGCCGCCTGAATCATTAACACATGCAGCAATTGATACTTATAACGATCACCGTGTTGCTATGTGTTTTTCGCTAGTGGCCTTAAGTGATACGCCGGTAACCATTAATGATCCTAAATGTACAGCGAAAACATTCCCTGATTATTTTGATAAGTTAGCACAAGTTTCCTGTTAATTTTGTTAGAGAATATTATTTTTAGCGATTTTACTGGATTAATCCCGTATAATCTCGCCGAATTTTGATGTTAGGAGAATTATGTATGCCGGAAAACACTCCAGTCATTACCATTGATGGACCAAGTGGAGCTGGTAAGGGCACTGTTGCAAGAATTGTTGCTGATCAATTAGGTTGGCACTTATTAGACAGTGGTGCAATTTACCGTGTTTTAGCAGTAGCAATACAGCATCATGAAGTAAGCTTAGATGATGAAGAGCCTTTAATCCCTTTAGCTGCACACTTAGATGTGCAATTTGAAATTAGTAGCCAAGGAGAGAGCAAAGTAATTTTAGAAGGCGAAAATGTTACCGATACCATACGTACGGAAGAAATAGGTGAGCTAGCCTCGAAGGTAGCGGCGTTTCCACGTGTAAGAGAAGCTCTACTTAGAAGACAGCGTGCGTTTAGCGTAGCTCCAGGGCTTGTTGCCGATGGCAGAGACATGGGCACTGTGGTTTTTACCCAAGCTCCAGTTAAAGTATTTTTAACTGCTAGCGCGGAAGAGCGAGCGCAAAGACGATATAATCAGTTGAAAGAAAAAGGCTTTGATGTTAAAATCACGCGCCTTTTGGCTGACATACGTCAACGAGATGAGCGAGATCAAAACCGCAAGGTGGCGCCGCTTGTGCCAGCTGAGGGGGCGTTAACACTTGATTCTACTGATCTTTCTATACAGGAAGTTGTCAATAAAATCTTATCATTTGCGAATGAAAAGTTAACACAAATGCAACACACCTCTTAATAGTGTTTTTTAGCGATAATTAGCTATAGTTATGCTACTAAGAATTTAATTAATGATGCCTACTGTAAGGATGCACTGGGCTATTTTAACAACCCCATGAAACATGAATGTTGAGTGGATTAATAACTGAGTTTATAGACAAGTTATGACTGAAAATTTTGCACAACTTTTTGAAGAAAGTTTGAAAGAAATCGAAACACGCCCGGGTTCAATTATCCGTGGTACTATCGTTCAAGTTAACAAAGACAATGTAATTGTTGATGCTGGCTTAAAATCTGAGAGTGTTATCTCAATTGACCAATTTAAAAACTCTGCTGGTGAAGTAGAAGTTGTTGTTGGTGATGAAATCGATGTTGCTTTAGACGCTACAGATGATGGTTTCGGTGAAACAATTCTTTCTCGCGAAAAAGCAAAACGCCACGAAGCATGGCAAGTGCTTGAAAAAGCATACGAAGAAAAAGAAACTGTTATCGGTGTTATCAACGGTAAAGTTAAAGGTGGTTTCACGGTTGAAGTTAGCAACATTCGTGCTTTCTTACCGGGTTCATTAGTAGATGTACGTCCAGTACGTGACACTGCTCACCTTGAAGGTAAAGATTTAGAATTCAAAGTTATTAAGCTTGATCAAAAGCGTAATAACGTTGTTGTTTCTCGTCGTGCTGTTATCGAAGCTGAAGGTAGCCAAGAGCGTGACGAATTACTTGAGTCACTAGCTGAAGGTCAAGAAGTTAAAGGTATCGTTAAGAACCTTACTGATTACGGTGCATTCGTAGACCTAGGCGGTATTGATGGTTTACTACATATCACTGATATGGCTTGGAAGCGTGTTAAGCACCCAAGTGAAATCGTAAACGTTGGTGATGAGATCCAAGTTAAAGTATTGAAGTTCGACCGTGAGCGTACTCGTGTATCTCTAGGTATGAAGCAGTTAGGCGAAGATCCATGGGTAGCTATTGCTAACCGTTACCCAGAAGGTTCTAAGCTTTCTGGTCGCGTAACTAACTTAACTGACTACGGTTGTTTCGTTGAAATCCAAGAAGGCGTTGAAGGTTTAGTTCACGTTTCTGAAATGGATTGGACTAACAAGAACATCCACCCATCTAAAGTTGTTAACTTAGGTGACACTGTAGAAGTATTAGTATTAGAAATTGACGAAGAACGTCGTCGTATTTCTCTTGGTCTTAAGCAATGTATTGCTAACCCATGGGAAGAATTTGCTAAGAACTTCAACAAAGGCGATAAAGTATCAGGTAAGATCAAGTCAATCACTGACTTTGGTATCTTCATCGGTCTTGACGGTGGTATCGACGGTTTAGTTCACTTATCTGACATTTCTTGGAACGGCGGTGAAGAAGCTGTTCGTGATTACAAGAAAGGTGACGAAATCACAGCTATCGTACTTCAAGTTGACCCAGAGCGTGAGCGTATTTCATTAGGCGTTAAGCAAGCTGAAGACGATCCTTTCAATATGTATCTGACAGATAAGAAAAAAGGTGCTATTGTTACAGGTAAGGTTGTAGAAGTTGATGCTAAAGGCGCTAAAGTTGAATTAGCAGAAAGCGTTGAAGGTTACCTACGTGTAGCTGACATTTCTGTTGATCGCGTTGAAGATGCAACAACTGTTCTTTCAGTTGGTGATGATGTTGAAGCTAAGTTTATGGGTGTGGATCGTAAGAACCGTACTATTAGCTTATCAATCAAAGCGAAAGATCAAGCTGACGAACGTGAAGCTATGGATAACTTAAACCAAGCTGAAGAAACTGGTTTAAGTGCTATGGCAGCAGCGTTTAAAAACGCTCAAAACTAATATACATTAGTTACTTTTACAACTAAGCGAGAAGGGTGAATTGCTCTTCTCATTTTCTTAACCTTAGCGCGAAGCTAACTTTAGCGCGGTGCTACGTGAATACTGGAGGGTCAAATGACCAAATCAGAACTCATTGAGAGACTGGCAGATAAATTATCACATTTATCAGCTAAAGATGTTGAAAAGTCTATTAAAGAAATTCTTGAATTGATGGCGCAATCTTTATCTAAAGGTGAGCGTATAGAAATTAGAGGTTTTGGTAGTTTTTCATTACATTATAGAGCACCAAGAGTTGGCAGAAACCCAAAAACTGGTGAGTCTGTAGAGTTAAGTGGTAAATATGTTCCACACTTCAAGCCTGGTAAAGAATTACGCGAAAGAGTGAATCTTTCTGCAGCTTAAATTGCAAAGTGATTATAGAAATTAGATAATAAACGGCGTGCATATTTGTACGCCGTTTTTTTATTTAAATTCAACAAATAAGGTAATATAACGTGAGACTATATATCACATTATTTTTGATTATCGTGTTAATCGCCATTGCATTTATTTTCGGCAGTCAGAATGAGCAAATGTTAACGTTAAATTACCTGATTGCTCGCAGTGAAATGACGGTTGCCGCAGCAGTTAGTCTATTTACCGGCATAGGCTTTGTATTAGGCTTACTGATCACGATTTTATGGCGACTTATTCGCAAAGGCAAAAAAGCGATTGCCAATAAACAAATTCAAGAACAATAAATACCAACTCCATGATTGAATTACTTTTTTTACTTTTACCTGTTGCCATGGCCTATGGTTGGTTTATGGGGCGTAATAGTGTTAAGCAAAATCAGCAAACGGCAAAGCAAGATTTATCAATTAAGTATTCAACAGGATTAAACTATTTACTTTCTAATCAAGAAGATAAAGCTATAGACTCATTACTTGATGCCTTAAAAGTAGAAGATGATAGCGTAGAAGCGCATTTTGCTATGGCAAACTTATTTCGCAAACGCGGTGAGTTAGACCGAGCATTAAAAGTGCATGAGCATCTAGTAAGATTAGGGCACTTACCAACGAAAGATAAGCAACAAGCAGTATATGAATTAGGCAAAGATTTTTTAAGCGCTGGTTTATATGATCGGGCAGAAAAAATGTTTTCTAAACTTTTAAAGTCGAAAACGTATGGCTTAAAGTCATTAACATTTTTACTGCAAATATATCAATCAACCAAAGATTGGCAGCAAGGTTTAACACATAAAAAGCTGGCACTTAAACTTGCCGACAAACGCATTTTACACACCCTAGCAAATTTTTACTGTGAACTGGCAACCTCAGCATTTGAGCAAGACAAGTATCGAGAAGTCATTGAGTTGTTAGAAGAGGCATTAATTTTAGATCCCAACTCGTGTCGGGCAAATTGGCTCATGGCTAAGATCTATGAAAATCATCAGCAATGTCATCAAGCGGCGCAATGTTATCAAGATATTTATCATCAAGATAAAGAGTTTTTCCCAGATGTTATTGAGCCAATGTTTGTTTGTTACCAAAAACTTGATGCCGAAGATGAGTTTTACAAGTTTATTAAAAAAGTTTATGACGAAACAGCAAGTTCAAGTGCATTAATTTGTTATTTAACTTATGTCAGTCAACAACATGGTGATGGTAAAGCAAAAGAATTTATTTTAACTGCGTTAAAGCGAAGACCAACTATTCGCGGTTTTCAACACTTTGTCAAAATGCAAATGAAACAATCTGATGACGTTGTTAACAATACAAGTTTAGATTTAATTAAAGAATTAATTAGTGAATATATCAATATAAAACATAGGTATAGTTGCCGAAGTTGCGGTTTTAATAGCTCGACTCATTATTGGTCATGTCCTTCTTGTCATGAGTGGGAGCAGTTAAAACCAGTACGTGGCCTAGAAGGTGAATAAACACCAATAGCAACTATATTTAATTAAGCTTATAAACAGCTACGGCTGTTTGAAAGAAATAAAGAATAGGAAAAATACATGAACGATCCAAAAGTTGTTGTCGCATTAGACTTTGATAAAAAAGCAGACGCTTTATCTTTCGTTGATAAAATTGAACCAAGTGATGCTCGTCTCAAAGTAGGCAAGGAGATGTTTACTTATTTCGGGCCTGAGTTTGTAAAGCAATTAACAGGTAAGGGCTTTGATGTTTTTTTAGATTTAAAATTTCACGATATTCCAAATACAGTCGCTAAAGCTGTTACTGCAGCAGCTGATCTTGGTGTGTGGATGGTTAACGTTCACGCCAGTGGCGGTGAACAAATGATGGTTAAATCGCGTGAAGCGCTAAGTCAATTTGGTGACGATGCGCCATTACTGATTGCTGTCACGGTTTTAACCAGTATGGGTCAAGAAGATTTAAACGGGCTAGGGATAGCAAAAACACCGGCTGAGCAAGTTATGTCATTGGCAAGTCTTACACAAAAAAGTGGCTTAGACGGGGTTGTTTGTTCTGCTTGGGAAGCTGAGCAGCTTAAAACAAACTTTGGCAAAGATTTTAAATTAATTACGCCAGGCATTCGTCCTGCTGGAGCAAGTACTGATGATCAAAAGCGCATCATGACGCCAGAGCAAGCTATAAATGTTGGTGTAGACTACTTAGTGATTGGTCGACCAATTACTAAGGCTGCTGATCCACAAAGTGTACTTCAACAAATTAACTTATCCATTAAGAGCTAACTGGTATTAGCTATTAATTGCAATTAATATTCCCGATCACAAAAAAGGGTTAAGCTTTCGCTTAACCCTTTTTATTTGATGAAATTTAATTACAAAATTTATTTTTCGTATTGGTGAACATAGGCTACTAAATCAAGCACCTTGTTTGAATAACCGATTTCATTATCATACCAAGATACCACTTTAACGAAAGTATCTGTTAATGAAATACCAGCTTTGGCATCAAATACTGAAGTACAGGTTTCACCAATAAAGTCATTAGAAACAACAGCATCTTCTGTGTAACCAAGTACGCCGTTTAACTCACCTTCAGCAGCAGCACTCATTGCCTGACAAATTTCATCATAACTTGCTGGTTTTTTCAGGTTTACTGTTAAATCAACCACAGATACATCTGGGGTAGGTACACGAAATGCCATACCTGTTAATTTGCCATTTAACTCAGGAATGACTTTACCTACCGCTTTAGCAGCACCAGTTGAAGATGGAATGATATTTTGACCTGCACCTCGGCCACCACGCCAATCTTTTGCAGATGGGCTATCAACCGTTTTTTGTGTCGCGGTTGTTGCATGTACAGTCGTCATTAAGCCGTCTGCAATACCCCAGTTGTCGTTAAGTACTTTGGCGATTGGCGCTAAACAGTTTGTTGTACAGGAAGCGTTTGAAACTATATCTTGGCCGGCATATTCTTCAAGGTTTACACCACAGACAAACATAGGTGTATCATCTTTAGAAGGAGCTGAAAGTACCACTTGTTTTGCACCAGCTTCTATGTGTTTACGTGCAGTTTCATCTGTTAAGAATAAACCGGTTGATTCAACCACTACGTCAACATCAATATCATCCCACTTTAAATTCGCAGGGTTGCGCTCAGCAGTAACACGTACAGGCTTACCGTTTACCACTAAGGTATCGCCTTCAACATCAACAGTACCTTTAAAGCGACCATGTGTTGAGTCATATTTCAACATATAAGCCATATATTCAATATCAATAAGATCGTTAATACCTACTACTTCAATATCATCACGTTCAGTAGCAGCTCTAAATACAAAACGACCAATACGGCCAAAACCGTTAATTCCAACTTTAATCTTCATGGGAGAACCTCTTAACTTTTATATGTAGTAAAATTACATCATTTTAAAAATAATTCAAGTTAAAGATGATTTTTACTAACATAAATTTAATTTTAGTCAGTTATTTTTGTAATTTTACTAAATAATTGCTTTTTAAGTGCAGAAAACTTGTTTTTTTGAACGATACTTTTGAAATTGCATGTTAGAATAGCGCGCAAATAATCATAATAAAAAAATAACTAACATCACTCTCGACCTTAGAAAGGAAAGATTTATGACGCAAGATAAAGTTTTATGTGACATTGGCTTTATTGGTTTAGGCGTAATGGGTAAAAACCTCGTATTAAACTTAGCAGATAATGGCTTTAATATTGCCGCTTTTGATTTATCTGATGAGAAGGTTCAGTCGGCAATAGCACAAGATGAACTGGAAAACACCACTGGCAAGCAGCGAGTTTTTGGCTGCTCTTCATACACCGAATTATTATCTCAGCTAAAGGCACCGCATCTTATTGTACTTAGTGTTCCAGCCGGTAGCCCTGTAGACCAAGTCTGTGAAAACCTCATTGGTGCAGGCATACAGCCAGACGATATTATTATTGATACGGGTAATAGCTTGTGGGTAGATACCGTAGCAAGAGAAGAAAAATACAAAAGTAACTTCTTATTATTTTCTTCAGCAGTATCTGGTGGTGAAGTGGGGGCTCGATTTGGTCCTTCATTAATGCCAAGTGGCTCACCTTATGCTTGGGCGAGAGTTAAACCTATTTGGGAAGCGATTGCAGCGAAAGTAGATGCGACAACAGGTAAGCCGTTAGAACGTACCAATCCTGGTGAAATCATTGAAGAAGGTGAGCCTTGTGCTGCATACATAGGCCCAGCAGGTGCTGGCCATTACGTGAAAATGGTCCATAACGGCATTGAATATGCTGATATGCAAATTATTTGTGAAGCCTATCATGTACTCAGATCAGGCTTAGGTTTATCTACCCTAGAAATTGCTGATATTTTTGAAAAGTGGAATAGCGGCCCGCTAGATAGTTACTTGATGGAGATCTCTGTTGAGGTATTACGCCAAGATTGTTCTGATACTAACACGCCTTTAGTTGATTTAATTCTCGATAAAGCAGGACAAAAAGGCACAGGTTTATGGACAGCCATGAGCAGTTTAGAAGTTGGTTGCCCTGCACCAACCATTGCACAAGCTGTGTACGCCCGTTCAATATCATCATTTAAAGCGTTAAGAGTTGAAGCAAGTACACAATTAAATGGACCTGTTGTTACAGAGCTTAGTGCAGAAGAAAAAGCACAACAAATCGAACAGCTACATGATGCGATATACTGCGCTAAAATTTGTGCCTATGCTCAAGGCTTTCAACTAATGAAGTTAGCGGCTAAAGAACATGGCTGGACATTAGACTTTGCTAGTATTGCTAAGATTTGGCGCGCTGGTTGTATCATTCGTGCGGTATTTTTACAGTCGATCACAGAAGCCTTTGAGCGTAATGAAACGTTAGAGAACTTATTGTTAGATAGGTTCTTTATTGAACAACTAAATGAGCGTCAATTGAATTGGCGTAAATCAATTTGTTCTGCCACAATGCAAGGTATACCAACAGGAGCGTTATCATCAGCACTTGCTTATTATGACTCGGTGAGAACAGAAGTGTTACCAGCAAACTTATTGCAAGCACAGCGTGACTTCTTTGGTGCGCACACCTTTGAGCGTGTTGATAAACCAGCAGGTAAGAAGTTTCATGTTGAATGGTCTGATGAAAAACGCCAAACAATTCAAATTGATGGTTAGTTAAATTGCACGACGACGATTATAAAGACAAGTTAAGTGAAGCGGCATATCGAGTATGCCGTTTAGCTGCTACTGAGCAACCGTTTACTGGTGAGTATAACGATCATTGGTTAGCGGGTGATTATCTTTGTGTTTGCTGTGAAAGGCTACTATTTTCTAGCAGGCACAAATTTAATGCCGGCTGTGGCTGGCCTAGTTTTTATCAAAGTGCTGATAGCGCGATAGAATATCGCCAAGATAGCTCACATAATATGGTTCGTACAGAAGTGCGCTGCGCTAACTGTCAATCCCATTTAGGTCATGTCTTTGATGATGGTCCACAGCCCACGGGCAAACGCTACTGTATCAACTCCGTTAGTTTACTTTTCAAAGCGAGCTAAAACTTTGGAGCAGTAAACTTACCATCATAGATTTTATCCAGTGTGCTATCAGCAACCTTATCTAGAAAGTCACCATTTAAGCCATATTGCTCTTTATAAAGATTGAGGGATTGCTCGGCAATCTCTCTTTCTTTTCTGTCCGTTTCTACTTCCTGGTAAATCTTCAACCAAATATAGGCTTGCTCATACTTTTCTTTATTAGTAAAAATCGTGGTTAGTGTTTGAAATATTTCCGGATCAAGTACTGTGCCTGGCTCATATAATTCAAGTGCATGAAATAACAAAGCTAATGTTTTTTTAATGTCTCGTTTTACATAATGCGTTGCTAAGTGATATTGCGCGGTGGTATTTTCTAGCATACTGCTGCCTTCCATCTTCAAAAACTTTTCTAAGGCAACGGTGTCGGTATATCTAGTCCAGTGATAAAACAAAAGGTGAGGGTGCTCAGAAGTCGCTGTTTCATCTGATAATTCAGCTAATGCAGCTTTCGCTTTGAGTAAATTATTGGTTCGGTAAGTTTTCTTTTCTTTGAGTTTTCGATGCTCAATTTGTGAAGCTAAACTCATACATTTTATATAGTCTTCATAGGCAACCAATAAATGAAATTTATGCACATCCTGCGCTTTTTCTTTTAAATCTAATCGCGCAAAGGCAACATTGATTCGCTCAGCTTTACACCAACTGTCTTGAGTAAACTCTGAACAAATATCTTCATGTTCTTGACAAAGATCAGCCAAACTTTTGCTGTTATCACAGCCAATTAAACATAAAGGTAAAACTAGAGCAAAAATGATGGTTTTCATTCGACAATCTTTTTACAAAATTCATTAAAAATAATCATGTAATCTATGGAGAAATATTTCACACTACATTACAATACGCAGGATTTTAAAGCACCCGCTATTATTATACAGTTTACTCACTAATAATAGACTATCGTTCAATTGACTGACATAAAAGGTTCAAGCAATGACATCTCATCTTGAGGAAAAATATCAAGCAAGCTGGCAAGAGCGTCAAACGTTCGCTGAAAATATGCAACCAATCATAGGACAATTATTCAGAAATAAAGGTATCGAAATTTCTGTTTACGGTCGTCCGCTATTAAATGCTTCTCCTATTGATATCATTAAAGCGCACAAATCAGTCGCTTTACATGAAGAAAGCAAGTTACGTTTGCGTGAAAGCTTCCCATTTGTAGAAGCCCTTAGCAAAATGACTTTAGCACCAGCACGCATCGATATCGGTAAACTTGCTTATGCTTACCTTTATCAAGGTCAAGCAAATGACTTGTCAATTGAGCAATACCTAGAAAAAGAATTAACACCTGTAACACGTGAAAATATTGATCAAGAAAGCCAAGACGTTGTTCTTTACGGTTTTGGTCGTATTGGTCGTTTATTAGCTCGTCTTTTAATCGAACAAACAGGTCCTAACGCTAAGCTTAACTTACGCGCTATCGTTATTCGCCCAGCAAAAGGCGATGATGATTTAGAAAAACGTGCTAGCTTACTTCGTCGTGACTCTGTTCACGGTGCTTTTAACGGTAGCATTACGGTTGATAAAGAAAACAACGTAATTAAAGCAAATGGTGCTTTTATTAAAGTTATCTACGCTTCATCTCCATCAGAAGTTGATTACACAGCTCATGGTATTGATAATGCTCTTGTTGTTGATAACACAGGTATTTGGAGTGATGAAGAAGGTTTAGGCCAACACTTACAATCAAAAGGTGTTGCTAAAGTATTATTAACGGCTCCAGCTAAAGGTGACATTAAAAACATCGTATACGGTGTTAACCATGACATGATCTTAGCTGAAGACAAAATTGTTTCAGCAGCAAGCTGTACAACTAACGCTATCACACCTGTATTGAAAGCGATTAACGATGAGTTTGGTATTAAGAACGGTCACGTTGAAACAGTTCACTCATACACTAATGATCAAAACTTAATTGATAACTACCACAAAGCTCCACGTCGTGGTCGCAGTGCACCATTAAACATGGTAATTAGTACTACAGGTGCGGCAAAAGCTGTATCTAAAGCACTACCTGAGCTTAAAGGTTTATTAACAGGTAACGCGATTCGTGTTCCTACGCCAAACGTATCAATGGCTATCATGAACTTAAACCTTAAAAAAGCGACTGACAAAGAAGCATTAAATGATTACTTACGTAACATTTCATTAAATTCTGAGCTGCAAAATCAAGTTGATTACACAGCGTCTACTGAAATTGTTTCAACTGACTTAGTTGGTTCACGTTACGCAGGTGTTGTTGATTCACAAGCAACTATCGTAGATGCTGATCGCGCTGTATTATACGTATGGTACGATAACGAATTTGGTTATAGCTGTCAGGTTGTTCGCGTAATGCTTGAAATGGCTGGCATCACAGTACCAACATTACCGGCAAACTAATTAAATAGTTTATTTAGTTAATTAGCTATTTAAAACGCTCACTTTTGGTGAGCGTTTTTGTTTATGATCAACTATAAATATTAAAGCAACTATAAATACTAAAGGTTTAGCAGTGCTTGCCGATACAAAGCCAGTAGTAAAAATAAATTGATTGTGAGTAGCCGATGTCATTAATAATTAACGAACAAACCCCAAGTGTTGCCAATGAGCAATCACCTGGCCAACAAGCGATAACCGCTAAGTTAGCGAAATCACATCAAGAAATTCAGGGACAAATGGCGTTAGAGTTAATTCAGTCAGCAGATATTAATGTCACAACACCATCTTTACCTGCCAACCTTGGCAATAGCATCAATATAAAAGTCTAAATACACCTAGCAGGCTTAGGTAGCCCTGCATATTTAGTTGCTTGCTTGGCAGGGCCTTCAGGAAATAATCGGTATAGGTAACGGCTGCTTGATTTTTCTTCACCAAATTCAGCCTTCATCGCTTTTGTTAGTGCGCGAATAGCCGGTGAAGTGTTGTAGGTTAAATAAAACTCACGAACAAAATTAATCACTTCCCAATGCGCAGGGGTTAATGCAAAATCATCGGCCTTTGCCATAATTACTGCCAATTCTGGCTGCCATAGGGTGTGATCTAGTAGGTAGCCTTGCTTATCGGTTTCTATTTCTTGGTTATTGAAAATTATTGCCATGTCATTGTTCTATCTAATTGAAAGGTTAATTGCACCAGGTCGTTATTGGAGATTGCCTCAATTGAGTTTGGAATTGCAATTGCACGTGCGCTGGCATGGTGCGCCATTACTTTAACTTCAAGGCCTGGTAATTGGCTTTGCGTATTCATGAGCGCAGGGTGGTTTACATTATAACTGCCGTCATCTATGAAAACTAATACATCACTTTCACAAATAATATCTAAGCATTGCTGTAATTCATTACTTTGAAAGCCACTGTTGCGCACAATATGTAAAATTGCCATATCATTAAAACCTTAATATTGTTTTGTGTTCATTAAGCTTTGCGGCAAAGGTTTCACTGCCTAACACTTCTACACCGTCAATATGAAAATCATTGCTCATACTACGTTGTGATAAAGAAGTATCACACACATAGATATGTTCAATGTCGTAAAAGTCAAAGGCGGCGAAGGTTTTTAGATAATCTTTAATGGAAATTAGGCTAGCATCTTGTTCAGCTTTTAGCTGAAATACACCATCGCCTTGAAAAAACAACGAGACACCTTGCTCATAAGAGGCGAATATCAGCGCAATATCAAGGGCTTCTTTACCTGAGCTGCTACCGAAGGGAGCTTTACTGTTTACTATGGCTAATTCATTCATCGTGGTTAACTTGCTATTAAAATTGGATTAATCGATCAGCTGAGCTGGTTAACTCTACAAGTTCACCTAAGCCAGAGACGATAAAAGCACTATTAAGATTGTTCACTCTATCTGATGGTGTGTCATCGCAATAAATTCCGTGCTTATCTGCTGCCGTAACACATAAATGTAATGGCAGTGCGTATTCTTTGTTGAGTCTTAGCCAGTGTTTCACTGCTTGAAACTCATCACTGGCAATCTCTACATTGGCATTAGCGTGTAGAACACCTTGTTGATAGAAAAATACACCTATAAGCTCAACACCTTGTTTTAAGGCGGCCTCAACATACTCAATAGCACTAACCGTTAAGTTAGAGTGAGGAGGGGTAGTCACCATTACCGCTAATCTTTTCACAAACTTACCTATAAATTTTACGCAAAAAAAAGCCCCGTTTTCACGAGGCTTTTTATTATATCATAAGGTGGATTGCTTAATAGCTTTGCAGCAAATTAATCATCACCATTAAATACACCTAATAAGTGAAGTAGGTGTACGAAGATGTTGTAAATATTTAAGTATAAAGAAATAGTCGCGCGAATATAGTTACGCTCACCACCATTAATTATACGGCTAGTATCAAACAAGATTAAGCCAGACATTACCATAATAACTGCAGCGCTAATTGCTAAAGACAAAGCAGGAATTTGGAAGAAGATATTCGCTAAGCTCGCTACCAATACTACGATTAAGCCAACCATTAAGAAGCCACCCATAAATGAGAAGTCTTTCTTACTTGTTAGGGCATAACCTGAAAGCGCGAAGAATATTAATGCAGTACCGCCAAGTGCTTGCATAATTAAAGCACCGCCATTAGGCATAGCAGCATAAACATTCAGCATTGGACCTAAAGAGGCACCCATTAAGCCAGTAAACGCAAATATCCAGTAAATACCACTTGCTGAGTCGGCTTTCTTATTAACAACGAACATTAAACCAAAAGCAACTAACATCATCACAAGCGCTGCCATGTGCGATAAATTCATCGCCATAGATATACCAGCGGTTACGGCACTAAAAGCTAGCGTCATTGATAATAACATATAGGTATTTTTCAATACCTTATTAATTTCAATAGCAGAGCTTTGACTTGCTGTTTGAAAATTCATATTAGATTGCATAATCTTTCCTTTAAAAATTATTATACTTCTTAGATAAGGTCATTTTCGTTAAGTTCAAGGTTTAATTGATACTTAGCTAAATAACCAACTCTGTGACATATTATGGCACGGTGTTTTTGAAATTACTACGTATAAACCTAGCCAATTTAAGCTATATTTTGTGTTTATTTGTAACTAATACAAATAATACTAAAACAAAAGTTATTAAAAATTAAATATTTATTAAACCTCTATATTTGTTGCCAAGCTAAGCCTAGTGATTCATAACTATCAATGATTTCTTGTTTACGATAACAATCATTACTGTGATCGTTAATTAAGCCTGCTGCCTGCAGGTGAGCATAAATTGTTGTCGAACCAACAAATTTAAAACCACGCTTTTTCAAATCTTTACTTAGGGCATCTGATACATGGTTAGTAGCAGGGTAGTCTTCAAGGTTATCAATATTGCTTACCTGAACTTTGTTATCAACAAATGCCCATATGTATTTCACAAAACTGCCAAATTCTTGTTGAATAGCAATAAATTGCTTAGCGTTATTGACAGTTGCAGCTATTTTTCCTTTATGGCGAATAATACCGGTATCTTCTACTAAGCGTGCTTCATCTTCTGGCGTAAATGCTGCTACCTTGTTTACATCAAAATTAGCAAAGGCTTTTCGATAACCTTCGCGACGTTTCAAAATGGTATACCAACTTAATCCTGCCTGGGCAGATTCAAGTACCAAGTATTCAAACATTTTATTGTCATCTAATACTGGCACGCCCCATTCTTTATCATGGTAGTCAACATAATCTGCTTTTGAGGTATCTAACCAAGGGCAGCGACAACTATTTTTTTCCATTTTTTATTCCTTAAAAGGCCAAGAATTGTTTGAATTCAAAGCAAGTTGTTTAATTTAATAGCAAATAAACATAAAACCACAAAAATTAGTGAAATAGTGCTTTACAAGCTTTTATAGAGACTTTAATATTCGCCTCGTTCTCAAGCAAGCATTGTTTACAACTTACTTGAAACGATTGGTGAGATGGCTGAGTGGTCGAAAGCACTGGTCTTGAAAACCAGCAAGGGTTTGTAGCCCTTCTAGGGTTCAAATCCCTATCTCACCGCCATACAGAGAAGCCCGTTACGAAAGTAACGGGCTTTTTTCGTTCTAGTCTTTTTTTTTCTATTCATTCCTAGGGGCTGTTGATCTTTCGCGAGTGTTTTTTGAGCGGCATGGTAAAGCGTTATAATTTGCTTCGCCAAAAGTAAACTAACAACTCAATACCATGCCTAGACTAATGCTAACTGATAAGCGGTGGTTAAAGCTACTTCAAGTAATGAAGAGCACTGGCCGCATATACAACAAACCAAAACACAGAATGACGTTTGAGGGGATATTATATCGACTGAGAACAGGCATCCCGTGGCGCGATTTACCAACAGAGTTTGGCGGCTGGAGTAGCATTTATCGTCGCTTTAATTTGTGGTCGAAGAAAGGCTTATTGAATATGCTATTCAATGAGTTAGCCAAACTTTCAGATTATGATTGGGTCTTTCTTGATGGTTCTATAGTTCGAGCACACCAACACAGTACAGGGGCTGCTACTGACAATTCTGAACAAATAGGAAAAAGTCGAGGGGGAAATTCAACTAAAATTCACTTGGCAGTGGATAGTGGTGGTTTGCCAATTTGCTTTGAGCTATCAGAAGGTCAACGACACGACATCGTTCATGCAGAAAGTTTGGTAGCGCAGTTAGATGATGTAAATACCGTAGTTTGTGATAAAGGGTATGACAGTGAGCCATTTCGCAAATTTGTTCGAGAGCTGGGCGGGGTAACGGTTATTGCCAAACGTAATTACGGACAAGACATAGATAAAACAAGCATGGATTGGTGCTTATACAAATATCGTCATTTGGTTGAAAATGCATTTGCGAGAATCAAGCATTTTAGAGCTATTTCAACGAGATATGATAAATTAGGAAGGAATTATGCCAGCATGGTATCGCTGGCATTTATGTTAATGTGGCTACCGATGTACTGCTGAACAAGATATGTACAGCAAAGATCAACAACCCCTAGCAATTAGTTTAACTATTTCTCAAAAAGAACATTTCAGAACTTTATAAATACGCACTGTAATGGCGTGTAATGTTCATTGCAAAAATACTATGCCATAGTCCGCCTAATTAATTGAGTAGTTACAATTTCAATTGTTGTATTTACTTTTACTGATATAAAGGCTGTAGTAACGGTGAATTTATCTATTTACCTCAACATGATGATGAATGCCGCATTGTATCTAATACCGATCTTCATATTTGTTGTCATCATAAAATCTGCATGGTTTAAAGGTGTAATAGGTGAGTGGCAAGTTAACTTGCTCATTAAATATTAATAATGACTAAAGAATTTAAAGAAATAAACGACCCTAAGTCATGGGAGAAGTACTTTAAAACACTCTTGAAATATCATTTGGGGCAGGCAAATGTGTTTGATATTCCTGACCAAAATGAAGGTGATTGGGGAGTTGAATGTTATACTGCTTGTGGTCAAGTATTTCAGTGCTACTTTCCTGATGCACAACACTCTGTTACAAAGCTCTATGAAAAGCAGCGTGAAAAAATCAACGACGATCTAAAAAAGCTAACAATTACTAATGCAAATGTGTGGAAAGAAATTTTCATCAATCACGGTATTAAAGTTAAAAGTTGGGTACTCGCAACCCCTTTATTTAACAACAAAATGTTAGCTAAGTATATTGCTAAAAAGACTAAAGAAGTAAGAGATCTAAATTTAGATTTTATTGATGAAAATTTCCGAGTTTCAGTTCAAACTGCTGATGATTATCCTTTAGAGCAACAGCAACTTGCTAATTGTTTTACTCAGCTAAGATTAAATGTTGACGTAGTTTCTGATGATGACCTTGCTGAATGGATTAATGAAAATGTAGGTTTCTTGTCCGATTTACACCCTAAACTGGTTATTCTAGCTGAGCACGATGAAACTGAAATAAATAATCAAAAACATGTTATTTCGCATTTCTATTTAAATTATCAAAATATGTTAGATGTCTTGTCACGGGACTATCCACAAATTCATATTTCGGTTATTGATTGTGTCAACGCACGGAAAAACTCACTCAAGCAAAGAATTTCATTTCTTGGAAAACAAAAAGCTCCGTCCACTTTATTAGAAGAGCATATTGAGCAATTAGAAAAAGATTTAGAAAGTGTTGTCCCGAATATATTTGGTGGCACGCGCACTGACATGTGCTATGGAGTTATTGCCAGTTGGTTAATTGAATGCCCGTTGAGGTTTTAATGGATTTAAAACAATTAGTAACACAAAAAGAGTTTTATATAAGCAATAGAAAAGAGTTTATTTCTTGCGAATTAAGACCTGTTTGGCGAATTTCACTCTTAGTTTTGATTGTCAAGTTCGTTGGAAGAGCGAACAAAGCATCAAGAAACAAAATACATTTAGTTAACTGGGCTTTAAAAAAATCGGAACATGTGGATAGCTATATTAGTTATACGCAGCAAAGAACTAATAAACGTCCATTTATTAACTTAGATCCAGCAATGGATAAAGCAATCGATTACGCTTTGTATTCGAAACTAGTAACTGTTGATAATAACCGAGTGACTTTATCAGATGCGGGGATTGAATTAGCAAATCAATTAATGAAATTAGAGGCTTTTGAAGTAGAAAAGTCTGTTTTTAAAAGCATGAAGTCAAATTTATCAGAAGATAAAGTAACCAAAGCGTTCGAAGGGAAGTAATAATGTCATTGAGTTTAAAACGGCTAGTTGTAAAAATTAAAACTATGGGAGGAGGTCCATTTGGTTTAGATGTCGCTTTTGAAGATGGATTGGTCGTTATTCGATTAGACAACACTCATGGTAAGTCTACTTGTTTAAACTCAATTGCGTATGCTTTGGGTATGGAAAAAGGTATTGGTGCGACTAATCGATTCCCTTTTACTCCAGTAATGAATAAAGTGCTAGAATTTGAGGGCGTTAAATATGATGTTGTTAGCTCCGAGGTTTATTTACAAGTATCTAATGGAGCCTATGAATATACCTTAAGGCGAGATGTTTTTGGCTATCAAAGTAATACAGATATTATTAATGTCCAAAAAGGTGATATTGATAATTTTGTACCTGAAGTCAGTGAGAAATATTACATAAATAGAGTCAATGATACGAGTAGTGAACGTGGTTTTTATGCATGGTTTTGTTCATTTATTGGCTGGAAGTTACCTACAGTACCAAAAACTGATGGGGGGGAGAGCTTACTTTACCCTGCAACAATATTTCCACTACTTTTTGTTGAACAAAAGCGTGGATGGACAGGTATACAATCGACACTTCCCTATTATTTCAAAATAAAAGATGTACGAAAGCGAGCCATAGAGTTTATGTTAGATCTCGGTGTACATGATTTATTGGTTAAGAAACAACAACTGAAGTTTAAATACGACAAGTTATTAAATTACTGGGAACAGTGGTACTTCCAACTAAGCAATAAAGCAAAACTAATTCGAGGAGAGATTGTTGGTTTAAAGAAACAGCCACATAAAGAGTTTTCTGTTCATGCAATTGAAGTTGAAGTTAGTTACAAGAAAAGAATGATTTTGTTAGATGACTTACTTGTAAAGTACAAAGCCGATCTAGAAGCTGCAAAAGCTCAAAGAGTAAAAGAAGTAAATTCGGATTTTGATGTTAACAGAGTTAAAGAGATAATTGCTGAAAAAGAAATATTGCTGCAAGTCGAGCAAGATAATTACAATGAAGAATTGCAAAAACTTCAATTACTAGGGAGTAACCTATCAAGTTTGAAGTTACGCCTAGATTCACTCAATGAAAATAAACGAAAATATGAAGATCTTAAAAAAATTAATGAGTTAGACTCATTAAATGGCCTAAGCATAGATGAAGGAAACTGTCCTGCTTGTGAACAGCCAGTTGAAGATGCATTACTGCCGAATATCGTAGAGCATGATGTAATGTCAGCTAGTGAGAGCTTATTGTATCTAAAAAATCAACTCAAAACATTTTCATTTATATTTGACAACTCTCAATCTGAATTTGAAAAACAACAAAACGTTGTAAATGTCTCAAGAGATAGCCTATTTGAATTGAAAGCAGCAATTAGGCGTTTAAATGAAAGTATAACAGATGTATCAAAAACTAATGTTGAAGAATTTATTCGTGAAGAAGTGAAATTAGAAGAGCAAATTAAATTACTAGAAGAAGTTCGTTCTTTTAGAGAACAAGTTAAAGCTGAACTAGATGTACTTAATCGAAATATTGAGACAACGAAAACATCCATAGATAAAATACCCAGAGACGGTTTGACTCGCTTAGATCGCACTAAGCTGAAACAATTGAAGGCTCTATTGATTGAAAATGAAGTAGAGTATGGATTTAGCAGCTTTTCTCCATATGAATTAAATATATCTCATGATACTTATCTTCCTGCTATTGAAAACTACGACCTTGGTTTCGATACTTCAGCAAGTGATAGCATTAGGATTATTTGGGGCTATTTAATTAGTATGATGGAGCTGTCTCGTGAATTTGATACTAATCATCCTGGCTTATTAATTTTTGATGAGCCTCGTCAGCAGGATGCTGATCACGTAAGTTTTAGTAGCTTATTAAGACGAGCAGCTATGACTAAGAAAAATAACCAGCAGATAATTTTGGCCACATCTGAAAAAACTGATTCACTTAAAGTTGCCACCCAAAATTTAGATTTTACTTTGATTGATTTAACAGAAAGTGGTGAAAAAATAATGAGGCCATTATCTTAGTTTTAACGATTTTCTCTCAAAGAAGCCTGCGAAATCTAATTTTAGTTATTTCAAGTAAGGCGCGCTTTTTAAAATAGCTGGATCACATGTGTACGCAGAAATTAGAAAATTATGAGCACTATGCTGTTAGAGTGATGCCCGCAAACATACCAAAAATTATTAGTTCGTGAGCACTCGATAAAATAATTATAGTTAACTTAGCTTTAATTAGTAATAGGCAGCCCTATGATGGTGATGAACAAATTTAGCCCGTTACTTTCGTAATGGGCTTTTTTCGTTTGATTGTCATAAAAACTAACAGTGCTTTTGCGTAAAACCTATTGCTACAGTTAAAATCTGCGCTACTTTACTTTGGTAAAAGTTAATAGTCGGTTATTAGCAGGCATACTATAGTCTTCAACTAAGGCTAAATTGGAAGATGTCGCTAATTTTAAAATTGATTCGATGTCTCGAATGCCACTTTCACTGTTTCTCTCTTTTAACCAAAGGTCAAAGTCAGCATTGCTCTGGCTGGTAAAGTTACCTTGGTAATTAAACGGTCCATAAATACAAATAACTGCGTTAGCGGGTAGGTTTTTCTCAATAAGCTTAAAGAAGTTAACCACTAATGGCCAACTCACTATATGAAGTGTATTGGCGGTATATAAAGCATCGATGGGTCGGTTTTTATCGAGCTGTGGAAATGAATCATCAAGGTCTAGCACAATAGGTTTTTGTACATTATCCAAAGCAGCTTCATCTAGCCAGGCGTTAATACCAGCATGGTTCACCAACAAATCACTGGTTTGCCAAGTTAGGTGGGGCAGATGCTGGCCGAAAAATACGGCATGTTGTCCTGTTCCTGAGCCCACTTCTAATACGTGATTAACCGTTGAAAATTCTTTAGTCAAAATCTCTAAAATTGGTCGCTTGTTGTTTTCACATGCTTGTGAGAATGGTTTATTCATTGTTTTATCTTAATTTACTATTCATTATTTTTAAAAGGTAGTTTCGAACGACACTGTTGTTGATGCGTTAGCATATGGTGTTGCTCTTGTTTACAAAACTGTTTAATGGCTGATTGAAAACCCGAATGTTTTACCCAGTGGTAAGAGTGAGTTAATACTGGCTCGAAACCTCGACTAATTTTGTGCTCACCCTGAGTTCCGGGGTTAAATCGGCTTAATTTGTTTTCTATACAAAACTCAATACCTAGATAATAGCAAAGCTCAAAGTGCAAATTTTTGTATGATTTAGTACAGCCCCAGTATCGTCCATACAATTGTTGGTCATCGTAAAAAAAGAGTGCACAGGCAACATCTTCATGTCCATCATTGGCAATATTTAATAAGAGCTTATTGTTTGTATCTTTAACTAACAGCTCAAAGAACGCATAACTTAAGTGCGGCTGGTGGCCACGTTTCAAGTAAGTTAGTTGATACGTTAAATAAAAAAAGTCGAGATCTTGTTTGCTGATTTCGTCGGTTTTTAATTGGCGAATGCTTATTCCTTGTTGCGCAATTGAACATCTTTCTTTGAGGGTGTTTTTTCGTTTTCGTGATGTGAACTTAAGCAGAAAATCATCGAATGTTTTATAGCCTTGATTAAACCAATGAAACTGTACCGTATTACGTTGAAAGATATTTTCTGGCAGTGGTATATCTAACGCTTGGCAATATAATATGTGCCAGCTATTAATATTGGTTTGATTACAGTGCTTAGTTAAGGATGAAAATAGCTGCTGTATCTCCAGCTGAGATGACAGTAATTTTTCACAAGTTACTGGCGTAAAAGGAATGGTCGCAACCAATTTAGGATAATAATCTATTCCGTTACGATGATACGCCTCGGCCCAATCCCAATCAAAAACATACTCACCCCATGAATGATTTTTCAAATACATTGGCATTAAGCCGATTACTTCATTATCGCTAGTCGCGACTAAATGATGAGCTTGCCAGCCTTGTTTAGCACTAACAGACTGACTTTTTTCTAGCGCATTTAATAAAGAATATTGATTGAATGGGGTATTAGATCGAGTTAATTTTTGCCAATTGCACGAGGGAACTTTGTCGATGCTATCAATGAAGCGAATAGTTACATCTGAATTCAATCGCAAATCCCTTATTTGTTGGTAATTATTTGAATATTAGCTCTTGCTCACTTTTATAATGTAAACCTGAGTTAATAGCAATTTTATAAATTGAAAAGCGGTCACTATTTACTTTATTGGCACTGTTTTATATTCAATCCAAATCTATCTGCTATTTTTAGGGAACGTGCAATTTACCATTTTTGTCTTAGCTAAAAAATTAATCTAGTTAATTAAACGTTTGCGATGGCAATGGGTATTGGAGTTTGCTATTAATAGTTAGAATATAAAAATGCGCACGATTAAGTTGTTATGCGTTTTATATGTAAATATGGTTGTTTATATTTTATAACTAATTAAGGATTTTGAAATGAGTTATGTAGACGGATTTGTTGCAGCTGTACCCAACGAGAATAAAGAAAAATACATTGAACACGCAAAGGCTTCTGCTGTTGTATTTAAAGAGCATGGCGCATTAAAGGTTGTTGAAACTTGGCAAGATGATGTTCCCGATGGTGAAATCACCTCATTCCCAATGGCTGTTAAGCGAGAAGCAAATGAGTCAGTGGTTTTCTCTTGGATTATTTGGCCTTCTAAGGAAACCCGTGAGGCAGGGTGGCAGGCGTTGATTGAAGACCCACGAATGGACCCTGAAAATTGCCCGATGCCTTTTGATGGTAAACGTTTAATTTATGGTGGCTTTAATATTCTTCTTGATGAATAACTTAACCATACAAGATCATTAAATAGCAGCGCTGCAACTCTAGTTCAAAAATTAACCGTGTAATTAAGCTATCACAGGTTTAGACTTATTTTCACTTTCAAGCAGCGCTTTACTCATATTAAAATCAAATTGTGTAACTCGGTTACGGCCATTCGCTTTTGCTTGATAAAGTGCGATGTCGGCACTATTAACAAGCTCTGAGAAGTCTTGGTAAAAGTCTTCATAGTGGGCTAGTCCTAAACTAACGGTAATACAACCAACGGCTTGATTTTGCTTAACTGAGCTTTCACGAATATCGTTACAGAGTCGCTGCGCAAATTGTACGCTTTTAGCTTCAGTAGTATTGGGTAGAATAAACAGAAATTCTTCGCCACCAATTCGGCCAACAAAGTCGCTACTACGTAAGGTTTGTTTACATAAATTAGCGATAAATACGAGTACATTATCGCCTTCCTTATGACCATACTGATCATTTACTTGTTTGAAGTTATCTATATCTAGCATAACCACCGTCATTGGCGTTGCATAACGTTTGCAGATGGTAAAGTACTGCTTGCCAATATTCATTATATAGCGGCGATTATGTAACTTGGTTAAAGGATCTTGTATAGCCAGCTGTCGGTTTTTGGAATATAAATAATATATGAGGAAAACAACGGCAATAATGAACATCAGCGCAATAGATAACACCATGAGTGTCCAGTTCTGCAGCTTTTGTTTTTGTGCTTCTAACGCTAATTTACTTTGTAGTAGGGCATTTTTATCATCAAGCGTTTGGTTTTTTAGTTTTTCAATTTCTAAACTAAATTCACTATTTAAGCGGGCAGCTTCCGTGGTGATATCTAAACGAGCCTTATTTAATAACGCTCGTTCTGCTTTATGCATATATTCAAATGCTGATTTATATTTCTCTTGAGCGTGTAAAATCATCGCTAGATTGCCAAAGGCATCCCATTGACCAGTAATATCATCGGTACCTTCAACTAAATCTGCGGCCTTTTTCGCAAAAATAACACTTTGTGCTAGTAATTGGTTTTCCTCAAGTATCCCCGAGTAATGTACATAGGCATTAGCAATATCAATATCGTTACCCAATTGCTCTCGTAACTTTACCGATTTTTCGATCCAAAGTAATGCCTTTCCTGGCTGATTATCTTTACTAAAAAAATAAGACTTTAATAAATAGCCAAAAGCCAAACTGGAAATATCACCCCGCTGTTCAAAGGTTTCAATGGCTTTATCGAGTAGTTCAAATGCTTTTCGCCTAGAACCAACTATATTAATCATTTGGGCACGTGCAATCATGGCTTCAGCAATAAGTAGGGTGTCTGTACTAGGGTAGGATGCTTCAGCACGATTAAAGTGATTCAAAGCGTCTTCATAAGCTTTAAGTTCGTAATGTACTTGTCCTAACAAGTAGTCTGCCTTTGCGTATAAAGTTTTCCAGCCATGTCCCTCAGCTTGCACTCTAATATTCGCTAACTGTTTAATTGCTTCTGTATACTGTTGTAAAAAGGCATTGTTCATCGCGTTATACATGTTGATTATGGCAAGCCACTTGTCTTTACTTAGATCTGTTTCAGATACTAGATGTTCATGCGCTAACTGATTAGCAGCTTTTTTAAAGTAGGGTTTTGCCTGGCTATATCTACCAGAATAATAGTGAACGTAGCCCTGCAAGAAAGGTTTTAAACTTACGCCAGCGATAGTGGGAGAGGTTGGTATTTTTTTAAGCAACGGTTGTAGAAGATCTATACGGTTATATTGAAAATATAGTATAGCGAGCTGGGTGGTTCGTTCATTAGTAGAAAGCGAATTTAATATGTTCATGCGTGTTTTAATAAACGGTGCGTTTTGATTATCAGCAGAAAATAAATCAAATTCATTGTTAGCGTTTGCTGGTAGGAAAAACAGTAGGTAGTAGGCCAATCCATATTTTGTTACTAACATTGCGATATTTTTTAACATTCACTCGCTCCTTGAGGCAGCAAAATACTTATATACCGTTAGAAAATATAGCCTAATGTCAGTAAAGCACAATAAAGCCAGCTTTGATGAGCTGAAATAATGTCTAAAACGAGTTAGCAGTTAAGCTAAATTGCTCTCTTACCCTGATGAAATGATTGAAATTTGAGCGAGTTGCGCTTTTTTTTAGCGTTACCGAGTTTATTTTCAAAATAGTTGCATTTAGGTCTTTACAAATCATGCCTGACTATTTAGAATTCGCACCGCTTTTAAGGAATCTTTAAATTTGTTAAAAGTGATGTGGTGAGATGGCTGAGTGGTCGAAAGCACTGGTCTTGAAAACCAGCAAGGGTTTGTAGCCCTTCTAGGGTTCAAATCCCTATCTCACCGCCATATTTAGAGAAAGCCGCTACTTGTTAGCGGCTTTTTTGTATTAGCTTCAAAATAAGGACTCAGGTGTGTTCAATATGGACTTTTCTAAAAATAATACGTTATTTAGCAAGAGTAAGTTTCGTATTAGTTCCTTAACCTTAGCCTTATCTATTGCATCTTTTGCTGTATCAGCACAAGAAGCAAAAACATCAGAAGATATCCAGCTAAAGCCAGCAATTAATGCTGAAAACATTGATGATATTTATCGAGAGCAGATAACCAATTCACGTTGGGAAAATCTGACTCCTCATGCTGATTTCTATAATTCTCCATACCAAATATCTTTGTTTTCGCCTGAAAACGGTGAAGATGGTGCGAGATTATGGTCACAAACCAGTTCTATTTTTGCCTATGGTTTTGCTGTCATTGGTATGATTGCTTTATTACCGGAAGATATTTCAAACTGGGATAAAGAAGAAGGTATCTTTAACAAGTGGTCTGATAATGTTAAAGATGGCCCTGTATGGGATAGAGACACCGGCATGTTAAATTTTGTCGGCCATCCTTATTTTGGTGGTGTCTATTACCAAGTTGCGAGAAAATCAGGTTATCGTCAATGGGATGCCTTTGTTTACTCGGCATTAATGTCTACATTCTATTGGGAATATGGTATCGAAGCTTTTGCCGAAGTACCTTCAATTCAAGATTTAATTATTACACCTGTACTAGGCTGGACCTATGGTGAATGGGCATTTAATACAGAAATGGACATTCGCGAGTCAGGTGGAAAAGTATGGGGCTCTAGTGCACTAGGAAGCACAGCTTTAGCATTACTTGACCCTGTTGATGCATTAAGTGTTGGTGTAAATAATTTATTCGGTAAAGAAATTATTCGCGCAGGTACGGGCTATGTTGGCGTTAAAGATATTGTCATTGATAATTCAGGTCGAACAGAGAGCCAAGTACAGCTAAACATTTCATTGCAATTAGGTGAGGGTGGTAATTACTCGCCTAAACAATATACACGTAGTACACGAAAAGATGATCCAGTAGATACTGGCATTGTTGGTATGTCTTATGGTGTAGGCCATGTCGCTCTTGATGATCACTGGCAGGTTGAAGACGGTACAACAACGGAATATAGCTTAGGTTTATATTTCTCTCGTAGCTTCTCGAGCCGAGTTAGTTACTCAAAAGCACAGCTTAATCAATTAGCCTCTAATGACAAAATTGCCTATGAAAGTTATCGCTTAAATGGTCAGTATTATTTTAATACTCAAAGTGACTGGCGCCCATATGTAACAGCAGGCTTTGGTGAGATCATGTGGCATAAAGATAATGATCATAAATCCTTCCAAGTTAATGCCGGTGCAGGTTTACACTATAAAATTAATAATAACTTTGCATTACAAGTTGATTGGCGACACCACTATGGTACTAACACCAGTACCAGTGAAGATGCCGTTGCAGGCAATTTAATTTACTTCTTTGGTGACGGTGAGCGTTAAGAGCCGCTGTAACAAATTTGTAAATAAGTATGAATAACGTCGTACTTTTTTAGATTTATTATTTTTTTCATTCTAAGCTAATAGAGAGTCCGTTAGCTTAGGATTGAATATGAATAAAATAAAACCTTCGTACTTATTGCTGTTACCCCTTCTTTTCGCCTGTCAAACTACTCAAGCTCCATTACCCACAGAAGTTTCTAGCGGAAAACAACTTTATTTAGATAGTAGTTTTATCGCATCTGAACCTTATGTTATTGAAACAGAAGAAGATATTTTCTCACTTGATGATGCCATGCTTGAGGTTGTTAATACTAAGCTCAAAAATGATAAGCATATTAAAGCGCGTTCTCAAATCTTACTGGATCATATTTTTAATAAAGAGAATATTGCCTTAAGTTATGATGGCAATGCTAATGTCACCGCCCGACAAGCCTTTCATAGCGGAAGCGCCAATTGTCTTTCATTAACCATTATGGCGTATGCGTTAGCAGTGGAAGCCGGCATGAATGTAAGCTTTCAGCAAATCAATGTCCCTGAATACTGGGTGAGAAATGGTCAATATAACCAATTAACAGGTCATATCAACCTACTTGTAGAAGAAAATGTTGATGTTACTAGACAAGTCATTTGGGGCTTAGGAGCTTTGCAAATTGACTTTGATCCTAGTGCAGCCAAAAAATCATTCTCTAAAAAGGTCATCGATAAAAATACCGTATTGGCGATGTTTTATAATAACAAAGGAGCCAATGCCATGGTTAATAATAATTACCCACTTGCATATCAGTATTTTAAACAAGCTACCTTGCAGGACAACTCGTTTAGCGCAACATGGGGGAATTTAGGCATCCTTTATCGACTGAATGGTTATAAAACTGAAGCTGAGAAAGTATATAGACACGCAATTAGTTTGGATAATAATAATTTAAACGCTTTATCAAACTTAGCATTGCTTTTATATAGCCAAGAGCGAAATTTTGAAGCCGTTGAAATAGAACAGTACATTAAAAAAATTCGTAATAAGAATCCGTATTACCATGCGGTACTTGCTGATGAAGCCTTCTATAATGGTAACTTTAAAGTAGCAGAACAGCACTATAAAGATGCTATTGAGTTAGATAAAAACGAGCACGAATTTTATTTTGGTTTAGCAAAAATTTACTACATGCAAAACAAGTTAATGTCGGCAAAAAAGTCTATGAGAATGGCTATCTTACTCAATAAATCAGATGATATTGACGAGCAATATATTGCAAAACTAAATGTGTTAAAAAGAGCTAAGGTGACTTATTAAAGTTATTTTTATTGATGCGATTTTACCTTGTTTGTTTATCTGTTACTTTATTTTATTGCTCAACTGGCTCGACTCAGTGCATTAGTAACGATATTCTTGCTGTAAATAAATTAAATGAAAACCAGTTATTAACAAGGTTAGAAGTACTCTCGTCAGATTCTTTTGCCGGACGAAAGTTTGCCAGTAAAGAAAACATTCAAGTACAACAATATTTAATCACGCAGTTACAAGCAGCTAATATTTCACCTTTTAAAGGCCAATATTTACATAGCTTTGAACACGAGCAAATGTTCTCTACCAAGCAAGGCGCTAATATTATTGGCTTAATAAAAGGGCGCCTTCATCCAGAAAAATACATTGTACTGACTGCGCATTACGATCATTTAGGGAAAAAAGGCTCAAAATTTTTCCCCGGTGCAGATGATAATGCCTCTGGTGTCTCTTCTTTATTAGCGTTTGGCGAAGCGCTAAGTCTTAACCCTTTAAATCACAGTGTTATTTTATTATTTACCGACGGTGAAGAAGTGAGCTTACTCGGCGCAAAGTATTTTGTTAAACAGCAAGAACAACTACTTAAGGATATTAAGTTAAACATCAATATAGATATGATTGCTGGCAGTAAAAAAACCAAAAAATTACGATACATATCAAGCCCAATGGCTCAATTGGTTAATGAGCAACAACAGCAGTGTTTAGCTAAATTACGCAAAAAATCATCGGTAAAGATCGTGAAAGGATTTCGTAGTCACAGAACAAATAACTCGCTTGATAAACGCACTAATTGGCGTATGGCAAGTGATCACGGTGTTTTTGCCAAGCAAGATATTCCCTATATTTACTTTGGTATTGGTACCCATAAAAACTATCATTCAGTGTCAGATAGTTTTGAAAACATTAATGTACCGTTTTATTTAAGTGCTGCAACAAGCATTTATCAACAATTACGCTTTATAGATTTAGTCATATAAATAGCAATAGGCATATTTATCTTACAATGTAATAATCAGATTATTCTCTTCATTTATAAGTTAGCATGTGCATTTTATTTATAGCCATTGACCAACATCCAGATTACCCAGTAATTATTTGCGCCAATAGAGATGAGTTTCATCAGCGTCCGACAAAGTCTATGCACCTGTGGCAGCAAAAAAATATTTTAGCTGGTAAAGATCTACAAGCAGGTGGCTCTTGGCTAGGGCTTTCACCCGAGCAGAACTTTGCAGCGCTAACTAATTATCGAAAACTACCATTAAGTGAGGAGCCTAAAAAATCTCGTGGTGAATTGGTGTTAAAAGCTCTTGAGGGAGTGACTGACAATTTACCTAAACAGTTAGAAAAATCAGCAGCTCAATATCATGGTTATAACTTAATTTACGGTTCATTAGAGCAGTTATATTGCTACGATAGTATCAATAATAAACATCATCAATTGACTAAAGGAATTCACAGCATTTGTAATGGTGCACTTGATGATATTTGGCCAAAAATGTCTGAAGGCGAACAACTACTAAAAAACACTGTGAACTCAAATAAACCTTTGTCTATTGATTCATTGTTTGAAATTATGGCAAATAATAAGCAAGCATTGCCTGAATTACTGCCTGATACAGGGCTAACAAAGGAATGGGAACAAATGCTAAGCGCCATCTTTATAGTATCACCAAGTTATGGAACGAGAACAACAACCATCATAACCAAAGATGTTCATAATAATATTGATGTTTATGACAGAAGTTATGCTCCTTCAGGTGATGTTATTAAGCAGCAAGATTTCAACTTAAAAGCTGTTTTTACATAGCACGATAGCAGCTTGAATTTAATGAATAACAGGGCGCTTATGTCAAAAAAGTCTAAATCTTAATAGTTACTGAAAGGGATATTCGTATGACTAACTTTAATTACTTTAAATTTGGTATAACGCTTTTTATTATTGGCGTCTTTTTAATTGTCTTTTACCGAAATTACGCATCAATCAATTCTGCGTTATTTCCTGCTGAAAACACTGAAGTGTCAATACCTAAGCCAAACATTATAAAAGTACCTTCAGATTTTTTAGATCATAAACAGCGAAAATCATCATCTATAGATTTCTCAAAGCGCAGTACATCATTAAATTTTTCAAATTCAAATAAATCAGTTTCATATATTCGTGATTCAGAATACAAACCGATAAGCAAAGATGCTTATACTAATAAAGCTAAATATGCTCAAGATGATGCATCATGTTCATATTGGCTACAGCAATATAAAGAAACGCCAAACGGTCATAATAAAGTAGAATTTGATAAAGCCTGTAATGGTTTTATTATTTCAAACGCTATGAAACGATAGTTGAAAAGCTAACAATCGAAACATTATAGGCTATCCGACAACCTGAATGCTTAAATCTAATGAAACCCATTCAAGCAATTGAATTGCTTGATATTTAAATATATGACACTAAATATTTATACTAATTAACTTTTCTTTGTTTGCCACTTTCAGCGCGTTGTTTATTTTCACTTTGAACATAAACAGTGTCAGTAGTTGCCATAGAAGCATGACCGAGATCTTCAGAAACATCTTTAAGAGGGCGGCCACGTTCGATTTCCATACTAGCGCCAGTATGGCGAAGCCAATGGGTCGAAGCTTCTTTAAGTTTTAAAGCTTTAGTCGGCCCCTCATTAACACGCATATTTTCATAGGCCTTATCAAATACATCTTGTACTAAACGCCTCAATTGTCTCGATGTCATACCACCTTGACCACGTATTTTTTCTACTAAGACATTGTTTTCTTTAGTTAATGGCATGCCTGGCAGGCCTCGATATAACCGATAACGCTGCAGAAATGGCAAAAAATCAGTTGGTACGGTAATATCACGTAGTTTTCTACCTTTACCAAAAACTTTAAGCCACCAATTTTCATCTTCATCTTGCCAGAAATGTCCCATAATCGGTGACCAATCAGCTCGCTCTGATAACTCTGAAATACGTAAAAATAAGGTTTTTAGTGCCGCTATAATAAATAGATTTCGCTCAAAGATAAGATCTTCATTTGCCATTTCAACAGCAGTATCTAAGACATATTCCCATTGACTAGATGTTAATCGCTTGATTTCTTTTACTTGCGTATCAGTAATAAAATATCGACAATCTTTTCTAGCAATTTTTACCGGATTACCATAACAAAGCTCTTCATACATTAAATAATCATAAAATGTAGAGATAGCAGTAAACAAAGCTTTTAAAGTTTCTTGTGATGGTCGATATTTTTTCTTATCGATCTTAGCTATGGATTTATGTGCTTTAGGCACTTGGATTTTGAATGGAAACCAAGCTTCATTAGCAGATGAGTAACCGTTGGCAACTTTAAAGCGTTCTTGATTAGATGTGCCGATCCAATTAACTGGCGGCTGCCAACAAAAGTCAGCGTAATCTAAAATATCTTGTTTACGAAATTGATCTATTGGTGATTGCTTAATTAAAAATGCCCAAAGCAAAAATCGTTCAATTTCATTTCTGAATCGATCATAGGTATGAACTGATTTATTTCGGCCGGTATATTCGAGAAATGATTTAGCCCAGTGAAAATGTTCAAGGCACCAATCAGGCAATGAATTTAAGAATTTAGTTAGCTCTGGGTAATCTTCAAAATAAAACTCAATAAGATCACTGTAACGAGGATATAAAGGTGTTGGCTTGTTTATTATCATTATTTACATAATTAGAGGCTCAATTAGTTGAACACTAGTTTAATACACGCAAAACGCTATGTCCAATATTCAGTGGTATAGGAATTAATAAGGGTTGTATTTGTTACGGCAAATGTTGGCTTTTATGCTCTGCTGATAAATCTCTAAGAAATCTTTAACGCCTGTTTTTAGGTATTTAATTGTTATACCGAAAATATCAACAGACTTTAGTTACTCCCCATTTTTTGTTGATAATTTTCTAAGAACTCTACTAACTCGTCAAAATGCAATGGGTTAATATTGCCTGAATATTACGAAGCTTTCTGTTTAGTTTGTCATGGCACCCCAAAAGGCAGCTTAGATATCACGGGCTCAAAAAAAGAAGGGGGAAAATTATACCAGTTAGGCGGCGCGATAAGTTTAGTGATATATAAATAAACCAACGTATAGCAAGTGAAATAATCATTTGAACATTCAATTGCTTTCCCACCCCATGATTTACGCCGAACCTTTGCAACTAAGCTATTAGAAAATGGTGAAGATGTATTTTTCGTGCCAGATTTGATGGGACATTCCTCAGTAGAAACAACCAAAACTATGATAGGCGTTATGAGAAGGCAAAAAAATAAGGCAGCTCGAGCGCTGCCTTTTTAATGAAATTTCAAAAAATGACGATTTTTAAAGTTATTTAATTGGCTTCACTTTAAGGGCTAATGCTGGGTCAATTTTTACATCAAACCAGTTAATACGCCAATCTAAATGAGGCCCAGTCGCCCTACCGCTTTTGCCTACTGCCGCAACCACTTGTCCTTGTTTAACTGTGTCACCGGTAGCAACGTAACTATCACTTAAATGCAAAAAGGTAGAACTGATACCTTGGCCATGATCTATGATCATAGTGCCACCAGAGTAAAACATATCTGGCACCCATAATAGTACTTTGCCCGCTGCTGGTGCTTTAACGGGATCACCTGTTTTTCCAGCATAATCTAAGCCGTAATGTGGTGTTTTAGGCACACCATTATAGATACGCTGGCTGCCATATACACCTGTAATTATGCCTTTTATAGGTGGAATAAAGCCTCCTGCAAAACTAGTAATATCACTTGATATTTTTCGCGCTGCTTTAACTTGTTGGCTATCTTTTTGTGAGCGTTTAACCGCTTCAGGATTTGGCTGCATTATGCTTTTCTTAATACCTTCAATACGCTGAAGCTTATATTCGCGTTTTGCCGGTGTTAATGTTTTTTCTACCCGATCACCATTAACTGAAGTGACCACAAGTTGGTAGCTTTCTTTATCATCGCGTGAAAAACCAAAAGCATAGTCGCCTTGTTTTGATACCACTAAAGGCTTACCGTTTAAAGTGACTTTATCCGTTGCCTCAGCTTTACCAATAATTAAACCGCCCTGCTTTATTTCTCCAGAAATCTTGATGCTAGCAGCAGCGCTTTGAAAGCTGATGGCACTTGCCATAATGCTTGATGTTATTAATAAAGATGAGAGAAGTTTGTTAGCCATTAACAATTGCTCCTTTAGCAACACCTTCATAGGCCATTACTTTTAAGCGTCCTTTCAAGGTCGGTTTTGCCGTTAAAATTTGTCGTAAAATAAAATCGGCTAATAGCTCTACCGTTGAATCGCAATCAACCACATCAAGTACACGCTTTTGTACTGCAATATCAAAACGACCTTGTGGTGCTTGATACGCGAAAAATTGGTGATCGGGTTTCAAATAACCTGACGCTTTTTCTGATAGCTGAATATCAGATTGAGCAACACGATCAGCTTCACTGGCAATATAAATATCTTGCCAACGTAAACACCAAGCTTTTTCCAGCTCGCTATTTCTTTTGTTATCAACAAAAATTTTAATTTTTGAACGATGACCATGAGCAATACGTTGGCAATTACCATCGTGTAACTTTAAGCCATGGGTGTAATGATAATAATCACTTGGAATCACTTCTGGGCGTAACGTTAACTCTAGCCCTTGTACATTCTCAGGTAACTGCGCCAATATAATTTGAGTTAAATGGCTTGTGACATCCTCAATAGTAATTGCGCTGCACTCAAGCTGCGCAAAAGCGCAACTTGGTGATTGTAAATGATAACTGGCGATATCACTTAAAAAGTCAATCGTTTGATGATCTTCATGATGGCTTGAGCTTTCAAGGGTCAAACCCTCACATTGCATTGGTAATAGCAGTTTATGATCAACGGCTTCATCTATAATGGCTTTAATTTGCTTTTTTACCACGGCAAAGTCTAACACCATGCTCATTTCATTAAGTGAGCCATCTAAAAGCACATCAACTATCCAACTTTCACCAACTATGCCCCTTTGCTGACAAAGGTATGAAAAATCAATTACGGTTAGATCATTTACAAATAATTGCATTGAGTTTATATCACTCCAAATTAGTCTTTTACTTGCCAAGCGATTGTTTCGTTGGCGCGAATTGGTACAACAACATCGTTACCAAAGGTTAATGTTGCCGGCACTGGCCACTCTACTTTTTCTAGTGTGATTTTATCTTCATTAATGGGTAATTGATAAAATGTAGGGCCGTTAATACTTGCGAACGCTTCTAGTTTATCTAAAGCATTTTCATGTTCAAATACTTCAGCATACAGTTCAATTGCAGCATGTGCAGTATATGAACCAGCACAACCACATGCTGATTCTTTCGCATGTTGTGCGTGCGGTGCTGAATCAGTACCTAAGAAGAATTTTTTACTACCACTTGTCGCCGCTTCTATTAAGGCTGCTTGATGAGTATTGCGCTTTAATACCGGTAAACAGAAATAATGCGGACGAATACCGCCAACTAACATGTGGTTTCTGTTATAAAGTAAATGGTGAACTGTGATGGTTGCTGCAACGTTATCACTTGCTTCTTTAACAAAATCAACGGCATTTTTAGTAGTGATGTGCTCTAAAACCACTTTAAGCATTGGGTAATTAGCAACTAATGGACGTAAAATCGTATCAATAAATACTTGTTCACGGTCGAAAATATCAATGTCATCTTTAGTTACTTCACCATGAATTAATAGTGGCATACCAACAGATTGCATTGCTGCGAAAACATCTTCAAGATTTGCCACATCAGTAACACCTGATGACGAATTGGTTGTTGCACCTGCCGGATAAAGCTTGGCCGCATACACTAAGCCAGATTCTTTCGCGCTGATAATATCTTCAGCCGTAGTATTATCAGTTAAATATAACACCATAAGTGGCTGGAAATTTTCACGTGGTGATTGCGCCATAATTCGTGCATGGTACTCACTTGCCTGCTCAGCATTTACTACCGGCGGTACAAGATTTGGCATTACAATGGCGCGACCAAAGTAGCGGCTAATATCTGCTACGGTATCTTTTAGTACCTCGCCATCTCTTAAATGAACATGCCAATCGTCAGGACGTATGATGGTTAGTTTTGTTGTCATGGTTATCTCTTTAAATTTCTACTTTTAAATAAATTTAATTTTATCAATACCTTAAATGGTTACGTGTTACGCAAAGATGTTGATAAACATTATTCTTCACTATCATTGCCTGTGTTAAGTAAGGCTAATAATTGCTCTTTTAAATTCGGTGGCACTTTATAAATGGTAATAGAGTCATTGTGTGGATTATACACAACATCTTCGCCAAAATGGCTGCGCTCAAAACTTAAACTTATGCCATTACCATAACCTGAATACTTGGTAATTTTGTTAACAACAGCCTGTTCATGAGGAAATGATTCTTCGATCGGATACGATTGTTCTTGGCAAAATTGATAAAAGTCTTGCTCAGCACCAGCAGGCTCTATTACTTTGCCTAATTCTTGAATAGAAACATCCTGCGAACTGGCTTTTTGATCTTTACAATAGTTAAGTAAATCTTTACGGGTTTGCTGCTTTTCAGCAGCATCAAGCTGGTTTACGGCTACATAATCTTCTACCGCTTGCACTAAGGTTTGTGTTTGCTCTTTAGCATTTAAGCCTTCTTCGCAGCCTAAAAAGTCTAAAAAGAAGTCAGACACTTTACGACCTGCGCGCCCTTTAATAAAGGATATATAACGATCGCCATCAGCAGTGTTTTGATAGTCAAATAAATCAATACGTGCCGCTAGTTGTAACTTAGTGGTATCTAAGTGTTGATCTGCTGATATATTTAGCTCACCGTCAACACTGTAGTGCTCAGAAATAGGAATAATTGCAGCAAATAAGTAGCGGCCACCCATTAATTCATAGTGACAAATAACCAAGTAACCCGTTTCTGCCAAATCGTATTTTTCTATTTCATTTTTCAGCATATTCGCTGCTTGCGTGCTAAAGGCGTGAAAGTCTTGCTGCTCAGAAAGGTAGCTTTCCATAATATCAACAAAGCGAGCGCTATCACCTTCGCTAGGCATAGCAGAAAAACTACCATAGGCTTTACTGCCTTTACCGTTATATATGGCATGTAAGCCATCTACAAAGTTGGTAATTTTCTGGCTGATTTCAATATTTTCAGGCCCTAAACGTAAAACCACTTCGCCCGTTTCTTCTTTTTTGGATAAAAAATGTAATGCAATATTTGAAATTATTAAACTCATAGATAAAGTCTGTCTTTGTCTTATATAGTATATTGTGCAGGCATTTGATAAACTACGAAAATTATTTATATCATCAACAATTAAAGTATCAATATGCCTATTGTATCTAAATATTCAAACGAGCGTGTAGAAAAAATTATTCAAGAACTTATGGATGTTCTAGTTAACGAATCAGCAACGCCTGATTTAGCGCTAATGTGTTTAGGAAACACGATTACCAATGTGGTAAGTCAAGTACCAGAAGACCAACGCACCGCTATTGTAGACAATTTTACTCGTGCGTTAAAACAATCAATTCAAAAAACTCACTAATCTAGTCCATTTACATTAATTAGAAGAATAATAATCAATGGTTTCTTTTGATACGAAAAGCTATAGCAAAAAACTATTACATTTGATCAGTTGGGGCCATTGGTTCACATTCTTTAATATACTCGCTGCCATTACCTTATCTTCTTATTATTTATTTAATGAAGCAGCGCCAGAAACATTATTTGGCCAGGTTTACCTGATTACTACTTGGCTTAGTCATATTGGTTTTTTAACCTTTATTAGCTTTGTCTTAATATTATTTCCACTGACTTTACTTTATCCCAATACGCGCTTTATACGGGCTTCTGGCTCCATCATATTTACTATTGGTTTATTATTATTAGTCTTAGATGGCTTTGTTTACAGTCGCTTGGGCTATCATTTAAATGCCTCTTCAAGCAGCCAGATTATCGATTTAATCAAAGAGCAAATCAGCATCAATAGCGTAAGCTTTTATAGTGTAATTGCGGTGTTAGCCTTAGTTATTCTATCTTTTGAGCTCGTGGTAAGTAACTATGCGTGGAAGCACCTGAAGCAATTACAACGCACGGTATTTGCCCGATTTGTTGTCTTCTTCTTAGTGTTATCTTTCTTTTTTAGTCACTTAAGTCATATTTGGGCTGATGCCAACCTTGATTATGATATTTTAAGACAAGATACCGTATTACCTTTATCGTATCCGGCAACGGCAAAAACCTTACTTACTAAGTATGGTTTATTTAATAAAGCTGATTATATTGAAAGAAAAACGAGTCCGTTATCTTTTACTTCAGCTATTCCAGCATACCCTGCTCTTGATGGCATGTCTTGCAACAGCAAGGAACCTAAAGAGTCTATCTTTCTTGTGTTAACAGATAAGCAATTAACATCTACACAAGTAAACCAATTTCAACAAAGAGCAAGCGGTAATAGCTTACAATTAGATCATCATATTGATACCGGTATTGCCGATGATACTTGGTTTAATATGTTTTATTCACTGCCGAGTATTTATCAAGAAGCGATCCTAAAACAAGGGCAACAACCATTATTATTTCAAGCCTTAGCCAAGCACGATATGGCAACCAGCTTTACTTCAATCCGCGCGACATTACCAAGAGAAAACACTCAACAAGAACCAACTTGGTACGATGCATTATTTCATGAACGCAAACAAATTACTGATATCTCTTCGATTCTGTTTGCTGAACAATTGAACGCTATGCCCGTTGGTTTGCATGTGTTTTATTTTGACACGAAAGCGAATCAAGACAATCCAAGCTATGATGGTAGATATCAGTTTGAGTTATTTGTCGATGCCCTATTACTAGCGCAAAAACATAAAGAAACCAAAGATATCATTTGGGTTAGCTCTATGGGAAATGATACTGATGAAGCTCGTTTATCATCTAAACCTGCGTTACTTATCTACCCAAATAAAAAAATAAACGCTGAAGATGACTTTGAGCATGTAACAAGTCATATGGATTTACAGCCTACGCTATTGAGCAATATGTTTACTTGTATGGCTGAGCCAAAGCGATATAGCAGCGGCGCTGATTTATTAACACTCAATAAAGACCGTGTTATAGCCAATACCACAGCCAAAGGTATGATGGTTTTCAATAAAGATAAATCTGTGTTTATCGATCAAAATGGTAACTTTCAAAGTTACTCTAGACAATTGCAAGCCCCGATCACCATTAAGGCAGATTTCCCATTAATGATAGACGGTGTTCATTTTATTAAGCAGTTTAGCCAATATAATCAAGCTAAAAGATAACAGACTAATAGGCAATCTGATTATTTAGTATGCACTTAAGCGATGAATCAAGGTATTGCACTTTATTGTCATTGCAATCACTAATAAAATCATTAATATACCTTTCAGCTTTAGAAGTTCTCTCTGAGCTAAATAAAAATCGGGGTATAGCGCAGTCTGGTAGCGCGTGCGTCTGGGGGACGTGAGGTCGCAGGTTCAAGTCCTGCTATCCCGACCATATACAAAAAGCCCGACAATTTTTGTCGGGCTTTTATCGTTTTAAGGCCATTGAGTTTTAAAGCCATTGAATCAAGGCGCGAGCTAAGCAACATTTAAGGTAATCACTTCTGCTGTTTTCGCTTCTATCTGACGATAACAATCATCATCTAAATGATCTGCTACTACTTTTTCTAGCGCATTATTAAAAGCATCTTGCATGGGAGCATTTAAGTCTTCAATCGCTTGTAGCAATAAGTTATGAGATACTTTTACTTGCTCAAATAAACTCGCTTTACACTCTAGATAAGTCAGCTTATCTATCACTGGCTCTGTTGCTTGGATCTGCTTTAGTGTTTGACCTGATAATATGGCATTTCTTAGCTTAAGTTGTTGTCTACAAGTAAGTCTAGTTGACCAGTTAAGATTCAAATTATTCATAAAAATCATATCCTTTAATAAATCTTTAAGGAAATCATAGTCAAAATAAATGTAATTAACTGTCATTGAGTGTTGACTTATGTTGTTGTTATTAAACAAGTTGTCACTAGGAAATAATCACGCTATTTAAACCAAACCTTACCACCTATTATCTTAAGTGCAGCCGTACCGCGTATCATAGTTTCACGAGCAAATATTTTTTTACATTTTGGGCAAGTACAACTTTGTTCAGTGTAATCAACACTAATTCGCTCTTTAAAGCACTTAACTAAAGCGCCTTTACCAGCTTTTCTGTATTTAAATAATGCTTGATTGCAATGCTGACAAAAGATATCAACCGTTTTAATCGGCCCTTTCTTATTTGGTTTAGCCATTGCTTGCTGCAATTTTTAACTGTTTCAAGCTTTCAGCAATATCTTCCGCGGCAGTACTCGGATTAATGTCTTCATCAATCTTAAGTATTTTACCCTCTTTAGAGATATAAAAGGTTACCCGACTAGCCACCCTAAATAGATTAAGCACATCATAAGCTTTCGCGGTTTCTTTGGTTGGATCGCTTAACATAGGAAAATCGGCATCGGTCTTTTTAGCAAAGTCTCTGTTTTCGTCTAACGCATCAACGCTGGCCATAAAATAACTAACGTCAAATGCTCGAATTAAATGGCCCTTTTCAACCAGAGATCTACATTCAATCGTGCAACCACGTGTATTTGCCATTGGGTACCAAGCTAATACTACTGCTTGCTTACCACGATAATCACTGAGCTTGAAATACTCACCTGTCGTTGCTTGTAGATTAAAATCTGGTGCTATATCCCCTACTTTAAGCTCAGTGGCAGCAGCTGTGCTAATAAGCAGCAAACTAGTAAGTAAGGCTGTGAATTTTCTTAACATAATTAACTCTCTTTTTGGAATATATTAATGATACAAAATATCGTAGGCATTTGCTGTACAGCGATAGTGGTGTTCGCAATCATAAGTAGAAGCGATTAAATTGCACTGCTCAAATACCATGGCATTTGCGCCCTTTGCTTGCGCTTCTGATTTTAATACTCTGATAAATGCTTCTTTTGACGGTATAGTTTCTGCTCGTCTCTGTGGAAGTGGCTCTCTATCTTTAATGTGGCAATAATTAGTCATTACAGGCCCTAAAAAACGATACTGGTAATGTGAAAGCTCTTCTCGCGAATACTCTTCAACAACCGAACCTCTGATGCTAATTTCTGCTTGCGGTTTAAAATTACTATTAAGCTGTATATTGCTACAAGCGGTTAAACCTAGTGTTAAAGTACAAGCTAAAACGAATATTTTCATTATCAATCCTTAATAATTTAGTGCTTTTTCTGATGATTTAACTCAAGCTGATCAAAATCTTTATTGTACTCAGCAATTACCTGAAACGCTTGGTTGGTAAAGCCTTCTAACCACACTGACTGTGGAATGTGCTTAAAGCTTTGATGATGTTCGGCGTCGACCTGTAAGTACATTGTCGCTAATTGCGATAAGTTTTGACCTAAGATCTCCATTTCCAAGTTGAGTGAAATGGCTTTATTAGCCACTGACTCCTTCGAACTCAACTTATCAGATAAGTTCAATTGCGCGATAAAGTCATTTGGTACTAATAATGGCATTCTATGTGTGCCAATATGGTAGTCGCGTTTTAATACCATATATTTATTTGGCATGCTGACAGATGAATCCCACCAATGACCGTCAAGCATTTTAAATAGCTGATTTGTTTCTTCTTTTGATAATGGCTCTAACGATTTTATGGTTTTATATAACCAGGATGTAAAATGCTGTTCATAAAGCTCTTGTGTTAACGCTAAATTCGTTAAGAGTAGCGACAAAGCGACTTTTGAGCCTAACATGTTAGAGTACAAATCTTCTGGTGAAAACGCTGAAATAGTTTCTGGCCAAGGAGCAAAGCTTCGATAGCCGTGCCACTGGGCAATTTCATGAGCTTGCGCCATTACAAATGACATATAGGCGGCGATATGGGCAGAGAGTTTCCAGCGCTCTCTGGCATTAAATTGGCTAACATCAAACGCCGATAATTGAATATACCTTGTGCCTAACTCATCAGGTATTGCTATCTTGGCATCTTGCCCTAACTCAGGAAAGATTTGATAAAACAAACCAACAGTATTATCAGCGGTATCACGTATATGCGCTATATCTAAAAAGCCGCCACGCAAAGTATACATCATGCCGTTTTTCTCAAGCTCTCTGCTACTTTTTGGCGTTTTCTTTGTTAAGCTTATTGTTCCTGCATCAAATGAATGCGCACCTAGCTCATCTAATGATAAGGTATTAGAGTATTGAAAAAACGGAACTTTAACATTGCCTAATGCCACACTTTGATCATCACCAAAAGCGCAGCAAGGTCTAACATGCTGTGGCATATAAGCACTTGGGAATCCTGTTAAAGTTAAATTGGCAATTTCTGTGACATCAGGTAGTTTTGTGAGTGAGCCTGAAATAGCATGCTGTTGAGGTGTCGCCCGCATTTGCCAGCCTGATTGACTAGCGCAAGCAGATAGCGCCAATATTGCTGAGATAACAAGGCACTTTTTCATACTAATAATCCTTTAAATTACTTGGTGCTTTTTCGGCAACTTTAACTAATTCTTGCTCTGTTAAAGCTTTATAGCCTCGCATATATGGCCAACCATATCCCCAGCGAAAAGGCGTGGGAAAATAAGGGCTGCCACCTAATCGAACGCCTATTTCCATCATGCTACCTAATGAAGGTAAATCAACCTCGGCTAAGCATAACCTTAAGGCTTTATCGGCAAGCTTTCTTTGCTGGTAAGTACCACCCTGCCAATAGGAAAAATCATGAGCTACACAGCAATGACGCCATAATGTTGGCTGCTCATTAGTACCATCAGGAAACATACTACAGCCATCAGTGGTAAAGTCAGCCAATTGACTTTCTTCATTGGCCATAACCAAAGCGGATGTAACTATCAAGTAGCTACTGATCAGCAATCTAAATAGCAGGGTTTTGTTAATCAAAATATGAATACACTCCTTACTTAGCAGCTAACAAGGCATAATTTTTATTATCAGTTGCCATTAAAAACGACTCAACGTCTTTATATGCTTTGCGCAATAACTTATATAAGTGAGGTTTTAACGAGGCCTTAATTGTCTTAATATTTTGCTTTTTAATCACCATATATACAGCGAGTGCATACACAGTTTCTGCTTCGGGTAATGTTGCTTGTCTATTTAATGCTCGAATATTACAAGAGCCACAACCGCCTTTAAACTGATAAGCAGTGTTGGCAAAAATAACACCAAAGCCCATAAAACAGGCGACTAAATCAATCATTTCGGCAAGCATATTATCACCACCTGGGAGTGTTTGGCCGCGTTGTTTTAAGACAATGCCGGCAAAAGTTTGTACTAAATAGGCGATAAGATCTTGTGGTTGATTTAATTGTGCAGGATGAAGAGATACTTCAATAGCATCAACCGCCTCCTTGTTGATGATTTCACATTGTTGCCCGCGAAAACTACCACGAAAAACCAATTGTGCCATGCTGGCATTATTTACCGTTTGCGATTGCTTGATCTCTAATGGCCAATTAGCCAGACCTGCATAGTTTTTCGTTTTATTAAAAATAGCTGTCATCATTTCCAAGCTACTATGCATAGTGCCAGGATAAAATTGATTATTCGGTAAAATTAACTCGCTCGATTGGAAAAAGTATTGACCATCTAAATTTTCAATACACCAAACAAAGCTATCTAATATCCATGCCCTACTGCTGTCATCAATTACTGGAGTACTTTTAAAAAGCTTATTTAACATGTATCTTAATCCGCTTGTTTCGTTTTAGACCATTGCCAAGCTTTTGTTTTATAAAGTGGTACGGTGGATAACGAATGATGGTGACTACCTGAGGTTTCTTTGGTTGAATAGGATAAATAAATCAGCGTATTTTGCTTCTCATCATATATACGCCTAACCTTTAAGCTTTTAAATAAGATGCTTAATGATTGTTTGAAAATTATTTCGCCATTTTTCGATAAGTCTATTTGCGCCAGTTGCTCTGGGGTGATTTCTCCGGTTTGTCGACACGCTATACTCATATCAGATGGATCAGCAAAATCTAAATCAGCCTCAATATAACTGACATGACAAGTAACACCGGTTACTTTAGGGTCTTGCATTGCTTTAACAATCACATCTTTGGTGGTAAATAGCCCTAAACTTACTTTACCGGCATCATCTGAGCATGCCATTAAACCTAGGCTTAACAATAATAAAGATAACTTTTTCATAAACTTTCTCTAGTCTAAATATCAGCGCCAATATGCAAGAAAACAGTTTAGCTTTCAATGGTTAATAGCGCTTACCTAATTTTACTTACTGTGTTCATTTATCCACTCAAGTATCTGTGGGAAATGATCATCAATGGCCTTGGGGTGCGTTAATATATCAATATGATCATAATTTCTTGAATTCCCCTGCGCTTTTGACAATAAAGAGAATCGGGCCTTACGGTTTGATTCCTGAATAAATGATTGTACATCTTGGGCATGACCCAGTAATTTGTCATTAATACCGGTTAAATGCCAAGTTGCTGGCCAATCAAGCAAATCAGCACTTGCTTGGTAGTTAAAGTTATCGACAGGGTCATGCCACTGCCCTTGCTTTAACCATGGAATGCACTGTAGTAAAAATGATCGGGTTTCATTATCCGCCCCTATTTTTAAGCGCACCATATCAACATAGCCTTTACGCCTGGCAAGTAATGGCAGTAGTCTATTCCAAACTAAATCGAGTTTAAATAATTTACGCGCACCTTTAATACTGATCGAGCGCTTAGTACCAAAACAAATTTTACTGGCAACCGTTTGGGCTAATTCAGGATAGCGAAGCAAACTACATGCGAGCATAACGCCGCCCCATGAATGACAAATAACGTGAACTTTCTGCTGGCTTTGTTTAGCAACATAATTAATAAATTGGGGGATATCTCGGGTGATTAATTCAAATTGACCATGTGTAGATTCATGGTGAATAGCAGGTTTACTTAAACCCTTACCCCTAAAGTCTGCTACGTAGACATCAAAACCATGCTTAGCCAAAAAACATGCTAGCCCTTTACCTGACTTGGTGTAAAAAATCTTGCCATTTTCCATCGAACCATGAAGCATTAATATTGGCGTACCGCCTTCTTTTTGCCAAATGCGTTTAAGATGTAATTGGTGTGAATGATCAGAAATAAATACAGATTCTTGGTGCATAGCGCTGTTATCAAGCAAAGTGGTTATACCACTTTAAACAATAATCAAGTGCGCAACAAGTTCAGCGCTAATCTTTTGCTATCAGGCTAGCACTCAGGTTTATTGCTAAATGATTCTGGTTAAAGGTTTGAATACCTTTACTAATGGTTTTTAAGTCTTCAGCTACAGGTGTTGTGATTAAAATGGCTTTTACCATGTCTGTTAGCTTTTGCGACATCATAAAATGAAATAATGTCTCTCTATCGCCATCTGGTAAGTACTTTTTTGCAGAAATATAGGCAGAATTAATCGCCCCCGCTTGATAGGCACTGTTATTCTCTTTTAACCAATTATTATGAAAAGTACGCAAAGCTGACTCTAGCGGAGCCAGCTCTTGTGCATTAAAAAATTGTCTTAAGTGTAAATAGCCGTTTTCTTGATAATCTAACGAATTCATCTGCAAAACAAACTTACAACAAGGACTCTATATAAGGTTGTACTTGCTCAGGAGTAGTTAACTCATTAGAAATTGACGTGCTTTTATAACCATCACCTAAGAAAGCGCGATCAATTTCAATTAACACCCCTGTCTCATTGCCATTATCAACAAAGGTGACTTCGATTTCTTTTGCGCCAAATAGTGAGCGTGAATTGGGTTTAAATTCATATTCTTGATAACAAGGAAGCTGCGATGCAAAGCCATTACAGCGTACGCCACCGGCTTCAATATCCACTTTAAACAAGCGATAACCACATGATTCTATCACCTGTAAAACAGCCATTTGTGTAGCTGAAGGTACTATGGTTAATGGATCTTTATCTGAGCCATCGAGCCCACTTTTAATATCTAAGCCTGTTTGTAACCATACTTTACCAACTTGCTGATCAAATAATTCTGTTGCAGGCGTTTCAGGATGCAAATCTAAGGTAAATACCTGCGAGATAACTTCTTCAGGCTGAATGACAATATCGAGTGTTTCATGCCAATGCTGTAACACTACACTTGTATTGTATTTTACCTCTTCATCACCCACTTCTTTCTCGGCTTTAGCTTCGGCCATAATAGCAAGTTCGATAGCGTTAAGCTCTTGGGCAACATCACCACCGGTTATGACAATTTCAACATCAAAGGCTTCGCCCGCAACTAAAACCTCTTGTAGTAAAATGGCATCAATTTTTGCTTTACCAATGCCAACACTGGCTAATAACTTTTTAAACATGTGTTTTCCCTAATATGTATTATTGCTAGCTAATTTAATGCTTCATTAAGATCTTTGCAAAGCTCATATCAAACGTAGTTGTAACAAAAATTAATGTAACGCTAAGAAACTAGGACAATTTTTTTTACATATTACTTTACGCTTCATAATGACAATACGTTAAGATAGCTGTAAGAAATTTAATATAAAAACAATATTAATAACATGATTTACTGCTTTAATGATTTTGAGTTTGATTCAGACAGCTTAACCTTAACTCAAAACAAACAACCTATTACCATTCGCCACAATGAAGCTAAGATACTGGCGCTATTATTAAGTAAAAAAGACGAAGTACTTAATAAAGAAGCAATACTTGATTTGGTTTGGCAAGATAAAGTGGTTTCTGAGCAAGCAGTATTCCAAAATATTAGTCATCTACGTAATCTATTTGGCAATGCTGCCATAAAAACCTTCCCGAAAAGAGGCTATCAATGGCAACTTGCTACGACTCTAGCAAAGCCAGCGATAAAACAACAAGCCGTTGCAGAGCAAGTAATTGAGCATCCGCTTGTAGAAACGTTGCCAGCACAAAAAACAATCAGAAAACAAGCTTTGCTGTTATGTGTCTGTGCTATTTTTCTTGGTCTATTCATTATTTTTAGCTTTAATAATGACGAACAGCCGCCAGAGTCGGTTAACTTGGGTTATATCCCCATAGTTAACGATAATAACATTGCTGATTTTGAGTTAGTAAGCAATAAACAATTAAATATCACACCTATTACAAGTGTAACTAACAAGGAATTTGCGACCTCTTCAGAGCTTTATTACACCAATTTAAGAGAAGAATATCCGCTGATATTAACGGGTCAATACCGAGTGTTTGCTAAGCAACATTATCTCGACTTTATTGTTAAAGGACCCTATGACGATTGGCAAGGACAACTATCAGCAAATTCAAAAACTGAACTCGCCAGCAAGCTAGATAAACATTTAAGTCAGTTATTTATCTATTCACTCGTCAATAAACCACAATCTCCAGCAATAAAACAAGCAACCTTATCAATTGCTTATCAAGAAGCACCTAATGACCTCATTATTCTTGGCGCTCTGAGCAATAGTTATATTGATTTAGGCGAATTGGAAAAAACCATGGTATTGGCGAATAAGCTAGAACAAACAGCATTTCAGAACAATTCGCCGCTACAACAAGGCAATGCACTATTGTTACAAAGCACGGTATTAACACAAAAAAAATTAATTGAGCTCAGTAGTGATAAATTAACTAAAGCAATTAGTGTGTTTGAGTCTATTAATGATTTACATCGTCAAGCGGACGCTTGGAACGCACAATCTTGGCTTGATCACCAAAATAAAGATTACCCTAAAGTAAAAGAGAGCTTACTCAGTTCGGCAAAATTGGCATTAAAAGCCCAAGATATCCCGCGTGAATTACACGCCCTTACGTATTTGTCTATTATGGCGCATAAACATAAGCAAGAAACCGATAAGTACCTGTATTTACAGCAAGCTGAAAACAAGATGAATGCTTATCAGCTGCCCAGTTATCATTTTGCTAAAGTCCCTTTTCATTATGCTATTTTTGCGCAAAAGAAAGTCGCAAAAGAGCCTCACTTTAAACGGGTACTTGAATATAGCCAACTAACGCCAAATCATTGGGTTGCGCAAAACTCACGAGAACAATTAATGAAGTTCTACCTCGCTGAAAACCGATTAACGGATGCTGCTGCCTTATTAGTTGGTTTAGATGACAACAATACCCCAAATAATTACTTAAAAACCTTACTTGCCCAAGCGAATCAACAAAGTAGTGATTTTATTCATTATGCTCAGCAAACGTTTGAAACAGCACAATTATCAGGTAATAAACGCATTAGTTTAAATGTAGCCCTGCTCATGCTAACCAGCCAGGATAAAAGCATCAATGCAGACTTCTACGCGCAATATATTGATGAAAATGCCAATGACTTTTGGCGTAAGTCGAATAAAGAACAACTGATGGCGTTAAACTTATAATGGCTATGAACTCAGTAAATATTAGAAACCTTATTTGAACAAGTGCTACTAAATAAGTCTTAACTAATTCACTTAACTCGACCTGTCAGATGCGATTAATAAAGCTTTATCAAGTCTGGCAGTTAGTTATGCTTTTATAATAACTCATATTAAGAATACAGTGGTTAACAGTTTCGTTCATGACAAGTGTAAATTACGATAAGTTATCGAAGTTATAACACTTAGCTGATGATTATATAATACCTTGTTTTTTACACCACTCTCGTAATGCTTCTTCAGTATGCTTGGCTTCAAATTTATACCATTCTTCAATTTTACCAGCACCTTCTAGTAAAGATTTAAACCTTGCATAAGCACCTTTGCGATTAAAGATTGAACGTATTTTATCATATTCTGACGGTAGGTATTCTAGAGTAAAATCGAAGGCGAGATTATTGCCAAGATTCAATTCATTTTTATAAGGAATAGCTAAGTATTTTTCATCATTAATATCATCTGGCAGTTCCTCTTCATTGTCACCAAACGCAGAATAAAAATATGTTTTTCCTGATTCTTTACAAATATAGCCTTCATGCTCGAACGGAGAGCCAAAATTAACTAGTTCAAATAGCTCTAAAACATCATTAAATTTGATATTCATGCCGACCTCTGATTAATTTCACTAAGCAACTAATGCCGCGTTAATAAATACGTTTTGACTTGTAAAAGCCTGCGACGAAGGATCGCAAGCCAAGCGTTTTGCGTCCATGCCATTATTGACTTGATACTTATTGAACCTTCTCCCCGAAGCTTAGCGAACAGCTAAACTTCAAGGCGACAAAACCAAAAGGAGAAAGCTCAATGAAATTCTACACCAAATTACATGATTTTTACTGTGGGATCGACCTACATGCGCGAATTCTTTATGTCTGCATCTTAAATCATCATGGTGAAAAGGTACTTCATCAAAAAATTAAAGCAGAGCAAACCTTACTAAGTCAGCTTATTGCACCTTATCTTGGCAATATCGTTGTCGGTGTTGAATGTATGCACTGTTGGTACTGGGTCAGTGACTGGTGTGAGCAACAGGACATTGATTTTGTCCTCGGTCATGCGCTTTATATGAAGGCGATTCATGGCGGTAAAGCTAAAAATGACAAAATCGATTCGTATAAAATTGCCTGCTTGCTTAGAGGAGGTAATTTCCCACTCGCATATAACTACCCACAAGCCATGCGCTCAACTCGCGACCTATTGCGCAGAAGAACTAAGTTAGTACGTCATGGTGCACAGCTTAAAGCGCATATTGTTAACACCAACAGTCAATACAATTACCCTGCACTTGAGTTGCACATGAAAAATCCCTCAGTACGTGAAGCCTTTCGTCATCGCTTTGAAGATGATGTTGTTCAACGCAACATCAACTTTGACTTGGCGATTTTAGACAGCTACGCCAAAGAGCTGAAATACCTGGAATACTTTATTGAAAGAAAAGCCAAACAACATCGACCTGACTACTATGCACAATTAAGAACCATACCTGGCATAGGAATAATTCTTGCGATGACCATACTCTATGAAATTGGCGACATTGACAGATTCGAGTCGGTTCAAAAGTTTGCATCCTATTGTCGCTTAGTTAAATGCAAAGCAGAATCGGCAGGAAAAACCTATGGTACTTCAGGTAATAAAATTGGTAACGGTCATTTGAAGTGGGCATTCAGTGAAGCGGCGGTACTGTATTTACGGGGGAACGATAAAGCGCGTCGTTACTTGAACAAGTTACAAAAACGCATGAGTAAAGCTAAGGCCTTATCTGTACTTGCCCACAAAATAGGTCGATGTGTCTATTACATGCTTAAACATAAAACGGTATTTGATGATGAACGATTTTTAACGTCTTAAGTCGCACAATAGGGTGAGCTGGACATCTAACTGGAAAGTGAAGAACAGCTGTGGGTTATTTGCGAATAAATGTGTTTAAACACGTCAATGCAGGTAAATGTTGTCGTTGTATTAGCCTTTTGCGCTTGATTAGACAGCCTATTGGTGCGCACCAAAACAATGAACAAAATCGTTTACACCTTGGCTGAGCCTGAAACTAACTGAACATGGCTGATAGGCTATGAATCATTCGCTTGAATAGTGACAGCAAAGGTTAACCGATAACTGTCTAGTGCCCCAACATGGTTAAAGGATTGACTATGTTGGCAGTGATGAGATCACACTAAGAGAGCCTCAATATGTGTTTGTCGTAAATGATTTTAACGACTAACTGACAGAGCGAAGTAATTGGTTTTGTTGATTGAAAACAATTAGCTGCCTAACGGCAGCTAAAAAAATAACTATTGTCTATTGACGGGAAGAAGGTTCATATGTGTTATATTTTTTTTAAATAAGGAGAAACTAAATACATCGCTGAATTTCCCTCGATATGCCCATCACAATTACCACTTTTTACATCGTACTTGCTTACCACAGCTTCGCCTACATTCGGAAGATAAAGGGCTTTAGATACTCTCCTGCAAGTTTCTCCAATATTTATTTTTTTCTCGATAATCAAAATATATCCTCCTCCAATCACAAACGCATTAGGTATGTTAGTTTGAGACAAGTTAGCAATACTACAATCAGTATTTTTCCCAAATACGTTATTTATTTCCTGAAGAGAGTCATTTACTTGAACTTGAATCGTGCAAGGTGGTTTAAGTTGTACAGAATATTTTCCCATTACCCAAGGGAGTACTTCTTGAGATTTCACACAAAACGACCAAACCAAAAGAAGTATTGATATTAATAAGTATTTCATTATGCAAGTTTCCATAGCCAAATAGTTCCAGCATTCCAATATTCACTGCCTATAGCATGATCCTTATCCCACAAATCTATATGCCCTTGTCCTCCGAAACCAGGAATGTTCAACGCCACAATAATGGGCAAATAATGCTTGGCTAAAATAGCGACGCAGGAGCAAAAGCCAAGCTGTTATTTGTCCTGTTGATTGCCTTGTTAGTTGCTTGATATTTAAAGCAATAAATTAACAATACACTACCATGTTTCTATACCTTACGGAAGAAACCAAAAATATTCCCGCACTACACACTACAGCCTGAACTTTGAGCCTTAGAAACTAAAGTCAGTTTGAGCTTATAAGCGTGAAAGGCGAAAACTGGATTGGGCAGAGAGGAAGAGTGATTTTGTAGGCACTTCCATTGCCAAACCAAAGATTGAACCAGACACGAAACTACGTGTTAAGCACTGAACAAGCAAAATAAATTAAACTCATTTAGTGCGGGCAACTAACGCCGCGTTAAACGGCTTAGTAATGCTTGCTAAAATGTGAAGCGAAGCGGAACCGAGCAAGCTTTACGGTGTCCGATTTTTTTAAACGCCTTGTTATATTTCGTTTACTTCACAATAAGCAGCAATTCCTTGTATAAGGTCTTCTGCTTGCTTATTTTTGGCAACGAAAATCAGCCCTGACCAAACATCCCATTCAATACCAATTCGTTTAGTACCTTTAAGAAATGTTTGAAAAGCCTCGTCAGCTCCATTAATAGTTAACCCAAATGGAATTAACCCAAACTCTTTTGATATCTTCTTCTTCGCAGGTTTGTATTGGTCATACCTGCGTTCATTAATTTCATAGGTTAATTGACCAGAAAAGTTTCTTAAGAGAACTCCTTTTTCCAATTTTTCAATCAACTCTGATTTATCTTCTCTATCCATGATTAAGAAATACCAACGCCCACATTAAGAGGCGGATAATGCTTGGCTAAAATTTGCGAGGAACGAGCGTCAGCCAAGCGTTAGACGTCCCTTCCTTTAATTGCTTGTTAGGTGTACTTTCCACTCTCATGCCAAGCAGAAGATAAAAACTCTTTAGGAATTTCTTGCTCACTAGGATCATCAAAACCAAGCTCTTCCAATACATCAAACCATAAATCTCGTTTGGATTCTGGAAGCTTGAAACCACACCATGGGCAATAGCCAATTTCAATGCATGAGCTACCACCATCATGGATAATCAACCCGTATTCATCAAATTTAGCTGTGTAACTAATAAGCACATCAGGGCAATCAAATTCATAATCGTGCTGTTCACATTCTAGCGTCAGCTTCTGCTCCATTTGATTGCAACAATGTTTCATTTCCATGTACACCTAACGCTTTAATAATAGGCAGAAAATTATAGGCTACACTGCCGCCTCGCGGCAAGCCTATGATTTTATGTCCTTATTGATTAACTTGTTATGTACTTACTCTCTTTACTCCCTATCTGACAGAGATAGAGTCTTTTGATCAAATCTTATTTGTAATGGATTACCTTTTACATCCCAAGCTCCTATATGAATATGAGGACTTCGGCTATAACCATTATTACCAACTTTTGCTACAACATTTCCTTGTTTAACCAAATCACCTTTTTTTACCTTAATATCTCGCACGTGCGCTAGCAAAACCTTAGAGCCATTAGCAGTTTGAAAAACTATCGAACTTGCTCTGCCAGGAGTCATTATCCCTGGCTCATTCGTTACTTCATTTACACTGACGTCTATTACTTCACAATCACAAGGGGCCAATACATTTTTCTTAAAGCCAAACCAGTCTTCATTCTTGAATCCATCGTTAATAAATGACTTTTGAAATAAGCGTTTTTCGTCTTCATACCAACCGCCAATGACGCAATCTGTACCTAAAGCATCTCCTGCATATTTAAACTGTCCAGCCCAATGCTCAGTACATGAAAAAGTTTCTTTGTGAATAGAGTGAATTTTGATTAAGTCTTTCCCAAATAGAGGAAAACTAAAGAAAATGAAGATTAGCGAAAAAATTATGTTTTGAATTTTCAACGGACTTTTCCTTAAGTACATAACGCTTGCGTTAAGCGGCTAGAAAAGATGGATTGTGTTTTTGCCACTGCAAAAAACCGAGCCATACTTTTATTGTCCGACTTGAACGCCTTGTTAGTTTGCCCTTCGACAAACTATTTGATTTAACAATGGTTAGAACATACACCAAGAACTAAAAGAAGCATAGAACAACGCTATTTGCTTGATGTGTTACAACCGACTTAAAAAGTTTGAACATGTGAGAAGAATACGAAATGAGAACTTACTCCATGTTCACTTACAACGTGCTAAGAATTCAACTTAACACGATGAATGTATCAAAAGATACTTACCTAGAAAACTAGGCAATCTAACGCCCACAATAAGGGGCTGATTAATAGTTTGCTAAAATGTGAAGCGGAGCGAAACCGAGCAAACTGTTAGCAGTCCCGCTTTATTTGCCTTGTTAGGTATATTTACCCCAAATAGTGAACTATGTTTAATTTTTTTTGAGGACATCAAAATATGCATAAACCCATGAAAATATTATTAACACAGGAATGAATATTGCGCATGCGAGTAATAAGCCTTCCGGCTTAAAAACTCCAAACTTAGCGTATTTAACGCTAACACCTACAGCAGTAATTATTGAAATACCCAAAAACATTATAATGAAGACAAACTTTGCTTCTTTTAAAACTCTTTGATCTGTTACTTTCATTTAGTAGCTACCAAAACGATTTATAACCCAAAATCTAGATATACCTAACGCCCCAATAATGGGCAAATATCAGTTGGTTAAAATAAGCGACGCAGGAGCAAAAACCAACTGTTATTTGTCCTGATTAATTGGCTTGTTATGTTTAAGATTACGCTAAACTCTTAAAACTTTCTTTCTTGAACTTTTACAATTTCACACTTGCCTTTGCTAGAAAGGTAGGTTGGTTTTATTTTATCTGGGAATTCGACCGATGTAGTTTCGGTATTTACACTAGCGGATAAATCCACTCTACTTATTTCATAACGTCGAACCATTTTTATTCCTGAGAACATATCTATTCTTTGATATGTAATTTTATCCACAGCAAAAAAACCTTCTGAGTTAAACGCAAAACCTCCTTTTTGAGAATGAGTGATTTTTCCTGAATCTTCATCTACCTTTGCAGAAAACTTAGTTTCAGAATCATCGGATCCAACCAAGCACTCTAGGTAGACGGGTTTTGCGAAAACATTTATAGAAAATAAACAGACAGATGCGCCAAATAGATATTTATTCACCAAGCTTCTCCTTAAACATAACGCTCCGTTAAGGGGCGGATAATGCATGGCTATAATCGTGAGGAACGAACGTCAGCCATGCGTTAGACGTCCATGCCTTAAACGGCTTGTTATGTTTGAGATTAACTCAAACGGGCAATAATTTTTGCTGCCCACTTATCAAGTAGCTTTGCTGGTGCAAAAGATAAGCACAGACCTATTATTGGAAATAATGCCGTAAAAATTGCCGCCACAATTTTGTCCGTTTGGTCTTTAGTTGGAACACCATTGATTTCAATGGAAGCATTTGGGTCTAGCGCGGCTTGAGTAAAAACAAAGACCAAAATACTACCAACAAGTATCAATGTCCCACCGGCTAGGCGGCTTAACCCAACTACAATATCTACTTTTTTCTTTAAATCTTCTTCCATACCTGACTCAAACATAACGCCCTCGTTAATGGGCAAAATTTAGTTGGCTAAAATTGTTGAGGAACGAAACACAGCCAACTGTATTTTGTCCAGATTAAACAGCTTGTTATGTTACTTTTCTTTTAACTCTATTACCAGAGATGTCTCGCCAGCCATCAATCTCTGGGGTTGAGAGTAAGTAAGCAGTAAAAGTTACAATACCCAGAGTCTTTCTAATACGTTCAGCCCAAATAAAACCTACAATAACACCGATAAAACCACAGCCATACACCACATACAATGCCATTTCGTACTCTAGAAAATTGAAGGCTACAAGTCCTATTAATGCCAATAAGACAGTAGGGGTGATGACTATTTGAAGGTAGAACAAACTTATTACGAATATGCCCAAGAATAGAAAATGCCACTCAAGAGGCTTGATAATGATATTTTTAAGTGTGCTCCGCACGATGAGATATCCCTAGTAACATAACGCCTCGCTAACGGGCGCAAAATTGTTGGCTAAAATTAGCGAAGAATGAGCGCAAGCCAACTGTTTTGCGTCCACTTTAAGCGACTTGTTAACTGTACTTTTGAATAAGATCTCTAACCCAATTTTTTAATTTAGGGATAACTACCTCATTCTCTGATTCAAAACCTTCTTCATTAAAGTAACCTTCCATTTCAATACGGTATTGCCAATCTCTAGATTCTTGGAGTACAGAATATGGAATTGCTTCAAGAGCTTCTATTGCACTGGTAAATCTAGCCGCAAACTCATCTCGATCTTTGGGTGCAGCTTCGTACTTTTTAATTTCAATCAGCAACCTTTCTAAGATAGATTTGTTAGACATCCGATTCTCGAGCTACCTTGTACAGTTAACAGTATATTATGTAGACTTCTCAGTAATGTCCGCCTACTTCTATCCGTACAACCTACCAGAAAACCCAGCTAATTCAAACTATTAAAAACAAAACAGTTACCGAATATCAGAGGTTCAGGGATATTACGAAGATTTCATAGTAACACAACATATTAATTCCCCTGATTTAACCCATAATTTCAAAACGTTACTTATAGAGCAGTTCTACAACAGGATATTACTGAGAATTCTCAGTAATATCCTTTTCAAAAAAAAACTTTGCATAATTTCTGTTAAAAACTATAACTGTATATATATACAGCTATAGTTTTTGGAGGGTAGATAATGGCAAGTTCACCATTTTTAGAAAATATTCGTCATGTGCTCAGGACAAAGCATTATAGTATCCAAACAGAAAAAGCTTATTTAACATGGATTAAACGATTCATACTATATAACCAGAAGCGCCACCCTGCTGACATGGGTGAGGAAGAGGTTAGCAACTTTTTATCTTATTTAGCAGTTGATAGACGAGTTACTTCATCAACACAGAATTTAGCATTATGCGCAATTATCTTTATGTATAAGCATATTTTTGAGCGAGAATTAACGTTACTTGATGACACTGTTAGGGCAAAAGCGCCAAAACGTGTGCCTATTGTATTGTCGAACAATGAAGCGATGAAATTGATAAGCTTTATGCCTAGCCTCTATCAATTAATGTTTTCTCTGCTCTATGGAAGCGGTTTACGCAAAGCTGAGTTACTCCGTCTTAGAATAAAAGACATAGACTTTGACAATCATTCTATTTTTGTCTTTAGGGGTAAAGGTAAAAAAGATAGAGTTACCATGCTACCTCAAAGCCTTGTGCCGATGATCCAGACACAAATCTGTAAAGTGACAGCAATCCACAAAAAAGATCTTGCTGATGGTGAAGGAAAAACAAGTTTACCCAGTGGATTAGCAAGAAAATATCCCTATGCAATTACTGACATTAAATGGCAATATCTTTTCCCGTCAAGAAGTCGCTGCCAACACCCTACCGATGGATATTTTTGTCGACACCACCTGCATTGGAGTGCATTGACTAAAGTATTAAGAAAAGCAGTAATGCAAAGCGGGATCAAAAAGCATGTAACAGCACATACGTTTAGGCATAGTTTTGCCACACAATTATTAGTAAATGGTGCTGATATCAGAACGGTACAAGAACTATTAGGTCACAATGATTTAAAAACAACGCAAATTTATACTCATGTTATCGGTCAGCACGCGTCAGGAGTGTTAAGCCCAATTGATAAAAACCAATTAGAACATGCTAGGTAATAAATAGAGTGCCATATCTAGCTCGATCACAACATATAACCTAATAAAACAATAACTTAAAGGTAAACCATTGTTTCTAAGTTAAATGTAATTAAAAGGCGAACACTTCAAATATCGCCTTTTATGTATCTAATGCCCTGCCCTTAAATTATCTAAATAGTTTTAAAGTCTAACCAGTTAACGGCAAACATATCCTGTTCACCTTTTACTGTTATAAAGTGTTTACCGGCGGGTAACTCAATAGATAAGTCTTTTATTGTTTTCCAGCCACGTTCACCGCTAAGTTTTGGTGCAGCAAGTTTGGTATCGCCGAGCCAAATTTCAAATTGCTGCTCTTGACCCGAATGGAATACTCGTGCATCTAAAGAAAAAATTCGCGCTTTATCAATATTAACAATGTAGCTCGATTTATTTTTACCAATAGAGTTAATTATTTTATCCTCTTCAGGCTCTAACACTGAGTATTTCACTTCAATATCTTGAGCATAGCTATATGCCTCTCCTTCAATTTTTGTCGGTAAGGTATGTTCAGTGATAAAACCAGAGTCAACAAAGGTGCTTTTCATACTTTCTGTTTCATTATTGAGTGCGACAACATAGTAACGGGCGTTATGCTTTAATGGCGCTTTATCAATAAAACTGCTGCTATTGATCCCTTTTGCAATAGCTGACGTTGTATTAGTCATAGGATCTTGACGATACACGCTATAGCCAGTAACAAACTTCTCAGTGTTATTTTGCCAAGTTAATAACACCTTATCTTTGGCTGTAATTGATGAATTCAAACCTCGTGGCGCAGCTGGATAGGCCGGATTTTGTTTATGCTTAGCCTTAACTTTTGCTTGTGCTAAATTAAGTTGCTTAACAAACTGCTTATTACCTACCTGAGCAGGTAAAGCTTTACCGCCGGTATCAAGTGCTAATCTAAATCCTTCTAAAGCACCAAGAAAATCAGCAGACATGCTACCACGTTGACTAGATGGCCAAGGCTCCCAGTGCCAACTGCCACCTCTAACTACAGTTTCCTTACATTCCTTGGTTATAACGGCGCTACCATCAGTTGGCGCATTTTGATAATTATCTACATAACAATCAGCTAAGTACTCCATTACATTACCTACTAAATCGTATACACCAAATGGATTCGGCTTATAAAGTCCAACCATAGATAATGTCGCTTCATTATCACTACATTGCTCTACATCGCGCACATAGGCACCAGGAAATTGAGATGCCGACATATTCTTAGCATACCATTCAGATACATTGGCATATTCACATGATTTGTTAGCCTGCTTGTCTTCACCAAAAAAGTGACGGCTGCGCGTACCTGCCCGTAAGGTATACTCCCATTCAGCTTCTGTAGGCAATCGATAGTTTTTTCCCGTCTTCTCAGATAACCATTTTGCATAAGCAACGGCAGCTTTTTGCGGTAAACATACTACAGGGTGATATTTACTGAAGTTATATATGTTGGTATCCCAACTTGCCAATACCTCTCTATTTGCTCCACCAAGTACATACTGATAACAATTATCAGGCATTTTGTAATTGGTATCCTTAATGAACTTTTCAAATTCAGCGACGGTTACTTCGTATTTACCCATTTGAAATGCGGATACAGATACTTGCCTTATAGGTTGTTCATCTTTTTCGCCACGATCACTGCCCATATGAAATGTCCCCGCAGGAATATTTACCATAGGTGGTTCAATAAATTTTGCTTCGCCAGCAATACTCATTTGTACTGATAAAGCTAAGGTTGAAATAGCCAAAGTCATCGGCTTTATTACATTATTTTTTGTCATATTAACTCCTGTGTAGTTTCGCTAACACACTAGTAAATGACGTATAAATTGATCTTATGAAAAACCTATTTCAGCCGAGTTTTTATTAAAAAATAGAAAAATTATAGAAAAAATAACGGCCTTATTAGCCTTAATTCCAGCTTAGTTCCTGATTTGATCACCTCATATATAACAACGCTGATAACTCTATAAAGACATTTTAGATGATTAAATCTTTGCTCTACTTTTACTTGCTTAAAGAACTAGTAAATATTTACCAACTTATGTATGGAGTTATAAGAGTTATCAATCACAATTCATGCAGAGTTACCAGAGTTATACAAAAGGTGCTTTTGCGGGGTTGCTGGAGTTATACAAAAATGCTATTTTAGAGTTGTCAGGGTTATACAAAAAAAGATGAATAGAAGGTTAACTGATGAACTACCCTATTATGATTGAGCAATTGGCCAGCTTAGATGGTTATCAAGTTTCTGTGCCAGATTTACCCGGTTGTAAAACCAACGTAAGCACAATGGATGAAGCTTTTTCACAAAGTAAAAAAATCATTCAATCTCATTTAGCTATTTTGGCTGAGTACGGAGAAAGAATTCCTGAAGCGACGACAGTCGAGCAACAAAAAGCTCACTGGTTAACTAAGAATAATATTTATGCTGATGCTGAAAAAAAATTGGCGAATATAACTTGGGGAATGGTTGAGTTTGATATAACACCCTACTTAGGTAAAAGTCATAAAATCAATGTCACTTTACCTGAGTTATTAATCAAACAAATTGATGATCGAGTCAGTAAATCGATAAACTACAAAACACGCTCTGGTTTTATTGCCAAGGCATGTATTGCAGAATTAAATAAGAAAGAAGCGTAGTGATAAGCTGAACGAGATACGCTAACGTATCTCGTTATCTACTTGGTTAAACAGTTAGTATAGCGTTAAGGTTTACTTGCTGAGCAGCGTTAGCAACCTTGTCGTTAAATGTTCCGCTTTCGTAATAAGATAAAGTTGCCAGGTGCGGCGCAGGAATAAGTTGTTTTAGTTGTGCAATGTTTTCTGCTAAATAATCCATCGCATCGCTTTGAGCACTATTTGCAATCCAGCCTATACAATTTAAACCATCAGCAACTATAGCTTGATACGTTAATAAGGCATGATTTAAACAACCAAGCTTCATATTAACAATTAATATCACATCAAATTGTTGCTGTATGGCGAAATCTGATAGAAAAGTTTGTTTACCCTGGCTTTCTCCAAGCGGTAATCGCCAGCCCCCCGCTCCTTCTACAAAAGTAACATCAGCTTGATTCGCCAATACTTTCTCAAAATGCTCAGTTAAATCTAGCAAATCAATTTTTTGCTTTAATATTGAAGCAGCGATATGTGGTGCAATAGGCTCTTTATAAGCAATAGGATTTATTTGCTCTATTGACTGACCCATATTAGCAAATTCACTCAAGCACTTAGCATCTTCATTAATTAACTTACCATCAACTAAATCACATCCAGCAGAAATAGGCTTAAACACGGCAACACGTTTATTGTGATCGGTTATCGCTTTGCTTAGCGCACAAGTAATAAAGGTTTTACCGGCATCAGTATCTGTGGCGGTAATAAAAATATTTTTCATGAGAAAATTTAACTTACTATTAGCTGTTGAGTTTTACGACTAAGCCAGAGAAAAGCTTATACGTTGCCGGGTAAATACCACTTGGCTCAAGAAAGTCTTGATAATGCTCGGTCATTTTAAACCACTTTTCTTTACCAGACAGACCGCGGTTTTTCTTTTGCGCTAAATGATTAGCACCTAAGCCTTTTAATTCACGCGCTAAGTGAATGACATTTTGATATTCCAATACAATGTCTTGACACTTTTGTTCAATCAACTTGCTATTAGGGCCATTAAATAATTGATTCAGTTCATTCACGGTTTTGAAGTCAATCACATGCTGATCATCATCGACCTGTTTCCAAGAAGACTTAAGTTCGTACAAAGTACCATCAACCAGTGTGGTAAAGATAATTAATCCACCAGGCTTTAATACTCGCAACATTTCTTTTATGGCAGTTTCAAGTGGATCAAACCACTGAATTACTAAATTAGAATAAATAAAATCAACACTGCTATCTTGTAAAGGTAATTTATGGGCATCACCTTCTAACCAAATTATGCTCTTGTCACGATTTGCTTTAGCAAACTGCAGCATTTGGGTTGAGATATCTAAACCTATTACGCGTTCATATGAACTAGCAAGCAAGTCGGTAAAAAAACCCGTACCCGATCCTAAATCAACAACAGTTAAGTTGTTTTTTTTCGGCAGCCAAGGCATAAGATGTTTGCCAGAAAATCGCTGTAATCGAGCAGAAACATCATACGATTGACTGGCTGAGCCAAATGTTTTGGCGATACTTTCACGGGTTAACCATGTTTGTTCAGAATGAACCATTAATTTAAAGCCTTATTTAAACTTTCAGCTAAGCGTTTGATATCTTGATGGTTATGGTTTGCGCAAATGGTTACGCGTAACCTAGAACTATTGGCGGCAACTGTCGGAGGACGTATTGCAGAGAGCCAAATACCCTGTTCTTTTAATTGTTGACTAACACTTAGCGCTTTTTCTTCTTTTTTAACAATAATAGCATGAATTGATGACTGGCTAGGCACTAACACTATGTGTTTATCTAATAAATCGGTAAATAAATTGCTTAACTCAATAATCTTATCTCTGCGCCATTGTTCTTGTTGAGCTATGGCAATACTTTGTCGAGTTGCCATAGCAACCGCAGGCGAAATCGCCGTTGAGTAAATATAATGTCTGGCAAAATTAATAAGGTAGTCATGCAAGCTTTCATTACACGCAATAAAAGCACCGCTGCTTGCCAATGCTTTTCCAAATGTTGCCATGGTGATATCAATATCAGCCAAGCTATTACTGCCCTGACCATTCTCGCCAATCACGCCGATACTGTGGGCATCATCTAAATAAAGCCAAGCATTGTTATTTGTTGCCAGTTTTGCCAACTCACCTACTTTGGCTTGATCGCCATCCATGCTAAAAACACCTTCAGAAGCAATCAGTTTATTTTCATTGGATGATTTAGCCAGTTGAGCTGTTAATTGCGTAATATTGTTATGAGCAAAACGCTTTACCTTAGCTTCGCTATGATAAGCACCTTCAATCATAGAGGCATGGCTTAATTTATCTAAGTAAAATTCTACTTCAGCGGCAGATTTTCCTTGAAAGCTCTGACCTAAGGTTTGCAGCAAAGCTAAATTAGCAGCAAAACCACTAGAAAATAATAAACAGCGCGGTTTATTCAACCACTGACAAATATCATTTTCTAACGCTTGGTGGGCATAATGATGACCAGTAATTAAACTTGAGGCACTCGCGCTTGCGCCAAAGCGATCTACGCCCTCTTGCATCGCTTTATTTATCGCTTGATGACCATTTAAACCAAGATAGTCATTGGAGGAAAAGTTAAGGTAACTTTTCCCCTCAATTACAATACGATTATTCGCCTGACTATCAAGCTGTACCGTGTTTCTTTTACGGTAACGCAGCAATTCATGCTGTCTAGCCAGTTGTGCAGAGATAAATTCAAATGCCATAAACGCTAATTAGCTGCGTTATAGAATAAGTCGCTGTGCTGTTGATCAACCACGGCTGTTTTAATTTTATGCTCTAACTCATGACCATCATCGTCTACAGTTTCAGTATTAATCCCCAGCTTTTTAAACAACTCAATATCTTGATTAGTTTCTGGGTTTTCTGTAGTAAGTAACTTACAGCCGTAGAATATTGAATTCGCACCAGCTAAAAAGCACAGTGATTGCATTTGTTCATTCATTGTTGAGCGACCTGCTGATAAACGAACATGGCTTTTAGGCATCATAATACGAGCAATGGCGATACAACGAATAAACTCAAAACTTTCTAAGTCTTCTACATCACTAAGTGGCGTACCTTCTACTTTAACTAACATATTAATTGGCACACTGTCTGGGTGTTTAGGTAAGTTTGCCAGTTGTACTAGCAATGAAGCACGGTCTACGGCTTTTTCACCTAAACCAACAATACCGCCACTACATACTTTCATGCCTGAAGACCTAACATTATCCAGTGTATCAAGCCTGTCTTGGTAAGTACGCGTAGTTATAATTTGATTATAATGCTCTGGTGAGGTGTCTAAATTATGATTGTAATAATCAAGACCAGCATCTTGTAATTGATCCGCTTGCTCTTTAGATAGCATGCCTAAAGTCATACAGGTTTCTAAACCTAACGCTTTTACACCTTTTACCATGTCAATTACGTAAGGCATATCACGCTCTTTCGGGTTACGCCATGCAGCGCCCATGCAAAAACGAGTTGAGCCCATATCTTTTGCTCGTTTTGCTGCCTGTAAAACTTTTTCAGTTTCTAATAAGCGTTCTTTCTCAAGATCTGTTTTATTACGAGCACTTTGCGAGCAATACTTACAATCTTCAGGGCAAGCGCCAGTTTTAATGGAAAGCAGTGTACTCACTTGAACTTGGTTGGCATTAAAATGCTGACGGTGAACGGTTTGCGCCTGAAACATGAGGTCGTTAAATGGCATTGAAAATAATGCTTGTACTTCATCAAGGGTCCAATCGTGACGAATGGTTGAAGCACTAACTGAGGTTAAAACGGTGTTTGACATATTGACTTGATTGCATCTATTGAACTTAACGGGTAGTCTAGCCAGCCTAAACATCTTGTCAACGATAAAAACTTACAAAAGTTAACAAATGAACAAAAAAGATACAAAAAAGACCACTACGCTCTTAGAATTTGATAAAGAAAGTATATGGCACCCTTATACTTCGATGTCATCGCCATTACCTTCCTATTTAGTGAGTCATGCACAAGGCGTTAATATTCACTTGGCAACGGGTGAAACCCTTATTGATGGTATGTCGTCGTGGTGGTCGGTATTACATGGCTATAATAATCCCGTATTAAATCAAGCGCTAAAGCAACAAGCTGATAAGTTTTCTCATGTTATGTTTGGCGGTTTAACGCATCAACCAGCCATTAACTTATCTCAAAAGCTCATTAAATTAACGCCAAAAGGGTTAGACAAGGTATTTTTATCTGATAGTGGCTCAGTAGCGGTTGAAGTTGCAATCAAGATGGCTTTGCAATATCAGCACAGTATGGCTGAAAAACACCACAAGCCGTTAACAAAAACAAAACTATTAACCGTACGTAATGGCTATCATGGCGATACCTTTGCGGCTATGTCGGTGTGCGATCCTGTCACCGGCATGCATCAAATATTCGAGCAAGTATTACTTAAAAATCACTTCGCACCTGCGCCAACAACTAAATTCAATGATACGTGGCAAGAAGACGATACTGATGAGCTAAAAGCACTATTTGCAGCACACCATCAGGAAATAGCTGCATTTATTCTTGAGCCTATCGTACAAGGTACGGGCGGCATGCGTTTTTATCACCCTAATTACCTTAAAGTGTGTCGGGAGCTTTGCAATCAGTACGATGTATTACTTATTGTTGATGAAATTGCCACAGGTTTTGGCAGAACAGGTAAATTATTTGCCTGTGAATGGGCTGATATCAGCCCTGATATTATGTGCTTAGGCAAAACACTTACCGGTGGTTATATTAGCTTAGCGGCAACATTATGTAGTGAAACCATAGCAAATGTTATTAGTGAAGGTGAAGCTGGCTGCTTTATGCATGGTCCTACTTTTATGGGCAACCCTTTAGCGTGTGCTATTGCTAATGCCAGCATTGATTTATTACTGGAAAATAATTGGCAACAACAAGTTAGCCAAATTGAACAGTCATTAACAACACTGATGTTGCCATTAAAACAACACCCACGAGTTGTTGATAGCCGTGTATTAGGCACTATAGGTGCGGTTGAATGTACTGATGCCGTCAATGTGGCCGCTATTCAAAAACGTTTTGTCGAGTTAGGCGTTTGGATAAGACCATTTGGCAAGCTTATATATATTATTCCGCCACTTATTATTAAGGAAAGTGAACTTACCATTTTAGTTACGGCGATAAAAACGGTATTAGATGAAGATGACTGTTTCAATTAATCATGTCTAGATAATGCGCCAGAGCGATAACTTGCTTAGGCGCTAAAAAATATTGAGCTGTGATAAAATATAAAATAACCAAATAAGGTTAACGGTGAGTAGAAAAATTAAATGATATTCGGGGTTATCTGCCCTGCGTCTATTTCGGTATCGTCCAATTAGTAACGACATATAACAGGTAAAAGCACTTAACCAGAGTAATATATATAAATAGCCAGTTAACGGCGTTAGCCAAAATTGTCTAACATCAATATTGTAGTACTTTACAATACCGTAGTTACTTTCGGGAGCTGCATAGTAAGACATAACCAAGGCAAACAAAAACAATAACCATGCAGACAGCGCAAAAAGTCCTTTTGCGTAAAACCAGCTATCTTGTGCTTTTCGCTTCTCTTCAATTGATGTTTGTTTTTTCCCTTTCATCCATTATTACTCTTTTAGCTTATTCCTATAGGCCGTGCTTACAGTGCATAGAAAGCGCAAAACACCCTATATCAAGTTAATTATTATCCCTGCTTCAGTAAATTTGCGAGTAAGCTAGATAATAATGTTATTTATCAGCTCAATTAAGCATTGCATTTACTGCTTGTCAGGGTAACATAGCACTCCATTTTCAGTATAATACCATTTGGTATAAGAAAAATTTCACAGCATTTGAATTATTTAAGAGGTCATTAGATGTCAGTTATAGCAATTACTGATGTATTAGCAGGTAAATTTCCTGTTGATGAAACAATTACAGTACACGGTTGGATTAGAACACGTCGTGATTCTAAAGCCGGCATTTCATTTTTAGCCGTTCATGACGGTTCATGTTTTGATGCCATTCAAGCTATCGTACCTAATGAACTTGATAATTATCAATCTGAAGTATTAAAGCTTACTACGGGTAGCGCAGTAAAAGTAACAGGTATTTTGGTTGAGTCTCCTGGTAAAGGTCAGTCATTTGAAATTCAAGCGACTGAAGTTGAAATACTTGGCTTAGTTGAAGACCCTGATACTTACCCTATGGCAGCTAAGCGTCATAGCATTGAGTTTTTACGTGAACATGCTCATTTACGTGCACGTACTAACATTGGCGGCGCGGTAACTCGTGTTCGTAACTGTTTAGCACAAGCAGTACATAGATTCTTACATGAAAAAGGTTATTTCTGGATCAGCACACCATTAATTACTGGTAGTGACTGTGAAGGTGCTGGTGAAATGTTCAGAGTAAGTACTTTAGATATGGAAAACTTACCACGCGATGAGCACGGTAAAGTTGACTATAAAGAGGACTTCTTCGGTAAAGAAACCTTCTTAACGGTTTCTGGTCAATTAAATGTTGAAACATACTGTAACGCGTTATCAAAAGTATATACTTTTGGCCCAACGTTTAGAGCTGAAAATTCAAATACTACCAGACACTTAGCTGAGTTTTGGATGATTGAGCCGGAAATTGCTTTTGCTGATTTAGCTGATGCGGCAAACCTTGCTGAAGAGATGCTTAAGTATGTATTAAAAGCCCTACTAGAAGAGCGCCCTGATGATATGGCTTTCTTCCAACAGCGTGTTGATAAAACGGTTATCGATAGATTAAATGCCGTTATTAATTCTGAGTTCGTTCGCTTAGATTATACTGACGCCATCACTATTTTAGAAAACTGCGATAAGCAATTTGAAAACCCAGTATCTTGGGGTATTGATTTAAACTCAGAGCATGAGCGTTATTTGGCTGAAGAACATTTTAATGGTCCTGTTGTGTTACAAAACTACCCTAAAGATATTAAGTCATTCTATATGCGCTTAAATGATGACGGCAAAACAGTTGCTGCTATGGATATCTTAGCACCAGGTATTGGTGAGCTGATTGGTGGTAGCCAGCGTGAAGAACGTTTAGACGTTTTAGATCAGCGCTTAGCTGAAATGGGCTTAGATCCTGTTGACTATGGTTGGTACCGTGATTTACGTCGTTACGGTACTGTACCTCATTCAGGCTTTGGTCTTGGTTTTGAACGTTTAGTTGCTTATGCTACAGGTATGCAAAACGTACGTGATGTAATTCCGTTCCCAAGAACGCCAAACAACGCAGCATTCTAAGCTTGTTGTCTAGCTGTTATACAATTAACAACGCTAAAAAAGCCCTCATTTGAGGGCTTTTTTGATCTCAATAATTCTTTATTGCCAATAATCTACATGTGGCACAAATGAGCGACTAGGCTTTAATGGTAATTCGCGACATGGTGTACCAATATATAGAAAACCTATAATGTGATCTTGTTCAGCCACACCAAGGCCCTGTTTAACAATATTATTGTAAGCTAAATCACCAGTGCGCCACATAGCGCCAAAGCCTTGTGCAGTCGCTGCCATTTGCATTGCATGAGCACAACAACCTGCTGCAACCACCTGCTCTACTTCAGGTACTTTTTCATGTGCTTGAAGTTTTGTTGAAATAACAATAATTAGCGGTGCTCGAAATGGCATCTTTTTCGCTTTAGCAAGTTTCTGCTCTATTTCCTCAGCGGTAGCTTGGTTATCAGGCTTTGAAAAAATATCCTTAAAAGCATCAACGTATAAATCACTTAAACGTTGTAAGCCTTCACCAGACACCACAGTAAAATGCCACGGCTTTAAACCAGCGTGATCTGGCACGCGCATCCCCGCAGCAAGAATATTTTCTATCACGGTTTTATTAGGCGCAGGCTCAGTGAGTTGAGGATTAGATTGGCGTTGTAGTAAAAATTCTAAATTTGTCATAGCTTAAGTTAACAATTAAAAACTACTGCTAGTGTAACGATTCGTATTCGTTAGTGCACTAAATTATTTATTGTCATTAATAATCTAAGGCCTATTGACTTCATTAACTTTAACCTTCACTATCAATGAATCAACTATTGATTAATAGCAAACCAGTAAACAAACTTTTTTAACTAAAATAAATAGAATTTAATAATTATCATGATGCATTTATTTGTCCTCAAACATAATACAAAGGCAATGGCGACTGTGAACTGTCGACAGTTGGCCATTGCTGTGTGGCAAATAGATGCGGATAGTTGATTAAATAAAAAACTTTATTCAACAGCCGCAGCCTTTATCTTCTGCGGCTTTTTTATCTCCAAAATAAATGTTCCGTAGCAGTTTGACTCTGGCTAATTGTTTTCATAACAAACGACAAGGAGCACAAAAATGTCAGTATCTATCGCCTATTTAGCCGTATTATTGATTTGGTCAACTACCCCGCTTGGCATCATTTGGAGTAGTGAAACCATTAACCCGAGCATGGCCGTTTTGTTGCGCATGCTAATTGCGGTTGTGCTCGGCGCGCTAATCATTAAGGTACGACATATTGAACTGCCATGGCATGGCAAAGCCATTAAGCTCTATAGCTATTCTGCCTTAGGTATATTTGGTGGCATGATGTGCTCTTATATTGCTGGGCAATATTTAACATCAGGTTTAATGTCGTTAGTCTTTGGTTTATCGCCCATTCTATCGGCGCTATTAGCCAGAAAAATATTAGCAGAAGCAAAACTATCCTTAGTTAAAAAACTGGCTATGACTTTATCCTTTATTGGCTTAACTATTGTCTGCTCTGATAATTTAGCCTTATCTACTGACGCAGGCATTGGTATTGCTTTTATTCTGATGGCGGTTTTTTTCTTTAGCTTAAGTGGGGTATTAGTTAAAAGTATCAGTTTAGTCATTCACCCTTTAGCTACGACTGTTGGCTCATTAACTGTATCTTTGCCGTTATTTTTATTGACTTGGTTGCTGCTTGATGGCTCGTTAAATATTGAACAATGGCAGGAAAAGTCAATTTATGCCACCGTATATTTAGGGGTATTTGGCTCATTAATTGGCTTTTACGCTTACTTTTACGTGCTACAAAAATTAACCGCGAGTACGGTAACATTAATTACCCTGATAACACCGGTAATTGCATTATCTTTGGGCAATATGTTAAATGATGAGCAAATAACTGTAACCCTATTACTGGGCGCAGCTTTAGTGATTGTCGGACTAACACTATATCATTGGGGAGAAAGCTTGCTTTCACGCTTTAGCACAAGCGCTTCAGTAAAAGTATCATAAACAATGACTAAAGCTGATATAAGAAATGAAAAGGCAGTATTTACACTGCCTTCTCTTTTTAAGCTAATTTTTCAGTATGTTAGATAGATAATAATCAATACTGGTATAGCGGCCTGCGCCGATAAAAAATAGCGCTAACAGCATAATAAAGTAAGTTGCGGCAAATTCGATACCATTATTTAAAATAACAATATTACCCTTTTCATATAGCCAGTCAGTATTACCATTTTCCTCAAGTAATTCGCGCATTTTATTTAATCTAACCGCAGTTTGTGCACTATTTTCTAAACTTTTCTCTGCTTTTTCACTGCCTAACCATGTTAACACTTTTGCTGGGCTAATATCGGCATTGGTTGGGGTAATAGCAAACCAGCCATTTTCTAAATGTACTGAAGTTGCAGCAACTATCATGGTAAACATTAGCGGAATTGACACTAAACGTGTGAATGCGCCAACAAGTAACAACCAACCACCAACAAACTCAACAAGTATCACCAAATTTGCAAGTAACGCCGGAAACGGTAGTCCCAAACCCCAATCGGCATTGCCAAACCAAGCAACAATATTAGGATCAGCCATAAAGCGAGCAATACCTGATATTTCCTCATTAAACATAGCTGTTTTACTAAAGCCTGCCATAATAAAAATCGGCGCTAAATACAGACGAATTAACAATGCAGGTATGCCATCAAATTGAGGTAAAAGCGTTACAAAAGCTTGATACTTGCTAGACAAAAAAGACATAGGTGAACTCATTAATGATCTCTTAATAAAATATAAACGTATGAATTAAATAAGAACACAAAATAGCCTTATTTATTTCATCATTAGCTTGCTTTATTCGTAAATAGTTACAATGTAATTGCCCTGCTTGTTTAAGTTCTCTGATGAATTCAGGTAATATATTAACAATACCCTTTTAAGATTAAGATATTTATATGAATAGCAAACCAAGTTTTATTAAACGGATTTTCTCTGCCTTGTGGCGATTCATTTCGTTAACCAGACAAATAATAGTTAACCTTGTTTTCTTTATATTTTTCTTTGCCTTTATTGCCATGGTTGGCAGTGATGCTGATAAGATTACCGTGCCAGACAAAACAGCCTTAGTATTAAACCTTGTCGGTGATATTGTTGAGCAAAAGCACGAAGTTGATCCAATGCAGGCTTTTTTAACAGAAACGCTTGATGAGCAAGAAGATCGCCCAGAAGTGCTGCTAGCAAATTTAACGGATGTTATTGCTAAAGCAAAAAATGATGATCGGGTAGAAATAATCTTATTACAGCTTCAAGGGCTAAATAGAACGGGCTTAACTAAGCTGCAAGATGTTGGTCAGGCCTTAACTGATTTTAAAACATCCGGTAAAAAAATTATCGCTGTGGCAGATCAATATTCGCAAGATCAATATTACTTAGCAAGTTATGCCGATGAGATTTGGTTAAACCCTGAAGGTTTTATGCTACTTGATGGTTACGGCCGTTATAAAATGTACTTTAAGTCTGCATTAGAAAAATTAGCCATTAGCCAACATATATTCCGCGTTGGCACCTACAAGTCAGCGGTAGAGCCATTTATGCGCGATAACATGTCAGAGCAAGCAAAAGAAGCGAATAAATTATGGTTAGCCGATTTATGGCAACAATATAAACACGATGTCGCTAGAGAGCGTGGTTTTAAAACAGATAACTTTGATGAAACCTTTACGGCATTATTAGCTAAATTTTCCGAAGCTGATGCCAGTTTTGCTCAGTATGCGCTAAATAATAACTGGGTTGATGCCTTAAAAACACGTCAGCAAATACGTAGCGAATTAATTGATTTAGTGGGTAAAAACAAAAAAGGCGACAGCTTTAGTCAAATAGGCTACAAGGATTATCTTGACGCTAGCTTTACTGCCAAGGCAATAACAGCAAAATCTTCCGATAAAGTTGCAATTATCGTTGCCAAAGGAAATATTTTAAATGGTACGCAAAAACCTGGCACCATAGGTGGTGACAGTACCGCAAAACTCTTAAGAAAAGCACGCTATAACAAAGAGGTAAAAGCAGTAGTTTTACGTGTTGATAGCCCAGGCGGTAGTGCATATGCCTCAGAAATCATCCGCCAAGAAGTTGAGTTATTAAAACAAGCGGGTAAACCTGTTATCGCTTCAATGGGTACCTATGCTGCATCAGGCGGTTATTGGATTTCAGCATCTGCGGATAAAATTTATGCTGCACCATCAACCATTACTGGCTCTATCGGTATCTTTGGCATGATGATGACCTTTGAAAAATCACTCGGTAAATTAGGTGTTTACACTGATGGCGTAGGCACAACAGATTTTGCTGGCTTTGGCCCTACTCAGCCACTAAGCGATGGTTTAGCAGAGTTATTTCAATTAAGCATCAATAAAGGCTATAAGAACTTTATTAATCTTGTTGCTGAAAATAGAAACATGACTTACGAGCAAGTTGATGCCGTAGCGCAAGGTCGTGTTTGGTCAGGTAAAAAAGCAAAAGAGTTAGGCTTAGTTGATGAACTGGGTAACCTAACCGATGCTGTAGTTGCAGCTGCCACGCTAGCTGAATTGGAACAATACGAAACCTTATTAATTGAGAAAGAGCCATCAAGTAAGAATATCTTCCTTGAAAAGCTGATGGGTAACGCTAATACCTTGGTTAATATGGCTTACGGCACAAATGATGACATGAGCATAGATTTACTATCTGCTTCGGTTACCGATAAACCTATGACACAGGTAATTAAACAATTACAGCAAGAATTAGTTAAAATGAATCAATTTAATGATCCTCAAGGTATGTACAGCTTGTGTATTGCTTGCGCTACATTGTAAAGAAATCTAATTGATTTATTAGCTAATATTAGCTTTTAGATAACGGCACTTCTTTGTTAAAGTAGTGCCGTTTTTATTTTGGCCGCGTGCCTAATTTTATGAGTCATTATCACGATGAAAAAAAAGATTTATGTTGCCTACACTGGCGGTACTATAGGTATGAAACAAAGCACACAAGGCTTTGTTCCTGTTAAAGGTCATTTAACAGATTCTATCAATAACTTACCTGAATTTCATCGAGCAGAAATGCCTGAATTTACCATTAATGAATATCATCCACTGATTGATTCATCTAATATGACCCCTAATGACTGGCAACGTATTGCTGATGATATCAAAAAGCACTACGACGATTACGATGGCTTTGTTGTTTTACACGGCACAGATACCATGGCTTATACCAGCTCTGCCCTATCATTTATGTTCGAAAATTTAGCTAAACCTGTGATTGTTACTGGCTCACAAATTCCTTTAAGCCAACTGCGATCCGATGGCCAAGTTAATGTGTTAAATGCCTTATATATAGCAGCCAATTACCCGATTAATGAAGTGGCGCTGTTTTTTAACAACAAGCTTTATCGAGGTAACCGCTGTATTAAAGCGTATGCCGACGGCTTTGATGCATTTGATTCACCGAATATGCAGCCTTTATTAGAAGCGGGTATCAATATTAAATTGCTTGCTGGTGCTATTGCATCAACAACTGAACATGTTGAGCCGTTAAAACTGACAAATATTACGCCGCAACCCATTGGTGTTGTTCACTTATATCCGGGGATCAGCAGTGAGTTAGTTGCCAATGTCATCAGGCAACCCGTTAAAGCGCTCATACTTCGTAGCTACGGCGTTGGCAATGCCCCGCAAGATCAAGCATTACTTTCGTGTTTAGCTAAGGCTAAACAGCAAGGGATCATTGTGGTTAACTGTTCACAATGTATAAAAGGCAAAGTAAATATGTCTGGTTATGCTACGGGCAACGCATTAAGTGAAGCGGGTGTGATCAGCGGTCATGATATGACTTTAGAAGCGGCATTAACGAAACTACACTATTTATTGAGTTTAAATAAAAGTAATGAAGAAATTAGAGAGTTAATGGAGCTTAATTTACGTGGTGAATTAAGTCATTAAGCCTTTTCAATAATTGTTTATTTGAACAAATCAGAACTTGATCTGTAAGATTTAAATAATAGAACCTAATTAAATCTTACAGTCGTATTTGTTCCTGGTTAATGGCTTGTTAGCTATACTTTTGAACTAAATATTCCGTTACGCCTTTTACTAGCCAAAAGTATAAAAACTCTATTGAGAAAAAAAGTAGCCAAATAAGTATAAAGCCCTGAAAAATAGATTATTCTTTAAAAGGTGTTGCCGCAGGAGTAAATATTGGCAATACACTAAAGCTATAAATCATCGGCGACATAATTGTTAATAGTAGAACTAACTGAATAACAACGGAAATAAGACCTTTAGCAATAAACTTAATAAAACCTTGATTAGGCAAAAGTGGAGCGAACAACTTAACCAAAGATTTATGATCTTTCATTAAGCTAAATATCATAATAAAGCCCAGCACCATTGCAATAATATGCAATGGCCAAAAATACTTTATTAGTTCATCAGTTAATAGTTCTAGATTAACAATTAATCCCATTGTGGTAACGATGGAAATAAGTGATATAGATTTCAGAATAGATTGCTTCTGCATACTTTCCTTGTATACCTTGTATACCTTGTATAGCTAACGCCCGCATTAAGGAGCGGAGAAAGCTTGGCTAAAATTAGCGAAGAATGAGCGCTAGCCAAGCTTTAGACGTCCATTTTTAATGCGCTTGTTAGGTGAGTTATTGCACGAAGCTTGTTTTAATTGTGAGTGTAGAAAAAGCACCTCGTCCTTTATCCTCATCACCATTATGAGCATAGTTTTTACTCCAACTCTTTACTTTATCTAGATATGCTTGTCTTGCCTGCTTTAAAGAATAAAGTTCAGAACCTTGAAAAAATGAATCTAAGCCTAAAAATGCTTGATCGCCAGTACGGAATGGTTGATACAAGCCAAAGGAACTCCAAGCAACAAGTAACGACCACATTCTAATAAGCAAAGTCATTTCATTATCTACTTCATCCCATTTTACTACTGGATTAGCTTCGTTATGAGCTATCAACTTATTTCTAAAACGTAAAACCTGAGAGTTAGCATTTGTAAATCGTCCGTTACTACGATGCATTTCTTGATCGATGAAATCTATTTCTGCCTGCGTACATGCACCATCATCAAGCATAATGGGAGATATATCACTCCATAGCTTCCGCAAAGAATTGTCGCGTGTATCTTTACTTATTAATTTTCCTATTATTGTAAAGACACCATATATAGCTCCTAAATACCATTGAGCAAAAAATCCACTTTCTTTAAATGGTTCTCTTTTTGTATCCGTTTTTTGGAAAGCAAATAGAACCGCTCTCCATTCAACGATCTCCAAAATAAGCTCATCTATACCCTGCGGAAAATTACCATTTTTAAAGTCATCACTACTTTTCCATAACTCTAGTTTTTCTATTTCTGTCTTCCATAGATTTCTTGAATCATTATCGTGAGCCCTATCAAACATTCCTTGATAGTATTCAATTGAAGAATTTATATCATCAATTGTCCTAGCTTTATTCGTTACCTTTACGACGTATTCTTTTGCTTCACTAACGGTATTGAAATTCATGACAATCCTTGGATACTCACCTAACGTATCTTATGTAGACTTCTCTGTAATATCCGTCTACGAACTTTCAGTTAAAATATCAAAAAAGCAAGGTGAATCAAACTACTAATTATTTTTTCAAACAGAGATTTCATAAGTGCCGAGCTATTACTAAGACTTCACAGTATTATCCCCCCTCCCTTACCTTATTCTTTCTCTATATCAGCCTATTAATCGCAACGGTTAAGATATGGCTATTAAAAATAGATACTTAAAACTTACCGCTATGCTCTCATTGCTAGCTAGCGGCATGGCATATAGCTACTTTTCTGCTTTGTGTTTTTCTAAGAACGGCTTAAGTCGCGCCATTAATTTCGCTTGTTTTACTTGTGCTTCTTGCATACCAATTTGAGCACCATCTTTCATCAAATTTGGCAGCACTTCAATGAACTTTTTCCCAATAGCGGTTTGATAAAATGCGGTAATTTCCCTGATCTCGTCATCTGAAAATGCTTGCACATAAAGCTGCTTCATTTGCTGATATATTTTATCGCGATCAATATCTTCACGAAACCAAGTTCTAAAAATGTCAATTAACTCTGCTTTACCTTCATTATCAAGCTTAAGATCTGCAGCAATTTGCTCAATCATAGGTAGCATGGCCTCAAAGCCACTCGCTAGTTGAGTTTCTATCGACATCACCTTAAAAAGCTCATCAACAGGTTGCTCTTTCGCGACAACATTTAAAGCTAAGGCTGAGAAAATAGCAGGGATTAGGATAAGTTTTTTCATAAATATTCTTCCTTGAAGATAAAGTAAAGTTAAAACAGCATGCTATGTTTTATGCTGTTTTAACTTTATTAGGATGTCAGTGTGGCAATGAGTTAATTTGTTAGGTTTAACAATACACCTTAGCCAAGCGAGAAAGTAAGCTTAGCTCTTCGCTGTGAAGTTTACCCAACATTAACCAGTCAACAAACAGTTGCTCAAGATTGACAACAGAGCCTGACTGCATTTGACTTTGCATCAATTGCACTTGTACTTGCATACGTTGTTGCTTCAACTCAACTGGCGATTCAACTTGCGCAAGAATTTCAATCTCAAGGGTTTTAACCGCTCGGCTCTCTAGCTCATTTAAATAAGGTAATGCGATAAACTCCATAAGGCGTTTTTGCCACATAGGTTTCAGCGCAGCAAAAGTACTGTCTTCTGCAAGCAAATCACTGCTTAACTCATCTTTAGCGAGCGCAGTAATTAAATTAAAGACATTTTGCCAAGTCATTTTCTGCTCTGACGCTTTGCATTGCTTTAAGCTCGCTTCAATATCAGCAATCAAGGTTTCTGTTTTTTTAACTGCTGATTTAATAACAGGTTTACTGTCTGTGATATCTGCTAATAAGGTGGTTGCACTTTGTTTAGCTAAGTTCAGCTCTGCCGTTTGTTCACTCATTGCAAAAGATGAAAAATCTTGATTAATCGTTTGAGTTAACTTTGATAAACGCTGGTCAAATAATGCTGATAATTTAGCATATTCATCTTGCTGCTCATGTTTAAGTTGCTCACGTTTAGCAAACAGTTGATCATTAATTTTTCTAAAGCTTTGCCATAACTTACCATCTTGGTGACTACCGGCATAGCCTAAGGTTTTCCAGGTTGCCTGCAAACCTTTAACTTGATTAATTGCATCGAAAACATCTTCTGAGTTTAACAGTACTTCTGCCTGTGCAATGATGGCTTTCTTTTCGACAACATTTTTCTCGTGATACTGCTTTATTGCCGCTTTTATTGGCTGTAGTGCTTGCTTAAAGGCTTGGTGAAGCGATTGGTAATGCTGTCTGTCTACCTCACCTGCGTCCTGCCAAGCATGTTGTAATTTATTCAGTTGCGCATCAATATCTTTAAAATCGACACCATTATTTTCTGCTAGCAAGCTTTTCGCTAAATTATCAGCCTGCTCAATGAGCGCTTGTCTATTGGCAAAGTGATCAGCGCGTAACTTCTCCTGCTCAGCATAGTAACGACGACATGGAGCAAAAGCTAACTCACAAGCTTGATTAAACTCATCATTTAATTGATGGTCTATTTCTTCATCGGCATGACCAAGAGAATTCCATGTTTTTCTGAACTGTTTTACTTGTTTGGCTTGTTCATTAGGATTATCAAGTGGTTGCTCTACCAAGGCCTGAATACTCTTTAACATTTCTTGCTTTCTAGGTGTAGCAATATAATGCTCCCAATCACTTAGTTCAGACATTTTTTCACTTACAGATTGAAAGTCACGCTGTAATTGCGCAGCCTGTTGTGGGCTGAGTAATGCAAAGGAAGTTTTAACACCTTTAAACAAACCAAAGCACACTTTGTATTTACCACTAGCTAACAAACGTTTGATATCAGATAATTTTTTTCTTACTTGATGAAAGCTTTGTTTTTGTTGTTGCTGCAATGGTTGTAAACCGTCATGCCAGCTCTTTACAATGTCCTGATGTGCTTGAACAATTGATTCAGGTAAAATACCAGCAGACTTTTGCTCAACTGTTTGCCATTGCTTTAACCAGTTCTGATAAATGTCACTTTTATCATTTAACTCTTCAATACGCTCAGGTAAAGCAAGCTGTGACATTTTTGAAATTAAATGAGTTGCCTGACTAACTGATTCAGCAATTTCTGGTAGCTTGGTTAACTTTTCATTAAGTTGCTTTAGTTGAGCGCTAAAGTCAGCTTTTTCAGCAGTATTTAACACAGAGGTATTAACTTCATCACTAAGCTTCGCTATTTGTTGACCAAATGCTTGCTCGTCTAGGTTATTGTGTTCAAAAACCGATGTTGTTAATGCTTGATTTATTTCGGCTATACGCTGTGTGAACTTAGCTTGTGCATTTGCTTTATCTTGTGCTAATTGCAAAGCAATTTTTTCTTGCTCATAAGCCTCTGCTTTACTGGCAAAAATGTTAGTAAGTTGCAGGCTTATCTGAGCATATTTATCAATAAAACTCGCTTTGTCTTCTGATGTTAAGTCATTAAGATCATCAGCTATACTATGCCACTGACTTTCTAACTCGGCTTTTTTCGCTAAGTAAACGCTATAATCGCGTACTTCTTTTAATGCTAATAACTTAGATACCAGTAACTGTGCTTGTTTTTTAATTTTTACTGGTTTGTCTCGCTCTTTAGCAATATCGGCAAGTTTCTCGGTAATAATATCAGCAATATCTTCACTGCTGGTTTTCTTCAGTAATTTTTCCAGTAAGGCTGGCTCTGTGATTGAGTCCAGTATCTCTCGCTTAACTACATCACTTTTATGGGCAAAGGTATTAATAATGAGTTGTTGGGTACTGCTAGTTTGCGTACTTCTCTTCTCTTTTAATAACTTAAACAATGACAATACAATAGCATCTGACTGCTCTTTATCTAGCCAAGCATCAAGCTCTTGTGTGCTTAACTGAGTATTAGCGAGATAAGCTAATTTTTGCTCTTCTGTAAGCTTATTCTGCTGCTGACCATAGAGCATGTCTTGAACTTGCTTTTGAGCAAAGCTTTTTACCTTACTCTGACTATTATTTTGACTGGCATTAACATATTCACTAAAGTCGGCTAATTTGATTAAAGCAGCACGTCTGACCATGTCGCTGTCATCATGAGCAATTAAGTCTAAAAGGATCGCTCGGCCAGTATTATCGTCAATGCTGAGTTCATCATTAATAGCGGCAATACGTACAGTGCTATCTTTACTTTGCCATTTGTTTTTACTTTTAAATAAAGAAGAAAATATCATGTCGATTGTTTCGTATGTTTATCAATGTATTAAAGTTCAGTAAAACGAGCTATATCTTGCTCGCTTGGCATATAGACTTCTTCTTCACGCGTAGCAGGTTTTGCACAAGGCGTGATTTCTTCATCTTTATTCGCACCGGAAAACTCAGCTTTCAGCTCTCTTTTACTTTTTTCAACGATATGACCATTAGCGCCTATGGTTAACATTTGATCATTATCTAAATGACGTGCTTGATAAGCCATAATTAGCTGTAAGGCTGTTTGTTGCTGTGCTTTATCTACGGGCGTGCCTTCAGGCCACTTACCTGTTTCAGCAGCACATTTCAGACGGTTATACATGTCCTCAGACATGTTATCTACAGTATTGATCAAATCCATAACTAATTACTTTTTCTTTTATTAAACACAAGCATAATGCGAACAACAATATACATAATAAAGCCAACAACTGTGCTTACTGTTGCCATTGTGTGTTGCCATGATTCACTTGGCATTTTGTACATAAACAAAAAACCACCACAAAATAATAACATGGCAACAAAAGAAAACGTCATTAAACGTTGTGCCTGATGAATTTTGTTAATTTTATTTAAGGTAGCCATCTTATCTTCGTCAAGCTCTTGCAGAGCAAGATCACAATGACTACAAACTTTCGCTTTATCAGAGATTTTCTTTTTACAACCTGGGCAATTTATTACAGCCATTTATTTTCTCGTCTAATTTAAAGCTGCTACAGCAAGTTAACCTAGCAGTTGATAACAGATACCACTACCACAGCTATTAAAAAAGCTGTGCAGTATATGAGAGTCAAAGGATTATACCCGACATGATAGGCTAATTCACTAGCTGTATAGAGAAATTAGCCATGATATTGAGGGGTGTCAAAGCAAAGCGTTTTCCCCGCTTTTTTATCTAATTATTGCCTGCTTTAGTTATTTGTTACAGCCTGATTTTATCTACAAAAAAGCCAGCTAATCTCAATAATTAGCTGGCTTAGGTGTTAATTTATCAAGTTTAGCTTGACTTAACTTTTACTACTCTGGTCTTTCTCAAACTTTTCTTCCCAGAAAGTCGCATTTTCTATACCTAATTTTTTAGGATCAAAGGTAAATGTCTTAACGCCTTCTTCTTGCTGTCTTTCGTAGTCTTTCAAGGCTTTTAAGGCAGGTTTTGACATAAAGAAAATAATCAAAATACCAATAATGTTCAGCCATGCCATAAGGCCAACACCTATATCACCCATACCCCAAGCAATACTTGCAGCTTTTACCGTGCCGTAAAACGTAGCTGAGATAATAACCACTTTTAGGATAAAAATGCCCGCCGGTAACTTAAAAGTACGCTTAATGTAGTAAACGTTGTTTTCAGCAATAAAGTAATAAGCCAGAATCGTGGTAAAGGCGAAGAAGAATAATGCTAAGGCAACAAACGGCTTACCTACGCCTGTAAATACGCTATCTACTGCCATTTGTGTATATGCTGGACCATTAGTAATGACATCGGCAGCTAGGTTTTGCACGATAAACGTTTCTCCCGCGCCATGTACATTATAGGTACCAGTAATTAAGATCATAAATGCCGTAGCAGAGCATACAAATAATGTATCGATATAAACAGAAAATGCTTGTACTAGGCCTTGTTGTGCTGGGTGATCAACTTCTGCTGCTGCAGCGGCATGAGGGCCTGTACCTTGACCTGCTTCATTTGAGTAAACACCACGCTTTACACCCCAACCTATCGCTGCGCCAACACCAGCCATCGGCGTAAAAGCATCGCCAATAATTAACATAACCACGCCCGGTAATTGATCTATATTTAAACCTATGATGATTAATGAAATTAAAATGTAAGCCAATGCCATAAAAGGCACAACCACTTGAGTAAAGTTAGCAATACGCTTAATACCACCAAAAATGATAAAGCCAAGTAATAAGACAATACCTGTCGCAGTGTAAAGCTTGGCATAACTGATTGCACCAAAAGCAGTATTTATTGTTTGCGTATTGCCAAAGACTTGCTCTATTGCAGTTGCGATAGTGTTAGATTGCACCATAGGCAGCATAACACCTGTTGCAATGATGGTAGCAACGGCAAAAACCCATGCGTACCACTTCTGCCCCATCGCTTTTTCAATATAATAAGCTGGACCACCATGGTATTTTCCATCATGCTCTTCTTTATAAATTTGCGCATTGGTGGACTCAATATAAGCGGTTGCTGCGCCAAAAAATGCTACTATCCACATCCAGAAAACGGCACCTGGGCCACCAAAACCAATCGCTGCGGCCACACCTGCAATGTTACCGGCACCGACACGACCAGATAATGACACCGCTAACGCTTGAAATGATGAAATGCCCTGCTCCGAGCTTTTACCTGACATTAACAAGCGCCACATTTCAGTAAAATGGCGAATTTGAACAAAGCGTGTAACAACAGTGAAAAAAAGACCTGCACCCAAACACAAATAAATAAGGGCCGAGGACCATATATAACCATTTATGGTATTGACTATTTCCTGCACTTCCAACTCCTGATATTTTTATTATGATTTTTTAATTATTAACTACTAATACGCAAGCTAAAACAAAAAAGCAATAGGCCAAGTCATTATCTTGCTGCCTATTGCTTTTATTTAGCCATCAATATGAATACTATTTACGGCAATAACTTAACGTAATTCATCAACCATATGATAAACACCAGTTAAGAAATCACGCCCTAATAAACTACTGCGTGTATCAGACCAACCGACAGTAGCATCGGGTAATAAGTCGTTATCCTTAAACGGCATTTCAACCGTGTAAGCTAAACACTTAAACTGATTACCTACCCAGTTTGTGCCAACTGTCGGGTTTGCTTTGCCCGGCTCGTCTTTCTCATAACCGCGATCATCTTGAAACTCAGGTGTGATAGCTAATAAAATTTCTTTAAACTTATCTTCAAGTGCCTTATGACGTTCATCGTAAGCAACAACACCTTCACAACCTGCTAAGAAGTTTACTGGCAAGGCTTCATCACCATGAATGTCTAAAAACATATCGATACCTGTTTCAAACATTTTTTCACGCACTAAGAAAACTTCCGGGCTACGTTCCATGCTTGGCTCTAACCATTCTCTGTTTAGGTTTGCGCCGACAGCATTAGTACGCAGGTGACCGCGAACACTGCCGTCTGGATTCATATTCGGTACAATATAGAACACAGCTTTATTTAATAACGCTCTGGCAACACCGTCATCTTCATCAAGTAATCGATCAATAAAACCTTCAATGAACCACTCTGCCATGGTTTCACCTGGGTGTTGACGAGCAGTTAACCAAATTGTTTTTTTACCTTCGCCTTCTTGACCTATTTTTAATAAGCTCATATCACGACCGTCTAGTGTTTGTCCTAACACTTGCAACTGACAGTCTGGGCTCATTTGTGCACTGTGTACTAGATCTTGATGACGCTCATAACTATAAGGTGAGAAATAGGCAAAATACACAGAATCATATTCTGGTGCTAAGGTAAAAGTCAGGGTTTTACCGTCATAAGTGGTTGGTACTCTAAACCAATGGTCTCTATCGTAAGACGCTACGGCTTGATAATCTTCCCAACCTTCAACATAAGCTGCATCACCAGCATTGATAATATGCATAACATGCTCAGGACGTTCACCATTTTCTGCGGGATCAGTTTGTAATTTAAAATGGAACCACTGGTAAAAGTCAGACTGATTATCGTGTTTGATTTCTAATTGGATATTTGAAGGATCAGACGCCTCAATAACGCGGATATTACCGCTATCAAAATTGTCAGAGATTTGCATATTATTAACATCTTTGTTTGAAATGAAAGTGACAGTGTACACAAACAAAAGACAGATCACTACTGCCGGTAAGACATTAATAGTCGTGTGTTAACGAATTAACACGATTCAGTAAATAAACCATTACAATATTAATGAGCGTAAATACAGGCCTAATTCACTTGAGTAGCCCATGGATTTTGCCGTAATCACATTTTGCTTATTCAACACATAATAGCTTGGGTAGCCTGTAATGGAGAATGCCTTTTTAATTCCTTCATTCCCTAATGCCACAGGAAAAGTAAGCTGATGCTTTGAGGTAAACTTTGCCACTTCATCATCGTCGATATAATCTAATGCGATAGCAACCACTTTAATCGCTTTATTATCTTCATGTAGCGCTTGTAAATTGCGGATACTGGCGTGACAAACCTGACACCAAGGAGCAAAGAAATACAACACGGTTGTTTTACCTTGGGCAAACAAAGACACGGTATTATTATCTAAGGTGGTAACCGCATTAAAGTCAGCATTATACTGCTCAACAATATGGGTATCTGTTGCTAACATACTGGTTTCTCGAAAATAAGAAACTAGCTGGAAAGCTAAAAAAAAGATAATGGCTTGAATAAGTAAACTACGCAACACGGCTTTTCCTTCAGCTATTGGATTGAAAAACTCACTTCGCTTTATTAGACCTGAAACAATAGCATTTGTGTTCATTGAACCAATATTTTTGCCTAAATAAAAATGCCGATAATAACTATTATCGGCATTTGCATAAAACGCTACCAGCTTGGCATATTAACCAATTTTTGTTTCACCATTCATGTAAGGCTGTAAGGCTGTAGGAATTTCAATACTACCATCTGCTTGCTGATAGTTCTCTAATATAGCAACCAAAGTACGACCTACGGCTAAACCTGAGCCGTTAAGGGTATGTAATAATTCTGGCTTATTGGTTTCACTATTACGATAGCGAGCTTGCATACGACGCGCTTGGAAATCTCCCATATTTGAACATGATGAAATTTCACGATACGTATTTTGTGCAGGCAACCACACTTCTAAATCAAAAGTTTTTGTTGCACTAAAGCCAACATCGCCACTACACAACGTCATAGTACGGTATGGTAATTCTAATTTTTCTAAAATCGCTTCTGCATGACCAGTTAATTCATCTAAGGCGTTAAACGAGTCTTCCGGCTTAACCAATTGCACCATTTCAACTTTATCAAACTGGTGCTGACGAATTAAACCACGAATATCACGGCCACCAGAGCCAGCTTCACTTCTAAAACATGGTGTGTGGGCTGTCATCTTAATAGGTAAGTCAGCTTCATCAACAATTTCATCGCGCACTAGGTTGGTTAACGGCACTTCAGACGTTGGAATTAGCGAGAACTTTTTATTTGATAAGTCCGTGTGGAATAAATCTTCACCAAATTTAGGCAGCTGACCTGTACCAAATAACGAGTCTGAGTTAACTAAGTAAGGTACATACATTTCTTGATAGCCATGCTGCTCAGTATGCATATCAAGCATAAACTGCGCTAAGGCACGGTGTAATTTAGCAATTTTACCGCGCATTACCACAAAACGTGTACCCGCCAGTTTGGCACCACTTTCAAAGTCTAAGCCTTTTTCAATGGCTAAACCTAAATCAACGTGATCTTTCACCTCAAAGTCAAACTCACGTGGTGTACCCCAACGTTTTACTTCAACATTATCTTCTTCATCTTCACCTGTGGGTACAGACTCGTGCAATAAGTTTGGAATCGTACTTACAATCGCGTTGATTTGAGAAAGCACTTGCTCTTGCTCTGCTTTCGCCGCATCAAGCTCATCACCAAGTTGACTCACTTGAGCAAGTAATGGTGCTATATCTTCACCACGGGCTTTCGCTTGTCCAATAGACTTTGAACGGGTATTACGTTCATTTTGTAAATCTTGTGTTTTCACTTGAATCGCTTTACGTTGTTCTTCTAACGACGCAAGCGTTGCTGTATCAAGCTGGTAACCACGTTTTGCCAGCTGTGTGGCAATATTGTCTAAATCTGTTCTAAGAAGTTTTGCATCAAGCATAATTGTTCACGTTATTTGTTGAAATGTTATAAAAATTTTTATTTACTGAAAAAGGATACCAAATATAAACCTAAGCCTGCAGCACACAAGCATAAGCACACATTTAAAAGTACATTCAATACCGCTTTTAATACTTCACCTTGCTGCAAAAGCAACAAGGTATCTAATGAGAAGGTCGAAAAGGTGGTAAATGCCCCTAAAAAACCTATTCCTATTAATGTTCTATGAACATTAATATCTATTATTTCTTGCTCTATTAATTGATAAAGCAGCCCCATTATAAATGAGCCAGAGATATTAACCAGCAAAGTTGCAAAAGGGAATCCTTTTCCTAACCAATTGAGTATTAATTGTGAAATATAAAAGCGTAAGCTTGCGCCACAAGCACCGCCAATGGCAACGAAAGCATATAAAGTGAAGTTACTTATAGCGCTGCTCATAACTATCCCTATTTAATTTTTCTAAATACTCTAACTTATCCTTTAATTGCATTTCTAAACCTCGATCTGTTGGCTGGTAAAATTTTGTATGGCTATCATCAGCATAAGCTAATGCTTCTGGAAAATAATTTTCACCTGCAGCAAAGGCATTGGCTTCATTATGCGCATAGCGATAATCCTGACCGTGCCCTAACTCTTTGGTTAAGTTACTGGTAGCATTTTTTAAATGCAGCGGTACGTCTAAATCACTGGTTTGTTTGGCAACCACTAATGCTTGTTTAAACGCAGAATAAACAGCATTACTTTTTGGTGCTAACGCCATATAAACTGCCGCTTGCGCTATAGCACGCTCGCCTTCGCTTGGGCCAACGCGATGAAAGGTATCCCAGGCATTAACGGCTAGTTGCATTGCTCGAGGATCGGCATTACCTATATCTTCACTGGCAATAGCGAGTAAGCGTCGTGCCACATATAAGGCATCACCACCAGCATTTAAAATTCTTGCATACCAATAAAGCGCGGCATCGGGTGATGAACCTCGAACAGACTTGTGAAAAGCACTGATAAGATCGTAAAAAGCATCGCCACCTTTGTCATACAGAGCAATTTTACTGCCAGCGACCTGTTCAATAAGCGCAGCGGTTATCACTTTAGTATTTTCATTAATATCGCTCGTACTATCGAGACTATTTTCTAACAAGTTAAGCAAACGTCTGGCATCGCCATCAGCGCGTTTAATTAAACTTTGTCTGGCATCCGTGTCTAATTTAATCGCTAGCTGTTGTTCATTTTCACAAAAATCTAAGGCTCTAGTTAAAACCTGCTGTAATTCGGTATCGGTTAGCTTTTTCAGCGTATAAACACGTGCGCGAGATAAAATAGCTTTGTTTAACTCAAATGCCGGGTTTTCTGTAGTTGCGCCAATAAAAATAATGGTGCCATCTTCTATATAAGGTAAAAACGCATCCTGCTGCGCTTTATTAAAGCGATGAACTTCATCAACAAATAAAATCGTCCGCGTTTTACCCGAGCTGTTATTGACTCTTTGCTTAGCATTTTCTATTGCTTGACGAATTTCTTTGATACCTGAGGTTACCGCAGAGACACGCTCAATTTCGGCGTCAACATGATGCGCGATAATCTCCGCAAGGGTTGTTTTACCTGTACCTGGCGGTCCCCAAAAAATAAGTGAGTGACAATGACCTTGAACAATAGCCTGCTGAAGCGGTGAGCCTGAAGATAAAATATGCTGTTGACCAACATACTCTGTTAAATCTTTAGGTCGTAACTTGGCCGCTAGTGGTAATATTACCGCACTAGCGCCCTTGCCTTCAGCACTTTTACTCTGCTTAACAGCTTGCGCGGCAAACTCATCACCAAAATCTAACAAGCCATTATCTGGCTTGTTGCCACTATCGTTTGTCTTCAAGCCTTACGCCTTCTGGTAATGTAAACTGAAATAAATCTTCTGCTGGTACTTTGCTTTGTTGATACTGCGTTAATTCAATTTGACTTAGCTGCCCTGTTGCATCTTTAAAGGAAAATGATTTAATCGCATTGCCATTAAAAGTAACAGTTAAGCTTTTTATTTGGCTATCTTCTTTTTTCGGTGTAATAACAAAAGCAACGTCGTTCTGAGTGCTTTGTTCTTTAGGTATAGCAACTTCATTTACCTGATACTGCTGCCAAAGAGAGATATCATCATTGGTTAGTAATAAGATAGGCGTATTATCAATTGATTTTGCCAGTGAATAAGCCGTTGCTTGATCGATAAACGGGTCATAAAACCACAAGGTTTCACCATCACTGATAATAAAAGTTTCATCTGGCGAGGTGGTTTGCCAATTAACTAAATTGGGCTTACTAATTGCGAGCTTGCCAGCACCTTGCTGAATAAGTTCACCTTCTTCAGTGTAAATACTCTGGCTAAACTGGGCACTAAAATACTTAATACCAGCAAGCTTTGCCATTAACTGGCTTTTACTTGCTGTTAACGCTTGCGTACTTGGGCTATGTGTATCAGCTTGTACATTTAGGGAAAATAATGCTGAACTGACTATTGATACTGTACCAATAGTATTAATTAATCTTTTACTCATGTAATTAGAATTTAATCCTGTTTTTAAAAATCTTTCACTGGCGGTGGAGCTAATACTTCTCTCGCGCCATTATGACCTGGCGGTGATACAACCCCTTGCATTTCCATTTGCTCAACAATCCTTGCTGCTCGGTTATAGCCGATTCTAAACTTACGTTGCACACTTGAAATAGAGACTCTACGGGTTTCAGTGACAAAACTAATGGCTTCATCATACAAGGTATCAAGCTCTTCTTCCTCACCACCTTCTGCTTGCTCGCCCGGTAGTAAGATATCTTGCTCATTTTCACCAGATAATATCTCTTCAATATAATTTGGCTCGCCTCTGTCTTTCCAATCTTTCACTACGGCATGAACTTCATGATCATCAATAAAGGCGCCATGAACACGTGTAGGTACACCTGTGCCCGGCGGTAAATAAAGCATATCACCCATACCCAATAGCTGCTCAGCACCTTGTTGATCTAATATGGTGCGTGAGTTTAAGCCAGATGAAACCTGAAACGCCATGCGCGTTGGAATATTCGCTTTAATTAAGCCTGTAATGACATCAACAGAAGGTCTTTGGGTTGCCAGTACTAAGTGGATGCCTGCTGCCCTTGCCTTTTGTGCAATTCGCGCAATCAGCTCTTCTACCTTTTTACCAACAATCATCATCATGTCAGCAAATTCATCAACAATCACCACAATACTAGGTAATTTTTCCAGCATAGGTGGCGTTTGATCTAAACCATCACTTGGCTGCCATAATGGGTCGATAATAGGCTCGCCCTTAGCATTCGCTTCTAGGATTTTTTTGTTATAGCCCTTAAGGTTTCGCACACCAACAGCCGACATCACCTTATAACGACGCTCCATTTCACCAACACACCAACGCAGTGCATTAGCCGCATCTTTCATATCGGTAACGACTTCCGCTAATAAATGTGGAATACCTTCATAAACACTAAGCTCCAACATTTTTGGATCTATCATGATCATGCGCACATCTTCAGGCGTTGATTTATACAACAAGCTGACAATCATGGTGTTTACACCAACTGATTTACCTGAGCCGGTTGTACCGGCAACAAGTAAATGTGGCATTTTACCTAAATCTACCACTACAGGGTCGCCTGCGATATCTTTACCAAGCACCATAGTAAGTGATGAGCTTGATTCTTCAAACGCTGGACAGGAAATGACTTCACTTAAGCGCACTATTTCTCTGTGTTTATTCGGTAGCTCTAGGCCAATCACGGATTTACCTGGGATAACTTCCACAACACGTACACTAATTGCAGATAAAGCTCGCGCTAAATCTTTTGATAAGCTGGTTATTTTACTAACCTTAACACCTGGTGCTAAATCTAATTCAAATCGAGTAATAACAGGGCCTGGATACACAGATACCACTTGCGCTTTAACGCCAAAATCAAGCAGTTTGGCTTCAACTAAGCGACTGACTTGATCTAACTCATCTTGATTTACCGGATTTTGTGCTTTATCTGGTCTATCAAGTAAATCAATTGACGGCATACCTTGGAAGGTTTCTTCAGGCTCGGCAACTAAGTTCACTTGACCATTGTCTTGCTCAATATGCTGTGTAATTGGCTTGTATTGTGGTTCAGCGTGACTAGCATGGTTTGAAAAATCAATATCATCGGCTATATCAGGCTGATCTATATTAGCAAAAGCGGCGGCAATTTCTGCTCCACTGACATGCTCTTGAACATTGATATCGAATGGCTCAGTCAGTAATTCTTCAATATCAACAAACGGCTCATTGTCATGGGCATCATATGTGTCAGTAACTGGCTGTTCAGCAAGCGCTTTTTCCGATGCTTTTTCCGATGCTTTTTCCAGTGTTTTCTCAGGCGTTTGTGCTGATTTTGCTAAAGATTTGCTGTCTTCAATTTGAGCTATTGCGTCAATATCTGCTGAGTCAGCCGGCGCTTCTTCATTTGTAGCTGACGTGCCAAAGTTTTCCTTTATGGTTTTCGGCAGCGCAATTAAATACATAAAAGCAGCAATGGTATAATGACCAATGGCATCAATAAACTTTAACCAAGAAAAGCCTGTTAGTAAGACAAAGCCAGCACAAGTGAATAACAAAAAGATGAGCGTGCTGCCAACAAATGAAAAATACGGCAATAAGGTTTGGCTTAATACATCACCAACAATACCACCAGCAGAAAAATAAAAGATATCATCAAAATTCATGCTAGCAATCGAGGTGACACCAAGGTATAGCATAAAAAAGCCAATGAGCTTTAAACCGAGCGTTAAATAGTCTAGCTTCATTAACTGATGATATCGTTGAAATAATAACCAACCGACAATAGCGACAACAAAAGGTAAGCTATAGGCAATTAAGCCAAATAAATTCAATAACAGATCGGATAAATATGCGCCAACAGCGCCACCTAAATTGCGAACAGGCGTTTGATAACCGGTTTGTGCCCAGCCGGGATCAGCTGGATCAAAACTAAATAATGCCAACATCAAAAACATGGCAAAAACACTAAAGAATAATAGACCAGCTTCAAGTAGGCGTTGCACGCCACTAAGCTGCCTAGTATTTACTTCTCTTGGAAATTCATCCGTATTTTTTACAAGATCAGAAGACAATTAATCGTACCGTAGGAAATTTCTTGATTTAAAGGGGTAAAATAACAAATTATCTTGCAAGTTAAAATGCTTATACCAATTGAATTAACTATTCACTTGGTATTAACCAAACAAACGACTAAATAAGCGAACCTATATCTTTACAGTAATAAGTAAAATTTTTGTAAAAATGTCGCTAGCTTTGTTATAAGAATCTGTTAAATTTACATAAGTAAGCTACAAGTCATGTCACCATAGGAGAATAATAATGGCATTTGAAGTGACCTTTGAATTAAAAGAATCAGACTTAGACCATTTTAGAGATATCATGAGAAAAGCTCAGTCTGAAGCAGCGAAACTATCTGAGCAAGACATTATTAACAACGCAAAAACTCTAAGTCTTGAAGTAAAAACTGAAGTGCCTGAGTTCGTAAAGCAGCGATTAGTTAAACTTGAAACTCTAGTCGCCATGGTAGAAGACACAGAATGGCAAATTCCAGAACAAGAACGTGCCGATGTTATTAGTGCACTAGCCTACTTTAGCGACCCTGAAGATTTAGTAGCCGATCATATTCCTGTGTTTGGCTTCTTAGATGACGCGATTATGATTGAACTTGTTGCAGAAGAGCTGCAACCTGATATTGATGCTTTTGAAGAGTTCTGTGCCTACAGAGAGCGCGAACAAGAACGTGCTGGCGATAATACTATCACTAAAGATGACTGGTTAGACTCAAAACGCCGTGAATTACATAGCCGTATGCGTAATCGTCGCTCATCACGTAGAAGCTCACGTTCATCATTTAGATCTATCTTTTAAGCTTTGATAATCAGCTATAAAGGTAAAAGCGCGATAATACATCGCGCTTTTTATGACAACTAACGGTTAATTGGCAGCATATTAGTGGATTTTATTTCATCCATGACCACATAAGTTCTACTTTCACTCACTGCCGGCAACCTTAATAAAGTATCACCAAGTAATTCTCGATACGCTAGCATATCTTTAACTCGCGTCTTTAAAAGAAAATCAAAGTTACCGGAAACTAAATGACATTCTTGAATAACATCAAGTTCATGCACCGCTTTAGCAAAATCATCAAAAACATCAGGGCTGGTTTTAGTTAAGGTAATTTCTACTAACACCAATAAGGCGGCATCGAGTTTTAACGGGTTTAGCATGGCTTTATAGCCTGTAATGTACTGCTCTTTCTCTAAGCGCTTAACCCGCTCTAAACAAGGTGTTGGACTTAAACCGACTCGTTTTGATAGCTCAACATTAGATAAACGACCATTTTTTTGCAACTCACTAAGAATGTTCTTATCAATACGATCGAGGGATTTATTAGAGTAATTGCTCATTTATTTAACTCTGTATATGTCATATTTTTTAGCATTATATATCGGCATTAATGAAATAACGACAGGTTATTCTAGATAAATGCCACTATACTAGTCGCAAATATTACAACAAGCGCTAAAATTATATGCGCAACTTTTAACATAGAGTGAGAATATTATGATTATTGGTGTACCTAAAGAGATTAAAAACCATGAATACCGTGTTGGTATGGTTCCAGCGAGTGTTCGTGAGTTAATTAATCATGGCCACAGTGTATTAGTTGAAACTAATGCTGGTATTGGCATTGGTTTTACTGATGAAGATTACATTGCTGCTGGTGCATCTATCTTAGCTAAAGCAAGCGATGTTTTTGCTCAAGCAGATATGATTGTAAAAGTTAAAGAGCCGCAAGCTGTAGAGCGCGCTATGTTACGTGAAGGTCAAATTTTATTTACTTACCTTCACCTAGCACCAGACTTACCACAAACTCAAGACCTAGTAAAAAGTAAAGCTATTTGTATTGCTTATGAAACAGTAACCGATGACTTTGGTGGCTTACCATTATTAGCACCTATGTCTGAAGTAGCGGGTCGTATGTCAATTCAAGCTGGCGCTCAAGCATTAGAAAAATCAAATGCAGGTCGCGGTATGTTACTTGGTGGCGTACCAGGTGTTGAGCCAGCAAAAGTTGTTGTTATTGGTGGCGGTATGGTTGGTAACAACGCTGCACAAATGGCTGTTGGCATGGGTGCTGATGTGGTTGTTCTTGATCGTAATACTAATGTTTTACGTAAGTTAGATGCACAATTTGGTAATAGAATTAAAGCGGTTTACTCAACAGCTGATGCATTAGAAAAACACGTATTAGAAGCTGACCTTGTTATTGGTGGTGTATTAATTCCAGGTGCTGCTGCGCCTAAATTAGTCACTAAAGAACACATCAAAAACATGAAAGCAGGCTCTGCTATTGTTGATGTTGCCATTGACCAAGGTGGTTGTATTGAAACATCTCATGCAACAACACACGCTGAACCAACTTACATTGTTGATGATGTTGTTCACTACTGTGTTGCTAACATGCCAGGTGCAGTACCTCGTACGTCAACCTTTGCATTAAACAATGCAACATTACCTTACATTATCCAACTAGCTAACAAAGGTTATAAGCAAGCATTAAATGACAATGCCCACTTATTAAATGGCTTAAACGTGATTGACGGTAAAGTAACAGTAAGAGAAGTAGCTGATAACTTAGGTTTTGAGTTCGTTGAACCTGCAACAGCGCTTAATGCTTAATTTAAGCAACTAGTTTAACAATAAAAGTGCAAACATCAGTTTGCACTTTTTTTTGCCCTAAAACTTCCCTTAGAAGAATTTCTTTACAGTTATGCGGCAAAGTTTTTCAGAAAACGTCTATACAGACTTGATATAACAACATATCATCCCAAACTAATTGTCAGAATAAATTTTAAATTTTGGAGTAATCATGAGTGACGCTAGACATTGCCCTCTTCTAATTTTGGGCTCTGGCCCTGCTGGATATACTGCAGCAGTATATGCAGCTCGCGCAAACTTAAAGCCTGTAATGATCACAGGTATGCAACAAGGTGGTCAATTAACCACAACAACAGATGTTGAAAACTGGCCAGGCGATGCAGATGACTTAACCGGTCCTGCATTAATGGAGCGTATGCAAAAGCACGCTGAAAAATTTGATACTGAAATTATTTTTGATCATATTGAGTCAGTAGACTTTTCATCTAAGCCATACAAATTAACAGGTAGCAACGAATACACTTGTGACGCACTGATTATCTGTACTGGTGCTTCTGCACAATACTTAGGTTTACCATCAGAAGAAGCCTTTATGGGTAAAGGTGTTTCTGCATGTGCTACCTGTGATGGTTTCTTTTATAAGAACCAAAAAGTGGCTGTTGTTGGTGGTGGTAATACCGCAGTAGAAGAAGCTTTATATCTTTCAAACATTGCCAGTGAAGTACACTTAATTCATCGTCGTGATACCTTCCGTAGTGAGAAAATCTTAACGGATCGTTTATACGATAAAGTTGAAAACGGTAATATTATTCTACATACAGACCGCACTTTAGATGAAGTATTAGGCGATAACATGGGTGTTACAGGCCTGCGCATTAAAGATACTAAATCAGATGCAACTGAAGAGCTTGCTGTTGCAGGTGTATTTATTGCCATTGGTCATAAGCCAAATACAGATATCTTTAAAGATCAACTTGATATGAAAGATGGTTATTTAACTATTCAAAGTGGCACGCAAGGTAACGCAACACAAACCAGTGTTGAAGGTATTTTTGCTGCAGGTGATGTTGCCGATCATATTTATCGCCAAGCGATTACATCTGCAGGTGCTGGCTGTATGGCTGCACTTGATGCCGAGCGCTACTTAGACGCCAAAAAATAAACTATTAGGTAGTTTATGAGCCAAATATTATATCAATTAGACCATAATCATTTGGCTTTTCCTCCCATTGAATCTGCCCTAGTAGATCCCAATGGATTATTAGCCGTTGGCGGTGATTTATCTGCCCAGCGGCTAATAAAGGCCTACAATCAAGGAATTTTCCCTTGGTTTAATGTACATGATCCTATTATGTGGTGGTCACCTGATCCTCGGTGCGTGGTTTACAATCAAGATTTACGGATTAATCGCACACTAAGAAAAGCCATTAACAAAGTACCTTTTACCATTACCTTAAACCACAGTTTTACTGATGTCATAAAATACTGTGCTAATGCCCCGTTTCGAAATGAAGATACATGGATTATTCCTGAAATGTTACAGGCGTACCAAAATCTTCACCAACTTGGCTATGCTCATTCAATTGAAGTATGGCAAGAGCAGCAGCTTGTTGGCGGTTTATATGGTGTCGCTATTGGCGGTTACTTTTCCGGCGAATCAATGTTTTATAAACAAGCTAATGCATCTAAGTTTGCCTTAGTTGCTTTATCGCAATTGTTACATTCTATTGAGATTAACTTTATTGATTGTCAACTGCTTAACCCTTTTTTAGCTGATATGGGAGCAACAGAGATCAGCAGAGAGAGTTTTCGAACTGAGCAGCTTAATGCTATAACTAAAGATATACCTGAGAATTTTTGGAAAGCAAAAGAGCTTACTATTGCGATCTAACTTAGAGGTATTTTCATGAATAGTACTAGCTTTAAATTAGGCATAACAGAAACATTTCCCTGTAATTATTTACCAGAGAAACAAGAGCGCTTACTGATCGCTGTCGATGATAGACTACAAAACAATCAAAGTTATTCTTGGCTTATGACCCAAGGTTTTAGACGAAGTGGCGATCAAAGCTACCGTCCTCACTGCCCTGATTGCAATGCCTGTCAATCTATTCGTATTAATGTCGCAAACTTTAAGCCATCGAAAAGCCAAAAAAAAACCATTAAGCGTAATCAAGCATGTGTTATCAAATACTCAGATCATCTTAAAGATAGTTATTACCCCTTGTATGAGCAATATATTAATACCTGTCATAGTGACGGCAGTATGTTCCCGGCAACTTACCAGCAATTTAAAAGCTTTCTTAGCAGTAATTTAACCGAGCAATTTTTTATTGAAACTTGGAATAAGCAAGAAGATGGCAGCCTTGAACTTATCTGCGTTGCGGTTACAGATAAATTAATTAATGGTTTATCCGCTGTTTATACTTTTTTTCATCCTAAGTACCAAAGGCAAAGCTTAGGGGTTAATTCAATTTTGTCCCAAATTGCCCTTTGTCAGGAGAAGCAAGTCCCCTACCTTTATTTGGGTTATCAAATTGATGACTGCAAAAAAATGAACTACAAAAATCGCTACTTTCCGTATGAAAGATTTATTAACGGACAATGGCAATTATTCGAAAAAAGCTCTACAGACAGGGAATTTGATAAATAAATAGGCGCAAAGCTTTACTTTAGTCGAGCAATTAGGCATCATTCGCGCAGCTTTTTTTATCAGCCACATAAATTCAACATTTCAACAGGATTTTTGGCTTAACTTGCACAACATTAGAGGTTTAGCGCCCCATGGCGAAAGAAGAAAATATTGAAATGCAAGGTACGGTATTAGATACCTTACCAAACACTATGTTCCGAGTAGAATTGGAAAACGGTCATGTAGTTACAGCACACATTTCTGGTAAAATGCGTAAAAACTACATTCGTATTTTAACTGGCGATAAAGTAACGGTAGAATTAACACCGTACGATTTATCAAAAGGCCGCATTATTTTCCGCGCTAGATAATATTTATATTGAATTCAAGCTAGATAATTGACTAGATAGTTGTGAATTTAATAGATAAAAAAACCAGCTTATGCTGGTTTTTTTATGTTTATTTATATTGAGGTTTTATGTTGGCATGCTCAAATGAAAAGCATTGAGCTTATTACCGTCTAAATCTCGAAAGTAAGCGGCATAAAACCCAGACATTTCTTCTCTTGGTCCAGGCTTACCCTCACAAGTAGCCCCTAATTCTAGGGCTTTTTTATAAAAACTTGCAACCTGCTCGTTACTATCTAGCATGATAGCAACCATAGTACCATTACCAACTGTTGCCGGTTGACCATCAAATGGCTTGGTAATGGATAAAGCGGTACTGTCTTGATCTTTAGACCAAGCGACGAACTGCTCGGTTTCTAAAAAGCGCCCTACACCTATACTGGCAAATAACCTATCGTAAAATGCAACTGCTTTTGCTAGGTCATTAGTCCCTAGAGTAACATAGCCAATCATAATTAAACTCCCTGTAATCTTGTGGTTGTACCTATTGAATAAACGAATCTGAGGCTAACTATAAGATGATAGCAAACTCTTATCAAATTGCGCGGCTGAAATAGTTAAACCATTAGCCGAAATAATATCATTTAAACGATTAATCTCTAGTTCCACTGTCGACATTGTCAGGGTGTTATCGTCCAACTGATACACTTGTCGCAAACTCTGATAGTAAAAGCACAGAATAATTAAGGCAACTTCATCTTGGCTCTCAGCAGATTGTTTAATCTGCTTGAGCTTTCTATAAATTTGATTTTGAATTTGTTTTAATTGCCAAACGTAATATATTTCCGTAAATAATGTATGCTTTCTTAAGCTATGTAAAATCGCAGCACACGCTAATAAAGCTAAAATCACACCAAGCAAATTAAATTTAAAATTAGACGGACTTTGCTCTTCTTTGCTGCCTTCTTGCACTGTGTCAACTTGTTCTACCTTACTAGCACTGTCTTGGGTTGCCATAGCATAAGGAACATCAGAGAAAACAGAAATTAATACCGAACCAAATAACAATGACAGACTAAGTAGCGTAACTAAGAAACCTACAATAACGATATTTAATTTTTTTCGATATTCTGCTTTATTTATATCAATTAATTGCACTTTGTTGCTCACTTCAAATTAAAAGAATTTTAATGTGCAATTATACAAGCGCTCCTCGCTAGATAAAGCTTAAATAAGCAAAACTTAGGTTTTATTTCGTCTCATTTTAATATTGGGCTGGGTGTCAATAACGCCATCTTCATTTACGGTAATGCTAACACCGTCAAGTGACATCACAACAAGGCAAGTATCATTAGATGTTCGTACAAAGTCGATATCATAACCGAACTGAAACAAGGAGCTTACAGAACGTTTTTGTGCATAATTAAGTAGAGACCACCAAGCATAACTCTCCACAGGCTTGCGGCGCTGGTGAAACTTTTTAATTGAATTTTTAAACCCTCGAAAGCTCATATTATTTGACGTTCAACAAAAGGTAAATTGAGATAAATACCTCACTCTTTTGCTACAGCTAAATGCACTAGAGAATTTATCCTGATCAATAACGCAACTAAGCACTGCAATGCATTAATTATACCTATAAGAGTTTTAACATTAACAATCAATCAATTAAGTCAATTATTCAATAAAAATTAATCTAGCGGCAATAATATTGTAAAAATAACTGACAACAAGATGCGAGTTTAAAAGGAGGAATTAATAGCTATTTGATAAAAGTAAGCTAGATTTAAATAGAGTATGGGTAAATTTGGTGGTTAATATGTTTGATGACTCTACACAGCTAGATTTAGATGATAGCGATAATGAATGTGCAGCTGAACGAAGAAGCGCTTGCCCTAGCAGAAATAAACTATGGTCTCAGCTCAATGTGGCACAACAAGCTGCGGTTAGCTCTTTATCTCATTATGGCTATGAACTTAGCTTTATAAGAGATATAGACGCCAATCAAGTTGTGGTTTTGCTCTTAAACGGTGCTTCGGTAACAATTGACCTTGAAGGTAATATTAACACCAACAGCCAAATCCCCATCCGCAATACAGATTAATAACATGATACTAGTGGTAACAAGGCATGCTTCATGCTTTAATAGCTGATAGTCAATAATTTAATAGAGCTGCTAAAGCGATCCCCTAACTTGAATAAGTTTGCTTACATGAAAAGGCTGTTAACGCTCCTGATTTTTCTCTCCGCCCCTTTTTTAGTGTGCGCGCAAACACCTGCAACTATTCAAATAGCCACCTATATAGAGCCACCTTTTGCTGACATTGTTGATGGTCAGTATGTCGGTCGAAATATACGAATAGCAAAATTATTAGCAAAGTCATATCAAAAAAATGTAAATTTTATCTACTGCCCTATGGCTCGCTGTTTGTTAATGTTAAAAACAGGACAAGCAGATATGATTATTTCTATTCTCAAAACGCCTGAGCGCAGTGAGTATTTAGACTTTATTAAACCGCCAATAGTAGAACAAATACACCCTATTAATTTTTATACACAAAAAAATAGTGCTATCACCATAAACACTTACGATGATTTAAAACATTTAATTGTCGGCTCTATTCGAGGAAGCCGTTATTTTGAGCGCTTTGACCGAGATAATAAACTTGAAAAAGTGCAATTTAACGACCGTAAGCAAATGATCCAAATGTTGCTAAAGGGTCGAATTGATGCTTTTATTGCCCGTGAAGAGTCTATCTTGCCTTTAGTTGATGAACAAACATACGACGAACAATTTACGAAACAAGCATACCAATTCAGTAAGCCTGTATATGGTTATATTGCTATCTCAAAGAAATCACCATTTGCCAAAGAAAGTCAGTTAATTAGTGCGAAAATAACTAAGTTACTCAAAAATGGTGATATTCGAGCAGCTATTAACACCCCAGTACCTTTTTTATCAAAATCTAGCGGTGAAAGTTAAAAAACTTAATTACCTTTATAGCGTTAATTGCGAATGCCTTTTCACTTTGGCTAAAACACTTCGCTGCCAAGTCACCTTATCACTTGCAATCGATAAATGCGTTTTAGCGCGTGTGATGCCAGTATAAAGTAACTCTCGAGATAACAGCTGTTGCTGACTTTGGCTTTGCTCAGCTCCCTCGGGAAGCACCATAGCAACGTGAGAAAACTCACTACCTTGCGTCTTATGAATGGTCATCGCAAAAACACTTTCATGGCTAGGTAACCTTGAAGGCATAACTCGTTTGTAGCGCTCAGCATTATCACCTTGACCCGATTGCTCAAAATAAACTGATAACTGTTTATCTTCATTTTGCCAAACAATACCTATGTCACCGTTATATAAGCCTAATTGATAATCATTTTCGGTGATCATAATAGGCTTACCGTGATACAAGTTATGTTGTTCTTGTTGCCATTGCCTCCCTTTCCCCGTCATCATAGCGTCAATAAAGTTGTTAATTTCTTCAACACCTTGGGCACCTTTGCGCGTTGCGCATAAAATACGAAATTTAAGCAGTAAAGCAAACGCTTGTGCCAAATCAGTACATTGCTTCAGTGGCAGATAATATTTATCTACTAATGGCATTAACCACTGTTTTAATTCACCCTGCTCAAAGGTCAATTGCTCATTATGTTCTTCGCTTAACAAATGCCAGCTTTGCTTAACATCACCAGCAATAACCGCTTGTGCTAATAAGCCAATGCCACCAGCACCATCAAAACGGCGACTTTTGCTCAAAAGGGTCAAATAGTCCATGCTATTGCGCTGACAAGCTGCTTCACTTAGGCTTGGTGAAAGCGAATAACTTTGACAAACTTGAGCTAAATATTGGCTATTGGCCGCTGAATAACCAGCATGTGGTCTAGGAGCAATATCGGCAAGCACACTACCTGCTGACACTGATGGTAGTTGATCAGCATCACCTAACATAATGACTTGTGCGCTTGGTTTTAATGCTCTAAATAGACGTGTCATTAAAGGTAAATCCACCATAGAGACTTCATCAATTAAGATCACATCATATGAAAGCAGGTTATTTTCATTGTGTTTAAAGTTAGGCTGATTAGGTATGACCCCCAATAACCTATGGATAGTTTTCGCTTCATCAGGGATAGCCGACAAAACCTTAGCGGCTACTAAGTCAGTAAAACCTGCTTTAGCATTAATAATTGATTCTGATAAACGCTGTGCGGCTTTACCTGTGGGCGCAATTAAGGCAATTTTTAATGCGGCTTGCTGAGTTTTTTGCTGCAAAGAAACTATCGCTGCCAATAGCTTAGTAACAGTATAGGTTTTTCCTGTTCCAGGTCCTCCAGCAATAATAGCAAAGCCTTTATTTATTGCATTGGCAACGGCAACCTCCTGCCAATCAACTTCTGTTGATTTGAGCTTGTCATCAACAGGAAAAAGCTCAGTAATACATGCTTTAATATCGACATTACTATAGCGTGCTTTCGCCGTTAATCGCTCGCCCAACTGTTGCTGTAGCTCACGCTCAAATAACCAATACCGCTTCAAATACAGGCAATCTTTATCAAAAACGATCAACTGATTATCACTTGGTAAAACATTAAGGCGTGTTATTAAGGCTTTAAGCTCGGTAAAAGATTCGAATTGAAAAGACTTTTGTTCATCTACACTATCGCCTCTTTCAGGAGCTAGCCATTGCTGCGACGCAACTTCGTTAATTGGCAAACAAACATGCCCTTGCCTTAAACTTTGTGTTAGCGCAGCACAAAGGTGAAATAACTGTACGCTATCTGCTTCCTCACAATTAACGGCTACTAATACATCTTTAGCAAAAAAGTAATCTATCGCTTCAATGCCTGATAAAGCCTGCTTTGCTTGGGCAAAGTTATGATACATTAACTCAGCCATGCTGTTCCTCTTTATCTTGTTGGTTACACTTTTCTAAACAGACATCGCCTGAAAATAAGCTATCTAATGTTGTTATTTCAGCTAAGGTTATTTGCCGAAAATATACGCCGCAACCTGCATGGTCTTTTCGCTCACTCATTCCTCGTAAGTATAGGTAATAGACACCACCAAAATCACGGTTAAAATCATAATCAACTAAGGACTGCTTTAAATGTCGATGAAGCGCCAGCGCATAAATTAAATACTGTAAATCATAATGATTAGCTTCTACATGCTCTAAGAGTTTATCGTGATGATAGTCTGTTATCGATGAACCAAGATAGCTCGATTTATAATCACTGACGTAGTACTTTCCTTGATGACAAAAAATCAGATCAATAAAACCATGCATCATACCTGATAAGGTTTGATAACTTGGCAGTTGTACCGGCATGACTCGACGAGCACTATTGCCACGACTTTCTAATATTGCAGATTTTCGATGATCGGTTAACAAATTTGCTAACTGGCTTGTTTGCGCGCGATGCATTGGAAAATAAAATTCGCTTTCTCTTAAGGTCATCTCAGTGGCAATATCAGCTAAACATGACGTTGCACTGTCCTCTGCATATGATTTTACTTGTCGATTAATAAAGCGGCACTGCAGCACTTCATCCAGCCAATTTGTTAAATCTAGTTCGGTAAAACCATGCGGTAATTCACCATACTTAGTTAAAGGCCATTTAGTTGCCTCTAACCAATTGGGATGTTGAAAATCAACATGCTCTAAAATATCATGCAATAAATTACCGCTACTGGCACCTTTAGCTAACTCAAAGCGTATATCTGTTAATGATTCATGGCTGGCAATCTCACTGGCAACGGCTTGATTATCTCGATCAGGCAAAGAAATACCAACATGCTTCATATTTCGGCTCAACGCAGAAAATGAACTTAACCACCAATCACGTTCAATATGACCATTAAACTGAGTTACAGTCGCAGGGCTATTATGGTCTACGCCAAGACACCTTAGTAAATGTTCTTTATCTATTATCTGTGCTTGTACATCATCAAGCTGATATTGCTCTACTGCAATATCAGCGCCAGCGTTATGCTGTAACTGAGATAAGCTAGCAACAATATCCTGATCTTTTTGCCATGCTAATGTTTTACCTAAAGGCGATAAGTGATAACCATCAAACGCACAAGTTAATAAATAACAGCGTTTTTCGGCTCGGGTAACCGCAACATAAAGCAAACGTATTGTTTCGGCATAAGCTTCATCACTCATGGCTTTTTTCGCATCACTACTGCCATCTAAGCTAAGCTGTAATTCACCTTGATCATTATGATACTCAATATAACTAACTGATTTATTACCAAACTTTAATGGATCTTTATGGCGGGTAACAAACGGGATAAACACCACAGGGTACTCTAAGCCTTTCGAACCGTGTTGAGTCACAATACGAATAAGATCGCCATCACTTTCTAAACGAAGTTCAGCTTCAGATTCCGGGTTATCTAAGCTAATTTGACGAGCTAACCAATGCAACAACTCTTCAGGCTGATGAAACCTTTGACTGGCAGATTGTAAAATTTCAAATAAATGTAAAGCGTTAGTTAATGTGCGGTCTTTATCTTCATTGCCTAAGATAAAACGTTGCTGCATTAAGTTAATTGCCATGGCAATAAAACCTTGCTGCTGCCATTGCTTACGGTAATCTACAAAAGCATATTTGAGTTGCTGATAAGCCTGTTCATCTTGTTGCAGTTGATACAGCTTAAGTGCTTCAAAACCAAGTAAGCCACAGCATAAGCCAGCAATAAATGTTGAGTCATTTTCAACATGCAATACAGCTGCTAACAAGGCATGTACTTGTTTAGCTTGTTTACTTTGAAACAAGTTACTGCGATCAGAAAGAAATACACTATCAAGTGATGCAAGGTGCAGCGCCTGCTTAATATCTCTGGCCTCAGCACCGTCTCTTACTAGGATTGCGATATCTTTTGGTTTTACTTGTTGGCTAGTTATTAACTGAATAATTTCATTGGCGCACCAAGTCGCTAGAGCCGACCGAGCACTTTGTCCTATTTTTCCCTCGTCATTACTAAAATGAATAAACTGAATAGCAGCAGCTGATTTAGTGGCAAAATCAAGTTCTTTGTCCTCTACTTTACCCGCTTTTACAGGTAAATAAGGAATATTAAAGCCAAAAACGCTATCATCTAGGGTTAAATCACATTCTGGGCTCTTAGCGACAAATAATTGGTTGTAGCCGTTAACCACTTGTTGTGTTGAGCGCCAATTGGTATCCATCAACCAATGATATTGACAACTTGTTCTTGCATTAAGGTAAGCAAAAATATCACCGCCACGAAAGCCATATATGGCCTGTTTAGGATCGCCAATTAAATACAAGGCAGGTGTTATCTCTTGTATATCATCAGCAGAATAAATCGCTTTTAATATGGCAAATTGCTTAGGATCGGTATCTTGAAATTCATCGACTAAAGCAACCGGGTATTGTTGAAATAACTGCCTTGCCAATTTTCGGCTGGCATCATTATCTTGCTGTAATGTAACCGCTAACGTATTAATTAAGTCATCAAAATCAAGCAGGTTAAGCTGCTGTTTACGCTCAATCACTTTTTTTCTAATCAGGTAAATACCTTGCTGAACAATCGCAAACGCATTGGCTTTAGCAATTTTTTTCGCTATACCTTTAACTTGGCCTTTCACTTCATTAAGCTGCATAAAAGCAGACTGCAAGGCTAGCTTTTCTTTTGCGCGGCTAAAGCGTCGTCCATCAATGAATTTATCAGGCATAGGGCTTAAATGAGCAAGTAACTCACCTTGCTCAGCCGCTTGCCATAAATTAGTCAACCAAGCTTTTAACTGGTTAAGTTCAGCTAATCTTTCTTCTCTAGCACTGCCCTTTTTAACGTCAATCAAACATGCCTGTAATAAATCATTATGCTGCTCTAAATCATTATGGGCTTGTTTTAGTAAGCGAGCAAAAGCCAAAATCAAGTCATTAGCATCCTGTATCGCTATTTCACTGGTATGGCTAATGGCTTTAGCAAAGCTTGATAAAAAATTGTGTGGTGTCGGCCAAAATTCCGCCAATAAGTTAAACGCTTGTTCTTGCTTAGCCAGTTGTCGGTACCAATCTTGACATGCCTGAATAACAATATCGCTATTATCTTTTGCAAGGCTAGCATTAAAAGGTAAACCACTGGCAAAAGCGTGTTGGCTTAACACGCGTTGACAAAAGCCATGAATAGTAAATATTGAAGCTTCATCTAAGTGTAATAGCGCTCTTTTTAATAAGTAGACAACCCTATCGCTATCGACATTTTCTTTGATTGCAGCAAAATATTCATCGCTTTCACACAAGCTTGACCAACTATGTAAGGCTTCACGTAAAAAGCTATCAATGCGACCACGTAACTCTTGCGTGGCATCTTTAGTAAAAGTAACCAGCAATATTTGCTCAACGCTTAACTCTCGCTCTAACAGTAAACGCAAATAAATACGGGTGATATTATAGGTTTTTCCCGTACCGGCACTGGCTTCAATAAGGTGTCTTCCGAATAAGGGAATAGTTTGGGCACACAAGTTTTCTATCTTCATTTTTTAATCCTGTGAGCGCTTCTTTTGACTATCAGTTACTTTGACAACGCCGTTATAGACTGGCCCATATAATGTCATCAGCTCAGTTTCTATGTCTGTATAGCTAACAATATCAGGCCAAAAATAATCTATGTAAGGGTCTTGATTAAAACCAGGTAAGTTATGACTGCCATGCCAAAATGATGCGAACTTATCTTGTGTCATTGGCTCAACTTTGCCCCGTTTCTTTTGTAGCGCCATATGAGCAATACTAGCGTTTAACAATAGTGGTTGTTGTAAGCCTGATAAAAATACTCGTAATAATTGCTTAAGATGCTGACTATCAATAGCCGCAGACTCAAGCACAAAATGCTCTACTTGTTGCGCTTTAGTATTAAAGTAAAAGCCTTTTGAGTGGCTAACATCCATTAAAGGTGCTTGTATTGTCGCTAGTGATGGTAAATCTACCTGTTGCTGCCAAACTAAGATAAATAACTGTTCAATATATAAAGTAAATATATCTTTCGCCTTAGCGCTTGAACTTCTATACCGTAATAAGCAGTTATCTTTTAACAAAAATTTATGCGTTAAATCAAAGCTAACCTGGTGTTTGTCATCAAGCATAATATCGACACTTAGCTGACAATCAATTGCTATCGCATCGTTTTTATTATCTGCGCTGATCTCACTAACAAAGTCTCTGGCATCATCTTGCCAATGCTGAAATACTTGCTCTGTATTTGGCTGATCAGGAAAATAGCCCGATAACTGTGCCTCTTTTAGCACTAAGTTACTGTTTTGCTCTGTCTTATCCTCAAGGTTCGCCTGTACCAAGGCTTGCCTGACTAAATAACTTTGTAACTGATCAATGGCAAACGGCTCATCATCACTTAACACCTGATCTTGCTCGTTAAAATAAAGCTGCAACTGTTTTTGCGCAAAGTATTTAGATGGGTGCATAAAAAATGCCACGAGCTCATCAAGCGAAAGCTTAATATGCTCAGGGTAATCATCAGTTACCTTAAGTTGTGATGAATGCCCTTGGCCTTGCTGAACACTTTCATGCGCTTGGCCTAAGTTAAACCATTTGGCGTCAAAACTTGCATACTTACTGGTATAGTTATGTTGACTATATGCCTGCATAGCTAACTCTCTAAGATCAGAGCTAGATTGCTGCTCGCGCTCAAATGACCAACCATAACCTGCAGTTAAGTAGTCCATAAACTCCTTCAGCACTAAAGAAGGTTGTTTCACACTATTATTTCTTATATTACGCCCTTGAAAACTTAAGTATAAGGTTTGCCTCGCTGATATAATCGCCTCTAAGAACAAATACCTATCATCCCCACGACGAGAGCGATCTCCCAATCGAGCCGGAGTATTAGCCATTAAATCAAAGGTTAGCGGCTGACGCTGCCTTGGAAATTCGCCATCATTTAAGCCCAGCACCGCAATGACTTTAAAGGGAATACTGCGCATAGGTAGCATAGAGCAAAAGGTAACTTGACCCACCATAAACTGTCGACTGGCATCTCCTTGACTGAAATGCTGCGTTAAAAAGTCAATCACAATACTTAGTTCAATATCTTGCTCATAGCCCGCATGCTGGCAATACTCAACCAGCGAATTAATCGCTTGTAAAATACAATCAACACTTGCTTCACTTTCAGCGTTAACCTTCTCATCAATTAAATTTTCAAGTTGTTGCGTTAAAAAGCTATGCCAAGCAGCAGGCGTTCTGGCTTGGGTAAGTAATAAAGTAAATTGTTGTAACTGCTCAATAAATAAGAGCAATTGACCAAGCAATACGGCATCATCACCTTCAACTAGCGCGAGCACTAATTGATCTTGATAAATACTTTGGCTATCAGCAAAAGCAAAACCTCGCAAGAGTCTTGTTAGCCCTTGATGCCAAGTGTAATTATCATTGGCATCATTACCGATAAAACTTTGTTTATGTGAACTATCAATGCCCCAATGAACCGCAGACTTTGCTAACCAATGACTGATTTTATCTATCGACTCAACAGGAACAGAAAAGCGACTGGCAATGGCAGGTAAACGCAGCAGTGCAAGTAATTGACTCACTTGAAAGCGGCTATCTGGTAGGTTTAATAAATCAACAAAACTTGCCACCAGAGGGTCGCTATCAATAGCATTGCGATCAGCAATTGAACAAGGTAATGGCGGGATATTACTATCTAAGTCTTGCCAGCCTCGACTAAACACCGCATGAACATAAGGCGCATAATCTTCTATTTTAGGGCACATAACCAAAACATCTTTTGGTGTTAATTCACTGTCTTGGTTAAATTGATGTAATAAAAAGTCATGTAAGCCCTGCACTTCTCTAAGCGCGCTATGACAACTGGTGATGGTGATCGAATCATCTTGTTTATTGATTGCCTGACTACGTTTATCTGTTAAGGTTAATATATCCTGTTGTACGTGCGCTAATACAGATAATTGTTCTGTTTGCTCTTCGGTATCATTTAACTGCTCAAACGCTTCAATATTAAAGGTGCTGTAATCTTGCAATAAAGAAACAAACTCTCGCCCTTGTTGGCCAAAATTAGCCAACAGCGGATTGCCAACATGTGTTTCTAGCTGAGTAACGTCATCGGTCCAGGCTTGAATTTGTTTAAAGGCCAGCTTTTCACTGATGATATCTCCCCAGTAACTAAAACAAGGGTTTAAATGAAAAAAGTGAACATCAATATGCTCACTTAACTGATTGATAAAGCTAAGCCACATAGGCGCCATAGTATTTAAACCAAATATACTTAAACGCTTAGGCAAAATTGATTTTTTATTGGCTAGATTGTTTATCGCATCATCAACAAGAGTTACTGGGTTATAGGGAATTTCCTCGGTCAACATCGCCCATAACTTAGCCTGCCATCGCACATCCGTTTGCTGGTTTGTAAAGTCTTTCAAAGTGCTATTAAGTGAGCCTTGTTGCCATGCATCTAACCAATCTGGCCTAAAGATTAAATACTGCTCATATAAATCAGCTAGCTGCACTGCAAGCTGATAACGTTTTAATTGCGCTTGTTGCTGCTCAAAATGACGACTATGCTCACTATCTTTTAGCTGCCAATACTGATTAACACTGGTGAAATCTTCATCTTCCAGTACTTTATTCGAGCTTAATAAGCGACAAATTCGCCAACACAGTACTTCCCTAGAGTACGGTGACTGAACAGGCACATTTTCATCGCTAGCCAGCTCTCTCATTAGCTTCCATAGATATTGCGCAGGTAACGCATAACTAACATTCATGCTAATACCACGCTGTTTGGCAATAGACAGATTAAGCCAATGCTGCATACCGGGATTTTGTACTAAAACAATTTCTTGGTTAAACACACCCAAAGGCGATAATTGAGAAATCCTGTCAAAAAGAAACAGTAAATTTTCCATTTTGTTGGCAGGATATAAATAGATCAAAATTTAACCTTAGAAAATACAGAACAGTTTACGTGGTTAAATTTAACCATAAGCAGAGATTGAGCACTAGAGAAATATAGAGTTTTTAAGATATTTCAAACAACTACAAAACCCATGCGAGGTTTTTATCTATAAGATTTCATCTAAAGTAGGACTTTCGTCTAAGACGGGTGAAATACAGCTAAAATAGAGCCTAGGAAAAATAGTTTATTGAATAAAGTCTAAGTGGCGCTGAAATATATTGCCTAATAACGGCACTTTAAAGACATTACCTAAGGCAGCATTGACAAGACAAATGAACCAAATAATGACCAACACAAGATTGGCACCCCAACCAATCAGCGGTAGAAATGAGAACAATGCCGAAGTAATAATAAGCCCTAATGATTGTTTTAAATGAAAGCTAACATATTCTGATTTTTGGTGACCATATAACATCATAGCGAGCAACCAGCCAAGCAAAGTAACATAGGCTAATGTAGCAATAACTTTCTGTTGAGTTAAAATCTGCTGCTTGATGGCACATTGAGCTTGCTCATGTTGACTTATATCTAGCTCCATTGACTTTGCTAAGGATCTCGTGGGAAGAACAGCAGGTGGATTATTGAACGACTTATAAGGCATCTATCTTAACTCCCTCAAAAGTATGCTGTACTTTCTCTAAGTATTCTCAAAAGTTCAACACGCTCTAATTTACTTGCAGCAGGGTTACTGCATGTTCCATTAATAAACTTAGTTAGTTGTCGGCTTTTACACAAGCCGACAAATTTGAAGCTGCTAGTATGTTAGGTTTAATTTATTGCAATTTCATTAAGATAGAAGAAATGTTTTTTTAAGACTTTTTAGTTTGGTTTTTCAGCTAATTTATACCTCTTTCGCTAAAAGCTGCATAAACTGCCTATGCTGACTACGCATCAGCTTAAGTAATTGCTGTTGTTCACTCGCTGATAATTGCTGATAGCTTAATTTCTCAAAACTCTGATTAAAGCGAGTAAAGGCAATAGCCAGCTCAGGATAATTTTCTCTTAATTCGAGGGCGAACTCGCCGGCAGTTGAATAAGGAGCTTTCACTATACCTTTTTTAGCTAAAGCGAATAATACTGTTTGATAGAGTTTATACGAGGGACTACTATTACTTCTGCGGCTTGCTAAATGGCTCTTCACCTTAAAAATAAACAGAATAAGTGCCATACTCGAAATAAGTGCAATACATATGATCAAGCCTATTTTCCATGGTAATACTTGCCCTACCAGCTTTTTCAGTAAATTGTACTGTTGCTCGGTAGAGTAGCCTAAAACCCATTTAGTCCACTGATAATCTAGCGCATCAATGGTTAATCTAAGTGAATTTAACCAATCAAATTGTTTGTAATTAGATAAGCTAAATAAGTCACTGGTTAATGCCGCTTGCTGCTCAATTAACTGAGATGAAAGACCTGAATCAACTCTTGATGGGTCAACCGCTCCGGTAGGATCAACTCGCTGCCAACCAATACCCTCTAGCCAAACCTCTGCCCAGGCATGGGCATCGTATTGGTAAACATTTAAGTGCCCTATTTGACCGTCACCTGTGGTCGCTAAATCATTCACCTCGCCACCTAAATATCCGGTTACCACACGAGCAGGAATACCCGCAGCGCGCATCAAAAAGGTAAAGCTACTGGCATAGTGGCCGCAAAAACCGGCTTTGGTATCAAAATAAAATTGATCTAAACTATTATTACTTAACAGCGGCGGTTGCAGTGTGTAATAAAACATATCTTGACTAAAAGAGTTAAGCACAGCATTGATACGATCTTGAGGGTTTGAATATTGTGATAACAATTGCTGGCCAAGTTGGTATAGTCTAGGATTACTTTGCTCTGGCAATGCCAAATTTATTTGCCTACTTTGCTCAGATAGCACCTTATCTAAAGGGCTATTTAGATAACTGGTAAATTTAAACGCCATGGTTTGACTAATAACTTTTTTACTTTGTATGGTGTAATCAGGAAATAGCGAGACCTCCCCTTGAGCTGTAGCCACAGCCAGTACATACAGCCACTGTTGAAAATTTGGCTCGACAATAACACGGTAATCGAGCCCATCACCTTGGGTAATAGGCTTAAGCTGCTTATTTCCCGTTAGCTCAAAGGAGCTCGCCATAACTTGAGTATTGTGAGACTTAGCTATCTGCCACTTTTGTCCATCATAATCTTCCATCACCATAGCACGCCAATAACGCTGAGAGTATTCAGGAACTTGCCCATCAGCAAACTCAACGCGAAATGCCAATGTATTGGAGCGCGCTAAATTAGCAATATCGCCCGGCTGTACAATATCAGATAAACCTGTTTGCGCTGATTTAGCGATAGGTACTTGCCAAAAAGGACTAAGCCTGGGAAAAAACAAGAATAAGGCTATCGCTAAAATACTACTTTGCAGCAACAATACACTGACCAATTTAAAGACATTAGCCACTTTATTGCTTGGAGAAAAGTAATGAACTATAACGGATAGATTAAGAACTATAGCCAATATGACTAGCAGGCTAAAGACAATGCCTTGTTTAAATATCAACGCTGAAATAAGCACAAACAGCCCGAGTAAAAACAGCTGATAAAAGTCTTTACGCTTAGTTAATTCAAAGCCTTTTAACACATATGAAAAGCATAATAAGTGCACCATGCTTAACAACAAACCTAAGCTAGAAGCAGAGGAAAATATTGCAACACAACCAAGCACGGCAAATAATGTCAGCAATAATGGCGAGATTAAAATAAGGCCATTATCTTCTTGATAATTTATCAACGAACGGCGCTTAGTGCTTGTTTGTGCCTTAGGCTTATTCGCTCGAAAATTAGCGCGATACTTTAATAAAGCCACAGCTTGCCAGCCAAAGCACATAGCCAGTATTGCAATCATCCAAAAGCGTAATTCCCCAGCAATTGCCAAGACATTAACACATTGACTAACGAGCAATAGCCAAGCTGTGCTATTAGCTAACACTAAAGGCTTTGCTGCGCTTTTTTTTGCTTTACTGGCTGCAATTGGAGAAAATTTTAACATGAGTAATTGGCAAGTGCGGTTAAGCACGCTTCTTGATGTTGACTACCTAATGAGGGCTCTATAGATATCAATGTATGTTTACCTGCTGCTCCATCTAATAATAAACCAAAGCTTTGCTTATCTTGAGTAAATTCACATATCAAATAAGCCAGAAAACTTAGCTTTTTTTCTAATGACACTGCAGGCATATCTGATAGTTTTAACCACATGGGGCTACCTTGACTCTCTTGATAGTGCTTACTGAAATGCCCCTGACCTTTTGCTAATTGTTTCCACGCAGTACGGGACAACGACTCACCTAAAACAAAACTCTTTAGTTCGGCAAAATCATCATGACCTGCCTGCACATTGGTACTATACAAAGATAAACCATCATCCTGTTGCATGCCTGTCATTTGGTATTGTGCACTGGGTAAAACAAGACGTCTGGGATAGACAATGGCCTTATGATCAAAATCTAATACGGACCAACTCTTAAATAAACCAAAAGCATATTCGCTACTTAGCCTTACTCGGCCAAGTTGCAACTCGCCCCTTCTTTGGCTTACCAAGCTAAGCTTCAAATTTGTGTTTTCTTTATTGCAGCAGACAAGTTTAGCGTTTGCAGCGTGCAGTTGCGTGTTAACAAATTCAGCATAAAAATCGTATCGCGGCTTATCTGTTAACAAGGTTAACGTGAAAATGATCTCTTGATCGGCAAAGCCTTTTTCAACGCTATCAGAGATAATCACTAAGCCTGAAAAGTTATTAAAGCTATGTAGCATGGCAGTAATAAAAAAACTCGCCAATAAAAAGCTTACTAAGACAATAATATTGTTTTGGTAGTTAGTTCCCAGTAAAAATAGCACCAAGACAAAGGCAATATAAACAAAACCAAAACGGGTTGGGAAAATAAAAACATTCTTACTCGTCAAGTGATGTTGCTTTGCTGGCGGGATCCTTCTGCTTAACCAGAGATTAAAACGCTTTTGAAAGAAAGTTCGTACCATTGTCAGCATGTGGTTATTTAATGCCCTAACGGATTCAACACATCAACACTACGCAAGATTTGTTGAGAAACGCTAACACCTTGATTTTGCTCGGCAAGTGCATTGACTTCTAAACGATGCTGACAGACAACCTGAAATACGGCTTTAACATCATCAGGCAATAAGTAATCTCGGTTCTCAATAAAGGCCCAAGCTTTAGCCGCAGCAAGTAACGCCTTGCCAGCTCGGGGGGATAACGGCTTACATTGTATTTTATTATTGACCGCAGCATTACCACCATCCTGAGTAAAGCTCTGTCTACTGACATGACTTAAGGCAATAATATACTCAACCACATCATTAGATACCGTTACCGCTTCAACAGCTTGTTGCATTTTTAATAAGGCATCAACGTCAACCTGCTTAAGACTAGCTAAAGTTGCTTGTTCAGCACTGGCTTCTTTTTTACTGCCGGAAAGCAAAATTTGCTTTTCAGCTTTAACATTTGGAAAGCCTAACGATAAGCGCATCATAAATCTGTCTAGCTGAGATTCTGGCAATGGGTAGGTTCCGGCATGAAATAAAGGGTTTTGTGTGGCAATAACAAAAAATGGCTCAGGCAAAGGGTAAGTTTTACCATCAATACTCACCTGCTTTTCAGCCATGGCTTCAAGTAAGGCACTTTGCGTTTTAGGGCTAGCGCGGTTAATTTCATCCGCTAAGACAACTTGATTAAATATCGGGCCTTGATGCAATTCAAAGGCTTTAGTTTCTTGGTTAAAAATAGAAACACCAACCACATCTGCTGGTAATAAATCACTGGTAAATTGCGTTCGCTGATAACTTAACCCTAGAGTAGCAGCTAATACTTGAGATAAAGTGGTCTTGCCCATACCGGGTAAGTCTTCAATAAGTAAGTGCCCTTTTGCCAGTAAGCAAGCAAGTGCCAATCGACACTCTGTTGGTTTGCCTAAAACAACTGATTCAATGCTGGCTAAAATATCAGTAACAGTTTGCTGCAATTTTCTTCCCTTATAAAAAAACGTCTAACTATATTCAATAGTTAGACGTTTTAGCATGAATTGATATTGAAGTGGAACTATTTATTTGCTGTCCGACGATTTGCCACCGCTTCATTTAGTTGCGCTAACATGGTTTCAGTATCAGACCAACCAATACAAGCATCGGTAATACTTTGCCCATAAACTTGTGCTTTACCATCCACCAAACTTTGGTTGCCTTCAACTAAATGGCTTTCAACCATAACACCAAAAATATGCTCGTTACCTTGGCTAATTTGCCCACAAACATCTGTAGCAACCAACATTTGATTAGCAAACTTTTTCTGTGAGTTAGCGTGGCTAAAATCAACCATAACCTTAGTATTTAAGCCACTTGCAGATAATTGCTCTGTCACTTGCTTCACACTAGTTTCATCATAGTTGGTGGTTTTATTGCCACCACGTAAAATAATGTGACAATCACTGTTACCGCTGGTTTCAACAATAGCGGCATGACCAAATTTAGTTACCGATAAGAAATGATGTGAGGCAGCTGCCGAGCCGATAGCATCAATGGCAATTTTAATCGTGCCATCGGTGCCATTTTTAAAGCCTACTGGGCATGATAAACCTGACGCTAATTCACGGTGTACTTGCGATTCAGTTGTGCGAGCACCAATGGCCCCCCAACACATAAAATCAGCCATATATTGCGGCGTGATCATATCTAAAAATTCGCCCGCCGTTGGTAAGCCAAGCTCATTTAAATCTAATAATAATTTACGTCCCATACGTAAACCATCATTAAGCTTAAAGCTGTTATCTAGATAAGGGTCATTAATCAAACCTTTCCAGCCCACTGTGGTACGCGGTTTTTCAAAGTAAACACGCATAACAACTTCTAAATTATCTTGATACTTTTCTCTTAATTCAACAAGGCGCTGACCATATTCAATGGCTGCTTGTGGATCATGAATAGAACAAGGGCCAATCACCACTAATAAACGATCATCCTTAGCATTTAAAATATCATGGATAGCTTTACGACCTGCTAGAACTGACTTAGTAGCTTGCTCTGACGCCGGAAATCGCTCCAATAATGCAATTGGAGGTAATAAGTCTTTGATATTATTAATGCGTACATCGTCAGTTTGATACATAAGTCTACTCTCTACTTCTTTCGCCACCATGGGCAATATTTATTTAGTTTTACGTCTAAGGCTTTACGTCTAGACGCCTATACTGGTTATCCCACAGACAATCTAACAGTGTTAGCACCGTATTACTACGAAAAAAATCAGAAAAGCGACTTTTTTAGACTAAATATTCTATTTATAAGAAATAATTCCTTTGACTGAGCTTATTTAAGTAGTGCATGTCCTTCAGGTAACTGCTTAGCAATCCACAAGGCGAGCTTATGTTTCATGTTCACTTGATTTTCCTGAACAACAGGTAAAGGCTGAATTAATTTATCATTAACCAATAAGCGATAAAGGCTTTCAATTTTATCTTTCGCTGCGTTCGTTGCGCTAAAGCCTTTGTAACCACGATTTATTGCATATTTTTCGCCAATAACTATGGCTTTTTTTACTAACTCAGCTTCATTTTTTATTTTTTTCATCGTTTTTATCCTAATCATGATATTCAGATTACCTTGTTTGAATTAGACAAAAATTTCAAGACTTTTAAATAACTTATTTGCCATTACATTTTTTAACATATTGGCTATGATATTCATCTTTAAGCTTGATTTGCATCATATTAAACTAAGGCAAATTAGCTATACTTTCGTCATATTAATCAAGGAACAGGTGTACATATGTCTATTTCACGTACCAGAAACCTCCAGCATAAAGTTTATATTCCCTCTTCTGCTCGAGAAAACCAATATTTAATGGCTAAAATTCCATTAACCGATGAGCTTCTAGCTTCATTTGATCATCTTATCGATAAAGGCGCTGATGCGCCTTACGAAAAGCTTTACCAATACTTAGCTGAAACCTTTTTCAGTGTTAACGATAAGTTTGCAATTGAAAGTACACAATTTGTTGCTAATGATAAATTTCCTCGCGTACGTTACAGCCCAGAAAAGCTCACCGCGCAAACGAAACAACAAGTTTTGTTCCTGTACAATACAAAGTATCACACCAGCCGTAATGCTTTTTATAATGGCCAAAACAAAGCAAAGAAAATCACGTTAATCTTTTTACCCAATGGTGATGATATTCGCGTAAATTCAGCGCAATTCCACCAACAAGTTAAAGAAGCTATTACAGAATTTGCTAAGCAAAGCAAAGTACCATTAGCAACCATTAGAGTGTGTGATCATCAGCACTTAACTTATGATTTGTTTGCTAAGCACAAAGGTATTGAAGGCAGTCAAGCACATAAGTTCCGTCCGATGACAGATAGATATTTGGCTGACAAATTACAACTACCAGAGGTAACCGATGCTCTAACCTATGCCGTAATTGACTTACCAATTAATAGCCGTATTCGCTCTTTAGTAAAAATTGATGATAAACACAGTGAAAAGTACATCGAGCTGTATAACCTTATCGCTGATGCCTTTATTAGTTCAGCTAAACATCACAATTTACATAACGGTGCAGTGGTAGCAAACGGTTTAGTGCCTATTGTACGACGTGGTGAAGATGAAAACGTTATCACCAACGGCGAATTATTAATGCTTGGTTACAACCCCAAACACACCTCTGGTGGTTATACCTGTAAATGGGACGCCAACAAATTAGTAGATACGGTACAGCTTATTTTTGTTGCTAGTGAGCAGAATAAGACTTCTCATGGCTATGGTAAGTTTGTTAATCAAATTGAACAAGCCCTGAACTCCTTCACGCAAAAGCTCGACTTTGTAAATGATAAAGAAGAATTAATGATTCGATTACATCAACACATAGGTTTTTATTTAGATTAATCTCACTTAAGTTATCAGCCATTAACCACAAAAGCCAAGTCATTTCATTGACTTGGCTTTTTTATTCTCAGCATTAAGATCTAGTTTTAATATCTAGCCCAAAAATTAACGTGTTGCGCCAACAGCATTTTTTCAGCATCACGCCCCTGCAACAAGGCTAATGTTGCTAGCATACCTGCCGTGGTACATTGAGGTGCAGCCACCGTAATAGAGCTTGGCCCGCCAGATACAGGCCAGCCTGTTTTCGCATTAATAATATGGCTATAGCGTTTGTTTTGATACAGAATAAATCGCTTGCTATCACCACTGGTCGCTAAAGCACCTTGTGTTAACGAGACAATTAAATCACCTTGCGCTTGTTCATTGTGCGGGCTTTCAATGGCAACCTGCCACGCTAAGTTATTACATCGTAAACCACTGACACTGATATCGCCGCCAAGGTTAATTAAAATAGGCGCTTTAGTGTATTGAGTTGCCAGCATCATGGCTTTATCCACCGCATACTCTTTGGCAATGCCACCAAAATCTATCGACATTCCTTGTGGCAGCTGCACAAAATCAGCTTGGTATTTAACACGAGGCCAGCCAACATGCTTTAGCTGTTCAGTAACATCTTTTTCGCTTGGAAAGTCTCTGGTTTTATCACAATTTCTGCCATCAAACTGCCAGCTTTTCGCTAAAATACCTGAGGTGATATCAAACAAGCCATGACTTAATTGATAACATTGCTCGGCAAAGTTCAGTAATAGAAAGGTTTCATTATCTATCGCGCAAGCTTGCCCCTGGCTATTATTGATTTGACTACAGACACTATCGGCGAGGTAGCGACTATACTTTTTCTCAATACGTTCAACTTCTGCCGTAACTAAATGAGCTACTTGCTCAGCGATATTTTTCTGTTGGGTTTCAATGATAACTTCACAGGGACTCGCCATTGCCCGAAAATGCGCAATATAATCCCCTTGCCTTTTTAATAAGCTATAAGACTTATTCGCTAACATAAAACAGCCTCAAATGATTATGCTTAAAATGAGTAACTGACTTGCGCAAGAATGGCCTCAACTTTAGGGAATATATTTTGTATTGCTAAAACACCAGGCTGATTAAAACCAGGATTTGTTGGTGTTTGTTGGTAGTACTCTAAGCGAAAAGCTAATTCATTGGCATAACCTGTGTTGGTATTGGCATGACTTAGCTTTATGCCAAGCTTTATCCCCAATGTGGTTGCGGTCATTTCACCAATACGATAATCAGCACTAACATATTCAGGTAATAAGTCTTGCTGCATCAGATAAGGCTGATAAAAATCGGCAGCCCCTTGTTGGTAAAAGCGAAAACGCGGCTGAATATAGGTGTTTTCTGCGATAGGTATATATAAACGTGTATCGACCGTGTGTGACGTTATTTGCCAATCATCCCATAAATATCGGTAGGAAAAATCAACAATGGCACTATCAAAGTGATACTTAGTCTGCCCATAAACTGTTTGCTTTACCCGTTTATCGGGCCTATGTTCATAACGATAATCTTGAACATACCCCTCGGTATTGACTTGGCTTACTATCTTAAATGGATCGGTTAAATAGCCGTCAACATGAGACAGTGAATAATTAAATTGCACCAACATCCTGCGATTAATGATTTGCGTAAAGCCCAGCAAGAAATCAGCGGTTGTTTTACTATCACTACTGCCCATTCTGGTTTTAGCAAACTCTTCATCCCACTGAGGATCATCAGAATCACCAATTAACATTGAAGCCAAGGGTTTAGGCAAACCGCCAATGGGGCTCCAAACATCATAAAAGTAACTAAAGCCTAAGGCTAAGGTAGTATTTTTTTTATTGAAATCAATGGCAAGACTGTTATTAAAACCAAGAGAAAGGTAATCGAACTCTTTAGATAAGTGTCCGCCAATACTGTAGGTATAATCTTGTGCAATAGGCTGTGTCCATTGGGCATTAAGCTGAACGCGAGTATCTTTAAAGGTATCATCTAGCGGCGTATTATTAGCTTGAATACTGTATTGCCCTTGCCCAGACGGTCGAGTAAAGGTTTGGATATCAGGCTGTGCTACCGCACCATTAGCAGAAGCTCCAGATAAGGTATCTATAGTTGCTTTTAGATTGAGTACTTCATCATTTTTAAATACTTTTGTGCCGCTGATAATAAGCTCTGCTGCAGTAACTCTATCGGCTTCACTATAATAGAGAAAAGCACTGTCAAACTGCCAATCCTCTAACAACTTAGACTCTGTAGCTTCAGCTTCGTTAGTAACACCACCTAATAATGCTGTGGTGGCTAAGGTTAACATAGCTTTTAAGCTTTTTGCTTGCTCACATTTGCCTTGTTTATCTTTAAATTCTTCTGCCACGTTTAATTACACCCGCAACCGCCGCCAGAAAAGCTTTTGCCTCCGCTGGAAGCTTCTTTACTAAAGTAGATATGATCATCAAGTGATGAATCTAACGGTGAAGCATTTATCGACATTTCTTTTTCAGCCAACAACTCACGCTGCCACGGCTCAACGCCCAAATTTGAACAAGCTGACACATTTAAGGCCAGCACTGCAATATATATCCGTTTAAACTTCATAAAGCCTCAAAAAGGTTAAGTAATCGCGTATTACTCATAACCTTATAACTTTTTATTTTAACAATTATGTCATTTATTATTGATTTTTATTTAAAAGCTGTCAAAGTGTTACCAAGAAGTTTTTGAGTAAACATTCTAACCTCATGGTTAATTACTCCTTATAGTAGGTTCGCAGTATTACTATACGACATCATACGCTATCGTAACTTCAATCATTCTGCAGCATCATATGCAAGCTAACAGCGCATATGAAAAAACAATCTGACATTAACTAACTTATTTAAAGGAGTAGCGCTTCAATGTGTTCGATCTTTGGTATATTAGACATAAAAACTAGTGCTGATGCACTTCGCCCTAAAGCTTTAGAATGCTCTCGCTTATTACGCCACCGTGGTCCAGACTGGTCTGGCATTTATAACAACGACAATGCAATTTTAGTACATGAACGCTTATCTATTGTTGACACTGAACATGGCGCTCAACCGCTATACAATGACGACAAAAGCCATGTGCTCGCTGTTAATGGTGAAATATATAACCACAAAGCATTAGCAAAAGACCTAACGGTTGACTATAGCTTTAAAACCGGCTCAGACTGTGAAGTTATTTTACCCTTATACGAAGAATTTGGTGTAGAGTTTGTTGATAAACTTCAAGGCATGTTTGCTTTTTGTTTATACAATGCCAATGATAACAGCTATTTAATTGCCCGTGATCATATAGGTATTATCCCACTCTATACAGGTTATGACAGCGAAGGTAACTTTTACGTTGCTTCAGAAATGAAAGCACTTATGCCTATCTGTAAAACCGTATCTGAATTCCCTCCTGGGCATATTTTAGATAGCAAAGTTGGCAAAGTAGAAAAATACTACAAGCGTAACTGGCAAAAATACGCAGCTATTAAAGATAATCACACCAGCAAAGATAAATTACGTGAAGCATTAGAAGACTCTGTGAAAAGTCATTTAATGACTGATGTGCCTTACGGGGTATTACTTTCTGGTGGTTTAGACTCATCATTAGTGTCAGCGATAACGCAAAAATTTGCCGCACGTCGTATTGAAGATAATGATTTAGCCGAAGCATGGTGGCCAAAAGTTCACTCTTTTGCCTGTGGCTTAGAAGGCTCACCTGATTTAGTGGCAGCACAAACCGTAGCAGATAGCATAGGAACAATTCACCATAGCGTGATATTCACTGAGCAAGAAGGTATTGATGCCCTGAAAGAAGTGATTTATCACCTTGAAACCTATGATGTGACTACCATTCGCGCATCGACACCTATGTACTTGATGGCACGTAAAATCAAAGCCATGGGTATCAAAATGGTGCTCTCAGGTGAAGGTGCAGATGAAATCTTCGGTGGTTACTTATACTTCCATAAAGCACCAAACGCACAAGAATTTCATGAAGAGCTTAACCGTAAGCTTGAGAAACTACATATGTTTGACTGCTTACGTGCCAACAAATCTATGTCGGCTTGGGGTATTGAAGCACGCGTACCGTTTCTTGATAAGAACTTTATGGATGTTGCTATGCGCATTAATCCAGAAGATAAAATGTGTGGTAACGGTAAAATGGAGAAAGCGGTTTTACGCTCAGCTTTTGAAGGCTACTTACCTAAAGAAATTTTATGGCGTCAAAAAGAGCAGTTTTCAGACGGTGTTGGCTACTCATGGATTGACGGTCTAAAAGAGCATGTAGAATCTCAAGTAACTGATCAGCAACTTGAATCTGCCGCATTTAGGTTCCCGATCAATACACCAGATACCAAAGAGGCATACTTTTATCGCTGCATATTCGAAGAGCACTTCCCGCTTGAGTCTGCTGCTGAATGTGTACCGGGTGGTAAATCAGTTGCCTGTAGTACACCTGAAGCACTTGCTTGGGACGAAAGCTTTAAAGACAATGCCGACCCATCAGGTCGTGCCGTGTTAAGTGTACATAATGAAAGCTATTAACAAAGCCCTGTGCTTTAAATAATAATAAGGCTAACTTTTAAGTTAGCCTTTTTACTATTTATTCGTTGTATTAGTTCAAATTATATTAGTTGTATTAATTGAGTTAACTCAGCTAGTTGCTTAACCTTGGTTAGTGTTAACCGCCAAAATTGGAAACTTACTATAGCCAAATGATACCGTAACGGTTTGCAGCTCTTGTCCTGAAAAATTGAGTTTTATTGCCGCAGGCGCTTTACGCTTACCATCAGCAAAAATCGCCATCAAATGTTCTTGCTTAAATACCCTTTCACCACCAGCGGTATTTAGTAAGGTTAACACTGCCCAGCGCTCCCCTTCTTCATTACTCATTAAGACATAATTCACTAATTCAAAGTCACTTTGCAGCGGTTTTATATCTCTATCATTGGGAAAAGCTAACTGAAAATTATTGGGCACTAATCTATCTACCGTTAATGCTTGGCTATTTTCTGCAGCGCAGTGAAACGCTATAAGTGAGCTGAGTAATAATATCTTTTTCATTGTTCATCCAAGTTGATTGTTTTCTTTAACTGCTTAATGTGTTCTTGATAGCCTAACTCATCAAAGTTTACTGAACACTTATTCATAAACCCATGTAAATAATCTGTTTTTAGTACACTAACGAGTGGCTTGCTTTCTACCACTTGGGCTAGCTGTTCAATAGCAAAGTACGGTTCAAATTTAGGCAATATTAATTGCACAGCAAACCTCGGCGTTATATGCAAATCATGTCTAATTTGACTACCATAAAAACCAATAGCTCGTTTTATATACTTACCTTGATAGTTTTGTGATAGCCGCCATAAGACACTGGCACCGACACTAAAACCAATCATTGTACTTGGTTTGCTCAGTTCGCTTATTTCAAGACTGACACTATCAAGATAAGCATCTATACCTACTTTATCAACAAAATATTGATAAGCCTGTGCTTCATCAGTAAATGCCATCATTCGTCCTTGATAAGGATCGATAATTTTTATTGCGCCTATAGCTTGAGCTAAAGCAATTAACGCCGGTGTTCTACCAAACACATCCGCTAAGATAATACTATTTTCACTTGTCATGTTGAATGATCATCTGTATCGACAGCCTTGTAACGGCTTCACCTAGTTACTGCTTTTTTTAATTGCAGAGCCATATCTACAAAATAGTTTTACTAACGCTATACTAAAGCACAATAAAAAAGCCTTAGCTACCGAAGTTACTAAGGCTTTTCCCTTTAAAAACGCATAAAAATTTATAAACCAGCAACAATGTCTTTTACAAGCTCTGGACCTTGATAAATAAAGCCAGTATAAACTTGTACTAAACTTGCACCTGCTGCTAATTTTTCATTGGCGTCATCACTTGAGGCAATACCGCCAACGCCAATAATTGGTAGCTTATTATCTAATGCTTTGGCTAACATTTTAATGACTTGAGTACTTTTCTCTTTTACAGGCTCGCCACTTAAACCGCCCTGTTCATCGCCATGTTCTAATCCTTCAACACCTTCTCTTGAAAGTGTCGTATTGGTGGCAATCACACCATCAATGTCATTAGCAATTAAAGACTGTGCAATTGATTCAACTTCTTCTTGTGTTAAATCTGGCGCAATTTTTACCGCCACAGGCACGTACTTGCCATATTGCTCAGCTAACTGTTTCTGCTCTGCTTTTAAAGCTGATAATAACTCGTCTAACGCTTCACCGTATTGTAAAGAACGTAAACCTGGCGTATTAGGTGATGAAATGTTTACCGTAATATAAGTAGCAAAATCATACACCTTGCGCATACAATGAACATAATCATCTTTAGCATTTTCTTCTGGCGTTGATTTATTTTTACCTATGTTAATGCCAAGTACACCTTTATATTTAGCACTACGTACTTGGTCAACTAAGTAATCAACGCCTTTATTATTAAAGCCCATGCGATTAATTACTGCATTGGCCTGTGGAATTCTAAAAATTCTTGGCTTATCGTTACCCGGTTGAGGCTTAGGCGTTACCGTACCCACCTCGACAAAGCCAAAGCCCATAGCAGCAAAGGCATCTATACATTCACCGTTTTTGTCTAAACCTGCCGCTAAACCAACTGGATTTGGGAATTTAATTCCCATCACAGTAACGGGTTTATCTTGTACTTTCTGCTTATACAAGCGATTAAGCGGTGAAGCGCCTGTTTTTTTCAAACTCTTGATGGTGAGTTCATGAATATTTTCTGGGTCAAACTGAAAAAAAACTTTTCGTATCGCTGAATAAAACATAGTGCCCCTAATATAAACTTAAAATTGATAACTGAACGGCTAAAAAGAAAAATCCCCGCTAGGCGAGGATTTTATCAGGTAAGCAGAGCATTACAACACTCTAACTCTGTGTAGAATAAAATTATTTAGCACTTACTGGCTGGCAATTTAAGCTTAATAACATTAATTCACGTAGCGCGACTGAGAACTTAGCAAAGTCATGCGTTTGCCCCACTTTAAAGTCAGACAAAATATGCTTCCAACGTTCTAACGGTTGCTCGTTTGTCACAATCCAGTCTGCTAATAACTGCTCTAAGTCTTCCACTTTTGCATCACACTCACAACGAAGTACCACAGAGGTTAGTGAGCGTTGTTGCCAATCTAACTCTTCTCTAAATGAAGCACGTGCTAATGCTTGCCAGTGGTTAGCTACTGGTTGACGTGTAATTTGATCTAAGAACCAATGCAGTTCTAAACGTACACCCAGTTTAAAGTACAAGTGTGCCACTTGTTCAATAGTACGGCCATCTTCATTCGCCACCTCAGCAATATCCATGGTTGAGAATAAAGTACTTAATTGCGAAATTCTAATAGCGATTTCTTTTGGCACACCAGCATTAATTAAATCACCTGATACACGTTGCAAGCCTTGCATTTCTTCTTCAACCATAAAGTTGGCAAGGTTGGCTGATAAGGTCGCAAACGTTGGTTGGTACAAGGCAATTGATTGCTCAATAGATAACGCTTTATTGCGGTGACGTAAGAACCAACGAGTAACACGACGAACCGTACGACGATATTGGAATAACATTTCTGTTTGGATCGCTGTTGAAATTTTATTATCTAAAACTTCAATTTGCTTCCAGAAATCTTCCATTTCAAAAACAACACTGGCAATAGTGTAACAGTTAGCAATTTCAGCTACGCTTGCACCAGTTTCTTCTTGCATGCGGTTAACAAAATTAAAGCCCATATCATTACCAATCTTATTGGCTAACTGAGTTGCAATAATTTCAGCACGTAGCGGATGACTTTGCATTTCAGTTTGGTAATTTGCTCTTAGCTTTTCAGGGAAAGCATCGATCAATAATTGATCGTGATATGGGTTGTTAGTGATCTCGTCATGAACTAAATCATCTTTTAATACCATTTTGCTGTATGCCAATAACACTGACAGCTCTGGTCTAGTTAAACCACGACCTTCAGCTAAGCGCTCAGCTATCTCTTCATCATCAGGAATAAACTCTAAGGCGCGATCTAACTTACCCGTTCTTTCTAGTTCATGAATAAAACGTACTTGTTCTTTCAACTGATTAACACCACGCATCGCTGTAATCGATAACGAATGTGTTTGGCGATAACAGTCTTCAATAACGATATCACCTACTTCATCAGTCATATCGTAAAGTAGTTTATTACGTTGTTTAACGGTTAAATCACCGTTTTGCACTAAGGTATTTAATAAAATCTTAATGTTTACTTCGTTATCTGAGCAGTCAACACCACCGGCATTATCTACCGCATCAGTATTAATTCGACCACCAGTAGCTGCATACTCGATACGACCAAGTTGAGTTAAACCTAAGTTACCGCCCTCGCCAACAACTTTTGCCTTAAGCTCAGCGCCATTAATACGTAGCACATCGTTCGCTCTATCACCCACTTCAAGGTGAGTTTCTTTACTACCTTTAACGTAAGTACCGATACCACCGTTCCATAGTAAATCAACTTCCATGCGTAAAATGGCTTGAATTAAGTCAGTTGGTGCCATGTTTTGCTTCTGAGTACCAATCATTTTCTTAATTTCTGGTGTCAATTTAATTGACTTCACATGGCGACTGAAAACACCACCACCTTTAGAAATTAAGTCTTTATTGTAATCTTCCCATGTACAACCAGGTAAGTTGAATAGACGTTCACGTTCTTTATAAGAACTTGCTGCATCTGGATTAGGATCAATAAAGATATGCATATGGTTAAAGGCTGCTTGTAAACGGATATGTTTAGATAACAACATACCATTACCAAAAACATCACCCGCCATATCACCTACGGCCATACAGGTAAAATCAGTTGTCTGACAGTCAATATCCATTTCTCTAAAGTGACGTTTTACTGATTCCCATGCACCTTTAGCTGTGATACCCATGGCTTTATGGTCATAACCGACACTACCACCTGAGGCAAAGGCATCACCTAACCAAAAGTTATATTCTTCAGAGATACCATTAGCGATATCAGAGAAAGTTGCTGTTCCTTTATCGGCTGCCACAACTAAATAAGCATCGTCTTCATCTAAGCGCACAACATCTTTTGGTGGCACAATTTCACCAGCGACAATGTTATCGGTAATATCTAATAAAGCTCTAATAAAGGTGCGGTAGCACTCTTTACCTGCTTCAAAAATTTCTTCACGCGAACCTTCTGGTAACTGTTTACAAACGAAGCCACCTTTAGCACCAACAGGTACAATCACAGTGTTTTTAACTTGTTGCGCTTTAACTAAACCAAGTACTTCGGTTCTAAAGTCTTCACGACGATCTGACCAACGTAAGCCACCACGAGCAACTTTACCGCCACGTAAATGCACACCTTCAACTTGAGGTGAATAAACAAATATTTCAAACTCAGGGATAGGTAGCGGGATTTCGCTGATCTTTTTAGGGACGATCTTAAACGAAATATAAGGCTTTTCGTTATCATGCTGATCTAACTGGAAGTAGTTAGTACGAATAGTGGCATTAATCATTTCAACAAAGCGTCGAATAATACGGTCATCATCTAAGTTAGCAACATTATCAAGTGACGCTTCAATTTCTGCTAATACTTTATCAATCGCTTTCCCTTTAGCTGACTCAGACGACTTGCTATGCGGATCAAAGCGCAAATTAAATAACTTAATTAATAGTTCAGCTATATCCGGATAACGTGAGAAAGTATCTTCAATATAGTTTTGGCTAAATATACCACCAATTTGTCGCTCGTATTTGGCAAAGGCACGTAATATTGATACGGCACGACCTTCAAGACCTGCACCTAAAATTAGACGGTTAAAACCATCATCTTCTAAATCACCACGCCATACCTTAGCAAATGCATCTTGGAACAAAGTGCGAACTTTGTATAAATCAAAGTGGCCTTCACCTGTTAGGTACATAGAGAAATCAAGTACCCAATTGGTTTCACCGCCTGCTTTTATCGCATATGGACTTTCACCAATAACACGTAAACCAAAGTTTTCTAACATAGGCAGCACATCACTTAAATGAATTGGCTCACCTTTGTGGAATAGCTTTAACTTAACAAAGCGGCTGTCTGGCTTTTCTTCAAGTGGTTGATAGAAAAGCATTTCTAAGTTATTTTCTTCAGTTAAATTCTCTAACTTTTCAATATCAACGATGGCAGAGCCTGGTAATACTTCGTCTTTATAGGCTTGTGGAAAGTCCGTATACTTTTTGCTTAATGCTTTAGCATCAGCTTCACCACGGTTAGCACCTAAAGCGGAAACTAACTTATCGTCCCAGTTACGCGCGGCTTCATTTAAATTCTTTTCAATTTCTTTCACGTTAATATCTGCTTTAGTCGAGTTAACTTTAACAATGTAATGTGTTCTAGCATGCACAGATTCAGAGAAGAAGGTTGTAAACTCAACTTCTTCATCACTGTTAAATACTTCTTGGAATAACTGTTGAGTTTCTACTCTTAGTTTAGTGTTGTAACGCTCTCTTGGTACGTAGACCATACAAGAGTAAAAACGATCAAAGGCGTCGCGACGAATAAATAAACCTGAATAATCACGCTCTTGCATTTGCAAAATACCCGTTACATTATGCAATAACTCCTCTATAGAGCTTTGCAAAATTTCATCGCGCGGGTAGGTTTCTAGAATATTAATTAGGGCTTTATAAGCATGTGTGCCTTTAGCAAAGCCCGATGCGGTACATACATCGTTCACTTTAGATTTAATTAACGGTAAATCAAGTGCACTGTTAGTGTAGTAAGCTGAGCCAAATAAGCCGATAAACCTATCTTCACCGATCACATTACCTTTATCATCGAAACGTTTAACACCGATGTAATCTAACTGAGCTGGGCGATGTACACGAGAACGAGAGTTAGTTTTAGTTAAAATTAAATGGCTAGAGCCAAGCGCTACTTCACGACCGGTTTCACTTAAACTAGACACTAAACGTGACTTAACCCCTTTTGAATTTTTCATCAAACCTAAGCTTGAATCAAAATCAGCCTCAAGAGAAATATCCCCTTTCACCGCTTTAACATCATAAGAGCGATAGCCCATCAAGGTAAAGTTATTCGATGCAATCCATGATAGGAAAGAAACCGTGTCGTCTTTAGCTTTTTTCGTGCCAGGTAGCTTAGCTTTCTTTACTTGGGCAACAACATCATTTAAACGGGCTAGCATTGGCTGCCAATCACTTACGGTAAGTCGAATATCTTCTACTACTGAAAGTAACTCTTCTTTAATGGCATTGAGCTCCGCTTGGCTTGATTGACGATCAATCTCGATAAAGAAAATAGTTTCTTCTGAAGTGGCTTTAATTTTCTTATCAACAATGGGCGCAAGTTGGGCAATTTCTAAATCTTTGGTGCGTACAACTTTAATAGGTGCATTTAACATTAAGTGTGGGGATAAGCCTAATCTGTTCAAAGCGATACGAATCGAATCAACTAAAAACGGCATATCCTTAACAATCACTTCAATTATGGTATGGCTAGATTTCCAACCATTTTTACTTACTGAAGGGTTAAAAACATGAATAACAGGCTCATCATCTTTGTGTTCGTTCAGTGAACTCCACAAGCTCAACGTAGCGCCATACATATCGCTATCATTTCGATGAGCGAGATCCAAAGAAGAGATATTGCTATAGAGCAAGTTGGCAAATTGCTCAACTAATGGGGCAATATTCTTAGGAACTTTCTGGTGAATTAACTGTGATACATTTTTCAGAATCACTGAAGGTGAACCGTTTACTAACGCCATGCCGTTTTCCTTTGTACTTTATAAAAGAAAGCTTGAATAATTGGTTAATTGCTAAACTGCTCGTTATTTTTTTAAGCTAAAAACTAAGCAGATTTATATTATTTTTTTATAACTGTCTATCAGAATAGACTATGGCTGCGATTTTATGAATAAATCTAAGCTATTGCGAGTTTTTTTTTGTTTAAAACAGAGTTTAAATCCGTGTTTTACGGCAACATTTCCTTGCATAGCAAGTGAATATTCCATGTTTATGCAAGATTGCTAAATAGAAACTAAATTAAAGCGCGTTTAATTGTTTTTTTATGCAGAGATTTTCAGGCAAATTTGAATAAAAAAAGTTTGTTTAATTTGATATTAAACAAACTTTTTTGAGCAGGAAAAATTAGAGCTTTTATTCAGTATATTAAAAGGCTAATCACCCGTTTTACCGGCAATAACAAACTTTTCTTTGTCATTGCTATTATTTTTTTTATTTGGCCATAAAAAGGCAGCCAATGCTGGTAATACAATCACAGCGGCAAGCATATTCACTAAGAACATGAAAGTAAGTAATATTCCCATATCAACTTGGAATTTTAAATCCGAGAAGAACCAAGTAGAAACACCAATCGCTAAAGTAAAGCCAGTAATAAGTACAGCACTACCCCGCTCTTTTAACGCGCTTAGATAGGCATCATGAACATCGGCACCTTCTTTTAACCTGATGCTCATAGTTGAAAGAATATAAATACCATAATCAACACCTATACCAACACCTAAAGCAATGACAGGCAAGGTTGATACCGTTAAGCCGATATCAAGTGCCGTCATTAACCACTGCGCTAACGTTGAAACAACATATAGCGGTAGAATAACAACTATGGTTGCCCGTATGCTTCTAAAGCTTAATAGGCATAATAAAATAACCGCACCATAAACATACAACATCATAGGCAGCTGAGCTTCAGCAACGGCTTCATTTGTTGCCGCCATAACACCTACAGGTCCTGAGGCGAGCTTAAACTGAACTTGTTCACTGCCTAATTCTTGCGATGCCGCTTTTACTTCTGCAATCACTGTGTCTATCGTTTCTGCTTTATGATCTTCTAAAAATAGAATAACAGGCATAACACTACAGTTGCTATTTAACAAACCGCTTGATGATGGCACTCTAGCAATGGATTGCACTAACGTTTGTTGGTTACGCGGAATAACACGCCATTTCGGGTTACCTTCGTTATAACCGGCATTAACGATTTTTGAAATAGAAGCAAGGCTGACCGCAGATTGCACACCGGCAACATTTTCCATTCGCCATTGGAATTGGTTAATCGTCGCCATGGTATCGTAATACGTACAGGCATCTGGCGTGGTTTCAATAATCACTGACATATAGTCAACACTAATGGCATATCTATCAGTAATTAAGAAGGTATCTTGGTTATATCTTGAGCTTTCATGAAGCGCTGGCGCACCAGCATGTAGCTCACCTATTTTTAAACCTTGCCCCTTAATAAAGCCTATCGCATAAAGTACAACGGCAATCGCAATAATTACAGTAGCAGGCCCTTTCGTTGCAAAACTTGCCACCATCTGCCATACCGGACTCTCTTCTTTTAATTGTCCAACTTTCGCGCTTGGCTTAATGTGAAGGTATGACACCATGACTGGTAATAAAACTAAGTTAGTCAGAATAATCATAGCAACACCCAGTGATGCGGTGATCGCTAACTCTTTAATTATGCCAATATCAATTGATAATAGGGTTAAAAAGCCAACCGTATCAGATAAAAGCGCAATACCACCAGGGATTAATAATGCTCTAAAACTCGCTTGAGCGGCTGCCATGGTATTAGAGCCAGAGCCTACCTTTTTAACGACCGAGTTGATCATTTGTACGCCATGACTCACGCCAATAGCAAAAACTAGAAATGGCACCAAAATTGACATAGGGTCTAAGCCAAAGCCTAGTGTAGATAACATGCCCATCTGCCAAACCACGGCGATTAATGAGCAAAGAATAGGTAAAAAAGTCAGCCTAATTGAATGACAAAATATATAAACCATTACCGCGGTTATTGCGATAGCAATAGCAAAAAATAACACCACGCCTTTGGCACCGTTAGCGACATCACCCACCATTTTGGCAAAGCCGATAATGTGTACACTAATATTACCTTTTTCAAACTCTTGGCGTACTTCCTCTTCTAGCTGCTTAGCAATATTTAAGGTATCAAGCTTTTCACCTGTGGTTGGATTAATGTCCATCAAGGCAGCCTTTACCATAGCGCAGCTATAATCATCCGCGACAATGCCACCAACAATACCCGCCTTCTCGACATTGCCTTTTACAATGGCTAAACCTTCAGGTGTTGCTTGAAAATCTGCTGGAATTACCGGGCCGCCAGCAAAACCGTCTTCCACCACTTCAACAAAGCGTGTGCTAGGTGAAAATAATGATTTAACTTGAATACGATCAACACCAGGAATAAAAAATAACTTGTCATGGACACCTTTTAAAGCATCAAAGAATTCTGCGTTAAAAATATCTCCTTCACGATCACACACAGAAATTAAAATATTATTAGCACCACCAAAATTTGCTCTATGCTTTAGGTAAGTTTTCATATAGCTATGATTTAACGGAATATTCTTGGTAAATGCCGCATCGAGCTTAATTTGACTTGCTTGAAAGAGAAGAAAAGCACTTGCCAAGGCAAACATGACCAAAACGAATAATCGATGGCGAAATAAACCGACTTCAATACGGTTAGCGAGGGAAATTTTCATCGTTTTTTTCAATCCACACTATGTTTATTAAATACTAGTTAACTACGTCTTTATTCAGTAAAAGAAATAACTTTAATGCCAACTTCTGAAGCAACCACTAATTGCTTTTTAAACCAAACACCAGCAACCAGGGATTTACCGTCTTTTTGCGCTAAAACTTGGTAGCTTTTTCCATCATCGACACTTTCTAATAGCATGCCACTATTACCCAAGACAAAAATACGATTTTCATCAGTAACAACAACATCATTCAGTAAGGCCGTGGTATTGGTATTCACTTCAGACCACTGCGTGCCGTTATTGGTCCCTCTAAAAATATGACCACGTAACCCCGCAACCAAAAGGTTACCGGTTTTTGTTCTACCTAAATCAAAAAAAGAGCCTTGATATATTTCATTGTATTGCTGCCACGTTTTACCAAAGTCATTACTCTTGGCTAACAAGCCCGTTTCACCTAATAAAAACATGGTTCTGCCATCAGCAACTAAGCGATTAAAATGCGGCAAAATAAAGGCAATCTCATCTAAGTAGGCTTCTTCATCGTCAGCTTTTAGCTCATTTAAATAATCAATATCATCTGCTAATAAGAACTCTTGGTGAAATTCACTTTGCCATGTTACACCGCCATCAAGCGTTCTTAACATCAAGCCATAAGCACCAACAACAACCCCTTCTTGGGCATTTTTAAACACGACATCAAATAACGGCTTTTCCATATCTGGCTGATAATATTGTATCTGCCAATTTTTACCGCCATCTTGAGTATGTAAAATTGTTGCATCGTGCCCTACCGCCCAACCTAAAGACTCATCAAGAAAAAAGACACTGGTTAAGGTAGATTGCACAGGGACATTAGCTTGTTGCCAATTTTTACCATCAGAAGAATTAATAATATGACCATACTCGCCCACTGCGATCAAACTGGTATTATTAATTTGTTCAATATCTAATAATAACGATTTACTTGCCAATTTTGCTTTAATAGAGGGGTTAGGCGCATGATGCTCAGCGTCGTTTGCCTGAGCAAAAGGCTGTAAAAGTAGTGAGGTAATAACAAAAAAGATAGAACGCATAAAAATACTCTAACAATACGTTAACAAAGCGATGTAAAAATAAAAACGGCTGACCTAAGTCAGCCGTAATATCTATAAAGCTTACCTGCGACCTTCACGTCGTAAGGCTGATGGGGTAAAGTCTTTATCTTGTAACTGCACAGAAAAGTCGTACATTTTCGCTTCATTATCTAAGCCGATAGCTAAATAACGACGAGACTGAATATCATGATACACTTCTAAGGTAGACCACTGCGTAGGTACTTCATAGTAGTTAATACCATGAGCAACGCCCACTCTGTATAGTTCATCACGGTTATCATAAATATCTGTCACCGCTACTTGCCAGCTATCTTCATCAATATAGAAAACACGTTTCTTATAGGTATGACGGGTATTTTCTTTTAAGTTAGCTTCGACAACCCAAACTCTATGTTTTTCATAACGAACTAGATCTGGATTGATATGACCAGGTTTTAAAATATCAGCATACTTCACTTGATCACTATGTAAACGGTAATCATTGTATGGAATAAGTAGCTCTTGCTTACCTTTTAATGTCCACGTATAACGATTTGGCGCACCGTTATACATATCAAAATCATCCGTTGTTCTTAAGCCATCAGACGCTGTACCCGGTGCATCATAAGCAACATTTGGCGCTCTACGTACACGACGTTGACCCGTATTATATGTCCAGGCTTGGCGTGGCACTTTAATTTGGTCCATTGTTTCATGCACCAATAAGGCTGTTCCTGCTAAACGCGCTGGCTCTGTAACCTTTTGCTTAAACTTAAACAGAATATTTGTTTTTTCTAACGCTTCAGGTGACGCACCTTTAACACCATAAGGAAGCATTAAAGTTTCATCAAAGCCAATATAGGTATAACTACCTGACGCTGTTGGTGCAGCTTGACCACCTTGACGAGCAACATTTTCACCACGATAACGTAGTGTATGATTCCAAATCGCTTCTAGGCCATTTTCAGGCACTGGGAATGGGATACCTACTGCTGCTTGCTTGATGCCGTTACCGCCTTCGATTAATTCTGAACGGGTGGCATTGTCTTTAACCGCTTGATACACGTGCTCAGGGAAAGAGGCACTACGGCGAGTTTGATAAACATTCATTTTGAAACTATCAGGGTAAGTTTCAAATAATTTAATTTGACCTGGCGTTAAGAGATCTTTGTATTTATCTAAGTTGCCGGCATTAACTTCATACAAGACTTTGTCATTTGGGAAAGGATCTACATGATGCTTACCCACTTCATAACCAGCAGGAGCTTTAGTAATACCACCAGTCCACTCAGGAATAGAACCATCTGCATTAGCAGCACGCTCTGCTCCCATAGGGGTTAATTCTTTACCAAGCTTAGCAGCTTGTTCAGGAGAGATTTTGGCCACAGCAACACCACTTAACGCAAGCGATACGGCCAAAGAAATTAAGGGTAACTTTTTCATTGTCATTTTCATTATACTAAGTGCCTTATATTAAATAGAGTATTTTATGCTGAACGAGACATAATCACGGTCTTCCATTTTATTGGTAGTGCCAACACCACCAAAGAAGCCGTTGTAGGTAAAGTCTGCTGACCATTGACTTTGATAATCAAAGGTAATGCCAGCTGAAATAGACTTTCTATCTTCAATAAACATAAACAATGGATCAGGCGTAATACCTTTAACATCATGAGAAAATACAATGCGAGGATTAATATTTACACCAGCAAATACGTTGTTGTATTCAAGCTTAGCAACCGCTTTATAGCCCCAAGCAAACTCTGTTGGGAATGGGTTAGTTTCAATACCATTTTGTACTGATTTTTCAACTTCATATGCACGTCGACCGTCAATATAAATTTCACCACTACGCGCTGTACCTGGGCCATTTAGCCTTAATACACTTTGCTCAGGGATATCATTAATATTAATACCACCAAATTCAACAACACCAACAAACTGGTTAGCACCAAGTGTTGGGCCAAATAGATGGGTTAGTGTCATTTGCGCTTGTAGTGTATCTGATAACCAAAAGCCATCTGCCTGCACGCCTGAACCATAAGGATTACCATCTGGTGCGTTTAGTTGTGAAATACCGTCTAATGATTCAAACCCCGGTATACCAGCATTGGCTAATTGCTGTGGCATAGCTGCAAATAATAATTCAACATCATCAATTTGTAATGGCTCGTCTTGACGATAACTAATCTCACCAGCAACGGCCGTGGTTCCGATATTGGTATTAAAACTCATAGCATACATTTTAATATCTTCTGGGTAGGCAAGTTTTACCTGAGAAAAAGCCGATAAGTTAGTGTAGTTATCTTCGGTTATTTCATTTTTCGCTAAATAAGTTAAATCACTCCCCATTGAAAGTGTACCAAAATCAGCGGTTTGACCCGAGAACAATGGGCGACGACTATGATAATTGACATAGTATAAACTTAGTTCAGTATCATTTAATGATGGTAGATACATTGATAGGCGCAAACCATACTGTCCGCCATCATCAGGTCTTAATTCTGCTTGAGCACCAGGTGCTCGTAGTGTTACTTTGGTTGGGTAAGCTAAATAAGCTTGCGCAGCAGCAGGGTTACCCGCTCTAACCATATCACCAACTTGATTCAGCCCTTGAATTAAATAATTTAAATCTATATCTGGGTTGCCGGTAAAACCTAGTTGAACATTATTAAAGTGTCCGCCGTCACCAGCAAAATCATTGGTAGAAAAATAACTACCTGGTGGTGGTAAAATAGTTTTTTCCCAACTGTACTGATAGAACATTTCTAAGTTAAGGTTTTCGGTCATACCCAATGATGCCCACACAGCACCAAACGGAATAAACGCTTCTTTTAATTCTGCCCCTGGAGCACGAAGGCGAGCAATATCAACCGGGTTTATTTCACTGATACCATGAGAAATTAGTGTACTTTCACCCCAGCTAATCACTTGATTACCGACACGAATAGATAATGGCATTTCACCAATATCAAAATCACCATATACGTAGGCATCGAGTAAACGAACATCGGTACATACTTGTTCTTTGGCTTCTGGATCATCACACGGGTCAATCACATCACCATTAATTGGGTTAGTCCAATCATAGGTGCCGTTCATCATGGCAAAATCGTAGTAGTACATACCACGCATAAAGATACCAAAGTTATCATAATGAACATCTAACTCATGACTACCTTTAATTAGGTTTGAGAAACTTTCACCGGCATCGTAGTTTAAGCCACCAAGATCACCATTGTTTGAATAGCTACCAGCCCCTTTCCAGATAGTATCGTTAATTGGAGTAGGGTTTAATACTGCGTGATATTGGCTAAAATCAAAACCATTTTTCAAGTTATTTGATTTACCAACATTATCGCTCCAATTGCGATCTTCTACACGCCAACTAGAACCAGCACTAAATGTAGAGTCAAAGCTAATTTCTACATCACCGAATTCAAACCTAGCAGCTTGTGCTGTATTGGTAGCCGTAGCAAGCATTGTCATTGAAAGTGCTGCAGCAATACCAACAGCTAAAGGTTTTTTGATAAACCTATTGCGAGGGCTTTGTTTCATCTATTCTCTCCCCTGTCATGACTTGAAGCGTTTTATAAATAACTCAACTTGGCTTTACGTTGATTATTCGCATCAAAATCATATTTTTTATTATTGAGTTAATGTCATGATTTATTGGTTGTTCTTTTTTAGCATAACCACAAAGTGAACAAGTACGTTCCTCCAAGGTGGATTAAACAATAATTGCATCATTTTCACTTGGTAGCAAGCGCTAAAACCTTGTGTTAAGGCTCTGTATTTAAATGACTTGCGTTCAAAATAAAGTCAATTTCAAAACAATGTTTTAAACTAGCGTTTAAAATACAATGATAAAGAAAAGTTCACCTTTAACTAAGTTAATGAAATAACGCTTATTTAGTCAAGGTAATTACCAAAATTGCAGACTATCATGGTCTGACCACTGTTTAAAGCTTTTACTCTATCCTCGTGGACTTTTTGCAAATTATTTAAGCTTAGTTAGCGATAAAAATTTATTATTGTGCGTTTCTAAACAAAAATTCCCGATAATTCCTTGTCGGGTTATATATTTACGAAGATGCATTGCTGGAAATTGCACCTTAAGGCCTTGATCGGTGATCACTATGATCGTGCTAGCCCGACCTTCGTAATAAGGCATAAACTCATCAATTGACATTCTAATTGAAAAAAAATACTTCATTAATAATAGCCTAAGCATCAAATTGTGGGTAATAAAACGCGTATTTTAGATTACCCACAAAAATTACTCACGAAAACTATCTTAGTCTGCTAACGCAGCATCTAACTTTTCTTTTAGATCATTGGAAAGATTTGATAATCCTTGCAGCCTGATTAACTGCTCTTTCATCAACCCTTGGTGGTGTAGGTTAAAACGTTTAAATTGAATTAAAGGTGTAATCAGCCTCGAAGCTACTTGCGGGTTAATACTATTTAATAGCTCTATTTGCTCAGCTAAAAACTGATAACCTTTCCCCTCTATGTTATGGAAGTATTCAGGGTTACGCATAGCAAACGTACCAATTAGCGATCTTGCCCTATTCGGGTTTTTAAGACTGAATAATGGGTGCGAAATTAATGCCTGTAAACGCTCAAATATGTTTTCACTAACAACACTTGCATTAATAGCAAACCACTTATCCATTACCAACGTTGTATCTTGCCACTTTTCTTCAAAATGACTTAGTACTTGATCAAGCTCTGGTAAATCATTTTCCGCTAAGTTATTTAACGCAGCTAACGACTCAGTCATATTCTCTTGTTCATCAGCATGCTTATATTGCTTAGCCAGTAAATGCTGATGTGCAGGTAAAACCGCCAAATAACTCAAACAAGCATTCTTTAAGGCACGATTTGCCACCATATCCTTGCCAGCCAGTAAATCTTGGCTTACCAAATCATAGGTTTGAAGTAATTGTTGCTCAACGCCTGTGGCAATAAACTGGCTAATATCTTTCAGTGCCTGCGTTAATGCTAATGGGTCAACGTCTTCCATTAGTCCGGCCACTTCGTCAAAGTCTGGTAATGTTAATTGCTCAGCAATAAAAGCGCGATTGTCTAACGATGCTAAAATACCGTTAAACATGGCAATCAATTCTTGTGGCAGTTGATAGCTATTTGACACAGCTAAGGCTTTTATATTTGCTAATAATAATTGTTGGCCTGCATCCCAACGGCAAAAACTATTATTTGCTTGATTGACTATAGTTAACAAACTAGGTTCATCTTGGGCAAAATCAACTTTCACTGGCGCAGAAAAGTCAGCCAATAGTGCTAACACCGGCTTTTCAGTGAAACCATCAAAGTGCCAAGTTTGCTCACTTTGAGTTAACTCTATCAGATGATTTTGTGAGCTAGTGTTGCCTGCTTCACTGCTTAACAACTCCAACTTGATTGGTATATGCATAGCCTGAGGTGCTTTTTGCGCAGATGTTACAGGAAGCGTCTGAGTTAAAGTTAAAGCATACTGTTTTTTTATCTCATCAAAGTGCTCAGCTACCTTAATGCTTGGTGTACCTAGCTGACTATACCAAAGTTTAAATTGGCTAAGATCTCTTCCACTTGCATCAGCCATAGCATTAACAAAATCATCGCAAGTAACTGCCATACCGTCAAAACGCTGAAAATACAAATCCATACCTTTTCTAAAGTTATCTGCACCTATCAAGGTGTGCAACATGCGAATCACTTCAGAGCCTTTTTCATAAACCGTCAAGGTATAGAAGTTATTCATTTCTAAAACCTTAGTTGGTCTAATTGGATGCGCCATTGGCCCTGCATCTTCTGCAAATTGCTGAGAGCGAAGTAGGCGTACATTTTGAATACGTGTCACGGCACTTGAATGCATGTCGCCACTAAATTGTTGGTCCCTAAAAACAGTTAAGCCTTCTTTAAGGCTCAGCTGAAACCAATCACGACAAGTTACTCTATTACCGGTCCAGTTATGAAAATACTCGTGGGCAATAACGGCTTCAATGTTAAAATAATCACTATCGGTCGCACATTTTGAATCTGCCAAAACATACTTAGAGTTAAAAACATTAAGCCCTTTGTTTTCCATTGCCCCCATATTGAAAAAATCAACAGCAACAATCATATAAATATCTAAGTCATACTCTAAACCAAAAACTTCTTCATCCCATGCCATTGATTTTTGTAAAGAGACCATAGCATGTTTAGCTTTATGCAAATTACCTTTATCAACAAATATTTCCAGTGCCACTTCTCTTCCTGAGCTTGTAACAAACTTATCTTCAAGTAAGTCGAAATCACCGGCAACTAAAGCAAATAAATAACTCGGTTTTGGGAAAGGGTCATGCCAAGTAACAAAATGCTTACCATTGGCTAAATCCCCTGCTGCCACTTTATTACCGTTAGAAAGCAAGAAAGGATATTGCTGTTTATCCCCGATAACTTTCGTGGTAAAGGTTGCCATAATATCAGGTCTATCTAAGTAATAGCTGATACGGCGAAACCCTTCCGCTTCACATTGTGTACAAAAAGCATCGCCCGATTTGAACAAGCCTTCTAATGCAGTATTTTCAAGCGGATTGATTTCAGTAACAATAACGAGCTTAAACTCATTTTCTACTTGTGACAGTATTTGTGCAGGTATGGTTAACAAGGTATCAGATAGCAAATATTGCTCTGCACTTAACGCTTGATCATTTAAAGAGACTGAAATTAAGGTTAAGTGTTCACCATTTAATTCTAAATCACCTGCGGTATTTGTTTCTCTTGTAATGACTAATTCATTAGTGACTTGGCTACAGGTGTCGTCTAAATTGATGATTAAGTCAACCGTGTTAATTGAAAAGTCAGATGGTCGATAATCTGCAAGAAATCGTGGCGTTGAGTCAGTCATATTTTTACCTTATGGAGAAAAATAAAAGCCTGCATAATACAGGCTTTGTTAATTGAAAATAAAATAGGTTAATTAACCTTAGGCCTTATCGTTAATATACTTAATTTTATAGCCAACATAAGCATAAACAATCGCTAATATAGGGTTAATTAAGTTAAAAAAGCAATAGAATATATAATCATACGATGTTAAGGCTAATGCGCCAAACATAAATGCGCCACAGGTATTCCAAGGAATTAATGGTGACGTAATAGTGCCTGAATCTTCCAAGGTTCTACTTAATACGGTTGGGTGCAAACCTCGACGTTGATATTCTTCTTTATACATGCGACCCGGCATAACGATAGCCATATATTGATCGGCAGTAATTAAGTTGGTACCAATACAGGTAGCAACTGTACTGGTGATTAAACTACCCGTTGACTTTGCGGCCTTTAATATAGACTCAACAAATATTCTTAGCATACCTAAGTGCTCTAAAACGGCACCAAAACTCAACGCACACATAACTAACCAAATGGTATTTAACATGCTTGACATACCGCCACGGCTTAACAGTTCATCTATCTCACCGTTACCAGTTTCAACAACAACACCGTCAAAAAATGCCGTCCATATTACGGTCAGATTACCTTGTACACTTGTTAAACCTTCCCCTGCCATAGATAAAATTAACTCTTGCTGAAAAATTGCAGCCCATACAGCACCAATTAAGGCACCAATAGCTACCGCAGGAAACGCCGGCATTTTTTTATAAGCCAAGAACAGTAACACAGCTAGAGGTATTAAATTCACCACACTAATATGGTAGGTACTTTCTAGCGTTGTCAGTAACGTTTGAATACTCGCTGTATTACCATCATTTGCTGATGAATCATTGAAGCCAATAAATAAAAATAAAATTAATGCAATAGAAATTGAAGGGATGGTCGTCCAAAGCATATAGCGAATATGAGCAAATAGCTCAGTTCCAGCCACAGCCGGTGCTAAGTTGGTTGTTTCTGATAATGGCGAAAGTTTATCACCAAAGTAAGCTCCAGAAATAACAGCGCCAGCAGTAACGGCTGTCGACATTTCAAAGCCATTAGCAATACCGATAAAGGCAACACCTACCGTTGCTGCTGTTGTCCAAGAGCTGCCAATACTCATGGCGACAATACCACACACTAAACAGGTTGCAGCATAAAACCAACTAGGGTTGATAACTTGTAAGCCGTAATAAACCATAGTAGGTACAGTACCTGACAACAGCCAAGTCCCTATTAAAGCGCCTACCGCTAACAAAATAAGAATGGCACCCAGTGAAATTGAAATACCGTTGATAATAGCCTTTTCAATTGAGTCCCATGTATAGTTATTTTTTAAGCCAATTAAAATGGCAATACCCATGGAAAGTAACAAGGCCACTTGGTTTGGACCATAAGATGAGTTGTCATCAAATAACTGAACCGATGCTATTAGCATAATAACCAACGCAATAAGCGGGATCACAGCATCAATAAAACTAGGGGCTTTAGGTTGAATTGCTTCGGACATAAAAGTGGTTTACCTTAATATTATTGTTTTTTTTATGTAATCTTTGATGGCAAAAATGGAGAACAAAAGTAACACTACCATTACTTCTTATCTACAACAGTGGCGTCACTGAAAAAGAATAATCAAGCTGATTATCTATCACTATGGCCATGGCTCAATAAAAAGCCGCCTCTTCGGGCGGCTTTGCTTATTTTATACAATTTACTTTTTAGCAACTTTACCAAGTGAAATCAAGTCAAACGTTATTCGCGCTGTTTCATCTAAAAAAGGATCAAGCTCATCAAGCTCATCGTCTAAGTCATCCAAATCACTGATTTTTTCTTTACCTAACTTGGCCAATTGCTCATTAACACGCTTTAAGCGCTTAGCTTTCCTTTGCTCACGCTTAGCTTTTCTTTCTGCTAAATTTAATGAAATAGTTTTATCATCTTTTTCAGCTTTATAGGTTTCAATATCTTCAAGTAAATACTTAAATTCTTGATTTTCTTTAATACGTTGCTGATAAAGTGATGTTAAATAATCAATATCAGTACTAATATCATTTAATGGCGTATATTGCGCTTTTGCAATCTGATCCCAAGGTAAAGCATTCTCTTCTTTACTTTCACCCCAATCTTCTGGGTCCACCGCTGTTGGGAAGGCAATATCAGGTAACACACCACGGTGTTGCGTACTGCCACCATTAATGCGATAGAACTTAGCAATAGTGTATTGAATACTACCTAGTGGTTTATCAAATAAATCGTAAACTCTACCTAAGCCTCTGTGCTGTTGTACCGTACCTTTACCAAAGGTATGCTCACCTACAATCACACCTCGTCCGTAATCTTGAATAGCCGCAGAAAAAATTTCTGAAGCAGAGGCACTGTAACGATCAACCATCACGGTTAATGGGCCATCAAAATAGCTAATACCATCTTTATCACTGTTGACAACAATACGATTAGCGCCATCTCGAATTTGCACTACCGGGCCTTTATCAATAAATAAGCCGGTTAATAAGGTTGCTTCGGTTAATGAACCACCGCCATTACCGCGTAAATCAACAATAATGCCTTCAACACCCTGCTCTTTTAGTTTAGCGATTTCTTTTTTAACATCACGAGATAAATGATTATAAAAACTCGGAATGGTGATCACACCCAGTTTCTTACTGTCATTCATTTGTGGGTTTTCTAGATAAACCTCTGATTTTGCGGCTCTATCTTCAAGCTTGATAATGTCACGTATAATCGAAACAATACGAATATTGGCATCATCATCTGAGGATTCAGATAATACCTGTAAACGTACCGTAGTACCTTTAGGCCCTTTAATTAATTCAACTACATCGTCCAAGCGCCAGCCAACAACATCTTCAAAGTCTTCATCACCTTGTGCTACGCCAACAATTTTATCTTTTGCTTTTAATTGATTAGATTTATCTGCAGGGCCGCCCGTTACGATACGGTGAATAACAGTGTAGTCTTCAATTGCTCTAAGCTCAGCGCCAATGCCTTCAAGCTGTAGGTTCATATCAACTTGAAAACGTTCTGCGTTTCTTGGTGATAAATAAGAGGTGTGTGGTTCAACGACACGGGCAAAGCTATTCATAACTAACTGAAAAGCATCTTCACTTTCACTTTGCTTCAATCGCTTAATGGCGTAGTTATAACGTTTGCTTAAGATTTCCTTAACTTTTTGCCACTTTTTACCAGTTAACGTAAGATTTAAGGCATCTGATTTAACCTTTAAACGCCAAAGCTCATTTAGCTCTGCCTCACTTGCAGGCCAATCAGCATCTTCGCGATCGAAGTTATAGACTTCATTCTTTTCAAAATCAAATGGCTTATCAAGTAAGGTTAATGCATATTCATAACGCTCTAAACGTCTTTGTAAGTTGAGGTTATAGATATCAAAAGCAACATCTAAACGCCCGCGGGCAATAACTTGCTCAAAGTCATCGCGGTATTTTTGCAAATTATCAATATCTGACGCTAAAAATACATTACGAGCATAATCTAACTGTTTTAAATATCGGTCAAACACTTCACTAGTCAGTGCTTCATCGAGTTTGACCTTTTTATAGTGTGCGCGAGTAAATCTTGCCGAAATACGCTTACTTGCCGTTGCGTGTTGGCTTTCTGGTGCCAATACAGGTAGCTCTTCAGGGACATTGGACTTTTCATAAGCTAAACCAGAAAACGTTGTTAGTGAAAACCCAACTGAAATTGAAACGGCAAGTGCGATACGACAAAATTTTTGCATGCATTAACTCCAAACTTATTCTAAACAGTGACTATAGAATGCAACTATCAAGCTAGTTAGTTTATATAGTCAATTAAGAATATATATTTTGCATTTGAGTCTTGATAACCATACCCGAGTCAAGCTGAACACTGATATCATTACCTGATATGTCAGTAATTGTTGCGTTCATTGGTGTATTACCTAACTGAACCTTAACATGACTACCAACCTTAATTGTAGCTGATTCAACAGGTTTAAGCGGTGCTGCATCTTTTTTCACTGTTGAGCTTTTAACAGACTTTACAGTTTTAAATTTAGCACTTTTTGCTGCATTGCGCTTCTTATCATGAGATTTTTGATTATCAGACGCTTTTGAACCCTCTTTAGTTTTATAGGGCTTTTTGTTGTCATTGTCTGTAGCTTTTTTGTTACCAAATTTTTCTTGGCTTTCTTTTAAGGTTTTACTAGCGTAATTTGCCTGCTCTTCATCAATTTCAGCGATTTCATTGCCATCGATATCAACACGAAATACACCTTGCTTAACTGATTTAAGATAACGCCAGCTACTTGTATAATGACGTAGCGCTTGACGAAGTCGAGTTTTACTCACAGTTTCATCGCCATCTAATTTTTCAGCTAAATCTTGAAAAATACCAATTTTTAATGGCTTAACCGGGCCTTTAATAGAAAAGCACTGCGGAAATTTTTCTGCTAAATAAGCAATAATATCTTTAGTACTAGTACGTTTAATTTCAGTTTCCATAAATACAACTTTTACAATTTTGTTTAATTTAATTAGTTAGTCACTCTCAATGTTAAGAATGAAACTATGGTTATTCTTGATACAGGTGTTGCTCTCGATTATCTAAAATATGACGACACCAATCATAAATATCTTCGCTTTCAATATCAGGCAAGGACTCCTGACCAATCCAGGTATCCCACACTAAGGCGAGTAATGCCATCAGCACTTCGGTTTCTATGTCTTCTTCTGCCAAATCATACAAGGTGTGATAAATTTCATTAATGCGTTCAGCAACGAGTTCTTCCTGACCGTCCCAATCGCCGACAATGGCTTCAGTTACCAAAAAATCATGTATAACAACAAATTCTTTCATTCGTATCTATTTACTTATTTGCTGTGAAAAGACATCTACAATAGCCTGCAGGCCTTGTTGGTCTGCTTCATCAAATCGAGAAAAGCTTTGGCTATCAATATCCAATACCGCGACTACGCTATTATTGACAATCACGGGCAATACTATTTCAGCATTAGTGCTAGCATCACAGGCTATATGACCTGAAAACTGATGTACATCAGCAACTCGCTGAACCTCTTGCGTTATTGCTGCCGCACCACAAACACCTTTTGATAAAGGAATACGGATACACGCTACTTTTCCCTGAAATGGACCCAGTACAAGTTCATTATCCACTAATCGATAAAAACCGACCCAATTCACTTCATCTAAATGCTCAAATAATAAGGCACTTATATTTGCCATATTAGCTATAACATCAGATTCTTGCGCTATTAACGCTTTAGTTTGCGCTAGCAAAGCACTATAAAATTCAGTTTTATTAGTCAATGTCTCTACCACGATATGTCTTAATTATCGATCAATGTTCTAATGAGTTAATTGATACTTGCCTAAAAAAGCGCATAACATACCTAAAAACCTATCATAGATAAAGCTTTTATCACGTAATAACACAAGTATTACAGCAAATTTCATCATTTCTTCATATTTTTTCTAGTAACCAGGTAATAATTACTCTGCTATAGCAAATTTTGCCAGTACGCTGGCCTTTATTTGACTGATGCTAAATAACTCACTCTGCGCTCTAGTAACGTTCGAATCTAAGGGGAATTCGCTTGCTTGCAATTGAGGCTTATCATGAGAAAGCTCTTTTAAATAAATAAGCTTGCCTAATTTTATCCCTGTTTTACTGGCAATGTTTTGAGCTTTTCGTTTTGCTTGTGCAAAGGCTAAATCAAGCGCTTGCTGGTAATAACCTTCTCTTTCTTCAACAGACATAGGTAAAGCAGCAATTTTACTGACATTAATTTTAACCACTTGAGTTAAAAATTGGTCATATTCATCCATGTTGGTAAAGCGAATAGTAATATTTCGACTAAGCTCGAATACCTGCTGTGGATTTTGATTGCTCGAGCTTACTTCCCTGCCATCTAAATAGACACTACCCCTACTGACTTGCCCGATGCTGGAATTGGGAAATTTTTTCTTTACCTCAATGCCTTGTACTTGTATTGATGGCTCTTCAATTATCGAGGTTAAATTTACCCGAGCTGAACTGATATCTTTATCCTTAACGCCTAAAGATTTCGCCATAGCAATCACCATATCTGATTTTTTATCTATCAGCGCTTTGAGTTTATTAGTTACTTTTCCTCTTTCAGTTATCATCACCGACAAAGCCAAACTCTTTGATGACACATTTACCTCACCTTTTCCTGAAACCTCAATATATTCAGAAGCTTGAACTAGAGTTCCATGTATCAAGCTTAAAAGAAAAACAGGTAACGCATAACCAAAAAATTTCATTTAAGACATCCTTTTATACAGAAAATACCAAGGCTAATTGGTTTTGATAAATTGTAAAAATGCTTGCTTATCTTGAGCTGAAGCTTTTTGCCACCAATACTTTAACATAGGCAAACTATCGACTTTACTCAACACTTGTTCACTTGAAGGTAGAGAAGATATCTGCGTAGCCTCATTTGAGACATTATCATTGGCAACATCATCGGCAAGCTCATTGCTTGATTGTATCACCTGTGTCTGTGATGATTTTTCTGCAAGTTGTGTCACCTCATCAGGCAGATTAACGATGACTTTATTTACTTCTCTAGTTAGTTGGTAATCTTTATAATTTTCTAAACTAAGCTGCAAGGCATTCTTTTTACCATCATGTAAAACGACCTCAGGTGCATAGCTAAAACGCTCAGCTTGTTCTATGCTATTGACCTTAGCAGTTTTTAAACGCAATTCTTTTTGCATGGTGACATTAAATAATATGACAAAGTAATCTGACTCAACCACCCTGTCTTGGCCTAAATCTTCATCTTCAAACACATCTTTGTATCTAACAACTAAAGCTTGTTTACCCGATGATAACTGCAAATCACGATTGTGTTTAAAAAAACCTTGTACTATCGACTTACCATTGAGTTCTTTTACTTCCAAGTTATCAGCGACTTTAAGTTGAGCAGCAAAAAGTGATGCAGAAACTAAGCAAGCCGAAAAAACACTATATTTAGCCAGTAAACCAAATCGCAACATAATCATCCTCATTATTTTATTGTAAGAGCTAACATTTATTACGATGCAATGTCACTCTGCTTTGCTTCAGTTATACTCCGCAACTTATGCAAATAAAAGTAAAAACTCTCAATTGAAAGAAAACCTAGACTAAATAACTAGGCGGATTAACTAAAAATACCAGCTTTCTTTTCTACCATCACAAGCAAAAAAGCCAAAGCGTTATAGCTTTGGCTTTTCACAAGGTAAAATTTCAACATTAAAACGAATCAGCGGGAATATGTACTTTACCTTCCATAATAATACGAGCACTACGGCTCATGATCACTTTTTCAACTTGCCAATGACCATCATAACATTCAGTTTTCGCACCAACTTTCAAAGTACCAGAGGGATGACCAAAAGTTACCGCTTCTTTTGCTGTATAATCGCTAGCCGCTTTGCTGCCGCCATTGGCCGCAATATTCACTAAAGTGCCAGGAATGGCCGCCGCTGTGCCAATTGCTACCGCCGCTGTCCCCATCATAGCATGGTGCAGCTTGCCCATAGATAAGGCTCTAACATGTAAGTCTATCTGCATTTTATCAATCGTTTTACCACTTGAAGTAATGAATTCTTGCGCTGGTGAAACAAAGGCGATTTTCGGGGTATGTTGACGCGCAGCAGCCTCGGCAATATCAGCAATCAATCCCATTTTAACTGCGCCATAAGCGCGAATAGTTTCAAATCGTTGCAGTGCAGCGTCATCATTATTAATGGCATCTTGTAATTCAACACCTGTGTAACCTATATCTTTTGCATTAAGAAAAATAGTCGGTATACCAGCATTTATCATAGTGACATTAAACGTACCAATATTTGGCACTTCTAGCACGTCAGTAATATTACCGGTAGGAAACATAGCTTCAGAAGGGTCAACAGGGCTAATAAACTCTACCGGCACCTCAGCAGCTGGAAAAGTAACGCCGTCTAATTCAAAATCCCCGGTTTCTTGTACCTCGCCTTGAGTGATAGGTACTTGGGCAATAATGGTTTTACTGATGTTTTTCTGCCAAATTCGTACCGTACAAATGCCGCTGTAAGGAATACGTGCTTTATCGATTAATCCTGAGTTAATAGCAAAAGCGCCAACAGCAGCGGTTAAATTACCACAGTTACCACTCCAATCGACAAAAGCTTTATCGATAGCCACTTGGCCAAATAAATAATCAACATCGTGATCTGCTTGCTCTGATTTTGCCAAAATGACGGTTTTGCTGGTGCTCGATGTCGCACCGCCCATACCATCGGTTTGTTTTCCATAGGGATCTGGACTACCGATAACACGAAGCAACATATTATCTCGGGCTTCACCCGGCACTTGGCATGCTTTAGGTAAATCAGTTAAATTAAAAAACACCCCTTTAGATGTACCGCCACGCATATAGGTAGCGGGAATTTTAACTTGTGGCGCGAAAGACATAACTTCTCTCCTTATAATACCAATTGAATTAATTATTTCACTTGGTATAAAGCTAACCTGCCCAGGCTAACTTTATTAAATTCGTGAATAAAAAGGCGGCCATCGCCGCCTTTACTTTGCTAATAGCGCTTTTGACGATAAAAGGCTATTGCTGTGGATTTGATTGTAAAAAATCAGTGGCAAATTTTTGCAATACACCACCAGCAGCATGAACAGTTACCTCTTCAGCGGTATCTAAACGGCACTTAACAGGTATATTAACTTGCTCACCATTAGTTCGTGTCATGACTACCATCATTTCACTACCAGGTGCGGTATCACCAAGCACATCAAATGTTTCAGTACCGTCAATGGCGTAGGTATGACGTGTGTCACCTTGAGTAAACTCCAGTGGCAATACCCCCATACCGATTAAGTTAGTGCGGTGAATACGTTCAAACCCTTCAGCAACTATCACTTCAACACCAGCTAAACGCACACCTTTTGCCGCCCAATCTCGAGACGAGCCTTGTCCATAATCAGCACCAGCAATAATTATCAGTGGTTGTTTACGCTCCATGTAAGCTTCTATCGCTTCCCACATGCGCGACTCTTTACCTTCTGGCTCAATTCTCGCTAAAGAGCCTTGTTTAACATTGCCATTTTCATCACGACACATTTCATTAAATAATTTCGGGTTAGCAAATGTCGCTCGTTGTGCCGTTAAGTGATCGCCACGATGGGTAGCATACGAGTTAAAATCTTCTTCCGGTAGCCCCATTTTAGCTAAATAAGCACCGGCGGCACTATCAAGCATAATGGCATTTGACGGGGATAAATGATCGGTAGTGATATTATCGCCAAGTACGGCTAATGGTCTCATGCCTTTCATGGTACGCTCGCCTGCAAGTGCTCCTTCCCAATAAGGTGGACGGCGAATATAGGTACTTTGCATACGCCAATCATAAAGCGGGCTTTTCGCTGGCTCAAACGCGCCTAAATCAAACATTGGCGTGTAAACTTTTTTAAATTGCTCCGGTTTAACAAAGCGATTAACGATATCATCAATCGCTTCATCACTTGGCCAAATATCTTTTAGCTTAATATCATTACCTTGCTGATCTTGACCTAAAACATCATTCTCGATATCAAAGCGCATAGTACCGGCAATAGCATAGGCAACCACTAACGGCGGTGATGCTAAAAATGCCTGTTTAGCATAGGGATGAATTCGACCATCAAAGTTACGGTTACCCGATAAAACCGCTGTCGCGTATAAATCGCGCTCTATCACTTCTTGTTGAATTTTAGGATCTAAAGCGCCACTCATGCCGTTACAAGTAGTACAAGCATAGGCAACAATACCAAAACCTAATTTTTCCATTTCAGGTAACAAACCGGCTTCTTCTAAATACAGTTTGGCAACCTTAGAGCCTGGCGCAAAAGATGATTTAACCCAAGGTTTACGCACTAAGCCTAACTCATTAGCGCGTTTAGCAACTAAGCCTGCGGCAACAACATTGCGTGGGTTTGAGGTATTTGTACAAGAAGTAATGGCGGCAATAATCACGGCACCATCTGGCATTAAGCCTTCTTGCTCTTGTGCCTTGGCGTGTGCTAAATCTTTAGCAATGGCTTTTGCGGCTAACTCACTGGTCGGTAATCGTCTATGAGGATTAGAAGGGCCTGCCATATTACGGCTCACGCTTGATAAATCAAACTCTAAAACTCGTTCATATTCAGCTTCCACTAAATCATCGGCCCATAAACCTGTGTGCTTAGCATAGTTTTCCACTAAGGCAACCTGCTCTGGCTCTCGACCTGTTAGTTTTAAATAATCTATGGTTTGCTGATCAATATAAAACATACCCGCAGAAGCACCGTATTCTGGGGTCATATTCGATATTGTCGCACGATCGCCAATAGTTAAATTAGTTGTTCCCTCACCAAAAAACTCTAAATAGCAAGAAACCACTTTTTCATTACGTAAAAACTCAGTAATCGCTAAAACAATATCTGTTGCCGTAATACCTGGCTTACGCTCACCAACTAACTTAACACCAACAATATCTGGTAAACGCATCATAGATGGGCGACCAAGCATCACTGTTTCAGCCTCTAAGCCGCCAACACCAATAGCAATAACACCAAGGGCATCAACATGCGGCGTATGACTGTCGGTACCTACACAAGTATCAGGAAAGGCAACACCATCGCGAACTTGAATAACAGGTGACATTTTCTCTAAATTGATTTGATGCATAATGCCGTTACCAGCAGGAATCACATCAACATTTTTAAAGGCCGTTTTCGTCCACTCAATAAAGTGGAACCTATCATCATTGCGTCTATCTTCTATCGCTCTATTTTTTTCAAAAGCATCTTTTTCAAAGCCAGCATGCTCAACAGCAAGCGAGTGATCAACAATAAGCTGAGTCGGCACTACCGGGTTTACTTTAGCAGGATCGCCACCTTGCTCGGCAATAGCATCTCTTAATCCTGCTAAATCAACTAACGCGGTTTGTCCTAAAATGTCATGACAAACAACACGAGCTGGATACCAAGGAAAATCTAAGTCTTGTTTACGCTCAATTAGCTGTTTTAATGAATCAGTTAGCATAGCTGGATCACAGCGCCTGACTAACTGCTCGGCTAATACACGAGATGTATAAGGTAATTTTTCATAACTACCCGGGCTTATCGCTTCAACTGCGCCGCGAGTATCAAAGTAATCGACATTGCCATTGGGTAGAGGTTTACGGTGTTGGTAGTTCATAATTTATTCCAGGATCTTTAAACGAATGTCGTTGCGAACATCGAAATGAGCTAATGCATAAGGTATTGGCGCCACTTTGCCTTATCGAAAGTGGCGCCTAACGATTAACGCTGTGCTATCGGTACAACTTTTCTAGGCTCTGAACCTGTGTAATCAGCACTTGGACGAATAATACGGTTATTCGATCTTTGCTCCATAACGTGTGCAGCCCAACCAGTTAAGCGTGAACAAACAAATATTGGCGTAAATAACTTGGTAGGAATTCCCATATAGTTATAGGTCGACGCATGGAAGAAATCGGCATTACAAAATAGTTTTTTGGTATCCCACATATACTCTTCACAGGCCACTGAAATATCATAAAGCGAGGTATCACCATTTTCTTTGGCAAGTTTTTCAGACCAGGCTTTAATAATGACATTACGAGGATCTGAGGTACGATAAATCGCATGACCAAAGCCCATAATCTTTTCTTTGCGCGCTAACATACCTGCCATTTGCTCTTTGGCATCTTCAGGCGATTTGAATTTCTCAATCATATCCATCGCCGCTTCATTAGCACCGCCATGTAAAGGACCGCGTAACGTACCAATAGCACCAGTAATACAAGAGAACATATCTGATAAGGTAGAAGCACATACGCGTGCAGTAAAGGTAGAGGCGTTAAACTCATGCTCAGCATACAAAATAAGTGAAACATCCATCACACGTCTATGTTGCTCAGATGGTGTTTCACCATTTAATAATTTTAAGAAATGACCACCTAATGATTCTTCATCGGTTGTGCAATCAATCTCTACGCCATCATGAGAGTAACGGTACCAATAACACATAATGGCTGGAAATGCGGCAAGCAATCGATTAGCGGCGCGGTTTTGCTCGCTAAAATCATTTTCTGGCTCAATATTACCTAAAAAAGAACAACCCGTACGCATAACATCCATAGGATGAGCGTCTGCCGGAATACGTTGTAGCACTTCTTTTAATGCTTGCGGCAAGTCACGCATTGCCGTTAATTCTGTTTTATACGTGGCTAATTGATCTAGCGTTGGTAATTCACCATTAAACAGTAAGTAAGCGACTTCTTCAAAGGTAGCATTATCAGCTAAATCTGAGACATCATAACCACAATAAGTTAAACCACTACCTGATTTACCTACTGTACATAATGATGTTTCACCAGCACTTTGACCACGAAGGCCTGCGCCTCCTAATTTTTTATCAACCATTGTTCTTTCCTCATATCTTTTAATATTCATTTTTCAAACTTATTGCTGATTATTATTTGTTTTTTCCTTCAGCAAACAACGAATCTAATTTTTGTTCATAATCGTGATAACCAAGGTAATCATATAATTCCATACGGGTTTGCATGTTATCGATTTCTGCCTTTTGATCGCCATCATTTAACAAGGTCTTATACACAGATTCAGCCGCCTTATTCATGGCACGAAACGCTGATAATGGATACAACACCATAGCACAGCCCCATTCGCCTAACTGCTCTTTATTCCATAATTCAGTTTGACCAAACTCGGTAATATTCGCTAACACAGGTACATCAAGTGCTTGGCTAAAGGCGCGATAATGCTCTTCTGTTTTCACCGCCTCGGCAAAAATGCCATCGGCACCCGCTGCGACATAAGCTTTTGCTCTTTCTAGCGCGGCTTCTAAGCCCTCTTGAGCAAAGGCATCAGTACGCGCCATAATGAAAAAATCATTATCCGTTCTAGCATCAACCGCAGCTTTAATGCGATCAACCATCTCTTCTGTGCTAACAATCTCTTTATTTGGTCTATGTCCACAGCGCTTTTGCGCCACTTGATCTTCAATATGTACGGCAGCAGCACCTGCTTTTTCCATATCACGAATGGTTTTGGCAATATTAAAAGCACCGCCCCAGCCGGTATCAATATCCACTAATAAAGGTAGGCTTGATGCAGAAGTAATGCGTTGTACATCAGCAATCACATCATTTAATGAGGTCATGCCAAGATCTGGTAAGCCATATGATGCATTTGCGACCCCACCACCTGATAAGTAAATGGCTTGATGACCTAATTGCTCAGCCATCATGGCGCAGTAGGCATTGATTGTGCCGACCACTTGCAGCGGCTTATTATTTTGCAAAGCTAAACGAAACTTCGCACCCGGAGATAATTTTTCTGACATGATTATTCCTCGTTATTAAGTAACTATTATTGTGCTTCGCTGTCATTTTGCAGCGCGATTTTTTGTTCAATATTTTTACGTGAAGCGGCAATATGTCGCCTCATCAACATTTCAGCTAACTCACCATCACGATCACTGATGGCTTGTAAAATGTGAGAGTGTTCATCAAAAGCACGGCTAGCACGTGCACTGTGCATACCAAATTGAAATCGATACATACGCACTAGATGATAAAGCTGCCCACAAATCAGATTAATCAATTGCTGATTATGACTACCCAGGATCACTTTATAGTGAAAGTCCAAATCACCCTCTTCTTGATAATATGCAACCCCTTCTTGCAGCTCCTTAGCTTTGCTATGCTGCACTAACATTTCACGCATCGAAGCGATTTCTTCGTCGGTCATATTCAGTGCTGCCTGTCGACATGCCATACCTTCAAGTGCTTCACGAGTAATATAAAGCTCAAGCAAACCTTCAATGGTGCAATCCACAACACGTGAGCCTATATTGGCTTTACGTTCAATCAGGTGACATTTCTCTAGTCGATTAAGTGCTTCTCTTAAGGTAGAGCGACTAATTTGATAATGCTTGGCTAGCTCTGGCTCGCTGATCTTAATACCTGGGGCAATATCACCTTCTACAATGGCATGTTGCATTTGCTCAAATACTTTATCTGCTGTGGTAACAGCGGCTTGTTTGGTTGGGTTATCTATAAACATCTGTGACTATAAAAACCTTTAATATTGTCGACACATAATTTCAATACCGTTAATCATAACGAAATAATTATAATAAACAAGTAGACTTAAGTATAATTGTCGACAATATTGGTGATTTAGCCATTTTAAAGAAGTGGCAAGAATAGTGAACGAAGTTTTCAGCAGGCAAACGCAAAAAAGCCTACGCAATAATAATTATTGCGTAGGCTTTCTATGCTTCACTTAAGTTTCACTCTCAATGAAAAGAGTGGCATCCCTAAGGGGATTCGAACCCCTGTTACCGCCGTGAAAGGGCGGTGTCCTAGGCCTCTAGACGATAGGGACACAAACTGATTACTCAGTAAACTATCTACTAAGTACCTTATGGTAATCTTAGTATAACTATATAAAGCAAGCTTAATATAGCAGTCTAAACCCTGCTGTTTTGCCAGTGCAAGCCCTGGATTCATAAAGAATAAGTGGCATCCCTAAGGGGATTCGAACCCCTGTTACCGCCGTGAAAGGGCGGTGTCCTAGGCCTCTAGACGATAGGGACACAAACTGATTGCTCAGTAAACTATCTACTAAGTACCTTATGGTAATCTTAGTATAACTATATAAAGCAAGCTTAATATAGCAGTCTAAACCTTGCTGTTTTACCAGTGCAAGCCCTGGATTCATAAAGAATAAGTGGCATCCCTAAGGGGATTCGAACCCCTGTTACCGCCGTGAAAGGGCGGTGTCCTAGGCCTCTAGACGATAGGGACACAAACTGATTGCTCAGTAAAACTATCTACCAGATATTTCTGGTGATTTGATTAATTCTAGCGGTAAAGCTGTAATAATCAAACCTCTAATTACCCCGCCCTACAGGCAAAGTAAGTTAAAACATACCATAACTTGTTGCACTTAATAAAAGTGGCATCCCTAAGGGGATTCGAACCCCTGTTACCGCCGTGAAAGGGCGGTGTCCTAGGCCTCTAGACGATAGGGACACAATAAACTATCGGTCAGTTATCCTGACTTTTTATGCACTTGTCATAAAATCTATGGTGGAGCTATGCGGGATCGAACCGCAGACCTCTTCGCTGCCAGCGAAGCGCTCTCCCAGCTGAGCTATAGCCCCGTTTTATAAAAACGGTTAACATTTAAAAACTGGCCTAATAGTTTATAAATGTTCTATCTTCTGCATGTGGACCTAACACTTGCTGAAAACGAGGCGCATTCTAAGCACGCCCCCTTAAACTGTCAACAGTTATTTTAAAAAAATTGCTGTTTTTTTTGATATTTTGAAATTCTGATCACTTAAACATCAATTTGGTTAAATATTACCTAAGCGTTTGTTAAGATTGAGCAAAAAACAACCGTGTAAATAAATCTCCCCTTCCCTACATTTACATTTCAATATTATCAAATAACAAGCAACTAACACTTTTACCTTGTCATCACCTTTATTTATCTATCGATTAGCGCTATTGTTTGCACATCTGACCTCTTAGGTTTAATGAAAGAAAAAATTATGCAGCTGAAAAAGCTTAACATCGTCGCCATTGGCGGCGGACACGGTTTAGGTCGTGTACTACTAACGCTTTCCTTTATGGGAAATAAATTAACCGGTATTGTTACCACAACAGATAATGGTGGCTCAACCGGCAAGTTACGAAAACGCAGCTCTACTATTGCTTGGGGTGATTTACGCAATTGCTTAACCCAGCTTGCTGATAAAGGTGCTATTGGTAATCAACTCTTTAACTTTCGTTTTGATGGCAATGATGGCTTAAGTGGCCATAACCTAGGTAACTTAATACTGTATGCGCTAGAGCAAATGCAATCATCCCCATTGGACTCTATTAACCTAGTACGTCGAATGCTACGTGTTAAAACACAGGTATTACCTATGTCAGAAACACCAACGGATTTAATGGCCTTCTACCCAGAGGGTCGATGTCGATTGGGTGAGCTTTCTGTTGATGATATGCCGATTATGCCAAAAAACTTAATGCTAGCCCCACTTGTTAAAGCAAGCCCAGCTAGTATCCAAGCCATAACTAATGCAGATCTGATTATTTTAGGGCCAGGCAGCTTTTTAACCAGTGTTATCCCGCCTTTACTTGTGCGCGATATCAGTAAAGCAATTATCAATCGTAAAGGCCATTGTGTTTTTATCGACAACATAGTTGCTGAACAAAGCCCTGCTGCTAATATGACTATTGATGAAAAGCTAACTTGGATTGAAGATAATATTGGCAGTATGCCAATAGATAGTGTTATTACCCAAGATGACAGCATGAAGTCAGATAGAGTAAATATCCATCACCAAGATTTAGTACACAAGCATATCCCTCATCATCATGATAAAGAAAAACTGATTAATGCCTTGGAAAGTTGTATCAACAAATTTGCCAATATTGCTCAATCTTCTAAAGCTAATACTGCTGAATCAAACAGTTAAACGAAAAACGCCTAGCTAATGCTAGGCGTCAGACTGATGACAAAGTCCTAGACAGTAGTCTAGGACTTTGATCTAATAAAAACATGGAAAATTACAAAAATTAACCATGTTAAGAGAACCTTCCCCGCAACAACATGAACTCGAAATGGTCACGCTAGACCAGTTAGTTCCAGCCAACCATCTAGTTCGTAAACTCGATAAGTATATTGACTTTGAGTTTATTCGAGATGAAGTCAAAGACTTATATTGCACTGATAATGGTCGTCCTCCGGTGGAGCCAGTCCAGCTATTTAAAATTATGCTACTTGGGTACTTATTTGGTATTAAAAGTGAGCGCCAAATCATCAAAGACATCGAAGTAAATGTCGCGTATCGATGGTTTCTCCGCATGGGGCTTACCGAGAAAGTTATCGATGCCTCAACACTTAGTCAAAATCGTATTCGTCGTTTCAATGGCACAGATGTATTTGAACGTATATTTAATCACATCGTCCAACAAGCCATTAAACATGGTCTAGTTGGGGGCAAAACCTTATTCACCGACAGCACACACTTAAAAGCAAACGCCAATAAACGAAAGTTCACCAACAAGCTCAAACCCGTCTCAACCAGTGCCTATATTAAGCAAATCAACAAAGCTGTGGAGGCAGACCGTAAAGCGGCTGGAAAAAAGCCACTCAAGGATAAAGGCTATTGTGAGATAAAGCGGAATAAGGTAAGTAAAACCGATAGTGATAGCGGTTATATGCACCGAGATGAAAAGCCAAAAGGTTTTTTCTACCTAGACCACAGAACCGTAGATAACGACTATAACATTATTGTAGATACGCATATTACGCCAGGTAATGTCCACGATTCTCAACCATACATTGCTCGCCTTGATGCCATTGAAAATCGCTTTGCACTATCCCCTGAATTTGTTGGTATTGATGCAGGCTACTTCACAGCGCCCGTCTGTTTTAATCTGGAACAACGTAACATCCAAGGGGTGTTTGGTTACCGTCGTCCTTCACGAACGAAGAATGCCATTAAGAAAAAGCACTTCAAATACGACGAGAAAGCAGATACGTATACCTGCCCGCAAGAGCAAACGTTAATCTACTCGACCACCAGTCGAGAGGGTTACCGAGAATATCATTCTGACCCCAAGGTATGCGTTAATTGCCCTCAATTAAAAGATTGCACTAAGAGTAAAAGTCATAAGAAAGTGATAACACGCCACGTAATGGCTGCGAGTCAAGATCGGGCTAATGAATTTCGCTTAACAAGCCTTGGTAAATACCTTTACAAACGACGATGCGAAACCGTTGAAAGAAGTTTTGCTGATGCAAAGCAACACCATGGTCACAGGTATGCAAGATACCGAGGTAAGCATAATGTTCAAATGCAAGCATATATGGCTGCGGCAGCACAAAATATGAAGAAGATAGCAATGACGCTATCAAATATTCCCCAAATAATGGCAATCTAAAAAGGATAGCCCTTTAAAAGCTCAATTCGAGACATTAACACGCCAAATAGGGAAGATAAGCCCCAAACAAGTCCAGAAAAACCAAATAAAATAGAAAAGACGTGGCTAGAAAAATATCGAGATCGCAGCCTACGGCTGCTCATAAAAGACAAACCCCGAACAGAATGACGGGGTTTGTCAGTAATCTGACGCCTAGCTAATGCTAGGCGTTTTCATTTGCTCAATAGTTTAAGCTACTCTGTTGTATCATCTTGGCTGATACGACTTGCTACCGCACCTTTTTGATCTTTGTACTTGGCATCATCACGCTTATTATATGGACGTAAGGCACTACCTGACATAGTTTCAAAGTTTAGCGCAGCTATCTTCATTTTAGGGCGTAAGGCTAAAGGTAGCTTACCACTATTATAAAACTCTAAAACAATTTGCCCAGACCAGCCGGGATCAATACGATGTGCGGTTACATGTACCATCAAACCTAAACGAGCTAATGATGAACGACCATCTAGCCAGCCAACAATATCATCCGGCAATGTCACTGACTCATAAGTTACTGCCAATGCAAGCTCGCCTGGATGTAAAAAGAACGCCTCTCCATCCTCTATAAAGACCTCTTCACTCATCACTGAATTCATCGCCTGTTGTACTTCGGCTTTTGGACCGCTTAAATCAATATAAGGTGCGGTATGATCCTGAAATACGCGAAATTCATTACCCAAGCGAATATCAACACTGACTCCAGAAATCATTGATGTATCAGGTTTAGGTGAAATAACAATGCGCTCTTCATCTAAAAATTGTTCAATATCTTTATCACATAATCTCATAAGCTAAGTCTTGTATTATTGGTCTTTTTGTAGGGTTATAGAAACATCTGGTGTTAATGGGCTGGCATTATCGCATTGCAAAAATAACTGTCCAGCAATATTGCGCGCTATTTTACGATATTGCTTTGCTATTTCACCAGTGCTATTTGTTTTTATATTAGCGCTGCCCATATCAGCATCTCGTCTAATATCAATGTTTAATGGTAATTGCCCCAGCAACTGAGTACCATTTTTACTCGCCATTTTTTCACCGCCCGCTTCACCAAATATATGGCTTTGGTGACCACAGTTTTCGCATAAGTGATAGCTCATATTCTCAACTATACCTAAAACGGGAACTTGTACCTTATCGAACATAGCAACACCTTTTGAAGCATCAATTAGCGCTATATCTTGTGGGGTGGTAACAATAACAGATGCAGCAACAGGTACTTTTTGTGCGAGGGTTAATTGAATATCTCCAGTACCAGGAGGCATATCAATAAGTAAGTAATCCAGCTCAGGCCAAGCCGTTTCATTTAATAATTGGTTAAAGGCCGAGCTTGCCATAGGGCCACGCCAAACGGTGGCATCATCTTCATCCACTAAAAAGCCTATCGACATAGCCGCTAAACCATGACCATCTAATGGCGTCATTAATTTGCCATCTTTTGAGGTAGGTTTTTGATTTTTAAGACCTAGCATGGTTGGAATCGATGGACCATAAATATCAGCATCTAAAATACCAACACGTGCCCCTTCACTCATCAAGGCATAAGCTAGATTAACTGTCGTGGTTGATTTACCAACACCGCCTTTACCTGAAGCAATCGCAATAATATTAGCAATATTGTCTGCACTACCATTGAGAGCAAACTTACGTACTTGTTTTATCTTTAAGCTAACATCAATTACAACAGGTTTATTTAATGCTTTAGATAAACTCACTGCCAGCTCATCTAACTCTCCTTGACAGGGAAATGGCATAACTAAATGCACGGTGATTTCTTTACCATAATCGATTGAAAAGTTTTGGCTAAGGTTTAATACCCCTTGTGGAAATAACTCAGACTGATATTGCGACAAGGTTTCTTCAATAAGATGCAACGACGCTGGTTCATCCATAACTAGGTCATTGTTATCAGAGTCAGCACGTGAAGTTTGTGTATGAGATTTTTTTTTATTTTTATCATGAGTATCGCGGGAAAATAATTTACCAAACATAGTCTTTACCAAGGGAAATAGCAATTGAGAATAATCGCTAAATTCTGTACTATTGCAGCCATTATTACCATCAAAAAAATACGAATAATTCATGTCTGAAGCAAATTCATCATCAAAACGTAAAATTTTAGTCACTTGTGCCCTGCCTTATGCCAATGGCTCAATCCATTTAGGGCATCTTTTAGAACATATTCAAACGGACATTTGGGTGCGTTTTCAACGTATGCGCGGCCACGAAACTTACTTTGTTTGTGCCGATGATGCGCATGGCACGCCAATCATGTTAAAAGCACAAGAGCTTGGTATTAGCCCAGAAGAAATGATCAATGCTGTACGTGAAGAACATATGGCAGATTTTGCTGATTTTCATATTAGCTTTGATAACTATCACTCAACACACAGTGAAGAAAACCAAGCTTTTGCCACAGAAATATACAATCGCTTACACGCCAATGGTCATATAAAAACCCGTACTATTTCACAATTGTACGATCCTGAAAAAGGTATGTTTTTACCAGATCGCTTTGTTAAAGGCACTTGTCCAAAGTGTAAGAGTGAAGATCAAAATGGCGATAGTTGTGATGATTGCGGTGCAACCTATTCACCAACAGAAGTGCTCAACCCGCGTTCTGTTGTCTCTGGCGCTACGCCGGTATTAAAAGATTCTGAACATTACTTCTTTGATTTGCCTGCATTTGAGCAAATGTTAAAAGATTGGACGCGAAGCGGTGCCTTACAAGATGAAATGGCCAACAAGTTAGCGGAATGGTTCGAGTCTGGCTTACAGCAGTGGGATATTAGCCGTGATGCGCCTTATTTTGGTTTTGAAATTCCCAATGCGCCAGGTAAGTTTTTCTATGTCTGGTTAGATGCACCTATTGGTTATATGGGTAGTTTTAAAAACCTCTGTAATAAAAAACCAGAAATCGATTTTGACAGCTTTTGGCATGAAAATTCAGACGCTGAGCTTTACCACTTTATCGGTAAAGACATCATCTATTTCCATAGTTTATTCTGGCCTGCTATGTTAGAAGGCTCAGGCTATCGTAAGCCGACATCAGTCTATGCGCACGGTTTTGTTACCGTTAATGGCGCTAAAATGTCTAAATCAAAAGGTACTTTTATTAAAGGCCGTACTTATTTAGAACATTTAAACCCAGAGTATTTACGCTACTACTATGCAGCAAAACTAACGCATCGTATTGATGATTTAGACTTAAATCTTGAAGATTTCGCCCAACGTGTTAACTCTGATCTAGTCGGTAAAGTCGTTAATATTGCCTCTCGTTGTGCTGGTTTTATTAGCAAACGCTTTGATGGCATGTTATCAAGCAACATTGACGATCAAGCACTTGCTGATGAAGTCATGAATGCTGGCGATAGCATAGCAGCTCATTATGAAGCACGTGATTTTGGCCGTGCAATGCGCGAGATTATGGCGTTAGCAGATAAAGTAAACGAATACATTGCCGTGAAAGAGCCGTGGCAATTAGTTAAAGATGAAACTAAGCAGCAAGAAGTGCAAGATATCTGTTCATTAGGTATCAATATGTTCCGCACGTTAATGACCTACTTAAAGCCAGTACTACCTAAACTTGCAGAAAGTACCGAAGGCTTCTTAAATGATGAATTATTATGGGAAGGCCATAAAACCTTATTAACTAACCATAAAATCAATAAGTTTAAAGCCTTATTACAACGTGTCGACATGGACAAAATTAATGCCATGACAGATGCGTCAAAAGAAAGCTTATCGGCAAAAGATGAGAAAAAAGCAGAGACTAAGAAAGCTAAAAAGCAGGCCAAGCCAGCCGCTGATAATTCAGCAGCTTTAGCAAACCCATTAGCAGCTGATCCTATCTCAGAAGAAATTCAATTTGATGATTTCGCTAAAGTAGATTTACGTATTGCCAAAATAATCAATGCTGAACACGTTGAAAAGGCAGACAAGCTGCTTAAATTAACGTTAGGCCTTGATGATGAAGGCAAAGAAACAAGACAAGTTTTTGCCGGTATCAAGTCAGCCTATCAGCCAGAAGACTTAATTGGTAAGCACACGGTTATGGTAGCGAATTTAGCACCACGTAAAATGCGCTTTGGTATGTCAGAAGGCATGGTACTAGCAGCAGGTCCTGGTGGTGAAGATCTTTGGATCCTTAACCCTGATGATGGCGCTAAAGCGGGTATGCGCGTTAAGTAATATTTACCGCAGCTGCGAACCATTCATTAGCTCATGTTGTCAAAAGGTATCGAAACTTTTCAAGGTCTCGATACCTTTTCTATTTTTATGACATAACTTTGTTTATGACATGACTTTAGCAAATCACTTAGATTTTTAAACAAACTTACAGATAGCACCTATGTTTAGCAAAACTCCATTAGCCTTTCTCAATAAACTGCCGCTTTCAGCTAAAATCATTACAGCGATGGTACTCGGCCTGTTGATTGGTTTTAACAGTGATGGCGTACTACCCGGCGTTGACTCTTTGGCAAATGCCTTTGTTTTAGCACTGCAAATGACCGCTTTACCTTATATCGCGTTATCACTCATTATCGGCTTTGGTGGTTTAGCGCCCGATAAAATAGGCACAGCGGCTAAGCATTCTTTGCTATTTTTACTGTGTTTAATGGCTATTGTCATTGCTTTTATATTGCTTGCGCCCATTGCCTTTCCTGCCTGGCAAAATGCAGATTTTTACAGTTTAAATACCATAAAAACACAAGCTGAAGTCAATTTGGTTGACTTGTTTATTCCAAAAAATCCTTTTAATGCCTTTGCTTATGGCGTAGTGCCAAGTGTCGTGGTTTTTAGCATTCTAATTGGCATAGGTTTAATGCAAGCAAAGGCCAAAAAACATACCTTACTGGCACTTACAGGGTTAAATAATGCTGTTATTAATGTTACTTCACTGGTTATGCGCGTTGCACCTATTGGTATTTTCGCTATTGCTCAACGAGCAGCAGCAACCCTAGATAGCTCTCAAATTGACGGTTTAGTAGTTTACATAGCTACTGCGGCTTCCCTCGTTGCTTTATTAAGTTTTGTAATCTTACCTGCTGTTGTTGCCTTAATGACACCCTTTACTTATCAACAAGTATTACGAACAACACGACAAGCTATGCTAACAGCCTTTGCCACAGGAAGCTTTTTTGCCGTTATTCCGGTAATCGTGGAAAAAGTTAAACACTTAATCGCCGAACAGCTCACCCATGATATTGATGATAATGCCGTTAAAAAAGATACCAGTGCTATTCCCAGTATTATTGTGCCTATTACCTTTAGCTTACCTGTTGGCGGTAAGCTACTCGCCATTTTATTTACGCTCTTTGCTGCCTGGTTTTCAGGCTCACAAGTCGATAGCACAGATTATCTAAATTTAACCACACTTGGTATTGCGCAACTGTTTGGCTCAACTACCTTAGCCATTCCAAACCTGTTAGATTTATTTAACGTCCCTACCTCAATGTTTGACTTATTCCTTGCCGCTGAAAATTTGATGATCGGGCGACTAAACTCGCTATTGTCTGTCATATTTTCTGCTTCCCTGGTGCTCTTAATTGCTTCAAGCGTTATTAATAAGCTCACTTTTAAATGGCCTGTCTTTATCAAATATGCCATTGCATTACCGCTTATTTCCATACTGGTATTTACTACGCTTCGCTTTACCTTTAGTGAAATTAGCTACCAATATCAAGGCTATAGCAAGTTCATTGACCGCGACTTTATTCTTTTAGACACCAAAGCAAGAGTACTAACCGAACCCGACAGCAGCATTATGTCTAATCAACCCACAGGTGACGTGCTTAGCCGCATTAAAAAACGTGGCTTTATCCGTGTTGGTTATTTTAGAGATGATCTGCCGTATGCTTTTCATAACAAAGATGGCAAGTTAGTTGGTTTTGATATTGAGATCATAAACTTACTTGCTGACGATTTAGGTGTCTCAATTGAGTTTGTGCGTATATTCCACGAGCAAGCAAAATCTCTGCTCTCTTCGGGTTATTTAGATATGACTACCGGCATGCCAGTTTTGCCTAACAATATGAAGCAATACACGTTAACAGTGCCTTACTCAAGTCAATCGCTTGCTTTTATTGTTAAAGAGGATAGACGCAAAGAGTTCACTCAATGGGATAACATATTTAACCGCCCAGAGCTGATTGTTGCCGTACCTGAGATGTATTTTAGTGAAAACCTAGTAAGCCGTTATTTTGACCATACCAAGGTATGGGAAATATCAACACCACGACTGTTCTTTAGAGAAGAATATCAGCATATAGATGCCATGCTATTTGGCGCACCAACAGCCTCAGCATGGACACTGCTACACCCAGGTTATACCGTGGTTGTACCTAAACCTGCCATTGCTGAAATTTCGATGGCATTTGCCATCAATACTAATGATGTTACCTTTGAAAACTTTATGCGCAATTGGATTTATATGAAGCAAAAAAATAACACCATAGATCGCTTATTTCACTATTGGATCGCAGGTAAAAAACCTGTATTTTTTAAAACACTACCACAAGAATAAAGTTAAATAATGAATTTAAAATCAGTGATTAAATTAGTAACCCTAAGTGCAAGCTGCGCTGGCATCATTAGTTGTAGCAGCAATTACGCGGTATCAACTAACCTAGATAAAGATAATATTAACCAGTACTTTTCCGCCAGCAAAGTCACCATATATGAGAAAGAAACTAATATACCAGGCCCATATAAATTCATTGAAGGCGTGGAAGGACAAGATTGTCAGCAAAGACCACATCATGCAGCCCCTGATGAAATAAATGCCAGAACACAGGCAAGGCAGCAAGCTTTTAGCCTTGGCGCCAATGCCATAGTCTTTTCTGGTTGTGCGCAATTAACTCCTGAAAAGTTAGCCGAGCTTAATCAAAGTAATGATGCCAAACAGTGTCATGCTTTAGTCATTTGTTATGGACGTTCGTTCTACAGCGGCGCAGAGCAATAGCCATGACATCAGCTGTAACTGACTCAATAGCAATAACGCCAATTGCCTATATTGAATCTCCTTATAAAGAAAAATTTGCCATTCCAAGACAGCCTGGCTTAGCGAGTGCTGCCAAAGGCAAAGTTATCCTTTGCAATGAAGCTAATGATCCACAAATGGTCAGAGAATTAGCGCAGTATAGTCATATATGGCTATTATTTGTGTTTCATGGCACACAAAATCAAGGCTGGAAGCCCTTAGTTAGGCCTCCAAGACTCGGCGGTAATAAAAAAATTGGCGTGTTGGCAACTCGCTCCACCTTTAGACCCAACCCTATCGGCATGTCGGTGGTAAAACTCGATAAAGTTGAAGATAACAGTAAACAGGTAGTCTTACATATATCAGGCTTAGACTTGCTTGATAAAACCCCCATTATCGATATTAAGCCTTATGTGCCCTACTCAGATGCCCTTAGTGATGCACAAGCAGGCTTTGCTCAACAGCAACCGAGTAAACAGCTTAGTGTACATTTTACCGCTGCTGCGAAAGCGCAAATTGCTCAATTTAAATCACACTATCCCGATTTAGCAAACTTGATTGAGCAGGTATTAAAGCAAGATCCTAGACCTGCCTATAAAGCTGATAAACTTGATGAAAAACAATACGGCATGAGCCTTTATGATTTTAATATTAGCTGGAAAATGATAGATTTAACGCAAGTTAATGTTCTCAGTGTTGTTGAAACAGACAAAAAGTAAGCTATGAAAAACTACACAGTCACCACTCTAAAGCAAGCATATCCAAACTGGCAAGCGATCCCCTCATTAGTGATTGATTCATATCCTTGGTATCAAACCGGACTAAAACAAAAGACAGCAATTAAATTAGCAGCCAATGAAGACAATTTATTTATTCATATTCATGCTGAAGATAAATACAGTGTTGCTAAGCAAACAGAGCTTAACCACATGCTCATTTGTGAAGACTCCTGTGTAGAGTTTTTCTTTAGCCCTAGCGGTATTCTGGGCAGCGCATATATTAATTTAGAAGTGAATTGCTGCGGCACATTACATATTGCTTATGGCCCTGATCGAAACTATCGCGAATTTATTAGCTTAGCGCAAGCGGCATTGATAAAGCGCACGAGTTCAATAAAAAGCCCTGTAAAATCCGCACAAAGTGATGACACTGATTGGCAAATTGAAATCACCCTACCATTTAGCGTGATTGAACAAATAACGCAATCTTGCGTTAATCGTGACAAATGGTTTGCTAACTTCTATCGCTGTGGTGGCGATACCGAGCCACAATACGCGGTATGGAACCCTATTGATGTTGCCGAGCCTGATTATCACAGACCAGAGCATTTTGGCGAGCTTAACTTTCAACAATAATGCTTTACCTAGCAAATAAAAAAGCCTTAGCAGCTTAACTGCTAAGGCTTTTCTCTATATAAAATTACTTATAAACGAGAGATTTAGTGATCGTGCTCACAGCTACTGTCAGCGCTATGCACATGACCATGCTGTACTTCTTTTTCCGTCGCTTCACGCACATCAACCACTTCAATATCAAAGGTGATCACTTTACCCGCTAATGGTGGGTTAATATCACAGGTGACCATAAACTTACCTACTTTAACAACCGTCACTTGACGTTTGCCTTGCTCAGTTTCAACCACAGCAATCATACCCGGCTTCCACTTAGCATTTTTACTTGGTAAACCGAGTAAATGTTTAGTTGGCACACGCTGGATCGCTTCTTCATTACGCTCACCATACGCTTCTTCTGGTTGTAATGTCACAGAAAACTTATCACCCACTTCTTTGTCAGTTAATGCCTTTTCAAGACCAACAAGCGTGTTATTTGCACCGTGTAAATAAACCACTGGCTCATGACCATGAGAAGACTCTAATTGCTCCCCTGACTCATCTTTTAATGAATAATGAAAGTGTACGACGGTTTTATCTGCTATTTTCATAATGTTATTTCCAATTGTTAGCTTATGGCGCAGTGTAACCTGCTGGCTAGATGAATCAAGTGTTTATAGCAATTGAATGCACTATTTCACTTAGTATTATCTGCGCTTTATGCCCAAAGCAACAAAATAACCACACTGAATATAATTAATGACATACCTAAGTATTCTTTAAAGGTGATTTTTTCTTTAAAAACACGATACGTCAGTGCCAAGGTAATAAAGAATTCAACTTGTCCTAGCGCTTTAACATAAGCAGCATTTTGAAAGCTTGCGCCGGTAAACCAACCAATTGAGCCTAAAACACTGGTTACACCGACAAATAAACAAACACGCCAATGTTTAACCATCAAAGGTAATTGGCTTTTATCTTGAATATAAACATATAGCAGTGAAATTACTGATTGCACTGTGATCATAAACACTAAGGTAACCGCTGCACTGACCATTAAATCGGTATTCAGACTTAAGCTCGACTCTCGAATAAGTAAAGTAGTGATCGCTAAACCTAAACCTGCTGCCAAGCCAAAGCCCATACCAGGAATGGCATCAGAGCCTTTAAAAGCTTCTTTTAAGGTAAACTTAACCTTAGAGACTAAAAACACCCCAACGACACCAACAATAACACTGAGCCAGCCTAAACCTGATAAGGGGGCAGAAAACAACAAAGCGCCGAAAATTGCCACTTGTATCGCTTCTGTTTTCGCTAAGCTTGTAGCAACAGCAAAGTTTCGATAACGAAAGGCCGCAACCAAGCAAGCCGTACCGATAATCTGCATAACACAAGCAATTAAAGCGTAACCTAAAAAGTCATGATTAAGCGAAGGTACATCAATTTGCTTATAACTTAACAGCCAAAGTAAATAACCCCAGGCAAACGGGAGTGCGTAAATATAACGCACGCCTGTGGTTGCCATGGCGTTTAACTTACCTGAGAGGTGTTTTTGTCCCGCGGTTCTAACTGCCTGCATGGTCGCGGCAAGTAAGGTGAAATAAATCCAAATTTCCACTAAGGTTTTTCCTTGCGATAGTAATAGCTGTTAAGATAAATCGCTTTTTCAGTCATCATTAAAAAGCGTTAAGGACAATACTGGTATTGTTTTTCTAGCGAGCTGACACCTAGGCCGCTCAATTTTTTCACTTTGATCTGTACGGCAATACGCTCTTTTAAGGCTTCAATGTGGCTAATAATACCTATAGTTTTACCACTAGCATTTAGGCAGTCCAAAGCATCTAATGCCACTTCTAATGTTTCATTATCTAAAGTGCCAAACCCCTCATCCAGAAATAGTGAATCTATGCTGGTTTTACTGCTCACTAAATCTGATAAAGCTAACGCTAACGCTAAACTCACTAAAAAACTTTCTCCACCCGATAAAGTTTTAGTATCTCTAACACTATCACCTTGCCAAGTATCCAGTACTTGTAATGTTAAATTATCACTTTGCTGACATTGTAATTGATAACGGCCATCTAGCTTATCTAACTGCTCATTAGCTAAATGCACCAGGTAATGTAAGGTTAAACCTTGCGCAAAGCGTCTAAACTTAGCGCCATCAGCTGAGCCTATCAGGCCATTTAAATAGCTTAAATCATCTAGTTTGCTACGTGATAGTTCAATCTGTTCAATTAATGCCTGCTGAGTACGCTTGTTTTCTTCATCCGTAGATAAAGTTTGCTTTACTTGTCCAAGCTGAATTTGGTTTTCTTTCATTAAATCTGACAGCGCGGTTAATTGACTATCAAGGGCACTTAGCTCTAATGAAAAGTACTCGCTCTGTTCAAAATCAGCTTGCTTTAAACGTAATTGTTTTTCATTTAATTTCGCTTGTTCTAACAAGGTCATAAAATGACCTTTACTTTGCTCAAGTGCTTTTGCTAATGCTTGTAATTCATCTTTTTCTTGTGGTGATATTAACGCTGCTAAAAATTGAGCTTCATCGGTAAATTGACTTTCCGATAACACAGACAACCAATTATCACTGGCTATTTTTTGTTCAGAAATTAGCTGTTCATAATGCTTTTTCGCCGCACTTAATTGCCCTAATAGCTGATTATCTTGCTGTTGAACGTTAGCTAGACTTGCTTTTGCTTGTTCAATAGCGCTAGTGCTTAGTTCTCTTTGCTCGCTAATGATTTTTGTTGCTATATCAACACTATAACCATCTTCAAAAGTAAGATTTAACTCCAGATAACCAGTAACGCGTAACTCATTTTGCAACTGTAATTGCTCTGATAGCGCTTGATATTCAGCTTGCTTAACTTGTAGCTGCTCATGGCTTTGCTGATATTGACTATCAACGACAGCTTGCGCTTGATTAAGACTAATAAGTTGCTGTTCAGCCAGCTCTATTTGTTGCAATAATTGCTGATGCTGCTCTGCAACTTGCTGCTGTGTTATTAACCAAGCTTGTTCGCCTGCTTGCTCGTTTTCTAGTTGCTCTTTATTGAATGTGCCAGTCAATGTCAGCGCATTTTCCGACACTAAGCTTTCTGGTAGTGTTATCTGTAACTCAAGGATCTCTTGCCTAAGCAGTTGGTAACACTGCATCAATTCATTATCTAATTGCGCTTTGTTTTGCTGAATTGATTGACTATTTTGCTGAACATTGTCAATTTGCCCCAGCAGCACAGTTATTTGACTTTGGCAATCTTGTACTTGCCCCTCAATTTTTCGTAATACCTCTTTATTATCGGCTTGTGCTTGCTCAAGTAATTGTAAATCACTTTGATATTGGCTAAGACTATCTAGCTGCTGCTGGCATAAATGAAGCTGTGCGTTAAGCTCATTAAGCTGATTAATATCAAGGTGAATGGCATTCGCTTTGGTTAACTGTTGCCACTGCTGGCTATTATCGGCGAGTTCTTTTTCAATTACTTGTTGTCTTTCTTTGTAGCTTGCTAATAAGCCTGTGCTTTGACTATGCTGACGGTTAAGCTGATTGCCCTGCTCTTCTAATTGTTTTTTCTCTTGTTTAATCGCCGTTAAACGTTGTTGGTGCTCATTGCTATCAATACCTTGATAACCTTGTAGTAGCGGATGCTCTGTTGAGCCACACAGCGGACATGGCTGATGCGCTTGTAATTGTTGCCTATGCTCTGCTAACGACATTATGGCTTGATGCTGTTGTAATAAGTTCTCAACATCTTTTTGTTGCTGATTTAATTCACCAAATCGCGTGCGCATTTGTGTTAATTGGCTTTGCGTATCAATAATAACTTGCTCTTGCTGATGGCTATGCTGAGCTAGCTCATTTTGCTCGTTATACAGTGCGCTTAAGCGCTGTGATAGTACAATACCTTGCTGTAAAGCATTAACTTGTTGTTGCTTTGCCAACAAGGGTGTTGTTAATTGCTGTGATGCCAAGGTTAGTATTACATCTTTAGCAAATAACGCATCTAATGCCGGTTGATGATTTTGATACAAGGCTTGTTGCTTTTGGCCAAATTCAGCAAGTTTATTGGCTTCACTTTGTAAATCTTGTTGATACGCTTGTAACTGCGCTTGTTTATCGACACTTTGCTTGTTCAGCTTTTCAAGCTCAGTGTGACATTGCTGCTCTTGCTCATTAAAAGCTAAAGCTTTGCTTCTATGCTTGGCAAGCTGAGTAAACTGCTCATGCCAACGGGGCAGCCTATTGGCTAGTTCATGACTATTCGCTTGTGCTGCCAACTGCTGTTTTTGCGCGCTTAATTTGCCAGAAAGTACTTGCTGCTGCTCAGCGGTACTTTGTTGTTGTTGTGTTAACTCTGTATGCGTTTCATTTAATACCGTAATTGTTTGCTTTAGCTTAGTTAACTCTTGCTCTTGGCTGGTAATGGCCGTTTCAAGTGGCACAATTTTATCGCGAAGTAACACTTCACTTGCCGCCAGTTGCTGTAATACTTGATTTTGCTCTTGCTCAGTTACTGACAGGTTTTGCTCTTCTTGCTTAACTGCGTCAGATATTTGCTTATGCTGCTGTGCTAATTGTTCAAGCGCCTGCTCTTGTTCTGATAACCTTTGTTTAGCTTGGCAAAAAAGCTGATATTTGCCATGGATTTGCTCTGCAGGTACAGCTAACAGTAGTTTATCCAGCTCTGGTTTAGCCTCAAGCTCACGTTGCTTTACCTCGTCTAATTCAGCTTGTGATTTATCTAGTTGCTGAGTATTTTCTTCTAGCGCAAGTCGCCATGATTTTAAGGCAATAAGTTCATTATGCTGTTTGCTATGCGCGCTATCTAAATGCGATAACTCAGTTAATTGCTCTGTTAAGTTCGCGACTTCTTCATCAGGCAATAACAACACAGCTTGTTTTTTTGCTTGTAATAGCGCTAACTCCTGCTCAGCGACTTTATGATCATTAAAGACTTGCTGAGAAATAAGACCATAAATCTCCGTGCCCGTTAACTGCTCTAACAATAATGCTCGCTCTTTCGGATCGGCATTTAAAAAAGCGGCGAACTCACCTTGAGATAACATCATTGATTTAGTAAAGCGGGAGAAATTTAGCCCGGTTATTTGCGCAATACCCGCACGGACATCTTTTAATTTTTCGGCAACAATAGTGCCATCAAGACGCGCCAGCTCAGCAACAGGTTCAAGCAAATTACCATCAAGCTTATTACGCGCTCTTTTTTGACTCCAAAAAGCGCGATAACCTTGGCCTTTCACTTCAAACTCAACTTCTGCCATGCAGTGACTGGTATGGCGTGTCATCAATTGGTTTTGCTTTTTAGAAACACTAAGGCGTGGTGTTTGATGATACAAAGCAAGACAAATCGCATCTAAAATACTGGTTTTACCCGCACCTGTTGCCCCAGTAATCGCAAATAAGCCATTGCTATCAAACGGCTCCTTAGTAAAGTCTATTTGCCAGCTGCCTTTAAGGGAGTTAATGTTCTCAAAGCGTAATGTTAAGATTCTCATGAACTAGCCTCTAGCTCAGATTTCGCTTGCGCACCGTTTACTTGCGAATTATCCGCGAATGCTGGGCTTAATTCATCTTCAAGCTTGCTCGTTTGTTGCTGACACTGCGCTTCTACCTTAACTAAAGTTTGCTGAAATAATTGCTGCAAACGCGCTTTTCTTGCTAATTCTTCCGGGCTTTGTAAATCTAATGACTCGAGCTTAGCTTGAAAAACATCATCATGGCTCAACTCAGCCAAGGTTACTTTATTATCAATACCTTGGCTTTGCTGTAGTAACTTACGTGCTTTTTTACAGCGCCTTAGTAATAACACTTCTACCGGCGCATCCGCTAACTGCTCAGCTAAACGTTGCTGAAGATCATTTAAATGTTCAGCACTTTCTATTTCAACATCTAGCCATAAGGTATTTTGTGCATTTATTTGCTCGCTAAATTGCTCAAGCAATGCCTTAGTATTATCGGTTAAATCCTCAAGTTTAGTTTGTAAAACTGCCATCGGCTGAAAACTAGGAATAGTAATTTTTTCAACATCAGCCAGCTTATCTTGAGTAAAGCTGACAATAAAGACGCTTTTATTTTGCTTAGCTTCATCAAAACTTAACGGGATTGGTGAGCCGCTATAACGAATATGCTCTGACTTTGCCACGGTTTGAGCCCTATGAATATGGCCAAGGGCAATATAGTCAGCAGGCGGAAATGCACTACTTGGAAAGGCTTCTAATGTACCAATATAAATATCCCGTACGGCATCACTTTTACTGTCAGCAACACTGACCCCAAGTGCCGTTAAATGCCCCGTAGCTATAATAGGCACCTTATACCCTTCTTTATCGGCAATGTTTTGCTTTAGCTTTTCAGCCTCCAAATACAAGCTTTGATAATGTTCGGCAATAGCTTGTTGTAACTGTTGCTGCTTGTCACTGGCAGATTGACCCGCTTGGCTTTTCATAATATCGCGCGGTCTAATAAAAGGAATAGCACAAACAATGGCACTTGCTTTATCGTTTTTATCTTTAATAACAATAAGCTGTTCATTGCTGTAGTCTTCAGTATCTACCTTAGGGACAACCTGTGCAGATAAACTTGATAACAAGGATTTGGACTCACTTAGCATAGCGACAGAATCATGATTACCCGCTAATACGACCAAGTGACAGCCTATTTGGTGCATTTGCGCGATAAAATTATAATAGATTTCGCGTGCGTAACTCGGTGGAGTAGCCGTATCAAAAATATCGCCAGCAACGATAACAGCATCTATGTCATAGTGCTTTACTTGCGTGATAAGCCAAGCTAAAAATTGTTCATGCTCATGTGCACGGCTTTTACCGTAAAAAGATTGACCTAAATGCCAATCTGAAGTGTGAAGAATACGCATAGTTAGGAGAAAAGGCGTGATAGCGACTAATGTGCTAATAATTCTACCTAATTACAGCTAATATACCATCTTTAATCCTTACCATTTAACAGTTAACGCTTAACACTAAGCGGCTGAATTAAAATCCTTCACGTTTACTTTTAACGAACAAACGTGCTTGGCGGTACTTATGTGCTCTGACTGCGCCTGGCTGTTAGCTACCACGGTTAAGTTGGCTGATTCAGCTGAGTTGTCTGCCATGACATACTCGACTAAGAGACCATCGATAAAAATAGCTAAACCTGCCACGGCACAACTTATTAACGGTACATAAACAAGTGCGCTAATAAGCGAGCCTTGATTTATCAGGTTAAACACAACAGGTAAAAGTATTAATAACACGGCAAAAATACGATATAGAATGATAACGAGTGCTCTTGCTTTCATGTGGCTATCCTTTTGCTTTAAGCAAACAACTTAATAAGTGTTAAAACAAACGATAGTAAAAATCGCTTAGACAAACAAAAGGAAAATATTCACCCTATAGATGAATTAAACTCACCCATAGGTTTGGTGAACTAGATTAGCTGCGTACTTTAAGTAACGGTGAGCGAATTAGCCAATCAATAAAGCACAAGATATCGTGCCTATCTTCATCTTCTTCGCGATAAACTGCGTAAAGATCTTTAAAGTAAGGTGCGCTAACAGCAAAAGGCGAGACTAATAAGTTACGTTCAAGTAATTGGTTTTCTACTGGCAGCACAGCGAGTGCTAGTCCTAAGCCCTGCTCTGCCGCTTGTAATGATGCCTCATAATGGCTAAAGGTTAATTTATGTTTAAAATCTTTGATATCTAAAGCTAACTCTTTTGCCCACATTTGCCAGACATTATCCATATTAGACAAATCAATTAAGGGAACATCGGCTATTTGCTCAGGTGACTTTAACTGATATTGCTTAGCAAATTCTGGCGAGCAAAGCGCATGTACTTGTAACGACATCAGTTTTTTGGAGATAACCCCAGGCCAATTACCATTGCCTAGCCTGATTGCTAGATCGCTGTCATCGTAACGTAAATCAGTGAGCTGCATGCCAGTTTCAATACGTATATCAATTTCTGGATGGCTTTGTTGAAACAAGCCAAGCTGTGGGATAATGGCATTGCTCGCCATAGTCGGAAACGTGGTAATTTTAAGCGCAGGGTTTGAAAACTTATTACTTACCACCTTAGTACCTTGCTCTAACTTGCTTAAGCCTTGCTGTACATAATGTAAATACACTTTACCGGCTGAATTTAAACTAACACCGCGACTTTTTCTTAAAAACAATTCAAAACCTAAAAAAGCTTCTAATGATTTAACCTGATGACTTACTGCAGAAGGGGTAATACACAGCTCTTCGGATGCCGCTTTAAAGTTCTCATGTCGTGCAGAAGCTTCAAAAATAGACAGTAAATGCAGTGGCGGTAGTTTTTTAGACATAAAGCTTTTAATAGCGTTTCTTTGAGTAATAAGCCTAGTGTAGCAAGCAATATAGGTGAATAAAAATAACCTAAGGTTAAATATAAACTAATTGAGAATGAACAGTTGCCCTAATAGCTCACTTATTTGTGGTTGATTCTCTAGAAATTGAATACCGACACTGACATTGCCCTTTTCATTACGGCTATTACACACTTTGGCGGCAATTTTGAATTCTTGCTTACCATGGGTTTGCACCTTAACAATAATATTGCGTTTATTCACTGTGGTGCTTGTGCTTTGACTTTTAAAGGTAAAGCCACAGCCTTTTTCTGAAATATCGACAATAACGCCACTGAGCTGACTTTCTTGTGCTTGCGTCGAATCTTCAATCATAATTGAAGCGGGTAGATAAATTGTATTTCGTTGCTGTCTGCGCAGTTGTCTATTTTCTATTTTTTCTGGGTAAGCTAAAAAGATAAAGCGCTCAGGATATTGGCAGACGCTTTTAATGGATGAACGAAAGGCAAAGCATTCACCTTTACTACCTTCAAGTAAGTAGCGAACTATCACCACATTTCCTTCGACCAGCACATCTTTATAATCTAACGGGTTTGCAACCCTTGGATACTTTAAAATAATGTATTTACCCAGCTCATAACCGACAAGGGTAAGCTTAAGGCGAACCGAAACAGGGTGACTAATTTGTAAATCGAGGTTTTTTCCTGGTTGTAGTTCAAATAATTGAGTATTGGTATTCAGTTGCTCTGCTACTTCTGACATGCTTGTCACGCATCCTTGTACATCTATTTAGCTTTTTCTCCAATATAAACAAAGCAGCTTAAAGGCACAATGGCTGCATACAATAAATCTTGTGCACATGCATAATTATTAATTTATTATCAACTAGTTATCTAGATAATAAATTCCACAAAAATCAACAAAAACAGTAAAGATGCAATTGATAATAACTCTCATTATCAATATAATTGCAACAGTTTTAATTCAACTGGACAGAATAACTATGCTTACCCTCTTGGCATGTATGGCTACCCTCATTGGTGTCTTTATTTACTATATGACAAATAAAAACCAACGCGTTCTTAGCTCTCCCCTATCAAAGCAATATCGTCCTATCAGCTATATTGCACTTGTTCTTGCGCTAATCGCTTGGCAACAAGTATTAACGCCCGCATCAGCAATATTTATGTGGTTAATGACCTTGATGTTATTTTTTATTTTAACTCCCTTGTTTACTTTATTATCAACAAAGAACATCTCCCATGACTAACAATACCGTAACTAAAATTCAACCGCATTGGTGGCGAAAATCACTACTTGGTGTATTTTTGGGCTTAAGCTTTGCTTATTCACTTGTTGCCTTATTTGCTTGGTATGGCCCAGGCGGTATCGATGCCGACATCAAGGTACAATTTAATATGTGGATAATAAGCCCTATTTGGCTCACTATCATTGCCTTTACCTTTATGTTTAAAACGGCAAAGCAAGCTTTCCTTTACTTAGCCTCAGCTAATCTTATCAGCTACACACTCTTCTTCGCTTTAAGGTACACAGTATGAAAATTCGCGGCGATATCATTAGAACCTATCAAAGTATTCATACTTGGACAGGTATAATCACGGGTCTGGTTTTATTTATCGGCTTTTATGCTGGCTCACTGACCATGTTTAAGCCTGCAATTGAACAATGGGCAACACCAACAGTACAAGAGCTACTTCAGATACCAGCAATTAAATTGGATCAACTCATCAATGAAGCGGCCAAACAACAAGAGAAAGTAAAGCAAGGCTTTATTATTAACTTTGATGAAAATAGCTCGCCTATGATGTGGTATGAAAAAGGTGGCGGGAGGGGTTTACGCCTTGATGATCAACTAAAGCATGCCACGTTAAATGAATATGATCAGTTAGTCAGCTATCAGGGTGAAAAAAATATGCTGGGTAGCTTAATTGACCAACTGCATAGAACTGCCGGTATAGTTGGCAAAGTCGGTCATGAAGATCTTGGCGTGTTAATTTTAGGTATTGCTGCCGGGCTGTATTTCTTAGCATTAATTTCAGGCGTGATATTTTTATTACCTACCTTAGTTAAATCACTGTTTGCCTTAAGGCAAAATAAAGGCGCCAGCCGTTTCTGGCTAGATAGCCATAACCTAATTGGCGTAGTCAGCCTACCGTTTCATTTTATTATTGCTTGGACCGCAGTCGTTTTTGCCCTGCATGATCCATTTTACGGTGGTTTATCTGTAGTTTATGGTGATAAGCCATTATTTGAGCGTGCTGCGCCAGGTAAAACAAGCTATGACTTTAGCTCGCTCCCACCAATGCAGCAGTATATTGATAAAGTAGCAGAGCTTGCACCAAATCATACACTACACTTGCTCGATTTTAGTCGACTCGATACCACAAGCCCATCACTTGCTATAGAAGTAAAAGCTAATGATCAACTGATGCGTGGTGGTTACAGTGATATTATTTATATGAACCCCTTTACCATGGAGGTTGAATATTCAACCGTTTATAACGAGCACAATAGTAACTATGGCCCAATTGTAACGAGCTTTTTTGGCTTACATTTTGGCAATTACGCGGGTAACTTAGGTCGTTGGGTATATTTTATTATGGGACTACTTGGCGCCTTTTTATTTTATAGCGGTAACTTACTTTGGTTAGAAAAAAGACGTAAAAAACAACAACAGCAAAGTAAATCAAGCAAAGTCATGGCGGCACTTACTATTGGCGTTTGCTTTGGCTCTATATTAGGCGTTGTTGTTAGCATGCTAGCAAGTAAATGGCTTTACATATACAGCACGCAAACCAATATTTACTACCTGTACTTATACTATGTCAGCTTTTTTGCTGCTATTGGTTATTGCTTGTGGCGCGGCGCGGCACGTGGAGCAATTCACATTCAATTATGCTTAGCTTTTGCTTGTTTAGCTATCGTTGCAACGACCATAGCAGGCTACTTACTTCCGCACTTAGAGCTAGCATCTACTTTCCAACAAAAAAATTACTTTGTTGAATTAATAGCGTTTGTTTTTGCTATGTTATTCTTTGTAAGCGCTAAAAAAACCAAAAAGCGTGCAACACAAGGTGATAAACACAGTGTTTGGGCAATAGCGCCGGATAAGGCTAAGCAAGTAAACCAAGCCATTGAGGTGAATACGACAACTTAAATCAACTTAATTTAAGTAATAAAAAAGAGGGCGAGATGCCCTCTTTGTTTAAAAACCCTTTATCTAAGTGATAAAGCGATTACGGTTAAAAGTTAAATGTCACTGAGGCGCCCACTGTACGTGGGTCAACAATAGCAGAGTAGCCTTGCGGGTAAGCACGACCTGGCGGCTCTGTAGATATTAAACCTTGCTCATCAAACGCGTTATTAACAAATACAGTTAACTGCCAACTATTAATTTCATAGTTAACATCAAATTTAGCTACCGTGTAATCACCTGCAATGCGCTCATCTGAATTAGTGATCTCACCAAAATAGTCATCGACATAATTGACGCTAAAGCCAACATCAAGATCTTCAATAAACCAGTAACGAACGCCAAAATTTGCCGTAACACCTGGCGCAGAACTTAACTCATTACCATCAATATGTTGATACGTTTCATTACCATCTTTAATTTCTGACGCTAATAAGCCTAGACCACCATTAATACGTAAATCATCTGTGATCATGGCTGATATTTCAAATTCAGCGCCATAGGTAATCACATCGTCAATATTATTAATTTTTCTATCTAAACCAGGTGCTTGGTAACCATCATAATCATTATAAAAAATATTAGCACTGACATTGATATTACCTTCATCAAAGCTAGAGCGAATACCGGTTTCAAATGTATTTACGGTTTCAGAGTCATAGTAATAATACTCACCGCTTGCCCAGTCTAAAGCACCACCACCTGCGTTGTAACCTCGTCTTGCACTAATTGAGGCAGTAGTGGTATCTGATAACTCATATTGTAAAACTAACTTAGGTAATTTGATGGTTTTACTTTGATCTAATACTGAGGTTTCATCTAAACCATCGACAACATTAGTAAAGTCACGATACTGTGTTTCTCTTTCAATTCGACCACCTGCAATAATGCTAAATGCATCAGTAAACGCGTAGCTCACTTCACCATAAACAGCTTTGGAGTCACTTTCATCTTGACCATGGTAACTATAGGCACTGACACTTTCATAATCTTGTTCACGTTCAAAATAAGCAACACCAACAAAACCTTTAAGTGTGTTACTCATTAAGCCAAAGTTTAATTTTGCATCTAGGGTTAAGTTTTCTTCATCCATTTGCAGTTGTTGCTGACGAGCGGGGTTTTCTTCATAGGTATCAAAGCCCCAGTTATAATCCATATAGGCTGCTAAGATATCAAAACTCATATTGTTATTGATTTCATAATCTATGCGTAAGCTCGTGGTTTTAGATTCGGTATCCATATAGCGCTGTAAAATAGGAATAAAAGCCCAAGGATGGTCTTGGGTAAAGTAATTACGACCCGTGTTACCTTTTTCTTCATTACTTGTAAAAGTGAATAAAGTACTTAAATTATCTAGTGCCTTTGGCTCCCAAAGTAACTTACCTTTATATCGCTGAGTTTTCACTTCGTCTAAATCAAATGGCGGTTCATTCTCTTCAAAGATAACGCTGTTATCATAGTCTTCACCATCTAATATTTGACCTGTTAATCTAAACGCGAGTTCATTATCAATAATAGGACCAGAAGTCATAAATGAAGTATCGATATAGCTACTTTGATTTCTATAGCCTACTCGCGCGGCACTTTGCCAATCATAGGTTGGATCTTTGGTTTTAATAAAGATCAAACCACCTATGCTATTACGACCATTACTGGTTGATTGCGGGCCACGAAATACCTCAATTTGCTCAATATCCCACATCCCGGTATCACCAGTTAGATCGGCCATAAAAGGTTCAGCGACACCATCGATTAATGTGGTAACACGAGGTTTAGCACCACCAGAAACACCATTAAATCCGGTACCTGAGCCATTACCCGAAATACCACGAATGTCAGGAGCAGCACCAGATAACACCACAACATTGGGGATCTCAGCAATAGCGCTACTGACACTAATATGCTGTAAACTTTTTAACGATTCCTCAGTAATAACAGACACAGAAGATGCAGTATCTTTTAGCTTACGATTTGCTTTTTCACCATAAACAACAATCGTTTCGAGCGATTGTTCTTCATCAGCTACAACATCATCTGCTAAGGCATTTTGACAAACAGCAGTGAACACAGCACAAGCCACTGCACTTAATTTTTTAGTAAACATTATTTTCCCTTAAAATTTGAAAATTATTCTTTTAGGACAATGTGATGGATATAATTATGGTTGTTTTTCATCGCTGTGAATTATACCTAAACACTCATCAATGAGAAGTAAAATGATAACAATTATCATTTTTACCATGTATAAATTCGAAAGATACTAAATGAGTTAATGATATATAAATTTATTAAGAAATTAATGACGTTAGCCCTACACTATCAGAATATAAGAGCTAACAATGTTGGAGGTGTACACAGCAGGCCTGATTAAAAAAATAAGACGAATGCCTCAATTATCAAATCAGCGCCGTGATTAATTTTTACCTTAAATCAATCTTTTTAGAGTAAATTAGCATCAACTGGCAACTAGCATAACTACCCTGCTACGCAAATCTATTGGAGTTAACTAACCTCAGGTTTGCATAAGAAATCGCGCCAAACCTAATCAAATCAATAGGCTATGGATTTTTTTAATTTCTAGCTAGATATTATTGTCTGAATTCAAGGCTTTTTGAAGTAGGAATAGTTAGCTATTTCACTTCAAAATAACGAAGAAGTCAGTAAAAATAGCGGCTAGAAACGCATGGCTTATGTGAAGCTGAGGTTAACTACAAAAAACTATAATTTTTCATTCAAGTCAGTTAATGATTGCCAGCCTACTAAAAACTCTTTTGCTTTATTACCGCACGGTGTATGCCAATAAGCTGTTGCTAGCTCTTTTGCTCCAATAGATTGATAAAACCCTATTGCTTTAGGGTTACATTCCAGCACTTCTAAATACAAAGGCGCATTTGGATAATTATTTAATAACCAAGTTATTGCGGTTTTAATTAATCGTTTACCAATCCCCTGACCTTTACAATCAGCGCTGACATGCAGGTTATCGATAATACTGCCATAATCATTATGATTTGCACCAAAACAACAGATAAAGCCGACAAGGTTATTATTGAGTTCAGCAACTAATACTAATTGATTTGCCTTTGGCGCTTTAAGTCGCTCTGTCCATAACGCAGTGCGCTCTGCCACAACATCATCTTTAAGGTATTTAGAAGACAACACTTGCGCATACACATCGCGCCAGCTATTTGCATGCAAATTAGCAATAAGGTTTAAATCATCAATTGTTGCAGCTCTTAAATTCATCATGTTCTTCTTTTTAGTAATGCATATAAATGTTCATCGTTGTATTTACCGTACTTATAAGCAGACTGGTTTAAAATTCCCTCTAATTTAAAGCCCGCATTTTTCATCACTCCGATTGAAGCAATATTATCTGCATTAACCGGGTTGTAAATACGTGTAATATGGGTACTTGAAAACAGTAACTGAGTAAACAGCATGGTAGCTTTTGATGCTATCCCCTTACCCCATAAGTTTTTAGTTATCCAATAACCCAACTCAGCACTATGTTGATAATCAAAAGATTGCAGGTAAACACCTATTACGCCACAAAATTCGCCTTTAAAGGTAATCGCTTTAGATATTGCCTTGTCTTTACTACCCTGATTTATCCACCACAGTGCATCTTCTTCACGATATGGCTGAGGTATCTTAGAGGATAAATGATGAATAACATCTTCATCGTTCAAGGCTGCAACAATCAAAGGGGTATCTGTAATTGTTAGCTCTCTTAACGCAACCATGCACTTCCTATAAGAATAATCGAATTGCTATAAACCATAATCTTTTTCTACCTTGGCAATTCTGACACGATAAGCCTCATACCAAAGTTTACGGCCTGTCTCTTGCGCTTCTAAGTGCTCAGTATTGGCTTTCCAATGCTTAATATCTTGCAAATTTTGCCAATAAGATACCGTAATACCGACACCTTCTCTGGCAGATTCAACGCCAAGAAAGCCTGGTTGTTGCTGCGCCAAGGTCATCATTTTCTCCGCCATCTTGTTATAACCATTATCTGTTTGGCTACGAATGGAGGTAAAAATTACCGCATAATATGGTGGTTTAGGTGTATCAGCAATAACTGTCATAAATCGTCCTTCAGGGTTGCTTCTTATCCAGCTATGCTACTAAAGCATACCTTTATTGCAATACGTTGCCTTTTCAAAGTCTCTGATATTCATGGCGATATTATCAACCGATGGAAATAACTGTACTAGTTTGTTAACAACAGCATAAGATAACGCTGCTTTTTGCTCTTGCGTTCTGCCCTGCATGATATCGGCAAAGACATGAATAAAATCGACCTTTTTATTACCAACACGGTAGTTTGCAAAAGGTTTTACCCTGACTTTTATATCAGATTCAATAAAAAGGCCACTGGCTTTGGCAACAAAAAACAATTGCTCATTGATGTTATCTTCATCATGAGTGGCTAATACGGTGTCTGAACATTCAACGACAAAATGAGGCATATTTATCCTTTAGTTATATAAGCGTTATATTAGTTGTGATTAAAAGCTGGCTAGCCCATGGCGGTATAATTAGGCTGCTGTTCAATTCGGCTAAGCCAGGCTTGAATAGCTGGATACTGCTTCAAATCAAAACCACCTTCGTGTGCAACATGGGTATACGCGTATAAAGCGATATCTGCGGTAGAAAGTTTATCGTCAACTAAATAATCGCTTTGTCTTAGTTGCTGCTCCATAACAGCTAATGCTTTATGGCCACCTTGTTGCTTTGCTTGATACTCTGCTTTTCTATCTGCAGGTAAACCTAGGTACTTAGCGATAAACCTTGCTACTGCTATGTATGGCTCATGGCTATATTGTTCAAAAAATTGCCATTGCTGAATTTTGGCATAACGAAAGGTATCTTCACCAATCAGATCTGTGCCAGCAGCAAGGTAATTTATAATGGCATTTGATTCAGCAATAAAACGACCGTCATCTAAAGCAAGTAGAGGAATTTTACCATTGGGGTTCATAGCTAAAAATTCAGCGGTTGTTGTTTCTTTTGCTAAAATATCAACATCAATCCATTGATGCTCTATCTCTAACAACGACATAAGCAATTTAATTTTATAACAATTTCCTGACTTACTATCACCGTAAACTTTCACATTGACCCCTTCTTCAATCGTCGTTGCCTAAACGTTTAACATAGACACCATAGTCTACGCCTAAAAGCGTTGGCGCATCAGCCGTTTTCTCAAAGCCCATAGCTAAGTACATAGTTAAAGCCGACTTCATTATCGAACTGGTATGTAAGGCAATTTGTTTATTTTTACCACTACGCGCTTTATCAATACAAGCTTGGGTTAACTTCATGCCAATGCCTTGTCCCCGAGCTTTAGGAGCAACCACTAACATGCGAATAATTGGCGTATTATCGGGAAAATAGTCAGCCTTTTCTGACTGAGCGCCCACATAAGCTACTGCTCCTACAATCTCATTAGCTATAGTGGCAACAAAAATATCAGCCGAGCTTGCCAGCTCAGCAAAACACCTTAAGCGCTTAACTAATGCTGGCCAATCTTCATAGGCTTGTTGATATTCCTGAAACGCTAGTACCGCTAAATCAGCTAATTTATCTTTATCGCTTACTTTAAAACTGCGTATGGCTAGCATAACTTCTTGATACTCTGTTAACGCGATACTCTGTTAATAAACTGAACAATTGCTTCAACTAATTCTGGCATGATAGGTAAATCAGCTTGATTATAGGTAGCAAAGTTTGCTTGCGGATTTATACTTGCCTCTTTAAAAATGTGATTCATCTTAGTAATAATCACTTTTTCAGCCGCATTATTTGCCTTAGCCAATTTATTTACATCCGCTACAGTAACTTGCAAGTCAGTTTCCCCTTGAACCAGTAAAATAGGTTTATTTAATTGAGCAATTTCTTTTTGCGGATCATATTTTAGCCAAGAAATCATATAAGGCTGTACACTGGGACGAAATAAAGACATGAGATAATTAGGTACATTATCAACCGTTTGACCTTGCTTTAACTTTTCTAAAATAGGAATCGTATTAGTTAACACAAACTCAGCTTGTTTGCTAAGCTGTTGGCGAATCGTTTCATCAATAGGCTGACCAACCCCTGCCAGAGAAATATATTTATCTACCTGCTTATGGTGAGCCGCTAACATACCAATCAGCGCACCTTCACTGTGACCAATAACAATAATTTGCTCAAATTGCTTATTGTTAGCTAAGTAATCAAGCCAAGCGTTAGCGTCTTCAATATAGTGTTCGAATCTTAAATTTTTCTCGGCTAAGCCGGCAGTTTTGCTGGCGCCAATACCACGCTTATCGTACCTTAACGATGAGATACCTTTTTCGCCCAAAGCATTTGCCAACATTTTCAGCGAGTTATTAACCATTTTAGGGTTATTGCCATTTCTGTCGGTAGGGCCAGAGCCTGCAATAATTAAAGCAACTGTTTTAGTTTCACCTTCAACGTCAAGTAAACTTCCCTGTAAAGTTCCTGTCTCGGTATGAACAGAAACTAATTGTTCATTTGCCAGCACTTGAGTGCTAAACAACAAGCCTGTCATCAAAGCCAAACAATGAGTAATTCTCATAGCATTCCTTTTCTATAACATTAAATGCAGCTAACGCGCTGAAAATTAAATTAATAGCCTGTTTTATACAACAATATTACAAAAGCTCAAAGCATGGATGTTTTGAGCTTTTATAGAAATTGTCAGAAAGTATGTCTAAAAAAATTATTCACTTAAAACGACTGCTAAGATTGCTTCTGGCGTCATATTACTTAGCGCTAAAATGTCTTTATTGGTTTTTTCCATCGCTTGGTGAACCACATAACGGCCAATACGATAACCGATCACACTTCTACCGTCAGGATGAAAACCACTCACCCAGTGACCATAATTAGCATCTTTAGGTAAATTCATAATTTCATCTAACCACTGTGCGGCTTGTTCGGGGTAGTCATAAGCAAGAGGAAAATATTCATCAGTATAAGTATCAGCAAAAACACTTGCTAAGCCTTCATTAACCGTGGCAACGGGAATACCAGGTTGTACACCAAATCTATTCTCGGTCATTGTCCATCCACGGGCTAAATGATGCATTTCATGATAAAGGCTTGAGGTAAGCGCCGTATCTGCCGAGCCAATCACGCCATTTTTAGAGGCTGTCGATAATGTTACTTCTAATAAACCAGGCGCATCTGCCCGACCAAATACCCCGCCGACCATATCAATATTACGATCTGTGGTGACCACATTAACGGTAATGGTTTCATCCAATGTTGGTAGTAACTTTCTCACTTCTTGCTCTGATTGATTAATTATTTTACTGATATGGGCTTTTTCTTCGTTGGTAAATGGATAAGCATCGCTATTAAAATTAACCTTAGTGGCTGCCATGCTTGATGCTGCAAAACCTAAGAATAATGTAGATGCGATAGTTAGTTTTATTTTTGTGTTCATTTTTATAACCTCATTAAAAAGAACACTTTTGATAGCAAACCTAAGTTCAACAACATAACCAATTGATTTACATGAAATTTATATCATTAAGTGTTATCAAAAAAAATAGCAAAAGCAAATAAATAGTGAATTTAACCAACGTAATTAGTTAAATTCACTAATGTTTTTTATTTGTTTGCTCTTTTAGTAACCAAGCTAAAGAGTAAAACATAGCTATAGCAAAACAATCAATTAAATAGCCAGAGCCTTGGCTAAAGTCCGTAATAGGAAATGACACTGTAATAGGTGAAATATGAGGCATTATGCTGTGCTTATCCACCAAACGAATGCTCTGTGAAATAAACAAAAGCATAGAAGTAATTAACGCTATCCGCTTTTGATGCCATACTCCCCAAGCACCATAAGTTGGAATAAGCACATAAAGCGATGTGGCAATAACATATACCATCGGACTTGCCAGCTCAGTAAAAAGCACAATGCTTAAACCAATTACCCCATAACAAGCAAGAATAAGACTAATAATTTTATATTTCATAGGGTCAATTGTAGATTGAGTTACTTATTACCGTCATTGGCAAGTAACCAGCGTAAACCATGATACCAACTCAGTAATGCCACAGTACCATGACTTTCATGCGCAAAATATTGGCTTTTTACTTGAAACGTAGCAGATAGATTCTGCTCTAATCTTTTGCTAAAAGCTTGTCCCCATTGTAAATTGGTTGCACCTATCTCAGCAAATGCCTGATTGTTGGCAAAAGCCAAATAAACGTTAGCGTTAAGCAATTGCTTGCAAGTGCCAATGCTAAAACACTAAAAGCGTACCAACAAAGATAAGGCTAAATTTTGCGTGGTAATTTCTGCTATTTCTGTTTGTTCAAAATCAAAAGTGATAGCAAAGACATTATTAAAACCATAACCTATGCCAACACCTGTCAATAGTGAAGCACCATGATCCGTTTGTTTTACCGTAGATAAATCATCCAGAGTACCAGTTAAGGAAGTGAACTCATTACCCCAAAGTAACGCGCCAACTTGTGCCTTTAAAAACAAATTGTCATTGATGGGATAAGTTGCAATGGCTCGAACATCACCAGCAATGGTTTTAAAGCTACCACTGTGAAGGGTATTGAGTGTACTTTTACCATTAGCATCAGTCACTTCTTCGGTGATGGAAAAGCTGGCTTTACCAAAAGAAGTCACCCCAGCCTCTATCGCCATGTATCGATTAAATTGATAGCCAATAAAGCCTCGCCAGCCACTTTCTGAGGTGCTGTCATTATATTGACTAGCAAGCTCAGAGACATCAATGCCAGGGGAAAAATTTAAATTATCGTAACTATGATGCTGATAACTAAGACCTGTATAAGTAAATTGATTTCTATCAGCCGCAACAGCGGAAAAAATGCTCAAACCTAATACGGCAATAATTGATGTACGTAATAATTTCATTGATATCCTTATGAATAAATTATATTAAATAGTGCTGTCGTCATTAACAGCAAAACAATTGATTATAAAAGAAAAGATAAAGCTTAGCACTATCCGTTTTTAAGCTTTACTGTGTTAAAAGTGGTTTTATTTCATGGTTATTTCAGCTATCTCTGTTATCTCAAAGGTATAGTTATATTTTTCGGCCAACAAAAACGTTACTACTTATCACTGCTTTGCCAACCTTAAACTGCAGTGAGTGATCGAAATAAAAGCGCCCTATTGAACTAAATTGAGAGACAAGCTTATTGTCTTTATTTGTAGCCTTGCCTTGTATTTCATATTGTTTTTTATCTATTTTTTTGATTAAAAACGTAATAACCCATGGCTCCATATCTAAAGTGACATCATTACCGTCATCAACAAATCTTCTGCCACTAAAGGCATTGGTATCTGAGCAATAAGCATTATTAGTGCACGGTGTTAATTCTAAAATATGCCAATCATAAGCCACGACATAATTGTCTAGCGATGTATTAGCTAAAGCGTTGCCAGCAAAAGTGCATAAAAAAATAAAAAGAAAAGCTTCATCCGTGATTTCCTAGGGTTAATAATGCCACGATAAGTGACAACGAATATGCGGGCTTACTTTTGCGAATCCGAAAAAGCAAACCATCAATACTTCTATAATTCAAAAATACTCGCTTTTGCTTATTCAAGCGACTAATCTTTTATTAAAAGTACTTGCTCTCCTTAGCCTAATCAGAATAAACAGTGCTATTAAAGCTTCGACGGAACCAGTACCACCAGAGCCATTATTCTCTGACGTAACCGTAGTAACTTTAGCTTCATTTTTGATAGTAAACGAAGTCGCCACAGTAGTACTTAGATTACCGTCTGAGATTGAGAGTTGTATATCGACAACCTCATCACTTGCTACTTCAGGCAAAGTAAAGCTAACTTCACTTATAGTTGCATTATTCATCATGATATCAACACCTGATATTTGCTCCCAGAGGTAGGTTAAATTATCGCCATCTGGATCATTACTTTGTGAAGTTAGCTTAACAACACTACCTTCAGGGTAACTATTTTCATGACTATCGATACTGACCTTAGGGCCTTGGTTGATTTGATTAACTAATACTTCAATAACGACACTACTATCTTCTCTACCATCATTTACTGTTAACTCGAAGGTTAAGGTTTCATCGTTCTGCACATCTGGGCTGACAAAGCTCAGTGTCATTTCGCTTGTAGTATTTAGCGTAACTTCATGGCCGCTTAATTGTCTCCACGTAAATGTTAGGTTATCCCCTTCTGCATCGGTTGTGCCTGATGCATCTATAATCAATTCAGTACCTTCATCCACTTGATATCTTGTTATCATAGTAATAGTTGGCGGTTGGTTTTGCTTTTCAATTGCAAATACACCCGGGTCTTCCACTACACCATTAGCAGCTAAATCATCGTCATTAGGGCCTCCATCCTCTATAATTAACTGAACACAGTTATCACTTTCAGTTAAACCTGTCGTGTAAATTGCATCATTAGCCAGTGGACAATTTCCGTTCGCATCCGTTGAAGCTGATTTAACACTGTTTTTATCATCTTCAACAAATGTGTACCAACCATTGACAGTATTATATTTACGATAAATAGTACCAGCGCTTAAAGTTTTCCCTTTCGTTAACGGGATAACTACTGCCACAGATTCACCTTGTTTAGCTAATCCACTGACAATAAAGCTGTAAATTGAACTTTCCGCAATATAGTGCGCATCACCTGTATCGGCTGCCCCCGCTGGGACGACACCCACTAATTCATCAACGCTTAAAATAGCGCCTACGCTACTAGCACCACCAGACATAGAAGCCATCTTACCTAATGACATACTTAATCCTTGAGTAGTTTTTATTGGTTCGCTGCCTACTTGAGTTGGTAGTTGTGAAGCATTGTCGTCATCATCAAGATAATCAGCTATGCCATCTCCATCACTATCTTTATAGCCTTCATCGCTATCACGAATGCCGTCACCATCACTATCTGCATTCCCATCAAGTGAAGTTAAATTTTCTACTAATAGTTGTATATCACGCTTAACACTATAACTCTCTGCTGTATTATTCTCTGTTACTTCAACCATGATGTTATAAGGCACGGTTAGTCCTTCTTTGCTTAAATCACTAGGATCAAATTCAAAAGTTAAATTATTGCTATCAATATTTTCATCGATAAAAGCATTGCCATCCACTGTCCAGCTAATATTATGACTATCATTTTGATTCACATCACTAATAACAGCAGCAATAGTCACAATGCCATTATCTGGGTCAATTATGCTAACATGTTCGCCGTTTTGGCGGCTTAATATACTCAACTGCGGTGCTTCATTATGTTTGATTACCAAGAGTTGTGTTTGTTTATTATCACCAATAAAGGCATTGCTAGTACTATCAATTGTTACAATTAAGTCGTCCGTGGTAAGCACATCGTTTGGTATGTTAACCGTTAATTGTCCTTGTGTACCTGAGTCAATTGCAACACTCGCCTTAGTAATTACGTTACCATTTTGACTTAGTTGATAATCAATCCCTACAGGATAACTCGGAGCTTTACCACTTAAGCTCAACGATAGTTGATAACTGCCGCCGGCCTCAACATTTAAATTTGAACTAATACTGAGCTCTGGTTTTATTTCTAGATTAACCACAGCAGTTTGATTGTTACCCGAGTTATCACTCGCCCTCAATTCAATTTGATGTACACCCGATTGATATTGACTTTTACCTAAAATTTCTGCCGTTAATTCACCATCAACAATATCAAATGCTCTCACGGTAACTAAATCATTGATGTCCGTTAAGCGACCCTCTGCATTGATATAAACTCCTGATTGCTCGATAAATTCCGGTTTAGTAGTATCTTCCACCGTAACCAACTGCTCAATAGAGGCTTGATTGCCAGCAAAATCAGTAGCTGTCCAGGTAATAACATGCTCACCTAATGGTAGGCTTTCGGTTAAATCTGATTCAATGCTCGGAGCATTAAGGTTGTTATCTGTCACCTCTGGCGCGATTAATGAAATTTCAGTAAATTCTCCTGTCGCCTCAAAAGTTAAAGAATCAACAACACCTATGACCGGAGCTTGCGTATCCCCGATTTGAGCATTTAATGGCTCACTGTCATCTTCATCCAAAATACCATCGCCATCATCATCAGTATCGGCGTTGTTACCAATGCCATCACCATCTGTATCAAGAAACTCACTCGCATCTAGCGGAAAGGCATCTGTGCTATCCGCTACACCATCGCCATCATCATCAGTATCGGCATTATTACCAATGCCATCACCATCTGTATCAAGAAACTCACTCGCATCTAGCGGAAAGGCATCTGTGCTATCCGCTACACCATCGCCATCATCATCAGTATCGGCGTTGTTACCAATGCCATCACCATCTGTATCAAGAAACTCACTCGCATCTAGCGGAAAGGCATCTGTGCTATCCGCTACACCATCGCCATCATCATCAGTATCGGCATTATTACCAATGCCATCACCATCTGTATCAAGAAACTCACTCGCATCTAGCGGAAAGGCATCTGTGCTATCCGCTACACCATCGCCATCATCATCAGTATCGGCGTTGTTACCAATGCCATCACCATCTGTATCAAGAAACTCACTCGCATCTAGCGGAAAGGCATCTGTGCTATCCGCTACACCATCGCCATCATCATCAGTATCGGCATTATTACCAATGCCATCACCATCTGTATCAAGAAACTCACTCGCATCTAGCGGAAAGGCATCTGTGCTATCCGCTACACCATCGCCATCATCATCAGTATCGGCATTATTACCAATGCCATCACCATCTGTATCAAGAAACTCACTCGCATCTAGCGGAAAGGCATCTGTGCTATCCGCTACACCATCGCCATCATCATCAGTATCGGCATTATTACCAATGCCATCACCATCTGTATCAAGAAACTCACTCGCATCTAGCGGAAAGGCATCTGTGCTATCGGCAACACCATCGCCATCATCATCAGTATCGGCATTATTACCAATGCCATCACCATCTGTATCAATAGACTCATCTTTATTAAATGGAAAAGCATCGACTTGGTTTATCACTCCATCATAATCAAAGTCAGTGCCATAATTCTTTGAAATAGACATAGTTTGCTCATTATTTTGAGCATCGAGCTCTGTCCAATAGATAGTTACTTGAACACTAGCTAAACATTCAGCTGAAAAAGTTAAGATTGAATTTGCTCTACCAAATCCATACTCCTTAGTTAGTATTTGATATTCACCTGAAGAGTCTGCGGGTATACCTGTTAACACAAGTTGAACCGTTTCTAGTGCTTGCCTTTGTGGCCAAATGTAGGAATTTACTGAAATAGCTATATCTTTATTTGTTATACTAGAAAAGTTGCATTGAGCATAATAAGCGTTTTGTAATAGCTCAATTTCCATCGTATTCACATCATTGCCGAACGCAGAAGCTGTAGATATTAATAACAACCCCGCAAGGAATACTTTAGAGTTAAATACTCTTGATAGTTGATTACTCTTTTGTTTAAATTTGTATTCTTTCTTTATTAAACCAAGTGACTCCATTCAGCTTTTATTCCTTACTTATTAATATGTTACTTTTAGGCAGTAAGAATATTATATTTTCGTTTGATAAGCTAGTACAACCACTTACATCACTCCTCTTTAAGAAAAAATTACGCTTGTTCTTCCTCAACGCTAACTGAAAAAGTTCGTTAATATTCTCTGAGCATTAACTTTTTAATGGTTTGAATAAGTCTTGCTTCATAGAGATCTAGTTTGCATTCGCCTGAGCATTGACTTTAAAGCGCTCAATACACATCCGCTATTAATGCAGTTGTCATAATATAAAGCAATGAAGTTGCTAGCTTTTACAATACAAAATATCTTAAACTGAACAAAGACATTGGAAGTTTCTCAAACGGAATGTTCGCTATGCCAACAAATACGATAAAAGGCACTTTATCAATCCCAATCATATGTATAGAAGTATTTATTTCTGTCGATACAGAAAGTAGCGATATTATTAAAGAAACGACTTTCACTAAACTCAAAAGTCTATACAAAAGCACTAGTAAGCAAGAACAACAACTTACCAATGCTTTTATGCGGGCGATTAAACAAAGAATTAAATTTAGCCCAAATAAGCCAGTTCAAATTAAGCCAAAACAAATTAACTCATGAAAACATAATCAAAATAAGGAACTCATATGCTAGATTATTTCGCACTATTCTTAGTGTTTTTCGTAGCACTCGTCATCTTTTATGGCATCATTGCCATTCATGATATCCCCTACGAAATTGCTAAAAAACGTAACCACCCTCAGCAGGATGCCTTGCACGTTGCTGGCTGGGTCAGTCTCTTTACTTTACATGTGATGTGGCCATTTTTATGGATTTGGGCAACCCTCTATCGTGAAGATAGAGGCTGGGGATTTTCCAAAAACAACAAAGCTAATCTAGATGATTTAGCTATCATGCAAGAAGAAATTAGCGCATTAAAAACTCAGCTAAACGATTTACAACAACAATTACAACAAGGTGAGGGTTAATTATGGATTTACTCATTATTGCAACCTATACCGCCATTTGTGTTGTTATTTTTAAAGTGTTCAAAATTCCGCTTAATAAGTGGACAGTACCAACAGCGGGTCTTGGCGGCGTAGTTATCCTATCTGCCATCTTATTAATTATGAATTACAATCACCCCTATGCGAAATGGGGCAAAGATGTCTTTGTATCAATTCCTATTGTGCCGCAAATTAGTGGTAACGTTAAAACCGTGAATGTTGTTGCTAATCAAAAGGTAAAACAAGGAGATATTTTATTTACCTTAGAAAATGATGAGCAAGTTATTGCCCTAAATAAAGCAGAAGCGGCATTAAGCGCTGCTCGCGGTGATGAGTTAGAAGATGATGCAGCCCTTCAAGCAGCAACCGCACAAGTAGCTAAAGCCAGAGCTGACAGAGACAGAACACGCAGTACCTATTTTAGATATAAAGAGGCACATGAAAAAGGTGATAGCTCACCCTTTACCGATCAAGAAGTTGAAAACCGTAAACAACTTTACCAAGCAGATGAAGCCAGTTTAGCCAAAGCAATTGCTGATGAAAAACGCTTACGCATTGAAACAGAATCTCTAATCGCAGGTGAAGATAGCCAAGTCGCACAATTAATCGCGGCAAGAAACAAAGCAAAGCTTGATTTAGAGCGGACAATTGTTCGAGCACCAGTTGATGGTATACCAACGCAAATTGCAATTCGCCCAGGTGTTCGAGCAGCTAAACTGCCATTAAGACCAGTAATGACCTTTGTACCATTAGAAAAACGACGCTTTGCTGGTGCATTCTTTCAAAATTCTATGTTACGTTTAGAAAAAGGTATTGAAGCAGAAGTGATACTTGATGCGGTACCCGGTCATGTATTTAAAGGAAAGGTAGTTGATGTATTACCAGCTATGGCTGAAGGTGAAATACAAGCCAGTGGCAGCTTAATTTCTTCGCAATTAATTCAAAAGCCCGGCTTTGCGATTGCCTTAATTGAGTTAGAAGAAGATTTAAATGATTATAACCTACCACTTGGTGTGCAAGGACAAGCAGTTGCCCTAAATTATGAACATGATATTTTGCATGTTTCTCTGGTCAGACGCATATTACTGCGCATGATGGCATGGTTAAAATACGTATACCCTATTAAATAAGCTTAAATTATAGGCACTAAAAAGGCTGCAAATGCAGCCTTTTTTAATATGCAGGTTGTTAAAAATAGCAGTACTAAATAATTAAATTACTTATTATAAGTTAATTATAACTAGCCTTCGCTATTGCCATCTTCAACACGACTTTTCAATTTCTGACCAGGTCTAAAAGTAACAACCTTACGCGCAGAAATTGGAATATCTTCGCCTGTTTTAGGGTTACGACCAGGGCGTTCGCTTTTTTGACGCAAGTCGAAATTACCAAAACCAGAAAGTTTCACTTGCTCGCCACTTTCTAAGGTTTCACGTATTTCTTCGAAAAATACTTCTACCATTTCTTTTGCGTCGCGCTTGCTCAGCCCAACCTTTTCAAATAAATGTTCTGCTACTTCTGCTTTGGTAAGCGCCATTGCTTAATCCCTCAGTGATGCATTTAACTCTGATTTTAAGGCTTCAACAACTCGATCGATGACATCTGTGATGTCTTTTTCTTCAAGTGTTTTGCTTGTATCTTGTAAAATCAACGCAATTGCAAGACTCTTATAACCTTCATCTACACCATTACCTTGATATACATCAAACAAGTTTAGATCAATTAAATAATTTCCGCCAACCTTTTCAATAAGTTGTAACACTTTTTTTGCATCAACATCTTCTTTTACTACCACAGCAAGGTCACGTCGATTCGCCGGGAAGCGAGAAATTTCGCTGGCTTGAGGAATTATTTGAGTTAATACTTCAGAGACTAATAATTCAAAAACTAATGTACGACCATTTAACCCTAATTTCCTTTCTAATTCAGGGTGTAAGCTTCCAACATAACCTACAAGTTGGCCATTACGGGTAATTTTTGCCGTTTGACCTGGGTGAAGTGCTTCAAGTTCGGCTTTGCTAAACTCGTAACTTGCAGAATCGGCTGTTAATGACAATAACGCTTCAACATCACCTTTAATGTCGTAGAAATCTGTTGCCGCTTTTTCCATGCTCCAATGTTCATCAACACGTTGACCGCTGATAACACCTGCAATCATATTCTCTTGACGAACACCATTTTCAGCACTTTCATCCGGTACAAAACGAAGACCTGTTTCAAATAAGCGTACACGCCCTTGTTGACGATTTTGGTTATAACTTACTGATTGTAATAAGCCTGTCCATAAGCTTAAGCGCATTACTGACATTTCAGAAGAAATCGGATGCGGTAACGTCATCACCTCTTGCTGTGGGTGCAATAAAGATTGTACTTTAGGGTCGACAAAGCTATAGGTAATCGCTTCTTGATAATCACGATTTACCAAGGTTTGCTTGAGCTTACGTAAAGAAATTTTCGCTTCTTTTTGCTCACGCATAGCAAGCGTTGCTTTCGGTGAAATATTTGGAATATTGTTGTAGCCAAATATACGCGCTACTTCTTCAATTAAGTCCACTTCAATGCTGATATCAAAGCGATAAGCCGGCACAACAACTTGCCATACTTTGTCATTGCCTTCACCAGTACTTGCTACTTCAAAACCTAAACGCGTTAGAATTTCATCCACTTTTTCATCTTCAATATGATGACCAATTCGGCTATCAAGTTTGCTACGACGTAAACTTACCGATTTGCTTTGCGGGATATCTTGCTCTGATTTACCTTCAACGATTGGACCTGCTTGTCCACCAACAATTTCAAGTAATAATGAAGTAGCTCGCTCCATCGCATCACGTTGCAGCTCTGGGTCAATGCCGCGCTCATAACGATGAGATGAGTCAGTATGTAAACCGTATTGACGCGCTTTACCTAAAATCGCTAAAGGGGCAAAAAAGGCACTTTCTAAAAAGATATCTGTGGTCTCAGTGGTTACACCTGAATGTAAACCACCAAAAATACCCGCCATAGCTAGTGGCTTACCATTATCACCAGCTTCAGCAATCACTAAAGTTTGCTCGTTTAAGCTCACTTCATTTTCATCTAATAAAACCAGCTTTTCGTCTTTATTGGCAAAACGTACATTAACACCCTGCTCTACTTTGGCTAAATCAAAAGCATGCATTGGATGACCAAGTTCAAGCAACACATAGTTAGTCACATCTACAACTGGATCGATTGAGCGAGTACCACAACGACGAAGCTTCTCTACCATCCAAAGTGGTGTTTGTGCTTTAACATTAACACCTTTAATAACACGACCTAAGTAACGCGGACAGGCTTGGCCTGCTGAAATAGTTACGTCTCGTACATCATCAATACTTGGTGTTACCGCAGTAATTTCAGGTGCAGTAACTGACAATGAATTAAGTACGCCCACTTCACGTGCTAAACCTTTAATGCCTAGACAGTCACCACGGTTAGCCGTTAAGTCAACGTCAATGGTCACATCATCTAAGTCTAAATATTCACGAACACAGCTACCAACTGGCGCATCTTGTGGTAATTCCAAAATACCATCGCTGCTTTCGGCTAAGCCAAGCTCAGATTCACTACATAACATACCAAAAGATGGCACACCACGAAGTTTGGCTTTTTTGATTTTGAAATCACCCGGCAGTACAGCACCAACCGTAGCAACAGCAACTTTTAGCCCTAAACGACAGTTTTTAGCACCACAAACAATGTCAACTAACTCGCCTTGTTCAACCGTATCAGAGCTGTAATCACCTAAGCTGATTTTAGTCACTTGTAATTTGTCAGCATCTGGGTGTGGGCCACATTCAACCACTTCACCAATGATAACTTTGTTAAACTCACCAGCAACAGGGTCAACACCATCAACTTCTAAACCAGCCATAGTAATTTGATGAGCTAACTCATCAGAAGAAATAGCAGGATTTACCCACTCACGTAACCAAGATTCACTAAATTTCATTACTACTTTTCCTACTTGAACTGTTTTAAGAAGCGAAGATCGTTTTCAAAGAATGCACGTAAATCGTTTACGCCATAACGAAGCATGGTTAGGCGTTCAACCCCCATACCAAAGGCAAAACCGGTATAAACCTCAGGGTCAATGCCAACACTACGTAAAACATTAGGGTGAACCATGCCACAACCTAATACTTCTAACCATTTACCGTTTTTACCCATAATATCAACTTCCGCTGACGGCTCAGTAAATGGGAAGTAAGACGGGCGAAAACGTACTTCAACTTCTTCTTCAAAAAAGTGATGTAAAAAGTCGTGCAACACACCTTTTAAATGGGTAAAGCTAACATCTTTATCAACCATTAAACCTTCTACCTGATGAAACATTGGCGTATGCGTTTGGTCGTAATCGTTACGGTATACTTTACCTGGTGAAATAATACGAAGTGGCGGCTTTTCAACTTCCATGGTACGAATCTGCACACCTGACGTTTGTGTACGTAGTACTAACTTAGGATTAAAGTAGAAAGTATCATGATCTTGACGTGCAGGATGATGCTCAGGAATGTTTAAGGCATCAAAGTTATGGTAATCATCTTCTACCTCAGGGCCAGCTTTAACTGAAAAACCTAAATCACCAAAGAAGCTTTCAATACGTTCAATGGTACGAGATACAGGATGTAAACCGCCAAGCTCAGTGCCACGACCTGGTAAGGTTACGTCAATTGATTCAGCAGCTAGCTTCTTCTTAATTTCTTCATTACGCAGTAATTCACCACGTTCATTCAGTAATTTTTGTACTTTTTGTTTTGCTAGGTTAATCACCTGCCCCATTTTAGGCTTTTCTTCTTTAGATAATTTACCTAAGCCTTTCATTTGCTCAGTAAATAAACCTTTTTTACCTAAAAAGTTAACGCGTACTTGATCAAGCGCAGCAGGATCAGATGCTTCACTTATCGCTTTCTCCGCTTGTAAGACGATCTCGTCTAATGTCGTGGTGTCTAAATTCATGATTTCCTCTAAAACAGGGCTAAACGCGGTTATGTTAATGCGCTTAAAATAGACTAATTTGTTAAATAAAAAATGAGGTTGATTTTACACGAAATTCAAGCGTTAGGTAGGATAAATACGCTTAAAATTAAAAAAAAGTGGGAATTAACTAGATACAGGTCTGCTAGCTAATTCTTGTTGATAATAACGGAGTAAATTTTTACTCTTTTGATGATTCAGACTCGCGTTTAACCAGGATAAAAGTTAAATACATTTTCGTTGGCAGAGAAAAAATTAACCCTAAGGCGATACACAAAGCACTGATAATAATGCCAGTCACGCCTAAAGACTCCATATAATCACTAAAATTGTGCAAGTAAATACCCAATAGCAATAAGCAAATGCCTATCGCTATTGAAGTTTTAAGCAAGGTAATGAGTTTATCTTCAGACATTGCCATTAATTATTACCGTTATAAACTACTGACTAGAAAGTAAACATCATGCCAATACCAGTAGCATCTTCTGCTAGGCTAGTGGTGTCATCATGCAAAGTTGAGTCATCTATCTTACTTTCGATATAAAGATGAAAATCTTCATCCCAGTGGTATTTAGCACTGAGAATATAATACTTTTTATGAAACAAACCATCTGAAGCAACCGGATTATTAGACGAAGAATTATCCTTCAACGAGTTGTAGCCGACAATAACAGAGATGTCATTATCAAATCGATAGGCGCTAAATAATTCAATGCCTGTCGATTTATTCATGAACTTACCAACATCATCAACATCGTGATTTTTCATATCTGTATAAACCAATGCCACATGCAAACCTAAACTGCCATAAGGCCGATAAGTAATATGGGCTGATATTAATTCATCATCAACCTCATCAGTACTGGCACCATTGGCGCTAAGTTTAATTTTCGCCTTGTTATAAGCCAAGCCTAAACCAATATCAAATGGCGTTTGATATAAAGCAGAAATGCCGTAAGAGTTATTAAAATTTAATACTGCCGACAAGTCTTCACCATTTTCACCTGTGGTATGTAATTCATCTTCAGACGCTAAATATTGTGCACCTAAACTTAAATCACCTAAATTCAACTTGTACTGTAGTGCTTGTTCTGCTCGCCCTGAGCCTGAAAAGCCACCATCGGTACCAAAGTTATAAGTACCTGAAGCCTCTGCACCAAAAATTTCAAATCAATCAGTTACACCGCCAACATCATAAGCAACACCCCACTGCTTACCCATAGTGAACTGACCATAGTCATCATGTTTAAAGCCAACATAGCCTTGCCTTAGCCAAATACTATCAGCTGTTGGTCCTGTGCTGGTTAAACCATTGTGATTAACAATTATTTTATCATCAGTATTAGATACTTGAACGCCCCACTCCAGCTTAGCCATGGCTTGCCAGTCATTTTTCATTTTGTGGGAAAAATCAAAATAATACCGAGAAAAACCATCACTAACCTCTTCAAAGTCTCCACTTTGCAGCTAGTAAATTGACAGATTACCTTTAAAATCTAAGGCACTCTTGCCATTATTATATAACTCTAAGCCATACGCTGTAGGTGCGAGTAACAAAGTACTGATAGCAGCTGGCAGTATTGTTTTTGAATTCATATATTTCCCTTAAAATTTCTTAACCACCAATACCTTATCGGCTAACTCTAGCATAGTCTATTAACAATGTAAGTTGTTCTTTTTAAGGTATTAATGCCAGTGCTTACATTTAGAAGTTTTACCAATACCTGGATTAAACGAGTTACTTGGATCAAGCTTTTTATAAAACGCTTTTAAATCATCCTTAGCAAAGTATTCATGACCGACATTATGCTCGGCAGGGTATTCCGCGCCACGTGCATCATAAGTGGCTAAAATTTGGTCCTTCACCGTTTTAGCATCAACGCCTTTTTTCAAGATATAGTTTTGATGCATTACGTGACAGAATAAATGCCCGTAATACAACTTAACGGCAATTTGCTCATCTAACTCTGGTGGCAACTTTTCAAACCAATCTTTTTCATTACGCGGAAAAGCAACATCTATGGTCATTATCGCCCCTAAATCTTTGCCATTCATGAGTTGCTGACGTCCAATGGCGCCACCAGCAACAAAGCGGTGTAATATTGCCTTGTCACCTTCTTCTTGCGTACATTCAAAATAACTGCCTTCGTTTGACGCGAAAAACTTGTCAAAATATGCTTTGGCTTCGTCTACCCCTTCATTGCTCATTTCAATGATCCAATGGTGTTCATATTTATCTCTATACTCTTCCATGCGTTTAGGTAAATGATTTGGCCACAAATAACTCATATACTGCATCATGCGATCAGAAAACTTGCTAGGTAGAAACTTTAATTTTTCCGCAAACCTATCCACAGTGCGCTTCATGGCGAACATCTTGGGCATATATTTTGAACCCAGTTTATCAATGACTAAAAACGAGTCTTTACCGTATTTTTTACAAGCGTCATAGCAATCTCTATGCAAGTACTCACCTGAAACAGGTAAAGATTTAAAATTAGATAACATGTCTCGACGTATTTGCGCTAATACCGCAGGATCATTAGTACCAACATAAAAGACTTGGTGCTTCTCAGGAATAGGGAAAGTATCCATTCTTACTGCAAATACAGCAAGCTTACCGGCACAGCCTGATGATTCATATAAGCGTCTGCCATCATTATTAAAACGTGATGGCGTATCTTCATCAACTTGACGTACTCGCTCATGATATTCATTATCTGACGCACGTTTTTCAGGAAACTCGACATCTTTATCTGAAAAGTTTCTCTCTTGTAAATTAGTTAAAATTTCTTCTGGCGTTTCACCTAAATTAATCCCTAAGTTATTAACCAGTGATAAGTTTCCGTCAGTATCTATTTGCGCATAAATTGACAATTCAGTATACGCTGGACCACGTTGTACCAAGGCGCCACCTGAGTTGTTACAAATACCACCAACAATAGACGCGCCAATACAAGAAGAGCCGATAACAGAATGTGGCTCCCGACCATAAGGACGTAAGGTATCTTCTAAACCAAATAAGGTACTTCCTGCTAAACCAACAATTTGTTTTGCATTATCAATTAAATGAATACTATCAATTCGCATAGTACTAATGATAACAATCGGGCGATCATAACCTTTACCATTTGGCGTCGAACCACCGGTTAAGCCGGTATTCGCTGCTTGCATAATAATGGCAACATCAGCAGCAACACACGCTTTAAGTACTTGCCATATTTCCAACAAGCTTGCTGGCCTAACTACAGCAATGGCTTCACCTGAGCCAAAACGAAAGCCCTTAGTATAAGCTTGTTTTTTAGCAGCATCTGTTAAGGTGTAACCTGCACCTACCACAGATTTTAGTTGTTCAATTAACGCGTTTTGCTTCGAATCGCCTGTCATTTTGCATCTCAATTAGTTTAAAGGTCATACAATACCTAGTCAGTACTGCTATTAAGGCCTTTGAGTATACCTTAATGAATATGGAAATTGGAACTAACCTTTAGGGGCAATTTCTGCCATTTTTCCTATATTAACTTCGAATATCTTAGTTATTTTTGCTCATTTTTACATCTGCATTATAAAAACAAAAAGCCATTGCATGTTTTATGCAATGGCTTTTTAAAGAAATAATATTTAAAGCTAAAAGCTAAGTATTACTTAAGGTTTTCGGCTAAATACAACCAAGTTGGTAATACTGTATCTGGGTTTAATGACACACTATCAATACCTTGTTCAACTAACCAGGCAGCAAAGTCTTCATGATCTGAAGGCCCTTGACCACAAATACCTACGTATTTACCTCTGGCTTTACAGGCTTTAATTGCCATTGAAAGTAAGGCTTTAACCGCAGGATTACGCTCATCAAATAAATGGGCAATTAAACCTGAGTCTCTATCTAAACCTAAGGTTAACTGGGTTAAATCATTTGAACCAATCGAGAAACCATCAAAATAATCAAGGAATTGATCAGCAAGTAATGCATTAGATGGTAATTCACACATCATAATAATACGTAAACCATTCTCACCACGTTTTAAGCCGTGCTCTGCCAAAATATCAATCACAGCAGACGCTTCTTCTAAAGTACGTACAAATGGGATCATCACTTCAACATTAGTTAAGCCCATATCATTGCGTACACGTTTAATCGCTTCACATTCTAAAGCAAAGCAATCTCTAAAGTCTTCAGAGATATAACGAGAAGCACCGCGATAACCTATCATAGGGTTCTCTTCATCCGGCTCAAACTCTTCACCACCCACTAAGTTTGCGTATTCATTTGACTTAAAGTCAGACATACGAACAATCACTTTCTCAGGTGAGTAGGCAGCAGCTAAAGTAGAAATACCTTCAGTTAGTTTAGCAATGTAAAACTCAACTGGGCTTTCATAACCGGCAATAATATCGCTAATTTCTTCTTTAAGATCGGCTGATTGCTCATCAAAATTAAGCAGTGCTTTCGGGTGTACACCAATCATTTTGTTAATGATGAATTCTAAACGCGCTAAACCGATACCTGCATGCGGTAAACGAGCAAAAGCAAAGGCTCTGTCTGGGTTACCTACGTTCATCATTATTTTTAATGGTAATTCAGGCATTGAATCAATTTCAGAAGTCGTGACTGTGTAATCTAGTTTACCTTGATAGATAAAGCCAGTATCACCTTCAGCGCAAGAGACCGTTACTTCATCACCCGTTTTAATTAGTGCTGTTGCATTACCACAACCAACTACGGCAGGAATACCCATTTCACGAGCGATAATCGCCGCGTGACAAGTACGGCCACCACGGTTAGTAACAATCGCTGAAGCACGTTTCATGATCGGCTCCCAATCTGGGTCGGTCATATCTGTTACTAAAACATCACCTGGCTGGATTTTATCCATTTCTTCTAACGAAGCTAATACTTTCGCTTGACCACTACCAATTTTGTGACCAATTGAGCGACCTTCACAAATCACATCAGCACTTGCTTGTAACTGGAACTGCTCCATTACATTGGCATTTTCACGGCTTTTTACTGTTTCTGGACGAGCTTGAACAATGTAAAGTTTATTGTCTAAACCGTCTTTTGCCCACTCGATATCCATTGGACGACCGTAGTGCTTTTCAATGATAACCGCTTGTTTGGCTAATTCTTGCACTTCAGCATCAGTTAAAGAGAAACGATTTGAATCGGCTTCATCAATATCAACAATTTCAACTTGCTTTGAGTGTTCTTGACTTTGCGAGTACACCATCTTAATAGCTTTACTACCTAAGTTACGACGAACTACCGCAGGCTTGTCTTTGGCAAGTGTTGGTTTGTGTACATAAAACTCATCTGGGTTAACCGCACCTTGTACTACCATTTCACCTAAACCAAAGCTTGAAGTGATAAAGACTACATCTTCAAAACCTGACTCAGTATCAATGGAGAACATAACACCTGATGATGAAATGTCACTGCGCACCATACGCTGAATACCCGCAGATAGCGCCACACCACGGTGGTCATAGCCAGAGTGCACACGATACGAAATCGCTCTATCGTTAAATAATGAGGCAAATACGTGCTTAATTGCCACCATAACGGCATCTAAGCCACGTACATTTAAGAAGGTTTCTTGTTGACCAGCAAATGACGCATCAGGCATATCTTCTGCAGTAGCTGAAGAGCGAACCGCAAATGATGCGTCATCAGCAAAACCTGCTGCTAGCTTTTCATAAGCTGCTTCAATATCACGCTGCATTTCTGGTAAAAATGGCGTATCTATTATCCACTGTCGAATAGTTGCACCACATTCAGCTAGAGCATTTACATCTTCAACGTCAAGATTATCAAGAAGCTGATAAATCTTTTCGTTAATACCGCTTTGCTCTAAGAAGTCGTTAAACGCATGCGCGGTTGTTGCAAAGCCCCCTGGCACTTGTACGCCAACATTAGCTAAATTTGAAATCATTTCACCTAGTGAAGCGTTTTTACCACCAACGCGATCAACGTCATTCATTCCTAGGTGTTCATACCAAAGTACATTTTCTTGCACAACTAATCTCCAATAAGGATAAAAAATGGATTCGGCCAACTCTCTATCTGGCTAATTATGTTATAGCCTAAATTTAGAAAATTGGTTTAAAAAATACCTCTTTATATTCGACGGCTATCATTCTACACTGCCCCTAATCTAAAAAGAATCACAATTTCGAATATCTAGGTAAAAGTTTTCATAAGGAATTTCATCATGCGCTGTGCTTTTTATATTTCCGATGGTACCGCCATCACCTCTGAAGTGTTCGGACACGCTTTATTATCGCTATTTCCTACCGAATTTGAACACCATACAATTTCATTTGTTGAAACCATAGAAAAGGCACATGAAGCCAAAGAAAAAATTAATAAAGAATTCCAACGCTCAGGTGAAAAGCCTTTGGTATTCCACACCTTCGTTAATAACGACATTCGTGAAATCATCGATAGCTGCGATGGCGTTATCTATAACTTTTTAGAGCACTTTGTTTCTCCATTAGAAAAAGAGCTACAAATTGAAGCAAAACCTAAAGCCCACCGAACCCACAGTATTCACGAAAACAGCTACGACTACCGTATTGAAGCTGTTAACTATGCACTAAATAATGATGATGGCTCAAACGTTACCAATTACGAACAAGCTGACGTTATTTTAGTGGGGGTATCACGCTCAGGTAAAACGCCAAGCTCACTCTATTTAGCACTGCAATACGGTATAAAAGCGGCGAACTACCCTTTCACTGATGATGATATGGAAGAATTGAAGTTACCCGACTTTTTAAAACCACATAAAAAGAAAATATTCGGCTTAACTATTGATGCCCAGCGGCTAATGGATATTCGCGACGGTAGAATGTCAAACAGCAAGTATTCATCAGCAAGGCAATGCCGCATGGAAGTGCGTGAAGTAGAGAAATTATATAAAAAAGAAAAAATCCCTTTTATCAATACCACCAAGTTTTCTGTAGAAGAAATAACGGCGAAAATTCTCGCAGAAACTGGCCTGCAAAGATATAAATACTAATTTGTACTAACTCATATCAAGTAATATGGTTTTTTCTTGGTAAAACGGTTCACATTAGTCAGTAATTTAGCTATGTTAGCGCGATATTTTAATTTGTCTCTTTAGCACAATAATCTCAGATTAAGCACAAGCAAAAGAGACAAAGACTAACATTAGATTTTTATGACAATTAAAACAGATGAATTAAGGACTACCTTAATAGAGAATTTGGCATCGCCTGCCGAACTTGCAGAGCAGATCCCATTAACGCCAGAAACGGCTGATTTCATCATGCAAAGCCGTAAAGAAATTGAAGCGGTTATCAGCGGTGAAGACAAGCGCTTGCTTGTGGTCGTCGGCCCATGCTCAATTCACGACACCGAAGCAGCTATAGATTATGCTAATCAGCTAAAAACGTTACGTGAAAAGTATAAAAATGAACTCTTGATTGTGATGCGTGTTTACTTTGAAAAGCCACGTACCACCGTCGGCTGGAAAGGTTTAATTAGTGACCCTGATTTAGATAAATCATTTCACGTGGCTAAAGGCTTAAAGTTAGCAAGAAACCTGTTAGTAGAAATTAACGAAATGGGTTTACCTGCTGGCACAGAATTTTTAGATATGGTCACAGGTCAATACATTTCTGATTTGATCAGTTGGGGCGCAATCGGCGCAAGAACAACAGAAAGCCAAGTACACCGTGAATTAGCCTCTGCACTTTCTTGCCCTGTTGGCTTTAAAAACGGTACTGATGGTAATGTAAAAATCGCCATTGATGCCATCAAAGCCTCTAGCGTGCCGCATGTACTTTACTCGCCAGATAAAAGTGGCCAAATGTGTATTTACCAAACTCATGGTAACCCATATGCACATATAATTTTACGTGGCGGTAAAGAGCCAAATTACCATGCAAGTGATATTTCATCGGCATGTCAGCAATTAGACAAAGCTAATCTAACTCAAAGTATTATGGTTGATTGTAGCCATGGCAATAGCTATAAAGATCATAACAAGCAAATTGATGTTGCCAGATCATTGGCTGAGCAAATTCGTGCGGGTGAAAATAGCATTTTTGGTGTCATGATCGAAAGTTTCTTAACCGCAGGTAATCAAGCTGTTATACCAGGCGAGCCACTAGTTTACGGGCAAAGTATTACTGATGCTTGTGTTGATTTAAACGTTAGTGAACAGATTTTTGCATTACTAGCTGATGCGGTAAAAGTGCGCTTACAGTAATTATTAGCCGGTTAACCATAAAAGTCATAAAAAAACCGATCTATATGCGTCGGTTTTTTTTATATAAAGTAAACGATTATTTAATTTGTTCGATTAAACCATCGCTGGCCGCTTCAACTAAATCTAAAACATAATCAAAGCCTTTAGCGCCACCATAATAAGGATCTGGCACCTGTTGCTCTTCCAGCTCTGGGGCAAAATCTAAAAATAAGCGATTTTTATAACGCAGCGCATTAGGCGCCATATCATTTAACTTGGCTAAATTATCTTCATCCATAGCCAAAATTAAATCAAAGTCATCAAAGTCTTTCGCCGTAACTTTTCTGGCTTTAATGCCATCGAAAGAATAACCGCGAGCAACACCTGCCTTTTGTGATCTATGATCTGGCTTCTCTTTGGCATGTGCGCCTACAGTTCCAGCAGAATCTATTTTTACTCTAAGTCCTGCTAATTTAGCTTTATGACGAAACACAGCCTCAGCACTAGGCGAGCGGCAAATATTGCCCATGCAAACAAATAATACTGACTTTATTCCTTTTAAATCATCCACGAGAAATGTTACCAAAGAGTTAATGAAATCTAGGCTGGTATAGTTACAAACATAAGAAAGAAAATCTAGCCTGAATAAAAAAAAATCACTTACTCAGGCCAGTATTTTGATTAAGCGCAAATTTACTTAAATGTGCACTGCTTTCTTCTTACTAAAATCATCCAAGCTAAAGCAAATAACATAAATAATGAGCTGCTTCCACTACTGGACTTTTCAGGCGTTGTTTCTTCGGCAATCGTCGAATTTGCCACTACCGCTAGCCCGCCAGGATCAACAACAACACCATTGGCGATACCATCACTGTCATTAGCGCCACCATCTTGAATATATAAACGCAAACAAGTGTGCCCTACCACTAACCCTGCTTGGTATAGCTCACTATGTGGTGCAGGACAAACACCATTCACCGTATCACTTGAGGCGACAGCATTGTTAGCATTTTCGACAAAATCTTGCCAACCAGTATCAGCATTAAATTTACGGTATACCGCATATTCAGGAATAGCCTGCGCTAACGGCAACACAATATAAACAGAGCGACCAAAGGGCTGAATTTGTTCAATTTCAAAATCAAAATAACCGCCTTTATGTACTAAGGTATCTTTGCTTACCAATTGAGTGGAATCTAACTCTGATTGTGAAAGCTCTACACCATCAGAGCCTTTAACTCGGGCATATTTACCTAAAGTTAACGATAAACCCGGCTCTGTTTCGGCAAGTTTTACCACGGAGGCATTAACATGCAAGGGTTGTAAGTAAGGTATATTTGATGAGTCCATAAACAAAGGTAAACCATCTAAGTCTTCATCTAGATAACCTTCTGCTAAATCATTAACACCGTCTCTATCTGTATCTGTCGTCGTTAATCTAGGCAGCGAAGCCACAAGCGGGATATTGACAGCGCGAGTTTGCAATATTGGCTCATTGCCACTGTTGCTGCTATTGCCACTGTCGGTCACGGTTACTAACACTTCAATTAAACCATGATTTTCTTCCGGCAAAGTAACATCTTGCGGAGCAAAAGAGACTTGTTGTTGATTGGCACTAACTTGCCCATTTAAGTACTCAGGTAATTGCCAGTCAATCACATGAGTATCAGCAACATTTGAGTCGCTTATTTGCAAATTAATCGTCGCTAAACCCGCATCCGCTGCAACAGTACTCACCTTTTGGTTTTGCTGCTCAACAAAAAGCGTTAAATCAGCGGCAACATTACCTTCAGTTATGGTAATAACTTGTTGAGCATTAACGCCGGCATTAACACCAGCAGCAAAATTAACAATCAGCTGTTCATCACCCTCAGATTGAAAATCTTCCGATAAGGCAATATCTATATACCCTGATGTCCCCTCTGTGATAATGATTTCATTTGTAGGCAATTGATAATCAGCATTATCCACATCTCCTGTGACACTGACAGGCACCGCTAATGGATAGCTAGGTGCAAGGCCTGATAACACTGCTTTCACTCGAGCGACACCACCTTCTGCGACACGTTGTGGCGCAGAAAAGTTCACCATAGGGTGGACATTTAAGGTTTGCTCTTTGGTGGCAATATTGCCAGCAGCATCAACGGCTCGCCAAGTAATCGGGATCAGGCCAGATTTTATATTTTTAGCACCTGTTTCAAAACCAACTGCAGTTAAATTACAGCAGTTCGCACCATCTTTACCATCTTCAACAAACACTTGAGTTTTACTAATCAACTCGTCTAAAGATAATTGAGTAAAGGTATGATTAGCATACAAGTGTACGGCTTGTGGTGGTGTGATCACCGGCGCATAATCATCAAGCAAAGGGTTAGTGCCCGCCTGAGCTTCGTCACCATTTGTCACCCCGTCAAAGTCGCTATCAAAGGTGGCATCGGCTTTTTCTAACGGATCCAAGTTATAACGTAACTCGTATTCATCGCTCATGCCATCGCCATCATCATCTAAGTCCGTGTTATTACCAGCGCCATCACCATCGGTATCTACTTGTTCGCTAGCATCTAGCGGCAGATCATCGTAGAAGTCTAAAACCCCATCGCCATCATCATCGCTATCTAATACGTTACCTATACCATCGCCATCGGTATCGTCTACCTCGTTAGGATCAAATGGAAAGGCATCAAATTCATCTGCGCGCTGATCATTATCATCATCGCTATCTTCATTATCCCCTAAACCATCGCCATCATTATCTTTAGATTCGTTTGGATTTAATGGGAATAGATCCAGCGCATCAATTACACCGTCATTATCATCATCTTGATCTTTAACATTACCTATACCATCTAAATCAGTATCTAAATGCTCTAATGGGTCATTGGGTAAGGCATCTTCGCTATCAATAAAGCCGTCGTTATCATCATCACTATCTTGATTATTACCAATACCATCACCATCGCTATCGAACTGCTCACTGGCATTTAAGCGAAAAGCATCTTCACTATCGATAACGCCATCGCCATCATCATCATTATCAGAATTATTGCCGATACCATCATTATCCGTATCAAACCACTCTAAATTGTTGGTTGGAAAAGCATCATCGCTATCAACGAAGCCATCATTATCATCATCACTGTCAGTATTGTTACCCAGTGAATCACCGTCAGTATCTAACTGTTCTGTAGGGTCGAGCGGAAAGGCATCATAAATATCTAACACGCCATCATTATCATCATCATCATCGAGCACATTACCGATAGTGTCATTATCCGTGTCTCTGTAATCGCTATCATCTAAGGGGAAGCTATCGTTTATATCAATAATACCGTCGTTATCATCATCAGCATCACTGTTATTACCAATACCATCACCATCAGTATCAACTGACTCATTTGGATTTAATGGAAAAGCATCAACACTATCTAATACGCCATCACCATCATCATCAGTGTCATTAATATCAGCAATGCCATCATTGTCTGTATCGGTTGTTGCAGGTGCAGTTAATGGAAAAGCATCATTAATATCTAATATGCCATCGTTATCATCATCGCTATCAGTATTATTACCTATGCCATCACCATCGGTATCTATGGTTTCATTTGGATCTAATGGAAATGAATCTACCGTATCAGCAACGCCATCACCATCATCATCTAAATCAGTATTGTTACCAACACCATCACCGTCTGTGTCAACATATTCGCTGGCATCAAGTGGCGCAAAATCACTGGCGTTAGCAATACCATCGCCATCAATATCAGCATCACTGTTATCACCAAAACCATCGCCGTCAGTATCTAATTGCTCTGCTGGGTTTAGAGGAAAAGCATCAGTTGCATTTGGCGTACCATCGCCATCAATATCTAAATCATTACCATCACAAATGCCGTCATTATCTAAATCTAAACGCTCATTGGCATCTAATGGACAAGCATCAAGTGCATCTTCAACACCATCACCATCATCATCGGTATCAGCGTTATTACCAATACCATCATTATCGGTATCTAGTGTTTCGGTATTATCTAACGGTAGATCATCACTCACATCAGGCACGCCATCGCCATCATCATCAGTATCAGCATTATTACCAATGCCATCTAAATCCGTGTCGTACCACTCAGTATTATCATCAGGCCATACATCATCGCTATTAACAACACCATCGCCATCTCTATCAACATCACTGTTATCACCTAAACCATCACCATCGCTATCTACGCTCTCGGTAGGGTTAAGCGGATAGGCATCATCAACATCGTCAACACCGTCACCATCATCATCGGTGTCAGTATTATTGCCTATGCCGTCATTATCTGTATCTAAGGTTTCAAGGGGATCAAGTGGAAAGGCATCAAACGCATCTAACACGCCATCATTATCATCGTCGGTATCGGCATTGTTACCAATGGTGTCATTATCTGTATCTATGGTTTCGGTAGGATCAAGCGGAAATACATCGATTAAATCAGGTGCTGAGTCATTATCATCGTTAGTATCTTCATTATTACCTAAGCCATCACCATCAGTATCTAACCATTCATGATGGTTGTGTGGAAAGGGATCATAAAAATCGATAACTAAGTCACCATCATCATTATTATCTAGGTTATTATCTAAGCCATCATTATCAATATCAGGATCGGTATTATTCCCAATGCCATCGCAATCCGTATCTATCCATTCGGTGATATCATTGGGAAATTGGTCAATATCATCATTGTACCCATCACCATCGGTATCGGTGAGCGGATCACCATTTGCATCACAGCTAGCATATACTGGCAAGGCAGCAGTACTTAGAAAAACTAGCAAGCATAATAAAAATTTCAACCCACGCATTTTAAAACATCTCCACTGGGTAATGTATCGGACCACAGTACTTTTTTGCACTGTCTACCTTAACTTTAACAAATAATTACAAATGAGGTGTTACTACTTAGTAACCTGAGCTTTATATCGACAAACTCAAGGCTAACTTAAGCTTTAGTAACCAGACTTACGACCAAAATTATAAGTAAAACCAATAAAGATTGAGCTAACATCATCAAACTCTGAATAACTTGGGTAATGTTTTACACCAAAGTGCACTGATGTTTTTCTCGTTAACTCTTTATGCATTGCCACAGCAATAAAGGGGTTAATATCGCCCTGCTCTGAAAAGAACTTTTCTTCTTGAAGATCTGGCCAAGTAAATTTATTTTCTGTTAAAACAATGCCAGCACCGAGTTGAAATTCAAATGAAAGGCTATTAATAAATTTATTGTACGATTTAGGAAAATAACGATAGCTCAGTGCAACATCAATGGTATCTAATGAAAAATCAATATCATCGTCATTCCAGCGAATATTGGCATCTTCTACCCTGCTATAAGCAATTTGCCAGTTAAACTCTGGCTTATCAAAAAAGTCATCACCTATGGCTAAGCTGTAACCATAACTGCCCTCTTGATCTACCTTATGTAACTGTACTGACGTTTCTACCGCATGACTTTGCAAACTCACCATTGTTAACAGTAAGGCACCAATCTGTATTAACCACCGCATCGTATTACTTCTCACTTATTTATCCTCGCCAAAAAATTGTCAGCTAGTTTTAAACTCAGCCCATTTAATGAAAAAAGCAAGTATCACACCAAAATGTAAGAAAATTTAACTACATGGTAAACTTATTAATCTCAACCTCCAGCTGGCTACTCAGTACTTGCGCCTGCTTAGCGGCTTCTTGAGCTTGATTAGATAGAATTGAAGTATTTTCAGCGGTATCAGAAATATGAACAATTCTACGAGCACTGTCTTCGCCTGCTGCTAGTTGCTCGCTGGCAGCAACAGAAATTTGCTCTGACATCTGCGCAATCGCAGAAAGTGAACTTGCTACTTGCTGTAGCTGTTCACTTACTTGAGTTGATTTTTCAACCGTTATTTCACTGGTAGACATGCTATCAGCCACCGAAGTTTTTGCCTGTAGCGTAGCATTTTGTAATTTTACTATCATGCCACGAATCTCTTCTGTGCTAGATTGAGTTCGTTGCGCTAATTGACGTACCTCATCAGCGACAACCGCAAATCCACGCCCTTGCTCTCCTGCTCTTGCAGCCTCGATTGCGGCATTCAAAGCCAGTAAATTGGTTTGCTCAGCAATCCCCTGAATTTCGGTTAACACATTGGCAATATTATTCACTTCATCATCAAGTAACTGAATATTTGAGCCAGCACTGTCGATTTGTGTTTCGAGTAATTTAATGGTTTTACTCGCCTCTTGTGTTAATTCATTGGCTTCTTGTCCTTGTTGCTCTGCCGCAGCTACAGAGTCAGCCGTTTGTTTGGCATGTTCAGCAACCGTACTCGCTGAGGCAGTTAATTGCGTAACAGCTGAAGCAACAACTTGTGTTTCATCACGCATATTTTGCGTCAAGCTATCCAGCGCTTGTGCCCTATTTCCCGAGTCATCCGTCTGTTGATGCAGACTATCAGTTACCTGTTTAATACCGAGTACCACGCCTTGCAGTGCATGCTGCATATAATTAACTGAGCCAACAATACTGTCGCGCTTCGCTTGCTCAAACCGGCTATCTTGTTTTAAATCACCACGGGAAACCCGTAAAACTATTTTAGTAACGTCATTAACTTCTGCCCCTAGTGCACTATTCAACGCTAAACCAAATTTAGTTAAAACAGCAGCCAAAATAACAGCAATTAAAATGGATAATGACAGCAACCACTTCGCTGTAGACCAATATCTGGCATCGGCCTCTGCGTAACTAATACCTGTACCAATATACCAACCCCAATCAGCTGTTTTTTGCACTACCGAGGTTAAATCAACTATCTTGCCATCTCGTTCAGAGTTCCAGTGATAGGTAATAATCTGCCGAGTTTTATCACCTACTAAGCTTTCCACCATTTTACCTATACTTTGGCCGCTAGCATCTTTAAAGTCATTAAAGCTTGTACCATGCAATTGCGGGTCATGAGGTGTAGCTAAAAAATTAAGTTCATCATCGACAACATAAACATATTCAGATGCGTGGTACTTATTCTCTCTTAGCATCTTTGTAGCAAAGTTTTTAGCCTGTTCAGTTGATAACTCACCTTTATTTGCCAATAGCTCAAACTGTTCGACAATATTGACTGTGCTTTTCATCAATTGATTAATGCGAGCGATATTATCAGCCTCACTCGATTGAGATAACACCTGCAACCCTAAAACAGCAATACTAATAAGTGATACCAAAAGAACGAATACAAACACCAGAATCTTTGCTCTTAAACTCATTTGCTAACCTCAGCTAAATAATGCCCTCAGCCATCATAACCCTCAACGAATAAATTTCCATAAATATTTAATTTATATTCACATGAGTGACAATTAACTCACGAGTTTTAATTAATACGTAATTCGTTACATTTAATTATTTTATCAATTACACATTGTTTATTATCTTAAAGTGACCTGTCCTAAATATTAGATGACTTTATGAATAATCAGCATATGTCGTTATTAACAACCTGGTATCAAAATAAAGACAGTTTTTCTTGGGTGCTTGCCACCATAATAGAAACAAAAGGCTCAAGTTATCGTAAATCTGGCGCCATGATGTTATTTAACAGTTTAGGAAAAAGCTATGGTTTGCTAAGTGGCGGCTGTTTAGAGGCCGACCTACTCAAACAAGCACAAAAATGTTTGCAATTAAACCAAGCCATCAGTGTTTGCTATGATATGCGTGATGAATCAGATATCGCTTGGCAGCTTGGCATTGGCTGTGGCGGCATGGTCAAGGTGTTATTACAACCAATAAATAAAACCAACAACTACCTGGATTTACCTTTCTTATATAAGCAGTTACAGCAAAATCTAATTTGTTATTACCAAATCTCCTCAAAAGATAATGACTTTGAAAACACTGTCCTTAATTCAGAGAACCTGACAACAATTGCCTCAAGTAGCAAAGTATTTACCATAAAACCTAGAACAAGGTTGGTTGTATTTGGTGGCGGTATAGATGCGATCCCGGTAATAAACATTGCCAAGCAAATGGATTGGCACATTACCTTAATAGATAGCCGCACTGCTTATGCGCGAAAAGAGCGCTTTAAAGACGCTGACACTATTATTCAAAGCCACTATCAACAAAGCACAGTCTCAGATGCAGTAGATAGCGCCAATGCTATCGTTATTATGCATCACAATATTCATTTAGATGCGCAAGCGCTAGATACCTTAACCAGCACACAAGCCAAGTTTATTGGCCTATTAGGTCCGCAGCACAGAACAGATCGTGTCTTTGCACAAGCAAGTATTTCAGCAGAGCAATTACCTTGTCAGTTAGCTAACCCAATTGGTTTAGATCTTGGCGGAGAACTACCAGAAGCGATTGCTTTATCCATAATAGCGCAAATACAAGCACAATTAGAGAATGCTTCTTGTATGTCACTTGGTTTATACACAACAGCAAGCAAGGATATATCTCATGCCAGTTAGTGCTTTACTACTTGCCGCGGGTAATAGCCAACGTTTTATGGCAGTGAAACAGTTAGCTAAATTACATAGTGAAACCGTCATAGAGCACTCAAGCAAAGCGCTACTAAGTCATCACTTTAATCAAGTCTATGTTGCTTTAGGCGCGCATATTGCCAGTATTGCCAAAAAAATACCTGAACAAGCAAACATACTCTATTGCAGTCAATGGCAACAAGGTATAGGTAAAACAATAGCGCAAGCGATAACAAATATTAGCAAGCATGAGCAACACATAATGATCGCCTTAGCAGATCAAGTGTTAGTGCCAGCGCAGCATATTGAAAAACTATTAACACTTTGCCAAGCACACCCAGATAAAATTATCGCTACTAAGGCTTACGGGGTGATTGTTCCCCCGGTTATTTTTCCTAAAACCTATCACCATGAATTAGCTAAGTTAACGCGAGATAGAGGAGCAATCTCTATCATCAAAGCCAATGAAAAAAATGTCATATATAGCCAATGTCCTGAGGCTATATATGATATCGACACACAAGAAGATCTTGTCGAGATAAAAGCAAGAATCAAGCAAAACACCAGGGAGCATGCATGATAAACCTAACCATAAATAATAAAAGCATCAGCCTAGATGTCGACGATGATATGCCATTACTGTATGTCATTCGAGATGAGCTATCATTAACTGGCACTAAATTTGGCTGTGGTGCAGGCCAATGCGGCGCTTGCACCGTACACTTAGACGGTCAAGCTATCCGCTCTTGTGTAACCCCTATTTCGGCAGTATCGAACAAACACATTACCACCATAGAAGGCTTAAGTGAGCGTGGCGATCATAAAATACAAATCGCTTGGCAACAGCATAAAGTACCACAATGTGGCTATTGTCAAAGCGGTCAAATGATGAGTGCTGCGTCATTACTCGCGCAAAACCCTAGCCCTTCTGATGAAGAGATAAATAACCACATGCAAGGAAACATTTGCCGTTGTGGAACCTACAAGCGAATAAAACAAGCAATACATACTGCGGCAAACAAGGAGTAAGCTCATGCAAACCATAGAAAATGTAAGCAGACGCCGCTTTATCAAACTTGCTGGTGCTTCTGCCGGTATATTTACCTTAGGCATCAACCTGCCACTACAGGCTAACACAGCAAAATCATTAAGCAGCCATGAATTAAACTTTTTTGTCAGCATTAATAATCAAGGCAAGGTTGATATTATTTGCCACCGCAGTGAAATGGGTCAAGGTATTCGTACCAGTGTGCCACAAATTATCGCAGATGAGCTGGAAGCTAACTGGGATATGGTCTCAGTAGTTCAAGCTAAAGCCGATGCAAAGTATGGCTCACAAGGAACTGCTGGCTCAGCATCGATTAGAAGTCACTTTAATACCATTAGACAAATGGGCGCTATTGCAAGAGATATGCTTGAACAAGCAGCTGCGAATATATGGCAAGTTAACAAATCAGACGTTAAAGCCGAAAACCATTTTGTTATTCATAAAAGTACTCAGCAAAAGATTGCCTTTGGTGAACTAGCAAAACATGCCGCTAAGTTAACACCACCAGATAAAAACACAGTTACCTTAAAACATCATAGTGACTTTTCTTTAATAGGTAAAAACGTTAAACAAACTGACTTAGCCGACATAGTACAAGGCAAGGCGCAATACGCACAAGATATTCAACGACCAAACATGTTAATTGCGGTAATAACGCGCCCGCCAGTTGTTGGTGCTAAAGTAAAATCCTTCGATGCAACACAAGCGTTAAAAGTAAAAGGTGTGGTGGATGTAATTTCGCTTAAACCTCGCAGCATTCCTTTAGGGGTTAACCCGCTTTCAGGCGTTGCAGTATTAGCAAACAACACTTGGGCAGCTTTGCAAGGTAAAAAGCAGCTAATTATAGAGTGGGACTACCAAGGTGTTGAACAAAGTCAAAAACACGATAGTGAAAAATTTACCGCGCAATTAAAAGCACAGGTAAACAGCAAAGGGGAACAAATTGCCTATCAAGGTGATGTCTATCAGCACAAGTTTAATGAAAACAACACGGTTGAAGCCACATATTCCGTGCCTTACCTACATCATGCTCCTATGGAAACACCTGCTGCTACCGCAGAAGTTCATGGTGATAAATGTACCGTTTGGGCTGGCACGCAAAACCCTCAATGGGCGCAAGGTCTCGTTGCCCAAGAGTTGGGGCTAACCCGAGAGCAAAGTGCCAACATTGAGCTTAATGTCACTTTAATGGGCGGTGCTTTTGGTCGTAAATCTAAAGGTGACTTTATTATTGAAGCGGTGGAATTAGCTAAAGCAAGCAAAAGGCCTGTTAAAGTAATTTGGAGCAGAGAAGATGATATCAGGCACGGTTTTTATCACTCAAGCTCTGCAAATTACTTTAAAGCAGAAGTCGATAACAATGGACAAGTGGATTACCTTATCGCGAGGAATGCCTACCCGCCCATTGGCTGGCTATGGAACCCAGATGCTAAAGAGCCAAGTGACTCGCAATTATCATTAGGCTTTGCTGATATGCCTTTTGCCCTAAAACATTTAAGTATCGAAAAACATAAAGTTGATTCTTTTGTTAGACCGGGCTGGCTTCGCTCTGTTGCCTGTATCAACAATGGCTTTGCCTTAGGGTCATTTGTCGATGAATTAGCCGTTAAAGCGAATATATCAACACAATCTATGTGGCTTAACTTGCTCGGTAAAGATCGCCATATCAAAGCAGATGAAAATCACTTTAACTACACGAATTACGATTTAGATATTAAAGAGCACCCTATTGATACCAAACGTATGAAAGATCTAATCAACCTCGTTTGTACAAAAGCAAATACCAATGCGGATTTACCTAAAAACCACGGATGGGGTATTAGCTTTTTACGTAGCTTTGGCTCTTTTGTTGCTGCGGCAAGTAAAGTGTCTGTTATTGATAACAAGGTAACTGTCTTAGAAATGCATACTGCTGTAGATTGTGGCATCGCAGTAACGCCAGATAGAGTGAAAGCACAAATGGAAGGTGCCATGATATTTGGCTTATCAATTGCGCTTATGGGAGAGATCTCCGTAAAAGATGGTAGCGTTGTGCAAAGTAATTTTCATGATTACCCAGTAACACGTATTTCGCAAGCACCTGAAATGCATGTGCACATAGTTGAATCTAGTGCGCCTCCTGGTGGTATTGGTGAACCAGGTGTGCCACCGATAGCGCCAAGTATTACCAATGCCATTTACCATGCCTGTAATACCAGAATAAGAGACTTACCGGTTAATAAGGTCTTTGAAGTTTAATAACAAAAACACTAAGGCATGTTCAGGTGCGATTAAAGCTATCAGAGCTTTTAATCGCGCCTAATACCAATTGACTAATACCAATTGACTAATACTAATTGAAATAAGCTTTAGCGCTTTAGCCATCTCAGAGCTGAGAGAACAAATCATTTTTTTACTTACTATATATACAGTGAATCGTTAGCTAATCTAAGGAGCATTAAACAAAGCAGTGCCACAGCGTTATCAAAAACTATGAATTTACTCATCAATATCGACTGCTATGACGCGATCACCAACTTTATTTAAGATCACAATTTCACCTAAGCAAACTGCAACTATCGACTTACCATCCTTAAAGTCTTGAGGAATTATCACCCTACCACTTTCGCTTTTTGGGTACGTCTTAACTTCATGCTGCAATTCTATGCAATTTTCATTGTAATAAATAATGGTAACAGTTGTTAGATTATCACTGCCCATTTCCCCTCCAAAAGGAACAAGTCACTGGTTACTTATGAACTATTGACCTAAAAGCTCTTTTTGTCGAGTTAATTTTAAAATTTATAGGCAAATAAACAAGTTATCTTCATATTTTATGATTAAGCTCAAAGAATCTAGCTAATTATCAACGGCTTAAAACCAAACCTTCTCGACGAGGATCCGCACCACCAATAAGGCCTGATTTAGTCAATTCTATCGCATGTAAACCACTATTAAGTGGCCTAACTTGCACAGGGTGACCTTTCGCTTCTAGAGCTGGCTTTAACTGAGCTATCTCTTTACCTAATTCTAACGTGGTCACTTTATTTCGATTAGTTACTTTAGGTAAATTAATCGCCGTTTGCACATCAAGCTGCCAGTCCAACACGGCAACAATAGTATGAGCAACATAATTGATGATTCGGCTACCACCAGGTGAGCCGACCACTAATTTTAATGAGCCATCTGGATTAAACACCATCATAGGTGCCATCGAGCTACGTGGTCTTTTCAGCCCTTCTACTGAGTTCGCAACGAGTTTGCCATTTTCTCGCGGCGCCAGTGAAAAGTCAGTTAATTGATTATTTAAAATAAAGCCCTCAACCATTAAAGCAGAGCCAAAGCCATTTTCAATACTGCTGGTCATAGAAACGGCATTACCTTGTTTATCAACAATAGATAAATGACTGGTTGATGGTTTTTCAATGGCAGAGTCTGTGCCAACAACTAAACTACCTGTAGGCTGCCCTGCTTCTGCCTTGCCCATGTCTATATCAGGGCGAATTAGTTGAGCACGTTTAGCTAAATACTCTGGTGCAATTAAACCTTCAGTGGGTACAGGAACAAAGTCAGCATCAGCAATATACTTGGCCCTATCAGCAAATGCGAGTCGAAAACTCTGTGTTAATAAATGAACGGCTTGTAGAGCATTCGGTTCAAATTTTGCCAAGTTAAAGCTTTGTAACTGCGCCAAAATTTGTATCACGCTAATACCACCTGAACTAGGTGGTGCCATGCCACAGACTTTATATAAATGATAACGGCCACATACCGCTTGTCGCTCTTTGGCTTGGTAGTTGCGCATATCGTCTAGTGTTAACAGACCAGGCGAAATCGGAGAGTTTTGCACTTCTGCCACAATGCGCTTTGCTAGCCAGCCTTGATAAAAAACCTCTATGCCATCAATGGCAATACTTTTAAGTGCTTTAGCAAGCTTAGGGTTCTTTAAGACATCGCCAGCTTTAACCATCTTACCGTTTGGGAAGAAATAACGGTTTATTTCTGGCAACTTATGCAAGCCAGGGTTAAAACCCATTGCCAGTAATTTTTCTAATCGAGGCGAAACAATAAAGCCATGCTCTGCCAGCTCAATCGCCGGTTTAAATAATGTCTGCCACGGTAATTTTCCAAATTGTTCATGTGCTTGTTTCAAGCTCGCCAATAACCCTGGAACACCAACAGAGCGACCACCAACAACGGCATCTCGCCAAGATAGTGGTTTACCATTTGCTTGTAAAAATAAATCACTCATTGCCGATTTAGGCGCTGTTTCTCTACCATCAAAGGTAGTTAATTTTTTCTCTCCATTATGCCAGTGCAACATAAATGCACCACCACCAATACCCGATGATTGTGGCTCAACTAAAGTCAGTACTAATTGCACGGCAATGGCGGCATCCACAGCACTACCACCAGCCTCTAACATGGCAAAACCTGCTTGGCTAGCATAAGGGTTAGCAGAAGCAACCATGTACTCTTTACCTAAAACAGCCTCTTTGGCGTAAAAACCTGTCGCCGCTTCTGGCTCTCTTACCTCTCGCTTCATTAAGGTTTGTTTTGGCGCCTCTGTTGCAAAGCTGAGCGAAGAAGCACCTAATAAGGGGACAAGTAAAGCAACTGATAACGGGATCATTTTGAACATGAATGAATATTCCTAAGGTATTATTTTAGTGATGACTTTTTATGTGCGCTTGTGGCCTAAAAGATAGTTGAAAGGCATTAAATTGGGCAAATTTATCCAACAATACCTGATATATACCAGCATTAATTTCATTATCAACTAGCTGGTTGCCCCCCTCGAGCATAGCTAATGCATAACAACAGGCTTCTAAACTAGATAAAGCATTCACTTTCGCTACCTTTCTAATAAGGTACTGACCTTGACTTGCTATTTTTTCAGGTAAACAGATATGGTCAATATCATGAAGCTTGCTTGATAGCATAAACATACGATAGGCCTTTTTCCATGTACCATCGAGTATTATTAAACATAATTGCCCTACATTATCGCCCGCTTTTACTTGGCTGAGCTTTTTATCTGCAAGCGTTTTGATATACGAATCATTTAATGTTTGTGCGTTGTCACTTGGGTACAGCAACAGGCAATGATAGTTAGCCAGTATCTGAAGTAGATCCGAATTGGCAGAAAAATCTTTACCAACAAGTACCTGACAGTTTTGTAAGGAGCGTGACAACAAGCTTACGGTACCCTTTGCCTGAGTTACTTCACTAGGGTGCTGTAAAACCACCACTTTTATTGCATTATTTACTGGCACAATATAATCACAAATACATGCTTTTTCAGGGCGTTGACATGCTTGGCAAAGAACTCGAGGCATAAAAATAAAACACTAAATAGAAAAAGTCATTGTATACTGTGGCGCGTGATTATAAATAATTATTTTATGAAAGAAACAATATGTTGTTCAACTTCTCGCGCTTTCCTATTGCCAAACAACACTCACTAATTGTCGTTTGTATCGCGCTTTTGGCGATATTAGCTCATTTTTTAACTGCAAATAGTCAAGATTATTTGGTTTACCAAAGAGAGCTGATTAGCCAAGGGCAATTATGGCGATTACTCAGTGGCCACTTTCTGCACACGAATGGCTACCACTTACTTCTAAACCTAGCAGCGTTAACTATGCTTTGGGCATTGCATGGGCACTTTTATAACCTGAAAAACTACACAAGTATTTTTATAGGTACCGCACTATTTTGTAGTCTTGCCTTGTATCAATTTAACCCAAATTTAATTCAGTATGTCGGCTTATCAGGTGTGCTTCACGGTATTTTTGTTTGGGGGGCAATCTTAGATATAAGCCATAAAGAAAAAACAGGTTACCTCCTCTTTATTGGTGTTTGCTTAAAAATAGCTTATGAGCAACTTTATGGTGCCAGTGCCGAGGTAATGAGCTTAATTAACGCTGATGTCGCAGTTGATGCGCACTTATGGGGAGCAGTAGGCGGCCTGTTATTTAGTCTTATCTATCTTAGCTATAGCAAAAAAAAACCTGTTACTCAGCAAAAGTAACAGGCTTTTTTTCACAAAGCTTTAAGCAAACTATAAGGTATTTTCAAACAGCTTATAAATACGGCGGTATTCATCTAACCACGAGCTTGGCTGAACAAAACCATGCGGCTCTACCGGGTAAATTGCTGTTTCAAAGTCTTGTTTTTCTAACTCGATTAAACGCTGTACAAGACGAACACTGTCTTCAAAGAAAACATTATCATCAACCATAGGCGCATTGATTAATAATGGTTTCTCTAAGCCTTCAGCAAAGTAAATCGGTGAGCTACGCTCATAGGCAATAGCATCATCTTCTGGGGTATTTAATATATTAGAGGTATAACCATGATTATAATAAGCCCAGTCAGATACAAGTCTCAACGCAGAGCCAGAAGCAAATAAGTCAGGCGCTGTAAACATAGACATTAAAGTTAAGAAACCGCCATAAGAGCCACCATAAGTACCAATGCGTTTAGGATCTACATTGGCATTTTCAATTATCCAATTAACACCATCTCGCATATCTTCAACTTCAACACTGCCCATGTGGCGGTAAATTGCGGTACGCCAATCTCGGCCATAACCTTTTGAAGCACGGTAATCCATATCAATGACAACATACCCTTGCTGCACTAACATGGAATGAAACATAAACTCTCTAAAGTAACCAGACCAACCCATATGGGAATTTTGTAAATAACCAGCACCATGGCTAAACATAACAGCTTTGTTTTTCTCGGCCGTTACATCATAATTTTTCGGCAGATAAACCTTTGAGTAAATAGGTTGTGCCTGATGACTTGATTTAATGGCTACAATATTGGGCGCTGTCCATGGCATAGCTAAAAACTGCTCAGATACGGTATAAGTAACACGCGTTGCAGCTTGATTAGTGTCTAGCGCTTTAACATAAAGCTCAGGTGGCATAGTCAAGGTTGAATGTTCAACAAGTAATTTAGACTCATCAGGGCTTAATTGATAGTTATTCATACCGCCCAAATCAGTTAAGGCAGTAAAATTCTTAGCTAAATCAACCTGATAAATTTCATAAATACCAGGATGCTTTTTATTGGCTTTAAAAATAAACTTATCTTGATGTTTACTTACGGTAATATCACTTACTTCAAAATTACCAGACGTTAATTGTCTGGCTTTACCATTTAACGGCTTATGATAAAGGTGTGAATAGCCGCTTTCTTCAGAAAGATAATAAAGACTATTTTTGCCGTCTTTGCTTAACCAACCAAATTCATTGAAGCTCCAGTTGATCCAAGCATCATCGTGCAATTTATGCTGAGTTGTTAAACTTGCATCAGCAAAGTCAACACTGGTAAGCCAACGGGTTTTATTATCCCAAGCCTCTAGCATCAAGGCTACCTGCGTACCGTCGGCTGACCATTTTATTGGTTGGCGCATACTCAATACATGAATATTGCGAGGCTTCTTCTTGCTTTGATATTTTTTACCAAGGCGAGCGTAGTTTTCCTTTTTAACATCCGCTAGCACATCATCATCAAAGCCAGATAAAGTATCGTAACTTAGTGGCACTTTACTTGAGTTAACTAAATCAAGGACATACAAAGACTCATTGTACTTTCGGTTGTCAGCGACACGTGCTCTAACCTTTTCTGCGGCAATATTACCATCACTAGTAATGTAATTAGGCATAATATCGGTTTTTGCTCGGCTAGGTTTGTTGTCAGTTATACTGACAATTAATTTAGTGCCATTAGGCGATAACACAGCATGGCGAACACGTTTGTCTTTACCTAAATAAAAACGACTATCAGCAACCGTATCATTTTCCCTTTGCAAATTTTCTACTTGCTGGACATTAAGCTGATTATTTCTCTGCTGTAAAGCAATATAATCAATGAGTTTATGCTGCTCTTTTGCTAAATAACTTTCAGGTTGTTTTACCGCTGGCTTTTTATCTGCCAATACTAAGGTTGCCAGCTCGATAACCTGCCCGTTTAACAAATTATGTTGATAAAAACTATTACCGACACGATAGGCAATATCACCATTGGTTAAAAACATGGCTTGGCTTGCTTTCGTTGATGTTCTGGTAACTTGCTTTACCACTTGGCTGCGTAAATCTTTTAGATAAACATTGCCCTTAAAGATATATATTTCATGAGTACCCGCACTATTTACTTGGGCATTTTTATCATCATATTGATGTTGCTTAGCCAGTGAAACGAGTTGACCATTGTCTTTCGATGCTTGCTGCGCTGGCGTTAATTGATATAGATCTCTAAGTGGGTTACCTAGCTGTTTTTGGCGATAAAAAATAGTTTTACTATCATCGCCCCAATACCAAGACTCTGGCGCACGACCAAACCAATCAGGGTCGGCCATAATTTGTTTGAGTGTTATAACATTTTGCTGATCTTGAAGGCTAGTAGCTGAAGCAGCTAGGCTTACCTGCTGCGCCGGCTCAACTGAACTCGCTTTGGCGGTTATGGATTGGCTACTACAGGCTGATAATGACAAGGTTAAAGCGGCAGCAATGAGTTTATATTTCATAAATTACATCTTATTTCTAGAGCTAGGTTAGCAGGCAACTGAATACACTGGCACCAAGAAAAGTGCCCTGACAAACAGTTATCTGTACGGTCAATGGTATAACCATAGAGATTAATAGAAAAAAGTTCAATTGTGTAAATGAAAGCGACAAATCGCCAATTATTTACGGTAAACTAGCAAGCTTTTATTTACCTTGAAGGTTTTGTTTTATGTTTTGTCCTTGTGGCTCTAATCTTCACAGTAACCAATGCTGTGAACGATTTATAAATCTTGCTGCCAACAAGAGGGTGATATTACCAACAACCGCTGAGCAATTAATGCGCTCTCGCTATTGCGCCTATAGCTTAAACAATGCTGAATACATTTATCAAACCTATGCCAAGGCAAGTCAAAAGCAGCAATCTATTGCAGATATAGAAGAATGGGCTCAGCAATGTAAATGGGTAAAACTCACCGTATATAGCCAAACTAATTCCACCGGTAATGAATGCACCGATGACTATGATTATGTTGAGTTTTCAGCTTTTTATATACAGCAAGATACCTTATATGAGATGCGAGAAAAGTCTCGTTTTATTCAAGAGTTAAATGATGATAATCAACTTGCATGGCGCTATTTAGATGGTGACATCATCAAACATCAAGCATTAACTCAGATTAAGCGTAATGATCCCTGCCCCTGTTACCAACTGAATGACAATAATGGTCAGCAAAAAAGTAAAAAGATTAAAAAATATAAGCATTGCTGTGGCCGTTAAGCAGCACAGCTAATATCTATGCGACAAGCGGCGCTTTAACTAAGCTTTGCTGTACAGCATTAAGCCAAAGCTTAGCATTAAAACTTAACGTTTGATTCATCACCGTTTTGCTCTGCCCTTGCTTATGCTTAGCTTGACAATGAACACTGGTATTGGTCATCACTTGAGTATCAATATGCTTAGCATCATTCCTAAAACTTATTGCTTTAGGATTAAGGTGATTTTGTAAGCGCAATGTCTCCAAATCATTGGCTTGTACCAGCTGGGCTTGGTTAAATGATGAAATATCATCCATTGTTTCTAAGCTAATAGGAGCAGCTTTTGCCAGTTCAAGTTGTGCTCGTAGCGCTTGTTCTGTATTTGAGGGGGAATTGATTTGTTGACTACTAGGTAGAATAAATTGGCTTTGCTCACGCACATCATCGGCAAGCATAGCTAACATCAAGGCAAAATCGGCTCGTCTGGTTTGATGTACACACTCATTTAACTGCTCACCAAGCTGCAACTCATGCAACAAAGGCACTTGCTTGGTATTAAGCTCTGCTGGTGATAAATTAGTGGATGTTTTTACTGACAAGAACAACTCTTCTTTACAAATAACTACCTGTAAAAAAGCTATCGGCTAAACTTAGAAAAAGTTTAGCCGATTTTTTACTTTTATTTACTGTTTTCCTTACTATGTTTTGCTTAGCTAATCTGCTTTTTGTTCTTTAATTGGTAATGTTAGGGTAAACGCTGCCCCACCTAGCTCACTATCACCAATACTTGCTTGACCTTTATGCCACTCCATTATCCGAGCAACGATAGCCAGCCCTAGGCCAAAACCACCTGTTTCACGATTTCTGGATTGATCACCACGTGAGAAAGCATCGAAAATAACGCTTTTAAACTCATCAGGCACACCGTCACCATTGTCTTCCACGCAAATACTACACTGATCATGCTCTTGTGAAATGGTAACCCGTACTTGGCCATTACCATATTTAATGGCATTACTGATAAAGTTATTAACCGCTCTATCAATAAAGTGTCCATCACAACACACCATAAGCTGCGGTGCATGATTTACTAACTCAATTGAGCTGGCAAACTGATCATGGCTGGCAATTTGTGTTTTAACTAACTCATTAATATCTGTACCAACAAAATTTAGCTCTGGCTTATCATTATCAAAAGCGGCATAAATCAACATTTCATTAATCAGTTCTTCAAGCTCTCTGATATCATGACCAATTTGCTGCTGGTATTTATCACGCTTTTCTTCATCTTTAACGCTAGCGAGCATTTGCAAAGCAAACTTTGTCCGAGCAAGCGGCGTTCTCAGTTCATGTGATACCGCATTGGTTAACTCTTTATGGGCATCAATCAAGCGTTTAATGCGTGCTGCCATCATATTAAACGAAGCTATCATAGGTGCTATCATAGTAGACTTCGCCGCAGGTGCTTTTGAAGTAAAGTCTCCCTGACCAAATTCCTTGGTGGCTTTTTTAAGCAACTCCAAATCACGTGACATTGGCCACAGCCAAATAAAGATAATGACGCCAAAGGTTGCTAAAATAAGCACTCTATATATCGCTTTTACTCGAGGCCTAGTTGGCATTTTAGCTGGACCTAAGGTGATGACAAAATCAGTATCTTCAATCAAATAATCCAACACCACCATAGATTCATAATAATAAATATGAACATTATTATTAATTAACTCCCTATGATGGCTATGATCAATTGCTTCAACTTCTGCAATAGTCATCAACTTCAAAGGCAATTCAAAACGCCGTGCTGCGCCATTGATAATATCTTCCCATTCATGCTCAGGGTGTTTTTTTACATAATCTCCCAAAGCGAACAACATGGTTTTATAGCCAGTATAGGACTCTATATCTTGTTCTAGATAAGAATTCCACACTTCATCAAGTGCCCAAGAGAACACGATGAAGGTGGAAATAATGAAAAAATACAGGTTAAAAAAGGAACGTCCTAATTTCATTATTTGACCTTAATTCCACGCATCAGGTACAAAAAGGTAACCTTGACCCCAAATCGTTTTGATTCTAAATGGTGTCTCAGTACTGTCATGCAGCTTTTTACGTAAGCGAGAAATTCGCACATCAACACTTCTATCTAAACCGTCATATTCGCGACCTATTACCGCTTTGTAGATATAATCACGGTTTTGTACTTCGCCCGCCTTACTTGCTAATAACCATAACAAGTCAAACTCTTGACTGGTTAAATCAATATTTTCATCTTGCAAGGTTACCTTACGTGAAGCGCGGTTAATGTATAAGCCGCCACAGGTAATTTCACCTTTTTCTTCGCTTTGGTTAGGTAACTGACCACGACGTAATAACGCGGTAATTCTTGCTAATAAAACTCTTGGCTCTACCGGTTTAATAACATAATCATCAGCGCCAATTTCTAAACCTAGCACCTGATCAAAATCCGTACTTTTTGCCGTTAACATTAAAATTGGCCCGCTAAAATCAGGGCGTAAATCGCGACACACGGCAAAACCATCTTTACCAGGTAACATAATATCTAACACGATTAAATCTGGGTTAAATAGCTTGACTCTTTTCGCTACGGTATCGCCGCGAAACTCTTGCTTTACATGAAAACCTTCACTGGTAAGGAAGTCTGTAACTAAATCTGACAATTGATGATCATCTTCGACTAACAATATTTTTTTTACTGATGAATTACTATCCGCCATCTTCACTTTCCTTTTTATTAAGCTAGTTACTATATCTGGTAACTTTGACAATGAAATTATACCAATTGAAATAATGCTTTAGTCATCTCAGAGCTATGTCAGAGGTGAGAGAACAAGAAAGATATTGTGACAATATAGTTATTCTACATTGAGCAAATCTGCCGCAGTTATCTTGCCTCTGACAAGCTCCCAAAGGGCGAGTTTAAAAGGCTTATATGCAGCGTTACTGAACTCAACAAGGGAATAACCATTCTTTTCATTCAGCGCCTTGCCTCTAAGCCTTTTAATTCTCGCTGAGAGAGCAAATCATTTTTTCACTTGGTATTACTTATTGATGGTTAGCTTAAACAAGTTAGACCTGTTAAACAATATCTGCTACTTGCTGTTACGATAAAATTACAATATTTAACAGAGGCTTTGCTCAAATTAACAACTAGATTGCGATTAACACTGAGTTTGACCAAAAAAAACTTGCGAGTGCCAATAGAAACACGCAAGATCAGCCTTTATCAATTATTCTGCAAAATGTGATTAGGATTGCTATGAAAATCATCTCGTTTAACATTAATGGCTTGCGCGCAAGATTACATCAATTACAAGCCATTATAGACAAACATCAGCCAGATATTATTGGCTTACAAGAAATAAAAGTTCACGATGAAGCATTCCCATTAGATGCAGTTGAAGCTATGGGCTATCACGTTTATTTTCATGGCCAAAAAGCTCATTACGGCGTTGCCATGCTATGTAAAAAAGCCGCGTTGAGTGTACAAAAAGGCTTTCCAACTGACACCGATGAAGCTCAGCGCCGCATGATTATGGTTACCACAGAAAATAATCATGGTGAAAAAGTTACGGTATTAAATGGCTACTTCCCTCAAGGGGATAACATAGCTCATGAAACCAAGTTTCCGTATAAACGACAATTCTATAAAGATTTGATGACTTACCTTAACGAGCATCATAACCCAGATGAAAACATTGTCATTATGGGAGATATTAATATTTCGCCTATTGATTTAGATATTGGTATAGGTGAGCCCAACAGAAAACGCTGGTTGAAAACAGGTAAATGCAGTTTCCAACCTGAAGAAAGACAATGGCTAGCAAGGTTAATGGATTGGGGTTTAAAAGATACCTTTAGGGAATTACATCCAGAACGTGCCGAGCGTTATTCGTGGTTTGATTATCGCTCAAGAGGCTTTGATGATAATCGCGGTCTACGCATTGATGTTGTCTTAGCCACAGAAAAGCTGGCTAAGCAATGTATCGACGCTGACATTGATTATGAACTGAGAGGCATTGAAAAACCGTCTGATCATGCCCCTATTTGGTCAACATTTAAATAATATGACAGTACTTACATCACAGCCAAGCGCACACCCAAGCGAGCAGCCAAAATACCGCTGCCCACTTTGCCAACATCCATTACAGCTTAGCGATAAAACATACCGTTGCAGTAACAACCACTGCTTTGATCAAGCCAAACAAGGTTATGTTAATTTATTACCGGTACAATTTAAGCATTCAAAAGCACCGGGCGATAATAAAGCCATGGTGCAAGCAAGGCGTGCTTTTTTAGATCAAGGCCACTATCAACCCTTAATAGATAAAATGCTAGCCTTATATCAAGAGTATGCTGATCTGGCTGGTGAAGTGTTTGATGCTGGCTGTGGTGAAGGCTTTTATACCCATCAACATAAAACTGCTGTCAATACAGTATACGGGGTTGATATTGCCAAAGAAGCAATAAAAATTGCCGCTAAGCGCTATCAAAACTGCCACTTCAGTGTCGCTACCCTCGCAGATTTACCTTTTGCCAATGAGCAATTTGCATGGATTACCAGTGTCTATGCGCCAATTTTAGAAGAGGAATTCACTAGAATACTCAATAACAATGGTTACTTATTAACGGTTACGCCAGGTGAGAAACATTTATTTGAGCTAAAAGAGTTGATTTACCAACAAGCAAAAGCACACGATGAAAGTAAGCAGCCGATTGAAAAGTTAAAAATGCTAGCTGAGCATAAAGTAAATTACGCCATGTGCTTTGCTAACAGTGACGATGCCATTAACCTTTTAGCAATGACCCCCTTTGCCTTTAAAGCAAGTCAAGCTGTGATAGATAAATTAAAATCAACGACATCTTTTACCTGTCACGCTGATTTTGTATTGAGGCTGTATAAAAAGTAATTTGTAATAACTTGGCTAAATCAATATAACGAGGTTTATATACGGCAAGCTTACTAATTGACTCTAGCGCTTGCCTGTTAAACTTTTGCTCGCCATCGGTTTGCCCTTGCTGCTTAGCTTTTTCAATACCACTTCGATACCAAGAAGCCAAGGATGGGGGTAATAATTTATCAGCTTTAACACCTGAGATAACTAACGCCTGAATAGGCATAGTTAATAAGAATAAACCATAAAATAATGCTTGCGGCAGTGCCGCTAACGCAGCTTCAACACTACCCTGACCCATAACTAAGCCAGAAGCGATATACAGCTGCATGATCACAGTAAATATAGCTAAAGCGGGAAAGTACTTGCACACAAAACGACTTGCCTGCACTGCCTTATAGTCAGCAAAGTAATGGGCTAACTCTGGCTTTTCAGGCCACAACTTTAAGTACTTCTGCCCTAACTTGATTAGTTCTATAACACTCATTTTCATATTGGTACTATAGCAGCAATTCCACTATTTCTACAGTTTGATCTGTTATTGCTGATAACATTAACTAATACTTATTATCATGATTACAAATCGTTTTGATAACGAGCAAGCATCTGCTGCTGGCTTTCTACTGGCTCTTCGAGTGCTAATTGCGCTTTTAAGATCTGCCCCATAGTGGGAAAGTCACTGCGTATAATTTGACTATCTTTATGCCATAACCTCGCACGCATTAACGCTTTAGCACAATGTAAAAAGACCTCTTCAACTTGCACCTCAATACAAGCTTTAGGCGGATTCTTTAACTCAGAAAATAAAGTAAGATGAGTCTCATCTACTGAAATCCTTGCCGAGCCATTAATTCTCAGTGTTTCATCAACACCTGCAATTAAAAACAGACAGCCAATACGCCCGCTGCGTAAAATATTAACTAAGCTGTCGAGGCGGTTGTTACCTTTGGCTTCAGGAATAATAAAGCAGTTATCATTAATCACCTTTACAAACCCTTGTTCACCACCTCGCGGCGAGCAGTCAACACGTCCGTGACTATCAAAGGTTGATATAGTCATAAAAGCAGACAAATGAATAAAATTTATACTGTGCTGCTCCAATTGCGTTAAACACTTTGCTTGCGCACGGCCTTTCGCAAAACCAAAGACTTCTCTTAATTTCTGCTCTGACGTTATGTAAGTCACATATACTCCTTTATTAATCACGAAAATTTATTTAACCTAAATTCGGGTTATTTAGTAACTTTTCGCCCTTTAATCGCATAAATTAACGGCACAAGTTGCCCCTGCTCTTTGCGACAATAACCTTTATCGGTTACATACTGCAAATGCTCAAAACACTCATATGGGCTATATGGAAACTCATTCACTTCTTCAATACTAATACCCGCTTTAATTAAGGCTGATAACACCTCGGCTAATGAATGTGGCCAAGTCACCATGGTAGATTTTTCATCACCACAATTTTCGGTGTAAGTGGTTTCTTCTTCAATATCAGGTTCAGGACTTGGAAAGTAAGAATAGCCAGATAACAAATCATTTACCGGGTGAAACTCTATCAAATGTAGCTCGCCCCCCTCTTTTAATGCCTTAGCAATACCGCTTGCCCATAAGGTAAGATCTGGCAGCCAACACAAAACACCATAAGAGGTATAAACCAAATCATAAGTCTTGCTATTCTTTTCAGCAAAGCTATAAACGTCATCATTAATAAAGTTTGCCCTGACATTTATTTTTTTAGCTAACGCTTTGGCACTATCAATTGCTTGGCTAGATAAATCAACACCCGTCACCTTGGCTCCTAACCTTGCCCAAGACAAACTATCTAAGCCAAAGTGACATTGTAAATGTAATAACGCTTTGTTTTTAACGTCACCAAGTTGCGCTAATTCAATGGGGTTTAACGATGACTTCCCCTTAACAAAAGCGTCAACGTCATAAAACTTAGAATCCAAGTGAATTTTTGTGTTTTTATCCCAAGACTTTTTATTAATATCTAAATAATCCACTGTTTATCATTCTCCTAACAACTACGTCATTGCCTGAGTTTATTAACACTCACGGCCAGCAACTAATATTGAGCTATTACAACTGAACAGCACCCAAAGTGCCAAATTTAATTGTGTCAAAATTTATAAAAACTTGTCCGCTTAGTTTAATTTTATTGTATTGCATCAAGATTTATTTCAAAGTTAGTCGTTATAATATTTATCATTACCAATGATAAATATTAATTTAATAACGCAAACAAAAGCCTAAATATGAACTCTACACTCAAACCTAAGCAAGCAGATAATGACGCAATTTTAGTCATTAATTGCGGTAGCTCTTCCGTTAAATTTTCCTTAATACAACCTGCAACTGGCAATACCCTGTTATCAGGGCTAGCAGAATGTCTATTAACTGACGATGCTCGTATTAAAATAAAAATAGCGGAAAATAAAGACGTGATTGCTTTAGCATCACCTTTTGATCACCAAGTCGCCTTAGACGCCCTTGTTACCACATTAAAACAGCAAAACTTAACAGATGATATTATAGCGGTTGGTCATCGCGTGGTTCATGGCGGTGAATATTATGCTGAGCCAACTTTAATTGATGAAAATGTAGAGCAAACAATCAAACAATTATCACAGCTTGCTCCTTTACATAATCCAGCTAACCTTATTGGCATTAAAGCATGTCAAAATGCTTTTGCTAGCCTGCCACAAATCGCTATTTTTGATACAGCATTCCATCAAACTATGCCAGAGAAAGCTTACTTGTATGGTTTACCCTATCACTTATATAAAGAGCATGGCATTCGTCGCTATGGCTTTCACGGCACCAGCCATTATTTTGTTGCTAATCAAGCAGCACAACAATTAAACAAACCGCTGGCAGACTGTAACCTCATTAGCGCCCATTTAGGCAATGGCTGTAGTGTTACTGTGATTAAAAACGGTAAAAGCGTTGATACAAGTTTAGGTATGACGCCGGTTGAAGGCGTGATGATGGGCACACGCAGTGGTGATGTTGATGCCGGTATTCTCATTCACCTTATTGAGCGCTTAGGTTATAGCAGCGAACAATTAGATAAATTAATCAACAAAGAAAGTGGTTTACTCGGCTTATCGCAACTAAGTAACGATTGTCGAACACTTGAGCAAGCCATGCTAGAGGATAACAATGCCCAAGCCAAACTCGCACTAGAAGTATTTTGTTATCGCATCGCTAAAAGCATTGCTTCCTTTAGTGCCAGCCTTACTGACTTAGATGGCCTTATTTTTACTGGCGGCATTGGCGAAAACTCTGATTGGGTGCGAAATGAAGTGGTTAAGCAGCTTAGTTTATTAAACTTTGCGCTGTGCCCAGAGAAAAATCAAGCAACGCGATTTGGCAAATCAGGCAATATTGCCGCTAATTCAGCTCGCAACTGTTGGGTAATAGCCACCAATGAAGAATGGGTGATTGCCGAGCAATCAAATGCACTATTACAGCAGTTAGCAAGGTAACTAAGGATTAAATTATGTCACATAGAATCATGCTCATCCCGGTGGGCTCAGGCGTAGGCCTTACAAGTGTTTCATTAGGCTTATTGCATGCTTGTGAGCAAAACGGTATTAAGGTTGGTCACTTTAAACCTATTAGTCAGCCATCAAGAAATACCTTAGCTAAGAAAAATAAAACCGTTGAAGCTATCAGCCTATCGCAAAACAGTACCAGTGTTTCTCTTAGCTATGTTGAAGAAAAAATGGGTGACGGTCTTCATGATGTCGTACTTGAAGAAATTGTTGCCAATTTTGATGACTTTAATCAAGAGCAAGATGTTGTCATCATTGAAGGTCTGGTTCCAACAACAAGGCAACCCTATGCTGGACGTATCAATCGTGATGTTGCTCAAGCCCTGTGTGCAGATATTGTTTTAGTAGCAAGCCCAGGTAACGACAGTGCAGAAGAGTTTGAAGATCGTATCGAAGTCAGCGCAGAAACCTATGGGGGTATCAAAAATAAGCACTTAATAGGTTGCATTATCAATAAACTCAATAGCCCAGATCAAGATGAATTTGGCCTGCTTCCTCGCGAAGAAGACATTGAAAATGACTTTAATCTAGCGCCATGGCAAAACCTTACCATATTTAAAGGCCGAGATTTTGACTTGCTCGGCACAGTCACTTGGGAGTTAGATTTAATGGCTCCGCGCGTTATTGATATTTGTAACTATTTAGAAGCAAAAGTGATCAACGCCGGTGATATGCAACACAGACGCTTTAGAAGCGTTGCTTTTTGTGCCCGCAGTGTCAGTAACCTAGTCAGTTATTTAGTACCCGGTCGCCTGATTGTAACGCCGGGCGATAGAACAGATATCATTATTGCCACCTGTTTATCTGCCCTTAACGGTACTAAATTAGGCGCGCTTATATTAACCAATGGTTATGAGCCATCAGAGCAAGTATGGGATTTATGTAAGCAAGCACTTGATGCAGGCTTACCTGTCTTATCAGTACCATGGGATACATGGCAAACATCAAGACACATTATGAGCTTTAACCCTGAAATTCCACAAGATGACATACAACGTCACGAAAAGGTCAAGCAACACGTTGCCGATAACTTAAATAGCGAATGGTTAAGTAAACTTACCGCGGCAAGTGATAACACCAGCTTATTATCACCGCCAGCATTTAGACACAAGTTAACCGAGCTTGCTCGACAAGCCAATAAACTTATTGTCTTACCTGAGGGTACTGATATTCGTACCATTAAAGCGGCTGCAATTTGTTGTGAGCGTAATATCGCCCGTTGTCAGTTAATTGGTAACAAAGAAGAGATCTTGCAAATAGCTGAGCATCAAGGTATTTATTTACCCGATAACTTACTGATAACCGACCCTGATAACATTCGAGAAAACTATATCGGCCCTATGGTCGAATTAAGAAAAGACAAAGGTTTAACCGAAGTAATCGCCCAAGAAAGCCTACAAGATAACGTCGTGTTAGCCACTATGATGTTACAACTTGGGCAAGTTGATGGCTTAGTTTCTGGTGCGGTAAATACGACAGCAAATACCATAAGACCTGCATTGCAGCTTATTAAAACAGCACCGAATAGCTCCCTTGTCTCCTCAATCTTTTTTATGTTGTTGCCAGATCAAGTACTTGTCTATGGTGACTGCGCCATTAACCCAGAGCCAAATGCTGAACAACTTGCCGATATTGCCATTCAATCAGCTGATTCTGCAGCCTCTTTTGGCATTGAGCCAAGAGTGGCCATGATAAGTTACAGTACGGGTAGCTCAGGTCACGGCGCAGATGTAGAAAAGGTTGCTAAAGCGACAGCGCTGGCAAAGAAAAAGCGTCCCGATCTTATCATTGACGGTCCGCTACAATATGATGCAGCGATTATGGAAAACGTTGCCAAGAAAAAAGCACCTAATAGCCCTGTTGCTGGTAAAGCTACAGTATTTGTCTTCCCAGATCTTAATACCGGCAATACCACTTATAAAGCGGTTCAACGTTCAGCAGACCTTGTTAGTATTGGCCCTATGTTACAAGGTATGAATAAACCGGTGAACGATCTTTCTCGCGGCGCCTTAGTCGATGATATCGTCTATACGATCGCGTTAACAGCAATTCAAGCAAAACAGTAAAATCACATAAACAAGGCTTTTTTAGCGAATTTAACCTTAAATAACCGCTAAAAAAGCCTATTTCCACATACTTTTCATTTCTAAGCATCTTTTTTAAAACTTTATTAAAAGAATGTATAAACCTTAACACCTATCAAAAAATGTACTAACAACTATTTCTTTATAAAACAATAAACTATAAAACACCCCAATGAATACTCACAAAGATATCCACAGGTTTTGTGGATACTTGAATAAAAGTAAAGATCCTTAGTAACGGCAAATCAATTCAATTAAAACTAGATATTATTGCAATAAGCTAGAAATATAATTAAAACACCACGTTTTTCTCACAATTCAAAGTCAGTAAAGTATTTAAATACCGAATAAATTGTCCATTACGCTAGTGTTAGCTGGTGAAAATGCTATATTATGAAGAAAATCCCCTAAAGTTTCGAAGTCAAGGATGTAAAATAAAATGGCTCAGTTAACACTTAGACTAATTGATGAAAAGTTTGCCATTCATAGCTTGGCTAAAAACACTGAAATCCCATCACAGGTTTTTCAAGCTTATATTTATTTTATCGCTAAGACATTTGATGAAATATCAATTGTTTTACCGCAAGAGGTTAAATTAAATAGCGATGATGTTGAGCCAGACTGGCAAGCATTAGAAGTAGTTGGGCCTCTTGATTTCACATTAACGGGTATTTTATCCAATATTTCCACGGTACTCGCTAATGAAAAAATAAGCATCTTTGCTATGTCAACCTTCGATACCGACTACATTTTGGTAAAACAAGATAAAATCAATGCGGCAGTTGAAGCCCTGCGTGCAAATCAATATCAAGTGTTATTACCTAAATCGAACTAGCTAATCGTCAAATTACCTAATATTTTTAAGGATTATTATGATCACAATTTACGGCATTAATAACTGTGACACAGTAAAAAAAGCACTCAAGTGGCTACAAAAAAATGAGGTAAACTATCAGTTTTATGATTTTAAAAAGCAACCTCTTACAACTGAACTACTGCAAGCTTTTGTCAAGCAAAGCGATTGGTCGCAACTTTTAAACAAGCGCAGTACCAGCTTTCGTAACTTACCTGACGACGTTAAAAATAACTTAACTGATGAAGTGATGTTTTCTTCAGTATTATCACAGCCAACTTTATTAAAAAGACCGCTATTACAGCTAGATGAACAACTGGTTCTCGGCTTTAAAGCAGAGCAATACCAACAACTTTTTAGTCACTAACCTAAACCTACTTTAATAACAGCCAAGCAAGTAAACCACTCAACAAAAGGTCAAAAGTGAAAACATCCGAGCAACAAGAATACCACAACAGTGACGTGTTAAATTTAGCTAAAGCGCTCATTGCAAGACCATCAGTTACCCCTGAAGATGCAGGCTGTCAGCAATTGATAGCAGAACGATTAGCTAAACTTGGCTTTAGCAACGAAACCATGGTATTTGAAGATACAACCAACTTATGGTCACGCAGAAACAGTGCTTCACAAGCTAACCTCAACGATCGTGTGTTTTGTTTTGCCGGTCATACCGATGTAGTACCACCAGGTAACCTTGAGCTTTGGAATACGCCACCATTTGAGCCAACTATTATTGATGGCATGCTATATGGGCGTGGCAGTGCTGATATGAAAGGCAGCTTAGCAGCAATGATTGTTGCGACAGAGCGATTTGTTAGTGACTTTCCAGATCATAAAGGCGCTATTAGCTACCTTATTACCAGTGATGAAGAAGGCCCCTTTATTAATGGCACTACCCGCGTTATCGATACGTTAGAAGCGCGAAATGAAAAAATTACTTATTGTATCGTTGGTGAGCCATCAAGTAGCGAACGCGTTGGTGATGTCATTAAAAATGGTCGTCGAGGCTCAATTTCTGCAGAAATTGACTTTAAAGGTAAGCAAGGTCACGTAGCCTATCCAGAGCATGTTAAAAATCCAATTCATTTAGCCATGCCAGCACTTACTGAGCTTAGCCAGTTGCACTGGGATCATGGTAATGATTACTTTCCGGCTACAAGCTTTCAACTGTCAAATATCAATGCAGGTACAGGCGCTACTAATGTTGTGCCCGGCCATTTAACTGCGCTATTTAATTTGCGCTATAGCACTGAATTAACCGATCAGCTCATTGTCGATCAAGTTGAGCATATATTAGCTAAACACCAATTAGATTATGATATTAAATGGACATTTAACGGTAAGCCATTTGTTACTGAAATGTCTGATGATGCCTCTTGTTTCCTTGCCAACGCAACTAAGGCTGTTGAACAAATCACCGGGGTAGCGCCGCAATTATCCACCTCAGGTGGCACATCAGATGGTCGATTTATTGCGCCAACTGGCGCACAAGTTATCGAGCTTGGTCCATGTAATGCTACCATTCACCAAATAAACGAGTCTGTATCGTGCCGCGATTTAGAACAACTTGTTGATATTTATTACGCTTGTTTAAAGAATATTCTTGTTGATGATGAAAATGACCAATGTAACTAATGTAGCTATCTCAGGTGATATTCAATCACAGCTCTTAGGGCAAACAACCGAGCATTTGCATTATTTAACCGACACCCTAGCAATACATAAAGAAATGCTTAATGCCTATCAAGCATTATCTGATGCAGCTAAGCGCGATGGTCTATCAATAAAAATTGCCAGCGGCTATCGCTCTTTTGAACGCCAACTGCACATTTGGAATAATAAGTTTTTAGCTAAAACGCCTATACTTGATAAACACAATAAAGCCGTTGATACCGCAAAATTAACGCCTTATCAGATTGTGCAAGCCATTATGCTCTATTCTGCCCTACCCGGTGCTAGTAGGCATCATTGGGGCTGTGACATTGATGTCTACGCTGATAACCTACTGGATAACAATTACCAATTAAAATTGGAGCCTTGGGAGTATCAAGAACAAGGTCCGCTAGCCCCCTTGTCATCCTGGCTGCAAGTTAATGCAAACAGCCATGGCTTCTACTTTCCTTATGATAGTTATCGAGGCGGTGTTGCCGCAGAGCCTTGGCATATTTCTTTTATGCCGCTAGCTAAGCAGTACCAACAACATATTAGCCTAACTCAGCTATGTGCTAGCCTTGAAGATAGCAACATTGCCGGTAAAGAGGTTATAATCGACAATATCGAAGACATAGCCAACAAATATATATTTAACGTAAACACTGTTATATAAATTCGGATTAAAGAGATAGGTAGGTATAAGTGAACAATTGGTTAGCGGTATTAATAATTGTTATTGCGCTGGTGATTATCATTGGCAATTTCAGTACCTTTAAAAAATCTTCAAAGCAAAAAATGCGCAAACGTAGCCTAAATGACTTACAAGAAACCTTGCCCAGAAGTCATAAAAAGTCTCATCAAATGCCAACGGTAAATAAAAAGAAACTTTAAAAATCACCGCTATATAAAAACAATTTATAAAGCGAAAAAAAACTCCGCAATTGCGGAGTTTTTTCAGACTGATGACAAAGTCCTAGACAGTAGTCTAGGACTTTGATCTAATAAAAACATGGAAAATTACAAAAATTAACCATGTTAAGAGAACCTTCCCCGCAACAACATGAACTCGAAATGGTCACGCTAGACCAGTTAGTTCCAGCCAACCATCTAGTTCGTAAACTCGATAAGTATATTGACTTTGAGTTTATTCGAGATGAAGTCAAAGACTTATATTGCACTGATAATGGTCGTCCTCCGGTGGAGCCAGTCCAGCTATTTAAAATTATGCTACTTGGGTACTTATTTGGTATTAAAAGTGAGCGCCAAATCATCAAAGACATCGAAGTAAATGTCGCGTATCGATGGTTTCTCCGCATGGGGCTTACCGAGAAAGTTATCGATGCCTCAACACTTAGTCAAAATCGTATTCGTCGTTTCAATGGCACAGATGTATTTGAACGTATATTTAATCACATCGTCCAACAAGCCATTAAACATGGTCTAGTTGGGGGCAAAGCCTTATTCACCGACAGCACACACTTAAAAGCAAACGCCAATAAACGAAAGTTCACCAACAAGCTCAAACCCGTCTCAACCAGTGCCTATATTAAGCAAATCAACAAAGCTGTGGAGGCAGACCGTAAAGCGGCTGGAAAAAAGCCACTCAAGGATAAAGGCTATTGTGAGATAAAGCGGAATAAGGTAAGTAAAACCGATAGTGATAGCGGTTATATGCACCGAGATGAAAAGCCAAAAGGTTTTTTCTACCTAGACCACAGAACCGTAGATAACGACTATAACATTATTGTAGATACGCATATTACGCCAGGTAATGTCCACGATTCTCAACCATACATTGCTCGCCTTGATGCCATTGAAAATCGCTTTGCACTATCCCCTGAATTTGTTGGTATTGATGCAGGCTACTTCACAGCGCCCGTCTGTTTTAATCTGGAACAACGTAACATCCAAGGGGTGTTTGGTTACCGTCGTCCTTCACGAACGAAGAATGCCATTAAGAAAAAGCACTTCAAATACGACGAGAAAGCAGATACGTATACCTGCCCGCAAGAGCAAACGTTAATCTACTCGACCACCAGTCGAGAGGGTTACCGAGAATATCATTCTGACCCCAAGGTATGCGTTAATTGCCCTCAATTAAAAGATTGCACTAAGAGTAAAAGTCATAAGAAAGTGATAACACGCCACGTAATGGCTGCGAGTCAAGATCGGGCTAATGAATTTCGCTTAACAAGCCTTGGTAAATACCTTTACAAACGACGATGCGAAACCGTTGAAAGAAGTTTTGCTGATGCAAAGCAACACCATGGTCACAGGTATGCAAGATACCGAGGTAAGCATAATGTTCAAATGCAAGCATATATGGCTGCGGCAGCACAAAATATGAAGAAGATAGCAATGACGCTATCAAATATTCCCCAAATAATGGCAATCTAAAAAGGATAACCCTTTAAAAGCTCAATTCGAGACATTAACACGCCAAATAGGGAAGATAAGCCCCAAACAAGTCCAGAAAAACCAAATAAAATAGAAAAGACGTGGCTAGAAAAATATCGAGATCGCAGCCTACGGCTGCTCATAAAAGACAAACCCCGAACAGAATGACGGGGTTTGTCAGTAATCTGAAAAAACTCCGCAATTGCGGAGTTTTTTATTAGGGTGTGTTGACCTTAGGGATTTTAAAAGACATCCCTAAATGACAAACCTGCCTCAATCACTGGGAATATACGTTCTAAGGTTTCAAACGGTAGCGGCTCACCATCAGCATTATAAATAGTGACCGCTGTTTGTTGTCCCTTATCGTCAATTGGTGCAAGTACGAATTGATATTTAGCATCGCTAACATCAATAACAGGTGCGTCCTCTCCCCAAATTACATCCCAAACACTGGTTTCAGGCTTAACAAAATCAACAAAATAGATTTTCTTTTCTTCATTTAAGTCGGTAATAGTAAAACCGTGCTTCTCAAAGAATACCGGCATATTTTCCCAGAGCTTATCAGGGTTCATTTCAACAATATAAGCCTGCTCAGCTTCAGGGTTTTGCCCGATAGAAACTAATTTTTGGTTAGCACGCATTAAGCGATCTTCACGCTGCTGTACGCGGTAATTGTAATCAACTAATGAAACAATAGAGTTTAACATGGCTTTTTCAGCACGTTGTTGATCGATTGGATCCATCACTTTACTGCCACCACGATTATCGGTTTTCAAAAAGTCAGCTAAAGTCACTGTTAATGAAACACTGCGACCATGTGGCTTAGCCACTAATTGATAACGAAAACGTAAACTAGTGGCTGACTCTACTTCGGTAAATAACCAACCAGACTCAACTTCATCATGATACCAATCAGACTCAATTATTGATGTACGTACACCTTCGCGGGCAATAGAGGTTTCTTTTAAACTGGTTGCACCTTCAAGTACTTTACTTAAGGTGACTTCAACATCTTCTTCAACCTTGCTATGAGTTACATTATCTTGTAATAGTTTTTGCAAAACCACCATTTCGATATAATCTAATAAGTCTTTATCTTCCAGCACTTTATCAAACCAAATGGTCGAAATGCTCGATTCTTCAACAACTCGAGATGATGCCGCAATGGGTAAAACTAACGATGGCGCGCGAATATCCATATTCTCACCAACTGGGCCTAAATGGTTTACTTTATCGGTTACATAATATTCATTACGCTGTGCTGGTTTGTCTAACCCTTCAGGGATAACTAATGGCTTAGGCTCAGCCCTATTTGCGTAATCAAAATCTCCATTGGCTTGCTTGGTATTCATTGAACTACACGCTGTTAGCGATAAAGATAACAATGATAAAAAGAATACTCGACGACTCATTAAAACTCCTACGGATGAAACCTTGGTTGCATGCCGTTTCATGATAAATTTACTATTAGACTTGGTATAAACCATATTTGCGCTCCATGGTACTTGCCCCATTTTGCAAACACAAGGCATATGACCAATAAAATTCAAGATGATTCCAACTTATCTCAGGATAAGTTACAATAGCCCTTTAGAAAAAACTTAGGCGTAATAAATGTCACAATATTTAGTGCTAACAGCAATGGGAGCAGACCGTACAGGTTGTGTTAGCGAATTAACTAAATTAGCAAGTGAATGCGAATGTAATATTTTAGACAGCAGAATGGCAATTTTTGGCTCAGAATTCACCTTTATCATGTTACTTAATGGTGATGCCAGAGCTATTAATAAAATAGAAGGCAGAATTCCTGCTGTAGCCCATAGCTTAGATTTAATTACTATGATGAAGCGAACCACAGGTCATAGAACCTTTGATTTAGTTCATCACTACCAAGCAGATTACGCAGGGATAGATCAACCAGGTATATTAAAAGCCATGACCGCTTTTTTTGCCACAAGAAAAATCGATATCTCTTCATTAAAATCAGAAATTGATCCTGAAAACAATCATATGAAAGCGAGCATTTTATTTGCCTTAACTGACAAAATCAGTTTCGACGACCTTGAGCATGATTTTCTTGAACTTTGTCAGCAAACAGATGTACAAGGTTGTATTAAAAAAGCCACAGCCAACCTATTATAACCTTAGCTTCGTATAAGCCATGCGTTTCTAGCAGTTATTTTTACTGACTTCTACGTTATTTTGAAGCGAAATAGCCAGCTATTCCTTCTTCAAAAAGCCTTGAATTCAGACAAAAATATATAGCTAGAAATCAGAAATAGCTATAACCTGCTAACTTGGTAAGATTTAGCGCTATTTCTTATGCAAACCTGAGGTTATTATAATAACTACCTATCATTAACCAATAAAAGTGATTTAACTTATGAACACATTAACTGTTGGAGATAAAGCTCCGCTATTCACATTAGCCAATGAAAATAACGAAAGCGTATCCTTAGCTGACTATATTGGTAAAAAACAAGTTTTAGTCTATTTTTATCCAAAAGCGATGACGCCTGGTTGTACCGTACAAGCACAAGGCCTGCGTGATATTAAAGCAGAGCTAGAGAAGTTCAACACAGTAGTATTTGGCATTAGCCCTGACGAAGTAAAGCGTTTAGATAAATTCTGTCAGCGTGATGAACTTAACTTTTCTTTATTATCAGATTGATCTGATTTAATAGCACCGCACACTTTTATGAAGGATAATTAATCCAACAATAAAGGTGTGAAAATGACGCAAAGAAGAAAACCAAGAAAATATACAGATGAGTTCAGAGAAGAAGCTGTAAAGCTCGTTACAGAACAAGGTTATAGCGTAACCGAAGCTGCTAACTCGTTAGGCATTACAACGAAGCTGCTTTATAATTGGAAAGATAAATTTGCTAAGCAAGCTTCAGGCGAAACATTAAGTAAAGATGAAAGAGCTGAGCTGGTTAAGCTTAGAAAAGAAAACAAACGCTTGCTAATGGAGCGTGAAATCCTAAAAAAAGCCAGCGCCTTCTTTGCGAAAGAAATGAAGTAAAGTTCGAATATATTAAAGAGCAGCAATGGCGCTTTCCAATCAGTGCGCTATGTAATGTTTTAAAAGTGAGTCGCTCAGCCTATTACGCTTGGCTTAAGCGGCCAGCTAAAATCATCACACCAGATGAGCTAAGACTATATCGTCGTATAAAGCGACTATTTGATGATAGCCGAAGCAGTGCTGGTGCCAGAACCTTGATGAAGCTGCTACGCAAAGAAGGTTTTAATATTGGAATTTTCCGAGTAAAAAGTTTGATGAAGTTACTCAGCTTACAAGTAAAACAACGAGTAGCTTACAAAGTGACGACCATGCGAAAGCATAGTCATGCTATTGCAGATAATTTGCTTAAGCGTAAGTTTAATCCAGCTAGCGCTAACCAAACGTGGGCTGGTGATATTACTTACTTGAGAACTCACCAAGGCTGGATGTATCTAGCTGTAGTAATGGATTTACATTCTCGCCGTATTATTGGTTGGGCTTTAAGTAAGCGTATGACCGTTGATTTAACAATGAGAGCTATGCAGATGGCAATTAACCTACGCCAACCCAAAGCAGGCTTAATATTCCATAGCGATAGAGGTTCACAATATACCAGCAAGCGCTATCGAGCTCAGCTATGGGCTAATCGAATTACACCATCCATGAGTGGTTGTGGGGCTTGCTTAGATAATGCTGTAGTTGAAAGGTTCTTCGGAAGCTTGAAAAATGAATGGCTATTAAATGTTTATCACTTAACAAGAGAAAGCATGAAAATCGATGTTGAAAAATACATCAAATACTATAACTCAGTTCGATTACATACGACCTTAAACGATATGTCGCCAATCGAGTTTGAAAGTGTAAGGAGAAAGTGTGCGGCCTAGCTTGACCAGATCAAAAAGAAAAGAAGCTGAAATTAATATGTTATGGGATATTGAACATGATGAGCTAACCGCTCAGACAGCATCCGAAGCCTATATTAAGATAACTGCTGCTGAGCGGATCATGCAAGATTTAGACATTGATTATGAACCTATTGTTTTGCCGAAAGTAGTACAAAATTTACTTATCCCTTTTACAGGAGAAACAGTGTGACACAAAGAACCAGAAAGAAACTTATCGATGCGTTAGATAGACTAATCCGAGGTGAACCAGAACACCGTGAACTTAGAGAAAAGGCTAGAATAGGTAAGCTAAAAATCAATTACAGTACTGTGGAACAAGAAGCAGTCCTATCTGCTGGAGCACTTCGTAATCACAAAGATATAAAAAAAGTGATAAAAAGTCGGTCTATGGGCTTAGCGGTAGATCAGAGTCCTACAGCAGAGTCGGAACTTGATTTATTGCAAGAGCAGCTGAAAGAACAAAAGAAAAAGACTACTCAAGCTAACAAATTAAAAGATAAACACTTTAAACAATCCAAAAATCACCAAAAGGCTCTTCAAGTTCAGGCAGCTAAACATATCAGAATAGTACAACGTTTAATGGATATGATACCATTTGAAGAGCGTGAAAAGGCAATGGATAAGGTGGTTACTGCTAGGCCTGATAATATAATCGAAGGCAAGTTTAGATAAATTACAACGCCACATTATGACACATAAATATATTATAAAGAGCGCCCCCTAAGTCTCTTTTAACCTAATAATCAAAAGGAAAATAATATGACAATTGAAGTTGGTCAAGTAGCACCTGACTTTACGCTGTTAGACCAAAACAGCAACCCTGTAACATTATCTGAGTTAAAGGGAAAAAAGGCTTTAGTTTATTTTTACCCTCGTGCTAGTACTCCAGGCTGCACGGTACAAGCACAAGGTCTGCGTGACTCTAAGGCTGAATTGGATGCACTCAATGTTATTGTACTTGGTATTAGCCCAGATACACCAAAGAAGCTGACGAACTTTACCAACAAGCAAGAACTTAATTTCACCCTACTTGCAGATGAAGACCATGCTGTTTGTGAAAAATACCATGTATGGCAATTAAAAAAATTCATGGGTAGAGAAAACATGGGTGTAGTTAGAACCAGCTTTCTTGTTGATGAACAAGGCAATATTGAACATATTTTCAACAAATTTAAAACAAAAGATCACCACGAAGTAGTACTTGATTACTTGAAAAGTAAATAGCTAAATATTGCGTATCATAATTGCTCACACAGTAACCGTGTGAGCAGTAAACTCTGCCTTAACTAGTCCAGACAATATCTGACATTTCGAATTGATGCTCACGCATCTCACTGCCCTGTAAAAATACGAATGTTGCCTGTCCATAAAAACCTAAAGTCATAACTGCCGCTAATAATTTGTTCAAGAGAACCTTCTCCTCCTGTCAAAATTGCAAACTCTAATGCTTTAAGTACTTTGATTAAATTAGGCTTAGTTTTACATTCTAGCTTACGAGTTTTTCTCAAGTGAATCATCAATTCATGATTAGGCTCACCACCCTCATTTACTTTTTTAACTAACCACCTTGCTCCTGACTTTAATAATAAAGTGAAGTCATTGAACATAAGTTCATCACGATTCTTACCCACAGATAGCCCCTACTGACAATTTATTAATTTTTGATATACTAAGTGGCACTATATCGGTGCCACCTAGATCAGTATATGTCGGCACTATTTTGGTGCCAAGAGCTATCTGCAATAAAATCTCAATAATGATCAAACATATAAATGACTCTCGCTATCATGCGCTAATAGAATGGCTTAAAACTGCTCGTACAGATCAGGGATTAAGTGTGCGTGATCTTGGGAAGATTTTAGATGAACCGCATCAGTTTGTAGTCAAGGTTGAAACATGCGAGCGCAAACTGAATGTATTTGAATACGTTCAGTACTGTAATGCGCTTGGGTTAGATACTGCGATAGGAATTAAAAAGCTAGAGGCTAGCTTTAAGTAGTATTATTTCTTACTGCAAATTCAAGCAAAATTACTCCGTTGCATGATAGCTAATATCAAAAGCAGCATAAGTAGAAGCCAATGCGTCAACGGTTTCAAGCGTACCATGTCCCCATTGGTTACTGAGCACGTAAGTTTTCCCAGCATCAAAATAGTACTCGCCCTCTTTGCAGAAAAAACGAGCTGTTCTTGGGTGTCTACCACCGGGATCATCCGCCATAATTAAAGCTTGTAAATCAGCTTCACTAAGCTCTCCATCAAATACTTCAAATAACTTTCAGAAAACAAGACTCCGGATATTAGCCACTGACCATTTTGTGATTCAAAATCACCGGATTCATCAATATACAAAGTATAATTCATTTATTTTCTCTCTAATGCTATTTCGCCACAGCTAGGACACTTGATATTATAAGGTTGCATTGATTGAGTTGCATGATAAGACCAACTTTTACCATGTTTAAAAATCCTATTTCCACAAGAACCACAGTAATTGATAAATGTTTGATGCTTACAATCAATACAATGGCATATCCACTTGATTCCTCGTGGTGTTGGTTTAACCTGATATTCATGTTCAGTACTACCACATACAACGCAAAATAGCTTTTCTTTAGGCATAGGGTTAATACCATGATTGCTATGTATTCCTGGCTGTTGTATTACCCATTCGTTGAAATTTTCTATAGATAGGTAATTATCCTCGACACCATATTGTAAGAACATACCTAAGGACATTTGTAAGCTATCTAAATAATTACCTTTACTTTGGATTGGAGATAATAGTAAAGCTCCATAACGATGATTGGGGTAGTGTTCATCCCAGTCGAATAAACGAGTTTCACCTAGGTAGTTATTTTCAGCCCACCCTTGAGATGTTTTAATTTCAGGAACAGCTCCTAATGACGGGTGTAAAATAAATACTTGATTGTTTCCTAACTCAGAATAATTTTTAAAATTGTATAAGTTATTTACAACTTCAGATATCCCTCCCATCGCATTTATATTTTCATAGAACTTGGCGTCTAAAACCATTCTTTTATTCTTGGGATGTTGAACCGTAAAATAACTATGAACATCTATTACATAGTCAGCTCTTCTTGGTGTATTTTGTCCTTCATTTAAAGGTAATTCCTTTTCATACCACAAAGAAATTTGGCGATATGTATTACTATTTTCGAATTTTATCTGAACATTTCTAACTTTACTTGGCTCAGCATTTATGATTTGAGCTAAAAGTTTCTTTTTCCATTGTTGTTCTGGTACAAACCGGAACTTATCTATCAACACTTTAATGATTTGCAGTAAACACCACCTTTCATATATCAGTGATGTATTTAATATGCCAATATCTTCAGCTTCTTCCAGTCCCTTAAATAAGTTTTCATCTATGCCCGACAACGTTTGAATTTCTTTGTAAAGTTTATGAACTCCATGATAATTAGGGTTTTGAATGAAAGACATTGAATTAGGGAATACGCTACTTTGTTTGATATTTAAACCTTGTAGCTTTTTAAGAACCTTCTGCAACCGCTTTAATGTTGGCGACAATTTCAAAGACAAAGTATCATTTCGTGTCATTGCACCACGAGCAGATTCAATTACTGCTGTAATCTCCTTTTTTTCCTGCTCCTGATCTGCTTTTTCACTTGCACTTATAGGGCGAAGCCAATTATTTGCTTTTAACTTTTTAGCTTGTCTCACTAGATTGTTAAGCTTTTCTTCGCTCTTAGAGTTAATCAACTCAAGGTCGTTAATCATCAGAAAAGAAATTTTATGGGTCTTTTTATCGTTTTTATTATAAATTTTATAAGAAACTTTACCTTTGAACCTGTATGTATTCCATTCTTTCAACAAAGGTGTAAAGGCATGATCAAATGAGAGTAAATAATAATCAGGTTTAATAAGCGGCTGTAAACCTGACTTTAAAAAGAATGTTGGGTTACCACTAGATTGAAGTTTAGATCCTAAAGTTAATTCACAATCAAAATATTGAGAGTCATCTGGGTAAACATCAATTTCTGTTTGCTCGGCCAGTGCCACATTAATCATGTGCTGTTCTTGCCGCACAGCTTCTTTGAGCTCTTTATAATCAGACTCTACAGCCTGTCTGTTAATTTTTATGTTGTCACTAAAATTAAGGAGCCTTTCTTCTTGTGCTTTTACTTTTTCATCCAGGGATTTTGATACATAGGACGATACTTTTCCTAGATTCGAGAGTAAATTATACAAACGATTAGCTGTAAATAAGACGTACTGGTTTTCAGGTACATTGTATGATGGTTTGTATGCTCTACTTGTGAGTTTTGTCTTAAAGCCACTTGAAGCAATTTCCATAAAAGTACGTGGTGTAGGTTTTACCTGACGAAAATTCTTTTGCTCTTGGCTCTCTCGCAATTCTAGCTTAGGGTTTTCTAGAATTTTTTCTACAAAAGCAATGTAACGGTGAAAGTAATCAAGTGCTGAATCATCTAAAATTCTAGTTTGTTTTTCCTTGACTGGGGCGGATATGTAACTGGTTTCATGAAGGATTAAGTACCAAAGCTCATTCTTAAAATCTTGTAAATAGTTTTCTAATTGATCATATGTAAAGCTATGAGAGCGAATTTTAATTGAACAGCTATATTTGCCAACTCTTAATTTTACCTTCCCTGCGCTTCTGAATATTTCTGACTCCCACCGTTTGTCTTTGCGCTTGCTTTCTCTACTTCCTTTAAACCAAATCTCACCTTCTACCCACCATGTACGCTTTGTTTCATTATCAATAACAGGAATTAATTGTGATCTATCGCCATTAGGTTTATCAAAGCATAAAGGTTCAGTAATTCTTTCATCAACCACACTAAACGCTAGTTGGCCTGTAACTCCTATGTCTACCTTACTAAAAGCAGTGGCTTCTAACTCAAAATCTGTTTCACTTCCATGAATAATCTCAATACTATCCTTTGATGTTTTTATATTTAAAGCGGATGACTTATCCTGCCAAGTTATCCTGACATATCTAGCCTCAAATATATTTCCAGGTAATTCCATTTATTAAGCCCAGTAATTAACAATCCAATCGTTAATTTTTGCTTTACCAACCAGTATCTCAAATTCTTCTAAAGCATCGATTCCGTCTGACGAAATCACTCTACTCTTTATAATGTGTGGATGCAGTTGAGCTTGCAACTGAAGTAATAGGTCTTTTAACTCTTTATCACCATACATTTTATTCCCATCAAACGTTAACTTAGGCAAGATTTTTTGAAGAAAAAAGTTGTTAATAAACAAGTCGGCATTATCAGAAAACTCTCCCAGTTTATTTTGGTAATTTAAGCCTTGTCTTATCGTTCGAAGACCAACTTCTACTCCCATAGGAGTAAAAAATGATTTAGTTAATCCGGCTAGCGTTAAGCAAAACTCGTTTTCTCTATCAAAGCGAGGGTACTTATTTCGGTCATCAAATTCATGTGCTTCAAACTTAATAGCTTTGTTAGCATCATGCTTAGTACTTATCTCTGATTCAATTTGAGCCCAATCAAATAACAGCGGGCTATCAAATTTCACGATATGTGCTCTGTCTAAAATTTTAGGTGATAAGTAATGCGTTGTTTCATCAATATTTATTGCGCCAATAATTCTAACATTCTGAGGAAATACTATAGATGAAGGAATACTAATAACACCGCTAATCATTCGCCTTAAATCAGAGTGATATTTAATTAAAGAGTCTTTATCACTAAAACCAAATATACGTTTAAGCTCTTGGTTTATATCTTCATCTTTGAGTAATTCAACAAAATTTATTATGTTCCCCTTTTTGTATTTCGACTTAACTTCATCAATGATTTCTAATACGTGCTTAAACTCTGACAACACGTGTGAAGATTCATCATCTGCATAGAGGTGAATTTCAGGCGAGCCGTCTCTTTCTTCTAATAAGGATAAAAAGTCAGCAAAATAATACTCTACCCGAGCCAAATTCATTTCATCTAAACAAATAAAATATGGAACATCTGGATTTTGTGAAGCTTCTAGTAACGCTTCTAAGAATGGCGTTGATAAGTATTTTTTCTCTAATGGATTGTAATACCCCAATAAATCCTCAGAACTTGTCCAGTTAGGTTTTACAGGTACTATTTTAGATACACCACCAACCGCTTCGGCAAAAGATTTAACTAAATTAGTTTTACCTGAACCAGATTCACCAGCAAGAATAATTAAGTCATTAGTCTGTAGCAGCGCAAAATAATTCTCCAATATATGACGGGGGTACATTATGTCTTTGTTATAGAGGTAGGCTTGAATATGAGCCGTAGCAGTTTTGTAATTGCCTTTAAAGTCATCATTAAAGCTTAATAAAGAATCCCTCCTGTCGTCATTTTGGGGCTCCATAACTATTTGGCTATAAATATTTTCATCTATAAACTCTAGGCCTAATAATGTATCTGCCTGAGATTTTACAAAGGCATTTAACTTTTCAAGCATCTTCATATGATTTTCCTTCTCTGCCTTTAACTGCTCTTTGATAATTTGTATTTCATTAAGTAACTCTGTCTTTTTAACTTTAGATTTTTGAATTGCCTGACTTAAGCTTTTATCTTGCTCTTGTAGCTTTTTACTCGTAGTGGCTACTTTCCCTTCAATAGACCTTAAGCTACCTTTAACTGTTTCCTCTTCAACAGTAAGGCTGTTAAGGTTTTGTTCAAGTTTTAAAATAGCTTCTTCAATTTCTAACTTTTTTTGCTCATGACTCTCTTTTATTTCTCTAGATAACCTTTCTTTTTCTGATTCTATTTCTACTAATATTTCAGGTTCAAACTTTGCTTTATTTATCTGATAAAGCTGGTTATATATCGTTTTTTCAATTAAGGCATTGCCTTCCTTATCCAGCGCAATGTCTTTATTGTCGATCTGTTTTAAAAGCTGTACATTTTTGTATTCGGTTTCTAATAAAAGTGGATTTTTGTTCTTTAACCTTTCGGATGGTGAAGCTAGCTCTAAGCGGGTTTTTACAATAGCTGTGTTTGTTTTATCAAGCAGTAAGTTGATGTCATCATTGATATCAACATAGCCGGCAACAGAAAGCCCTCTTTGTAAAAGAGTTTCTTTGTAATGTAAGTCGCTAATGGGGTATTCTAACGCCTCACCATTTAGTCCTTTCACACTTTTTAAAACTAGGGAGGGTCTATTATTTTTTCCAATAATCCGCTTTAACTCACCTATAACTTCAATTTCATCGTGAGTGTTAATATCCCAATCATTTTTAAGATATGATAAAAGATCATTATCATTGAAGTCTTGTAACTCATCTATACAGCGATTCATTATCTATTCTTCTTAAAGTTTTCAGCTTGAGCAAATATCTCTTTGTATACTTCATCTCGACTCACTGGTGGATAACCAAATTTTGCAAGCAACATAATTAAATCAACTTTTAGTTCTGCTTTAATATCATCTCGGTTATTCCAGTCTGTGTACTTCGCCTTATCGTCTACAACTTCTTTTACCGCTTGAGCAAGCTCAATCAATTTGTCTTCTGGATAAGAGAAGTCATATTTAACAGCCAATGATTTAAGAATGTCATAAAAGGCTTTCTCTTCAAAACTGATCCCCAAATCATCATTTGAGTCCATCTCTGTCTTTAAGTCGGTAAACATATTGATGATTTCATCAGAGAAGTCTTCAAGCACTTCACTTACCAATACATCTTCTTCTTTGCGTTCATTATATTTATCAACCAAGGCTTTAAAGCGTTTGGTAAAATCAACACCTTGTGCAAGGTTAACCTTTTTCATCTCATCAATGGCCTTTGCAAGCATCTTTTGCAGCAGCATGATTTTAGTATTTGGCAGTTTTATTTTGCTGATTTTGGCTAAATAGTCCTCATCAAAAATATCTATTTCACCATCGCCTTCACCAAGCTTGAAGATTTCTTCAACACCATCACTCTTAAGTGCCTCAGATATCATTTCTCGCACTTTAGCGTTCATTTGCGCTGTGTCAGGTGCATCACCTTTGGTTAACTTGTAGATGATAGAGCGCACAGCAAGATAGAAATGAATAAAATCACGTTCTTGTTGAGATAGCTTCTCGCTACCACAACAAACATCATAAGCCGCTTTAAGGCGCTTAACTAACGCCATAAATCGTTTCTCAAGTTTGCCTACAGATAGTACAAATTCAGCCGCATTATTTAAGCAATTTAACTGTGCCACTGGCTTGCCAGTGAAATAAGGCGAGGAATCGAATTTATGGAAGATGCGGTTAAGCAGATCTAAATGATCTTTAACAGCAATAACCGACTGATTGATATCTTCAAAGTTAGTGTCTTCTGACTTTGAGAACTGAGCTAACGCTTTATTCATCGCTGTTTTAATGCCGATATAATCAACAACCAAGCCTTTATGTTTACCAGAGAACTTACGGTTAACACGGGAAATAGTCTGAATTAGGTTGTGCTTCTGAAGTGGTTTATCAATGTAAATGGTATCTAAAAATGGTACATCAAAACCAGTAAGCCACATATCAACAACAATAGCGATTTTGAAGTTAGACTTTTCATTCTTAAACTGACGATCTAGCTCTTTACGATACTCTTTAGTACCTAGCAGATTATAAAGTTCTTCTGGGTCATCCTTACCTCGTGTCATGACCATTTTGACACGTTCCATTGGCTTAGCTAATTTGCCAGCGCTGATGGCTCCCTTCTTCTCTTGTTCTGAATACAGCTCTATATCTTCAGCTTCTTTTACTACAAACCAGTCAGGGCGTATTTCTTCCAGCTCTTGATAAAACAAATATGCGATCTCACGAGAGCTAGACACAAACATGGCTTTACCTTTGATGGTTGAGCCTTCTTTTATACGCTGCTCATAATGATCTACGAAGTCTTTAGCTAAAGTACGAATACGATCAGGATCGCCCAATATCGAGTTCATGCTCGATGTCGCTTTCTTGCTCTCTTCTATCTGGTGCTCGTTACTGCCAGACTCCTCACATTGCTTATAATAAGCTTCTATCTCTTCAAGCTTGGCGTTATTCAATAATACTTTTGCTGCACGGCCTTCATAAACAATACGCACGGTAATTTCATCTTTAACAGACTCTGACATGGTATAGGCATCAACCACCTTACCAAATACATCTAGCGTGGCATCAATTGGCGTACCGGTAAAACCAACAAATGTAGCGTTTGGTAATGAATCATGAAGATATTTAGCAAAGCCAAAAGTGCGTTTTACACCTTTTTCAGTGATTGATACCTTTTGGTCTAAGTTAACTTGGCTGCGATGAGCTTCATCTGAGATACAAATAACGTTGGTACGCTCGGTTAACAGTTCAATATCTTCAGTAAACTTATGAATGGTTGTTAAGAAAACGCCACCACTTTGTCTACCCTTTAGTAACTGTCTTAATTGGTCACGACTTTCAACACTCACTATATGCTCATCACCAATATAGGCTTTAGCATTAGCAAATTGTTGTGATAGTTGATCGTCCAAATCGGTACGGTCAGTGATAACTACAATAGTCGGGCTTTCAAACTCAACACTTTTCATTAAAAGGCGAGATAAAAACTGCATGGTAAAACTTTTACCACAGCCGGTAGCACCAAAATATGTACCACCTTTACCACTGCCACCTTCAACATTACCATCAACTGAAATAACCTTACGTTCTTTTTTGATGTTATCGAAAAGCTTTCTGGCTGCGTAATATTGTGGGTAACGGCATACTATTTTCACTTCACCTTTTGACTTATCAGGGAAGTAGATAAAGTTACGAATGACATCGCACAGCCGTTCTTTGTCAAACAAGCCTTGTATCATGGTGTGAAGCGCATTAATGCCATCTTGTTCAATTGACTCATCACCCGTAATTTTGCGCCATGCGTAATAAAAATCGTAAGGCGCAAATACGTTACCCATTTTGTTATTCACACCATCGCTGATCACACATAAAGCGTTAAAAACAAAAAGCTGAGGAATATCACGGCGATAACGAGTCGTTAACTGCACATAGGCATCGTGGATAGAGGCTTGCTCTTCACGAATGGCACTTTTAAATTCAAACACCACCACAGGTAGGCCGTTAATGTATAAAATGCCGTCTGGGATGCGTTTTGAGTTATCAGCAGATAGGCTATCAATTTCAAGCTGATTAACGATTTTAAAAATATTGTACTGTTTGCTTTCACGAGAATCATGATTATATGGCGCACTTTGTTCAGCAACCATTGGTAAATCAATCAATTCTCTTTTCGATAGTGCAACATCATCGTAGTCAATCAGCTGGATATATAAGTCTTTTTTAGACGGCTCACCAGGCTTACTGCCAGCTTCTCGTTTTAACAAAAAGCCATCACTTAACCATTTACAGAAGATTTTATTGCTTTCGTACAAGTCACTAGCTGGCAGGTTTTCTAGTTGCTTGATGATGGTATCAATTTCATTTGACGTAATATCATCTTGTGCATAACGGCTAGCTAAATAATCACGTAAATCATTTTCAATGATTACTTGTTCAGGGTCTCTAGCGAGTTCTGAACCTGATGTATACGGATAGCCTTGTTCGCCCAATAACTCAATAATAGCGGCTTCTAGTTGTGCTTCTGTAAATTTCATATGCTCCCCCAGCTATTACTTCGTTTGAAGTTTTCCAATTAAATTCGGCTTATCATGAGATACCGAATCCGACAGGAATTCGTTAACAACGCTGACAATATTGGCAATTAGCTTTTTATCTGTTGTGAAGAAACCTAAAGGTATATGGACAGGGCTAATATCAGGCATAGCTAGATGATAACTCACGGCAGCAAACTCTCCTTCTAAAACTAAAACTTCAACACAACCATCAAATAATCCATTTCTAACGCCCTCACAAAACTCCAAATTACCTAATTTGTGTTTCCATGCCCTGCCAGCATGGCTTTCAATATTTGGATGTTCGTCACAAGGTAGGTAAAGCTTAAAATCATAATTTTTACTCTTTCCCTTGTTACTATAATTAATAAGAGTCACTTTAGCGGTATTAAACCCGTCACTCATTCCCCAATAACGAGTATTTGCACCATACCAAGATAATTCTTTTGCTTTTTGTGCCTTCTTAAGAGGCTTGAGTTGCTTTAAATGGTTCTCAATCACAGACAATGGTTGTCTACTGTATAGAGGCCCTAATAGAAGCTCATAAGGCTTATCATATGAGCCTGCCACCATTTCAGCGAGCAACCCCCTAAAATCTATGCTGGCATCATGAACAAATCGTGAAATGGACATATCTTCAAAAGCATCCCAAGCCGAAGTAATACTATTTAGGTTGTTGCTTAATCTAAAGTTGTCTGTTTCATTTAAAATTTCTTGCGCCACTGCTTCGTCATTAACGTATTCCTGACGAAGATCTAACGGTTTAACTTGGTTGTCTAAATCAATCTCAAATCTTCGTTTAATTCTGTGAGCAATAGTTTTTTTACTGGTAACTTTATCAACGGAATATAGGCTAGGCAGTGAGTTGTCATGAGTTTTAAACCCACCTAACTCATCATTTTGAACAAGCTGCTGAAAATGTTCAGTAAACATTGCTCTTGCATGTTGCTCACTTAAACTCTGTATTTCATGGTTTACCTTTAAGCGAAGACCTGAATGCCAATTCTGATGTTGGTTTTTAACTTTATTAAAACCAGCTAGCTCGAAAGACACAGAAGCACTTTTAGTCTGCGGGGTTTCAACCATAGGCTTATCATCGAGTGATGAAAAATAACCTTTAGCTAGCGGGGTTAAAAACAACTTTCCTTCATCAGAATACGCAATTTCACCCTTACTAATGGGCTCTTCGATTGCTGCCGCAAGTTCTCGTAGGTTAAAACCGAAGAATGAAGACAATTCAAACTTAGAAAGTGGTGAAATATAGAGAGCTTTAAGTAAAAACTCCTTAACGAATGGGAAACCTTGTTTACTTAAATATGAGAATTCAATTTTAAATGTCTCTGTAGGTACAATGTAGTCTACTTCATTAAATTCAATCGTTGTGTTTTCCATAACCCTTACACCGCCTTCTTAAATTTCTTGGTTTTAGCATCCACAAAGCGATACAAGCTTTCATTGGCATTTTCTTCCATATAGGTAATCACTTTCCCAAATGGCAGTTGGCTATTTTTCCCCTGCCACATTCTTTTATCACCAACAATGACTAACCTATCCATTGCTCTAGAAAGAGCGACATTGATTCTGTTGGGCAAGTACATAAAGCCTGATGATTGCCTTTGGTCTGAACGAGTAACAGATAGAATAATAATTCTATTCTCTTTCCCCTGGTAACTATCTACAGTATCAATATTGAGTAACTTAATTAGCTCATCAGAAAAGCCTGACTGTTTTACTCTTCGTCTTAAATACCTTTTCTGCTCCGCATACATACATATGATACCTATAGCAGCCTCACCTTCCTTAACTTGCTCTAACAACGAACTTAAAAAGCTCTTGTTCTCATCTACTTGTTTGAGCACACCAACAATCGCTTCAGCCTCTTTCTCATTGTAAATATTATACCGTGAGCCTTTTTCTTGGTGTTTAGCTTGTTTGCCTAAATGTGACGTATCAATCCACGTTGTAAATGCGCTCATCTCATTTGGTACATCATCATAAATATCGGGAATTTTGCGATCACCATTCTCAAGCTCACCATCGTAAAAACACTGTGATACAAGAGAACCAATAGCAGGTGCCATTCTGTATTGCACAAGTAGCTTGGCTCCTACTTGCTGGCCATAACCACTTTCAAATGCCCGAGCAAAGTCACTTTCAATTAATTCATCAATATCATTAGAAGACGGAATACCTAAATGTCGGGCTAATGCTTTTTTATGAGGGTCAGTATAAAGAGGTGGCAATTGCTTATGATCACCTACTAGAAGAATCCGTTTACCAACTTGCATTGCAATAGCAAGTTCACTAGCAATAGAACGAGCAGCTTCATCAATGATAATCCAATCATACTGGTTAGTTGCTATATCAATATTCCAGTTACCTATACCAACACAAGTACCAGCTACCAGTTGTTTTGAACGAGCAAGAAACTCGTCCATATTGGCATTGCCTGACTGCATAACTTTGATCATTTCTTTCGACAGTTTCACTAACCGTTGGACAGAACTAGAAATATTATGCTCAATAGCAAACTCATGGTTTAGATCTTTTATTAAGCCACCTCTAATTTCACTTAAGTTATCGTGCCAATCTTTGTTGACTCGTATACTTTGAGGCAGCCTGCTATTAATAAGAGATTTTCGTTCACCAATTTGTTTCTTAATCGCTTTTTTATGTTTAGCTTCTAAGTCACTATCATCAATTTCTTTTAGTGCATTTTCTTGCTCTGTGATCAAAGAAAGAAGTTGTTTATCTAGCTCTAAATAGGCTTCTAAATAATCATTTGGCGCTTTTAATGACTTAGCTAGGCTTAACACTCTATATTTTAACTGAGTTTCAAATTGCTCAACTTTTTGGCTAACAATGTTGTCCGAATATGCATCACGCAATGAATGAGATATGGTTGATTCACTTCGACTAAACCGAACAACATCAAGATTCGTTTTTAAACGGCCACAGTGTTTTCTAATTCGTTCTGCCGCTGTATTTACAGCCTCATGAGACTGACTAACCAATAAAATTCGTTCAGTACCTTGTTTCTCGATTAAGTAATGAACAAAAGCAGCTATAAACTCTGTTTTACCAGTGCCAGGTGGGCCTTGCAGCATTGAAAGAGGACCAAATCTAAGAAGCTTTTGAAAGGCTATTCTTTGCTTATCATTAAGCTTAATAGTATTACCGTTATCGTCTTCTCGGTCATAACGCTTAAAGTCTTCATCAGTAACTGTTAAGTCGTAGTCTGTAGGATCTAGCGTGCAGTCTGGTTCAAAATAGTCCGATAAATTTTCGACAACGGAGTCTTGATCAAGAATACGAGTTAAGGCGTTTTTTCGTTTATTGAAAGAAGACTTATCTGCTTTGCTGCGGAAGAATATGGTATCACTCTCTTTCAAACGGTAAGCTCGGGGTGTATACCGTGATAATTGCACCCTATTTAATCCAGAAGCAGATAGATTAACTTCTCCTATAAAGTAATCTTCTTCACCATCAACAATAATCGCTTCAACCTGATCTTTAGCTGTAAACCCGTCAAGCGGATCTCTGTCTGCTTCGTAAGGTAATATAAGCGTATCTTTATTATCTTTGTGAGCTCTTGGCTCACCAGTAAGCTCTACATAAGGGTGTGATTCAGTCTCTGTTTTAAGAATTGCTTGCCACAGTTCACTCGTAGATATTGGTTTAACATTTACTTGAACTTCAGCAATTTGCTCTTGAGGCTCAAATGATATTGGTTTTACTTTGTGTTGCTTTAACTGAAATTGTTTTACTGCGTTCTCAAAACTGTAAAACTGACGAATGCGCCTATTAATATTATCTAAGTAGCTAGCTCGACCTTGCGAAATTCGAAGACCAAAAGGAAGCTCAAGAACTGCATTTTCTATATCTCTACGAGATACTTCACTTCTGTCACTTTTGATAGGGCGCAATCCGTGCTCAAATTCAAAACGAGCGTCATCAAAGAAAAGCTTTTGAACGCCCCCTAGCCCTGAAAAAACAACGACTAAACCATAACCTTTGCTACGATTTTCTTCAATTGAGACATACAACTTACCCTTATCAGGATATATAGTAACCGGCTCAAAACCTTCTCTATTACTTCCAATTTCAATATTAATTAATTCAACAGTTGGCGTAGTTGTTTTTTCAGGATTTAAAACTGCATCTTTAAAGCGAGTTAACTCTTTAAAACCAAAGTCTACATCTTCAAGTTCATGAATAATCGCTAGACTAATCGCTTCAAAATTGTCGTTTTTCGTGCCCCATTCAACTTCTAATAGCTCAGCAGTTATCTTCATAACGGCATAGTTATCACGTTCAAATGCAGAACTATTCTCAACATCTATTGGGCTATATTCGGTATTCAGTAATTCTTTAGAATCATGGTGAAAGTCCAAAACATCAATAATATAAACATCGCCTTGCTTATCAACGATGACGTTTTCAGGCTTTAGATCACCATGTGCAAAGCCTAAAGAATGCATATGCTCAACATGAGCAATTAAGCTTTTTACGATGTCATTTCTTCTGTTACGCATTCGGTAAGGGTCTAAAGGTTCGCCCTCAACCCACTCAGAAACCAAATACAACGAGCTATCTCGTGCAGTAATACCATAATCAACAACTGTTGGTATAAAGCTTAAGTTGAGGCTCTGTAATTTTTCTACTCGTTCTAAAAACGATAGTGTGCGTACACCAAGACCAGCATTAATGTCAGTCGGATTGATGTTATTCCATACTTTTACTATTCCTGTTTCAGCTCTGTATACTTCCTTTGAATCAGTGTCCGAAATCTCTTCTATTTCTGAGTGTAATTTGCTTATCTTATTTGCTTTAACAAAACGCTCTAACTCTTTACTAGAAAAGCTAAAAGCAGCCTCTTTGCTCGGTTCTTGTTCTACTAATGCATCGAGCATTTCACTAGCATTAGCAAAGGTTTTACCTTCAAATGCCTTTAATAGTATTTCTGCATACCATTCGTCACATTGTGCTAATTTTTCAGAAACTGTTCTTTCAAGACTTGGCGTTAAACGCTCGGCACCTATAATGGCCCAAGCAATAATCGCTAATCGCACAACGTCATAGTGGTATGGTGAAGAATAAGAAGTATCTTGGTTGTAGACAGACAACTCATCTCTAATATCACCAACGGTTTCTTTTTTACGTGCAAATGTTGATATGAAATTAGAAAGAGCAACTCGTTGCCCAGTGCTAAACCAAATACTGTGATTTCCAATGTCTCGGTGAGCAAGTTGTAGTTGATGCAAGTCCGCAAATCGAGCAACTAATACTCGAACTAAGTTAACTCTTTCTTCAATTGATAAGTTTTCACCATAAGTGGCAATAAAGTCATTTAGGCGCTCATGCCCATGGGGAAGCTCAACAACCTCATTATATTGCGAGGTGATCTTCTCTTTAGTTGGTATGGTTAACGATGAAACACAATGCTCGTAAAGCTCTCTGTTTTCACGTTTTATCTTAGTCAATACTTCACGTTCACGTGAGACTATTTTTATGCGGCCATCAGGCGTTTTGGCATCGTGGCTAGAAAGGTTATCAAAATCCCAGCTACGTATAATGGCATGATCATTTTTATCGGCTTCACTTTGAGCAAAAAACTCTTTATAGACATTATTGGGGTGCTCAAAAATTTGTTCTTGCCCTAACCAGCCCTCAACAGACAAAGGCTTAGCTTCTACTTTTTTATCATTAAGCAACAAGCTTTTTTCTAAGAGAGGCACATCATTCAATAAAACTTCTGATTTTGAATGTGGATCGAAACGATCATTAAATAATTTTTGGTTTTTACATAACTTACAAAAGTCATTCAAACTGAGTGTTTCAGCGAGTTCTTTTTTATTTAGGCCACTAAAGTTACTACTACCAGTCATTACCACAAGCGAATATACTCGTGGAGTGAAGTTAGCATTACTAAATCTGCCGGCAAATGGCTTTAGTAAATTTTTTAACAGAAATTCTTTATTACGAGTGACTTCAACAGGAGATTTACCTCGGTCTTCATCTCCCCAATACCACTTACCATTACTTGAGGTTACAGGTTTACCGTTCCAATGTTTAAGCTCAACAATCAGAATGTTGCAGTGAGTAACGATTAATAAATCGATTTCGCCTTGTTTGTTTTTATTAATAAAGCGAAAACCTGCATACCCTTTCCAACCTTCATTAAACGGCTTTTTTAACGCTTGAAGGGCTTCAAACCCTTGTCCTTTATTTGTGCCTTTGCCTTTCTGTTTTTGAATATTTGAGGTACTAAGTACATTCTCAATTTTTTTAATCGCATCTATTTCGTGGCGCTCTAGCCCACCTTCCCAATACTTGATATCCATATTTACTTCTTATTATTTAGTGACTTGTTGCTTCTTCATATTAAAATTCGGCTGTCTCATCATTTGATTGCTCACTAGAGACCTGAGGGACTGGAGGAAATATACTTCTTAACGCTTCTGAAGAAATTTGTTGTTGAATTTCTATACATTGATTTTCGGCATCAGAAACACTTTCACCAGGTATAAAATTAACATCGTTATTCTTTAATATATCGAACACACCATCACCATACGGTTCTTGTATTAATCCTTTAAAATACAACTGGTAAAGCAGTAACCAATAGTTATCTTTCTCGTAATCACTCGCCTGTGGTAGCCAACTATTTACAAAGTCAATAACCTTTTGTTCGTGCGTCCCCATTTCAAGTAAAAGACAAATTGCTACGCAATCTTTACTTGCAATCACTTTGTCAGCAATTCCATCCTCGACAATAGCTCCTGCACTTAATAATGAATGTAGTGGCCAAGCCATGCCGTCTGAGCGCCTTTTATCAGCGTTCACTTTAATTATTTCGATTAACTGAGAACGATAATTAGCAGGGTTAATTTGCTCATTAACTAGTATCAAATCCAAAAGCGGAAGTAACAAAGGAAAGTGCCATGCCAAATTAAGTAAAGGCTCTACCAACCAGAAGGCTGCGTTGTCATCAAAATGAGACAGAACAAGTGAAACTGCATATTTTAATACACTACCATCAGGTGTTATTTTATTAACTTCAATTGCTCTATTAATAAAAGTTAAAACTTCAGTAGCAGTAAGTTTGGGCTCATTTTCACCAGCATTTTGTAAGCGACTAGGTAATGCACCTCTGAGCTCCAACACCCAAGTATCCTCAACTGCACTTGGTAAGTCTTCAATTAAAGTTTTCTTAAGATTTAACGTAAGCTTGTAAGTAGCTAATTCGTCACCTAAATCTTGTATGAATCGCTGAGCTTCCTCATCACTATTACAATAGCAAGTGTAGTCATCTATATAACGGTAAAACTCATATCCTTTATCGATTAATGCTTTATCTACACACCCTAAAATGAGCTCCACAACTATGCTGGATGTAGCAGAACCAATAGGGATTCCTTGGGTTTCATTGCGCTTAGTTTTCCTTTGATACATATCAAGCTGATTGAACCAAGCTTGTCGATCATTCTTTTGTGCTTTTGCTTGTGCAATACCTACAGCTGCCCATGGAATAGCATGTGAGTAAATACTATTAAAACAATTTGCTATGTCAGCCTGAACTCTAAATCGTTTAGCAAACCCTTTTTGGTGAGATCGAGTAACTTTTGCCATCGGTTCTTCATAGTTCATTACCATTAAGCGCTTGTCTTCTTCATGAAATTCAGGCTTTATGATACTATTTTGATTCCCTGTTACTGATTGCAGTACGTCCCAGTTATCGTGAATGCACTTTGCCAACAAAGCATATGATTTGGGGTGAATTAGCCCGAGTATTCTAGGCACATTGTTATACCTAGTAGCTTTGTATTCAACTAGGTCATAACCGCCACCACGTCTTTCTCCTACGTCGGCAAAGGCGGCTAGTTCTTCTGCTATTTCAGGAGTAAATTGCCTCGTTGTAATGCTAGGGGGTAACTCACCAACATTTGCTCTTTGGTTTGGAAAATAGTTATAACGTGTTAGCGCTTCATACAAAGCTCTTTTGCCGTCTGTGTCACCAATAATTCGGCTCATGCACAATCCTTTGTAGTTGGTGTAGTTAATTCGCCAGAGATAAGTTTTGGTAACAAAATGTCCCTTATCTTAGCTAACTCTTTATTCTGCTCATTATTTTTTACTTGTTTCAATAAAAATCCATCAATAATGTTGTTGAACTGCATCATGCATTCAACGCTAGAAAAAGGTATTTTCAACCTATTAAGAGTTGTTTGATTGAGAAGAGGTTGAGCAGCACCTCCAGCATATTGGTTCAAATCTAAAAATTTCAAGAGATATAAGATATGCGGAATATGCTCTTCTGATAATTTAGAAGTCGCAACAATCGTATTATCTGATGCCCAAAAATCATTGCGGCAATATTCTATTGCTCCACAATATGCTCCTACACGGCCAACTATTACTGCGTTATTAAACCTTGATTCATCCGTCTGGCCTATAATTCCATTTGCACCATAAATAGGATACTTTCCCTTATCAGATGACTTTTTAGCTTTACCATTGGCAAACTTAATAAAATGGCTTAACTCACATAGGAACCATCCCTTCGGTATCCAACCATTGATGCCGATTGATGGTTCATCGGTTTGTTCAAACTCGCTTGGGAAGAGATTAAGGGTATCCACTGGTAGTGGTTTTACATCAGCTTTGTAAGTGGCTGAAGGCTCTGCCGACTCAAACTGTTGTCGTTGTTCAAGTCTTTGTTTGGCTTTTTTCTGTAATGCTTCTGGAAAATCGCTGACAGCGACACCGCTGGCAAGGGCGTTGTCGAATACAGGGTCGAAATCAACAAACCAGCTTTTAAATAATGCTTGCGCCATTTGCTCTAGGGTTTGGTTAGTTTGGCTGTTTAGCTCTATCTTGTCATCAAGAGCCCCAAGTATCTTACTTATTGACTTTTGGGTTTTTAAATCAGGCTTATTAAACTCTAAAGTGCCTAATGCAGATGTATATAAGTTAGGCTGAACACTGCCCATGGCTAATAGTTCAATAGAAGGTCTAAAATACCTTAAAACATAAAATATAAATTTATTGTCAGCTACATTAGGATCTACTTTCACGTTTATAACAGCACGATTTCCGCACATGTAGTCCTTCAAAATACCAACACGCCCAATCGTGCCTGACTTACTGATTGCTATTGTTTCTGGCTCAAATAACAAAGCACTTTTTCCAGCACTTTCAAATCCTACTTTTGATAATCTTCTTGAAGTCTCAAATACAGAGCCGTTGTTTAAATCAGTTGCTCTTAGCCATTTAATTTCATCACCAAAATATTCTTCTTTTTTTTGAGATGGGTTTACATACCCTTCTTGAAAACTTGCGCACTCGGATAGCTTAACTAAAGGCCAGTTACTCGCCATAACCTAGCACCTCCAAGTTTTGACGAATCGCTTTATCAAGCGTCTCAGCCTCTTCCATTTGGCTGTAAAGGGTTTGACTAAGCTCTTTCATTTTTATTTCAAACGGAATGCCGTCATCTTCAATCTCAGCAGCACCAACGTAACGACCTGGTGTTAATACAAAATCATTAGCTTTAATGTCATCTAATGTTGCTGATTTACTGTAACCCGCTTTATCTTCGTATTGGCCGTCTTTTTCTTCTCCACGCCATGCATGGTAAGTACGAGCAATTTCCGCAATATCGTCTGTAGTTAGCTCTTTATGAATACGGCTAACCATAGTGCCCATATCACGAGCATCGATAAATAAGGTTTCACCTTGGCGGTTACGGTAGCCTCGCTCGGTATCTTCTTTTTTGTTTTTGGTGATAAACCATAAACACACTGGAATTTGAGTGGTGTAGAACAATTGCCCCGGTAAGGCGATCATGCAATCAACTAAGTCTTTTTCAATGATTTTCTGACGAATAGCACCTTCACCACCGGTGTTAGAGCTCATTGAACCATTAGCTAATACAAAACCAGCAGTGCCATTTTCACTCAGCTTTGAGATCATGTGCATGATCCACGCATAGTTAGCATTGCCGGTTGGTGGTACATCAAAACCTGCCCAACGAGAGTCATCAACTAATTCGCTATCACCACGCCATTGTTTTTGGTTAAACGGCGGGTTCGCCATAATGTAATCGGCTTTTAAATCTTCATGCTGATCTTTAAAGAAACTATCACCTGCTACCTCACCTAAATTGCCTGAGATGCCACGTACTGCAAGGTTCATCTTAGCTAGCTTGTAGGTAGTATTAGTGTATTCTTGACCGTAAATTGAAATATCTTTACGGTTGCCTTTATGGCTATCGATAAACTTAAGCGATTGCACGAACATACCGCCTGAACCACAACAAGGGTCGTATATTTTGCCTTTAAATGGTTCAATCATTTCAGCAATGAGTGCTACGACTGATTTTGGCGTGTAGAACTCACCACCGCCTTTGCCTTCGTTTGCAGCAAATTTACCTAAGAAGTATTCGTATACTCGACCGACTAAATCTTCTTCAGTCATTTCACATTCGCTAGCAGCGGTGTCGATGTTATTAATGGTATCGATAAGTGAAGCGAGCTTACTGGTAACAAGCCCTAAACGGCTAAAGTAGTTCTCAGGTAACGCACCTTTTAATGATGGGTTGTTCTTTTCAACGGTGTGCAACGCGGTATCAATTTTTACAGCGATATCGTCTTGCTTCATGTTCTTTTGAATAAACGACCAACGAGCCTCTTCTGGTAAATAAAACACGTTGTCTTGCATGTAAAACTCAACTTGCTCTACAAAATCGCCCATACCGCCATCGATTAACGCTTGGCGCTTATCTTCAAACTTATCACTGATAAATTTTAAGAAGATAAGGCTCAGCACTACGTGCTTATATTCTGATGATTCAACACTACCACGCAGTTTATTCGCGGTATCCCATAGGGTTTCTTCAAAATTGGTATTTGTTGCTTTCTTAGTTTTAGCGGTTGCCATTAACTTTACCTTTCAATATATTCATTTAAAATGAGAAACCATGTAAATCGTAAAACGTGTCATCATGCACACATGCAAAAGTTTCATAAGCTCCATCTCTTCGAGCTATTTCAATACTACTTTCTACAGAAGCTATTAATTCATTCTTATTTGTTTCAATTAAGAAGGCTTTAAAAGCTTCTAAATCGTTAAGGGTTTGTTTTTTCTTCAAAATAATTATTTCATCAAATTCGTCTAAGATATATTCCATATCTTCATAGAACTCTAAAACTTCTCCATCTTCACATTTCACTTTTTCATCTATTACTGCTTTTACTTCACATTTATGAAAAAAGGCATATTCTTGAAGCTCATCAAATAATAAATCCGTATCTATTAACATTGTTTAATCCTTAGTTTCTTCTTCATCTTCCGCAATAATATTAAGAACTTGTTCAAGATATTTGCCATGTGCTGTCGATGTTGCTGAGCGCAAATATGGCGGAATAACCTCTAGAAATTCACTTTTAGAAATAGGCTTAAATTCACATAAAGCTGCGATCATAGCTGGCCTTAGCAATCTACTTGCTAACGGCACTTCATCGTTAGTAGGGATAACTTCCTCAGCAAACTTTTGAAGCTTTACCTCTAATAAATCATCTGTTTGAATAAACTTATCTAGCTCATGTAATACTTGGCTCTCGTGCTCGACAACGTTTTCAATTTCTTCTACTTCAGATTCTATCTCAGCATGTTCAGGTACTTCAGTTTTTAGCTGATGTAATGCTTCAATAATTGGCTTTAATTGAGCTTGTGGATTTTTGAACCAATCGGTTGACCATATTCGTTTAATATTCCAGCCTAAGCCTTCTAGTACCGATTGACGTAACCTGTCCCTGTCACGTGCGGATTTAGCAGAATGGTATGTTGCTCCATCACATTCCACGCCCATTAAGTAGCGACCTGGCTGACCAGGGTCTTGCACTGCTAGGTCAATAAAGTAACCGGCAACCCCAACTTGTGGCACACAAGTAAAGCCCTCAAGCTTTAATGCATTCATCACGGCTATTTCAAAATCACTATCTGGCTGTTTTCCAGTATGTTTTTGCTGTTGAAGCTTGCCAGTTTGAGCAAAGCTTAAAAAGCTTTTAAGGGCTTGTACACCTGGGCTTGATGTTTCAGATGCGACAATATGGCCTTCTGTCATTGAGCTAAATACATGCATGCGTTTTTTAGAACGAGTGAATAATACATTTAATCGTCTGCCACCTGCGGCTGAATTAATTGGGCCAAAACGCTGCGGCATTTGAGCCGCCCCTGCTTCTTGTGGACCGTAGGTGCATGAAATGTAGATAACGTCTCTTTCATCACCTTGTACATTTTCAAGGTTTTTAAGGAATAATGCTTCATCTGTATTCGCATTATCCGCCAATGCATCTCTAAATTGAGGGTCATCTTTAGATAGCTCTTCCACACAGCGCTCTATTTGCTCTCGCTGTTTTGAACTCATTGCAACCACACCTAACGATTCATGTGGTCGATGTAATAAATGGTTTCTCACGGCTTCGGCAATAACTTTAGCTTCTTCAATATTATGCTGATTTACAAAGCGACCACTTTTTACGTGGGTAAATTTAATACCAAATTCATCACTTTTACTTGATGGTGATGGGAATACCACTAAGTTACTGTCGTAAAATTCCTGGTTGGAAAAGGCAATTAAACTTTCGTGACGCGAGCGATAATGCCAACGTAACCGACGAGCATTGAACATAGGGAAAGAGACATCGAGGATGCTTTCTGATTGCTCTATCGCTGTGGTATCTTCATCATCGTTATCAACGGCTTTATCAAAAAAGCTCGTTGGTGGTAACTGCTTTGGATCGCCAACAACAACTAATTGTTTACCCCGAGCAATAGTACCTAAAGCATCTTGTGGTTTAATTTGTGATGCTTCATCCATAACGACTAAATCAAATTCTAGTTGTCCTGGTGCTAGGTATTGAGCTACAGAGTGCGGCCCCATCATGAAGCAAGGTTTTAAAGCCACTAAAGATTTACTGGCTCGTCTAACTAGTTGCCTTATCGGTGCATGACGAGTTTTTTTGTTCACTTCATTGTTGATAAGACCCATTTCAGTGTAAGAAGATACCTTACCGCTTGAAACACCAGAAAGAGTATTATTAAAGCCTTGTGCAACCTGATAGGCAATTTTCTGCTGTTGAAGCGTTTTAAGCTTATTGTCGTATTCTCTAAATTGCTTACGAATAGCATTTTGGTCGGCTCCTGAAAAATAAGCTAACTCTTGGTTCTCATTTATTATTTCTCTGGCCAGAATGTCAAATACTGAGTAAACATAGATTTGTTCAATATTTTCTAAATCTAAAGCACCGGTTTCGGTATAACGTAATAAATTCTCTAATCCTTTGTCTGACAATGACGATCTGATTCGAATAAAGTCTACCCAAGTGCTCAGCCAACGAGGCTGGCTAATCGCTTTATGATTACGTTCTTGCAATAACTTGAAATTACTATTCGTCCCTTTAAACCATGCGCTCTCATCTAATTCAACTCTATCGGTGAACTCCTGTAATGTCTTTTGATAACCATTAAACGCATCTGAAATCTTTTTCAAATTAGATGTAATTGTAGATAACGCTTCACTGCTAACATTATTTAACAGATATTCTCGTAAAGGCTCAGACTCAAGCACGTTAATGGCCTTACTTAGCTCTAGCGTAGATTCAATTTTTATTAGCTGCGAACTAGAGTCATTTCTTGTTGAAAGATGTGTATGCTCATCAAATAGTTCTCTAGAAATATCATTTTTATGTAGTTCACCCTCAGCCCGAAATAAAGTTAAAACTTGCTCAATAGAGCTAGCTAACTGATTTAAGGTAAAGTCTTTGTTAGACAGTGATTGTATGGTTTTAATGTCACCTTCTAGTTCATCAACAAACGAAGAAATGCCTATGTCTGCTGATAAGTTTGTATTTTTATCAGTAAACAGCTGATGCGAGAAAACACGCTCAAGTTGAGGGAATAATTGCGAGAACTGTTCAAATTCTGCAAGTGATTTAGTTGCTGCTAAATGCTTTAAGCCTTTATATAAATCACCTTCAATAGAAAATAATGAATTAGCAAAAGAAACTCTTTTACCAAACCCAACCCCATAAGAAGCTCGAACATCTTTATACCAAGACCTCAAGCTTATTAGTTCTGCTATTGGTGTATCAATTCCTTTGAACTCATGTTGCAGTAAAGTTTGATATGCTGGCTCTTTATTTAATTCATCTATCATCTCTCGATATGAAGTTAAGCTGGCAATTAGTGGTGCTAATTTTTTAACTTTAGGTTTCAGACCTTTAGCATACATAAGCAGTTTAGACTTAGCAGCTCGCCACTCACTGCTAAACCAACAAAAAAATCCTGCATTTTTTAATATGCTATCAATCTCTTTTAGTTCATTTACTGAAGGTAAATTTTCTAGGTTAAAGTGTTGCTCTAAACTCTGGTGTAGAGGTTTAATTTTTGGAAGAAGTTCTTCTAAATTAGCTAAGTGTTGATCTAAAAGCTCATTATCAAATAATTCGTGTCTTCTGGATATAAGCGTTACATCTAGGGCATTTATATGTTCAAAGAACTGTTTGCACTCTATAAAGCCATTATATGATGGTGATAATAACTCAGTTAAACTACTTTCTTGCTCCGTTAATATTCGCAAATCATCAGACAGAGACAAACTTATATCTCTTAATGTTTTTAGTAACTGTAACTGTTGAAAAATATTAGTTAGCGTTAGCTCTACACTCTTACACTGTTCTCGTAGATTATTATTAGATTTTGTAAAACGCTCGAAGGTTTCTTCTTCATTTAGAATGACAGGCTCGAATAACTCTTCCATCTCCCCTAAAAGTTTAGATGTCGCTTTATAATCATTTATATATTCAGTTAACTCATTCTCTTTCTGAGAACTCATTAAGCTTAAAGTTTGAAGATGTTCCGTGCCTTTTAATTTAGGTATCTTATCGCTGTCAGATAATACTTGTTTTAATGAGCTAATATCACTAACAACATCACTTCGAAGTTGCTCATTAAATGGTGTAACTGCTCCTTCTACAGCCGCAATAGCGTTATCCCAAGCGGTCAATAGCTTGCATATTTCATCACAATCAAATAATTGGATAGACTTGTTGTAGACACCAAACCATGGATGTTCAGCTAACTCTGCGTCAGAACCATACTGTTTTTTTACTTCTTCAAAAACATCAGCGTATTTTTTTAGCTCATCCGTAGTTCTTCTTGAAGATATTTCATCAAAGCTTTGGCCATTGATATGATCAGGTTTAATATCTTCTATTGATATATTTGTATATTCTTCACGATACCGTGTTGCTGTAGAAAAGATTTGATGAATTGTTCTCCCGGTGTTTTTCCATGTGCTGTTGATCAAATTAGCATAACGAGTTAATGCTTCTTTTTTCTCTTCATACATTTGGATATCAATATCAATTGATGACGGGTAACGATAATCATCTTGGTTGTTTATTCGCTTGGCTATATTTTCATATACTTGTTTTTTCTGTGTTTTATGGCTGTGTAATTCTAGACAAAAATCACCTAAACCAGCTCTAGATAGTCTAGATTTTACAACTTGAAGTGCAGCCATTTTCTCAGCTACAAATAGTACTTTTTTACCTTGTGCAATTGCCGCTGCTATTAAGTTTGTTATCGTTTGAGATTTGCCAGAGCCTGGAGGACCCTCTATAACTAAATCTTTACCTTGAATAGCATCAACCAAAGCACTGTGTTGTGAGCTGTCTGCATCATCAATTAACGGGTACTGGTTATGCACTTCATCTAGCTTATCTATTAAATACTCTTCACCGAAACTTGTATTACTTCCGTTGCCTTCATCGACTCCTTGTTTAGCAAAAAACTTTTGAAGAATTGAATGGTTTTGAATGTTACTCGCACCTTGTGGCCAACGTGAAGGGTCTAAATCTAAGTACATGAGTAACTTGCCAAAATCGAACATTGACAGTGTAGAAAAACGCTTAACTTTCCACTCAGGCTTATGTCGCGAGAATTGCTTTTCTACTTTTTCTAAATAGGCTTCAGGTAAGATATCTTCACTTAGCTCGGGTAAATCGAGATGAAAATCATGTTTAAGCTTTTCTCTAAGTGAAAGGTTTGAAATTATATCTTCGCCAGTATACTCAATGGTATACGTATATGTACCAAGCTCTTTATTTAATGCTGCTCTATCGATTTTTACGGGTATCAAATAAAGAGGCGCTTGCCGTGTAACGCTTGAGTTTTCATCTTCAAACCATTCAAGAAAACCAAATGCTAAATACAAAATATTTGCACCTGTTTCTTCAATAGCTGTATTTGCTTTCGTTCGAATATTACGTAACTGTGCTTCTAACTCTCTCGGATATAGCAAAGATTGAATGTTTGTATCATTGTGTTTGGAGTCTTTTGACTTAGTGCTTAATGGCAGCTCATAGCTAGTATTAAACCCTTTAACTTTTGCCCATTCTTTTGCACTAGGATCTGCTTTTATTTTTACTTCTTGGCCATTATCGTCTATGACGATATATCCTTGTCCAATTAACTCATCTCTTAATGGTTCATCAATTGGTATAAAAGTAAATTTATGTGACTCTAAAATATTTTCAGCAAGCTGATCCGGCATTTCATCAATTACACGAATAAAGCCTGATCTACCATGTTTGAAGTTTAACAGTCTGTTTCTGCCTGTTAGATCTAATAAGCGATTTCGAATTGACTGCAAAGAATCAAATGCAAAGTTCTCATTTAACTGAGTATTAATAGAATTATCCATATCTTGAGGTACTCCCTTTTTCTTTATTTCAGTTAAACACCACGAGTAATCTTCATTTTGCTTTACCTTGTCGAACAGTACCGAGTACAAGGTGTGATTGATTGATTTTTTGTCTACATCAAGTTTCTTAGCAAGATCTTTAGCTTTCTGATTTGGTGTTGCCTTAAGTTCACATAAAATTAGATCAGATAACTCGCTCATTAAAAACCTACTTCATTTCATAGCCTGGTGCGATAGCTAAGTTTTCAGCACCGTATAAGGTTTGTGTATTGCGTAAAAACAGTTGATATTCAGGTCCAGAAAGCGTTCCGCTTTCAGAGCAATCCACGTTCCAGCGCCTTAACAAGTAGCCTGCCATGGCGGCTCTTACATTAACCTCTAGCACACCGCTTTCCATGCCAAAATCGAGCTTTATTGCCGTAGGGTGCTCAACATTCTTTGGATGTGGAATAATCTGCAATGGCACTATACGCATCCATTGATGATCTTCTAACTTATCCTCTTCAGGCTTTGGTGTCTGTGCCAGAATTGTAACTTTGGTAATGCGGGTTAAAACAAAATCTCGGAATGATTTTGATTTGCGATCATAGGCTCTTAGATGCCATCGTAGGCCGTTATCAACTATAGAATGAGGCACTAGCTCCCTTGAACCTGAGCCACTAGTCAAAGACGTATAAATAACGCTAATAGGCTTTTGATTAATAATCGCTTGAGATAACTTAGCAATAATATCAATTTCTGGCACATTTAGAGGGCTTGGAGTTTCTATGGGGAATGATGTTTCACCAATTGCATCAAAACCATCACTGATATTGTTTGCTAATTTGATAAGTGTACGGCGAGCATCGTGCTTAAATACAGGCTTGAACTTAGTCGTAATAAAGTATTTTTTCTCTACATTATCATAAGCCATATTATTAGGGGCTTGCTCTTTGTAGAACTTCAAATCACGAGTAGCAGCCGCCAAACCTAACTCAAAATGGCTAACTATTTCACTACGAGTAACCATACCTGTGAAGTACAGTTTAAAGTCGATATAAGCTAAGCGCTGCCTCTGTGCAAAACTAAAGTCGGTCATTCAAGAACCCTGATTCTATTGACATTTCTATTTAAGCGGAAATAGTATGTATCATTATGAGTTAGACATCAAATGGATTTTGTGCTTTATTGTTGATTAAGATCATCATTACCTAAAAGCATCTAACAATGCCTAAATCAAACACTGAAATTCACCTCGATAATCAGAGCCATTTACCTGAACTAGAGCAGTTAAAATCTGAATACGTTGATATTTACAATGAGCTAATGGCTCAGTTCAGGTTTGATGAGAAAACTTGTCAGGAGTGGCTAATAACACCTAAACGCCCATTGCAAGGTAAGTCTCCTTTTGAACAGTTAATAATTAATGCTGATGAAGTGATGGGATTACTGGTTCGTATGAAGACAGGAGATTTTTCGTGAAGCCAGCACCTAAGTCAATTTCGAGCAAAAAAGAGTTTGTAAATTCATTTAAAACTGGTCAGTTAGAAAATCCAGGCGTGGACATACACGAATCTCGTAAGCGTACTGAGAAGAAGTTGAAGCAAATAAAAGCAACTATAGATAAAAGCCAGACTTAAGGATATGTCCATTTTTATGATAAATATTTTGATGAAATCATCACAAAAATGGGCAGTTTTTCTAAAATTTATGATAAATTTTTAGATTAGATAAAAGTACATACAAATTTTAACTTAACCTACTGTTAAAGATAGTTTTTTATAGTAAAAATCATATTTTTAGTCATGAACTATTTCCAAGGATAGATGCTTATGGGTAAAGAATATGACGGCATTCACCGCTTAAGCTTTTTAATTGGTCTAGATGGCAACATTAGCCATGTTTTTAACAAGTTTAAAACTAAAAACCACCATGAAGTGGTATTAGAAGTTTTAGCTGAATTAGAACAGTCTGCTTAATAGCAAAACTAATGCCCCCTAAATCAGGGTCTCTCATTTAAAAATATAAAATGCGGTAATTTATACCGCATTTTTTATGCATAGAGTTACGCTAATTTGTCGTTCTATTAGCGATATAGTTTTGATAATCAGGTACCTCTATAACACTTTCCTCTTTCAAGCTACTTGAAGCAATCAAAAAATTCGCACTGGCTTGATTCGTTGCAACAGGAATATTCCAAACTGCCGCCAACCTAAGTAATGCCTTGACATCAGGGTCATGAGGTACGGCATCAAGCGGATCCCAAAAGAAAATTAGTACATCTATTTTACCCTCGGCAATCATAGCACCAAGCTGTTGATCACCTCCCATAGGGCCAGAAAGTAAGCAGGTTATGGGCAATTCAATTTGCTTTTGTAGTAATGTTCCCGTTGTACCTGTGGCGTACAGTTGATGACATTTAAGCTCAGCTGATACTTGCTTAGCCCAATTGATTAAATCTGCTTTCTTATTATCATGAGCAACTAATGCCATACGTTTACACTTAGGTAAAGTTCGAGTTGTCACACCAATAGCCATAGCCTCTCCTTCTTTTTAGTAAAAGTAACTAGCCTTCTTCAACCAGCACCAAAAGCCCTTGCTCATTTACCACAGCAAGATAAGACTTACCTAAATTACCGCTTTGGCATAAGTCAATTTCATTATCGTCAACCATTAATGCTGTACAATCGTTAACGGTTACATATTGCGATACTTGCCCTTTTTGCACTGTAAACTCAGCGCTAGTGTTACCATTAACATAAACATTCTGAACACTATTACTAAATAGGCGCACGCGATAAACCCCATCTTGGTTATCAGAGGTTTTTATTAAATGGTTTAACTCAAAACTATTGCCATTTTGCCAAGCAAGCAACCAATAGTTTTGCTTATCTACTAATGTTGCAGATAGTGTCGCACTCTTTGAGCGGTAATTAGCTTCGCGCACACCAAAATCAGAAACACTATTGCCCAGCCATCGATGCGGCAGATTTTCACTTGCTTGCTGCTCTAATAAGGTCACCGTCAGATTATCATCGTGATAAAGTGATGTGGTTGTGCCGGTGTTCTTAGCATAGAAACTGACTGGAATGTCAGTGGCATTGATATAACCAATATAAGCTTTGTTATTCGTTAACGTACCGCCACCAGAGCCTTCGCTGCTATCAGAGCCACCACAAGCACTGAGCATAGTAACTAAAGCCAAGCTAGTTAACTTACTAGCTAAACCATAAGTAAACCTCATCAAAACACATCCCTAAAAGTAATAAATAACTTAGCTTCATCTTAACATTGTTGTAATACCAATTTAACCTCGATTTATCAGAGATTTAATTTTTACATAGCAATAATAGCTGCTTCACGCCCTCAATCGTAAATTACGATTAGAACAATCAATTTATTTCGTTAGATACGATAAAAAACTCTCTGTAACATGCGCGCCATAAAACAATAGTCCTCAAGCCTTACAAAAGGAACAACAATATGCTTAAAACTGTTATCTTACCCTTAAGTTTACTTATGCTGACCTTGTCTGTACAAGCGAGCCGAATTGATCAAGAGCCAATAAAAGTCATTGAACCTGCAACAGGTTTAAATACCGCTATGGTCGAATTAGGTAAAAATTTATGGTTTGATCCTCGTTTATCAAAATCAAACGCTATTTCCTGTAATTCTTGTCACAACCTTGCCACAGGTGGCGTTGATAATTTACCCAGTTCCATTGGTCATCAATGGACTATCGGCCCAATTAACTCACCAACTGTGTTAAATGCAGAGTATAACTTTGTTCAGTTTTGGAACGGGCGAGCAAAAGATCTTAAGGCGCAGGCTTCAGGCCCTATAGATAACCCGAAAGAAATGGCATTTACTCATCAACTCGCTGTTGAAACCGTTGCCAGTATACCTGCCTATCAAACCATGTTTACCAAAGCATTTGGTAGCAAAGATATTTCAATTGATAAGGTTGCCCAAGCTATTGCAGAATTTGAAAAAACTTTACGCACGCCAAACGCTAATTTTGATTTATGGTTAAAAGGCGATGACAAGGCGCTAACTGCTAAGCAAAAAGCAGGTTACCAATTATTTAAAGATATTGGCTGTATTGCTTGTCACAGTGGCCCAGCAGTAGGTGGGCAAATGTATCAAAAAATGGGCTTAGTTAAACCTTATAAAACGAACAACCCTGACACTGGCCGAGCAGCTATCACCAATAACCCAAGTGATAAGCATTTTTTCAAAGTACCAACACTGAGAAATGTTGAATTAACCTACCCTTATTTTCATGATGGTGCTATTTGGAGTTTACAAGAAGCGGTAGAAATTATGGCAGATGTACAATTAGGGCGCACCTTAAGTAAGGATGAATCAGCAAAAATTGTTGCCTTTTTACAGTCATTAACCGGAGAACAACCTAAGGTAACCTTGCCTAGCTTGCCACCTTCAACCTATAAAACACCACAACCAAAATTGTAAATTTCCAGCATAGCAGACTAAAAAGCCATAAGCTTACGCTTATGGCTTTAATCATTTAATGCTATTTTATTTAATTTTACTACTAAGTTAGCCCTTAGACTCGTTTTCCTCTATTTCAGGGGTTGAAGGCCAAGCATTAGTCACAGCTTTTACTAAAGTCGCAAGCGGTATCGCAAAAAATACCCCCCAAAAGCCCCATAAGCCACCAAAGAAAATGACGGCAATAATAATGGTTACCGGATGTAAATTAACCGCCTCAGAGAACAATAAAGGTACGATGACATTGCCGTCTAAGGCCTGAATAATGCCATAAGCTAACATAACATAGCCAAACTCACTGGTTAAACCAAACTGAAACAGCGCCACTAATGCTACCGGTATAGTAACTACTGTTGCACCAACATAAGGAACTAATACTGATAAGCCCACTAATACCCCAAGCAATACCGCATAATTTAAGCCTAAGAAGATAAAGGCGACCGTCGACATAGCACCAACAATGATAATTTCAATCACTTTACCTCGAATATAGTTTAAGATCTGCTGGTTCATTTCTTTACCAACTTGTGTTGCCATACGGCGCTCTCTAGGTAAAAAGCTGGTAAAATAACGCACTAATTCCTGTTTATCTTTAAGAAAGAAAAACACCATTAATGGTACTAAAATTAAATAAACCATTAAGGCAACAATATCTGAAATAGAATTAAGAGACGCTTTAAGTACGACCTCCCCCCATTCAAGTATCTTGTCATTAACTAAATTAATTAAGGTTTCTACTTGCGATACCTGCAAAATTTCCGGGTATTTTTCAGGTAAGGTTAATAAAAAGCCTTTACCTTGGGTGATCATATTAGGTACTTCTTGCACTAAACTACTACTTTGCTGCCAAATAATGGGCATCAAACCTAAAATAGCCACTAAAGAAAAGCTGATAAAGGTCAGTACTACCGCTACCGATGCAGAGGTACGAGAGACATTGATTTGAGTGAGCTTATTAACAGGTAAATCCAGCAAAAATGCTATCGCTATTGCCACAAACACTGGCATTAATAAACTGCTAAACATAGCAATAAATAAAAATAAACACAGCAATATCACCACTAAGGTTACGGCATTAGGATCAGAAAATTTGCGCGTATACCAATTGGTAAACATTTTTATCATAATATTTTTTTCTCTTTATCAAAGTGCTTTGCTTGAATGCAGATTTCAATAATGCCATTTGCTTTAGGGGTTTGGCTATAGCTATAGCCCTGTTTTAGCAATAATTTTGGAATATCTTTGATCGAACCTGCATCTTTTAACATCAGCATGCAAGTATCACCAGGCGTTAACTGTTTTAATAATAATCGTGTTTGTACCAAAGGTATCGGACACTTTTCCTTTGTGCCATCATAGTGATATATCATGAGAAACTTACAAACAACTCTTTTGTTTAATTAGTTAATTTGCGACAATTATACCCATAGCCAAGGGCGACACAAATGAATTTCCCTCATGATAACGGCATTAGGTTTTACCCATTCGATTAGGAATTTTAACAACTATGAGCGCTTTAAGCCCTAACGCTAATTTAAAAGAAATAAACGCCTATAAGAAACAAATTAACTGGGGAGATGTACCTGCGATTTTTCACTTGGTGTCTTCTTCTGTTGGCGAGTTAGATAGTATCTTAACTCACGGTTTTGATAGCGCTTACAAAAAAGTCATTAACCCTAATAGCTGGAACCTAGAACTCTTTGGCGCCTATAAAGATGAAAACGGCGAATTAAAAGTAAAAAACAAGCCTGAAATCATTCTCAAACATGACTACACAGACATGGGCTATGAATTACATTGCTACCCAGTAATCAATGGTGAAGTCGTCACACAAATGGTGCTCAACAATGCACAATGTCCTTTTGAGCGCTGGATGCCCGAGAGCATGCAAATGTTATTTAGAGTGAACAGCTTAATCGCCTTTGCTATTTTTTGCTATCAAAGTGGTGATGATGCTGATCTTGCCTTAATGAAGTTTACCCATAGACGCGTTGAACAATTAATTAAGAATTTAAGCGAATTTTTTCATATTTCAGCTATCAAAGGATACAATATCGCACAATTTTACCAAGAAATTGTGAAGAGAAATGGTAATATCCTAACTCAGGAAGAAGGTTAAGGTATCGTCACAGGCACTAACCTTAATTATCATTTTTAACCGTCAAAATAAATTCGCTGGTTTAGCGTAAACAGGATTTACTATTGTTCAATCTAAAACCATTATTTAAAGCGACCACATTAACACTCGCCATTGCTGGCGCGACAAGTTTTAATGCCAACGCTATAGCCAATGACAAGAACAAACTACCCGAAATAGGTACCTCTGCATTTAGTATTTTGTCACTCGATAAAGAGCGACAAATCGGCCAAGCCATGATGCGTCAACTGCGCGCAACATCACCTATCATTCAAGATCCTGTCTTAATTGAATATATTAATGATTTAGGTAATCAATTAGTCAAGCATGCACAAGATGTAAATTATGCCTTTGAATTTTTTATTATTAATAATAATGAATTAAATGCTTTTGCATTTTTTGGCGGACATGTCGGTATTCACAGCGGCTTAATCACAGCAGCAGATACCGAAAGTGAACTGGCATCCGTTATTGCCCATGAAATTTCTCACGTTACCCAGCGCCACTTAGCTCGCAGATTAGAGTCACAAAGCCAAACACAAGCATTAACTATGGCCGGCTTAGTATCAGGGGTATTATTAAGCTTAGTCAATCCAACTATGGGTATGGCAGCATTAAGCGCCAGTATGGCGGCGACACAACAAGCGAGCATAAACTACACGCGCGGCAATGAGAAAGAAGCCGATCGCGTAGGTATTGCCCTACTCGCCAATAGTGGTTTTGACCCCCAAGGTGCACCCAGCTTTTTTAGTAAAATGTCGGAAAAGTATCGCTATGCCAGTAAACCGCCGGCCATGTTACTCACTCACCCATTGCCTGAGTCTCGTATCGCCGATGCTCGTCAAAGAGCACATAATTACCCTGTGAGACCTTTGCCGCCAAGCACACAGTTTGAGTTAGCAAAAGCACGCATTAGAGCAAGATATCAAGGTAATGCCAAAGATAACATTAATTACTTTAAGCGATTATTGAGCAAAAACAGTTACATAATCGCAGAAGCGGCTCAATATGGCTTAGCGCTCTCTTATTATGAAGACAAACAATACAAGCAAGCGCAAACACTATTAGAGCAACTAAGAGACACTAACAAGCATAATTTATTTTATGTTGATGCCTTAACCGATGCCTACTTATCATCTCATCAATACGATGATGCCATTAAAATGCTCGCCGATCTTAGCCTGATCATGCCGAATAACCAGGTGGTAAGTCTTAATTATGGTAATGCACTACTTAGCGCAAAAAAATACGATGAAGCCGCGCAAGTGCTACAAGATTTCTTAATCGTCAATCCAGGTAATTTTATTGCCCATGACCTATTAACCTCAGTTTATAGAAAACAAGGGAAAACTGGCTTAATGCATATGAATAAAGCAGAAGTTTTCGCCTTGTTAGGCGCTTATGCTAAAGCCGTAGATGAGTTACAAACCAGCTATGGCTTTTTAGAAGAACAACCACTGATGCAAAAACGCGTTAAAGCAAGAATTTTACAATTTCAAGAGCAAGAAAATAGACTTAAACGCCTATAGTTCTTAGCCACAATTAGCAAATCAAGGAAATAACATGTTAACTATTTACCACAACCCTCGCTGTTCAAAAAGCCGTCAAACTTTAGCCTTACTCGAGGAAAAAGCCAACGAGCACAAGCAAGAGTTTACTATCGTAGAATACTTAAAAACGCCATTAAACCAAGGGCAAATTGAACAGCTACTTGTGCAGCTTAACTGTACACCAGTTGAAATGATACGTACTAAAGAAGCTGAGTTTAAAGAGCAAGAGTTAAACGGTGCAAGTGACGAGCAACTAATTCAGGCCATGGTCAATACACCAAAACTAGTAGAGCGCCCAATAGTATCAGACGGTGACAAAGCAATTATTGGCCGTCCGCCAGAAAATGTCTTTTCGCTATTTAACCAATAAATTCGAGTTGTTCAATGTCTAAACAAAGAATATCGACAACTAACCTAAGAAAAATAGCCTTAACTGGCTATTTTTCTTTATTAGTTTATATGCCGCTGTGGCTGTTAGTAATCAATCCAAGTACCAGCTTAAGTACAACCACCACCTTAGCATTATTTACGCTACCGCTGCTTTTTCCACTGAAAGGTTTATTACAAGGTAACCCTTATACTTACGCCTGGTCTAACTTTATCGTGCTTATCTATTTTCTGCACAGCTTAACAACATTGTGGGTATCACCAGCTGATAGGATCTGGGCTTTACTAGAGCTAATTTTTGCCTCAGCCATGTTTTTAGGCGCAACCTATTATGCCAAGTATCGCGGCCAAGAATTAGGGCTTAGCATTCGTAAAAAGAAAGACGCCAAAAAGAGTTAATTAGTCATATAGCTAAAAATTGTATAAAGTAGAGAGGCTCGGTAATGATTATTTAAGGACTTATTTATTATGCGACTCACCCTCTCTACTCTAACCATAGCAATGTGCTTAGCATTAAGTGCATGCGGTGGTGGCTCAGACTCCAGCAATGAAGATTTAGGCCAATTGCCAGGCACTAATAGTGGCTCAATTGTTCAAGTAGAAGACACGTTAAATATCAACCAAGGCGTTGAATTAGCGTTATATTATCCAAATGATACCTTAAGTAATATTCACTGGCAGCAAACAGCTGGTCAGCCAATAAACTTAGTAGCCCAAAACACTAAAGTACTCGCTTTCACACCTGAAACTGCTGGTGACTATAGCTTTAGCGTGAGCTTTTCTGTGAACGGCGGCGCATTACAAACGCTTGAGCAAGACATCACAGTAAATGAGCAAGATAACGGTATTACCGCACGTTTAGGCCATGCAGTCCTCTCAGAAAACAAGGTCTCTTTAAGAGCTAGCCTAAACAATATCACCCCTATTGGTAACACAACTTGGCAGCAACTTTCCGGACCAAAAATAGACTTTTCTGATCATAGTGATGATTGGTCTGTGGTTTATTTTGACGCACCTAAGGTGTCAACAGATACATTAATTACCTTTGAGGTCAGCAGCACAGATACAAACAACACTTATACTGACTCTGTCACCATACTTGTTGAAAAAGCTGATGCAATCAGTAGTAGCGCTCTATTTGACGAGCGTGTTGCCCGTGTTTCTCCTTACAATAACAATAGCCCTTATGCTAATGATATAGTGCACTGCGTTTATGCAAATACCTTGATTGACCCTTGCACATTAAACACCTTGCCTTTAATTGCTGAAGAAACTAAAGGCAGCTCAGAAAGCCCAAGCGTTGAAGATATTATGAATCGCGTAGTTGTCTCACACCAGTGGATGGGCGATCGCTTTAAGCATTTTATTGAAAACTATGATGAGCACAATGACTTTAAAAATCTACTTAGAGCCACCACAGCTATTGTTATTTCCTATGACGTAAGACCTTCCTTTTATTGGGCAGCAACCGGGGCAATTTATTTAGATGCAGAAAATTTTTGGCTAAACCCACAAGAGCGTGACACCATCAACGAAGCGCCTGATTACCGCTCTGATTTTGGCAAAGACTTAAACTTTGTTATGCCATGGCGTTATGTAAAAGATAACGATTACGCTAGCCGCTCATTTAGCCGCAATATTCGCACAACAAGAACCGAAGAAGATGGCTTATATCGCTTAACCAGCTTAATGTATCATGAGCTTGCTCATGCTAATGACTTTTTCCCAAGTACCCAGTGGTATAGTCACTCAGGTAGTACTAGCATTTATAACGCTGCCGTTGGCAGTGACACCGAATCAGACAAATTAACCGATGCCTACCCTCTTAATAGTAATGAGATGAATAGCTTAGCCAAGGTAAGTTTTCGTGGTGAAACAGCAACATCAACACAAGTAAACTATCAACCGAGTGACGTTGAAGGCTTCTTTAGTACAGATAGCGCTAATGATTATTACAACTACTCAAGTACCCGAGAAGATTATGCAATGTTATTTGAAGAATTAATGATGAAATCTCGTTATGGTGTCGTTCGTGATGTTGCCATCACCAACAAGCCAAGTGGTGATAATGTCACCGCACTTGATTACATTGTTACTTGGGGTCAACGCGGCCGCATTGGTGAAGAAGACATAAAGCCTCGGGTAAATTTTGCTGCCAAACGCATTTTACCTGAATTTGACAGTGATAGCGCCATTGCAACCTTAGCTGCGCCAATCCCTATGATCTCAGGTGACAACTGGCTTGATAATTTAAACATTAGCCCGAGCAACGCCAATATAAATAACGCTAGTCCGCAATTTAGCGCCTTTATTAAAGCACCAATTACCGTGCCCGACATGAGAAGTGACGTAACACGTTACTATCATAAGGCACTACCGAAGAAATAGCTGAAAAGCCTGTGCTAAATATCACTAGCCTCTGGCTAGCATACGAAAGCTAATTGATATTTAGCACTTGTTTTATAAAAGGAATGGTTATTCTTCTTTGCGCTCGAATAGACGCTTTATCTAGCGTATCGAGCGCCTTTAATAGACTCGACATATCCCGACTAGCACGATTAAGTAAAAATCGCACCGCTTCATCCGATAATAATAAACCACGTTGCCCTGCTCGATATTGCAACGCAAGTACCTTTTCATCATCACACAAAGGCTTTATTTGCTCGGTATAACCCCAAGAAAGTCGCGACACTAAATCAGGTAAAGTAATACCAAGTTGATGAGCCGTTTCATCGCCGGTAATAATCAGATAGTTGTTTTGCTCTAGCACCCGATTAAATAAATCAAAAATAGCCTGTTGCCACTTTTCATCGCCTGCAATAAGGCCGATATCATCTAGGCAAATTAAATCCATTTGCTCTAAACCATCCAGTACTTCAACGGGCAAATGTTTTAACTCCGCACAAGATAAGCACACTGATGACTTACCTAACTGAGCGGCAAAGTTACTACTTGCATGGAGCAAATGTGATTTACCAACCCCAGCTAACCCGAACAAGAAAAAGCTATGGGGTAATTCACCAAAAAGCGCTAATGACTCTTCTTCGGTGTTATCCACCAGTTGTAGTTGATCTTGCCTGACAAAATCTTGTAATTGACCTGTAACAACACTATTGGCTTCACTCCTAAAGCTATCAAAAGTTTCATCATCAGGTAATTGCACTGATAACCCTAACTGAGATGCCTGCATTATTGTTGACCCCAATAAAATACAGGAATCGCGTCTACATCCACTTCTGCTAGTGGGTCAATATACTGCTTAAGCTGTTTATTTAACTGCAATGATGCCATAAACGCCGCCTTTGAACCTAAAAGCTGCAATCTAAACTGCATCGATGTACCTTGTGCTGAGGTTAAGGTTACGGCATTCACCGCAGATAACTCCGATAAAAACGTAAATATTTCTTTATAACTTTTAAGGGAGTCAACATTAGCAACTTCCAGTACAAACTCATTACTATTCGTTGCTGATAAAGCATAGTGCTTATAAATTAATTCGGTAATATCCGCCAAGCCCTGATTTACTAAAGCAGCTTTGTTACTGCCTTGGTATTGAGAAGTAAAGCGCTGCGACTGGGCAAATAAAGTCCAATCTAGATGATAACGCTGCTCGGTTTGCTGTTCTACACACAATAAACCACAGTTACTGTTATCATCTTCTCTAGTGCTATCAGCATCCTCTGCTAAAGTATCATCTTGGGCTAATAAACTTGAATTTGATAAACGCATCACCACGATCGCTTCAGCAAAATAGCGCATTGAGGCAGTACGAATAGGCTGTTCAAAACGCCCCCAAACATCACTTAAACTGACTTGTGTGGCATCAGTTAAATCCATTAACGGCATCACTAAGGGTAAGCCCCTTAATGATGAAAAATCATTAACTACCTCAGGCAGTGACGACGAGCTTGAGTTAGCCATAATTTCTCGAGTTAATCCCTGCTCATCAATAAGCCACAATAACACCTGTGGTCTTAAGCGCCCCCAAAGTGGTAGTTGCGCTTGTTGAAACAAGGCATTAACCTTATCTTCATTAAAACTTGCTAATAAATACAGCTGTTGCTGCTTGGTGTGATAACGATACTTAGTAATATAATTGTTGTAGTTGCTTACCGCTGTTTTCAATACCTCATTATCAAGTACGCTTTGCTCACCGCCCACCTTTAACATTACCGCCTGTAACGCTTTTTCGCTTGCTTCGCGGCGTAATTTACTTGATTGCGAGTCAACCGGAACGCTGGCTTGATATAAGTCATTTACTTCAACCGCTGCCACTTGAATACAAACAGCAGAATAAGCGACAAAACAAAGAGCAATGAGATATTTGTGCATAGAAGATAAAAAATAGTAAAACGCTAATAATTTTGTGAAAAAGATATTATCACAATGTTAGCCATTTGACCGCCCTCTTTTATAATCACTAAGATAAAAATCTTTGCCAAAGCCAGAATCTAAATAACTTATTAAAGATAGCCACGAGTCTTTCTTGAGTATGCGTGGTAGCACTGATAGAATACGCCCCTTTAAATACTGTCGGTAATTTCTGAGGTTTCCCCGTGAGCGAACAAAAACAGTCGTTGAGCTATAAAGATGCTGGTGTTGATATTGATGCTGGTAACGCCCTAGTAGAAAACATTAAAGGTGCGGTAAAACGTACTACCCGTCCTGAAGTAATGGGTGGTTTAGGTGGTTTTGGCTCAGTATGCCAATTACCGACAGGTTACAAAGAGCCTGTATTAGTAGCGGGTACTGACGGTGTTGGTACTAAATTACGTCTTGCTATCGATTTAGCTAAACACGATACCGTAGGTATCGATTTAGTTGCTATGTGTGTAAACGATCTTATCGTTCAAGGTGCAGAGCCATTATTTTTCTTAGATTACTATGCAACCGCTAAATTAGATGTCGACGTTGCTTCATCTGTTGTTGAAGGTATTGCTGAAGGTTGTATTCAATCTGGTTGTGCCTTAGTAGGTGGTGAAACTGCTGAAATGCCAGGCATGTATCATCAAGGCGACTATGATATTGCAGGTTTTTGTGTTGGTGTCGCAGAAAAGTCACGTTTACTTGACGGCAGCAGCGTAGCAGAAGGTGACCAACTTATCGCATTAGGCGCTTCAGGTCCTCATTCAAATGGCTTCTCACTTATTCGTAAAGTATTGGAAGTAAACAATACCGATACAAGCGAACTGCTTGATGGTAAAGCGATTAGCGATCACTTATTAGAGCCAACTAAAATTTATGTTAAATCAGTATTAGCTTTATTAAAAGACGTTGATGTACACGCGTTATCGCACATTACTGGTGGCGGTTTCTGGGAAAACATTCCACGTGTATTACCTGAATCAGCGCAAGCGGTAATTAAAGGTGATAGCTGGCAATGGCCTAGCATTTTCAACTGGTTACAAGAAAAAGGTAACATTACCGAGCATGAAATGTACCGTACCTTTAACTGTGGTGTTGGTATGATCATCGCAGTACCTGCAGATAAAGTTGAACAAAGTATTGAAATTTTAACTGCACACGGTGAAAAAGCATGGCACATTGGTGAAATCGCCAATAAAGCAGATGATGCCGAACAAGTAGTCTTTGCTTAATTAAGCAACTACTTTACGTTTTACGTTAATAAAAAATAAAAAGGGCTTTTAATAGCCCTTTTTCATATTTCGACACTAGGAATAAACATGTCTAGCCGAATCGTAGTATTAATTTCAGGCAGTGGTAGTAACTTACAAGCCATTATTGATGCCAGTAATCAAGATGATTATCAAGGCAAGGTTGTCGGGGTTTTATCGAATAAAGCCGACGCCTATGGTCTAACGCGTGCACAAAACGCAGGTATTGACACAGTCACCTTATCCCATAAAGATTTCGATAGTCGCGAACAGTATGACTTAGCCTTGATTGAAAAAATTGACGCCTTTAAGCCCGATGTTATTGTACTTGCTGGCTTTATGCGTATTTTAACCGCTGAGTTTGTTCAGCACTTTCAGGGTAAATTACTTAATATCCACCCTTCTCTTTTACCTAAATATCAAGGTTTGAATACTCATCAACGCGCCTTAGATGCTGGCGATAAAGAGCACGGTGTTAGCGTTCATTTTGTCACAGAAGAGCTCGATGGTGGTCCGGTAATATTACAAGCTAAAGTACCTGTTTTTGACGGTGATAGCAGTGATGATTTAGCAGAGCGCGTGCATGAGCAAGAGCATAGAATCTACCCTCTTGTGGTTAAATGGTTTTGCGATAAGCGTTTAACCATGGCAAGCGCCAATATAGCAGGCAAGCAAGTTGAGCAAGCAATACTTGATGGCAATGTATTACCTAGCTCAGGTTACGCAAACGACTAAAAACTTGTAATATTTTTCAAGTTTTCAGCAAAAATCTTCACGCCTTAGAGCCTAGCATTTGCGGGTAAAAAACATTAGTATTTAGAGATATTCAGCCATGTTGTCTCTAAATACTATTGAACTCCTGTATTTATACAGCGTCAAACATAAAAATAATTACAAATAAAGGATAATACATGCTAGCTTTACCTGCACGACTGTCAGCTTTTTTACTGTGTTTTCCACTTTCATTATCTGCCCAAGCCTCTACATCAGAGCCGAGTAAACAAAGTACCTCGCCTGTTATACCAGCCTTTACGGCAAACTATACCTTATTACATAAAGGTGATCCGGTAGGCAATGCCGTAAGAGAGCTAAAGTACCAAGAAAATAATAAGGCAAGCTATCACTATCATACCGATATAAAGTGGCTAATTTTTTCGGATAGACGCAGCGAAACCTCAGAGTTAATTGTTAATAATTATCTAGTAACACCGCTACATTATCGCTATGACAGAGAAGGTACAGGTCGAGATAAAAGCTATGAATGGCGCTACGACTTTGCCAATAAAACCGCGAACAACTTAAAAAAAGACAAGCAGGTAAGCTTAGATATTGTTGACGGCTTACAAGATAAATTAAGCTATCACCTCCAACATAGATTAACCCTGATTAATAACCCTGAGCAAAAACGCTTTAGTTATCCAGTTATTAGCACATCAGGCTCAATTAAAGACTATGTTTACCAATATGATGGTGAAGAAGAATTAATGCTACCTTATGGCTTAGTGAAAACAATCCGCCTAAAGCGTGAAGTCACTGAGAAAAAACGAGTCACCTACGCATGGTTTGCGCCTAAGTTAAATTACTTGTTGGTAAAACTCTATCAAGTCAAAGCTGGTGCAGAACAATTTGAAGCACAATTAGCCAGTGTTGAATCAAAAAACTAAGCTAAACGCACTATAATTTATTTCACTAAGCTCAAGCTCACTAACTTTAGGTTAGCTAAGTCTTTAACTGCCTGACATAGTTTCAGGCATCAAGACTGCAATTACCTCACCTTCAGCACATTGAGTATCATTAGCAAAAATCGTCACTTTTACCACGACCTTCTTTGGCTTTACTTCAATAAAACTGCCCGTTATAGCTAATTCTACGCCAATGGGGGTAGGTGCTAAATAATTTACCTTAAGTGCCGCCGTGACAAAGCGCAATGCAGGTGTACTCGTCATAACGCGCCTAGCTTGACGAGTCGCTATTGCCGAGGCACTGGCTGTGCCATGACAATCAATTAGTGAGGCAAGTAAGCCACCATAAACAAAGCCTGGCAATGCCGTGTGATATTGCGCTGGGGTAAATTTGGCACAGGTTGTAGCACTTAAATCACTTACCTCAGCATCTTGGCTATCATTGGCCCAATAGCTTTTCAGTTGATGACCGTGTTCATTATTTTTTCCGCAACCATAACAATGACTAAGATCATCAGGGTAAGCATCTTGAAAAGCAGTTTGTCTCATAGTGATTTACCTTAATTTTTTATGTGATGTTCTTAGTGTTTAGAGTTTAGTTATTACGTATGTCTTCAATCACTTTACCATCATTTGCTAAGCTGCCGATATTATAAAGTTTCACTTGACCATTTAACTTGGTAACCTGCTGTAAATAGTCGGTAATCTTGCTAGACAAATCCGTTTGTTGCTCATCATTAAGCGCGCTTAAATCTAACTCACAATGTAACGACATCACATCATTGTGATTGCTTTGGCTAACTATCAAGCGCATTTTTTCCACTAGCGTGAATGCTGTTCTTATTTTTTCAATTTGCTCTGGATGCACAAACATGCCTTTAACTTTGGTGCTTTGATCAGCTCTACCTAGCCAACCTTTAAGACGCTGGTTTGTTCTACCACAAGGACTTGGCTCTAGTAACAAAGCAGATAAATCGCCGGTAGCAAAGCGAATCAAGGGATAATCTACATTAAAACTTGTCACAACCACCTCACCAACTTCACCTGCTTTTACCGGCTGCGAGCTACCTGGCCTAACTATTTCCACTATAATTTCTTCTGCAATAACAAATCCTTGTGAAGCTAGTGTCTCGTAAGCAATCAGGCCGATATCAGCGCTTGCATAAGCTTGTAAAGCACTAATACCTTGCGCTAAAAACTCTTCACGCAATGACTCAGGTAATGCTTCCCCTGTTAGCAAAGCTTTTCGAATACTGCTACAATCTTGTTGAGTTGCTTTTGCTTTATCTAGTAAGATTTTTAAAAATGACGGGGTACCACAATAACCTTGTGGTTGTATTTGTGCTATCACCTCTAATTGTTGCTGCGTTTGCCCGGGACCTGCAGGTATAACAGTACAGCCACATGCCCGTGCGCCAGAATCAAGTATAAAGCCACCTGGCGTTAAATGATAAGACAAACAATTTTGTACTATATCGCCCGGCTCAAAGCCTGCAGCCTGAAAAGCTTGCCCCATACGCCACCAATCATCAATACAGTGCTCTGGCTCATTGATGGGCCCAGGTGATTGAAAAAGTCGGCTTAGCTTGCCTTTTGCTGCATCAAGCCCAGCCAAGGGTGGTTGTTTTGCTTGCAGGTCTTTTAACGCTGACTTTCGTGTAATAGGCAATAAGGCCAATTGCTCCCTAGTATTAACATCAGCGCAGTCAATTGCAGCAAGTAGCTCGCGATAATAGCTAGATTCCTGCTTTGCATACTGTAAAAAGGCCGGCAAACGCGCTAATAATTGCTGCTCACGCATCTCAGGGTCTTGATACGCCTGCTCGATAAAACCATTATTCATAGTGTGATTCTCAAAAATAAGTTTTCATTCAATACGTTATAACCAACGCTTTCTGCGTTTATAGGATTTAAGGTTCTTAAAGCTTTTACGCTCTTCATTACCGCCACCTAAATAGAATTCTTTTACATCTTCATTGCTTAGTAGTTGCTCTTGCGTACCATCTAAGACGATTTTGCCAGACTCCATAATGTAGCCATAATTAGCCGCTTTTAATGCGTAGTTAGCATTTTGTTCAACCAATAGCATGGTTATACCCTGCTCTTTATTGATTTTTTCAATAATGCCAAATACTTCTTTCACCAATAAGGGAGATAAGCCCATTGACGGCTCATCAAGACAAATCATTTTAGGTCTTGCCATTAAGGCTCTGCCAATAGCAAGCATTTGTTGCTCGCCCCCCGATAAATAACCCGCTAAGCCAGTACGTTCTTTTAATCGAGGAAAATAGTGAAAAACCATGTCAATATCTTGGTTAATTTGTGCGTCATTTCGGGTATATGCGCCCAGTTTTAAATTCTCAATTGAGGTCATGTCCTCGACTATGCGCCTACCTTCCATCACTTGAAAAATACCGCTTCGCACGACATCTTCAGCATTTTTCTTATCTATTCGCTCCCCCATAAATGAGATATCACCTCGGGTAACTTCGCCATCTTCTGTTTTCAACAGCCCTGATATGGCTTTTAACGTGGTCGATTTACCAGCGCCATTTGGCCCTAGCAAGGTCACCACATCACCTTCAGGAACGTCTAAAGAAACACCCCGAAGGACTTGGATAACTTCATCATAAACAACTTCAATATTATTAACTGATAACAATGGGCTTGCTGTTTGGATCTTCATTGCCGCTTGTGACATATTTACTCCATTATTTGCTTTTAACTATTGTGCTTAGTGACTCAATGTAAGGCGATTGAGGCTGGCAATAACCAGCCTCTGTTTTTCTTAATAGCCTAACCAGTCATCACGACGCTCTAAGGTCACTTGTGAAACCTGCTCAATTTGCACATCACCACCGTTATAGTTACCTTGATAAATATTCACCTGATTAATGCCTCGGTGATCTTCATGATCCCAGTTAGCTGCTAAACAAACACCTTCAAGCCCTTTAGGTACCCAGTTTTTCTTCACATACATACCTTTTTTCACATTCTCACCAGTAATGCCGCCATTATCTTTTGCCCACTCCATCGCTTCTTTCATAAAGTAAGTGGAGCAGACACCACGCATATAGTGATGTAATCTTGCTTGCTCTCCTGTGCTATCAGACATTTTTGAAATTTCTCGCACTAGCTTCATGCCAGGGACATCATCAGTCCAAAAGGGTGTCATGGTTGGAAAGATATAATTTTTGATACCTTCACCCGCGGCTTCAAATACCTTTTGATCGCCGCCCCAAATATTTGACATAAATTGAATATCGGTACCTACGGTGTTACACGACTTCACCAAAGATAAAACCGAACCACCTAAATTACCTATGTAGCCATAATTAGAGCCTGAGCTTTTTATACTTAAGCATTGCGCTTTAAAGTCACCTGGCTTCATTGAAATTACCACAGGTGGCATCACCTCAAAGCCAAGCTCCTTGGCATATTCAGCACAAGCTGCTTTTGGCGCATTAGGGAATGGATGATTTGCGCCAATATGAGTAAACTTAGGCTTGCCTTTATTACCTTTATCTTGCCAATCTTTGGCTGCCCACTGTACTAAACCACGACAAGCATCAGAGTATGAAGCACCATAGAAAAAGTTATACGGCGCTGGCTTTTTAGTATGGGGATTTTTACCGGTAGGATCGGTTAAATGACCTGAATAAGATGCTGAAAATACGGGGGTTTTATCTCTAGCAACAAATGATATTAAGGCTTCTGTATCTGCGGTTCCCCAACCTTGCATGACCACCATCTTTTTACGAGACTTCCACTTTTTATAAGCGGCAATCGCTTGCGGAACCTTGTAGGCATAATCTATGGTTTCAAACTCCAATTTAATGCCATCAATACCACCATTGGCATTAATGTAAGCTAAAGAGTCTCGTACACCATCAGCGTACACTTTACCGACAAATGCCGTTGGCCCAGACATATCCGCTAAGTGACCAACAAAAACACTCTCCTTAGCAGTTGCGCCAGCACTTAAGGTTAATACGCTGCTTGTTGCAATCGTGGTGAGTAATAATTTTGATTTATTCGCTATTTTCATTATTCGTCTTCCTTCAAGTAAATGTTTGGCTTTATTGGTAGTAACCTACCCATGCCAATTGCTTTTTTTATCGTTACCTATACCAAGTGAAATAATTATTTGACCAATTCAGAGCTATGTCAGGGGGGTGAGAATAAAGCAAATTTATGCCGCTGTAGTCATTCTCCAGCAAAGATATTTGTGAAATTATCATCTTCCTGACAAGCTCCCAAGGGCGAGTTTAAAAGGCTTATATGCTGTGTTATTGCTTTTGACAAGGGGATGACCATTCTCTGCAACCAATGCCTTGCCTATAAGCCTTTTAACTCTCGCTGAATGATTAAATAGTTAATTCAATTGGTATTGCTTTACTAAATTTGCTGATACTGCCGACTTCCCCATTGCGTTATCAGCCAACGATTCCCCCTTTGCCATAACAACTAATAGGCAAATGGATAGAATTTCCAATAGTTTTTAATTTGATTCCAACGATGCGCTAACCCCTCAGGCTCAAAGATTAAAAAGCCAATAATCACCAGTCCAATCGCCATCTCTTTGATATAGGCCAGACCATCAACAACCATAGGAATATTGCCCCAGTCTGTCATTTTCATTAAGCCAACACCGCCTTCGAGTGCTTCAGGTAAAAACACCATAAAGATAACCCCCATTAAAGTGCCTTTAATTGAGCCTAAACCGCCAATAATAATCATTGCCAAGAACTGAACAGACATAAAAATAGTGAAGCCTTCAGCTGACACATAACCTAAGTAATGCGCATATAAAGCGCCGCCAATACCGGCATAAAATGAAGAGACACCAAAAGAGAGCAAACGGTATTTATTTAACTTAACCCCCATGATTTCTGCTGAAAGATAATGATCACGCACGGCAACAAATGCCCGACCATCGCGGCTACGCATTAAATTGCACCCCCAAATGTACATAAACACTAAGGCAAATAAGGCGACGTAATAAAAACTTTGGTCGGTATCAAAAACAAAACCAAATAGGTTTAATGGCTCAGCCATAGAACCTGCAGAGCCTCCAGAAAACCACTCTGCTCTGGCAAAAAAGTCTTCAATAATAAATTGTGCCGCTAATGTCGCTATGGCTAAATACAAGCCCTTAATTCTGGCTGCCGGCATACCAAACATCATGCCGACCCCCATAGTTAAGAAACCTGCAAGCGGTATACAAAGAAATACCGGGATACTAAAGCTGGTATTTAACCAAGCAGAAGCAAACGCGCCAAAACCAAAGAAGGCGCCATGACCTAGTGATATCTGCCCGGTATATCCGACAAGAATATTTAAACCCAGCGCGGCGATGCCTAAATAAGAAATTTGTATTAATAGCGTAATAAAATAGCTATCAACTAATAAAGGGGCGAAACATAGTGCCGCTATGGTCAATAGCGTAACTAAACGAATAGTTTTGGTTTCAAAAATAGTGTTATCTTGCTTATAGCTGGTACGAAAGTCTCCGCACGGACGCATAGTTAAACTCGACATAATTAACTCCTCGTTATTCTTTTTCTGCTCAGTGCGATTTAAATTCGTTCAATATCTTTGGTGCCAAATAAACCATAGGGCTTAAACCATAAGATAATGAGCAAGACATAAAACGGCGCAATATCGTACATATTGCCCACTTGTAAATATTGGCTATCAACAAATTCAGCTAGGTTTTCTAAAATGCCGATAGTGACGCCGCCGACAATGGCCCCAACGATGGAGTCTAAGCCCCCTAAAATAACCGCCGGAAATACCTTAATACCCATAATTGACAGCGAATCAGAAACACCATTAACCATACCGATCACCACACCCGCGGTGGCTGATACAGTTGCAGCAATCCCCCAACTCATGGCAAAAACTTGTTTTACAGAAATTCCCAAACTTTGGGCTACTTGCTGATCAAAAGCGGTAGCGCGCATAGCTAAGCCATGTTTGGAATGTTTAAAGAATAAATAGAAGGCGACCATTATCATGATGGCGATAATTGTGCTCATCAAATAGGCCATTTCGATATTTAAACCAAATATATTTATTGACTGTGTATCAAACACTTGTGGATAGCTCTGCGGCGAAACACCAAATATCCATTTCATCAGCGCTTGGAAAAACATCGACAAACCTATAGTGACCATAATCACAGAAATAATCGGCTCACCTATCATAGGTCTAAGGACTATCATTTGTAGCAATACGCCAAAGGCAGCCATAAAACACAAGGACAAGATAAAGCCTAAAAAGAACGGCAACTCTAAGTAAATAAGCGCTGCCCAACAAACCCAGGCACCAACCAATAAAAATTCACCTTGAGCAAAATTAACAATTTGCGTTGATTTATAGACAAGTACAAAACACATACCTATCACGCCATATAACAAGCCAACAATCAGGCCATTCACCACTAACTGGATTAGTAATTCAAAATTCATGATGCTTTCCTCTGATTGGTATTTTCTAACGCTAAATTGCCTTGCGCTGTTGCTGTACTCTCGATCAAGGTTTCAATATTTAGCTGTGTTTGAATACGTGATTTGCTGCCATCTTGGAAGGTAATGACAGTATCGATATCTACCTGCGGCTTATCGGCATAAATAGCATCAATAATGTCACCATATTTATCTGCAATAACGGTTCTGCGTACTTTACGCGTTCGAGTTAACTCGCCATCATCAGCATCTAACTCTTTATAAAGTAATGTAAATTTATTTATCTTTTGTGCATCAGGTAAGGTGTCATTTACTTTTTGAATTTCTTCAGTCAGTTTTTGATAAACCTGAGGTAGCGTGGAAAGGTTAGTGTAATTTGTAAAGGCATAGCCAAGCTGCTCAGCCCACTTAGCAACAATAGAGAAACGAATACAAATAATGGCGCTTAAATACGGTTTATCTTTGCCAAGAATAACCGCCTCACCAATAAAGGAAGAAAATTTAAGTTTGTTTTCTATATACTGCGGTGAGTACTGGACCCCATGGCTAGTTTTTGCCAAGTCCTTAATACGATCAATAATTACCAGGTGTCCTGAAGGCTTAAAATAGCCGGCATCCCCGGTATGCATCCAACCATCAATAACATCTTCTTCATAAGCAGCTTGGTTGTCTAAATAGCCAGTGAACATACCCACGGTTTTGGCAATAACTTCACCTACCCCTTCCTTATCGGCATTGATAACTTTTACTTGGGCAGTATCAAAGGCAACACCGACACTGTCATAGTCAACATCATCAGCTTGGTGCACTGTATAGGCGCCACAAAGTTCAGTTTGCCCATACAACTGTCTAAGCGGTACACCTATGGTTTGGAAAAAACGAAAGGTGTCAGGCCCCATAGCAGCGCCACCTGTAGCGGCTGATTTTAAAAAGCTAAAGCCTAATCTATCCTTTAAGGCGTTCATTAACAGTAAATCTGCCAATTTCGAGCGTTTTCCCTGAGCCTGCTTTTTTTCCGCTAAGCCATAGGCAAAATCAAATAACTTTTGCTTAAGTGGCGTTGAGTCCATCATTCTAGCTTTGACATCAGCAAGAATGCCCTCCCAAACACGCGGTGCTAATAAAACAAAGCTTGGCCCTATTTCACGTAAGTCGGCCATTAAGGTTTCCTGCTCTTCAACAAAGTTAACAATTTGTCTGGCAATCAGTGCTTGGCCTACGGCATAGACTTGCTCCATAATCCAAGGCAGTGGCAAAACAGAAACATAGTTATCGCCAGCTTGTCTTGGATCGGCCCTTAAATAAGAACTGCAATGCTTAACAAAATTACCGCCTGCTAAGAACGCGATTTTAGGCTTTGAGGTGGTTCCTGAAGTAGTGCAATAAATTGCGGTATCTTCGGCATTGGTTGCATCCACTAAACTGTCATATAGCTGTGGCGAACTTTCATCAACTTGCTGGCCTTGCTCGTATAAATCCTCAACAAATACCAGACGTTTATCATCATACTTGCGCATGCCGCGCGCATCACAATAGACAATAAGCTTAACGTCAGGAATTTCATCGCCTAACTCAAGTAGCTTGTCACATTGCTCTTCATCTTCGGCAATAACCACAGTGGCATTACTTTTATTCAGTAAATAAACCACTTCTTCATGCAACGAGTCTTGAAAAATCCCTATGGAGTAGCAACTTATCGCATGCGCAGCTAATTCTCCCCAAACCCACTCTGGACGGTTATCCCCTAAAAGAGCAATGGCATCACCTGATTTAACACCACGTTTTCTTAATGCCAGCGATAGCCACTTAACTCGGTTTTGATATGCTAACCAAGTAAACTCATTCCAAATGCCGAACTCCTTTTCACGCATAGCGACATCGTTTGGCCAATGCTTTGCGTTATGACGCAAGATTTTTGGAAAAGTATCTAAATCACCCATTTCAAAATCAGGTGATGTTACCGTTTGAATTGTTGTCATTAGCTTGCCTCCAAAATATCACTATCAGCATCTTCTTCAATGCCTAGGTAGGCTCGTTTTACATGAGGGTCAGCCATTACTTCATCAGGTAAGCCACAAATTAGTTTTTTACCAAAATCTAATACCATCACCTGATGAGAAATATCCATTACCACCCCCATATCATGTTCAATCATGACCACGGTAATGCCGAACTCCTCATTTAAATCTAAAATGTATCGAGCCATATCCTCTTTTTCTTCTAGGTTCATGCCCGCCATAGGCTCATCTAATAAGATAAGATCAGGTTTTAATGCCATAGCTCGCGCTAATTCAACACGCTTACGTAAACCATAAGACAAAGTACCTGCAACAGACTTTCGAATATGAGAAATTTCTAGAAAGTCAATGACCTCTTCCACGTAGCGTCTATGCGCCAACTCTTCTTTTTGCGCTTTTGTCGCCCAATAAAGCGGCCCGGTGATCCAGTTATTTTTAAGTAAGTGATGTCGACCAACCATGATGTTATCGAGCACCGTCATATGGCCAAACAAGGCTAAGTTTTGGAAAGTACGCCCCATACCCAAATCTGCTCTATCATTGGGTCTGAGCTTAGTAACGTCTTGTTTATTGAAAGTAATAGTGCCGGCATTGGGGCGATAGCGTCCTGATATACAGTTAAGCATTGAGGTTTTGCCAGCACCATTGGGCCCGATGATAGAAAATATAGAGCCGCGTTCTACCGAAAAGCTCACATCAGTTAGTGCCTTTACGCCGCCAAAGGCCAGGGAAATATGCTCTACTTTGAGTATTGACTCAGCCATACTCAGTCTCCTACAGTGAAAAAATAAACAGTGAGATAAGTTAAAAAATGGAGGGGGAAATCCCCCTCCGAACACGCAACTAAAATGGGAACGTTGCGCTAGCGAGTAAAGCACTTGCTATAAAACATACTTCATTGATAATTGCGCATAGTTTGAGTCGACATTCATATCAGCCATTTCAAAATTCCCCACTTCCACACCAACAGCAAGTTGTTTGGTTAGGTTTTGAAATAGATTCACACTCCACTGTCTTCTATCAGCGCCCGATACATCAGCTTTTGCTTTACCATAAAGTACCGTTGTTCTTAAGGTTTCTGTCCAGAAGTGGCGATAAGCGGCTAAGTAAGCGGTCATATCTTCTACTTTTTCACCGACAACATCTTTAGCAACCATAACACCGATATAGCGCCCTAGCTCACCTTGGTGTAGCTGGAATCTAAAATCATCTTTACCAAAGGTTTTAATACGACCAGCAATTGAGGCACCTATTGCGGTCTCTGTATTACCTAGTGCGGTATTTAACTGACGACCTAACGCGGAAAAGGAAACACTGCCCCAATCACCTTTTAAGTTATAACGAGCGACAACATCAGGCAGATCATCGTTAGCCGGATCGCCGCCCCAGGTTTCAGGGTTTTCAAGCGATACCTGAAAATTGCCCAGGGTATAACGCACTTGCCCTTGACGAATGAAAACTAAACCGGGTGTTGCGCCAGCAAAGTCTGCTGACTCAGGAATAGCACTGGTGTTCATAAAGGTTGACCAAGTTTGCCCCGCCAAGACATCTTTATACTTGATAAAAGCATGACGAATACGCGGATTAGCAGAATTAGAGATAACTTCATTACCGCCACCGCCCCAAAAATCTAACTCGATAAAACCCGTTACATCACCATGTACATATTTAGTATTAAAGCGAGTTTCGTTAGCAAAAATACGAAACTGTGAAGCGCTTTGCTCCAATGGCGTACCTGTACCTATCCAAAAATCGCGATAAGCCACCTTGCCGTCTACATAACGGGCATCGACTTTGATGTAACCACCAAATGAAATTTTATCTTCATCTGAAAGCTTTATTTCATAGCCTGCCTGTGCAGCAGCTGAGGCGACAACAATAGAGGATGCTAGTAATAATTTTTTAGTTTTTGATGTAACCATTGCTCATTTCCCTTAGTTATTTTTCTAGTTTGGCTTTATTTATCAACTTAGTGGTTTACCTCTGTATTCAAATCCATCATAAAGAAGCGTTGAAAAGCCACAATCGGCAATAAGACTTAGCACCTCGCGCCTAGTCCTAACGAACGAGCACTTAAGGACTAGTACTTAAGTCGTAGTAATTGCAGAAAAAAAGATGACAAAGGTGTGATAAGTTAGCGGTATGAGGTTGCTCACTTCTTAGCAAGTCATGGCAAGAGCTAAAACAGTTATTAGAGATGTAGATGTTTTCAAATTGGATATTGATCAGTGTAAGTATCGGCTATATAAGTTTATTGTTTGTTATTGCTCATTTAGGAGGCAAACACCGCCATAAATTAAAAGCGCATCAGCACGCAATAATTTATGCTTTGTCTTTAGGTGTTTACTGTACTTCTTGGGGTTTTCTTGGCACCACAGCACAGGCTGCTAACAACTCATTTAGTTATATTTCAGTTTATCTCGCGCCTATTTTGCTGTTTGTTTTTGCTTGGCCTTTTATTCAACGCATAATCAAAACCAGTTTAGCGCTCAAGATAACCTCAATTGCCGACCTATTATCTTCTCGATTTGGTAAATCACAGCGCTTAGCAGTACTGGTCACTGTGGTAGCCTTAATAGGCACCATGCCCTATATTGCCTTGCAGCTAAAAGCGATTGTTTATTCATTTAACATACTGCAAGAAAACCAAATAATGCCTGTATGGTTACTCGGCTTTATCGTCAGTATATTGCTTGCCGGCTTTACCATGATCTTTGGTATTCGAACCATAGATGTCACCGAAAGACATCCTGGCGTTATGATAGCGATTGCTTTTGAGTCACTTGTTAAGCTCATCGCCTTTATTTTTGTCGGAATCTTCGTTTGTTTTTTTATTTACGACTCTCCCGTGGATATTTGGCAGCAAGCCAAAGATCACATTTCAATAGCTGAGCAGTTTGAATTTAATAACTTAGTTGCTTTAATTGGTATGCTCATTATTGTTATGTCAGCTTTTCTTTGCTTACCACGTCAATTTCAAGTGATGTTTGTCGAAATAAAAGAAAAGAAAACCAGCAACTTAGCAAGAAGCCTATTTCCGCTATACGTGTTAGTCTTCGCTTTTTTTGCCGCCCCGTTAGGTTTAGCTGGCAACCTCAATTATGGTAATTCCCTCTCACCTGATGCCTATGTACTTTTTTTACCCGCATTTGATGGCCAAATGTGGTTATCTTTGTTTGCCTTCTTAGGCGCTATTTCAGCAGCAAGCTCTATGGTGATAGTTTCAACTATCGCTTTAAGCACTATGCTCAGTAATGAAATTGTTTTCCCTCTCATGTTTAAGTTTGCTCGGCAAAAAGATCACGACTTTCATCATTTTCAGGCTCAGCTGCTGCTAATAAGAAAGGTACTGGTTTTATTGGTGGTATTTTTAAGTTATGGCATGTTATTACTTTCGCCACCAGATACGCTGTCATCACTAGGCGAAGTTGCTTTTGGTGCCATTGCACAAATTGGTCCTGCCCTCTTTGTTGCCTTTTTTTGGCGCAGAGCAACACTTAAAGGCGTGATGACAGGCATTATTTCTGGTTTTTCCGTTTGGGCGCTCTTTAACCTGATACCACAACTTGGCCTTTATCAACACCCGCTTGCACAATCCTCATTACCTGCGACTACGGTGATCACCTTATTAGGACTGTTATGTAACATCATCATGCTATTTACGGTGTCACTTTTTAGCAAGCAAACCATACGCGAACAAATGCAAAGTAAGTTTTTCTATAAAGCACGCAAAAAAACACAATCAAGCTTACCAAGGCAGCCTAAAGTCGATATCCAAGAGCTTGAGTTTCTATTAACGCGCTTTATTGGCAGTGACAAAACCAACGACTTTTTCCAAGGGTTTTATCAACAACAGCAAGAGTCAAACCGTCACCGCTCAACAGAAAAAGACTTCAATGAAGCGCTGATCTTTCAAGCAGAAGACACCTTAGCGAGTGTTATTGGCTCAGCCTCAGCTAAACTGGTTATTTCTTTTGCCCTAGGCGGCAGAGAGATGGCATTTGATCAAGTGGCTAAACTAGTTGAGGATAATTCAACTCAACAGTTAGAGTTTAGTCGTAGCGTATTACAAAGTGCCATTGAAAATGCCAGCGAAGGCATTTCAGTGATTGATGGCGATCTCAAACTGGTTGCCTGGAACAAACAATATTTAGATATTTTTAATTACCCGGAAAACTATATTTACATTGGCTGCCCAATTAGCCAGCTTATTCGCTTTAACCTAAGTCAGCAAGCCTACTATGTGCCAGATATAGATCAACAAGTTGAAAAACGTATTCAGTTTATCAAGCAAGGCTCTCGCCATAGCTCAGAAAGAAAACTAAAAAATGGCCGCACCATACATATTGAAGGCAACCCAATTCCCGGCGGTGGTTTTGTGATGATTTTTTCTGATATCACCACTTACAAACAAACAGAGCAGGTTCTTAAAGATGAAAATATTGATTTAGAATCTCGCGTTCAAGCGAGAACAAGCCAGTTAGAACAGGCCAACAAAGAGCTAGCGCTTGCCAATAAAGAACTCGCCGAAGCAAGGAAAAAAGCAGAACAAGCACACTTAAAGAAAAGTCAGTATTTAAAAGCCTGTAGCCATGATTTACTACAACCATTATCCGCAGCGCGATTATTTGCCTCTGCTATCACCTTAAACCCCAAAATACCCGCTCAAGAGCGCGAACATATCAAGCAAATTGATACCTCCTTAGAAATTGCCAATAATCTACTACTTGATTTAAATGAAATTGCGCGCATTGAAAGTGGCAATATAGTGCCAAGTATTGCCCCCGTTTCCGTTAAACAGCTCTTCTCTTTATTAAAGACAGAATTTAGTGCGCTCACGGAAGAATATCAGGTTGAATTTCGCTGTAAATCCAGAGATTTATATATCAAAACCGATGCCAGCTTATTATTGCGCATCATTCAAAACTTTTTATCTAATGCCTTTAGGTATGCAGCAAAAGGTCGGGTTTTACTTGGCTGTAGACGACAAGGTGACTTTGTCGCCATACAAGTACTGGATAATGGCCCAGGCATACCAAAAGAAAAGCAGCAAACGGTATTTGAACAATTCACCCAACTAAATACTGGCGCTACAATTGGTCATAAAGGGCTAGGACTTGGTCTCAATATAGCTAAGAGTTTGGCCACACTGTTAAAACACACCATCACACTAAGCTCTCAAGAAAATTATGGCAGCACCTTTAGCATTCGCGTACCCATTTGCCAAAAGCAATACCAAGAGACAACATCAGCAAGCAATACACACTTAACGTTACAAGGAGTTGGCGTGTTATGTGTTGACAATGAGCCTGATATTTTAACGGGAATGCAACAATTATTATCTGCTTGGCAATGTAAAGTGTATACCGCAAGCTCTATCAGTGAAGCCAAGGCTCGCTATGCAAAATATGAAGATCACATTGATATACTGCTGGTAGATTACCAACTAGAAGATAACTCAGCAAAGCCAAGCACAACAACAAATCAAGAAAATAATGGTATAGGTTTAATTAAAGCGCTACGCCAGTTTAGCAACTATCCGTTACCAGCTATATTAATTACCGCGACAACAGATGAAGCTGTCATTATTGAAGCAAAACAAGCGGATATTGGTTATCTAAGAAAAATTATAAAACCTTTAGCCCTTCGCTCACTGATGAGTGCCTTAATGACGAAAAAACTAGCGCAAAATTATTCAAGTAATTATAAATAATCGGTTATTTAAGCTCAGGTTACTGAACCTCAGATTACTTATTTGCTTGACTAAAAGGCGCAGCATTAAGCTGTAATTCACTCAGCAAAATAACCGCTTGGGTTCTATTTCGTACCCCCAACTTTAAAAATATTGTGCTGGCGTGACTTTTAATTGTTGACTCTGACAAGCCTAATTCATAGGCGATTTGCTTATTTAACAAACCATCAGCAAACATGGTGAGAATTTTATACTGCTTAGGGGTTAGTGATGCTATCTTACTCTCTTGCGGAATAGTTTCTGGTTGCGCGCTATAGCTCCCTGTTGGTGTCCACAAGTTACCCGCCAGTACTGACTCTATTGCCACTACCATATCAGCGACAGGAGTCGATTTAGGGATAAAGCCAGCTGCGCCATAACTCATAGCTTTATTGATAGTTTGTTCATCTTCAAAACCAGAAATAACAATGACACCAAGCTCTGGATACTGCTGCCTGATATTAATCAAACTGGTAAAGCCTTCTGCGCCCGGAATATCTAAATCAAGCAATAATAAATCAAGTTCATGATACTGTACCGAAGCCAGCGTTTGTTCAAGCGCAGCAATGGTATCAACTTCCAACAGAGAAACATCAGCAAAATGTGAAGTTAACGTTAGGCATAATGCTTGGCGAAACAGCGGATGATCATCAGCAATAACGATCTTTATTGATTTATTCATGGCGCGACTTTTTAACAAAAATGAAACATCTAATAAAAACTTACCACAGGAACGACAATTAAAATACACCTAGTCTTTAATTATTTAAATCAGGGTAGATATCGCTACTCATGATTTATGACAATATAAATTCCCCTCCTACGCTTGGGAACAAACACAATTTATTGAACAAAAAAATTATAAAAAATTTACAAGTTTTGCTTGATAATTCACCATAAAGCATATACTGTACATTCATACAGTATATATTTAATTACTTGATAGCCGCAATAACAACGCGACTTTATTCAATATAACTTAAGTGAGATAATTGTCATGTTTCTTTCAAATTATAATAATATCAATACATTAGAATCTATCGACTATAATACCACCAGCAAAGGTTCAACTTGGTTACAGCACAAGTATGTTAGTAATAAACTTGAGTTGGCCTCTGAATACGCAGCAATTTGTCAGCAATATCAACAACAAGGTAAATGGGTGATGTTTGTCAATTCTGATGAAGCAGCCATGGCGCAATTAGCCAGTTTTGTTGACATTAGTCAGATGAATATCTTGTGTGTACACCTAAAAGATAATTGTCCAGATGCTCGCAACTCTGTATTGCAAAATATTAAACGTACTCTTGCCAACGGTAATTGTGCTTCAATGGTATTATCTGGACAGCTGTTATCAGCAAATGAAAGTGCGGAGCTAGAGCTATACGCCGCTATGGGCGAAACCCATTGCAGCATTATAGAAAATAAGAATGTCAGCCACTAATAATCATCAAAATTAAACTGGCTCAAATAATTTGCCAGCTGCTCTGCGGGTAAGGGTTTTGAAAACAAGTAACCTTGAATATAATCACAGGACAATGCGCTTAATAAATCAAGCTGTTCCTTAGTTTCAACCCCTTCTGCTACCACTTTTTTACCTAAGGCTTTGCTCATAGCAATAATGGTTGACACTAAAATATTGTCGTCTTCATTAGTACTCATATCGGTAATAAAAGAGCGATCAATCTTAATATAATCAATAGGTATACGGCGAACATAGGCTAAAGAAGAATAGCCTGTGCCAAAATCATCTAGCGCAATAGTACAGCCAGATTCACGTAGCAAATTAAAGAGTATTTCATTATTACGCTTATCTGGTGCTAAAGCACTTTCTGTTAATTCAAAGCAAATATCACTCGGTTGTAAACCGAAGTGCTCAATGGTATTGAGCCATTGCTTATTTTCACTTTGATTCAGTGGGATTTCAAAAACGGAGCGGTTAATATTAAAAACGACATCATTAAAGCCTTGTTGCTTTAGCTGTTTCAACACCAGACAAGCCTGTGACAGTACTAGTTGTCCTAACTCTTTGATTAAAGAGAACTCTTCAGCAATTTGAATAAACTCCTCTGGGGAAACCCATTCTCCTTGGTTATTCCAGCGCACTAAGGCTTCAAATTTATTAACTCGTTTATCTTTAATACTAATAATTGGCTGATAAACCACATTAAGCTGCCTATTTTCAATGGCATGACTGAGCTGATTTTTCAAATGCAGTTTTCTAAGCGCAGTATCTTGCATTTTCTGAGAAAAGTAACAGTAAGAATTTCTGCCACTATCTTTAGCGTGATACATGGCCGTTTCTGCACGCTTCATGATATCACTTACTTGCTCATGTTCTTGAAACACGGTAATACCAATACTCAAAGTGCATTGAATGCTAATGTCACCAATAATAAAAGCACCACTAAATGCAGCTAAAATACGTTTTACAATCGCATTAACTATGTACTCATTACTGATATCATTCAGTAAAATAGCAAAGCCATCGCCCGATATTCGCGCAACACAATCTGTACTTTTAATATAAGATTGTAACCTTTCGGCTGCTTGTATTAATAATTGGTCACCAAAATCATGACCGTAGACATCATTAATTTCTTTAAATAAATCTAAGTCCATATGCAATATGGCTGATTTTTTATGACCACTAATCGCGTTATTAACAGCAAGTGCAACTTGTTCTGTAAACAAAAAGCGATTTGCCAGACCTGTCAGTAAATCAAAATTGGCTTGCTTATAAATTTTGCTTTCAGACGCTTTGCGCTTGCTGATATCAAAAAAGAAGGCAACATAATAAGACACCTCATTGTTTTCATCACATATGGTGCTTATAGATAACCATTCAGGGAAAATTTCTCCTGTTTTTTTCTTATTCCAGATTTCGCCAGACCAGCTTCCCGTTTCGTGAATGGCCTGCCACATATCACCATAGAAATGCTTATCGGTTAAGCCTGAGCCTAAAAATTTAGGGTTCTTCCCTTTCACTTCTTTAAAGGTGTAGCCCGATATTTTAGTAAATGCTTTATTAACACTAATAATTTCAACATTTTTATCGCAAACAATAATGGCTTCTTGGCTTTCTTCTATTATCTCGTTACGAATATTTAACTCAGAAATAAGCGCCTGCTTCTCCATTTCTTTTTTGATCATGCCACTAAACAATAAAAATAAGGCGCGTACATCTTGCTCAGCGAAAATGGCTTGTTCAAATAAGGCCACCAATATTCCCGTAGTTTGACCCGCTTCATTTCTAAGTGGCACACCAACATAGCCCGATATATTCATATCAAATAGCAGTTGGTCTTCAGGAAAAGCTTGTTGGCAGTTCTCGCTATAGCTACATACACTACCTTGACCAACATGCTCACAGGGAGAGTTAGCCAACAGGTAACTAATGTTTTCTTGAATTTCGCCATGGGCAGCGAGTGAAATTGAAGTAGCTCGAGTTAACTGCTCATCAAGCTCAGCAATAAAAACATAATCGGCATGAGTCGCTTTTGCTAGCGATAAACAAATAACATCAGCAAAATTATCCGTTGCGGCATGAGATAATGAATCAATAATCGACTTTACTTTTTCTTCAACCACAATATTCCCTCATTACGGTCAATACAATGCATGTCATTTAATCTGGAAAATATAGTCACAAGTATTACTGATCACTTAACTTGCTCACTCGTTGCGGGTAGGTCTTTTCTAAAAAATAGTAACACCACATAAATAATGCCTAAAGGTGGAATGGCCGCTAACATGACCCCCATTAACGCTGTGATTTTAGGTGTGGTGGTTTTTCGTTTACCTAAGTTATAGCTGATTACGCCGATAGCAAAAATAAAAGCTAACATAATCAAAGTATAAAGCGTTTTATCTATTTCCATTGTCTTATCCAATATAAAAAACTACTTACAGCATAACGCTTTTTCAGCAATAACTATTTGCGTTAACGCAAACTAGTCGAGTTTAATTCAACATAATTTTTAGGGGTATTATTGCTTAACAAGTTGCGGCATCTAAAGTCAGCTTATCACGCCTTACCTGCCAATAACCAACATCTATCCACTGATTAAACTTAAAGCCCACTTGTGAAAAATGTGCGCTTTTCTCAAAGCCAAATTTTTCATGTAAGGCAATACTGGCTTGGTTAGGTAAAGATATACCGGCAATAATGGCATGAATATCTGCCGATTTTAACGCCGTAAATAAGGTAGAATAAAGTTTAGTTCCTAGCCCTTTTGCCTCTTGATTGGCAGCCAGATAAATACTCACTTCCACAGAAAATCGATAAGCGGCTCTTTCCTTCCATTGAGAGGCATAAGCATAGCCCAACACGTATTCTTTCCCTGTTACAGGATCTGCTTGCATGATAACGAGCCAAGGTAACTTGCCTTTAATTACCGAGTTAATTCGCTGTTGTATCTGCGCAGTAGAAACTAACTCTTCTTCAAAGGTGGCAATACTATTGCTGACATAATAGTTATAAATATTGGCAATATCACTGGCATGGCTAGCGCTTACCGATTTAATTTCATAGTTCAAAGTCATCAGCCAACAATAACAGCGGTTTCATCTAAATTAAGTGCTGAGCCATCAACAAACTTAAACTGATTAAAACCGATTTTAATAATATCGCCATTTTTAAGCAGTTGCCTTGAAATCATTCTGCCATTTAGCTCTGTGCCATTGGTACTATCTAGATCTTCCAGTACAACGACACTGCCCCCTTGTTCATAAGGCACTTGCTTAACAACTAAGCGGGCATGCTTTGAACTAACCGCTCTATCTTCAATATGAATATCACAAAACTTCACGCGGCCAATAAGTAATTCATCTTGGTTTAATTCCCATTTATTAATGACTACATCTTCAACAATTAGCGCCAAGTAGGCCATAATTCACTCCTATTCCTCTACGGCAATTAAGCCTAATGTAATATTATCTTTGCTTTTAGCCTCTAAGGCATGTAAATACATTTGCTGGCAAATCGCACTCCCCTGAGTAGGATTTGCCCTAAAATTATCTAAATAAGTTAACAACTCAGCGTTAGTTAAAAAATCATGCAAACCATCGCTAGATAGCATAACAACATCATCACCAGCTAATGGTATTTGACTATAATCCACCTCGATACTGGCTTTACTACCAAATGCTTTTGATAATAAGTTCTTGTTGTTCGCCTTTTGCGCCTCTTTTGCCGAGATAGCACCTTTATTTAACAAAAACTGAATCATAGTGTGATCTTCGGTCAACTGTTGCAATTGCTGCTGACGCATTAAATAAGCTCTTGAATCACCGACCCAAGCAATATGACATGTCATATTAACCAAGACAACAAGCACACCGGTTGTGCCCATACCTTGCAGTGCTTGATCGTTTTGAGCTTGATTATAAATAATCTCGTTTGCTTGGCTCAGTTGTTGTTTTAACCAGACCTGCCAGCCTTCTTCAGGTAAAGCTTGTAGCTTCGACATTTGCGCTTGTACGTGCTCAACTAAAAGTTTACTGGCCACTTCACCAGCTAAATGCCCGCCCATGCCATCAGCAACAACCATCCACTGAGCAGCTAAAGGTACATGAAAACCAAAACTTATAGCGTCTTCATTATTTGCTCTAATATTGCCTCGTTCGCATAATGTACTGACTGGATAACTCATATCATGGGTGCCTGTTTAAAATCTCTTTTTAAGGCATTAATAAGTGCCTGCTTAAATTCCTGCATAGATTGATAACGCTTATTCACATCCTTTTGTAAGGCCTTATTGGTAATACGAGTCGCACTTGCAGGCAAGGCATCATTGCACTTACCAACACTTAAGTGCTTTTCATTGCTAATTTTATATACCACGCTAACGACAGAATCACCTTCAAAAGGCAAACAGCCACTTAATAGCTGATAAAAGGTTGCCCCTAAACTGAAAATATCACTACGCCCATCAACCTGTTTACCTAAAATTTGCTCTGGTGACATATAGTAAGGACTGCCCATAATTACGCCAGTACTGGTTCTACTGTTATCATTAACACAAGCGATACCAAAATCCGTTAAAGTGACCTTTTGTAAGTCATCATCATAAATAATATTACCGGGCTTGATATCTCGGTGAACGACATTTTGCTTATGTGCATATTCGAGTGCATCGGTGATCTGAATCATCAGCTGATAAACTAGAGGCACAGGTAAAAGCCGGTCTGGCTTAATAAAATGTGATAATGGCGCCCCCGTTAATAAATCCATGGCAATATAACCTAAAGCGCCTTCATCACCGACATCATAAATAGTGACGATATTTGCGTGACTCAAACTACCTGCGGTTTCCGCTTCTCTAAAGAAGCGCTGCTTGGCTTTAGCGAGCTCTACTTCATCAACACTATCACTTAATTGCAACGACTTAATCGCCACATGACGATTAATCATAGGATCGATACCTTGATAAACTATCCCCATAGCCCCTTTGCCGAGCAAACCTTCTACTTGATAACGACCAAATTGCTTGTGTTTAAATGCCATGGTATTAGCAAGGCTTTCAGTTGCTATTGGCTGAGTTTGATCAGCACTTATAACTAACGTTTGCTCAAGTTGCTCTGCAGCTTCTGATAAAATAAGTGTTTGTTCAAGAGGCTGCTCTTCTGCTGTTTTGCTTGATAAACTATGCCAGTTAATTTTATTAACATCGGGTTTCTCTTCTTTTGGCACAATATAATTTTGCGCGATATCTTTTTGCTTGATAGCTAAGTTTAAGTCGCTGGTTTGCGCACTAGCCTTGCCAGTAACTAAACTATCAGAGTTGTTTTCCTGTGCTTTTTTATGAAGCTTACGTTGACGTATTTCTCTTAACATCTGAAGGCTTTCTTGATGAGCAATGTCAGTTTTTTCTACCCAAGTTAACAATAAAACCCTAATTGCATCTGCTGCTATCGTGTTTCCTTGGCAGAGTTGATAAACCCCCTGCACCATTTGCTCATTAACAGGCAACTGATTGAGCAAATAACTAATTTGCTGCTCATCACCATAACTAACAAGGGTTTTTAATTGCTGCAAAAGCAATGGCTCATATTGCGCATTAACCTTGATAAATAGCTGACATTCTCTTTGATAGCCTTGCAGCAGCAAACTAGAACAAAAAAGCGCTAAGATACTCGGCGTCAAATCAAGCCAGTATTGAAATTGACTCAACAGATATTGACAAGCAAAAAGCACAAGACAATAACTAGCTAAGTAAAAACTGCGCTGTAAATTGGGCTTATTTTGCAGGCGCCACAGCAAGATTAAACCACAACAAAAAAATATGAACTGGGCAAGAATCAACAGCCAAGGTGTGCTAATGCTATCTACCCTCAGGTGCATTAATTGCTGATAAAAAGATAAGTTAAACTGGCTGATTTCATTAAAAAAGCCTGTTATTGTTGCCCATAAACAAACCAGCCAAAATACCATTAAAAGGTATAGCCAGCCTGTTTTATGAAGCGGAAGTAAACTGTTATTCATTAGCGCCTTATTATTCTTGTTTTTTCTTTAAGCAAAACAGTTAGCTTATGAGTGTAACAATAAAGCAAATAATAATGAAAGTGTGAATTTGACTATAACAAGCGTTAATTTAATGCCAATAGATAAAAGTTGGTCGGCTGATCGTAATACTCAATCACTTCTTGGAATTCAAAACCAAGTTTATCAAGCAAGCTATTTGAGCGACTATTTGCAGGTTTAGTAATCGCTGCCAAGGTATCAAAACCAAGCGTATTTTGACAAAAATCAACTATCGCTTTTGCCGCCTCAATGGCATAACCTTGGCCATAATATTGTGGTAACAATGAATAACCTATATCAGCGTAGTCAAAATCATCGCGCTTTACTAAGCCACACATACCAATGGGGGTATCACAGTCGTTTAACGTGACCATATATAAGCCATAACCATGTTTTTCATAACTTGCCATCGGGCCATCATTTAAATACTTAATGGCATCGTCATTAGTTCTTACGTTTTTATCAACAATATTTTCAATAAAAGACTTATCATTAAGTAAAGTGACAATAAATGGCGCATCGTCGTGATGAAACTCACGCAGCGTTAATCTAGGTGTTTGGCAAATCATATTCAACCTCCTGTATTATTGTAAAATGGAAATAGTTTGCTTAGCACAAACCTCATGTATACAATATACACTTTTAATCAAAGAGCAAGTGAAATGACGTTAAACTTAACACAAGCAAACCACATTATTGCTAAGGCAATTTCAGCTGCAGAAAAAGCCAATATACAGGTAATATCAATTAAATTAACTATTTGATCAGTTCAGAGCTGTGTCAGGCTAGGGAAAATAAACACGTGATTGCTGCCATTGGTGTCTCTGGCTCAAGCATAGAAATGATTTAGCCATTGCCCGTGCTGCGATTTCTAATTAACCAGAACTCAGCTTAATTAACAACACGGGCAGATATTTGTTCACCTAAATTAAGGGTTAACAATTTTATCTAACATACCAACAATTGATGGGTGGTAACCTTCTCTAGCTTGCTGGTAAATCGCTTTAGCCTGATCACTATAACCTGCATCAGCTAAACTCTGATAAAGCGGCTTAACAAACTTTCCTCGGCCAATTGAGATTAAATAACTTTCAATAGCAGGCAGTGCTGCTTGATACTGATTTCGGATTGCTACGGTAAACCAAGCAAAGGCAATTTCAGCATTTTTTGATTGGGTAAAAGCGAAACACTCATCTAACTCAGCTAACTGATTAACCGAGACAACCTCAGGCAAGGTTGTTAAGAAGTATTGCCAGTGATGCACACTCCAACCTTCCACCTCAAGCTTATTCGCCAATGTACCTGCTAACCAAAGTGCTTGTTGAGCAACAACCTTATCTAAACTACTTGATTGTGGCGCAACAAACCAACTTGGCATGCCTGTGCCATGAATCCAAGTAAGTAGCTCTTCTTCAGATATTTTATCGCTGTGAGCAACTAATAACGTGGTTTTAGCATAGGCAATAAAATCTTCTGTGGTAATGGCTTTAAAAGCAAAATGTTCTACGTAGTCAAATAAAAACTTATCAAAATCATCACGGCCTAAACGGCGCTCTAAGTCATGAACAAACATTGACGCTTTATCATAGGTAAAGCGATCAAAGGCCTTATTAGGGTCATCATACTGAACATTAGCAGTCACATTTTGTTTATCAACCGGCATGGTTTTAAATTCTTCCATTAAGCGGCCATATTCTAATACCACTTCAAGCTCTGCCATTTCTTTACCGTAAACTGCTTCAACAATACGGTTGGTAAAATAGGTGGTAAAGCCCTCATTTAGCCATAAATCACGCCAAGTCGCATTACTGACTAAATTACCCGTCCAAGAGTGTGCCAGCTCGTGCGCAACGGTAGACACTAATGATTTATCGCCAGCGATTAAGGTTGGTGTCATAAAGGCTAAGCGTGGGTTTTCCATGCCACCAAATGGAAAGCTTGGCGGCAACACTATCATATCGTAGCGTCCCCAGCGGTATGGTCCTAATAACTCTTCAGCTATGGCAACCATTTTTTCGGTATCTTCAAACTCTTTAGCACAAGCCTCTAACATGCTTGGCTCAGTGTAAACACCGGTGCGCTCACCTAAAGCTTGAAAGGCTAAATCACCACAAGCAATAGCCATAAGGTGTGTTGGAATGGGCTCCGCCATCTTAAACATAAATAAGCCATTAAGTGCTTGATTGGTGACATGATCATTATCAGCACTCATTACCACACGCATACCGTGAGGCGCCATAATTTTTGCGTTAAAGGTAACTCTCGCCTTCGGGCTATCTTGCAAAGGAATCCAGCTTCTGGCATTAATTGGTTGTGATTGACTAAACAAATAAGGCAGTTTCTTACCTGCAGTTTGTGCTGCTGTTAACCACTGCAAGCCTTCTGCTGACGGGCTGGTTTTATAATATACCTTAACCCAAGGATCATCACCTATTAAAGAGATGCGCAATTGACTCCCTAAAATGTCATCAGCATCGCTTAGCTCAAAGCTCAACTCCTCACCCTTACTATTTACTACACGTTCAATGGTTAAATCGCGCGTATCTAAAATTAACTCACTAGCCAGCTGCTCTGTTTGATGCTCAATGGCTAAATCAACATAACCAGATAACTGCTTTTGCTCAAAACTAATGGCGAGAGCCAAATCAAAATGCGTTACCTTAACCTGATCAGTATTCGCATAAGAATGATAGTCACGGGTAAAATCTAATGAACTCATGTAAAAATGTCCGAAAATAAATAGAAAAAATAAAGAAAAAGAAAAGGCCTAATAAAAACATTAGGCCTTAAAACATTATTATAAACTTTGTACTGTGGTTTCTTTCGCACCATCGGCTTCATTAGCCGAGATGTTTTTTTGCAAACGGTATACCCATTTAGCATATAAGAAAATTCCAACACCAGAAATAGCGCCAACCGTGGCAATAATGTACCAAGCCATACCAATATTATTGGCTTGATATAAGGTATCTGTCATCACTTGTGCAGGCTTACCAGTAAAAGCAACTAAGGTGTCAAAAGCTTCACCGTTTTTAATCGCAGCCACTTTATCTGCTGCCATACCTAATTGTTGTAGGTAGTCTCTAGCAAGCAAGTCTTTTGAGGCATAAACATCATAAAGCCATGGACCTAATTTACCTTCAAGTGTCCAACCAATACCTTGAGGTAGCATAACAAAACCTAAATACATGGCCTTTTTATCGGCTGGGGCAATATTCCCCATAAACTCGCCCTTTTTCGGGCTAAGTAACATTTCACCTAAACTAAACACCGCAATAGCAACCAACATGGCCCATGCCATTGGCGTAAAGCCAGCCAGAGTCATAGCTAATACACACAAAATACAGCCAGCTAACATACTACTTAAAATTCTAAACTTGGCAGTCATACCAGCAACAATAAAACAGGTTGTCGCTATCATGATGAAATTAACACTCATCATATATTCCGGCATTACCTTAGTACCTTCGTGGTTTAAACCTAATAAACCAATCCAAAATGGGTTTTGTGTACCACCTGCGCCAAATAAATCTGTAACTATAGTGCTAGTATTGACCCAATCTTCAATGTGTTTTGGTAAAACATCAAACATGGCATTGAACATAAACCAAAAGCCAGAGAAGGCAAACATATAGCCCATTACGATAGGCTTTTTCACTTCTTTAATGGTTTCACGCCAAAGTGCTTTTTGCTCAACTTCGCCCGATTTCACTTTCGCTTTTTTCGCTAAACGCTCTTCTCTACCTGGCTCTTTATACATAAGCAATAAGATAAAGTTTAACGAAATAATTGCTGCACAGGTATAGAATAATGAATTCCAACTTAGCTGACGCAGTTGTACGGCAATTAATGGCCCTAACCAACCACCAATATTAACTAACTGGTAGAATATCCCCCAAGCCATGGTACTGGTTTCGCGTTTTACCGATTTAACCATAGTTCCTTGAATACCCGGTTTAAAAATACCGGTACCAAAAGCAAGTAACATAGCGCCAAGAGTAAAACCTAAAAAGCTAGGAAACATAGCCATAGTTAGATAAGCGGCGATTTTAATCACGGTAGAGATGGCAATAGTTTCTTTATAACCAACACGATCCGCTGTGCCACCTAAAACAATCGGAACAAAGGTTTGCGTTAAGGCAAAGATAAACATGATGGTACCGTAGTCACTCATGGTTAACCCTAAACCACCTTTAGATACCGCATCGGTTGCATATAAACTGGCACTGGCTTTTACACCGTAATAGGCGACACGTTCAACGATTTCCATACCGCCTACCAGCCAAAATATATAACCAAGACTTAATATAGATGCCCACAACCCTAGCTGCTTAACATCTTTTAAGTCATTCTCTGCATATGTGTTTTGTTCACTCACTTAAATGCCCTTATTTTTAGTTTTATTTTTAATTTGCATGCAATATACACCAACTTCAGTTAAAGAAGGAAATATAATTTCTTTTACCTAATTTCTAATGCTTATTGGCTAACAGCTATACTTATCTCAGTGTCGTTAATTGAGTATGAGTAATGAAGACTCAAGCTAAGTTAGTTTTTGTGATTAGCCTACTCTGTCATAGCTTTTGTTATGACGCATTGGCTCAACCTAAGAAAAAGTTAACTTGGCTAGTTGAAAATACTCATGAAGGCAAGATTAACAGTGATAGCCCCGCTGTTTCAACTTCTCAAGAAACCATTCGCTATATCTTAAAGCAACTCAAAAGCAAAGGTTATGATATAGAATATATTCCTACGTCAATTAAGCGGATAAACGCTTTATTAAAATCACAGCAAAATGTCTGTGTCGATAACAAAATTAAAACGCCACAACGCCAGCAATACAGTATTTTTAGTGATGTGCAACATATTTACTTAGGGCTGAAGCTGTATCGCTTAGCGAAAACCTCCCCTATGAGTCAAAAAGCGCTCAATGCACAAGATGAAATTATCAGCTTACCGGCATTATTTGCACAATACCCTGATGAAATATTAGGCATTGCCGACGGAGCTTCATACGGCGTCATCCTAGATAAGCAAATAGCACAATTAGCAAGTAACAATGTCTTTGCTCGCTCCGCTGGTTTTCGGGTCAAATCAACCGCGGATATGCTAGTAAAACAACGAGTTGATTATGTTATCTATTACCCTGCTGATATAGATATGCTGATAGGCAAACGTATTTCATTAGAAAGTTATAAAGTTGCTAACACGCCTGATTATATCAAGGGACATATCAGCTGCGCCAAAACGCCGCTAGGATATGCTGTCATTGAAGATATCAATAGTATTTTAAACAAAGCATATTCAAGTGACTGGTTTTATCAAAGCCATGCGAAGTGGGTACCGCAAAGCAATCATCAAGATTTAAAACAATATTTTCTAGAAGTATTTAACGTAACAGTGCCTTAAGGCATAAGGCACTGTTACGTTACTGCTAATTGGCTAACTAGCTTTTAGGGTAGTTTTCAATCCACTGAGTAATATTTTGCTCTAGCACTGCCATAGGTACAGCACCACCAAGTAAAATAACATCGTGGAACTCACTTAAATCGAAGCGCTCCCCTAACGCTTGTTTGGCTTTATCACGCAGGCTAACAATTTTCAGCATACCTAACTTATAACCCAGCGCCTGACCTGGCCATACCATATAACGCTCAATTTCAGAGGTAACATCAGACTCAGCCGAGCCTGTTTTCTCACTCATGTAGCTAATGGCTTGCTCTCGCGTCCAACGTTTTTCATGTAAGCCCGTATCAACCACTAAACGAACAGCTCTGAATAACTCAGCTTGTAAGCGACCTAAGTTACCAAAGGGGTCGTTGTCATACATGCCTAATTCATAGGCGACTAACTCCGAATACAGCGCCCAACCTTCAATGTAGGCATTATAGGGTGCGATTCGACGTAAAAACGGCATGACATCTTGCTCTAAATTAAGCGCCACTTGCCAATGATGACCTGGATTTGCTTCATGATAAGTCAAGGTTTTTAAAGCAAATCTAGGATTAGCTTTCATATCACGTAAATTAATCCAATAAACACCCGGTTTACTGCCATCAACGGCTGGCGCTGTATATTGCCCACCCGAGGCACCATCTTGCACTTCCACAGGGAAAGCTTTAACTTCGACTTCATATTTCGGCTTAGTTTTAAATAGTGGCGCCATTTTTGTCGTCATTTCAGCAATGTAGCCATTAATATCAGCTAAAAGTTCGGCGCGACCTTCATCTGAGTCTTCATATAAAAAGCGCGGCTCTTCGTTAAGCGCTACCATACGCTCACCAACACTGCCTTCAGTGTAACCTTGCTCACGCAAGATGGTATCCATCTCGGCGCTGATACGTTTTACTTCATCTAAACCAATTTGGTGAATTTGCTCTGCTGTTAAATCACTATCACCTAGCTGTTTAATGGCATCTTGATAATAAGCAGCACCGTTAGGTTGTGCCCAAATACCTGATTCATCACGACCTTTTTCTAACAGTTTCTCTGTTGCCTTAGTGATAGACTGATAAGCTGGATAAACCACATTAGCGACAACATCCGTAGCTTGCTTAACTAGTTTTTGCTGTTGCGCATCAGATAAATCACTGCCTTTATTAAGCTTATCTTTTAACACAGTGACAAACACATGCTGCTCTGGCTCAACACTGATAAAACCACGTAAATATTTTAACGCCCCTTCAATTGTCACCTTAGGTGGGATCCAGTTCTGCGCCGTATCAAAACTTTGCTTTGCTTCAATACTGGCCATTAATGGCTCAAATTTATTTAAACGGGCAATATAATCTAAAGCTTGTTGCTCATTAGTAATCGGTTGATCATTTTGCATGGTGCGTGGAATATCAATTAACGGACCATTAATTTGATTAACAATAAAAGGTGATAAACCCATCCAAGTATCAATATAGCCGATAGAAAACTTAGGGCTTCCAGCAAAATAACGGGTTAACCCCTGCATAACTTGTTGGTTAGTTTTATCAACTGTGCTTGGGTTTTCAAGATTAAATTCAGCAATTTGCTTAGATAAGGTTAATAGTTCAAACCTTAAATTACCTTCATTAATTGGGCTAAAATCTTCAAGTTTATCATTAGCAAAGTAGCCAATATCGTCTTTAGATAAACCGTACATGGTGGCAGATAATGCTCGGTGATTAAAAAGGACTTTCATGGCCTTTTCATAAAGCGCGTCAATACTGACAGGCGCTTGTTTATTGGCCGCCGCAATCGCTTCACTGGCAGTTTTAGCTGTTGGCTTTTGCTGATTTGCTTGCTCGTCTGAACATGCTGATAGTGTCAGTGCTGCGCAAACTGCACTGGCTAGAAGTGTGTATTTCATAGAATTATCTCTTGGCTAGCATTATTGTTTTTATAAAGCTAATTAATTAACTGGCTAAATTAGAGCAAATCAATTTGGTAAAGTAAATATATGCGCCACAATTGACCTGCTTAAAATTTAAACACAGTTTCTTTAGGACAGATGCCATATTTTTGCTATAATCGCGCGCCTAGTTTTACCAAGCGCTATTTTTAAGCTCTGTACAACTAAATAATTTATCACTGATTGAGCAATACCTATGATCCCAAATCCGCAACAAGCCTTATTCGACTACCCAAAATATTGGGCTGAGTGCTATGGCACGGCACCATTTTTGCCGATGTCTCGCCAAGAAATGGATGAGCTAGGTTGGGATAGCTGCGATATTATTTTGGTAACAGGTGATGCCTATGTTGATCACCCAAGCTTTGGTATGGCAATTATCGGCCGTATGCTTGAAGCGCAAGGCTTTCGCGTTGGCATTATTGCCCAACCAGATTGGCACTCTAAAGATGCCTTTATGCAACTAGGTAAGCCAAACCTATTTTTTGGTGTAACTGCCGGCAATATGGACTCGATGATCAACCGTTACACGGCTGAACGACGTATGCGTCATGATGATGCTTACACCCCAAATGATGAAGGTGGCAAGCGCCCAGATAGAGCGGTAACCGTATATACACAACGCTGTAAAGAAGCCTATAAAGGCGTGCCTGTGGTGATTGGCGGTATTGAAGCCAGTTTGCGCCGCATTGCCCATTATGATTATTGGTCAGATAAAGTACGCCGCTCAGTATTATTTGACTCAAAAGCTGATATTTTAATCTACGGTAATGCCGAACGCCCCTTAGTTGAAGTAGCCCACAGAATTGCCCGTGGTGATGATGTTAGTTCATTAACTAATATTCGTGGTACCGCATTTATTACCACAAAGCCCTTACCTAACTGGCAAGGCATAGATTCACGAGATATCGACAGACCAGGCAAAATTGATCCCATTATCAGCCCATATCAAGAAATGGATAGCAGTAGCTGTCAAAGCAATGCTGAAAATACTGAAGGTGAAGATGATGTAAACACCTTCACGCCAGATAACGGCGCACAAGTCATAGATATTCTCGATGCAGGGGCATACAGTGCTAAAACGCGTAAAAATGACTTTCAAGCCACTTATCAAGACACCTACCCAACAGGTAGCGATAAGCATATGCCTTGGCTCAATACTTATATTAAGCTGCCAAGCTTTGAGCAGGTAAAAGATAACAAAGTATTATACGCCCATGCTTCGCGTATTTTTCATCAAGAAGTCAACCCAGGCTCAGCAAAGCCCTTAGTGCAAAGCCATGGTGATCGCATTGTCTGGATCACGCCTCCTGCCATACCGCTTTCGGAAACTGAAATGGATGGCGTATTTGGTTTAAATTACCAGCGCGTACCGCATCCTAGTTATGGTGATGCTAAAATTCCTGCTTATGACATGATCAAAACCTCAATCAATATCATGCGTGGCTGTTTTGGTGGCTGTACCTTCTGCTCTATTACCGAGCACGAAGGTCGAATTATTCAGAGTCGCTCACAAGAATCTATCATCAACGAAATTGAAGATATCAAAGAAAAAGTGCCTAACTTTACTGGCACGATTTCTGATCTCGGAGGTCCAACGGCCAACATGTATCAGCTTAACTGTAAAAGTAAAAAAGCTGAGGCAACCTGTCGTAAACCTTCTTGCGTATGGCCTACCATTTGCGGTCATTTAGATACAGATCACACGCCAACCGTTGAGCTTTATCGTAAAGCAAGAAATGTTAAAGGCATTAAAAAAGTCCTGATCGCTTCAGGCGTGCGTTACGATTTAGCCATTGAAGATCCAGAATACGTTAAAGAATTAGCAAGTCACCATGTTGGCGGCTATTTAAAAATTGCCCCTGAGCATACCGAGAAAGGCCCGTTAGATAAAATGATGAAGCCAGGTATGGGCAGTTACCACAAATTTAAAGAAATGTTTGATCATTACTCTAAAGTTGCGGGTAAAAAACAATATCTCATCCCTTATTTTATCTCAGCACATCCCGGTACCACGGATAGAGATATGGTAAATCTGGCGCTATGGCTAAAAGAGAATGACTTTAAGCTTGACCAAGTACAGAACTTTTACCCGTCACCGCTGGCTAATGCTACAACGCTTTATCATACCCAGTTAGACTCGCTAAGTAACATTACCAGTAATAACTTAGCAAAAGACAGCGCCAACGTGCCAGTACCTAAAGGCGCCATTCAAAGGCGATTACATAAAGCGATTTTACGCTACCACGACCCAGTTAACTGGCCAATGATTCGTGAAGCATTGAAAAAGATGGGCTTAGCCAGACAGTTAATAGGTAACAAACCCGGCTGTTTAGTGCCTGCTGAGACTCGTGGCGAAAAATCGTTAGCCGACCAGCAAAGACAAGGTAAAAACAATGCTAAGGGTAATAAAACTAGCCCAGGGCAGCCAAGAAATTATGGTAAAAGCCAACCTCATAAAAAAGGCTTAACACGCTTTAGCGACAACCAATTTAAAAAACGTAAGCCAAATAATGGCAATCGTTAACAACCATTAGTAGGAAAATAACTTGTTAGCAGCAAATAATATCACTCAACAATTTGGCGCTAAGCCATTATTTGAAAATATTTCACAAAAATTTGGTGGCGGAAACCGTTACGGTTTAATTGGTGCCAACGGCTGTGGTAAATCAACCTTAATGAAAATCTTAGGAGGCGATTTAGAGCCAACGTCAGGCAATGTTAGCCTAGATACCGGCGAGCGTTTAGGTAAGCTTCGCCAAGATCAATTTGCTTTTGAAAAGTACTCAGTTATTGATACCGTTATTATGGGTCATACAGAGCTTTGGGCAGTAAAAGAAGAGCGCGATCGCATCTATGCTTTGCCTGAAATGAGCGAAGAAGACGGCATGAAAGTGGGTGATTTAGAATCACAATATGCGGAAATGGACGGCTACTCTGCCGAAAGTCGCGCGGGTGAATTACTTATGGGTGTTGGTATTCCTGTTGAACAACACTTTGGTTTAATGAGCGAAATTGCCCCAGGCTTTAAATTACGTATCCTGCTTGCACAAGCACTTTTCTCTGAGCCAGATATTTTATTACTCGATGAGCCAACCAACAACTTAGATATTCACACCATTCAATGGCTTGAAGAAACGCTCAACGAACGTGATTCAACCATGATTATTATTTCGCACGATAGACACTTTTTAAACAGTGTTTGTACTCACATGGCGGATTTAGATTACGGTGAATTACGTGTTTATCCGGGTAACTATGATGAATACATGTTAGCGGCAACGCAAGCACGTGCTCGTTTACTTGCTGATAATGCGAAGAAAAAAGCACAAATTGGTGAACTACAAGCATTCGTTGCTCGTTTCTCTGCTAATGCATCAAAAGCAAAGCAAGCCACATCTCGTGCCAAGCAAATAGATAAAATTCAATTAGAAGAAGTTAAAGTATCTAGCCGTACTAACCCGTTTATTCGCTTTGAACAAGAAAAGAAACTATTCCGTAATGCGCTAACCATTGAAAAACTAAACAAAAGCTTTGATGATACGCACATTTTAAAAGATATTTCTGTCTTAGCAGAAGTAGGCGAACGTATTGCGGTTATCGGTGAAAACGGTATTGGTAAAACTACTTTCCTGCGTACGCTAATGAATGATGTTGGCTATGAGCCAAGCTCAGGTGAATTTAATTGGTCTGACAATGCCAATATTGGTTACTACGCACAAGATCATGAATATGAATTTGAAAATGACATGAACTTGTTTGACTGGATGAGCCAATGGCGACAAGAAGGTGATGACGAACAAGTGGTGCGTGGCTATTTAGGTCGCTTATTGTTCTCAGCTGATGATATTAAAAAGTCAGTAAAAGTGCTTTCAGGTGGTGAAAAAGGCCGTATGTTATTTGGTAAGCTGATGATGCAAAAACCAAATATATTAGTCATGGATGAGCCAACCAACCACATGGATATGGAATCTATCGAATCATTAAACATGGCATTAGAAATGTACGAAGGTACCTTAGTATTTGTTAGTCATGACCGTGAATTTGTTTCTTCACTAGCGACCCGCATAATCGAGCTAACCGAAGACGGTTACAATGATTTTGCTGGCACATATGATGAATATTTAGCAAGCCAAGCTAAATAACCTAAGCTCGGCTTAATAAATAGTTTAGTCACAGCAATTTGCAGCCAATAATCAATATTGGCTGCCTACCCTTCCTGCCCTAACTCCTTCCAGCCCTAACCTTAATAAAACGACTTATTGACACTATTGTAACTACAAGGCTACCGTTATAACTAACGCCAAAATCGTAGCTAGCACAATTAACCTTAGTGTTGAGACAAATAATGGCTCTTTTTGCTGCCAAAGTAATTTCCAACTAGAAAAATGACTCAATTTATTATCAATATTGATATGAGGTAATACGTAGGTTTGTAATTGCTGGTAATCAAAATACCTTTGCTTAGCATTACCGATAGGAATAGATAAATCATCGGATATGAAATAATTATCGCTAAATTTCATGTCAGCAATATCAAGCCTGACTTCTTTATCTGCTGCTTGCATTATTAACTGCTTTCCGGTCACACCAAGTGCTATATTTTTAATATAGTTAACGTTATAAACCATAGATAAAAGCATGCCTTCTAACGCGATAATGACAAAGAAAAATGGCACCAGCTCCCCCCACTTTTCATCATTTACAGACATCAAAATTTGCACACAACTTATAATGGGCAACAGCAACATGACTAATAACAGAACATAAATAATGCCTTGATACTTCTGAGCACGATTTGTTAGCCAAACAATATTATTGCCTTGATGTGGGGTACTATATTGTGCTTTAGCTTTAGTTATCGCTTGTTCAAGTTCTAATTTGTTTGCTTGTTTAAAAGCTGCTTTGGTTTCCTTACCTTCTAAAATAAATGCCAAAGCAAAACCAACAATCATGATAACTATAAAAGCATACTTCCCTTGTTGCTCTGTCTCTTGTGCTAACTGAATCAAAGCGTGTCTTTCAGCTTTTAGCTCAGTCAAGGTATCTAGCTGCAGTTCGCCAAGGTATTCACCTTGCTCATTAAATTGCTCAATTAATATATCTTGATAATCAGCTAACCATAGTTTTCCTTGCCAAAAAGTAACGGACATAGGATCTTCACCTACACCTTTTTCCAACTTGGTTTTCAGTTTTCCTTGTTTATCAAATAGCGCCATTTGCGCAAAGGCCATATTCTTCGGCGCGACTATAGCCCAAACGTTATCATCATGATGGCTAAACTGGTGTGGAAACTTGTATTTTTTATCAATAGAGGTTGCTACTGTTTGAATGATATTGCCAAAGTGCTCAGTCGCTATTTCAACCTGTTTCAAGCTATGGTTATTGGTATCAGCAAGCCATAATTCATCATTAACCAGCTTTAACTGATTAGGAAACCTAAATAAATTTGCTTTTGAGCTAGCAATAACTTTACCTTGTTCATTTATTTTATAGAGCTTATGTTCACTGGTATTGGCCAAAAATACGGTGTTAGTTTTTTGGCTAATTGCTAAATGAAACGTGCGCTCCAATTTAGGCAAGTTTTCTCCAAATACCTGACATTGGCGAGTAAGCAAGTTACAACGATAAAAACCATCATCACCCAATGCTTGCTCACTATTGACTTTAGCTTGGCTAGTTAACCTAACAAATGCCGCAATTTGACTTAAAAAGCTAGGGGCTTGGTTACGGTGATATACCAGTAAATCACCATTATTAAACAAGGCATAGTCGCCAAAAGCCTTTAAACCTAGCTCACTAAAATCTAATTGTTTACTTAAGCTTTCATTATCTTTAAGCCAAAAAAGCTGTTGTTGATATTGAAGAATCAGCTGATTTTCATGAACTTTCAGGTGACCCAAGCGCCCTACTTCAGATTTTAATTGCATGCCCCATAGCCAATAGAACAAACTAATAGCTGCGCCAATAACAATAATGCAGGCAGCAAATTGTGACTTTTGTTTCATAACGAGATGGAAGGCGCAAGTAGCTGTGTTATTAATTACCAGCGCGACAACATTCCTTGTATTTATAACGACAGGGATAAGAACATATCATAAGTTAGGTTAACTTGGTAAAACAATGCCGATGTTCGATACAACCCAAGGGTAGAATTCAATAACGCCTATGGCTAATTATCGCCTCTCTCAGCTTGCTGTTGAATAAATTGATGCGCTTGTTCAGTGAAAGTTAGCTCAACGGCTGTAACCATAATCTGATCTTTATTTTGATTCTGCATCATTAACTCACTAATTAAGTTCGCTTCATAGATGTAACAGGCTATTGGTCTTTGTGCTAATAAAGGTTTTAATAACGTGGTGTTATTGATCTTAGCTTGCAGTGCTAAGGTTTTTAATATCGGCTCGGGAAAATGCCAATATTTTGCGATGTGATAAGTTAACTTTTTCGAATTCTTATACATTAACTCTTTAAAAGCAAAAGAGTTAGGCTGACAATCTGGGTGAACAATCGAAAATGCTTCCATTAACAGCTGATAAATAATCATATCGCCTAAATTACAAATTAAACCAAGTAAATAAGCTTGTGATGCCTCTTCTTTTATCTCAGATTGCAACACTAACGCCTTGGCAATTTCACCCGTTGATTGGCTATGCTGCCAAATTTTTTGTCCATACTGCTGAAAATAGATAGGAGAATTTGGGGTTAATTTGCTAACAAAACCATTGATAACGCCTTCGATTAGCCCTTGGGTACCAAGCTGCATAAAGGCAGATTTAAGATCGGTTATATCTTTATCGCCACGTTTATATAAAGCAGAATTGGCTAACTCGATGACTTTAGCGGCAATAACTGGCTCTTGCTCAATTAAAACAATCAATACTTCGGTATCAAATGCTTCATCATTTAACTGCGCTAACACTTTAGATAGTGAGGTAGGCAATACAGGTAAGGCTTCAAGAATATATTTAGGGTTGGCAAGGAGTTTTTCTATTTGCTCAGTAACAAACAGAGATAATTCATCCTGTGACGTATTTACCGATGAATCACCAAACAAATAGTCATAAAAGGCTTTTTGTTGCTGCTCTTCTGGTGAGGTCATTGAAATAGCGGTTTGCGCTAATTCATTTTGTAATTGATTAATCGCCTGCTCTGCTTCTTCTTGTTGACTGTTTCTTGTTTCTTCAAAATAAACATAATTTGCCTGCGCACTAGCTCGATTGCCATTAAATACGCGCTTTAACAAGCTTATAAACATTAACCACCTTTACACTATCAAACGTTAACTTTAAGTAAATTAACTAAAATTTTAGTTTAAATCTGAGTTAAGTATAGCGTGATAGATTTATTTGGCGGTTAATCTTGATCAAACTCTGATATGGCTAACTCAATGTTAACTTAACTGTTGGCAAGTCTTGGTAATGAAAATGAAAAGCAACTTCCCTGTCCTAATCTACTCATTACTTTAATATCAGAGTTTAGCAATAAGCTTAGTCTTTTGCTGATGGCTAAGCCTAAACCGGCATGGCGATTTTTGTCTTCACTGGCGTTGCTGGCGCGATATCTAGCATCAAAAATATAATCCAGCTCTTGCTCACTGATGCCAGTCCCGGTATCGCTTACGGATACAGTAACTTGGTTATTATCTTGTTCAATTCTTAAAGTGATTTCACCTTTGCTGGGTGTATGACGAATAGCATTGTCGAGCAAATTGCTTAGGATGCGTTCTAACTTGGCAATATCTGAATGAACCAAATCACTGCACTCTTGCGGCGTTACCTTTAAGGTGATTTGCTTTTCTTGCGCTTTAAGTGAAAACTTAGCGACAATATCGTGAACAAGCTCAGCTATCGGGAAAGGCTCTAAATTAACCGATACTTGACCGTCTTCTAAATGCGCCAGCTCAAATATTTGATCAATAAGTAATTTTAGTTGCTGACCATTACGCATAACTGTTGCGAGAAATCGCTCTTTTTGCTCTGCTGTTAAGGCATCTCCTTTTAATGCTATGGTTTCAATATAACCTTGCATGGCAGCAAGCGGCGTTCGTAAATCATGGGATAAATGGGCGAGTAATTCTTTGCGTGTTTTCTCATTTTCAATTAACTGCAGCATTTGTTGATTGATCACCTCAACCATTTCAACAAAGGTATTACCTAACACCTGCACCTCATTGTTGTCATCATTTTGTTGCCACTTAACTAAGCTAAGCTTAGCGCTGTCAAATTTATTCTGTTTTAACTTCTCCATATCTTTAGCTAAGGTGCGAATGGGCACAGTAAAGTAACGAAATAAGGCCAAAAGCAACAGCAGCACTAATACTAACGCGGCTATAATTAGCAAACCATGTTGCTGCAACTGCTGATCACTTTGTACTTGAGCAAACACTGAGTCATAAATTTCACCGCCAATAATCACGTATAAATAACCTTGTAGATTACCTTGGTTATAAATAGGTGCGGCAGAGAATATTTTTTTACCAGATAAACTGCGAGGATCATCACCATAAATCGGCATGTTTTGCTGATCAGAAATAAGCTGCACTAATGGCGCTAAATCTACCGATTTGCGTTTTATTTTGTCAGGTTTTGCTGAATAGGTAAGAATATTGCCAGCTGGGTCTAAATAATAAAATTCAAATGCGGGGCCTAACAGCATTAAGGTGTGAAAAAGGTTTTCAAGTGCGGGTTTATCATAAACGCCGTCTTTTAACAGCGGGTTGTCATTTGCCAAATGCGTCGCAAGTTCTATATGCAGTTTTTGCTCTGCCTGATGCTTAGATTGCTCAGCTAAGGCGCTACTCCACGACAGCAATAAATATGCAATAACAACAAAAGCTGCTGATACAGTAATCGCTAAACGTTGATATAAAGAAAGCTTCATTAATGAACTCCTGCTGAATTTAACTTATAACCAACCCCCCAAACCGTTTGAATAATTTGCGGCTTAGCCGTATTTTCTTCTAACTTGCTGCGCAAACGGTTAATATGAGAGTTCACCGTATGCTCATAACCGCTGTGATGATAGCCCCACACAGAATCTAGCAACTGGCTACGGGAAAACACTTGGTCAGGGTGACTGCTTAAATAACTTAATAACTCAAACTCGGTTGAAGTAAGATCAATAGTATCGTCTTTGTAGCGTACCTGATGATAAACATGATCTATCATTAATTGACCAATACAAGTTGCGTTATGATTGATCCTGTCAGTTGCGCCATTTATCGCGTTTGCAGGCTTAATACCGTTTGAGCCATTTACCCCGTTTCCCCGGTTTACTCCATTCGCTGCATTAGCTGCATTCACTCCATTTAATCCATTCAAACTCGCAGTGTTAGCTGGTAAGGTTTCGCTTTGTACTCGCACATGATTACTTTGTTCAATGCAGTGTAATCGCCTTAATTGCGCCCTTACCCTCGCCTGTAATTCACGGACGCTAAATGGCTTGGTCATGTAATCATCGGCTCCTAACTCTAAACCCAGCACTCTATCCATTTCTGAGGTACGCGAGGTTAACATCAAGATAGCCTGCATCGGCTTTGCCGTTCGCAATTGACGACATATATCTAAGCCACTTAAGCCTGGCAACATAATGTCTAACATCACTAACTGATAGTCATTTGCTAAGGCGAGCTGTAATGCTTGTTCGCCATTACCACATACATCAACCTGAACAGCTAACTCAGATAAATGGACATGAATTAAATCAGCAATATCTTTTTCATCTTCAACAACTAAAATTTTATCTTTATTGTTCATAAGCTTTGGCCAACACCGTTGACCAAAGCCAACGGTGCTATTTCGTCCGTGTTATTGTTAATTTAATACTTGGGTTATCAAACCTATGCGCTTGCGTTAACACTGAGTTAGTTAAGCCATCATCTTTACTGACAACGCCAGGATGCATAGCAACTAAATCAATATCATCACGCGTTTGCTCATAACCCATACCGCTATCAGCTGGCCCTGGAATTGTTCCCATAGCCTCAGTGTTAGCTTCTGTGCCAGCATCGTAGACATTTAAGTGCCAAGTTTTGCTTGCATCAACATCCAACATTGATAGCTCTAATCCAGTAAGACCGGAGAAGGCATCATTTGTATTCACTAACATAGTTGCTACCGATAAATGGGTTGCCGCAGTACTGGTAGTGGTTACCGTAACGCTAGTGCTTGAACCTGGCATTAAAGCCCCTTCAGCGCTATTACTGGCAACAATAAACTCCATTGCTAAAAGTTCGGAATTATCCCCGCCTTCAGCAAGTTTTTCTAAAGCAACAGAGGCCGGCATACCAATTTGCCATAACATTTCATCACCGTGTAACGCGACCGTTATTGGCGACAAAGGTTGCCCATGCGTTAAGTTAACCATAGTCACTTCATAGCTATACTCAGTTGGTGCTGGCTCAGGCGCTGGAGTTGGCATTGCTACGGTATTGTCATTATCGCTACCACAAGCACCTACAAGCACGGTTGCAGCAAGCGGCATAGCGAGACGTTTTAAAAACACTTTACTGTTTGCTAAAAACATAATGCCCCCTTACTTAACTACTACAGTTAATTTTGCAATTGGGTTTAACCAACGTTGAACACTGCTGTTAATATCACTTTTACCACCAGCCATATCATCGTCACCTAAATTACCGCGGTGTACATGCACCACCATATTGCTTTCTTCCATGGCAACGCCCGTACCGTTCATACCAATAAGAGATTCTAACGGCGGTGGTACTGGCATGCCTGCTTCACCCGGCGCTCCGCTGCCTCTTATTTCATCGTTAACCTCTGTGCCCGCATCATAGGCATTGATATACACGGTATACGTACCCGCTTCTTGAGGGATCATCCAACTATCTAAACCAACAAAGCCATCGTTTGATGGCAAAATCATTGCGGAAAATGATAAATACTGGTTAGCTTCATCATTGCTCAGCATAAAGGTGGTAGACATAGTTGGTGCTAGTAAACCTGCTGCTGGATTTTCTACAGTATTAGCATCAGCATTGGTTAATACCGAAACTAAGCCGGAGATATCCCCCCCTTCAGCCATGGCAGTTAGCTCTGGCGATGCAGCCATACCAACTGAGAATAATTTAGTATCGCCACTGTGAGCAGCAGCAACAATTGGTGTAAAGTACAGGCCCTGGCTTAAGTTCGTTACTGTGATATCTAAATCTTGTGCTGACACGTTCATGCTTGCAGTTAACATTGCCAGCGTAGTTATTGCTGTTTTCATTTTCATGGTGCTTTCCTTCTTATCGTTTATTAGACTATTTTTTAAATCAGTCTTTACACTATGAAAAAGAAATATCGCAGTATGATCACGTAAAGATAACGTGTTTATCACAAAAGTATCACAGCTTATCAATTGCTTGCATTTACCCATAAAAACAGCAATTTAAACCAAGTCAGATAACGGGCTACGTACACCGTTTGCGCCATGTTCTATCACATGGGTATATATTTGGGTTGTTCTCACATCTGTATGACCTAGTTGTTCTTGTACGGTACGAATATCAGCACCGCGTTGCAGTAAATGGGTGGCAAATGAATGCCGTAAGGTATGACAGGTGACACGCTTTGTAATGCCTGCTATTTTAGCCGCTTTTTGCACGGCTTTTCTCAATGTAGTTTCATCAATGTGATGACGTCCTAAATGATCACTTGAGGCCTGCGGCGCATGACTTAAACGACTTGAAGGAAAGAGATAATGCCAAGCAAACTCTTTTGCTGCATAAGGATATTTACGCGCCAATGCATGTGGTAAAAACACACCTTTATAATACGGATTTCGAATATCTTGCTGGAAATACAACTTGGCTTTACTGATTTGTTGTTTTAATGGATTAACAAGCTCTTTAGCTAAGGTAACTCGCCTACTTTTCCCACCTTTACTATGCCAAACCATCACAGACAAATAATCAAAATCAATATCTTGTATACGTAGTCGTACAGTTTCCATTAAGCGCAAGCCACTGCCATACATTAATTGGCATGCTAAAGCATGTATACCAGTCACATTATTAAGGAGCTTTGCAACTTCATTCATTGTTAACACCACAGGCAGTTTAGGCGCTGCAGTACTCTTATTAAAGTTAAGCGTTAGGGTTAACGGTGCTTTTAAAATATCTCGATAAAGAAAGACTAAAGCATTTAGTGCTAACGCTTGTGTTTTAGGCGCAACATTCAGCTCAACCGAAAGAAAGGTTAAAAACTGCTCCACCTCATTATTATGACAATTAGCGGGATGTGCTTTGCCATTGAAATTAATAAATGCCTTAATCCAATACAGGTAGGTTTTCACTGTTCTTTTAGCATATCGCTTGGTAAACATTTGTTCACTTACATAATTCAAGAAAATCGATTTCATTACATCCTCCCAACAAAATACTGTATAAAAATACAGTTTAGACGTGTTTTTCTCATTTTGCGTGAAATAAGGAAAAATTCCTCCTTTCACGCATCAACCAGTCGAGTGCTTTTGTAATAAGTAATTGATTAATATTAAAACTAGGCGTATTGTATGCTTTTTAAAAAACATGAAAGAAGGAATAATTCCGTGTTTAAACAAGGAATTTTTCCTTCTAATAAGATGTTAGTTTGCTAAGGAAAGCTCGGTGCACATATGAAGTTTCGTGATATAAAAAAATCAGCCATAATTTGTGCCATTTTCGGTGTTGGTTTACTGGTATTATTCTCAATTAGCGGCAAAGTTCCTAATCGTGAAAATTTGACCAAGATCGAGGGAAATATAGATTGGGTGAAAGCAACTGGAAAGCACGGGGATACACTTCGATTTAAATTCCAAGAAGATGATACCCACCTTGTTTACCATTCAATTGGCGGGAAAACGAGTAAAACTCATAGTGCCTTGGCTAAGAGAGGAGCGCACATAAGTGTTCTCTATGATCAAACTGATTCACACTCGCCACCATTTGATGAAAATGAATACCATACTATTTATGAATTAGTGCAAGACGGGAACATTGTCAGAAGCCATGATGTTATGGTAGAAAAATATGCTGCAAATAGTAGGTTAGCTGGCTGGATGGGGCTCGGTAGTTTAATATTTTCTGCTGGATTATTCCTAGCTTACAACAGGAAAAAAAACGCAAACTAACAAGCTAATAAATAAGGACAAAAAACAGTTGGCTGTTTTCGTTCCTCAACATTTTAGCCAACAATTTTTTGCCCATTATTAGGGCGTTAGGTAACAAGAAAAGTATGCGTTTAGCCTTAAGTTTGCTCTTATTATCTCTTTTTTCATTTTGTGCTATTTCACAGGAAGTTGCATATACAAAAGATGGTCGCATGGGGACAAAATGTTTCCCTGAGTACCAAGGCTCAAAAACCGGTATTTGTACCGTTAGTATTATCCAATTAGCCCTTACTCCAGAAAAATATCATGGGAAAATTGTTAGAGTTAAAGGTACGCTTTTAATGCGGCATGAAGTTACCGGGATAAAATCCGGAGACCATAAAATTTGGATTCAGACTGATAATTTAGAAAAGTATTCCAAATTAGATAGTAAACGTGTACAAGTTCAAGGTGTTTTTAACGCTTTAAGTTTTGGTCATGGCGGCATGTGGGATGGTTCAATAGAAAACCCAACAGAAGTAAGGTTCATAGCTTCGTTGTAATTGTTACCTAACACATATGAGCCTTATTCCCGTCAATAGACAATAGTATTTTTTTAGCTGCCGTTAGGCAGCTATTTGTTTGGCAATTTACAACAACATTTACTTCGCTATGTCGATAGGCCATTAAACAAACGTTTACGGCAAACACATATAGAGGCTCTCTTAGTGTGATCTCATCACTGCCTGTTTTGTTTATCCTTAATGCAAACAGGGGCACTAGACATTTATCGGTTAACCTTAATCTGGCACTACTCAAGCAATATGATTACTTGTGGTTAAACAAGGTTCAGTTAGTTTCAGGCTCAGTTAAGGTGTAAACGCTTTTGCTTATCGCAATAATGCGCACCAATGGCGAGTCTAATCAAGCCATGTGGCTTAAACTACTTGGCATAATAATTATCTTTTGTCTTACAGGTGCAATAATTATCAACATGCTCTTAATTATCCAGTTAGACGTTCAGCTCGCGCCATTGTGCGACTTAACCTTTTAAAAATTTGTCTTCATCAAATACCTGCTTATCTCGTAGCATAAAATAGACACAACGACCTATTTTATGCGCTAATGCGGATAACGCTTTACCTTTGCTCATGCGTTTTTGTAATTTTGCCAAATAGCGTTTCGCTTTATCATTACCTCGAAGGTAAAGTACGGCGGCCTCACTAAACGCCCATTTTAAATAGCCGTTACCTATTTTATTGCCACTGGTGCCGTACACTTTACCTGCTGATTCTGCTTTACATTTAACGAGCCGAGAATAAGAGGCAAACTGTTGAACACTTGGGAACCTGTTAATGTCACCTATTTCATACAGAATGGTTAATGCGAGTATCTGTCCAATACCAGGGAATGTACGAACAATATTAAGTAGAGCGCCGTAATGTTGCTTAGCTTTGTTTTCGATGAAGGATTCAACATGTTTAAGCTCTCGCATATAACAATCGAGAATGTTCATATCGAGTTCAATCATGCGTTGCACGATGGGATCATCATAATGATGACGTAATCCTTCTCTAGCACTGACGTTTTTTAAATTAAGTGATTGAGCAGGTAAGTTATATTGACTGTCAGTATTGATAACATGGGCTTTTAAGTCAGCGCCGTGGCGCATGATGTGCGTTCGTCTTCGCAGTAAATCACGTGTGGAACGCGTTTCTTGTGGATAGTTATAAGCTAAAGGAAAATTGCCGCCACGCATTAAACTGGCAATTTTATAAGAATCAATTTTATCATTTTTAGCTTTACCGCCATGAATAGCTTTCATATAAAGCGCATGACCTAAAATAAATTCAATATTGAGTTCACGACAAAAGTCACTGACCCAATACCAGCAATGCATACATTCAACGCCAACAACTACTTGCCCGATATAAGGTTTAAGTAGTTTTCGTAATTGATTAGGATCGGCTTTTATCTTTTGATGAAGAATTTTATTACCATGTTTATCGAGAATACAAACGTATAAAAGTCGTGCATGTAGATCTATTCCACAATAATATTGGTGAAAAGTAGTGTAGAATTTCATAGAGCTTTCTCCTTTTGGTTTGGTCGCCTTAAAGTTTAGCCGAATGCTAAACTTTGGGGAGAAGGCTCAATTAGTATCAAGCCAATTAAGCGGGACTAAAAACAGTTTGCTCGGTTTCGCTTCGCTACACATTTTAGCAAACTAATTTTTAGCCCCTTATTGGGTAATGCCAGTCAGTTAAGCTGATTGGCATTTTTTGTATTCCTTGGATACCTTTGGGGTTTTGCCTTAACCCACCTTGGGTATTGCCTCTCTTCACGCCGCTCTGGTAATTTAAAATAAGTCATTTGTGTCAGTAAAGCTTCATAGTGTTTGGGAATATTGCCAGGGCTAGACAGAGGCAATGTGGCAAAGAACTGAGTAATTGCCATTGAGCAACTCGTGAAGCTAAGCTGATTAGGCCAAGTGCTATTAAGCTTTCTTGCTGCCGCTGTCATCCCTTGCCTTATCAAGTTGTAGCACAGAAGGAGTCCCCATAACTCCTGTTCAATCATATCTGGTCGCTTGCTTCTTAAAGTATAAGCGCTGTTAAGTAGCGATTGTTTCATCTCTCGATAGCCTAATTCTATTTCCCAGCGATACCGGTATAACTCAACCATTTCTTCGCTTGGAAAGCGTATTGGGTCGACCATTGAGGTCAGAATACGGTACTCTTTACCTTTAATTTTTTTACTCACTAATCTGGCTTCAATATGTTCTGGTAGGTCATTAAATTTTTTACGAGCTTGAGGCGTTGTTGTTAACCGAATACGTTTATCATTCTTGCCCAAACTCTGGATGACATCGTAATTTAAGTCTTTACGAGCTGGTATCATCCAGTGTCTTTGTTCTCCTGCTTGATGCCATCGATTGAGCAAACCAAGCGAGTAATAGCCTTTATCGAAGATAGTTAATGTATTATCTGGTGTCGTTTCTATTAGCCCTTCTGCTAATTTCATTTCATTAGTTCGGTAACCTGAAAATACGCTGTTGATTAGCTGGTGGCTCGTAATTTCCATGTGACAAACCATACGGATTTGAGGATAAATATTTTCTCTATGCTGGTTACTTTGCGTTTCAAATACTTTGTGGTTTTCAGCAGTATCGGCGACTCGCCATACGACACCATCAACGGCTAGCAGGTTCAAGCCCGCCCATGTTTCAAACTGGTTCGATTCATAACCATGCTGTGCCATCACTTTAAACACTTCTTTAACGGCATCTGCGCCTAACCTTTGTCTTGCTTGAACCAGTGCGCTTGGTGCCACTAATGGCTTTTTATCAGGCAACATGATATCCATCTGAGTGGCTATATCCCAAACCGACTTCTGACGATATAGTGCCATACCGATAATTGACCAAAGCACGGTTTCAAGTGGTAGGCGCCTTTTTCTAATTGTGGCGACGCCAGCTTGTTTAAAGCCTTGTTTAATCAACTCAGGGGAGAGCAACTCTGCGTATTTCTCAAAGGTGTGGAAGGTATTACAAGAACTAAAGGCTGTAGCAAGTTCACTTTCAAAGCGCATAAAAAAATCCGATAAACTTTATTTATCGGATTCTTACATATTGTAGGGATCGTTCAATTGATCCCCAAACTTTTTTGCCTTAACTGATCGGCATTACCCTTATTGGGGCGTTATATGCTTTTTCGAGTCAGGAGTAAGAAACTTGAGTATTGAGTCAGTTCAAAAAGAATGTTGTGATCATTATCAAGCAATTTATGCTCCTGTTGAGCCTACTCAGCTTGTTACTATTTCTAAAGGCATTTATGAGGGCTTAACACCAGTTGAAGGAGTTCGTTACCCATCACCAAATCATATGAGTGGTTGGTGGTTAACTACAGATGAGTACGACGGTAATACTAGCTCATTAGTTACGGTGCACTTTGAGCACATCATTGAAAAACGCCCTGAATTAGCAATATATATGGCTCTTCCATTCGGGTATCGTTTTAACTTAGGCGGTGAGTCAGAGCATGTTTGGTTTGACCAAGCAGTGGCAGATGAAAGCATATAACAAAGTGCTTAAAAGGCGGACACAAAAAGCTTGGCTGTGCTCGTTCCTCGCAAATTTTAGCCAAGCATTTTGTGCCGTTTAGCACGGCGTTATATGCCAAGGAGTGTTTACCGCAATGTCAGGTTATAAATTTTCAGGTTACGACTTTTGTGGTGGCTATGATGATGGAAGTACCATCTTTATGTTTGTTGACCCTGAGGATGAATCAAAAGGTTTTACTTTATCGTTGAGAGACCATGAAGGATTTGATGATCATGATGAATTACTTTATGAAGATGAGGGTGATGTACCAGAAGAGTTTAAAGGCTTAATCCTATCAGAACTTAATCAAGTACTAATTGAGCATAAAGATAATACCGAAGCATGTGAAATAGTTAGTCGTTGCATTGTAGCTATTGGCATATAACAAGCTAATAAATAAGGACAAAAAACAGTTGGCTGTTTTCGTCCCTCAACATTTTAGCCAACAATTTTTTGCCCATTATTAGGGCGTTATATGCCATGGAGGATCGCAGTTGCCAAATAAGCCTTGGGTAAATATTTATAATCATATTTACGAAGATTGTATTGTTGGGAACACTGAGGGACTTGAGAAGCTAAAATTAGCTATAGATAAAGCTTTAGCTGACGGCAATTATCAACTCGAAGATGACCTTGAAACTGACTTTGCATCAATTTGCTCAACAGAAGAAGAACTTCCTGAAGAGGAGCAAAGTAAAACATCAAAACTTATTGGTGTTATCATCATGTCAATTTTGTTTATTTGGCTTTTAGTGTTGCCTGTTTTTGGTATTTACAAGCTTTGGTTGTCGCTTTAATGGCATATAACACATATGAGCCTTATTCCCGTCAATAGACAATAGTATTTTTTTAGCTGCCGTTAGGCAGCTATTTGTTTGGCAATTTACAACAACATTTACTTCGCTATGTCGATAGGCCATTAAACAAACGTTTACGGCAAACACATATAGAGGCTCTCTTAGTGTGATCTCATCACTGCCTGTTTTGTTTATCCTTAATGCAAACAGGGGCACTAGACATTTATCGGTTAACCTTAATCTGGCACTACTCAAGCAATATGATTACTTGTGGTTAAACAAGGTTCAGTTAGTTTCAGGCTCAGTTAAGGTGTAAACGCTTTTGCTTATCGCAATAATGCGCACCAATGGCGAGTCTAATCAAGCCATGTGGCTTAAACTACTTGGCATAATAATTATCTTTTGTCTTACAGGTGCAATAATTATCAACATGCTCTTAATTATCCAGTTAGACGTTCAGCTCGCGCCATTGTGCGACTTAACCTTTTAAAAATTTGTCTTCATCAAATACCTGCTTATCTCGTAGCATAAAATAGACACAACGACCTATTTTATGCGCTAATGCGGATAACGCTTTACCTTTGCTCATGCGTTTTTGTAATTTTGCCAAATAGCGTTTCGCTTTATCATTACCTCGAAGGTAAAGTACGGCGGCCTCACTAAACGCCCATTTTAAATAGCCGTTACCTATTTTATTGCCACTGGTGCCGTACACTTTACCTGCTGATTCTGCTTTACATTTAACGAGCCGAGAATAAGAGGCAAACTGTTGAACACTTGGGAACCTGTTAATGTCACCTATTTCATACAGAATGGTTAATGCGAGTATCTGTCCAATACCAGGGAATGTACGAACAATATTAAGTAGAGCGCCGTAATGTTGCTTAGCTTTGTTTTCGATGAAGGATTCAACATGTTTAAGCTCTCGCATATAACAATCGAGAATGTTCATATCGAGTTCAATCATGCGTTGCACGATGGGATCATCATAATGATGACGTAATCCTTCTCTAGCACTGACGTTTTTTAAATTAAGTGATTGAGCAGGTAAGTTATATTGACTGTCAGTATTGATAACATGGGCTTTTAAGTCAGCGCCGTGGCGCATGATGTGCGTTCGTCTTCGCAGTAAATCACGTGTGGAACGCGTTTCTTGTGGATAGTTATAAGCTAAAGGAAAATTGCCGCCACGCATTAAACTGGCAATTTTATAAGAATCAATTTTATCATTTTTAGCTTTACCGCCATGAATAGCTTTCATATAAAGCGCATGACCTAAAATAAATTCAATATTGAGTTCACGACAAAAGTCACTGACCCAATACCAGCAATGCATACATTCAACGCCAACAACTACTTGCCCGATATAAGGTTTAAGTAGTTTTCGTAATTGATTAGGATCGGCTTTTATCTTTTGATGAAGAATTTTATTACCATGTTTATCGAGAATACAAACGTATAAAAGTCGTGCATGTAGATCTATTCCACAATAATATTGGTGAAAAGTAGTGTAGAATTTCATAGAGCTTTCTCCTTTTGGTTTGGTCGCCTTAAAGTTTAGCCGAATGCTAAACTTTGGGGAGAAGGCTCAATTAGTATCAAGCCAATTAAGCGGGACTAAAAACAGTTTGCTCGGTTTCGCTTCGCTACACATTTTAGCAAACTAATTTTTAGCCCCTTATTGGGTAATGCCAGTCAGTTAAGCTGATTGGCATTTTTTGTATTCCTTGGATACCTTTGGGGTTTTGCCTTAACCCACCTTGGGTATTGCCTCTCTTCACGCCGCTCTGGTAATTTAAAATAAGTCATTTGTGTCAGTAAAGCTTCATAGTGTTTGGGAATATTGCCAGGGCTAGACAGAGGCAATGTGGCAAAGAACTGAGTAATTGCCATTGAGCAACTCGTGAAGCTAAGCTGATTAGGCCAAGTGCTATTAAGCTTTCTTGCTGCCGCTGTCATCCCTTGCCTTATCAAGTTGTAGCACAGAAGGAGTCCCATAACTCCTGTTCAATCATATCTGGTCGCTTGCTTCTTAAAGTATAAGCGCTGTTAAGTAGCGATTGTTTCATCTCTCGATAGCCTAATTCTATTTCCCAGCGATACCGGTATAACTCAACCATTTCTTCGCTTGGAAAGCGTATTGGGTCGACCATTGAGGTCAGAATACGGTACTCTTTACCTTTAATTTTTTTACTCACTAATCTGGCTTCAATATGTTCTGGTAGGTCATTAAATTTTTTACGAGCTTGAGGCGTTGTTGTTAACCGAATACGTTTATCATTCTTGCCCAAACTCTGGATGACATCGTAATTTAAGTCTTTACGAGCTGGTATCATCCAGTGTCTTTGTTCTCCTGCTTGATGCCATCGATTGAGCAAACCAAGCGAGTAATAGCCTTTATCGAAGATAGTTAATGTATTATCTGGTGTCGTTTCTATTAGCCCTTCTGCTAATTTCATTTCATTAGTTCGGTAACCTGAAAATACGCTGTTGATTAGCTGGTGGCTCGTAATTTCCATGTGACAAACCATACGGATTTGAGGATAAATATTTTCTCTATGCTGGTTACTTTGCGTTTCAAATACTTTGTGGTTTTCAGCAGTATCGGCGACTCGCCATACGACACCATCAACGGCTAGCAGGTTCAAGCCCGCCCATGTTTCAAACTGGTTCGATTCATAACCATGCTGTGCCATCACTTTAAACACTTCTTTAACGGCATCTGCGCCTAACCTTTGTCTTGCTTGAACCAGTGCGCTTGGTGCCACTAATGGCTTTTTATCAGGCAACATGATATCCATCTGAGTGGCTATATCCCAAACCGACTTCTGACGATATAGTGCCATACCGATAATTGACCAAAGCACGGTTTCAAGTGGTAGGCGCCTTTTTCTAATTGTGGCGACGCCAGCTTGTTTAAAGCCTTGTTTAATCAACTCAGGGGAGAGCAACTCTGCGTATTTCTCAAAGGTGTGGAAGGTATTACAAGAACTAAAGGCTGTAGCAAGTTCACTTTCAAAGCGCATAAAAAAATCCGATAAACTTTATTTATCGGATTCTTACATATTGTAGGGATCGTTCAATTGATCCCCAAACTTTTTTGCCTTAACTGATCGGCATTACCCTTATTGGGGCGTTATATGCTTTTTCGAGTCAGGAGTAAGAAACTTGAGTATTGAGTCAGTTCAAAAAGAATGTTGTGATCATTATCAAGCAATTTATGCTCCTGTTGAGCCTACTCAGCTTGTTACTATTTCTAAAGGCATTTATGAGGGCTTAACACCAGTTGAAGGAGTTCGTTACCCATCACCAAATCATATGAGTGGTTGGTGGTTAACTACAGATGAGTACGACGGTAATACTAGCTCATTAGTTACGGTGCACTTTGAGCACATCATTGAAAAACGCCCTGAATTAGCAATATATATGGCTCTTCCATTCGGGTATCGTTTTAACTTAGGCGGTGAGTCAGAGCATGTTTGGTTTGACCAAGCAGTGGCAGATGAAAGCATATAACAAAGTGCTTAAAAGGCGGACACAAAAAGCTTGGCTGTGCTCGTTCCTCGCAAATTTTAGCCAAGCATTTTGTGCCGTTTAGCACGGCGTTATATGCCAAGGAGTGTTTACCGCAATGTCAGGTTATAAATTTTCAGGTTACGACTTTTGTGGTGGCTATGATGATGGAAGTACCATCTTTATGTTTGTTGACCCTGAGGATGAATCAAAAGGTTTTACTTTATCGTTGAGAGACCATGAAGGATTTGATGATCATGATGAATTACTTTATGAAGATGAGGGTGATGTACCAGAAGAGTTTAAAGGCTTAATCCTATCAGAACTTAATCAAGTACTAATTGAGCATAAAGATAATACCGAAGCATGTGAAATAGTTAGTCGTTGCATTGTAGCTATTGGCATATAACAAGCTAATAAATAAGGACAAAAAACAGTTGGCTGTTTTCGTCCCTCAACATTTTAGCCAACAATTTTTTGCCCATTATTAGGGCGTTATATGCCATGGAGGATCGCAGTTGCCAAATAAGCCTTGGGTAAATATTTATAATCATATTTACGAAGATTGTATTGTTGGGAACACTGAGGGACTTGAGAAGCTAAAATTAGCTATAGATAAAGCTTTAGCTGACGGCAATTATCAACTCGAAGATGACCTTGAAACTGACTTTGCATCAATTTGCTCAACAGAAGAAGAACTTCCTGAAGAGGAGCAAAGTAAAACATCAAAACTTATTGGTGTTATCATCATGTCAATTTTGTTTATTTGGCTTTTAGTGTTGCCTGTTTTTGGTATTTACAAGCTTTGGTTGTCGCTTTAATGGCATATAACACATATGAGCCTTATTCCCGTCAATAGACAATAGTATTTTTTTAGCTGCCGTTAGGCAGCTATTTGTTTGGCAATTTACAACAACATTTACTTCGCTATGTCGATAGGCCATTAAACAAACGTTTACGGCAAACACATATAGAGGCTCTCTTAGTGTGATCTCATCACTGCCTGTTTTGTTTATCCTTAATGCAAACAGGGGCACTAGACATTTATCGGTTAACCTTAATCTGGCACTACTCAAGCAATATGATTACTTGTGGTTAAACAAGGTTCAGTTAGTTTCAGGCTCAGTTAAGGTGTAAACGCTTTTGCTTATCGCAATAATGCGCACCAATGGCGAGTCTAATCAAGCCATGTGGCTTAAACTACTTGGCATAATAATTATCTTTTGTCTTACAGGTGCAATAATTATCAACATGCTCTTAATTATCCAGTTAGACGTTCAGCTCGCGCCATTGTGCGACTTAACCTTTTAAAAATTTGTCTTCATCAAATACCTGCTTATCTCGTAGCATAAAATAGACACAACGACCTATTTTATGCGCTAATGCGGATAACGCTTTACCTTTGCTCATGCGTTTTTGTAATTTTGCCAAATAGCGTTTCGCTTTATCATTACCTCGAAGGTAAAGTACGGCGGCCTCACTAAACGCCCATTTTAAATAGCCGTTACCTATTTTATTGCCACTGGTGCCGTACACTTTACCTGCTGATTCTGCTTTACATTTAACGAGCCGAGAATAAGAGGCAAACTGTTGAACACTTGGGAACCTGTTAATGTCACCTATTTCATACAGAATGGTTAATGCGAGTATCTGTCCAATACCAGGGAATGTACGAACAATATTAAGTAGAGCGCCGTAATGTTGCTTAGCTTTGTTTTCGATGAAGGATTCAACATGTTTAAGCTCTCGCATATAACAATCGAGAATGTTCATATCGAGTTCAATCATGCGTTGCACGATGGGATCATCATAATGATGACGTAATCCTTCTCTAGCACTGACGTTTTTTAAATTAAGTGATTGAGCAGGTAAGTTATATTGACTGTCAGTATTGATAACATGGGCTTTTAAGTCAGCGCCGTGGCGCATGATGTGCGTTCGTCTTCGCAGTAAATCACGTGTGGAACGCGTTTCTTGTGGATAGTTATAAGCTAAAGGAAAATTGCCGCCACGCATTAAACTGGCAATTTTATAAGAATCAATTTTATCATTTTTAGCTTTACCGCCATGAATAGCTTTCATATAAAGCGCATGACCTAAAATAAATTCAATATTGAGTTCACGACAAAAGTCACTGACCCAATACCAGCAATGCATACATTCAACGCCAACAACTACTTGCCCGATATAAGGTTTAAGTAGTTTTCGTAATTGATTAGGATCGGCTTTTTATCTTTTGATGAAGAATTTTATTACCATGTTTATCGAGAATACAAACGTATAAAAGTCGTGCATGTAGATCTATTCCACAATAATATTGGTGAAAAGTAGTGTAGAATTTCATAGAGCTTTCTCCTTTTGGTTTGGTCGCCTTAAAGTTTAGCCGAATGCTAAACTTTGGGGAGAAGGCTCAATTAGTATCAAGCTAATAAATAAGGACAAATAAAGCTTGGCTTTTGTCGCTGCGCTCAAAATTATAGCCAAGCTAATTATTTGCCCCTTAGTTGGGCGTAAACCTCAGGGAAGAATAGATAGATCATCAATGGAATTCGATATAAAGTCACTAAAATCCAAGCAACTAAAAATGCTATCGGAATTCGAAGCATCAGAATGTTCTTATGAGTCTGTGGGACTCAATAATGATGAAGATTGTTTTTGCCTGAAAAATGTACGCTGTAAATGCGGCAATGATCACCTTAACGTCATTACCACTATTACCAAAGAAACGAAGAAAGGTCTCTTCAAGACAAAAGAGATAATAAATCATCTCGCTCCACTTCATTTAGAGTGTCCTGAGTGTAAAACTGGCAATCTGTTATTTGACCCGCAAGTGCATGGCTGGGATGGGGAAAATGGAGATAGTGCAAGTTTAACTGGAGAAGATGGAGAGTTAATCTTTAATGATTCTCCTGCCAAAGTCTATGTGGAGCTCTCCTATCAAGGAGAGGAAAACTATGAAGAGCTGGCAGAAGATGGTATTTCCAATATCCAAGATTACTTCGATACATTTAATTTATATGTATTGCCTAAAGGTGCTACTAAGGCAGTAGAAGTAGTTTCTTATGAATGCGCGTGAAAAGGTTAACAAGAGCCAGCAACGGACTGTCAAACCTGTCACTTTTTGTGCGCTTCGCTGCACAAAAACCGCCAGTTTTACCAGCCGCAGTGGCCGGCGTTATACACCTCAATTGCCCCTGTAACATTCTTTGAACTTTACATTTTACACACGCGTGTGTATAGTTTGATGTGTGGTTAATAAAGTTTATTGATCATAAATATGGTTTTAAGAGGATTTTCAATGAAAAGCAAAGACTTGATAACCATATTGAAAGAAGCGGGTTGTACTTTGGTAAGGCAAGGTAAAGGAAGTCACCAAACTTGGGAATCTCCCATAACTGGCAAACGTTTTACTGTTCCACATCCAAAGAAAAGCCTTCCGAAAGGAACGCTGAAATCAATATTAAGGGACGCGGGGCTTTAAGCCCCAAATCTTTTAATACAACAGTTTATTGGTAAAGATACTCTACCTAATAAACTGTTAAACGAGGGCAAAACACAGTTGGCTTTTGTTTCTCGTCGCTAATTTTAGCCAACTATTTTTAGCCCATTAGCGGGGCGTTATGTGAGAAAGTTATGAATCTATCAATTGGATTAGAATTAGCTGATAACGATGAAGCGATCGGTATTGTAGTTCCAGCCCTAGGTATTGGAAATTATTCTTGTTATTCAGCTGCTGATGATGAAAGTGAAATAATCCCTATGGTTAAGGAAGCTATTTCTTTAATTCTTGACGATATGTCTCAAAACTCTCCTGAGTTAGTTTCCAAGATTTCTGATTTAGGAATTAGGAATTATAGAACTAATGAAGATTTTGAGGATTTTAATAACTGGATGGTATTAGATTATGATTTATCTCCTTATTTCGGTAAGCAAAAGAGAATAAATATTTCTTTATCTGAAGGGGTTCTTAAAACTATTGATTCCGTAGTGGAGTCACGTTCAGAATATAGAGATAGAAGCCACTTCTTAGAAGTTGCTGCTCGTCATGAGTTTAACATTTGAATTTTAAGTCTTTGCTTTTCATTACAAAAACCACCTTTGGGTTAACACCGATCAGTTAAGAAAATTATTATGATCGGTTGAACGATCTTTACAATCTGTCAAAATCCAGTGATCACAAGTCACTGGATTTTTTTATGCTTTCAAATTGGTTACTCGATACAGACACTTTTGCTGCTCCGAAGATTTATCTGTTTTCCAAAAACATTTGCCAATGGAATGGATAGAGAAGGTACTCGTTGAAACGGATAAAGCCAGTATGAGAAGGCGCAAACTACCAGCTGAGCTTGTTGTCTGGCTCATCGTGGGAATAGGCCTTTATCGTAATCGCCCTATTACCGAGGTTGTTGATAAACTTGACCTAATACTGTCAGATAAACTGGGTGAAACACTTGCTCCCAGTGCAATCCCGCAAGCACGAAAGCGCTTAAGTGACACTCCATTAGCTGAACTATTTAAATTGACGGCGACACATTGGTCACAACAACAAGATGGGGATGATACTTGGTGTGGGCTATCACTTTTTTCAGTGGATGGCACACAGCTTCGTTGTGCAGACACGCCAGAAACTGCAAGCGAGTTTGGGTATATCAAGCACCGCCAAGATAAGCACCTTGAATATCCAGTAGTACGATTATGTGCATTAATGTCATTGCGTAGTCGCCTAATAAAAGATGTCGCATTTGGCTCAAGCCGAGTTGGCGAGGTTAATTATGCGAAACAGTTAATTTCATCAGCATCAGCAAATTCACTCACTATTTTTGATAGGTGCTACCTAAGCGCAGAACTTATGATGAATTGGCAACGGCATAACCAAGAGCAGCACTGGTTAACCCCATAAAAAGTAATACCAAATACCGTGTCATTGAACAGTACAGTGAACATGATTTTCTCATTGAAATGTCAGTATCAAATCATGCCAGAAAACAAGACCGAGTTTACCTGAAGTTTGGCAAGCTCGCCTCGTTACTTACCCAGAAAACAAACAAAGTAATCATATTAAAGGGCTCCTGAGCTCTTTAACTGACATTAATAAATACAAAGCAGAAGATATTCTGGCAGTGTACTTCGAGCGTTGGGAGATAGAAAATGGCTATGGGGAGTTAAAGCAATTTCAACTTGATAATGCAATATTGCTTAGAAGCCAAACAGTTCAGGGCGTAAAGCAAGAAATATGGGGATTATTAATTGCGTATAACCTAATTAGAGCCGAGATAAGCCAAATAGCGACAGAAGCACAAGTCTCTCCGTTACGCATAAGCTTTGTGATGGCAATGCGATTTATCCAAGATGAGTTTATGTGGTGTGCAATAGCCTCACCAGGTAGTATTCCTAAAAAGTTGAGGGCGATGCGGGAAAACGTAAAACAATTTATATTGCCAGAGAAACGAAAACGGCCCAAAGCCCGGACCGTTCGTATTTCTAAAACCCGCTACCCTGTCAAATCAAAACATGCTTAATTGACATGTGTTAACCTTTGGGTGGTTTTTTATTTTTTAAGTATGAAATTAATTAAAAATAGAATAACGTGTATATAACAAGCAATAAATTAGAACAAATAACAGTTGGCTGTTTTCGTCCCTCAACATTTTAGCCAACATAACTTTGCTCATTAACAGAGCGTTACTAAGAGTCACATTCCGTGAAGAAACGATTACTAGTCTATCCATTGATACTTATTAATATTTTCCTCTTCTATCAATTTGGTCGGGGCATCTGGTACCCAATAGCAATTAAATTTATGGGCAAGAAAACTGTAACTGAAGTCATCAATACTTATAGTGAGCCAACACTAGAAAAATTAGCGCCTCTCTTCAGCAAAGAAGGTATCACCTATCCTCCTAAAAATTTAGCTTTGGTAGCTTTTAAAGACACAAACATCCTTGAGCTTTGGGCTTCTAACGAAGATTCCAAATATAAACTTATTACAAGCTATCCAATAAAGGCTGCTAGTGGGGATCTAGGCCCAAAACTTCGTGAAGGCGACAGGCAAGTCCCTGAAGGCATTTACAAAATAATTGGCTTTAACCCAAATAGTTCATATCACCTTTCAATGAAGCTCAATTACCCTAATGAGTTTGATTTAAAACACGCAGAGACTGAAGGTAGAAGTGAGCCAGGAACAAATATTTTCATTCATGGCCGTGCAGTCTCAATTGGCTGCCTTGCGATGGGTGATCCAGCAATAGAGCAACTATTTTCACTTGTTTATGCTACAGGCCGTGAAAACACTACAGTTTTAATCTCACCAACTGATCCATCAAAAAATAAACTTGTTGTGCCTAACAATTCCCCCAGATGGACAGGTGATTTATACCAAAACATTGAGGCTCATTACCAAAAAGTCAATTCAAAATATAATAAATCAAGGCATCGGACTGCTTCGCTGCCCGCTGCTTGAGGCATTAGAGTTTCTTCGATGTCATACGATAAAATAATAGTCAATGGGAATGGCGGCGAGTTTCCATATTCAGAATCGTTTGACGATGAATCATATTATTATGAAATTAGCATTGTCTGGGATGATCGTGATGGAGAATTATTTATTTCAAAATGGGGCTCTCACATAGCTTTCGACGATGATCATAGTTGGCTAGATTTTAAAATTGCACCTAATGACTTATTCCCAAATCAAAAAGAGCTAACTCACGATAATATTCTTAGTTACATGAGTACATTACAGGAAAGAGAATCTGAGGGGAAAATTATTCTAAAGGAAGAAGTAGAGAAATACTATCAAAGGTATTTGAAGTCGGAGTAGTGAAACTCTAACAAGCTGTTAAACAAAAACAAAATACAGTTGCCTTTTGTTCCTGCGTCGCTTATTTTAACCAACTGATATTTGCCCATTATTATGGATGTTATGTTTACTCGGCAAGGAGCTGACGTGAATCCTAGACAATATAACCTATTTCATTTGCATAGAGCTCCGGCGTTTGTGGGGTTTGCATTTATTGTCCCTGCATTTGTCGAAAAATATATATCATCTAGCGGTATTGGGTTATTGTGGAGTTTTATTTTTCTTATCAGTTCTTTTCTAACTACAGCTCTTTTATTATTTATGGTTTCCTTTTTTAGAGTTTTATTCAACGGTTATCTTGTATTTAGGCTTGGTGCTATTACCTTATTTTTCTTAACATTATTTCCACCATTTGTTTTACCGCTAATAATCAATAGTGATGTACTCACTTCATTTAAAAATGCACTCTTCATTGTGGGGCTATTGGCTAACTTCCTTTGGTATTCATTCTATTGCCAGCAAAAATATATATCTAAGCTTGGTTGGCTAGCTAAAAAATATGAGCCATGTTAAAAGTAAACATACAAGGCATTTGAGCGAAACAAGAGCACGCAAAGCACTTGGCTGAAGCTCATTCTTTGCGATTATTGCCAAGCATTTATACGCCCCATATTTGGGGCACTATCATCACATAAGGAGAAATATGATGGGAGAAGCTTTAGATAGAGGAAGAGATTTTTTACAGTCAATTGATCCTGAACTAGAAAAGATCTTGGGTGAAAGATATGACGAGCTAGTGCCTGAATTCTCAGAATCATTAGTTGAAACAATCTATGGTCGAGTCTACTCTAGGCCGGGGTTAGATATCAAAACACGCCTGATTTCAACAATCGCTGCGCTTACTGCTCAGGGGGCACAAACCTCGCCACAGCTTCGCATAAATATTAAGAATGCATTAAATGTAGGGGTGACAAAACAAGAAATTTGCGAGGTTATATTTCAAATGAGCTTATATGGTGGCATGCCAGCAATGATCAACGCGCTAAATACAGCCAAGGACGTTTTTGCAGAGCTGGGAGATTAACCTAATCAGTTAAGGTTTGCTCTTACCTTTAGTTAAATAACCTCAGCTTCACATAAGCTATGCGTTTCTCGCTGTTATTTTTACTGACTTCAAAAAGCTTTGAATCAAACAAAAATATCTAGCTAGGAAGCAAAAATAGCTATAGCTTGCTGATTTGATTAAGTCTGGCTCTATTTGTTATGCCAATCTAAAGGTTAACTACATAAAAGTCGGCCATAAAAAAACCCCGTTAGTACGGGGTTTTCATTTTGAATATTCGAAAGAGTTACTCTGCTAAACCTAGCGCTTCAAGTCTTTCTTTTGCTAGAAGGTATCTTGCGCGAACATCATCAATTTGTTCTTGAGTTAACTTCTTACCAAGGGTACGAAGACCACCTTCGGCATCATTGTGGTGAATGCCAAAAGCAAACTTAAGGTATTCTAATAGCAGCGGTTGAGCGTCAAGGTATGAAATAGAATTCATCGCTTGAGAAATTTTGTTTGCTTCAGCCCAATTACCAGCGGAAACGTACTCTTGCATAGTTACGCTTGCTTTAGGGAAGATACAACCAACACCAGTAATACCACCGCACGCGCCTGCAAGGCCTGCGTGTACTGTTACTGTGTCAACACCTGCTAAAATTTTTGCCTCTTTGTTTGCTAACATCATAGTTTCAATGATTGAAACATCAATGGTAGATATTTTAAGTGCAGTTACATTAGGAAGTTCTGCAATTCTTAGAAGAAGCTCAGTTGAAATTTCATGATAACCAGCTGCATCAGGATTATTATAAGGCATAATCGTTACACCAGCTGCTCTTGCTGCTGATTCAGCCAATTCATAATAAGCAAACATATCTTCGTCTGAAGGAAGCTCTTCTGTTTTAGAGCTACAAAAAGTAAATCGTCCAGCGGCAGCATGATGCAAATTTAGAATTTATAGCATCACTCATCTGCCAACCACTATAGAATTATGGCGCAACGACAGCTTGAGTATCGAAATACGCTCAGAATGCAAGATAAGCCCACCTATCTAAGAAAAAATATTTCAGAGCCATTAACGGTGTTTATTTAGACTTAGCTAAATTCAACAAGCAGCATCACTATCGGTTCCCTTTACCTTATTCACAGTAATTTTCAGAGCACTGATTTGCCATTTAGTAAATAACGGCTTCATAGGTCGAATTATTGCCAATTGTACATTGTTTCCATCATATTTCCTGTGTTAAAAATTCACATTAAATCGTCTCATATCACGATGGTATAAAAACAATATAGCAAAACGCATTGGGCAAATTAACAGCTAAATTAATTTCGGAAAGGTTTAAGACTATTAACTCTACAAGTAGCTTACAAGCGCTAATATGCCACCGCACAAAAGAATATATAGGTGCAATAACCGAAACACTAAAGTGGGGAGAGCCTAGCTATATTTCTCCCGTTGGCAGTACCATACGCCTAGGCTGGAAAAAGCAAACGCCCGATAATTACTACGTTTACTTTCATTGTAAAACCTCAATAATTGAAACAATTAAAGAAGTTTATGGTGAAAAGTTTAGCTATCAAGGCAATCGCGCTTTAGTGTTTAATATCAATCAAACCTTGAATAATGCTACACTAGCGCATTGTTTATCGTTATCGCTTAAATATAAAAAAATAAAGCACTTACCTTTACTTGGCATGTAATCAATCACGAATAATACCTGATGGCTAACCTTTTTCACGCTCTGCAACATATTAACTTAGATGAAAGTAATCATGCGTTTAGCATCTACAGCTCGGTAAAAGAGCAGAAATTACTTAATGTACCTATTAGCAAGCCGATGTTTATTATGGTGTTAAGTGGGCAAAAAAACTTAGGTAAAAACAACGAGCTCATTTGTCAGCCGGGAGAGTTTATTTTTCTTTCCAATAGCTCAGCTATTAATATGCGCAATATCCCCAAAGATAATCATTACCTCGCATTATTGATAGAATTTGATTTTGGTGATTTTAATGGTTTACAAGTAAACCAGCCACATAAAAAGGAATATTATATTGGTAAGTCTTCGCCAATATTAGAAACCTTGTTACAGCAATATGTAGAAGTTTCTACGCTAGCTCCTGCTGCGGTTATATCATCGCGTAAACGCGAACTACTAACCTTATTATGCCATTTAGGTCATGGTATTTTTGCTGTTGCGCCACAATTGAAAGATAACACATATGGGTTAAGGTGAAAAGCTAAGCAAAGTATCAATGAGCTCCCTAAACAAAAGTTAAGCAAGAAGGTGCAAATATGAAAGCGTTGACCACAGCAATACAAGGCATATTGGCTATTCAAAAATCGATTAAAAGACTTCAGGCTAAATTGAACTTTGGTTAACACCTTCCTCTTAAAAACAGTGATATAACAAATTGCACGCTTTATCACTTATAGGAGATAAAATGAATACTAATAATTACTTATTAGGCTATTATGGCCCATGCTAATTATACCGATATCAATCTCTACCGGCATCAGCTAAAGCGATACTCTGGTACCTGAAGTAGAATTTAATAGATGAAGAAAAAAGTATGATTTAATGATTTTTGCAGGTAAAACAATTTGGTATGAAGAATGTTTCAGCACAAAATTTCTACACGCCCTATATGATCGATAAACAAGTACTGGAGGTTATGGCAAGCAAGTTAAAATTCCTGCCATTGTAAACTAATGATTTTAGGCGCTCTTAAATAAATTACCTCAAGTGAGTTTAAATTCAAAAGAAGGTAGCAAAAGCTCGCCTTGTGTGAAAGATGCAAGCAAAAAGGTATCGTTACCACATTTATCAGTAGAATTTATAGCATCAACTCATCTGCCAACCACTATAGAAATAGCTATGGCGCGAACGACAGCATTGAGCGTATCGAAGTAACTGCTTGAATAGCAAAGATTCAGCCGTATCTGAAGAAAAAATATTTTTTATCATATTAACGTGGTATTAGCTAATAATTCAACAATGCAGGGCATCAGCTATCGGTGCCCTTTTACCCCATTATATCACAACATCAATTTACCATGAATCTGCACTGAATTTCTTTCAGTATGCTAACATAGAAAGTCATTAGCTTAAGCGAAAAAGTTATTGCCTTAATTAATAAAAACAAAGTTGTTATTACCGATCATCAAATATTTCAAAAACACGATAATGAAGAAGAGTTGTGTTGGCAACTCACTTGGACAAGCATGGAGGCTGTCAATCATATTAAAGCGCTATGGCCTACTCTTGCCTATACTAAAGAGCTTGAATCTTTAGTTGCAGAGCAAGTTTATTACGCTCATTTTGTCAAACGTTAACATAGCTACCAAGATACTCTACAAACTTTCGGAACACGCATGGATTCAAAAGTACAGGAAGTAATTAATCTCTACCCTAAAGAAATAGCCCAACGGCTTTACCAAGTTCGTACACTTATTTATGCCACCGCACAAGAACATAATATAGGTGCAATAACCGAAACACTAAAGTGGGGAGAGCCTAGCTATATTTCTCCCGTTGGCAGTACCATACGCCTAGGCTGGAAAAAGCAAACGCCCGATAATTACTACGTTTACTTTCATTGTAAAACCTCAATAATTGAAACAATTAAAGAAGTTTATGGTGAAAAGTTTAGCTATCAAGGCAATCGCGCTTTAGTGTTTAATATCAATCAAACCTTGAATAATGCTACACTAGCGCATTGTTTATCGTTATCGCTTAAATATAAAAAATAAAGCACTTACCTTACTTGGCATGTAATCAATCACGAATAATACTGATGGCTAACCTTTTTCACGCTCTGCAACATATTAATTAGATGAAAGTAATCATGCGTTTAGCATCTACAGCCGGTAAAAGAGCAGAAATTACTTAATGTACCTATTAGCAAGCCGATGTTTATTATGGTGTTAAGTGGGCAAAAAAACTTAGGTAAAAACAACGAGCTCATTTGTCAGCGGGAGAGTTTATTTTTCTTTCCAATAGCTCAGCTATTAATATGCGCAATATCCCCAAAGATAATCATTACCTCGCATTATTGATAGAATTTGATTTTGGTGATTTTAATGGTTTACAAGTAAACCAGCCACATAAAAAGGAATATTATATTGGTAAGTCTTCGCCAATATTAGAAACCTTGTTACAGCAATATGTAGAAGTTTCTACGCTAGCTCCTGCTGCGGTTATATCATCGCGTAAACGCGAACTACTAACCTTATTATGCCATTTAGGTCATGGTGATATTTTAACCTTGTTAGCCAGCACACAATTTAAAGATAAACTACATCAAATGGTGCTAAATAACATGCCCGGTGAATTAACCGCTAAGCAAATTTGTCAGCAATTAGGCATAAGCACATCAACACTAAACAGAAAGTTAAGACAAGAAGGTACCAGCTTACAAAATATAAAAGATAACGCTAAGCTTGGCCTAGCACTGCATTTATTACAGAGTACGCAGCACAGTATTGGAATTATTGCAGATAAATGCGGTTACCAATCACAGTCACGTTTTACCGAGCGCTTTAAACAACGCTTTGGGTTAACGCCTTCAGCGCTTAGAAAAACAAAATTGATTGATTAAGGCGAAAACTTGCACGCTTTGATACTAACTTAATAAGTCCTGCACAACTAAAATAGACATTCTAATTTAGTTCACTTATTAGGAATATTATGTATAACAAGCTTAAATTATTGACCGCATTATCAATCGCTCTCACCTCATTCAGCTATGCGAATACTCTCACCCTGAGCAGTAAGGATATTGTCCCTAATAGCATGATGAATAAAAGTCATGAATTTACTGGTTTTGGCTGCACAGGTGAAAATTTATCGCCACATTTGCAATGGAAGAATGTGCCAGAAGGCACAAAAAGTTTTGCTATCACGGTATATGATCCCGATGCACCTACTGGCAGTGGTTGGTGGCACTGGCAAGTGGTAAATATTCCTGCGTTTGTAAGAGAATTGACCTCAGGCGCAGGCAATAAAAATAATATAAATTTACCTCAAGGTGCAAGGCAAATTGAAAATGATTACGGTAGCAAAAGCTTTGGCGGCGCTTGTCCGCCAAAAGGCCATGGCATTCATAACTATCAGTTCACCCTACATGCCTTATCAGTAGAAAAGTTACCATTGCCCGATAACGCCTCTGGTGCTTTAACTGGCTATATGATTAACGCAAATACCATAGCATCGGCCTCATTTAAAGCGTTATACAAACGTGATTAGTCGTGTAATTTAATGGTAAGTAACCTTAGCTTGACATAAGCCATGCATTTCTAGCCGTTATTTCTCTAAGGTTAAGTAGAAACAATAAAGGAAGCGCTCGCTTCCTTTATTTATAATTATCGTACAGATATTAGCTAATCAATTTCATCTATATTGCTGCTTTCAATTTTCTCTGCTGATACCGGTTTCTTTTTCTTCACTATCATCATATCACCAACATCCTGACCTTGATGGAATGTTTTCTTGGTGACTTTCTTCGTCTTAGTGACTGCTTTAGTTTGTTCTTTAGCAGGTTTTGCTTTTAGCTTTTTCGCTTTAGCTTTTTTCGGCTTTAACCCTTTAAATTTCGCCACTAAGCCTTCTACTGAATCAAAGTTGATGGTTTGCTGTAAAAAACCTTCAACATTTTTAAAGCTGAGCCAATCTTTCGGGCCAACAAATGAAATCGCATCACCTTTACTACCTGCCCTGCCTGTACGACCAATTCGATGAACAAACTCTTCGGTGTGCTTAGGCATATCAAAGTTAATCACGTGTGATACGTTAACTAAATCTAAACCACGTGAGGCTAAATCTGTCGTTACTAATATTTTCTGCTGACCTTTACTAAAGCCTTCCATAATTTGGTTACGTTGGCTTTGGTTAAGCTCACCACTTAATGCGACAGCTGATAAATTTTGCTCAGCTAGTAACTTGGCTAACCTATCGGTATCACCACGTGTGGCAGTGAAAATAATCACTTGTTGGTAGTCTTCATTATCAAGGAAGTGTTGTAATAACGCTTCTTTGTGATCTAAGTGATCAGCTAAATAAAAGCGCTTTTTAATATCTTTATGTTCACTATGGCCTGACTCTATAGCAATGCGCTTTGGCTTATTGAGCAAGTCGTTAGCAAACTCATTCACCTGTGCATGATCTAAAGTGGCGGAAAACAACAAGGTTTGTCTTTTTCTATGATCAGCAGCCATATTAATTTGCTTAAGTTGCTCAGCAAAACCTAAATCTAGCATACGGTCTGCTTCATCAAGAATAAGTAACTCTAAACCATTTAGGTAAAAATGCCCTTGTGATAAGTGATCAGCTAATCGACCTGGTGTGGCAACAATAACGTGCGGATCTTTTTCTAACACTTTCACTTGATCGTTAAAGTTTTCACCGCCTAAAATCAATACTGCTTTGTACTGCGTGCTTGAAGTGAAAAGTCTAAGTTGGCTATAAACCTGTTTTGCTAACTCGCGTGTTGGCGTAAGAATTAATACCCGAGGATCACGCTTAGATAGTGCTTTTTGCTTGTTTAAACGTTGCATTGCAGGAATAAGAAATGCGAGCGTTTTACCCGAGCCTGTTTTTGATGAAGCAATTAAATCATGGCCTGCAATTGCGGCCGGAATAGCTTGTTGCTGAATTTCTGTTGGCTCAGTAAAACCTAAGTGCTCTATTGCACTCATTAAACGCCTTTCTAATGCAAAATCACTAAATTGCAAGTTAACTCTCCACTGCCTTGATATAAAAACAACTTATTATACCTAAAGTCATCAGTGATTATAGAAAGAAATAGCGATTACCGGCGTTAATTTATCTAAAAGATTTACAATCTAGCTAAGCTTTTGCCAATATTCCTTGGTTGATGGACCTTTTTGATACTCCATCATCATTAGCCACTTGCCAGCATGTTTTTTTAGCAGTGCTTCTAATTCAACATAATGATCCTTGCGATTGCCCTCTTTATCAACCGTTGAAAAATAAAACATGCCTATTTCATAGGCAGTTTCATTATCATGAAATCGATGAGAGAAACGAAAATCAACCCGTGTAGTAACTTGCCCTGACTTTGTTTTTGCAAAATCATGCTGCCAACGCTGAAATGCTTTCTCTATGGTGTAACTGGTCTTTTTATCTCCTAACACTAATATCGCATCAGGATGAAATGCAGCTCTATAACTAGCCAAATCACCTTCAGCTACCGCTTTCGACATTTTAGCCCAAGTCGCATTTAACTCTTGTGTGACTTGCTCATCAGCAATTGCTGATAGTTGAAATAACAATGTAAATATTAAGGTTAGCGCTTTAGCTACATGATCCCTCATAGGACGTTCCACTTTTATCATTTTGCATACAGTATATAGCAACCTTAATAAAACGGATCAAAAAAAGCCATAGATATTTTCATATCTATGGCTTTCACATATTTATATGGGATTTCTAACTCGTACTAGCCCGCTGCGATGCGCTCTTCAACAACAGCCAAGGCTAAATCAATACGCGCTAACACTTTATCTTTAGCTAATAAAGCAAGTGTTACATCTAATGACGGCGAATTACCACCACCAGTTGCTGCAACACGCAGTGGCATACCTACTTTGCCCATGCCCACTTCTAGCTCTTCAGCCGTGGCATTAATTGCCGCATGAATCGCTTCTGCTTGCCAGTTATCTAATGCTGCTAGTTTTTCTTTCACTAACTGTAATGGCTCTTTTGCAACCCCACGTAAGTGTTTTTTCGCCGCTTTTGCTTCAAACTCGGTAAAATCTTGGTAGAAATAAGTAGAAATTTCAGCCATTTCTTTCAATGTTTTTACGCGATCTGCCTGAATTTTTACAATCTCAGCAAGCTCTGGGCCATTATCTGTATTAATGCCTTGATCTTCCATGTGCCATGCTAAGTGCTTAGCAACATAACTTGGCTCCATGGTTTTCATATAATGCTGGTTTACCCAAATTAACTTATCAGTATTAAAACCAGACGGCGCGCGGTTACAATCTTTTAAGTCAAATAACTCAATCATTTCTTCACGCGAGAAAATTTCTTGATCGCCATGAGACCAACCAAGACGCACTAAATAGTTAAGTAATGCTTCTGGTAAGTAACCGTCATCACGGTACTGCATCACACTTACCGCACCATGACGTTTAGACAAGCGCTTACCGTCATCACCTAAAATCATAGGAATATGAGCATACTCAGGTATTTCTGCTCCTAGGGCTTTTAAAATATTAATTTGTTTCGGTGTATTTGAGATATGGTCATCACCACGAACCACATGAGATACTTTCATATCCCAATCATCAACAACAACGGTTAAGTTGTAGGTAGGTGTACCATCGGTACGCGCAATAATTAAATCATCAAGTTGCTCATTACTAATAGTAATATCACCTTTAACCATATCTTTAATGACCACATCACCATCTAACGGGTTTTTAAAGCGAATAACATACGGCTTATCTTCTGGGTAATCAGTACGATCACGCCACATACCATTGTACTTTTCAATTTCACCTTTAGCCTTTGCTTCTTCACGCATGGCTTCCACTTCTTCCGCGCTGCAATAACAACGATAAGCGTTACCAGACTCAAGCAGCTGGGCAATAACTTCTTTATAACGGTCAAAACGCTTTGTTTGGAAATAAGGGCCGTGAGTCCATTCAAGGTTTAACCAATTCATACCATCCATAATGGCATCAACTGACGCTTGAGTTGAACGTTCTAAATCAGTATCTTCAATACGTAAAATGAAGTTACCACCGTTCTTTTGTGCATATAACCAGCTATATAAAGCAGTACGAGCACCACCAACATGTAAATAACCAGTTGGGCTTGGTGCGAAGCGAGTTGTTAAAGTCATAAAATTCTCAAATCAGATATAGCAAGAAGCTGACTTCCTGCTAGGCGTAAAAAATTGCCCCGCATTTTAGCACTGCAATCAGTGTAATTCACCTGCTAGATGTAATTATTGGCGAGAATTTATTGTGAAATTTAGGTAGTTTACTTTATCAAGCAAGTAAAAATGCTGGTAAATTCAGCTTTATGAGCAAAAATAAATCAAACAAACAATAAATCAAAAAAAATTGTTGGAAATACTAGTTTTTCTGTTGACAGCTTTTTCGATCTCCCTATAATACGCCCCCACAGAGACGGACGATTAGCTCAGTTGGGAGAGCACCGCCCTTACAAGGCGGGGGTCACTGGTTCAAGCCCAGTATCGTCCACCACTTTATTTAATTATAAAGTTAGTGTGAGTTGTTATTATTTGAAACGTTAAAGCCCGCTCTCATAATAATGTCCACCATTCTTTGCCATAAAGAATTAAAACTCAAAATGGACGATTAGCTCAGTTGGGAGAGCACCGCCCTTACAAGGCGGGGGTCACTGGTTCAAGCCCAGTATCGTCCACCACTTTATTTAATTATAAAGTTAGTGTGAGTTGTTATTATTTGAAAAGGTTCAAGCCCGCTCTCATAATAATGTCCACCATTCTTTGCCATAAAGAATTAAAGCTCAAAATGGACGATTAGCTCAGTTGGGAGAGCACCGCCCTTACAAGGCGGGGGTCACTGGTTCAAGCCCAGTATCGTCCACCACTTTATTTCATAATAAAGTTAATGTGAGTTGTTATTATTTGAAAAGGTTCAAGCCCGCTCTCATAATAATGTCCACCATTCTTTGCCATAAAGAATTAAAACTCAAAATGGACGATTAGCTCAGTTGGGAGAGCACCGCCCTTACAAGGCGGGGGTCACTGGTTCAAGCCCAGTATCGTCCACCATCTATATTTCTTTACTCTTAATAAACTTTTTATATTTATTCTATATGCGTACGCTTCTTTTGTGAAAAACACCTTCTGCTCTTTACAACCCGCACCACGTCACTGGTTCAAGCCCTCTAACAATCACCATCTACACATTCGTTTATCTTAAAAAATCAACGAGCCTTTAAATTTTTTCAGCTATTTTGCGTGGAAAGCACCTTCTGCTCTTTACAACCCGCACCAAATCACTGGCTCAAGCCCAGTATCGTCCACCATCTACTCATCCTTTTATCTTAAAAAATCAACGAGCCTTTAAATTTTTTCAGCTATTTTGCATGAAAAGCACCTTCTGCTCTTTACAACCCGCGCCAAGTCACTGGTTCAAGCCCAGTATCGTCCACCATCTACTTATCCTTTTATCTTAAAAAATCAACGAGCCTTTAAATTTTTTCAGCTATTTTGCGTGAAAAGCACCTTCTGCTCTTTACAACCCGCACCAAGTCATTGGTTCAAGCCCAGTATCGTCCACCATCTACTTATCCTTTTATCTTAAAAAATCAACAAGCCTTTAAATTTTTTCAGCTATTTTGCATGAAAAGCACCTTCTGCTCTTTACAGCCCGCACCAAGTCACTGGCTCAAGCCCAGTATCGTCCACCATCTTACTGCCTTTACTCTAAATCAGCTAAACGAAGTCTTAACTTAAGAAATATTTGCGTATTTTTTACGTGAAAAGCACCTTCTACTCTTTACAACCCGCACCAAGTCATTGGTTCAAGCCCAGTATCAATCACCATCTTATTTATCTCATTATTTAAATAATAAAAATCAAACAAATTACCGATAAGTTAACCTATTTGCGGCTACTTTTTCGCGGAAAACACCTTCTACTCTTTACAAGCCGATGCAAGTTACTAATTTAAATTCTGATTAATTATCCAATTCACCCGCTTTTACGGATAAAATATCGCAATTAACATTATCTAGAATTTTTTCAACCGTATTACCAACAAATAGATTTTCCTCTGCCATGCCCATAATAAGTAAATCAGCTTGAGTTTCTTCCACTAATTTAGGTAATTCATAATCAGCTGAGCCTACTTGTAAATGGGTTACGCCTTCTGCAAAACCGTAATCATCGACTAACTCATTAAACAAACGTTCATGGTGATGCTTTATACTTTGATGATAACTTTCAAAGTCCATGGTATTCATACCATGATCGCCACCAATTGCATTCATACCTTGCCATAGCTCTGCGCCTAGCGGCTGATAACAATGGCACACATGAATTTCACTCTCAAATAGCGCCACTAAGCCAATCGTCATATCTAAAATAATTTTATCTAAGGCTTTGGGTTTATTGTGAGTTTGGCTAGGATCAACTGCCGCCATAATTGTTTTATAAGGCGCTTCAGTTAGGCTACGAGTTAACAATAAAGGAACTTGGCAATGCTGTAATAATTGCCAATCACTTGGATTAAAAAGAATTTTATTTAATCGTGAAGATTGATGTGTTGATTTTACGACTAAGTCAGCCTCACTTTGCGCTAATTTTTCACAAATCGCTGTGGTTATATTTTTATGCCAAACCACATCCAGTTTAATCGTTAAGCCCTGTTCAACAACACAGGGTAAATAGGTTTCTAACCACCTAAGTTTAGATGCTAAATACTCCTGTTGTAATGCTGCAACCTGCTCTTTATCAAAGCCCCATGGGCTAACAATGTCTTTATGATATGCTGCTAAAAACAATTCTATTGTCGCTGATGTTTCCTTGGCTATTTTAATCGCTTGAATCAATGCCGGCTGGTGATCGCTCATAGGTTGCATCACAACCAAAATGTGCTTAATGTCTTTCATAATTTTCTCCCATACCTTGCCTTATTGAGCGCTAAAAAACATACCTCTCTTCTATTAAAACTAGCGTGACATTTAGCTGATAGCAAAGTGTGTAAACACCTGTAGGTTATTACTTTGATCTACCTAAAGTTTAGCCGCTTTTATCATAGTGCTGACTCGCGATTTTTACTGATTTTACTAGACTTAACGCTAAAGGCTTAAATTATTCAGGACTTATGATTTATGCTCAGAGTTAAAGCTTTGGCAATTGACACCCTTCAAGAGAATGTTGCCTACTTACACAGAGATTGCCCTCTGTACAGTATTGAAGGCTTGCAAGCCTTGATGAAAATAGAAGTATTTTGCCAAACCAAACAACCAGCTATCGTTGCGGTACTTAATATTGTTGATGATACAAAGATACTCGATATTGATGAACTAGGTCTGAGTAGTCAGGCTTTTAAACAATTAGCCAAAAAAAATGGCAGTATTGTTAGTATTGCCCCTGCCAAGCCACCTCGGTCATTAACCGCTGTCCATAAAAAGATCTCTGGCGAAGCCCTTAACAAGGATGAATTTCAACAAATTTGCCAAGATATACTGCAAAGTCGCTACTCAAAAATGGAAATTGCCGCATTTTTAGTAGCCTGTAGCCACAGTGGCTTAGAGCGAGAAGAAATCTTTTTTTTAACTAAAGCTATGGTTGAATCTGGCGAGCGATTAAATTGGGGCGAGTCAATTGTTGTCGATAAGCACTGTATTGGCGGAATTCCAGGAAACAGAACAACCATGATAGTCATGCCCATTATTGCCGCGCATGGTATGTTGATGCCAAAAACCTCTAGTCGGGCAATTACCTCCCCTGCTGGTACCGCAGATACTATGGAAGTGCTTGCCCAAGTTGAACTATCAATTCAGCAAATGCAAGCGGTAGTACAACAACATAAAGGTATGCTCACTTGGGGCGGCACAGCTAAGCTCGCACCAGTAGACGATATGCTTATTTCTGTGGAAAGGCCATTATCAATGGACTCTACAGGGCAAATGGTGGCCTCAATTCTGTCCAAAAAAATAGCCGCAGGCTCTACTCACCTTTTGATTGATATTCCCGTTGGCCCCTCAGCTAAAGTGCATCACAATCAGCAAGCATTAAAACTGCGAAAACTATTTGAATATATTGGCGACTTATTTGGCTTGTATATCGATGTGGTAATTTCTGACGGCTCTCAACCTATCGGCAATGGCGTTGGTCCTGCACTTGAGGCAAGAGATGTGCAATTGGTATTGCAAAACGACCCAAAAGCGCCCTTCGACTTAAGAGAAAAGTCACTACGCTTAGCTGGCAGAATTTTAGAGTTTGATCCTGATGTTAGAGGCGGTCAAGGCTATATTCTCGCTCGAGACATACTAGAGTCAGGCCGTGCTGATGAAAAAATGCAGGCCATTATTAACGCGCAAGGTAAACAAACATCAGCTATCAGCCAAGTGCCTTTTCAATTTGCTGTTTGTGCAAAAACATCTGGCTTTGTCCAAGCCATAGATAACTTAATCATAGCGACAACAGCAAGTTTAGCGGGGGCTCCAACAGATAAGCGTGCCGGTATTGATTTAATCAAAAAAGTGCATGATAAAGTAAATCAAGGGGATACCTTATTTATTATCTATGCCGGTTATAAAAGCGAATTTGATTTTGCCACCGATTACGCTAAACGCAATAACGCTTACCACATCAGTAAAAGCAAACCTCAACAACAAGATAATTACTTTATTTAAACCAGTATAATTAACGAGTAGCAAGATGATTTTAGCTTTTCAAGATTACGCATTACCAGCACAACAATTAGCTAAGCAATTAAAACTCCCCATGTCTTGGGTTAAGTTGCATAAATTCCCTGATGGTGAAACAAAAGTTACTCTGCCAGCAAAATTACCCGAACATGTCATTATCTGTCGCACTTTAAACCAACCTAATGAGAAACTTATTGAGTTGATCTTAACGGCAAGTGCCGCAAAAACTCTCGGAGCAAAATATATCACCTTAGTTGCCCCTTATTTATGCTACATGCGCCAAGACATAGCCTTTTCATCAGGCGAAGCAATAAGCCAACAAATCATAGGTCAATTACTTGCCAACTATTTTGATGAAGTGGTGACTATAGATCCCCATTTACACCGCATTAACCAGCTTAGCCAAGTGATACCAAACACCAAAGCAGTAAGCTTACATGCCACTGCGGCAATGGCCCAATATATCCAAACGCATTATTCTGCTCCTTTTATTATCGGGCCAGATATCGAGTCAAGCCAGTGGGTACAAGCATTGGCACTACCACAACAATGGCCATGCTCCGTAGCCGAAAAAGTCCGCCTAAGTGATACCCAAGTAACCATTAAACTGGCAAAAACTCATGAAGGTGAGCTAAGCGATAAAGAAGTCATTATCATTGATGATATTGCCAGCACCGGTAAAACATTAGAGCAAACAGTAAAACTGTTATTACCTTATACGCCAAAAAGCATTTCAATTATGGTCAGTCATGCTTTTTTTGTTGATGAAGCAATCGATAGACTAAAAGCCTTAGGCGTTAACCATATTTGCAGCTCAGACTGCATTTTGCACGCAACAACTCGTTTTAGTGTTATAGAGACCATTGCCGAATATTTAACTGCCGCAACCCCTTAATTGCCTCAATCGCTCAGCTAAAACCTCTGGAACTTGAGCTTTGTAGCATAAACTTTGCTAGAATATGCGACTTAAAACCGTTAGCAAGAAAATCATCATGTCAGATAACCAACTCATTATTGAATTAAACCAACAACCCATTGAACTTTGTAAACTTCTTAAAGTAGCCGATCTCGTTGGCGGTGGCGGCGAAGCTAAAATTGTCATTAGTGAAGGCTATGTCTTTGTAAATGGTGAAGTGGAATATCAAAAGCGAAAAAAAATATATCACCAAGATGTGATTGAGTTTAACGGTAATTTATTACAAGTCATTATCAATGAAGATTTAGCTGATGAAGACATAACTAATGAAGACGTAACTGATAACGCGGATACTAGCGCTGAAGAAGTTCACGCTCAAAAAAGTGCTCCAAGTTGCACAAAAGCAGCAGATAAAAAGCCGCAAACAACCAATGAACCGAAAAAAAGAAGACCTATTTCTTTTTAAGCAAACATTCATTATATAAGAGCGGATAAATTATTTATCCGCTCTTATGTCGCAAAGCTAGCTAAGTTTCTTCTCCCAAAACATCGCTTTACCCATTTTTTCATCTAACTCATAACCTGCAAAGCCAAGCTTTTTATAAGCATTTTGTGCTACGGTATTACCTTCTAAAACCTCTAGGGTTAATTTACAACAACCACGCGCTACGGCTATTTTTTCAACTTCTTCAAATAACTTACCACTTATGCCTTTACCGCGAAATTCAGGTAAAACGCCACAATCATGAATGTTAATTAATGGCTTACACTTAAACGTAGAAAAGCCTTCAACACAATTCACTATACCTGCTGGTTTATCATCAACATAACAAAGTACTGAAAATACATCCGATCGCTTACGCAGCTCAATAATCAGATTCTGCTTAACATAGTCAGATAAGGGCTCGCCACCTCCCATAGGGTCAATTGCATAGCCATTAAGTAATAATAAAATATCGTCAGCGTGCTGAGCATTATTATAATCGGCTTGTACTAATTTAATTTTCATTGAAACCTCGTGTTTGGCTATTCAAATAACATTTTTGAGTAAGGCGCACTATACTCTAAAAATGAATAAAATAAAGACGCTTTGCCAATATAACGACCCAGATAATCATGATGGTAAGTCGCATAAGTGCCCTTTAGAAGCTAATGATTCTGGTTTTTGTTATTGGCACGACAAGTCTATCGATAAGTCTGGGCCAGAAGTTAAACAAGCCTTAGTTGATTATGCTCGAAGTGACGGCATGCTAAGAGGGCTAGTTTTAACCAAAGCGCAACTAGAAGGCATAGATTTAGTTAATCATCATAAAAAAGTTGGCTATGACTTTTCCCACTGTGATCTTTACCACGCCAATTTAAAAGGTGGTCATCTTTTTAATATTAATTTAACAAACGCTAGCATAATGAAAGCGGATTTACGTGAGGCAAATTTAAACTGCGCCAATTTAGAAAATGCCAATATGCTTGGCGTAAAATGGTTAGGTAGTAAATTTGAAAATATAAAGTTTGGCGCAAAACTCAAACAAGAAAAAGACGCGAAAGCCGCAAAAAACGCTGGTAACACGACAGCATCCATTGACTATTTAGAGCAAGCAGAAGAAATCTATAGAGACTTAAGAAAACACGCAGAGCACGAAGGCATATTTACCCTCTCAGGCTTTTTTATTCAAAAAGAGCTGACCATGAGGCGCTTACAATTGCCGCGGTATAGCTTTAAACGCCTTTTGTCGAAAATGGTAGATATATTTTGCGGTTATGGCGAAGCGCCACTAAGAATTATCGGCTTATCAATTGCCATCATTTTTTTATGCGCCCTGTTGTATTCTTTTACCGGACTAAATTATCAAGATTCAATTCAAACCATAAGTAGCGATAATACCTTAAAAGAAAACTTTGGCCTGTTCCTATCTTCGTTGTATTACTCAGTAGTAACCTTTACTACGCTAGGTTATGGCGACTTCACTCCTGTTGGCTTATCTCGAGCAATAGCCGCGGTTGAAGCTTTTACTGGCAGCTTTACCATTGCCTTATTTGTTGTTGTTTTTGTTAAAAAAATGACCAGATAGAATGTGATAATTTTGTCCATAGCAAGCCTAACGATTATACGTTCAGCAAACTTCTGATAACTAATTGCTATATCTTTACCATTAATACTTCTGCAAGCTGTTTTCCCCTGCTAGAATACGGGCAATTTTATTTAACGCTTTATTACGGAATTATCTAGCAATGCGTACTAGCCAATATTTACTCTCTACTTTAAAAGAAACTCCTGCCAGTGCAGAAGTAATAAGTCATCAACTTATGCTGCGAGCAGGTTTAGTTCGCCATGTTGCCTCAGGTTTATATACTTGGTTACCTACGGGTTTGAAAGTACTTAAAAAAGTAGAAAATATTGTTCGTGAAGAAATGCAGCGCGCCGGCTCAAATGAAGTGTTAATGCCTATGGTTCAACCAGCAGACTTATGGCAAGAGTCTGGTCGTTGGGACGACTACGGCCCAGAATTATTGCGCTTAAACGATCGCCACAAGCGTGATTTTGTTTTAGGACCAACGCATGAAGAAGTTATCACTAAGTTAGTTGCTAATGAATTAAGCAGCTACAAACAATTACCACTTAACGTATTTCAAATTCAAACCAAATTCCGTGACGAGATCAGACCTCGCTTTGGTGTAATGCGTGGTCGTGAGTTCTTGATGAAAGATGCTTATTCATTCCACCTTGAGCAAGAATGTTTAGAAAAAACCTATCAAGTTATGTTTGATGCTTATTGTCGTATCTTTGACAGACTAGGTTTAGACTATCGCCCAGTAATTGCCGATACCGGCTCAATTGGTGGCGATGCCTCACATGAATTCCACGTTTTAGCCGAGTCTGGTGAAGATGATATCGCCTTTAGTGATGCCAGCGATTTTGCTGCTAATATTGAAAAAGCTGAAGCGTTAGCACCAAAAGGCGAGCGCCCTGAGCCAAGCCAAGAGCTAAATCAAGTAGCCACCCCAAATGTTAAAACCATTGAAGAAGTGGCAAACTTCCTAGCTGTTGAATTAACTCAAACGGTTAAAACATTACTTGTTCAAGGTGTTACTGAAGAAGGTGAGCAAGTCCCTGTGGTTGCACTTGTAGTTCGTGGCGATCATCAATTAAACGAAATAAAAGCTGAGCACTTACCACAAGTTGCTAGCCCATTAACCTTTGCTACTGATGAACAAATCAAAGCAACCGCTAATTGCAGCGCAGGCTCGATTGGCCCTAAAGATTTAGCGTGTGAAGTGATTGTTGATCGCAGCGCAGCACATTTAGCTGATTTTGTTTGTGGTGCAAATGAAGACGACGCGCATTTAACAGGCGTAAACTGGCAACGTGATTGCGGTGAAATTACAATCGCCGATATTCGTAACGTTGTTGAAGGCGATCCTAGCCCATGTGGTCAAGGGAATATTGTCATTAAGCGCGGTATTGAAGTCGGTCATATCTTCCAATTAGGTCAAAAATACGCACAAGCGATGAACTGTGCAGTACTTAATGAAGGCGGTAAAAACCAAACGTTAACTATGGGTTGTTATGGTATTGGTGTATCACGTATTGTTGCTGCTGCTATCGAACAAAACCATGATAAATATGGTATTAAATGGCCAAAAGCAATCGCACCATTTGAAGTGGCTATCGTTCCTATGAATATGGCGAAATCAGCGCGCGTAAAAGAAACCGCCGAAGCTTTATATCAAACACTCAATGATAAAGGCATAGAAGTACTGTTTGATGACAGAAAAGAGCGCCCTGGCGTTATGTTTGCTGATCATGAACTTATGGGGACACCGTTATTGCTTATCGTTGGTGAGCGTAATTTAGATGAACAAAAAGTAGAAGTGAAAAACCGTATCACAGGTGAAAAGTCACTTATTGCCATTGACGAGGTTTTATCGCTTTTTAACGAATAAACCTAAGGGTAAGAATTACTCTTATACAAATATATGAAAAGGAGCTAGTTAGCTCCTTTTTTCATGTCGATAATAAAAGTAGCGACTTTATATGCCATATCTTATTAAAAAGTCACTTTTTTTCATTAAAAAATAGTATTTAAGGCTTTTCAAACAGGCATTTATTGGCAACAATGAAGCTTCAATAAAAACCTTTAATCCCTAAACTATTAAGAAGTGTCTATCTCATGAAAGCTATTACAAAATCATCGAAATTAAGCAAGGTCTGTTATGATATTCGAGGACAAATAGCCGCAGAAGCCCGTCGTTTAGAAGATGAAGGTCATAAAATACTTAAGCTTAACATTGGTAACCCCGCCCCATTTGGTTTTGAAGCGCCCGATGATATTTTAAAAGATGTCATTCATAACCTGCCTAGTTCACAAGGCTATTCTGAATCGCAAGGTATCTACTCAGCGCGTGTTGCCGTAATGCAATATTTTCAACAGCAGAATATAAAAGATGTTAGCGTTGATGATATCTACATTGGTAACGGGGTTAGTGAGCTGATTGTTATGGCTATGCAAGCCTTACTCAATAATGAAGATGAGGTGCTGATTCCTGCACCTGATTATCCATTATGGACAGCCGCAGTTGCTCTTTCTGGTGGTACACCTGTTCATTACCACTGTGATGATGAAAACTATTGGTATCCAAATCTTGAAGATATGGAAAGCAAGATTACCGATAAAACCAAGGCTATCGTGCTTATTAACCCAAATAACCCTACAGGGGCTGTTTATCCGCAAGAAGTACTTGAAGGCATTATTGCACTTGCACGTAAGCACAGCTTAATTATTTTTAGCGATGAGATTTACGATAAGATTTTATATGATGGAGCTAAGCACATACCAACAGCGAGCTTAGCGCAAGATGTCTTGATCATTACCATGGGAGGTCTGTCTAAAAACTATCGTATTGCCGGTTTTAGGGCTGGTTGGATGGTAGTCTCAGGCCCGAAAATTCATGCTGAAGATTATCTAGAAGGCTTGAATATTCTCTCTTCCATGCGTTTGTGCGCCAATGTGCCTTGCCAACACGCAATTCAAACGGCGCTTGGCGGCTACCAAAGTATTAATGAATTAATTACTGGTGATGGTCGCTTATTAAAGCAACGTAACATTGCTGCGCAAATGATTAATGACATTGATGGTTTATCATGTCACCCTGCCATGGGCGCTTTATACCTGTTTGTTAAAGTAGATAACGCAAAATTTAACATCACTGATGATGAAAAAATGATTTTAGATCTGCTAAAACAGGAAAAGATTTTATTAGTTCACGGCCGCGCCTTTAATATTAAAGATAACAATTACTTTAGATTAGTATTTTTGCCGCACGTAGATGAGTTAGTACCAGCTTTAGAAAGGCTGAAAAACTTTTTTGCCACCTACAAACAAGTTTAAATGATCTAACTTTAACTCTAATCGAAACAAAAACGGCTAATCTGCAAAGATTAGCCGTTTTGCTATTTGTTTTTCCTTATATGCTTTTTAGCCTATAAACTTATATTCCAAAGCTTACTTGCTTGCTCTGTTAATTCCGCTCTAAAATCAGGGTGAGCAATGGCAATTAACGCCTCAGCTCTTTCTCTTAAACTTTTACCGCGCAAATTAGCCACACCGTATTCAGTTACTATGTAATGAACATGCGCTCTGGTGGTAACAACGCCAGCACCGCTATCAAGTGTTGGTACAATACGAGACAACTGACCACGTTTTGCTGTTGATGGTAAAGCGATAACCGCCTTGCCACCTTTTGACAAATTAGCAGCTCGAATAAAGTCCATTTGACCACCCACGCCAGAATAAATTGACGTGCCGATAGAGTCTGCACAAACTTGCCCTGAAATATCAACTTGCAATGCACTATTGATGGCTGCAACATTGTCATTTCGTCGAATTATCGAGGTATCATTCACATACTCAATATCTAAAAAAGCCACCTGTGGGTTATCATCAACAAAATCATAGAGTTTTTGCGTGCCAGCAGCAAAACCCGTAACAATTTTACCTGGATGAACTTTCTTCAGCTTATTGGTAATAGCTCCAGCTTCTAATAATTCTAGAACACCGTCTGAAAACATTTCGGTGTGAATGCCTAAATCTTTTCTATCTTTTAAACACGCTAAAACCGCATCGGGAATTGCGCCTATACCCATTTGTAAACAGTCACCATCATTAATTAATTGGGCAACATTTTCCCCAATCGCTTGCGTGATAGCATCCGGCTCAGATTTAGGATGCTGTGGCAACTCATCTTCTTGCCAATACACGCTATGAAATCTATCGTAAGAGATAAAGGCATCGCCATGGGTTCGTGGCATTTTCGGGTTGATATGAGCAATAATTTTCTTTGCCATTTGACATGCGGCATTAGTTGCCTCTACCGATACCCCCATAGTACACATGCCGTGTTTATCAGGTGGCGAAACCTGAATAATTGCCGTATCAATCACTTGCTCTTTTGAGCGGAACAACTTAGGTACTTCAGATAAGAAAATCGGCACGTAATCAGCCTGACCTTGTGCAATAAGTGGCCTTGTTGAAGTGCTGGTAAAATAGCAGCGGTGACGTAAGTGTGGCAATAAACTCTCATCAGCCAATGCTTCGCTACGCTCTGTATGTAGCTGCATCAAAGTTAAGTTTTTGCGGGTTTTAGCATGTGTAGCTAAGGCTGAGAATAATATTCTTGGCGTTGCCGCCATTGAATGAGTCCAAATAAACTCGTTGTCTTCTATTACAGATACAGCCTCTAATGCTGTATTACAAACTCGAACTGACATAGTGTTTTCCATGAAATGATTACCATGGTTATTTTATCAAGCTATAAGTCGCATCTTGTGATTTACATCAAGTTGCCAACACACTATGAAAGTATACAAAAACAAAAAGCGACAAAACTGTCGCTTTTTCGTTACAGGAAGTTAGCTAACACTAAGTACCTATCAAAGATAAATACCTAGTTATTAATGCACTTTACCAGTTTTCCACACCTTTCATGTCAGGTAATGTATGAGCAATACCTTTATGACAATCAATACAAGTTTTATCACCTGTGCCAAGTGCAGCTTTATGCATTTTCACACTACGGTTACCTTGCTCTGAAAAGTCCATGTATTCAAAGTTATGACAGTTACGACATTCGCGAGAGTCATTTTCCTTCATACGTTTCCATTCACGTTCAGCCATATAGCGGCGATGATCGTTAAACTTCTCAGGCGTATCAATAACCCCGGTAAGTTTGCCCCAGACTTCTTTACTGGCGGCAATTTTACGGATTATTTTATGAGTCCACTCTTTCGGTACGTGACAGTCTGGACATGTAGCCCTAACGCCAGAACGGTTTGAGTAGTGTATCGTTTCACGATATTCCTCATAAACGTTATTTTCCATTTCGTGACAGCTAATACAGAACTTTTCAGTATTGGTTACTTCCAGTGCTGTGTTAAAGCCACCCCAAAAGATGATACCGCCAGCAAAACCTATCATCAAAATAAACCACAATCCTGCGCTATTGGGTGACTTTAGGTAGTGCCAAAGGCCTTTTTTATTTGTTGCTTTTGTCATTTTTTTCCCCTTTACACATTAGGACTAATCATTGCCCAATGATTCTACTGGCTCAAAGGTATTTTCAACCAATGGCTTAGCATCTGCTTGAGTAACATGACATTGCGAGCAAAAATAACGACGTGGTGAAATATCAGATAGTGTTTTACCATCACGAGTTTCAAAGTGCGTCATACTTACCTTAGTGGCACCCGTTTCAGCAGCATACTTCCAGCCGTGACAGGTTAAACACTTATTGCTATTTAAATCGACCTTATAACCACGGATCTGATGCGGGATCATAGGTGGTTGGTGAACATAGTTACGAGCAATTGGGTTTTTATCCTTAATGACACGCTTCATCTCTTCTGCTTTTTTAGTCGCATCAAGAGTTGCTGTACCACGAAGAGACTCTACCCCACCCGAGTTAACTTCTTCAGCGTTAATTGACGTTGTACAGGCTAATCCTAAAACCACTACAACACTTAATAATTTTTTCATAATTATACCTCTGCCTTATTTGGCAAAATTGTCGTTATCTTAAATACATCTTTTGAGCAAACATCAATACAACGAGCACAATTTGTGCAGTCAGCCGATTTGATCACAGGGCTAAAGCCCTTGTTCTCACCAAATAATGGCATTTTCAACACCTGCGGCTCTGGGCATACAGCAAAACAGTCCATGCACTTATGGCATTTATCCCGATTTGTTGCTGATACCTTGATTGGGCTGTAGCGTCCTAATACATTATAAAACGCTCCGTGTGGGCATATATGACCACACCAACCTTGCTCAACGAGTAATAAATCAAACAAGAAAATTCCAACAAGCACTATCCAACCAGCCCCCATACCAAATATCACACCACGGTGAAACATAGATACTGGGTTTATAAGCTCCCATGCCATAGTGCCTAAGCCTATTGGCAGAACCAGAGCCATAGCTAGCACCCAAAAACGGGTTTTACGTGATAGCTTCGTTGATGTTCTAATCTTCAATTTTCGTCTTAACCAGTGTGCTGCATCACTAATCATATTGACTGGGCATACCCAAGAACAAAATACTCGACCACCTAAGAGAAAATAAAAACTAATAATTATGACTGCACCGATAATTGCTGTTGTCTCTAGTAAGTGCCCTGCCGCAAAGGCTTGCAAAGCAACAAAAGGATCTGTCATTGGCACCACGTCTAAAAAAAGACTTGAGCTAAGATTTCCTTTGATAATCCAGAGACCAAATAAGGGGCCAGCCAAAAATAGTGCTAATACACCCAATTGAACAAACCGTCTTAATAGCAAAAACCGATGAGCTAAAAACCAGCCCTTTTCCTCTATCGCTTCTTTACCAACAGGGTATTTCATAATTAATCCCCCTCCGGTAAGCGATCAGGTAAATCTAGTACCTCATCTATTAACGAACCACCGGCGTTGTCTTTTTCAACCCAACCCCAGCGATAATGTTTACCTAGTTCACCTTTAGCAATATCAAGCGGCAATACTTTAATTGCGGCTTCTGGCAACGGACATGCATGTTCACACTTACCACAACCAGTACACGCATCAGAGTGCACCGTTGGGATAAACATGGCATGATGGCCTGTTCTGACGTTTCGCTGTACTTCCAGGGTGATTGCTTCATCCATTAAAGGGCAAACCCTTACACAGATATCGCAACGTAACCCTTGTGTGTTTAAGCAAGTTTCCCTATCCAATAAAACGGCTAAGCCCATTTTGGCGTCATTAATTGACTCCAATTCAGGTGATATTGCGCCAGTAGGACAAGCCTCTTGACACGGAATGTCTTCACACATTTCACATGGGATAACATTGGCATCAAAATAAGGCGTTCCTGTTGTTACTGGTTCAAATAACTTACCCAGTTTCAAGGTGTCATAAGGACATGCTTCAACACATAAACCACAACGAACACAGGCAGCAAGAAAGTCTTCTTCACTTAATGCGCCAGGTGGACGTAAACATTGAGCAGCTAAGCTTTGAGATTGCTTGGCATAGCCAGCAAGCCCTGTTGCTAATAACCCCACACCACACAAGCCACGGCTAGCGTCAGTGATTAACTGACGTCTAGACATTTTCCTTGGTTGATATGTTGTTGAGCTGCTCATCGTTGTTCTCAAATAATCTTAATAATTTAGCTTTGTGATTACGTTAGGGCGTTAAACCTTAACGATTTTCACTGCACACTTCTTAAAGTCAGTTTCTTTTGACAATGGATCGGTTGCATCAAGCGTTAACTTATTGGTTAACTGCTTCGCATCGAAAAATGGCATGAAAACTAACCCTTTAGGTGGGCGATTTCGGCCACGTGTTTCCACACGAGACTTCACTTCACCACGACGTGAGGCAATAATACATTCATCACCACGACGTAAGCCGCGTTGACGAGCATCATCTGGATGCATGAAAATTACCGCATCAGGGAATGCTTTATGCAATTCCGGAACACGATTGGTCATAGTACCTGTATGCCAATGTTCAAGAACACGGCCAGTACTTAGCCATAAATCGTACTCGTTATCAGGAGATTCTGCCGGTGGCTCATAAGGTAGCGCAAAAATAACCGCTTTCTTATCAGGCTTACCGTAGAACTGAACACCTGAGCCTTTTTCTACATACGGGTCATAACCTTCTCTAAAGCGCCATAAGGTTTCTTTACCGTCAACTACAGGCCAGCGTAAACCACGTGCTTCATGATAAGTATCAAAGTCAGCTAAATCGTGAGCTTTACCACGACCAAAGGTTGCATACTCTTCAAAAAGACCTTTTTGAATGTAGAAACCAAAGTGCTCAGCTTCAACGTTAGCATCACCTTTACAATCAGAGGTTGGGAACTTATTCACTTGGCCGTTTGCGTATAACACATCATATAAAGTCTTGTCTTTATACTCTGGTGCTTTAGCAATTAACTCTTCCGGCCATACTTCTGAAACTTTAAAGCGTTTAGAAAATTCAACTAACTGCCATAAATCAGATTTTGCATCACCTGGCGCTTGCACTTGTTGATGCCAGAACTGTGTACGACGTTCAGCATTACCGTAAGCACCTTCTTTTTCTACCCACATAGCTGTAGGTAAAATTAAGTCCGCTGCTTGTGCTGAAACGGTTGGGTAAGGGTCGGATACCACAATGAAGTTATCAGGGTTACGATAGCCAGGTAAACCTTCTTCATTCATATTTGGCGCTGCTTGCATATTGTTGTTACACATTACCCAATAAGCATTTAATTTACCGTCTTTAAGCATACGGTTTTGCAGAACAGCATGGTAACCAGGTTTAGGTGGAATAGTACCTTCTGGTAACTTCCACACTTTCTCAGAAAACGCTCTATGCTTAGGATTTTTAACTACCATATCAGCAGGTAAACGGTGCGCGAATGTACCCACTTCACGTGCAGTACCACAAGCTGACGGTTGACCCGTTAATGAGAATGGACTATTGCCCGGCTCTGAGATTTTACCTGTTAATAAATGTACGTTGTACATTAGGTTATTTGCCCAAACACCACGGGTATGTTGGTTAAAGCCCATAGTCCAGAATGAAGTTACTTTCACTTTTGGATCAGCATAAAGTTCAGCTAATTCAATTAAGTTTTTAACTGGTACACCTGATAATTCAGATACGTACTCAGCAGTATACTTACTAACAAACTTAGCGTAATCATCAAAACTCATTGGCTTAGAGCCACCCTTACCTGGGTTTTTCGCCGCTTTTTCTAACGGATGAGTTGGACGTAAGCCGTAACCAATATCAGTAACACCTTCACGGATGTTAACGTGTTTTTGTAAAAATTCTTTGTTAACCGCTTTATTTTCAATAACATAATTAGCAATAAAGTTTAAAATTGCTAAATCTGTTTGTGGCGTGAAGATCATGCCATTATCAGCAAGCTCGAAACTACGATGCTTAAATGTTGATAATACGTGTACTTTCACGTGCGGCGCACTTAAACGACGGTCAGTTAAACGCGACCATAAAATTGGGTGCATTTCCGCCATGTTTGAGCCCCAAAGAACAAAGGCGTCGGCTTTTTCTAAATCGTCATAACAACCCATAGGCTCATCAATACCGAAGGTACGCATAAAGCCACCTACCGCAGAAGCCATACAGTGACGAGCGTTTGGATCAATATTATTTGATAAGAAACCTGCTTTCATCAACTTAGATGCCGCATAACCTTCCCAAATAGTCCATTGACCTGAGCCAAACATACCAACAGAAGTAGGCCCTTTTTCTTTGATGGCTGTTTTAAATTTATCCGCCATTACGTCAAAGGCTTTATCCCAGCTAACCGGGGTAAAATCACCTTCTTTATCGTATTGACCATCGGTCATACGTAATAAAGGCGTGGTTAATCTATCTTTACCGTACATGATCTTAGATAAGAAATAACCTTTGATACAGTTTAGGCCTTTATTTACTGGCGCATCTGGATCACCTTGGGTTGCGACTACTTTACCATGTTGAGTACCGACAAGTACGCTACAACCAGTACCGCAGAATCGACATGGCGCCTTATCCCACTTAATTTTGCTTTCAGATGATTTAGTAATCATATTTGAAGCAGAAGTAGGAATTGAAATGCCAGCAGCAACAGCTGTTGCCGCAATAGCGTTTGCTTTTATAAAATCCCGTCTAGTCAGTGTCATTTTTGCCCTCCTGAAAATTGTGCTAATCCAGCATCATTATGATGGAAAATTAATGATGAGGAGATTACACCGGGGATGTTGCTCATAGTTGTTATTGTTTCAATTAAGCGTTGATCTTTATTGTCTTCTTCTATTGTTACTACCATGTTGCCGTTATCACTGGTTTCATGTACTTCAGCTCCTGGGAACTCTGCTAGCTTACCTGCCACTTCCTCGACATTTTCCGGTCGAGCGACAAATAAAACGCCAGCAATGTTGACAGGATTTTCTTCAAGTAGATTGATCACAATAATTGACCTCTGTTTAATTCGTTTATATTAAGCCTCAGGCTTATGTTTTGCTTTTACTATAAATAAAGCATGAAGCTTTAAATTATTCTTTTGCCTCTGCACCAGTCATTTTCAGTAGTGCTATTGCAACTACAGCAGTGGCAATAAAACCACCTAGAAAAATCAAGGGCATAGACGAGTATCCTAAAATGTTCCAAATTAATTGCTCTAGTGCACTCATACTATTCTCCTATTGCTAATGTTGTAGAAGTATCTATTGGTTTTATTTCGATTGCAGACTGCGGACAGACTGAAACACATGCACCACAGCCATTACAGTCAACTTGACTGATACGTGGCTGAGGAACCGAAGATTGTAAATACTGAAATGAAATGGCGTATGGCTCACAGCTGTCTTGACAGCTCTGACACATGATTTGATTTTTAGCTAAGCATGAATCTTTGATTATCGCTTCTACCTGCCAAGGTGTTTGAGATAAATCGTCGACAAAGATAGGCTCGTTACACGCTAATGCACACTGCTGACAAAAAGTGCACTCACCTTTAGTGAAATCGACGGTGGGAAAACCCCCCTCGCCTTTAACGATAATTTGCGTTTCACAAGCATTGATACAATCAGAGCATTGCGTACATTCTTGCAAAAGCGCCTGTTCACTTTTTAGCCAAGGCAGGCGGACATTTACCTTTTCGCTCGGTCTACGACCTCGAAAAAAGTTACGTCTAGAATGATCTACGCCTACAGCCATTAATATACCTTGTATATCCTTTGAACAATGAAATCAATCAGCACCAATAACTCCAATAAACATGTTTACTTTTAAAAATAGCTTACTCAAAGACACTATTAATAATTAACCATCTTTATATACAGCCAAAATGACTAACTTCACCGTTATATAATGAAATGATTATACACATAAAAGCTTAAGGGGCATCAACTTAGCCCTCCTATTACGTTGACATAGATCAACAAAGAAGGTGAATGTTTTGACATATATCAACGACAATATAGCAGTATATTTTTCATCTTGCTTATTATCGCGACAAACTTTGTATACATAGCGACAATATCACTACGTTTTCTTTATTTTTGCTCAAAAAACACCCTCAAAAATTTAATGGGGTTTTACTCGGGGATACTGGCAAGCCCCCGGTATACTTGACCTTTTCACTCAAGTATTAAAGAGACCTTATTTTATTCATGGATTTTTTGATAAAAAGGCAATTTATTTTTAATTTCACTGATCAAAGTGGCAAAATAAGGGTAAAAACTCTAGGCGAAGTGACAAATATCACAATAGCTTTTACTGTTATTTGCCTGTTGACATGAAAAATTAACTATTGCACTAAAAAGAATAATAGTGTATGTACTAATCTGGTCGTGATAATTGATCTAATGTTTGTGTACAAGCTGAAAATTGGGAAAGAAAAAACTCATTCACTTCAGGCCAGTTTTCGCAATGTTGAGCAACCCGCTTCTTTAAGAGAGTACAAGCATCAATAAATTCCTTATTGCCACAGTTTAGTTCAGATAAACTGTAATGATACGCAGCCAAATCATCAGCGGCTTTGACAATGGACTTAATATCTTTATCAACATTAGATTGAATGACGATGTTTGCCATATCATCATGCAAATAGCTGGGTAAACCTTGATAGACCATAGAGTGCTCAACATCTCGCTCTATTTTCTTTATTTGCGCTGTAAACTCTGGGTTATGATACTTTAACGGGCTAGGTAAATCGCCAACGCCACCTGACTCAGACGCTTCATGATATAAGGCAACAACAGCAACTTTTGAAGGGTCATAGCCCCTGTTAAACTTTAACTTACCTATTAAAGCAATTTGATGGCTAATAACTGCCACCTCAAAAGAATGTTGTGAACAGGTTTCAGCTTCTCGAAATGTCATCAGAGGCCAGCGAATTATTTTGCGAAGACGCAAAATCCACGCAGTAAAGCTACCTTGTTTATGGTGAAACATCATTTTCCTTACATTAAGTAACAAGACAAATTAACTTTAGCAAATTATCAAGATTTATAAGAAGTTAATAGATAAAACGCGCGTGAATAATGTCGTTAATTGCTAAATCTATAAACAATTTGATTTCACGCAAGCTTAGCCTAACTTGCACAACAATGACATATTGTATACATTGCTAGCATCTACAACTAAATAATAAAATGATTATGACTAATAAAATTTCTACTTTGCTATCTGTGGTTGCTATCTCTGTGTTAAGCGCCTGCTCTAATACAAATCAAAGCGCGAACCAGCCACTCTCTCAAAACCAACAGGTTGTAACTAACAATGCGCTGACTCAGTCAACCGTTAGCTCTATTTTGCAAGCAGATCTAGAACAGCTTTGGAGCCAAGACTTTAATCATTATCAAGACAACTTATTAGGTGATGTGGCTAATGCGATAACAGTGAAAGCAAAACAAGGCAATTTAGCAGATAAAGATCTCGAAAAGCTAAGCTTTTACCTTAGAGTTTATTCTAGCTTTGGCCCAGATAAAGATTGGCCAGAAGCGACGGCTCAATCGCTAAACCAAGCGCTTATTGCGATGCAAAATATGCCTGGTTTCTATCAGTTAACAGCGGATACAGCAAAACTACATGAAAATTATGCTGTTGCTTTATATCGCTTATTTTTTCTAGAACCGCTACAACCTATGGTAGCAGATCATATTCAACCACTAACTAAATTGATTAACTTATATGCCAATACCGATTTAGGTCATGATAAGCTTAACCAATACGCGCTTTGGGAAGTCATTAGAGCTGGCGCTATCTTGCCATATGAAGCAAGAAGAAAAAATAAAGACCCACATATGAATGCGATATTAGCGCAGGGTGAATTACAACAAGCACTGATTGACTTTATCGGCTCAAAAAATGCTGTAATAGCTAACAGCGACTGGCCTACACAACATGCGGTATGGGCACTAGCGCAATATTACAATGTATATACAAAGCAATACTGGAATGAGTATTACAAACGCTCTGAAGAAGACAGAGCAAAATTAGATAAAGATGAAATGTCTCTGCCGCAAGAAGCATTAATGACAGAGCTAGATGAAAACGTATGGTCTGCGTTAGAAGCATTTGCTAAAACACATAATAAAGATACACAAGAGCTTAAAACTCTATTTAGCATTCCTTATGTTGTCAGTACCTTTAGAGGAAAATCTGAGTGTAAATCTGGCAGTTTAGAAGGACGCTGTATCGCACCAACAATTGAAGAAGCATTACCAATTAAGCATGTTTGTTCAGATAGCTTATTCATTTTAACGCAAAAGATGACTGAAGCTCAGCTGAATAATTCATGTCAGGAATTAATCGCTCAAGAAAGTGATTTTCATGCTAAGTTAGCCACAAACAACCAACCCGTTGCCAATGACTTTAACGACCAACTTCGCGTTGTAATATTCCATAATGCGGCAGAATACAATAAATATGGTCAATTAGTATTTGATATTCATACTGATAATGGCGGTATGTATATTGAAGGTACAACACAAGACCCTGACAATACTGCTACTTTCTATTCATACGAGCACTTTTGGGTTCGACCAGAATTTAAAGTATGGAATCTACACCATGAATACGTGCATTACTTAGATGGCCGCTTTGTCAAATACGATACCTTTAATCACTTCCCAAGCAATATGGTTTGGTGGTCAGAAGGCTTAGCGGAATACATTTCCAAAGCCGATGACAACCCTAAAGCGTTTAAAGAGCTGGTCGATAAAAAGCCAGAAGAATGGTTGTCATTAACGGATGTATTTAATACCGAATATAAAGATGGCACAACGCAAGTGTACAAGTGGGGCTACTTAGCGGTTCGCTTTATGTTTGAAGAGCATCATGATGAGTACCTTAAGCTTGCCCATTACTTAAAAACTGATTTCTTTGGCGGCTATAAAAAGTTACTGGATGAGTCTGGCGAAAAATTTCAAGAAAGCTTTTATAACTGGCTAGTAAAACATCAAGATTTAGGCAAACAAACTGAAGAAGCTAAAGATCCGAAAAAGCCTCGTCAATTCTATCGCTACACTTATAAAGATTACTTACAACCAGAGCACTTAGTAGAAACACATCGACATATGCACTGGCAATACTGGCATGAGAATGCGCTTAAAGCAAAAGGTAACGCTGCCGATAAATAATTGCTCAGCTTAATAAAAAAGGCTTTATAGTGTAAAGCTTTCAAATTACTGATAAACCCTATCATTTTTGATGGGGTTTGTTTTTTATAGCGATTGAATTAACTATTTGCTCATTCAGCAATAGTTAAAAGGCTTATAAACAAGACATAGCTCATCTAAAATAGTGTTATCAGCGATAGGTTTAGCTGTTAAGTTACCCCCTGTAAAAAATTTAAAAGTGGCAATCATCCCTCCCCAAATACAGAAAACTAAAATTATTGCACCTAAGAAGTCATCACTCATAATAGAGATCCCTTTTAAAACCTAGTTTTTTGATGTTTAGGGTGGCTTGTCATAATGCGTTTTAGATATTTACCAGACATGTTCGCGATTAACTTGCTTATCTTCTGGGTCAATGTACTTCTTCATCTCTTCAGGGAATGGGCCGGTTTCTAGCGCGTTTTTATCAATGGTGTAGTAATGTTCAATACTTTCATGTAATTGTGGGTTTATTGGAATCGTGATATCCATAAACTCAATATAGGAAGCCCAACACTCTTGACTCATACCACCAAAACGACAAATAAACTCAGGTGTTTTTAAATAAAAGCGTTTTGGCGTTTTCATACAACGAAATTTGGCCGTACCGCGCGAACCACCACCACGGGCAGATTTAATTTCACCACCGTCATAGCACTCTAAATCTTCTGGAGGAATATAAAACGAGCGTCGCCACCAATTATGTGGCGTTTTCACTAAGCCTAAATGGCGGTCAAAAACAAATTGGTCATAGGGCTTTAACCATTTACGTATAAAAAACATTGAGAAAAAGATTGGTAGTAATATACCTGTCCATGCATGGCCATCAAAAAAACTGCTTAAGCCGAATAAACAGGTCGGTACCTGTATTATAAAGGTAAATGTTGTAAAGCCATTCAAACGCCCCATAGTGGCTATTTTACCGTCACATAAGTTTCTAAAGCCTGCTTTTTTATCATACAAAACTTTATCAATTTTTTGCCAGCGCTTACTGTTAAGCTCGGGTGAGTCTTTAAACTTACAACCATTTAACGCTTCCGCTTTCGCTAGACGCTCTTGATAACTTTGGTTATGTAGATAGTCTTTGCTTAGAGGTTCGTAGTAAATGCCCGCATTTATATATTTTCTATCATTATCAATACGTAAATGATTTGCAGCCGCTTGCTCAGGATTTTCTTCACGCCATTTTTTTACTCGAGCTTCACGTTGAGTACGGCGTTGCTCATAACTGCGTGTATCAACAAGCTCTCCATTTTCATCAAGACTATAGCCCTGCTCTAGCATTTCAGCTTGCCACTCTGCTTCTACCTCTGCTTTCACCCGTTGCTCTATTTCTTCTAATGTTTCTTCATCTTCTTTATTTTTAAACCACACTGTATATTTTTCCTTTTTCTATTACACCTATGCATCCGCACATTCCCTATTTTACCCTCTAGTTAGTAAGCTATGATTAAAACCCATAATGGTGGTACTGATATAATGAACGATTATCAAGGACAACACTTCGACTACTGATAGCTGGGGTATATTGATGATAAACTTCCCTTGTATCACTTTGCCAAAAGTAACTGGTCTCTTGGCCTTGCCTTTTAGACGTTAACGGTAAACTTAAATCACTGTCGAAGCTCGGTAACACTAGCGCACCTTCACCTTCTGGGTATACACTGCCCTTTGGCAAGATGACGTTTACGTTGCTCAGGAGGGGCAATATTTTCACAGTAATAGGGGTTCGCTTTGCCGTTGTAGGCGGTATCAGCGTATTCCGTTACTTTGATCTGATTTAATAGCACCGCACACTTTTATGAAGGATAATTAATCCAACAATAAAGGTGTGAAAATGACGCAAAGAAGAAAACCAAGAAAATATACAGATGAGTTCAGAGAAGAAGCTGTAAAGCTCGTTACAGAACAAGGTTATAGCGTAACCGAAGCTGCTAACTCGTTAGGCATTACAACGAAGCTGCTTTATAACTGGAAAGATAAATTTGCTAAGCAAGCTTCAGGCGAAACATTAAGTAAAGATGAAAGAGCTGAGCTGGTTAAGCTTAGAAAAGAAAACAAACGCTTGCTAATGGAGCGTGAAATCCTAAAAAAAGCCAGCGCCTTCTTTGCGAAAGAAATGAAGTAAAGTTCGAATATATTAAAGAGCAGCAATGGCGCTTTCCAATCAGTGCGCTATGTAATGTTTTAAAAGTGAGTCGCTCAGCCTATTACGCTTGGCTTAAGCGGCCAGCTAAAATCATCACACCAGATGAGCTAAGACTATATCGTCGTATAAAGCGACTATTTGATGATAGCCGAAGCAGTGCTGGTGCCAGAACCTTGATGAAGCTGCTACGCAAAGAAGGTTTTAATATTGGAATTTTCCGAGTAAAAAGTTTGATGAAGTTACTCAGCTTACAAGTAAAACAACGAGTAGCTTACAAAGTGACGACCATGCGAAAGCATAGTCATGCTATTGCAGATAATTTGCTTAAGCGTAAGTTTAATCCAGCTAGCGCTAACCAAACGTGGGCTGGTGATATTACTTACTTGAGAACTCACCAAGGCTGGATGTATCTAGCTGTAGTAATGGATTTACATTCTCGCCGTATTATTGGTTGGGCTTTAAGTAAGCGTATGACCGTTGATTTAACAATGAGAGCTATGCAGATGGCAATTAACCTACGCCAACCCAAAGCAGGCTTAATATTCCATAGCGATAGAGGTTCACAATATACCAGCAAGCGCTATCGAGCTCAGCTATGGGCTAATCGAATTACACCATCCATGAGTGGTTGTGGGGCTTGCTTAGATAATGCTGTAGTTGAAAGGTTCTTCGGAAGCTTGAAAAATGAATGGCTATTAAATGTTTATCACTTAACAAGAGAAAGCATGAAAATCGATGTTGAAAAATACATCAAATACTATAACTCAGTTCGATTACATACGACCTTAAACGATATGTCGCCAATCGAGTTTGAAAGTGTAAGGAGAAAGTGTGCGGCCTAGCTTGACCAGATCACTTTTTTATAGTTATTGTTATTCATATCAATAAAAATCATCATCCGTTATAAAAACCAGTGAGGCGTTTTTACCTTAAAACATGTACCTTAAAACATGAATGGTTCAACAAAATAACGGCCAAACACGCCGGTTTTATATTCAATGAAGGTATCAGAAATAACCTCAGCTTCTCGCCAAGGAAAATAGACAATATCTGGTACTTTATAACCATGCTGTAAGGCCTCGTGTAAGGTATCTGCTTGCTTAACGGGAAAGCTATACAGCGCATTATTTGATGCCTTAGCGACTTTCTTCATAAACTTTTTATCCACTCGTCGCCAAAAATTAGCTGGCCGGCCATGTTTTCTATCATAGGCAGCCGTGGTCGGGTCATACAAGCGATAAGGTTCAAACTGCGGAATATCGGCTAACGGGGTGGTAGTGTCCATAAAGTTCTTAATAAGCTCCCAATGTGCTAACGCCCCTTCAACCGATGAGTAAGTAGCAATTTGGTACATTAAATCTTCTTTATAATGCAATAAGGTAAAACCATAATAAGCCTTACCGGTTTTTGGGTTATGCACGGTACGATGGTGCGCATTAAACTGCTCAAAGGGTAAATAGTGGTAACCAGTGCGCTCATCATTAGCAATTTCTATCATGCCGGTTTGACGATTAAATATTACGTACTGCCCTGTTGGTATTAAGTTAAACTTATCGAGCAAACGATATAAATATTTTGAAATTAATAACCCTGCTAAGCCAAACCATAATATATCAATATCAGCCAAAAAACTTTCAACGCCGCCCAAGACAAGGCCTATCAACATGAAGGTAGGAATACCGATATAAGCGACAACATGAAAAAGCTTCCACATAGCTAGCATCGCCTCCTTAAAATTTTGCGACTGTGACAATAGTGCTAAACGCAATTGCTCTGGTTTAATGTTCAGTTTACTGTCGATATCAAAAATAGTGCCGGTTACGTCTTCATTAAAACCTGACTCTTGATGGCTATTCCAACAGATGCCGGTTATTTTTACTCGTGGAAACACCCCTAACTTGCACTGCGCTTTGGCAAGATGACGTTTACGTTGTTCAGGAGGGGCAATATTTTCACGGTAATAGGGGTTCGCTTTGCCGTTGTAGGCAGTATCAGCGTACTCGGTTACTTTTTTATAGTTATTGTTGTTATTCATATCAATAAAAATTATCATCCGTTATAAAAACCAGTGAGGCTTTCTTGCCTTAAAACATGTGCCTTAAAACATTAGAGGGTCAACAACAAAGCGTAAAAAAGCGTTCGGTTTATATTCAATGAAGGTATCAGAAATAACCTCGGCTTCTCGCCAAGGAAAATAGACAATATCTGGTACTTTATAACCATGCTGCAAGGCCTCGTGTAATGTATCTGCCTTTTTAACTGGGAAGTTATGCACTACCCCAAATGCGATTTTAGAGACTTTTTTCATAAACTTTTTATCCACTCGTCGCCAAAAATTAGCTGGGCGGCCATGCTTTCTATCATAAGCAGCAGTTGTCGGGTCATACAAACGATAAGGTTCAAATTGCGGAATATCGGCTAACGGGGTGGTAGTGTCCATAAAGTTCTTAATAAGCTCCCAATGTGCTAATACCCCTTCAACCGATAGGTAATCCGTATTTTGGTACATTAAATCTTCTTTATAATGCAATAAGGTAAAACCATAATAAGCCTTACCAGTTTTTGGGTTATGCACGGTACGATGGTGCGCATTAAACTGTTCAAAGGGTAAATAGTGGTAACCGGTGCGCTCATCATTAGCAATTTCTATCATGCCAGTTTGGCGGTTAAATATTACGTACTGCCCTGTTGGTATTAAGTTAAACTTATCGAGCAAACGGTATAAATATTTTGAAATTAATAACCCCGCTAAGCCAAACCATAATATATCAATATGCTCCATAAAGGTTTGTACACCACCTAAAACAAGGCCTATCAGCATGAAGACCGGAATACCGAAAAAAGCGCCGGCATGGGAAAACTTCCAGATAGATAGCATCACCTCCTTAGCATTTTGCGACTGAGACGACAAAGCTAAACGTAATTGCTCTGGTTTAATGTTCAGTTTACTGTCGATATCAAAAATAGTACCTGTTACGTCTTCATTAAAACCTACTTCCTGGTTATTATCCCAACAGATGCCGGTTATTTTTACCCGTGGAAATACCCCCAACTTACACTGCCCTTTGGCAAGGTGACGTTTACGTTGTGCTCGCTGAGCAATATTTTCACGGTAATAGGGGTTCGCTTTGCCATTGTAGGCAGTATCAGCGTATTTCGTTATTTTTTTATAGTTATTGTTATTCATATCAAAAAAAATCATCTTCCGTTATAAAAACCAGTGAGGCTTTCTTGCCTTAAAACATGTACCTTAAAACATGAATGGTTCAACAAAATAACGGCCAAACACGCCGGTTTTATATTCAATGAACTTGTCTGAAATAACCTCAGCTTCTCGCCAAGGAAAATAGACAATATCTGGCACTTTATAACCATGTTGTAAGGCCTCGTGTAAGGTATCTGCCTTTTTAACAGGGAAGTTATACACCACGTCATATGCGATTTTAGATACTTTTTTCATAAACTTTTTATCCACTCGTCGCCAAAAATTAGCTGGGCGGCCATGCTTTCTATCATAAGCAGCCGTGGTCGGGTCATACAAACGATAAGGTTCAAATTGCGGAATATCGGCTAACGGGGTGGTAGTGTCCATAAAGTTCTTAATAAGCTCCCAATGTGTTAACGCACTCTCAACCGATGAGTAAGTAGCAATTTGGTACATTAAATCTTCTTTATAGTGCAATAAGGTAAAACCATAATAAGGTGCCCCTGTTTTTGGGTTATGCACGGTACGATGGTGCGCATTAAACTGTTCAAAGGGTAAATGGTGGTAACCGGTGCGCTCATCATTGGCAATTTCTATCATGCCGGTTTGACGATTAAATATTACGTACTGCCCTGTTGGTATTAAGTTAAACTTATCGAGCAAACGGTATAAATATTTTGAAATTAATAACCCCGCTAAGCCAAACCATAATATATCAATATCAGCCAAAAAACTTTCAACGCCGCCCAAGACAAGGCCTATCAGCATGAATACCACAATAATGATATAAGCGCTAGCATGAAAAAGCTTCCACATAGCTAGCATCGCCTCCTTAAAATTTTGCGACTGTGACAATAGTGCTAAACGCAATTGCTCTGGTTTAATGTTCAGTTTACTGTCGATATCAAAAATAGTGCCTGTTATGTCTTCATTAAAACCTGACTCTTGATGGCTATCCCAACAAATACCAGTTATTTTTACCCGTGGAAATACCCCCAACTTACACTGCCCTTTGGCAAGGTGACGTTTACGTTGCTTAGGAGGAGCAATATTTTCACGGTAATAGGGGTTCGCTTTGCCGTTGTAGGCGGTATCAGCGTATTCCGTTACTTTTTTATAGTTATTGTTATTCATATCAATAAAAATCATCATCCGTTATAAAAACCAGTGAGGCTTTCTTGCCTTAAAACATGTACCTTAAAACATGAATGGTTCAACAAAATAACGGCCAAACACGCCAGTTTTATATTCAATGAAGGTATCAGAAATAACCTCAGCTTCTCGCCAAGGAAAATAGACAATATCTGGTACTTTATAACCATGCTGTAAGGCCTCGTGTAAGGTATCTGCTTGCTTAACGGGAAAGCTATACAGCGCATTATTTGATGCCTTAGCGACTTTCTTCATAAACTTTTTATCCACTCGTCGCCAAAAATTAGCTGGCCGGCCATGTTTTCTATCATAGGCAGCCGTGGTCGGGTCATACAAACGATAAGGTTCAAATTGCGGAATATCGGCTAACGGGGTGGTAGTGTCCATAAAGTTCTTAATAAGCTCCCAATGTGCTAACGCCCCTTCAACCGATAGGTAATCCGTATTTTGGTACATTAAATCTTCTTTATAATGCAATAAGGTAAAACCATAATAAGCCTTACCGGTTTTTGGGTTATGCACGGTACGATGGTGCGCATTAAACTGCTCAAAGGGTAAATAGTGGTAACCAGTGCGCTCATCATTAGCAATTTCTATCATGCCGGTTTGGCGGTTAAATATTACGTACTGCCCTGTTGGTATTAAGTTAAACTTATCGAGCAAACGGTATAAATATTTTGACATTAATAACCCTGCTAAGCCAAACCATAATATATCAATATCAGCCAAAAAACTTTCAACGCCGCCCAAGACAAGGCCTATCAGCATGAATACCGCAATAATGATATAAGCACTAGCATGAAAAATCTTCCACATAGCTAGCATCACCTCCTTGGCATTTTGCGACTGAGACGACAAGGCTAAACGTAATTGCTCTGGTTTAATGGCCAGTTTGCTGTCAATATCAAAAATCGTGCCTGTTATGTCTTTATTAAAATTTAACTCTTGGTAACTATCCCAACAAATACCGGTTATTTTTACTCGTGGAAATACCCCCAACTTACACTGCCCTTTGGCAAGGTGACGTTTACGTTGTGCTCGCTGAGCAATATTTTCACGGTAATAGGGGTTCGCTTTGCCGTTGTAGGCAGTATCAGCGTATTCCGTTACTTTTTTATAGTTATTGTTATTCATATCAAAAAAAATCATCTTCCGTTATAAAAACCAGTGAGGCTTTCTTGCCTTAAAACATGTACCTTAAAACATGAATGGTTCAACAAAATAACGGCCAAACACGCCGGTTTTATATTCAATGAAGGTATCAGAAATAACCTCAGCTTCTCGCCAAGGAAAATAGACAATATCTGGTACTTTATAACCATGCTGTAAGGCCTCGTGTAATGTATCTGCCTTTTTAACTGGGAAGTTATACACCACGTCATATGCGATTTTAGATACTTTTTTCATAAACTTTTTATCCACTCGTCGCCAAAAATTAGCTGGGCGGCCATGTTTTCGATCATAGGCAGCAGTGGTCGGGTCATACAAACGATAACGTTCAAATTGCGGAATATCAGCTAAAGGTTGGCTAGTATCCATAAAGTTTTTAATTAACTCCCAATGGACTAATGCTTGAACTACCGAAGAGTAATCAGCAACCTGATAGATTAAGTCTTGCTGGTAATGTAATAAAGTAAAGCCATAATAAGGCGCACCTCTTTCATTGTGCACAGTACGGTGATGGGCATTAAACTGTTCAAAGGGTATATGGTGGTATCCTGTACGCTCATCATTGGCAATTTCTATCATGCCGGTTTGACGGTTAAATATTACGTACTGCCCTGAAGGGAGAAAACCAATCTTATCAAACAGGCGATACAAAAGTTTTGATGTTAATATTGCACCTAAACCTATAAAAAATACATCCGCATTATCTTTTAAATCGTTCATCCCATTAAAGATGAAGCCTATGAGTAGATATAATGGTAGCAAAACCATTACGATGAAATGTAATAACTCCCAGGTTTTAAAAATCACTTCTTTTGTATTTTGCGACAATGAATTAAGTGGTAAACGTAACTCATTGTCACTTATATTTAATTTATTAAAAATATCACCTCCACTCCCCTTTAAAATCTCTTTATATTCCATTTCTTGACCTTTATCCCAGCATATCCCCGTGATACTAACCCGTGGAAATACCCCCAACTTACACTGCCCTTTGGCAAGATGACGTTTACGTTGCTTAGGAGGGGCAATATTTTCACGGTAATAGGGGTTGGCTTTGCCATTGTAGGCAGTATCAGCGTATTTCGTTACTTTTTTATAGTTATTGTTGTTATTCATATCAATAAAAGTCATTGTTACTTATTAGCGCCCTGTGGCCTGATGCACCTTAAAAAATACGCCTTGAAACATGTGCCTTAAAACATTAGAGGGTCAACAACAAAGCGTAAAAAAGCATTCGGTTTATATTCAATGAAGGTATCAGAAATAGCCTCAGCTTCTCGCCAAGGAAAATAAACAATATCTGGTACTTTATAACCATGCTGTAAAGCCTCGTGTAATGTATCTGCCTTTTTAACTGGGAAGTTATACACCACGTCATATGCGATTTTAGATACTTTTTTCATAAACTTTTTATCCACTCGTCGCCAAAAATCAGCTGGGCGGCCATGCTTTCTATCATAAGCAGCAGTTGTGGGGTCATACAAACGATAAGGTTCAAATTGCGGAATATCGGCTAACGGGGTGGTAGTGTCCATAAAGTTCTTAATAAGCTCCCAATGTGCTAACGCCCCTTCAACCGATAAGTAAGTAGCAATTTGGTACATTAAGTCTTTTTTATAATGCAATAAGGTAAAACCATAATAAGCCTTACCAGTTTTTGGGTTATGCACGGTACGATGGTGCGCATTAAACTGTTCAAAGGGTAAATAGTGGTAACCGGTGCGCTCATCATTAGCAATTTCTATCATGCCAGTTTGGCGGTTAAATATTACGTACTGCCCTGTTGGTATTAAGTTAAACTTATCGAGCAAACGGTATAAATATTTTGAAATTAATAACCCCGCTAAGCCAAACCATAATATATCAATATACTCCATAAAGGTTTGTACGCCACCTAAGACAAGGCCTATCAACATGAAGACAGGAATACCAACCAAAGCACCACCATGGAGACACTTCCACATAAATAGCATCACCTCCTTGGCATTTTGCGACTGAGACGACAAGGCTAAACGTAATTGCTCTGGTTTAATGTTTAGTTTGCCATCGATATCAAAAATAGTGCCTGTTATGTCTTCATTAAAACCTGCCTCTTGATGATTATCCCAACAGATGCCGGTTATTTTTACCCGTGGAAATACCCCCAACTTACTCTGCCCTTTGGCAAGGTGACGTTTACGTTGCTTAGGAGGAGCAATATTTTCACGGTAATACGGGTTGGCTTTGCCGTTATAGGCAGTATCAGCGTATTCCGTTACTTTTATATAGTTATTGTTATTCATATCAATAAATATCATCATCCGTTATAAAAACCAGTGAGGCGTTTTTACCTTAAAACATGTGCCTTAAAACATGTACCTTAAAACATGAATGGTTCAACAAAATAACGGCCAAACACGCCGGTTTTATATTCAATGAAGGTATCAGAAATAACCTCAGCTTCTCGCCAAGGAAAATAAACAATATCTGGCACTTTATAACCATGCTGTAAAGCCTCGTGTAAGGTATCTGCTTGCTTAACGGGAAAGCTATACAGCGCATTATTTGATGCCTTAGCGACTTTTTTCATAAACTTTTTATCCACTCGTCGCCAAAAATTAGCTGGGCGGCCATGTTTTCTATCATAGGTAGCAGTGGTCGGGTCATACAAACGATAACGCTCAAATTGCGGAATATCGGCTAACGGGGTGGTAGTGTCCATAAAGTTCTTAATAAGCTCCCAATGTGCTAACGCACCTTCAACCGATGGGTAATCCGTATTTTGGTACATTAAGTCTTCTTTATAGTGCAATAAGGTAAAACCATAATAAGGTGCCCCTGTTTTTGGGTTATGCACGGTACGATGGTGCGCATTAAACTGTTCAAAGGGTAAATGGTGGTAACCGGTGCGCTCATCATTGGCAATTTCTATCATGCCGGTTTGACGATTAAATATTACGTACTGCCCTGTTGGTATTAAGTTAAACTTATCGAGCAAGCGGTATAAGTATTTTGACATTAATAACCCCGCTAAGCCAAACCATAATATATCAATATGCTCCATAAAGGTTTGTACACCACCTAAAACAAGGCCTATCAGCATGAAGACCGGAATACCGAAAAAAGCGCCGGCATGGGAAAACTTCCAGATAGATAGCATCACCTCCTTGAGATTTTGCGACTGAGACGACAATGCTAAACGTAATTGCTCTGGTTTAATGTTTAGTTTGCTATCGATGTCAAAAATCGTGCCTGTTATGTCTTTATTAAAGTTTAGCGCTTGGTAACTATCCCAACAAATACCGGTAATTTTTACCCGTGGAAATACCCCTAACTTACTCTGCCATTTGGCAAGATGACGTTTACGTTGTGCTCGCTGAGCAATATTTTCACGGTAATACGGGTTCGCTTTGCCGTTGTAGGCAGTATCAGCGTATTCCGTTACTTTTTTATAGTTATTGTTGTTATTCATATCAATAAAAATCATCATCCGTTATAAAAACCAGTGAGGCTTTCTTGCCTTAAAACATGTACCTTAAAACATGAATGGTTCAACAAAATAACGGCCAAACACGCCAGTTTTATATTCAATGAACTTGTCTGAGATAACCTCAGCTTCTCGCCAAGGAAAATAGACAATATCTGGCACTTTATAACCATGCTGTAAGGCCTCGTGTAAGGTATCTGCTTGCTTAACGGGAAAGCTATACAGCGCATTATTTGATGCCTTAGCGACTTTTTTCATAAACTTCTTATCCACTCGTCGCCAAAAATTAGCTGGGCGGCCATGTTTTCTATCATAGGCAGCCGTGGTCGGGTCATACAAGCGATAAGGTTCAAATTGCGGAATATCGGCTAACGGGGTGGTAGTGTCCATAAAGTTCTTAATAAGCTCCCAATGTGCTAACGCACTCTCAACCGATAAGTAAGTAGCAATTTGGTACATTAAGTCTTTTTTATAATGCAATAAGGTAAAACCATAATAAGCCTTACCAGTTTTTGGGTTATGCACGGTACGATGGTGCGCATTAAACTGCTCAAAGGGTAAATAGTGGTAACCGGTGCGCTCATCATTAGCAATTTCTATCATACCGGTTTGACGATTAAATATTACGTACTGCCCTGTTGGTATTAAGTTAAACTTATCGAGCAAACGGTATAAATATTTTGAAATTAATAATCCCGCTAAGCCAAACCATAATATATCAATATCAGCCAGAACACTTTCTACGCCGCCCAAGACAAGGCCTATCAGCATGAAGACCGGAATACCTAAAAAAACACCACCATGTAGGCACTTCCATATATACAGCATCACCTCCTTGAGATTTTGCGACTGAGACGACAAGGCTAAACGTAATTGCTCTGGTTTAATGTTCAGTTTACTGTCGATATCAAAAATAGTACCTGTTACGTCTTCATTAAAACCTACTTCCTGGTTATTATCCCAACAGATGCCGGTTATTTTTACCCGTGGAAATACCCCCAACTTACACTGCCCTTTGGCAAGGTGACGTTTACGTTGTGCTCGCTGAGCAATATTTTCACGGTAATACGGGTTCGCTTTGCCATTGTAGGCAGTATCAGCGTATTCCGTTACTTTTATATTTTTGTTATTCATATTCAAACTAGAAAATTAAAGGGGATACAATATAACGAGAGAGCCAATTACGCTTTATAACAAGTGGATTTTCAGAGAGCTGATCCGCTTCTCGCCAAGGAAAATAGACAATATCTGGCACTTTATAACCATGCTGTAAGGCCTCGTGTAAGGTATCTGCCTTTTTAACAGGGAAGTTATACACCACGTCATATGCGATTTTAGATACTTTTTTCATAAACTTTTTATCCACTCGTCGCCAAAAATCAGCTGGGCGGCCATGTTTTCGATCATAGGCAGCAGTGGTCGGGTCATACAAACGATAACGTTCAAATTGCGGAATATCAGCTAAAGGTTGGCTAGTATCCATAAAGTTTTTAATTAACTCCCAATGCACTAGAGCATTTTCAACCGAAGAATAATCTGCAACCTGATACATTAAGTCTTCTTTATAATGCAATAAGGTAAAGCCATAGTATGGGTGGCCTCTTTCGTTGTGAACGGTCCGGTGATGAGCATTAAATTGCTCGAAAGGTAAATAGTGGTAACTGGTTCGTTCATCGTTTGCAATTCCCACCATCCCTGTTCGACGATTAAAAATAACATAGTCCCCAAGGGGCACTAAATTAAATTTATCAAGTAAGCGATATAAGTATTTAGACACTAAAACCCCAAGCCCTCCAAAAATCAGGACGTCTAAATTATCTAAAAAAGCATCCCAACCACCAAATCCCAGCATAATAAGTAAATACACCGGTAAAACAACTAGTATTGTTAGGTGTAGGTAAATCCATCCCAAAAAAAACAATTCTTTATAGTTTTGCGATAATGAGTGTAAGGCTATTCGTAAATCAACAGCCTGAATATTAAGCTTTTTATCAATATCGTGAACAGACCCTTTCACTTCGCTTTCATCATAGATATGTTGATTGTTATCCCAACAAATACCGGTTATTTTTACTCGTGGAAATACCCCCAACTTACACTGCCCTTTGGCAAGATGACGTTTACGTTGCTTAGGAGGGGCAATATTTTCACGGTAATACGGGTTGGCTTTGCCATTGTAGGCAGTATCAGCGTATTCCGTTACTTTTTTATAGTTATTCATATCAATAAAAATCATCTTCCGTTATAAAAACCAGTGAGGCTTTCTTGCCTTAAAACATGTGCCTTAGAACATGAATGGTTCAACAAAATAACGGCCAAATACGCCGGTTTTATATTCAATGAAGGTATCAGAAATAACCTCAGCTTCTCGCCAAGGAAAATAGACAATATCTGGCACTTTATAACCATGTTGTAAGGCCTCGTGTAAGGTATCTGCCTTTTTAACAGGGAAGTTATACACCACGTCATATGCGATTTTAGATACTTTTTTCATAAACTTTTTATCCACTCGTCGCCAAAAATTAGCTGGGCGGCCATGTTTTCTATCATAGGCAGCCGTGGTCGGGTCATACAAACGATAACGTTCAAATTGCGGAATATCGGCTAACGGAGTAGTGATGTCCATAAAGTTCTTAATAAGCTCCCAATGTGTTAACGCACTCTCAACCGATGGGTAATCAGCAAGTTGGTACATTAAGTCTTCTTTATAGTGCAATAAGGTAAAACCATAATAAGCCTTACCGGTTTTTGGGTTATGCACGGTACGATGGTGCGCATTAAACTGTTCAAAGGGTAAATGGTGGTAACCAGTGCGCTCATCATTGGCAATTTCTATCATGCCGGTTTGACGATTAAATATTACGTACTGCCCTGTTGGTATTAAGTTAAACTTATCAAGCAAACGGTATAAATATTTTGAAATTAATAACCCCGCTAAGCCAAACCATAATATATCAATATCAGCCAAAAAACTTTCAACGCCGCCCAAGACAAGGCCTATCAGCATGAATACCACAATAATGATATAAGCGCTAGCATGAAAAAGCTTCCACATAGCTAGCATCGCCTCCTTAAAATTTTGCGACTGTGACAATAGTGCTAAACGCAATTGCTCTGGTTTAATGTTCAGTTTACTGTCGATATCAAAAATAGTGCCTGTTATGTCTTCATTAAAACCTGCCTCTTGATGATTATCCCAACAGATGCCGGTTATTTTTACCCGTGGAAATACCCCTAGCTTACACTGCCCTTTGGCAAGGTGACGTTTACGTTGCTTAGGAGGGGCAATATTTTCACGGTAATAGGGGTTCGCTTTGCCATTGTAGGCAGTATCAGCGTATTTCGTTATTTTTATATTTTTGTTATTCATATTCAATTTCCTTAATCAGCCAAGCTTTATCGGGCTTGTCGTCTTTGTGCCAAGTTTCACGATCTGTTTTATCAACATAGGGAAGCGTGGTGTGGGAATCTAGGGCATACTGTATTTTCACTTGCCAGTCCAGTTCAAGTTCGTCACCCCACTGCGCTGTTGGCAACAAAGGAATAGCGTAAGTAAAGCCTGTAATTTGTGGCTCAGCTAAAAACTGCGCTGCTTCTGGGCTTTGCTCGAGTGCATCGGTATTTACGTGTTGGGTAATACGCCAGTTGTTGAGTGGTAACCGTTGAGTTTGCTCAAAAGATAGTATGCCTTGGTCTGTTATTTGGTTAACCACCATAATAATTTCTGATTGACCCACAACAAAACCAGGCGCTACCACTTCAACATTGAGCAGTGCGGCCTTGTTAGCAACCTTTTGAATAGATAATGCCATACTCGGAGCAAACAACTCATTGCGTAAGGCGGCATAGCACTCTATGGGATGAGTGTGCCAAATTTTATAATCACCAGTACAGCGCGCCGAGGCTTTACGTGAAAAGGGGCCGTTTATCGCCCATTTTTCAATACTGTTGTCGGTAAAGGCGATGGCGAGCAAGGTTATTACTAACCCTAATGCAATAATTGCCCACCCTAAAGGAGTAATAGCTAAAGCCGAGCCCAAATAAAGAAAACCTGCGACAGAGATTACCGCAGCGCTGGCATGTAAAAAAGCGGCATCTACATCATGGCTTTTCGTTGCGCTATAGGCATCAGATAGGGATAACATCGCACCCAATATTACACCTGCCCCGAGAAGAACACGACCCAGTTGAGCACGAAAAAACAGCTTAACTTCAGTCTTTAACAATGCTTCAGCTTTGCTTGAATACAGGGCTGCAACTTCCAAGCTGCCTGCTGCCAAGGCAAATAACGCATTGGCTATTTCCAGCTTAAACTTTGCATCTGTTTTATCACCAGCTTTAAACTTTGCAACAAGTTGCGTGCCATTAAACACCTCAAAGGCTAACATCACTTGCGGTAAGCCTCGTTCTAACACTTTAAGGCCTTTTAGCATTATGTCGTCTGCGCCGCCTAATTTAAAGTCTGGGTTATTATAGGCCATGGCATATTTATGGGCTTTAGGTACCACCACCATTTCACCGTTAAGTAAGTCATAGTTACCCATAAGCTTGTTGTAATCTACCCAGTTGGCATCTGACATTGCCCCTCGGTTAGAGCCAAAAGATTTTGGATCATGCGCCGCTAGTACGTTACCTTTAGCATCGGTTATGGTTACCGCATTAGCGGGTGGGTTTTTAGTCGCATACTTAACTCTTTCTCGACGTTGTGCACGGTTTACTTGCACCCGCTTATAGTTGGTTATGCCCACCACCGCAGCATCTTCACCTATCACCGCACTAGCATTTTTTATGTGAATATCTGAGAACTCAGAGATACCTGTTGCTTTAGTGGTAATCACCATTAAGTCTCGAATTTTTATAACATGGGGTTCTAAATGACCTGTCGCGTATTGGTTGCTTATTCGCCCCCAAGCCCCTGTTATGTAACCCACGGTGCTTGTGGCTGAACCTAAATAACTTTTTAATGCTTTATTTGCCAATACATTTTGTTGGTCTTGTTTTTCTTGATGCAATTGTTTGTGTATTTCTTGAAAGGTTTCATAACGAAAGAGGCCGCTGCCATCGTTAATTTCTGACTCCATCAGGGGCGCATGGCCTGCTACTTTTATATCATACAAATCTACTGGCGGCGCAAAACAGTTAGTTATCCAATGTTGTGTGGTGAAAAGCTTTTCACAAAAAGCTTTGGCGCTCGCTTTCGCTTGTCTTTCATTGTTTAAACGCGTTTGCTCTGCGGGAAGTTTCTTCTTCCACGGCCTGAAAGTGCCAATGCTGTCAGCATCGAGCACCATAATATTAAATAGGTCAGCTACCCATTTAAAGCCCAGTAAGTAGTCCAATCCCTCAAGGGTGGCAAAGTCCTTAATCGCATGCTCTATCGTGATATATTTTTCAGGTTCACTGTACGAGGCTTTAGGTTTATCAGCAACAAAATCGAGCAATGCTTTTTGGTTGAGCGGTAACTGTTGAAGGTGCTCTTCTAATATGTCACTTGATAAATAATTCTCCAAGTAGGCTTGATCAATATTTTTTGCTCCACTACGTAAAAATTTTGCAGCATCGCTTCGGTCTTTAAACACGGTTCTTTGAGTTTTTACCGGCTTCATTGAATGCAGTGTTGGAAAATAATAATAATCTGCTTGCTTGGTTTGGTGTAACTCATCGGTAAACAGTGCTTGATAAGCAAGTACGCCAGAATCAAAATGCTTCTTCTTCGTTATTTTGGTGTTTTCATTTTGTATTGAAAGATAGTTGAACTGGCACTTACTCATTAAATTAAAAGCAATGCCGAGTGGGTCTTGCACATAAATCATCTTGGTGGTTTGTGCCTCATCTAAATCAACCTTTTGACAACGTGCATTAAGTAACTCTTCTGCTACGGTCAAATCTGGGCATAAATCAGGTTTAGGCACTAATTTTTGCCTTGGATCGTTTTTATGTAATCCGCCCAACAACATAATATACTGCCATGACCACTGAATAGGTGAATAAGCAATATGTACGATAGCCTCTGTTAAATCATCATCTTCACTGTTTAATGCAATTGTTTTTTTGGGTGTAATCAAACCTGTGTAAGGAATCGACCTATAGCGACGACTATTTTTTCCGTAATGTTGCACTAAATCGACTTCGGCTAACAGGCCATCTTGTAATGCTGTTACTTCTCGCCACAAATGACCATTAACAAAGATATAAAAATATCCATGGCTATCAGAAATAGTATCGCCACTTTCATTCAGAACATTAAATTCAGGACTTTGCGCTTTCGCCTTAGATAAGGTTGGCTCAGTGTAAACTTTCAACTCTACGTTAATAAAACTAACCGTTTTATCATCTGGTAAGGGCTTTGCTACAGGGAATACTTCACATTTTCCTAACGGAATACATAATTCTTCATCTAATGCTTTAAGTTTATAGTCGATGCATTGATAAGCCATTATTCTGTCGCCTCAAATATTAATTTTGTTTGATTACCTTGTACTTCACCCTTGTTACCTATAGAGCGCTGCTGATGAGCACTACCTACTTTAGATACCACATGCCCCAAGGTAGGATCGTTTTCATCAACTCCCGATATAATCACAGCAACAGCATAACCGCCTTCTTTTTCAGCTAATTCGCCTTTATCCTCAATATTTAACCCCCTTGGCATTGGTCCTGCTGGTTGATTTAACGGCGCAGGTGGTGTGTTTTTATTGTTCGACACCATTAAGTCACCCTGTCTTACGGCGGGTTGACCTTCAATATAAACATCGAACGACCCCATTAAGAATTCAGCCTTGCCTTCCGTTGTGCCGCTAGTAACACCTTTTTTGTCACCCGCTTGATCGCCAGTACTCTTGGCAAAGTTACTTTTAAGGTTACAAGCCGGGTTGCCATTAATTTTGACTGAACTGGCAGTACTGTCGGCATCACTTGATTGCGCTACATTAGGGTAAGGAATAGGCACAACACTTGTGCCTACGGTGGTGTTGCAAACATCTATTGTTTGTAAGACTCCGCCACTGTCTTGATGGACAGCCGTTCTATTGTTAATTAATACGTTGTTGCCACTTACAGTTGAAACAGTCGGCGCTTGTGCTGATTGATCTTTTTCTAAGGTTTCGGTGCTACCTTCTTGCCAACCTATGTGCTCTTCAACGAGGGATAGTAGCGCTTCATAGTCAGTTAACACTGCATTTACATCAAGCCCTGTTATGGGCTCTAACCAAGGTAGAATCGCTTGCTTTTTTTCATCATCCCATTGAGGTGGCTCAATAATATAATCGGGAATAAAGTGATGCACCATTTCGCCTAAAGTAAACCCGGCATATTTAGGCCGAGCACATTCAGTTAAAAAAGCTTCTTGTCCGCTGGTTTTATCAGGGAAAATAGCAACGCGATAGGCACTTCCTAAGACATTATGACCACGGGCAGAGATATTAAGTGGCAATAAGGCAACATTATTATGTCGCCATGCTTGATTACCTTCATACCTGAGTTCTGCCGTTAAGTTATCAATATCATATTGAATACTTTGTGCTTTATCACCTGCTTGTGCATTGCAATACCTGGTCATTGTAAGTCCTTTTACTGAATTAAATTATTAACTTTTCTAAACTTCTTAATTTCTTAATTTCTTAATTAATAGGCTAAGCAACTGGTGTTATACCATTGCCTTAACTTTATAAACTTTGCTTAACGGTTTAGCATTTTCTGCTAGGGAGTTGCTATGCTCTACCACCCAAACGCACTCATTTTCCTTCATAGGGCTGGTCAAATAGGCTTTAGCGCACGCAAAGGCGGTAGGTAAATTAGCTACGCCTAAATAACCTAAAGTACGGGTTTGATCTAATAACATTTGCCCTTGGTTACCTTTTACCGCTTGCTGATAAAAATCATTAGTTTGGGCATACCAATATTTTGTCCAACTTTGAGAAAGCGTGCCGACATGAATAATTGTACTGTTATAGGTAAAACCAAGACTTGATAACTGTGCTGACAAGGAAAGTCGCGTCGCACCATCATCAGACTTTACCGTTGATATATTCATTGCTGCTTCAAGCTTAGTTAATGGAAACGCCTCTGGCAGTAGTAGCGAACAGCTCGCGCCTTCTGCTGGCATAATGCCTTGAGGACCATCTAAATGCTGTATTTTAACTAACTGATTCAATTGCTTGATATGGTTATAGCTGGTTAACACATCAACGCATAGCATCAAGGTAGGTCGTATTAAGGCTTGCTCATTAAAGTAAGGCGATAACGTATATTCTTGATTATCATTGTCTGGCTTGCTGTATTGAAATGATATTTTCTCACTAAAATTTGGCATAAGTGATGAAACACTCGCTTTTACCATGCTTTGCCATTGCTCTTTGGCTAACACTTGCTCTTCAAAAGCGGAAGTTACTACCAATAAATCTTCAATAGCATTGATTGGCATGGTTTCAGCGATTTTTGCCATATTGCCCAGGGCATTTTTAAGGCACTCTTCGACTAAAATTGCTTTTTTGGTGTCAAAATTCAACGACTCTATGACAGGTATTGAAACAGTAAAATACTGGGCAACGCTGTTTTTGTCGATGCGTATTTCAAGGTTTGATAATTGTCCAAAAAACATATCAGTAGATATAGCACCATAGAGTGATTTTTCACTGGTGCCAGCTGCGTTGATGGTTGCAAGATTAATAAATTTCATCGATATACCTTTATGCCTCAACCGCACTGTTTGTAGAAGGTTCGGCTATGTTATTAGCTGTTTTTTCTTGCTGCTGTACCACCATAATAGCTGAGGCACTAATTTCCTCACTCGCAATACTTTTTCGCCATAACAGGTGGAAAGTATTGGCATCGCTATCAAGCACTAATGTGTCACAAGTGAGCTCTATCGGTTGTTGATGCTCACCTTGAATACATGCCGCTATTGGCTTGTCATAAGGTAATTTCAGGGTGATTGTATCGTGATAGTCTCGATTAGGCACTAGCCCTTTTAACGACAACGATAGCTCTTGATTGTAGGTTAATGCCAGTTGCTGATCGGTTGGCGCATAATTATAACTATTGGCTAATAAAGGCGCTTGAAAAGGGTAATTACCTGCCAAGGTTTCTATTGGCTCAACCTCTGGCATTAAAGACAACCTAGGTTGCCAAAACTGTGGTATAGGTCCATAGCTTGCAACAACACCAATATTTTTAGGATGAGTTAAACAACTATTAGGGTATTCAACTTTTGGCAATGGGCTGGCTTTAATCTGTTTTACTCTAAAACCTATCCCTACTGGATTTTGTTCAAAAATGCGTTCAGGTTTTTCTTCATCAATGCCACCATAAGTGTTTTCATAAGATAACGCTACTGCATGCAATACCTCAGGGTCTGTCGCTTTACTGCCGAGTATGGAGGATTTCCAGTGGCGATCTCCCGTCACTCGTAATACTTTATTAAACACTGTCTGTTGTTGTTGATGTAAACTGAGGCTAACTTCAATAACTTTAGCTTGCTTATGTTTAGGTGGGTAAGCAGTTAAATTACCATAGAGTTCAAAGCCCTGTTTAAACGGTACCGTTTCACATGCTAACGCCAATGAACTTGCCGATGGTTCGGCTGACATTTGATCGGTTAATTCCAGGTTTGCCGATGTCTCTAGGGCAAAAACCTGACCTTGTTGATCAAATTCAAAAGATTGCTTAACAATTAATGTTTTACACGCTTGCTTTGACGCTAACCAATTATCAACCACAATAGCCTGCCAAGACGTTAAATTATGCAACACGCTCAGCTCCTAACTTTATCGATGTTTCATCTTGGGTAAATTGACTAAATGCTCGATAACTCAACTGCTGTTGGTACAATGCCTTAGTTGTTTGCTCTGCCCCCCTCTTGTTAACGCCAGCTCGTAGCATAACTCGTTGCAAAAGCAGGCCTTGATATGAACTAAGCTTTGCGTTGAAATTGCTGTCGTTAAAGCTGATACCTGCTAATATCTTGTCTTCTGGTTGCTTGAATAAAGCTTGTCTTATTAATTCTGCTTGCTTTACACAAGGTAGCGAATGCTTTCCTGCAACTTGGTGCTTATTGCTACTGTCTGTCAATTGTGCTGCTAACGGCAAAGGCTGCTTAGTAATCACTTGCCAAGCTAAGTATGCTGCTGGGGCGGTTTGTGCTATTGCCATTAATTCAATCACCACAGTTAGTGATGTTTTATGATGATAATGGCATAGTATTTCATAGCAATAATCGGGGTATTCTTGACAAAAAAGCGCGCAAGGCTCTAACCATTGCTCATCTCCAAAAAGACCAGCTAATGCTAACCATTGTGCTTTTTCTGATGCCTTTGCAGTTTTATAAAAGCGCTGAAATAGTGCCGCATTTGCTGTTGCTTGCTGTGTTTTAGTGGATAGACTCGCAATAAAGCTTGCCATAGCAATGGTAAAGTTTTCATGCTGATATCCTAAAGTAAAATCTGCTGTACTGATGTTTTCAGCGGAAAATAATATGTCACATAAAGCGACATCAGGTTCGGATTCTCCAACCAATACGGCTTTGCGTGCCGCCGCGAGTTGTTCTTCTTGCCAGTTAATATCAAATAGCCTTAATAGCGCTGCTAAATCAGGGGTTTTGTAAAGCATCTCTTCAATATATTGCCTTGGCTCTGCAAAGGTTAAGCTTAATGGCAACATAGAGCAAAGCATTAATAGTGCTTGTTTGTGACTAGCTTGTTCAGCACTCGTGTAATAAGCTATCAACGACTCAGACGTTAATGTTGGCTGTGATAAAAAAGTCATGGCATCAAGCAAATAACGCACTTGCGGCTTTAATGACAGACCTTCGTCGCTTTCATCGGTTAAGGCATATATATGTGTGCACAGCTGCTGTTCAATGGTCGCCATACGACCTTTATCAAACAGTAAGTTGTTATGTACTTTAGTACGTTGCTTTAGTAAATTTTGAATTTTCTGGTGATGAACACCAGCTCTCGCCACTCTATCAAACATTTTGCTATATCAACTGCAGAAGAAACATTGTCAAAAACTCATCGACTAATTAAGTCGAATAGGCCAGCCAGCTAAGGTAAAGTCTCGCTCGCTATTCGCATTAATCTCGCAAGCATCGAGAATAATGCTACCATTTTCATGCACTTCGACAGTGCCCTTTGCAGTAGACAAGGTGACGCTCTTCTCGCCTTTAACAACGATATGACCATCATTATCACGAATATTCGCCGCAGGCGGCGTATTGTCAGTTGCTAATAATGCAATCGCTATCCAACCTTGCTTGCTATTCATAACAACGACCGAGTCTTGACAGTTTGCCTTAGCAATATGTTGAGCTTGACCACTCAATGGCGTTTCGATATCACTATCTGATAACCTAATGCGGCTAATTCGACCTTGAGTATCAACCGCTGAAACTACGGCGATTTCAACTTGGTTATCATCAACCTTCGACGAGGGTGAGAAAGCAGAAATTATAGCTGTCATATTATTTCCATATCCTTATGTTTTTTTTACTAATGTACTAATTATTCGAGACCGCATTACCTTTGATAACAATATTAGTTGCACTCAAGGTAATTGTATTCGCATCAATATTGAGGTTACCGCCAGCATCGATTTCAATTGAACCTCCTCCCTGAGAGAGGTGGATACTACCATTACTGGTACTTTTAAGCACAATATTGCCTCCCGAAGCAATTGCCACATCGGCTTGTTCAGACTTTATTTCAATATTACCTTGCTCTGAATACAGCGACATGTCTTGGCTGGCTTGCATATTGATATTACTGTTTGCCGTTATATCAATATTATTTTCTGTTGCTTCAAAACTAACACCACCACCTGCTTTGGTTTTAATCTCTCGGCCAGACGTTAAGGAAATGTCACCTTCTCTGGTTTCAATGTGAACATTTTCATTGGCCGATAAGTTGACGTCTTTATTAGCGGTAACTAAATAATTACTTTCTGTCTGTGCAATCAGGTTATCTTTTGCTTGAATAGATAACTGGCCTTGATTAGCACTCAATGACGCTTGATGATTGCCATTAGTCGCATCCAGTGTCAGTACATTAGTATCACCTGGATTGGCTATTGATATTTTTTCTTCACCTAATTTATCGTCCATTAACAAGCTATGTCCGGCACGGGTCACGACTTTATTTTCATGACTATTTTCTGAGGTTACCGGATTAGGTGAGGCTTTATTGTATACCGCGCCAAGGATAATGGGTCTATCTAAATCACCATTCTCACCACAAACAATGACTTCTGTCCCTTTGGTTAAAGGAAAGTTCATACCATGACCACTACCACCATAGGGTTGCACCATACGTGTCGGCTGACTCTCTGGCCCTTCACCATCTTGGTTAAAAGGTAGTTTTACTATATATCGACCTTTTTCATCGACTTCTTGTTCAATTGTGGCATTAAAAGAAGTAAACACTCTTTTATTATCTGGTATAGGAGCGATATATGGCACTGTTGTCGGCACGAGGTGAGCTTGATTCTTATAGTGTAGATTTTTTACTTTATCACCATAGTTAACACCGCCAGACTGACTGCCAATATGATCAACCTTAGTAACAAAATAACTACCACTATAATCTTGATGATCAATGATATTCACTATCATACCGGGGCGTATTGCACGACAATCAGTATCAATAATAAAGATATCACGCTGACAATCTATTGACCTCTGCCTGATTTTCGCCATTGTGTTACCGTCAACATAGTGCTTATAATTTTCACCATAGCGATAATCAGAGCCAAAACCATTAACATCGGTTTTATTGCTATCATATGAATTCATATCGCCCATGGTTTGATAGTAATAGTCATTTAAGTGAACGCTTTGTGTTAAAAATGACGACTTTCTACTGACCGCAAAAATACACTCATTTGCCCTAACGGTACTCGTCGGTGCTTGATACATAATATCAATAGAACCCGAGTAGCCAGCAAAGCTACTGCTTGACTTAGCCACAGTGACAATAGGATTGCCATTTTTTTCAATAACACCGTACACCCAGCCGCATTTTCGCATAATACGATCAACAAATTCTAAATCGGTTTCATTGTATTGAACGATCATATCCTGCGATGAAGACGCCGCTTTCATGCTAAAGTTAGCCATAGGAAAGCCCGCTTTTTTAAAGACACTGGTCACGATAGCATCAATCGTTAAGCCACTAAAAACTCGATTGGAGCGTTTATGGTGTAATAAAGATAAGTGCGAACTCAAGGTGACGGTGTAATGAAAGCCCTGATAACTTTCACCACGCGCTACTAGATGGCTAACAATACCTGAGATGGTGCGATCAGCTAAGCCCCAAACAATAGTTAACGAAATGTCTTTACCAATAATAGCCTGTGACGACAATAAACTGCGACTTAACACCTCTATCGTGAATTGATAATTACTGCACAATTCATCACGAATTGATTGAATGTCGGTTACAGACAATAGCTCACTAGGTAAGCCTGAAATATTGAGATGATATTGGCTTTTATTCGCTTCAACACTTTTTAAAAATTCTGGGGCATTCATGTAATTCACTCCATTTAATTACTTAACCTGAACTCGGTTTAAGAGATAAGTTAACATTTTGAAATATATATAGTTAGTATAAAAATGTACCCTCTAGCTTGATAATTTTACTTAATTCAAGGCAAATTTCGCGTCAATAGCTAGCCTATTGCAAGTAAATTTAACGCAGAAGTCAGTAAAACTAGCTGCTAGAGAGCTATTTATTAAGCCGAGATCAGGTTACTTAACAAACAGGCATTCATACACAGGTTACGCCGCTTCTGTTTCAACATGATTATCAGCAAAAATTGCTTCAATTTCTTCTTGTTCATCAAGCACAAGCGTAAGAATATCCGGCATATCTTCTTCTGCCATAAACTCTAAAACCGATCGTGCTATGCCGGGCAGAATTTGTTGCTCTATCATGGCATTTACCATGCGGGCACCGGAGTCCGACATTTGGCAAGTTAATGCAATTTTGTTAATAACACCGCCATCAACACGAAGCGTCATTTGATGATTTGTTTGTAATCTTTTCGCGATGGACTCAAGCTTTAATGCCACTATCGACGATAAAGCCTCTTGGTCTAGCGGTAAAAATGGAATGACTTGCATGCGTGCTAATAATGCAGGCGCAAAAAAGGTTAGCAGCTCTGGTTTTATCAAGTCGGTCATTGATGATAAGTTTGCTCTTTGCCACGGCTTGGAGTCATCGTCAACGTTGGTTGAAGTTACTGCTTCCGTTTGTTCAGGCTTTTCATCAGTGTTGAACTCAGTCGTGTCTTTCTCTGGCGGTGTGCAAGCGTCAGTCAATAATTGCGAGCCTAAGTTTGACGTCATTAAAATAATGGTATTTCTAAAGTCAATTTCTCGCCCTTCACCATCACGCATAAAACCTCGCTCAAACACTTGATAAAATAAGTTTAAAACATCGGGGTGGGCTTTTTCGACTTCATCAAGTAACACCACAGAATAAGGTCTTTGTCTTACTGCCTCAGTTAATACGCCACCTTCGCCAAATCCTACATAGCCAGGAGGCGAGCCTTTTAATTGTGAGACAGTGTGAGCTTCTTGATATTCGCTCATATTAATGGTGGTCAAAAACTTATCACCACCGAACATTTCTTTTGCTAGTGCTCGCGCAGTTTCCGTTTTACCAATACCTGAAGGACCCGCTAATAAAAATACCCCTAATGGTCCTTCAGCGGTGCTCACACCCGCTTTACTCACTCGCAGTGATTGAGATAGTTTCGTTAACCCTTCTGATTGACCAATAACCACGTGATTTAGAGTCTCTTCTAGGGAAATCAAGGTATTAATTTCATCTTTCACCATAGAGCCCGCGGGTATACCAGTCCATTCTGCGATAATTTCAGCAACTGAGTCTGCATCAACTTCTGAAAACAAGCCATTACCTTCACCGTTTTGCGACTTTAGTTGTGATCTCATAGCTAATAATTGGGCACTGATATCTTGTCCAGATTCGTGCTGAGCTTTCAATTCATTGATTTGCGCAAGCGTTGCTTTTTGTTTATTGCGATCACTTAACATTACCGCTAACTTTTCTGTTGACTGCGCACTTTCTTCGCTTAACTGTTGAATAAGCAATTGATTTACATTTAATCCTTGTTCAAGCTCAGTGGATAAATTTTTAATGCGGCGCTCTAAATAAGCAAGATGTTCAAGCTCAGATTCAATAGCCGCAGGCTCTGTCGCAACAGACATACGTACTCTTGCTGCAGCGGTATCAAGTACATCAATCGCTTTATCAGGTAAGTATCGCCCGGTAATATAACGCGAAGATAGACTAACTGCGGCCTCGATTGCATCATCGGTTATTTGAATATTATGATGTGACTGATAGACATCTTTTAAACCAGACAACATTAGCTTAGCTGCATTTTCTGATGGTTCATCAACTTTTATCAATTGAAAGCGACGCTCTAATGCCGCATCTCGCTCAAAGTATTTCTTGTATTCTGACCATGTGGTTGCTGCGACAGTACGTAGCTCACCACGGGCAAGTGCAGGCTTAAGTAGGTTAGCTGCATCACTCATTCCTGCCTCGCCGCCGGCTCCTATTAAGGTATGTGCTTCATCAATAAACATTATAATAGGCGTGCTAGAAGATTTAACCTCATCAATAACTTGCTTCAAGCGTCGTTCAAATTCGCCTTTGACGCCGGCACCGGCTTGTAAAAGCCCCATGTCTAAGGTTAATAACCGCACCCCTTTTAACTCATCAGGTACTTGTTCTTCAACAATACGTTGCGCCATCCCCTCAACAACGGCTGTTTTACCGACACCCGGCTCTCCAACCATGATGGGATTATTTTTACGACGACGACACAATACATCTATCATCATACGTATTTCGTCATTGCGACCTAACACAGGATCAATTGCACCACGCCTTGCTTTAGCCGTAAGATCATCACAAAAATCGGCTAAGGCATCGCCAGTCTCTGTTGAGGTGGTACTTTTTTGCTCTGTTGTAGTCAGAGTATTTGCTTTATCAGAGAAGCGTTCACTTGAACCCTGACAAATTTTATGATGATTTTCACGTAAGAAACGTATATCAATTTTTTCGATAAGATCAGGTAACGCTAAAACAGGACTAAAAGGCGCAATTTCTAACAAAGCATCCACTAAGCTCACGCCTGAAATCCAATCACCACCGTAATTCATATTACTTGATAGCCAAGATTTTTCGAGCCACTCATACAGGCGTCTAGAGAATACCGGCTTACTTTTACTGCCTGCAGGCTGAGTATTCAAATGGTCAAGTAATACCTGCCAAATTTGGTCTTGATCAATATTAAAGAAATGAAATATGCGCTCTAAGTCACCATTACTTCCTTCTTCCATTAATTTAATTAATAAATGTTCAGGCAATACTTCAAAGTGTGTTCGACTAGCAGAAAAGCCTGCAGCTGCTTCTAACGCTTTAGCAGAATGACCATTAAGTTTATCAATAAGTTGTTTAATGCCTTTTACATCCATTTTAAGTTATTCCTTCTATGTTGCTCACGCACATTTTGCTAATGCTGCACGCTTTTTATATTGACTATCTTTAAATTCTTGTACGATTTGTTTTTCAAAGACGCTACCGATATAACTATCAAAACCCAACTTAATAGCATTAGTGCCTAAGGTTTGTATCGGTTTTTGCTGGTAATGCACGTTAAAACGACATGCCCAGGGTAAGTCAGCAGGCAATTGATTTTCTAATAGCTTAAGTAAGCGTTGACCTTTTTTTTCTCCCGGAAAAAAACACTGAGCGTCATTAGCAGCGAGATCACCAAAGCTGATAATGACCTTACCGCCCGACACCAACACTTGCTCGCCTAAAATCAATGACTCACCCAACACGCTGTTAGCACCTAAGCTTGAATGACTGCCTAGCGCTTGCCAATGAGCACAAGAGTCATCAACATGTATCTGCTCTAAGCCAAACTCTTCATTCAATAAATTTGCTATACCCGTTGCACTGGTGGTTTTTAACCCAGCAACCCCCGCATTCACGTCTCTACTTTGGTGGCTAGACAATACTGCATCAAGTAATTCATCGAATTGTTTTGCACCAACACCCGCCGTATTCAACTGTGACTTTTTCCAGGTTTGATAAAGCAAACAATAGTATTGATGATTAAATATATCGAGAAACGCTCGAGTACGCTCACCACTGATATCATCTGCAGCAGTTTGTTCTAAGACATAATGCGGCATAGCTGAGTCAGCGCCATACAAACCAGAATAATTGGTTTCTATATGAAATAGCCCTCTCTTTTGCGCAATTAAACGACTTCGCTTAAGATCTGCCGCGGGAAAGCCAAGTTCTTTATTCGGGGTTATTAACACCCGCTGACTTAACCCTGTTTCTAACTCACCTTGAATTGCCCATTCATGCTCTAATAAATTGATTGCCCTAAATAAACCGAACTGCCACGGCTTATCATGTAGTGTGGTGAGTTTGTCAGATAATTTACTCCAGTTAGGTTGCTTCATATTATCCTCTAAATATGCGCACTTTTGCCCGGCTCTATAGCCCAAACAAATTCACGATAACTGGGAGTGCATTCAATACGCGTTTGTATACTCTGATTAATTGGCGCATACATAACGAAAAATTGATGAAGCATGGTCGCAAAATGATAAACATCTGCCTGACAAGAGAATTTATTCTCATCTAAGGTTATTTTTAATTCAGAGCCTTGAATAAAAATACCTTTTTTAATTTGGTTAACCTTTTGACTTTCAACCGCCATAATCGCTTCAATACGGCGCTTATTCTCTCCGCGCTCAGACCAATCAAACAGCGCTAATAAACGTTTTAATTCAGTCACATTAGCTAACGAGGAGAACTTTAAATTGAGTAAACTAATCAATTGCCAATGCTTTGAAGACTCATGACAGGTTTTATAGTTAGAGGGCCTTGCTATGTTTTTAACCTGTAGCATCGGCGACATTGATTTGCCCCCTAAGGTAAGTTGCCCTTCTCTGATGGTTTGTTTTGGCCATCGCCCGTTATAACAAGTTAATGTTGCCGAAATGGTGTCATCCATATCGCCATGTTGCACGGGTAAATTAATGTAATGGCTAGGAACAGCAGCACCAATGTCTTTTAAGTTTAACGTATATAAACGTTTTTCATTGTTAAAAATGCTTTGATATCTGGGTAAGTAATCATGCTCCTGAGCTGTTAATTTATCCCTACCCTGCACTTTATCAACGCAATAAGTAAAAACACTATTACGTTGTTGTTGCTCTGGAATAATTGGATAATCTGTTCGATTAAGCTCTAAGCGGATAGGCTCAGCCTCTTGGCTAAATAAATTAATTCCTACAGCACAATTTAACTTAATATTATTGGCACTGAGTTTATGTCCGGGAGGTAGCTTAACGGCTGACTTAATCACTAAATTAAAACTGTCGAAACGTGTAGGAAATACGAGTTCCTTGTCAAAGCATATATTTAAAAAGTTAAACCTTTCTCGACCATTAAAATAATCATGTAGCAAAGCGTAACCAGAATGGCTTGTAGAAGCATTTGGTAATAAAGCACTTTGATGGTCTAAATGAGCTGGTTCTACGCTAACACCACTTAAGGCTTTATTATATTCAATATTATTCGAACCAAAATCAATGGCTATAGGACTAGTCGGTGTCATCAATAATTGATACAAACTACTCACTAATGGGGTATCACCATCGAGGTAAAAACATAACTTTTGTATATCATAGTTATCTTTTTCCCCTTGGCATATCCACTTTAATTTGATGACCAACTCAGAGCCTTCATAAGTATCAAGACAATTTACATCGATCACTTCAAGAGGAACCACTGAAATATCATGACAAGTTGTAAACTTACATTTAACTTGTTCAATCGCCTGATTTGATGTGATTTCTAGCCCTTTTTTTACGCGTATTGATTCTGCCATAGAAAATTTCGGCGTAAATTGAAAGACAGTAGTTGCAGGGTAATAATTTAATAACGCCGGACAAAGTTGTCGTAGTACCTGTTCTGACACTTCAGGTAAGGACTCGTCTAAGCGTTTATGTATATTAGCATTGAGATAGGCAACCCCTTCTAATAATCGCTCAACATGCGGATCCCGCTCTTTAATGGAATCAATATTTAACAAGCCGGCATGCTCAGGATAATTCTCAGCAAACTGTTTTCCTGCATGTGTTAATAAGCGCATTTGCGCATCAAAATATTGTTGCATGCAACCTCCTAGACTCAATGTTCCAAGTCATATTTTTAGTCAATGGCTGAGAGCCCATTAATTCGTACCTCTTCTTTGAACATTTGCTCTGCCACCAGAGGCAAACTTTGTGCTTAGAGATATGGCTGAGCCACTGACTAAAAACGCCTGTATTTCTAGTTTAATAACGCAATCATTTTGTTGAATATCACGTGCAAGCACATTAACCATGCGTACTCTCGGTTCATACTTTTCAATGAGTTTCTTTACTTCAAATGCTAAGGTTTGTTGAGAATAAGGTAAGCCTTCATAAATATCTTCAACGTCAGGTAAGCCATAATCTTTCATATGAGCTAAAACTCCGCGACGAGAATTAAGTAGTGAATGAATATGTTTACAGACACTGTCAATTTCATCACTGCGCTCCACCTCTATTGAGGTATAACGAACAGGATTCGCCAACTTATCGAACAAAGCCATAATTTACTTCACAGGTAAAATTGATAGAAAAGTGCCGCCTATCACTAGACGACACTAACGTTAAAAAAGATTAACGTCCTTCAGTCCAAGAATCAGTGAACTCGATGTTGCCATCTAAGTAAGTCCACGTGATTTTCTTATAACGTAAAGATACTGTTTCAAGGTGCGGGTAACGCTCTTTATCTAGATCTTTAACATTGTGCATTGTTGGTGCAATAGAAGTGATTTTTACATCTTCCAATTTTTGACAAAAATACTCTTTCTCAGTACCAGTATCATCAATGCGGTACCACTTAAGCTCAAGTTGCTTCAGTGTTTGACCATTAGCACATGCTTTATATAGGTATGGCGTAGCAGCATCAACGGCTTTTGTAATAACAAAAGGTTCATGTTTACGTGTACCTGTTAGCTCACCAGTGTCATTATCAATTGGAATACGTAATTCGTGATCGAAGTGTAAAACTTCAATTGAACCTTCGCGTTCCGCTACTGTAACTGAGCCTTTAATATCATTTGCTTGGTCATCTTTTAACCACATATACGCTGGAATTGCCATTTAATTTCTCCTTTAATTAACATGATTTTCCTAATTGATGGCATACACCTCTATGCATTTTAATGCTAATGTATAGAGGTGCCCCAAGAAGCGGTCCGCTTTATGCCAAGGGGTTACATGTCCCGAGCCGGCTGCAACCAGCTCGGGGCAATTTTCTATCCTTTAGCTATTATGAATAACTATAATGATTACTTCTCGCCTGGCATTTGCCCAACAAGCGCTAAGCGCACGTCAACACCTTCCACTTGGAAATGCGGCACAATAAAGGTATTTACTCGGTAGTAACCTGGATTACCTGGTATTTCCGAAACCGTTACATTGGCATCCTTTAAAGGGTGCGTAGCAATCAATTCTTCATCTGGGTTATTCATTTTCGTCACTAAAGAGCCTAACCAATCATTTAATTGCTGCTCTAATTCGTGACGAGGCTTACTTGAACCAATGTTTTCGCGCTGTAATACTTTCATGTAGTGCGCTATGCGCGACACTAAGAATATGTAGGGTAATCGAGAGTTAATACGTGCATTAGCCGTTGCTTCAGGCGTATCATACTCGGTTGGTTTTTGCGCACTATTGGCAGAGAAGAAACAAGCAAAGTCAGAATTTTTATAATAACTTAATGGGATAAAACCTTGATTGGCAAACTCTAATTCTTTGGTTTCCGAGATCAACACTTCCGTTGGAATTTTGGTTTCAAAACCATTACCTGCTTCAAAGGTATGTAATGGTAAACTTTCAACTTTTCCTCCTGATTGAGGACCTCGAATATTTACCGCCCAGCCATTTTTGTGAAAACTCTGAATAATATTTGCAGCAAAAGTAAAAGAAGCATTACCCCAAAGATATTTATCATGATTACTACCTGTAACATCTTCTTGATAGTTAAAGTTACGTACAGGATTTGCTTCACCATAAGGTAATCGTTGTAAGTAACGAGGGAAAGTTAAGCCAATGTAGCGTGAATCTTCGGTTTTTCTAAAGTTTTTCCAACGTAAAAATTCAGCTCGATCCATATAAGAACCAAGATCTTGAATCTTAGCGACATCTTCTAGTGAATCCTTCAGGAAAAACTTTGCTCCTGCACTGGTTAAAAATGGCGCATGTGCTGCAGCTGATACTCTTGATATTTCTTGCAATAAGCTTATGTCTGCAGCACTACAATCAAACTCATAGTTTGACACGATATTTGAAATTGGCTCTCCACCTGGCGTATCAAATTCAGCAGTATAAACATGCTTATAAAGCGCTGATTGCGTGGTATCTGGTGACTCTTCAAAATCGTCACGTAATGTTTCTTTATCTACATCTAACAGCTCTATTTTAATATTTGAATTATTCGGCGTACGATTTACTAAATATTGTAGTGAGCGCCACGCAGATTCAACTTTTTGAAATTCTTGATGATGCAATACTTCATCAAGTTGTTGTGAGATGACTTGATCAATTTTAGACACGTAATTGTCTAATAAACTTTTATCGATACGACTAACATTACTATCACCCGCCATATCTAAAAACACATTGAGTGCAGCAGTTAAACGTTCGTCTGCTCTGGTTTCAGCTAAACTATTGGCATCGCGGAAAGTGTCTAGTGAAACTTGCTCAGAAACAGGTGAAATATCAACTAGATCACACAAATTTTCATAAGTGCTTTTGGTTAAGGTTTCTTCAACACGTGCCGCCACATTTAATTGTTCTTGCATAGACATAGGTAAATCCCTCTACTCTGTTACTTGTTCTTGTGATTCTAGAATAGGCGCAATGTCATTTAGCTTCGCTTTTAATTCTTCTAGCTCAGGCTTATTTTGTAAGACACGCTCTAACTCTTTACGTAATGATGAGTTATCTAATAAATTAGACTTCAAATCTTTGAGTAAATTACGCATAGCCATCATATTATTAAGCTGTGGAATTTGTGAGGCCACTTGCTCAGGATCAAATGACTTAAAAGAATCAAATGTTAAATCAATACCAATAGAGCCTTCGCCACTAATTTTGTTATCAACTAAAAATTTCGCCTGTGGAGCGGTACTTTTTAACACTTGATTTAAGTTGTTTTTATTGATCAGCACGCGTTCACGCTCGGCAAGATCCTCCTGGTTTTTACCATTAGAGTAATCTCCCATTACTAACATCTTTAATGGAAGTTCTTTACTATTCGAAGCCCCGTTAGTTTCAAGCTCTAAAGAAATATTTACGCGAGCTCTCGGAATCTCTTTTTGAAATGTATCAGACATGTTGTTCCCTTAATATTCCAATCTATCCTACGCGCAAACCGCGCGAATCATTAACACAAGCAACCATTGCTTGCTTTTACTTTAAATCCAACCCAAAGCGATTTCAGGCTGAGTTAAAATCATTTGCTTTTTCAATTGCTCAGTTAACTTAAAATACTCATCATCCTTATCTGTACTGAGTGTCTCAAAGCACAAAAGAGCATTACGCCAAACTTGCATTGCGAAGTCTGGCTGCCACCGCTCTAGTTCTGCTAACTCTACTGTCTTTAATAACGACTGAAGAATAGGCTCGGCAAAGTCATAATTTTCATCCAAAAGGCAAAATTTGGCTTTTATTAACTGTTGTTTTGCCAGCTCAAAATGAGTAGTCGCTGGCAAATCAGTTATCAGTGATAACGCCTGCGCTAATTTATTATCTGCAACTAATTGCTTACCCTGGCTTTCAATTTCGTCATAGCAATCATCAACAGCCAAACCTGCTGCTTCAGTTGTTGAAAATTCGGCCGAAATTTGAGCCAGCAAATCTTTTGTCTTAGCACTACAAAGTGGCGAGCCGTCGTCATAACGTAAATTTGCTAACTGTGGAAATTGCTGGGTTAGTTGAAATAACGCCAGTGAAAATTGCTTGATTGTTTGCTTTTGATTTAAGCCTGTTAATGCTGCAAAGACCATGGCCTGTAAATCCAGGTTAAAATGCATTGCCCCTTCCATAAACAAGGCTTCAGCAGATAATAGTGCTTCAAGGTAACTCTCATTTGCGAGTGCATTTTTAATCGGGGCAAAAGCGGCTGCTCTTGGTGCCGGAATACGCGTTTTACCTTGCTCATGAGGCGGTAACTTTACATCAGACCAACGAATGGCTCTTGCCACACATATCAACCGATTAATATTATGTTTTTCTTTATCAAAAGCGAGTAACTTACGAACAGTGTCAAGGTATTGGCTGTTAGACTCCACAGAAAATGCCTTATTGACATTAGCTGTCTGACTGACGTTAACTTCTTTTTCTGAAGTCGAACTAGGTTGCGCCACATTATTTTCATTTGTTAGCTTACTGGGATTTTCAGGTAAAGCTTGCTCAACGGCTAATTGAGCATCTTGCTTAGCTGCAACTTTTTTAGCAACTACAGGGTAAGTTATACTGAGTTTCTCTGCCCAATGTCTCAACTCAGATAATGGCCCAGCATTTTCATCAAAACAAATTACCGTTTCACTGCTATAAACATTGAGCTCATCAATTAACGCCTTGATTTGCTCTGGGTTATTAATCTCATTTTGCTGTGCAAGCGCAATAATGCGTTGTTGCTGACCCAATAGCCAGGTATGCACTGCCGCTCTTGCCTTTATTTTCAGCGGGTGCACTTCTTCTTTATATTGGCCAACCAGTTTATTAAATAATGCTAGGCCGTAAGTAATCCCTTCAATGCCAAAGTCATTTGCCGCAGCACAAAGGACATAACTTGAGATACGCAAATCTTTTGACTTCTCTGCTAACAAGCTCGTTCCTGTAACAAAAACTTTTTTACAATCGAGCTCATTAACACCTGAAAACGCCGTTTTTAAGTATTTAAAATCTTCTTCATACTTTAAATCTTCACCGCAAATTGATTCAGCTAACGGTGAAGTTAACTGCTCTAACCAAGTTGACCAATTCTCGTGAGTAAAATGTTCACTCATAACTATACCTTGCACCAGCGACGCAGCGCATCATACATGCTGACATTGTTCATTTTTGCCAACTCTAAAACAGCGGTATCTAATGGTTGGGATTGCGCAACAAGAGAAAAATCGACGACGATATTCTGGTTATCTTCTGCCGACCAAATACAATCAAAATAAGAGGCAGGTACTGGCGTGGTAAAAATAGTTAAACTAGCAGGTTTACCACAACTTCCAGTTTGATAAAAAACCCAAGGACGCCAGTTATGATCAGCAACAATAACGGTAACCAAGTGAAGCCAGAACGCGGCAATTAGTTCAAAACCTTGGGTTAAATTAGGCATAGGAAAACGTAGGCCAACTTGCGTTCTTAAACAACCTCTATTGGCTATAGACTGCATTAATAATGAAGACTCTTGAATTAATTTAGCTCTCTCTTCTTGAGTATCTAACCCCGTTGCTTGCCATAGTGTCGACATTGGAATATTGCGAAATTTTTCTAACAGCTGATTAATATTCGCTGGCGTTTTTAAGACATGAACAATGGGCAACAACTTAGCAGCTTCTGCTACCATTTCTTGTTCACCTTGCGACATAAAGATTGCATTAACTCGCTCACACAAATGAACAAAGTCATTACTTTCACTCAAAAACAAAGCGCTTGGATGCATTCGATAAGCTGCTTGCCCCGTATGAACAAAGCTAGCAAATGGGTAATGTCTGCCACTACTGTCTATACTTGGCGTTATTACACCGAGTAAGCTGGCTTCCGATTCATTTCCGGCCATGAAAAATAAGTTTGTTAAGCCAAAACTCTGATTAGCTTGTTTGGGAGATGACTGTCTAGAAGCATGCGAAAAACCTTCCTTCACCCAGTGATCAAGTGCGATTGACTCTCTCGTTGTTACTTGATACTTGATAAAGTCTGGGCGCAATTGAGTTTTACCCAAATAACCAAAGGTATCTTTGCGAGCTATATCCGGCTTATTTTCTTTATTTTTTTTAAACAAACTAAACATGGCCTTCCCTTAATTTAATTTTGCTAAATGCGTTTGTTTACTCGCTTGAGGCGTAAACAAGGTATTGGGCAAACTAAAGGAAGTCATAGTATTTTTATTAAAAATGCCGTTACTACGACCAGATTTCAGCATAAACTTAGCGGTTAGCTTAGTTTCAACCGCTTTATTTTGTTGAGAGAAGGGCCAGTTAACCGCATATTCTGTACCTTTAATCCATTTTATTTGAGCTTCATTTAACACTCTTAATAACGCCCAAGGACCAGCCATTTCAACTTCAACTCTTCTCCCTTCATGGCTAACAGCATAAACACGCGCAACTTCTGTTGTTCCCCGCCCTGGCCAGGTAAATTTACGCCACTCTTCTGGTTCATTACGATAACGGTATGATTGTTCACTAAAGCCTAAATAGGTTTCACGAATACCGCGCTGAGGTACAGGCAAGGCTTGAAACTGAAATTCTGAGTCTTCACTGCCTTTAGGAAATAAAGAACGTGTCACTCTGTTAGCGCGCTTTAAACCAACAAGTAGCTTGTCGCTAAACCCGACCCCCATACCATTCCACGTACGCTCTACCCATTTGCCTTTGCGCTTTTTCAAAAAGGGAGCTAATTCGTCCTTAACAAACGTCCACAAAACCCCGGTACGCTCATTAAGTAGTTCGGAAACATCATCCACAGCAGCATCGGGGCCTTTACTGTAAAATGGAAACTTTCCTTTAATACCATTTTCATACAAAGCAAAGACATTTTCTTGCCATTCCTCATCAAGTTGTCGACGCGAAACAACCGCTATAGCATTAAAGCTAGAACGCAAAGGACTTTTAAAGAGACGTTCAATGGATTTTTTAGTCTCAGGCTCTAACGCTCTTAATTGACTCTCAACCACTATCCATGAAGCTTGAATTCCACTATCGACATCTTCACCACTAAGTAATTGTTGGGCAAACTGCATTGCTTGACTATCAGGTTCATTGCTCGCGATAAGCGCTTTAATATCACTATGAACTGTGCTCAAGGTGCGAATATATTGTTGTAAGAAGTCAGACGCTTTCCCGGGTTCATTACTCTGTGTAAAGCGTCTAAGGTCAGCCAACTGATTCTCTAATTCTGGCACACGCTTTTTCATCACCATTGGCATGTCTATATTGACTTTTTTAGCGAGCTCTTCGGCATCTGTAGCCACAGTGTTAGTTGATGTAGTAGGCTTATCATCTAAATGAATATTTTTATTAATGCTAGACATTAACTGCGTAAAAGGGCCATCTAATGCACTAAGCTTTGCTAGAGAAATACTTGCATCTGCTAAACCATTAAACGTCTTCACTTGTGTTTCACTTAATAAAGCTAACCAATGACTAGCGTAATCTTTGAAGTACAAGGCGCGTATCGCCTTCTCGACCACATCAGCCTTTGAACGATCAATTAAGCTTTCACCGGCTTCATTAGCCGTCCCCATAACCCAATCGCCAGAACTGACAATGGTCACTACTCGGTTGATCTCTGGATATACGTACGCATCCCAACCGGCTTTAGTAAATGCATAAGGAACTTGATAATTACTCACGAGTAGCTTTTTGTTTTTAGGCTCTATCAAGTTCTTAATTGTTAAAGGCTTTTTCTTAGCCGCCTTACTGGCAATAATTTGTTGATATAACAGTTCAGGCTCTGGCTGAGTGTCTAAGTGCAGCCTAGCCGTTGCGATCAGTGATTCATCGTGAGACCAAAACGCTATATTGCCAGGTTGTTCAAGGGTTGAACCAAATTGATTAATATAAAAAGCAATAACTTCTGCTAACTTTTGAGAAAAATCTTTTAGCTCTTCATTATTAAAGTCTAAGCCAAGTAACCCTTGCCAATGCTTAGTTAACTCTTGCTGAGCAAATTCGGCATCCATTTGGTGTGGATATTGTGACAGCATTAACTGTAATTTTAATAATCGATAATACTCTTGCCGTAATTCATTCTTGCTATCCATGTCATGGGCCATTTCCCACCTTTGACTGTAAGTCATTAATCGCTCATTGACATAGGCTTGAATAGGCTCTGAAATCAAGGTATCCATTTCTTGTAACGTGATTGCCTTAAACGAAGCCAATGTTTCATCACCTTCGTATATCCCTAAAATAAAGCGCCATGGCAAACTTTGTTCATAAGAGTGTATAAGTTCATAATGTTCGAAAACATCGATAAAAGCAGCTACATGATCTACAGAGCTAATCTCATCAGCTAATGCTTTCTCGACCAAAGTTGTGGCTTTTTCTTCACCCGATGCAATTAACAGGTTATTCATCGTATATGAAGTTGTTAATAATGCCACTACTGCCGCAATGCTCGCTAAAGTAGCAGAGACAGAAAGCCCTTTTAGCCAACGTTGAATTTTTCGTTCTCTTCGGTTGCCACGAGTTAAGTCTTGCAGTTTAAAGACAACATCATTGAAAAAACCATTAATAAAGTAGCTTTTGGTGATAGTTTCTTGGTTTTGCTCAAGAGCAACTGAACAAAATTGCTCTCTAACACCTGATAAAACACGTTCAATAGGAGTACCCTCTTGTGTGCCTGAAGTAAAATACACACCGGCAAACCAAGGCACCTCTTGATAGGGGTTATCTTTAAAGAGCAAATTAACAAATTCAGTTAACTTTATTGAGGCAGATTTAAATTGGTTAGGAAAATCGAATATAAGCGCTTTACGATGAACATTACGTTCGCGTGCAAGCTTACTTAAGCGTTGCTCACATAAGCGTTGGTATAAATTTTCCATACGTAATTCGAACAACTCGGCAGGGTCTTGGCTTTGATCTTCACTTTCATCAAGTAAATACGCGCCCCAAACCTGCTCACGGTCTTTCTCAGATAAGTCAGCAAAGAAAGGTTCAAAACCACTGATTAAGTCACTTTTAGTAAACGTAATATGGACAGGAAAAATAACCCCAAGCTCATTAATAAGTTCCTGAATTCGTTCTCGTACAGTTTTGACATGTTGACGAATACCTTCACTATCACTGGTGAGAATATCAGCGACACTAATCGCCACAATAACGCCATTGATAGGCAGTTTTGGACGGTGTTTTTTAAGTAAACCTAAAAAAGATAACCACTCGTTGTTATCTGCAGACTCTGTAGTGTAGCGACCTGCAGTATCAATTAGCACCGCCTGATCAGAAAACCACCAATCACAATTGCGCGTACCACCAAAGCCTTGTACATGTAGTTCATTCGCATTGGCATAGGGAAAATGTAAACCTGAATTAGCAAATAAGGTGCTTTTACCTGTTGCTGAAGGCCCTATGATCATATACCAAGGTAATGCATACAAAGCAGCATTACCACGATGACCAGCGCCTAAATGAGAAGTTTTAAGCGATTGTAATACATCGGTCATTTTGTGCTGGATTTCATCTATTTCTGCTTGAGATCCCGCATTATGGGTGGCAAGTTCAGCCACTAAACGATCACCAGAACGCTTGGTCCAAAACCATCGTGCGAGTAAATACAACACAAAAGCAGAAAAAACAGCCAGCATAGCCATAAGTTTTTTATCTGATGTATCTAAGCCAACTAAATGGCCAGCAAACCATACTATGGTCAATACCGCTATCAGGCCAACAACTTGCCCAGAAGCCCTAGAAGAGGCTAAGCCAAGTAAAAAGTGCACTAAGCCACTAGTATTTGCGCGTCCTGCCATGTTAATTACTCTCTTTACTTAACTCTGATTGACTAAATTGCTTTAGCACTTCTAATTTCTGCTCTAATACTCGATTACTTTCTTTCGCGTCACTGCTAATCACATAGTGAAACCCCATAAAAAGAAACATAATGAGACTTAAACCGATACTAAAAATTACCCAGTAAGGTAAGTTTCTACCCACCTTCATCACAAAGCCTTCTGTCGGAGTGCCATAGTCAGATAGGGTTATATTGGCTATACCTGTCGCATCTTCAAGCTGAGCCCGTATATCAACAATCAAGGCTTTAAGCTGCTCAATCCCCTTGACTTTATAGGTACCTTCAAAGCCCATCTGCAAACAAACATAATACACTTCAAGCACTTTTCGTTTATCTTCACTGCCCATACGCAGTTTTTCCATGCGCTCAAAAAATTCTTCACCTGCACGGTTATTACCATAGAACTCAAGTTGCAAAGGGCGACTCATCCAATCCATTTTAAAATCAACACCAGAGCTCATCACTAATTCATCACAAGTGGCTGTCAAAGCAAATTTCGCTTCTTGCATTTGTGAAGTCGTTATTTGATTTTCATAACACTTTTTTTCAAACTGGTCGAAGCACTCGATAATATGTTCACGAAAATTTTTCGCGATACTATGGCTATCAGACCTTAGTTTTAATGGCATTAAGGCATGTATTACAGGCGCAATACAGGTAAGCAAATCTGGGGTATTTTCAACAGCATCCATGTTATTTTTACAACTTTGTTAAATGAATTGATTAATGTTTATCAACACTGACTATTTCCACACTAGCGTTTTGTAAGTGATAAGGCACAAATACAGCCATACTTTGTTCGTCTAATATCTGCTGCCAAATATCACCATGAGGTTCTAAACGAAAATATTCATATCCGCTTTTTACTGCTAATTTATTGGGAGTTCGTTGACAATGAGTAACCGCAACACCATTGAGCGCAGAGGCAACAATTACTTCAATATTTTCGATTGAACCGACTTTCACTTGCTCGCCAAAAGTATCGATCCATTTACTGTCGCTTGACTCAAAATACACAGCAAGATAAAAGTCACTATTTGCTAAATGCGCAGAATCAAGCGTTGGAATTTGATATAAAGCATCAGAAACTTTATTTAGTTTCAAGCCCGACATTTTTTTAGGCACCACATCATCAAGTAACTGAGTAATTAGACGTTCAAATTGAGCAAAAACCTCAGTAAGGTTTTTATGTTGATATGGTGGTAGTGAATCAGCAAGTTGACTATGTTCAAATAAAGAAATGCGACTTAATAATTCAATAAACTCACAATAGAGTCGCTCAGGATGAACATGTGCCAGTTGCTTAATATGAGATAGCATTTTGGCACTGGGCAACAAACCACTTAACAACAAAAAACTATTCATTTCATTGGGACCAAAGTCCGTTACAGCACCTAAACCTTTACGTCTATTTAACAACACATTAGCCTTAGCATTGACCAAGTTATTGGTTCGCATTAACAAATCCGTTAAATAACTTGAGGCATTAATATCTATTAACGGCGGAACAAATTTTTCATCAAGCATAAACTGACCATTAGCCCCCCTGACTATTTTACAAAGAGGTAGCACATCAAAATATGTTTTGGCATCAAGCTCAGTAAACAGAGAGATGTTCGGCTCAGCAACCACGACTTCACGGACACGAGATGAATCATGAGCATCGGTTACCTCCAAATAATTGGCATGAAAGGCGCTTAATTGACCAGCATTTTCATAACCACTGATACCTGTTGCACAGCTATTTGAAGCGATACCTACATAAACAATCGCCTGCTCTAAATCTTGAGGTATGGCTAGGGTAAGGTCATTATTAATTGTCCGAGTAAACTCAACATATCGGCCTGACTCCAAAACAAACTCAAGATTCAGTAAATTAAGTTCACCACGTACCAGTGCTGTAGGGTCGATACTAATTTTTCTGAAGCCATAGCTAAGCTCTGACAAAGCGAACTGCCTTTTTGACTGTATATGCTCTTGATAATCATCAAATAACTGCAAGTGCTGTTGTCCTAACAATACGCCTTCAGCCCAGACGGGCTTTAACCCTGCTACACGTGTCATTTACTTTTTATCTTCCTTGTTAGGTAAAGTGACAGAATTACTGGTCAACAATAAATCAAGTGATGTTGATAGCTGTACTGTGCCAGTATCAACCTCATGATATACGCGCCAATTATCATCTGCACGATCCCTAAAAAGCGCAAATACAGCAACAAATTTTGCTTCTTTTGCTTGTTCAAAAGAAATATTTAACTTATCTGATGGATTGACAGTCCGTTCTTCAACAGTAATAAGCGAATTAGCTAAAATTGACTTATCTGATTTCCATAGCTCTTCAAAGGTAGCAGTTTTAAAACTTTGTATATCAGACAATTGATAAATTCTTAAAACCACTGGAAGTGGTTCATTAAATTGATTCAAATTCAAGTTATCTGTAGCACTCACGTCTAAATTAACTTGAGTGCTTGAACATGCGCATAACGCAGTGCTTAACGCAATTGCGCTGATTAGTTTTGCTATTTTCATTATTGTAAACGCCTAATTATTAATTAGTTTCAGTAATTTAGCTTAATAAAGTTTTTTTCTAATACGGTACAAATCACCCGTTCAAATCGTGACTTCGCACAATGTTTCCAACGATGATGCTGGCCTAACAGTCTCTTAATCACGGGGGTTTTTTTTCGATTTTTGTCTTGATATGAAAAGGCTTCAACAACCAACATATCCAATGAAGAAATCACATTAGACTGCACTTGCAATAAATTATCATTCAGAGCATTTAATGATGAGGTGTTGAAGTGATTCAACAAGTAAGCTGTCGATAATTCGGTATTAATTAAAATAATAAATAATTCAAGGGCTTTAGGTTCAATAACGCGATGATATGGGATACCGCTTTGATCTAATAGGGAAGCAACCAAGCGACTTTGAGACCACACTGAAGATATCAAGCATTGCTTGAAACTTAATTCATTAGGTTCAGTCGTTGGTTCAGCATCTGGTGATGCTATTGATTGATTATTCACTGTGACAAAATCCATTTACTTTGTCTCCTTTTCACTATTCATTTGACCTTAGATTTCGACAATTGTTTTACAACAAATATCGCTACCTCGCGCAAATAAAACTTTCCCTGTGCTTTATGCTGGCAATGATAGTGATTTTTATTTCCATGTCAAATCAAAATTAGCCGAACCTCATTAAAACCCGAACAAAACCCAAGTAAATGATTGTTTTAATTAAACAATATTTTTTATTACAATTATAAAACCAGGGTGTAAATGAAATTTTTCCTGAAAAAACATTTGCACAAAATAAAATTTTCGTTACTATTCGACGCTCATGGATTCAGTAAATTTCGTTAAGGACAACGATGTGGTATCCCCTCGCTTAATCATAAATTGCGGCACTCGACACTACGAAGCAAATCATCTCAAAGGGATAGAAACCCTAAGCCAAGACGCTCATTTTTTAGTTACTGTTGATACCTTTGATATAACAGCACTTCAACAAGGGTTAGGTCAGCCGGTATTACTGGAGTTTATTAGTGAAGATGGTATTTCAAACCAGCTAAGTTACACACTACTTGCCATTGAAGATCAAGGCTTAATTGGCGCAAATACCTCTGCTGCAGCTCAACTAACAACGCAACTTAAACGTCGCTATCAACTCACCATTGCTAGTCGATTATCACTGTTAAATAACAGTCATCATTCACGTATTTTTGTCGATACGCACTTAAAAGATATTATTAGCCTAATACTCACTCAAGCAGGCTACCATCAATCACAGATTCAATTTTCACTCGCTAGCCCTTTACCGTTATTGAGTCAGTGTGTGCAAGCTTTAGAAAGCAATCGCAAGTTTTTTGAACGCTTACTACGTCAATATGGCCTATTCTACTTTTTTAAGGCTCGCGATGGCCAATCAGTGATTGTTATTAGCGATAATAACTTATCAAGCCCGTACTTAGCGAGAGGAGTACTAAACGTGCATCACGGTGACGGTTTTAACCGTCAATTAGCCCCTGATGAGATCGTATCAACAGCCAACTTTGTTGGTTTTAGTCAATGCCAACACGAAACACAATTGAGTATTGGGAATGCCAGTGCTATAGCAAATGAATCTCGCTTATCGGGCGATGATTTAGCTGGCCATAATTTTGCACAACCAGTATCACATAGCCAACACCAAGCAAATTTAGTGGCTAAGCATCAATCACAAGCTTTACACGTTTTTGATAACACCATCACGTTAACCGGCAATGTGCCCGATGTCTTTGCTGGCTGTTCATTTTCACTCAGTGATAACAGTGGCCTGAATGCCAGTGGTGATTATTTATGTATCAGTGTTGAACATCATTGTCAGCAACCGAGTGATGAAAATAGCCAAGATGGCCTAACTAAATATTACTGTGTGGTAAAGGCCATTTTACGAGCTAGTCCATTTAAGCTGCCGCTGACAGAGTTTCCATCTCTGCCTATGGTGTTTTCTGCCAAGGTGGAAACATTATCCCCTGAGCCAACATTAACAAACAGTGGTGATTACCATATAAAATACGCCTTTGAAAATGAAGCAACTGAGCCGCTTGAAAGTTCAAAACCATTAAAAAAACTAGTGCACTATGCCTGTACCGAACAGCCTCAAGCGACGGGGTGGCATTTCCCGTTAACGCAAGACTCACAAGTGCTCATTGGTTGTTACAATAACGATCCTTCGCAAGCCTACATTCTCGGGTTTGATATGAATGACGAACAACCATCGGTGGTAAATTGTGACAACGCTTTTCATAACCGATTATTATCGCGTTCTGGTCATGAACTTCGCTTTGATGATGACCCTGATGTGCCACTTATTATCTTACAAACCTTGGGCAGCGAACACTACCTTGAATTAAACGCCACCACGCTTGCCACTCCTTATGTTGAGTGGCTATCTCGTTTAGGTAGCATTAAGCTTCACGCCGCTAAAGATTTGTTATTAAGCAGTACAGCACAAAATGTTGAATGTCATGCCGGTATTGATCAGCGCATTGAAGCAAAAACCCATGTTCACCTTAATGCAGAAACTGAACCCCAGGGCACTTTACTTCATATGCAAAGTGGATTACAAACAAGCTATACCGCAAAACAGGTGAGTATTGAATCGGTTAACCACACCAGCCTACTCACTCAAAAAGGGATGACCGCTCGGGCAAACAGTGAACTATTACTCACGGCAGCTCAAGGTGATTTAGCAATCAATATACCTGAGGGCTCCACACTTATTAATGCTGATTCCAACATAAGCATTGAAGGCTCAGGCAATGGCAACATCACGCTATTTAGTCAAAACGGTATGATTAAACTCGATAACAACGGAAATGTTGAGTTAATCGGAAGTGATGTTCTCACCCTAAACGGACAAATAATCACCTTTGATGGCGACGTACAATATGACATTGAGTCACCACAAAATGCTACTGAGCCAAACGCTAAAGCACCTAGCAATACTGCTCGCATAAGCGATATAAACCTTACAGGCATTAGCGGTTTAACCGAAACAGCTCAAACCATTGACCTTGAATACCTTTACCAAGATGGAGAGCCAGTACAAGAAGCCCCTTACACCTTGCTATTAGCCGACGGTACCACGATAGAGGGTAACCTTGATTCCAGTGGTAAAGCACAAATTACCGACATGCCGGCTGGGCAATATACCGTACAATTCGGGGAAGATAGTCGTGAATATAAACCTGTAGAACACACGACACCAAACCCACTTTATGGAAAAATATCTCCACAAAGTGCCATTGCCATGATTGAAAGTGGCGAGACCAGTTTACTAAGCGAAGCTGGAAGTATTGCTGCTGATGCAGGTGATTGGCTATGGGGCACATTACAAGGTGACTTCAACGAAAACCCGAGCACTAGTCAAATAGTTGTTGGCTCGGTTATTTCAATGATACCTGTAATAGACCAAGTGATGGACTGTCGCGATGTGTGCGCCAATGTTATGCTACTAACCGATGATGATAAAGCCAATGACACCATGGGCTGGATTGCCTTAACGCTTACAGGTATCGGCTTTATACCTGTGCTAGGCTCTGCCGTAAAAGGTGTCGGTAAAGTTATCGTCAAAAATGCCAATGGCGCAATTACCCTCGCTGCCGCAACCTTACGCAAACTCGGCAAAGGTGACCCCATTGCCTATATCAAAAATATTGACTGGCAAGGTCTCGCCAAAGAAGGCACTACCTTACTCACTGAAAAAATTACCGCCCTACGTGATGCTCTTGATAGCATAACTGACAGTTGGGTTCTTAAAACCACCTTAAGTGATGAAGCGATAGCAAGCCTCACCAAGCACAGTAAACAGCTCAATGAAGTGTTACCCAAAATTGAAGACGGTATTGCCAAAGCAGCCAAAGTGCTAGAAGCTAAAACCAATAAAGCCTTACAAGATTATCAAGGTGAGTTAGCAGGGTTCGGTGTATCTAACCTCCCCAAAAAGGCTAAAACTCTTGAACTCGATGCCCCTAAGGGGAACGAATTAAAAGGCGCACAAGCCAAACGCCTTGATTTACCTTCAAGAAAAACGCCTGATGATTTCACTCAATTTAAATCAATGAATCATAAAAAAGCCGCCGCAGGTGAGTATAATGCCCATCAGCTCATGGGAGAAAAAGGCTACACGCCCCTTGGCAGAACCGATGGCAACTACAAGCCGGGTGAAACAGGCATTGATGGTATTTATAATCACCCCAACCCGCCGCCTGACTTTGTTATCACCGAGGCTAAGTACAACACTGCTCGCTTAGGTAAAACCAAAGATGGCAAACAAATGAGTAATGATTGGATTACTGATAAACGGCTTGAAAAAATGGGGATAGGCTTAAAAGATCGGAAAAAGATACTAAGGGCTTTACGTAAAAACTCTGGCTCCGTAGAAAAGCTTCTAATTCGTAATAAATTAGATGGTAGCTTAGTAGTAAAAAGTTTAGATAAAGATGCCAAAATAATTGGTAATACAAGTGGTTTTTAGGACATAAAATGATAAGAGACACACGAAGAGACAAGGTCTATTTTGATGAGTATATAGAGTATAGCTCTGAATGTATTGAAGAGGATATTGATGATTTAATAACAGATACTAGTCTATGTCCCGAAGTAAAAATGAATATTTCTTCTGGAATCGTCGACGATACTATTAATTTGATGCACTACAGCTATTGCCGTGGAGATAAACTAAAAGAACTTATCCCACTGTTAAATCAAGCATTAGAATACAGACAGCACCTAAAAAACTATGCCGATTCATTATCAGCGAAAGACCAAAAACTACGAATTATTAAGGAAGAAATTCGTGAAGATTATCTGGAAAAATGGCTAAAGTGGCTTGCTTTCGCTTATTGCCTTGATATGGGGCAAGCCTACTACCTAAAAGTGCTCGAATTAATCGCCAACCAAGGGCAAGATGCATTATTAGACAATATCGCCGTTGCCATGGGAGATACAGACCGTGATATAGCCGATACCACGTTATTTAAAAAGCGTTTTAGTAAACTGCTCAAGGTAATTGAGGCAGAGCCTAGCCAACGCCCTGCGGCAGTAAAAGCTTATTTAGATGCTTGGTATAAGTTATATGGAAGTCCAGATTCACATCTTTTGGATAACGATGCCTATAGCGGCTATTGGTGTTGGGAGGCCGCCTTAGTGGTTAAGTTATACAACATAGACGATAGCAGCTTTATCGACCATGAATACTACCCTAAAGATTTAGTTCATTGGCAAGCGGCTCAATAAGAGAGGGTTATATGTCTGATATGCGCGATAGTCGTAAAACAACGGATTACTTTGAAACCTTCCTTGTGGATATACAAGTAGGAATTAACGAGACACAAGAGGCCCTCGAGGCAGGTAATTTCACCTCCCCTTCTGCGCGTGTCGATACAGCACAGCGTATTTATCAATTAGCCATTATGCGCGCCGTGGCACATTACTCTTACGGCGCACATTTAAGTGATGTAAGGCGTTACGTATTAGAGATATTACCTTATCGTAAGCAACTTAAGGCTTATTGCGATAAATTACCTAGGCCTCATCAATTTTATCGCAATGCGTTTGAAAAACTCGGCGGTCAAGCCGATGCCGTTGGCTCTGCTAACATTAATCGCTATATTTACACCTTATGGTGGTTAGCGCTATTACAAGGCTGTGAGGTTGACCAAGCACATATTGATGACGTATTAGCGATTATCGGCGAACAAGGTAAAGATGCCCTACTTGATAATATTGCGATGGCTTTAGGTGATGTCGACCGCCCTATTTCATCAACACTGTATTACCCTGAAATATACCAGCCATTAGCTGCTGTATTCTCGGCTACTAAAGCCGAGCAACCTGACTTACTCAATACTTTTATCAGTAATTGGTACGAGCGCCTTGAAGACCAAGCTGACTGGCATAGCACCCATGATATTGATTGCGAGTTTGAATACACTGATTACTACATTGGCTATTGGTGCTTTGAATTGTCATTAGTGGCAAATATTTTAAATGTCCCTAAAAGTCAGTTACCGAGCCATTCTATGCTGCCCATTGACTTAATTAAGTAACTAAAAAAATGTTCTCTTATTCACGAATGTGCTGAGTAAGTCGCTTATTACAAGCTCTTTAACAATTTAAAATGGATACTAAATTAACCCACCTTCTCAATAATGAGGGTGGGTTAACCTTAACCAGCAATGTGCCCGATGTCTTTGCTAGCTGTTCATTCTCACTCAGTGATAACAGTGGCCTGAATGCCAGTGGTGATTATTTATGTATCAGTGTTGAACATCATTGTCAGCAACCGAGTGATGAAAATAGCCAAGATGGCCTAACTAAATATTACTGTGTGGTAAAGGCCATTTTACGAGCTAGTCCATTTAAGCTGCCGCTGACAGAGTTTCCATCTCTGCCTATGGTGTTTTCTGCCAAGGTGGAAACATTATCCCCTGAGCCAACATTAACAAACAGTGGTGATTACCATATAAAATACGCCTTTGAAAATGAAGCAACTGAGCCGCTTGAAAGTTCAAAACCATTAAAAAAACTAGTGCACTATGCCTGTACCGAACAGCCTCAAGCGACGGGGTGGCATTTCCCGTTAACGCAAGACTCACAAGTGCTCATTGGTTGTTACAATAACGATCCTTCGCAAGCCTACATTCTCGGGTTTGATATGAATGACGAACAACCATCGGTGGTAAATTGTGACAACGCTTTTCATAACCGATTATTATCGCGTTTTGGTCATGAACTTCGCTTTGATGATGACCCTGATGTGCCACTTATTATCTTACAAACCTTGGGCAGCGAACACTACCTTGAATTAAACGCCACCACGCTTGCCACTCCTTATGTTGAGTGGCTATCTCGTTTAGGTAGCATTAAGCTTCACGCCGCTAAAGATTTGTTATTAAGCAGTACAGCACAAAATGTTGAATGTCATGCCGGTATTGATCAGCGCATTGAAGCAAAAACCCATGTTCACCTTAATGCAGAAACTGAACCCCAGGGCACTTTACTTCATATGCAAAGTGGATTACAAACAAGCTATACCGCAAAACAGGTGAGTATTGAATCGGTTAACCATACCAGCCTACTCACTCAAAAAGGGATGACCGCTCGGGCAATCAGTGAACTATTACTCACGGCAGCTCAAGGTGATTTAGCAATCAATATACCTGAAGGCTCCACACTCATTAATGCTGATTCCAACATAAGCATTGAAGGCTCAGGCAATGGCAACATCACGCTATTTAGTCAAAACGGTATGATTAAACTCGATAACAACGGAAATGTTGAGTTAACCGGAAGTGATGTTCTCACCCTAAACGGACAAATAATCACCTTTGATGGCGACGTACAATATGACATTGAGTCACCACAAAATGCTACTGAGCCAAACGCTAAAGCACCTAGCAATACTGCTCGCATAAGCGATATAAACCTTACAGGCATTAGCGGTTTAACCGAAACAGCTCAAACCATTGACCTTGAATACCTTTACCAAGACGGTGAGCCAGTACAAGAAGCTCCTTACACCTTGCTATTAGCCGACGGTACCACGATAGAGGGTAACCTTGATTCCAATGGTAAAGCACAAATTACCGACATGCCGACTGGGCAATATACCGTACAATTCGGGGAAGATAGTCGTGAATATAAACCTGTAGAACACACGACACCAAACCCACTTTATGGAAAAATATCTCCACAAAGTGCCATTGCCATGATTGAAAGTGGCGAGACCAGTTTACTAAGCGAAGCTGGAAGTATTGCTGCTGATGCAGGTGATTGGCTATGGGGCACATTACAAGGTGACTTCAACGAAAACCCGAGCACTAGCCAAATAGTTGTTGGCTCGGTTATTTCAATGATACCTGTGATAGACCAAGTGATGGACTGTCGAGATGTGTGCGCCAATGTTATGCTACTGACCGATGATGATAAAGCCAATGATACCATGGGCTGGATTGCCTTAACGCTTACGGGTATCGGTTTTATACCTGTGCTAGGCTCTGCCGTAAAAGGTGTCGGTAAAGTTATCGTCAAAAATGCCAATGGCGCAATTACCCTCGCTGCCGCAACCTTACGCAAACTCGGTAAAGGTGACCCCATTGCCTATATCAAAAATATTGACTGGCAAGGTCTCGCCAAAGAAGGTAGTGCCTTAATAACTGAAAAAATTACCGCCCTACGTGATGCCCTTAACAGCATCACTGACACTTGGGTTCTTAAAGCCACCTTAAGTGATGAAGCGATAGCAAGCCTCACCAAGCACAGTAAACAGCTCAATGAAGTATTACCCAAAATTGAAGACGGTATTGCCAAAGCCGCCAAAGTGCTTGAAGCTAAGACCAACAAAGCCCTTGATGAGTATACGGGTGAGTTAGCGCACGCAGGTAAAACAGGTAATGTTAAAAAGGTTAAAACGCTAGAGAAAAAAACGGAGCGTGGTAACGAGTTAAACGGTGCTCCACCTATTAAGCGCGTGCGTAACCCTATTCTAGACAAGCATTACAAGAATCTAGCTGAGTATGAAGCGGCTTACGAGAAAAAACTCGCGAAAGCCATTGAAAATGGTGATTCTAACCGCCGTATTGGTGCTTTTAAAGCTAGATTAACCGAAGTAAAAGGTGAGCGCACAGCTAGTGCTTACATGGAAAAGCATTTTAGTAAGCCACCACCACCGGCACAAATGGAGTTAGGCTTTGGTCCTGGCCCAGGTGTTGACCAAGTTTGGGCAAAACGTGATAAAGACGGTAAAGTACTCGAATATTTTATTGTGGAAGCAAAAGGACCTGGAGCGAAACTTGGTAAAACAAGTAAAGGTTTCACTCAAATGGACGATGACTGGATTGAAATGAATCTTAATCGTATGAAAAACTCAAAAAAATACCCTGATAGAAATCAGCTCGGGCAAGATTTGTTAAAAGCAATAAAGCGTGAACAACCTAAAACGAACAAATTAATTATTGAGGCTATAGAAGATAATGGTTCAGTAATTGGTGGTAAACTGCAAGAACTTCCTACTGGATAATCAATGTTGAAACTAAATAAATACAAATTAGATGATTTGAACGAGCTATACGATGATCTTAACTATATGGTTGAGCACCGCGAACCTCAAATAGCAAACAAGACAGCTGAGCTTGAAGATCGAAAAAATGCAACCTTTTGGCTCACAAGCCAGTACATCGAAATTGCTTATACACATTTCGCGTTAGAAAACTTCGACCAAGTCAAACCTAACCTACAAAAAGCAGCACCGTATGCGTTTTTACGGGGATTTGACCCAGAGTTAAAAACTCATAAATCAGACTGGTCAATTCAAAAAGAGTTGAACATCTGTTTATTGTTTGGAGAGCCTGAATTACTACAACGAATAAAAACACTTGATTGGTCACTAACAGAGGATGACATTGTACATCCTGCTATTTATCAATATGACTATTTATTAATGCAAATAGCCACAGGTGAACAACCTACAGGGCTGGCGATAACTAAAGCCCTAGATAATGCAAAAACAGCCAAACATAAAGACGTATTACAATTTTTTTTACCGTTAATAGAAACAATCAGCGCACTTGTTTCAGGAGAAAAAGCACTATGGCAATCGTCAATCGATAAAGCGGTAAAATGGCATAGCAATGAATGTAAATTCGGTGACTATAAAGACATAATAGACGGTTTTATCTGCTTAAATGCACTAACCATGGCAAAACTCGGTAAAGAGTTGCATGGCTGGCAATGTGAGACTGATTCATTATACTTACCACTTTTTTTAATTGATTGATTTAATTATTACTTTAACACATTATAACGGAATAACTCATGAGCAGCTTAATACACCTCTACCTTGTTGATGAAAACGAATACCCTACAACATTGTCAGGTGATGATGAAAGTAAATATCAAACCTTACTTGAAGTAACCGAAGAGCAAGCAACTCGTTGGCAAACTATCGAAATGAACATGCGTGGTTTTGAGCCAGCATTACAGCTTTGGGATGCTATTGCGGGTAACAGTAAACTGCTACTTATTGCCAGTTTTAATTTTTATCCTCACAAACTGCTACCACCTGATGCTGATATCAGTGGCAGCTTTGGTTTTTTTCCTGCGGATATGGTGAAAGATTTATATACCGTAATGCAAGAAGAATATGAGTTTGATATCGACAGTTTGGAAGGCCGACAAATTATTGCCGAAATTGAAAAAGACGATAGTGACGAAGTAAACCCTGAAGCCTATGAGATAGTGCGCGACAAATACTTTGTTACTTTTAGAGATGCAGTTGAGCAAGGTAAATCTGTTGCCGTATTAATCGAGCAATAAAACTTTCTTTGTTACTCACCGTTATTTTGCGAGAACTTATCTTGCAAATGTGTTGAATATATCGCTTTCATTTCCTTGAAAGCACACCGCTCTTTAATAATTTGGAATGGATGCCAAATGAACCCACCTTCTCAATTATGAGGGTGGGTTAATCTGAACAGGTATCGGCTTTATACCACTTTCTATAGCTGATGCTCCTAGGCTCTGCCGTAAAAGGTGTCGGTAAAGTTATCGTAAAAAATGCCAATGGAGCAATTACCCTCGCTGCTACAACCTTACGCAAACTCGGTAAAGGTGATCCCATTGCCTATATCAAAAATATTGACTGGCAAGGTCTCGCCAAAGAAGGTAGTGCCTTAATAACTGAAAAAATTATCGCCCTACGCGATGCCCTTAACAGCATCACTGACAGTTGGGTTCTTAAAGCCACCTTAAGTGATGAAGCGATAGCAAGCCTCACCAAGCACAGTAAGCAGCTCAGTGAAGTATTACCCAAAATTGAAGACGGTATTGCCAAAGCCGCCAAAGTGCTTGAAGCTAAAACCAACAAAGCCCTTGATGAGTATACGGGTGAGTTAGCGCACGCAGGTAAAACAGGTGATGTTAAGAAAGTTAAAACAGATGAGCTAGACCCACCGAAAGGTAAAAAATTGCCCGGTGCTTCTCCAAAACCGATTATAATGAAAAAACATAACCCACCTTGCTTTACTCCGGGTCCAGATTTAGCTAAAAACTTTAAAGGTGGTAAACAAGCATTAGAAAAAGAATTTTATAAGCAGCTTAAAGCTCAACAAGCTGGTATAAATAAAATGACGGTGGGGCAATATCTAAATAATCGAAAGACGCTTCAACAACTCACAGTTGAGCATGGTCATGATAAGGCTAGGAAAATTCTAACTAATGGCGGTGCTGCCCAGACTTCTGCAAGAAAAGAACTAGAAGCCCTGATGTTAATTTCTATTAGAAGAAGTTTAAAAAAACAAAATATTACAGGACTCGAAGCGAAGAAATTAGCTAAGAGCAAAGTTAAAGAGCAAATGTCTCAATTGGCTGCATTACACGATCCAGATCTGATAGCCGGTGGTGAAGATAAAATAAGTAAACTAGGAGACAAAAGAGTAAACTCTTCGTTAGGCTCACAATGGTCAAAGTCTGATAGAGTATCAGGAATGGATAAAGCAGCTAAAGAAGCAATGGAATTGAAAGGGGCAAATGCGCAAATGAATATTCAATTAGAAAGGTGTAAATAATGGCCGTAAACTTTGAAGTTGACGAAGAGTTAGAGTGCTTTCTTGATGAGTTTTATCTACCTAGAGAGCGAAATATAGTACCAGTAGATATTATTAACAAATATAAAAATAAACTACCAAATAGATTGTTAGAGTACTGGCAAGAATTTGGTTTCAGTGGATTCAACGATGGCTTATTTTGGCTAGTGAATCCAGAACACTATGAAGATGTGTTAGATGCATGGTTAGATGACACAGACATTATTGAAAACGATTCTTATTTTGTTATTGCAAGAGATGCATTTGGAGACCTTTATTTATGGGGTCAACAAACAGGTTATCAATATAAAGTTTCACCTAGAAATGGGTGGATCATTCAACAAGAAGGTGATTGCCAAGAAATCTTAAATGGAAATGAAAATGAAGCTTTAATGTTTTTTTTCGGCTGCCAAGTAGCAGAATATGTAAATATTAAAGACAATAACAACAAACCACTATTCGAACAATGTAAACTTATACATCAACCGCTTGCATACGATGAAATGTACGCTTTTGAACCAGCCTTGTTTTTAGGGGGTGAAGCAAAGTTAGAAAATACAACCAAGGTCAATATTTTTGCTCATCTAACAATGCTTGCTTCATTTGGTCACAAAGAATTATTAGATAAAGATGGTCTTATTCAAAAGGCTTTCGGTTAACAGCTATTCTTACCTCACGAATGCGTTGAGTAAGCCACTTTTATTACTTTAGAACGACAAAGCTCTTTAATAATTTGGAATGGATGCCAAATTAACCCACTCCCTAATAATAGGAGTGGGTTAACCTTTATAGGTATCGGCTTTATACCACTTTCTATAGCTGAAGCTCCTAGGCTCTGCCGTAAAAGGTGTCGGTAAAGTTATCGTCAAAAATGCCAATGGCGCAATTACCCTCGCTGCCGCAACCTTACGCAAACTCGGTAAAGGTGACCCCATTGCCTATATCAAAAATATTGACTGGCAAGGTCTCGCCAAAGAAGGTAGTGCCTTAATAACTGAAAAAATTACCGCCCTACGTGATGCCCTTAACAGCATCACTGATAGTTGGGTTCTTAAAGCCACCTTAAGTGATGAAGTGATAGCAAGCCTCACTAAGCACAGTAAACAGCTCAGTGAAGTATTACCCAAAATTGAAGACGGTATTGCCAAAGCCGCCAAAGTGCTTGAAGCTAAGACCAACAAAGCCTTACAAGATTATCAAGGTGAGTTAGCAGGATTCGGTGTATCTAATCTCCCTAAAAAGGCTAAAACACTTGAACTCGACGCCCCTAAGGGGAACGAATTAAAGGGCGCACAAACCAAACGCCTTGATTTACCCTCAAGAAAAACGCCTGATGATTTTACTGAATTTAAATCAATGAATCATAAAAAAGCCGCCGCAGGTGAGTATAATGCCCATCAGCTCATGGGAGAAAAAGGATACACGCCCCTTGGCAGAACCGATGGCAACTACAAGCCGGGTGAAACAGGCATTGATGGTATTTATAATCACCCAAATCCACCGCCTGACTTTGTTATCACCGAGGCTAAGTACAACACTGCTCGCTTAGGTAAAACCAAAGATGGCAAACAAATGAGTAATGATTGGATTACTGATAAACGGCTTAAAAAAGCAGGGTTAAGCAAGAAAGATCAACGAAAAGTCCTCAAAGCACTTGAAAATAATGACGGCACAGTACAAAAACTATTAATACGTAATAAAGAAGACGGAAGTTTAGTTGTTAAAGAGCTAGATGAAAGCGCAAAAATCATTGGTAAAGCAATTGAGTTATAAAAGAGATTAAAAATGTTAAGAGACACCTTAAGAAATAAAGAGTACTTCGATGAAAACATAACTTTTTGCGAAGAGTGCTTAGCTGAGGATATTGAAGAAATAAAGACTGGAAACTTTGCAGATAAAGTGAAAATGAAAAAATCTTTTCGCCTAGTTAACGATATATTAACCTTGGCTCATCAAAAATACTCACGCGGCGACGATCTAGCCGAATTAGTGCCTTATGTATTTAAGGCTCTTGAGTGCAGACAATGGCAAAAACTCTATGCAGATGCCTTACCGGAAAAAGAACAAACAGCACGTATTGGTTTGGAAGAAATTCGTGAAGAATATTTGGAAAACTGGTTTCATTGGTTGGCTATTGCTTATTGCTTGGATATGGGACAAGGCTATTATCAGCAAGTGATTGAGTTAATCGCCAACCAAGGACAAGACGGCTTATTGGATAATATTGCTGTTAAAATGGGTGATACTGACCGTGATATTGCAGAAAATCTCTTATTTAAGAAACGCTTCGATAAACTATACAAAGTCGTTGAGGCTGAACCTGACAAAAGACCAGCGTTAGTTAAAGCTTATTTAGATGCGTGGTATAAATTGTATGGAAGCCTTGATACTCACCTGTTAGATAATGATGCATATGATGGCTATTGGTGCTGGGAAGCCGCCTTAGTGGTTAAGCTGTACAACATAGACGATAGCAGCTTTATTGACCACGAGTACTATCCTAAAGACCTCGTTCACTGGCAAGATAATCAATAGGAGAGTCATATGGCAACCATGCGCGATAGTCGTAAAACAACGGATTACTTTGAAACCTTCCTTGTGGATATACAAGTAGGAATTAACGAGACACAAGAGGCCCTCGAGGCAGGTAATTTCACCTCCCCTTCTGCGCGTGTCGATACAGCACAGCGTATTTATCAATTAGCCATTATGCGCGCCGTGGCACATTACTCTTACGGCGCACATTTAAGTGATGTAAGGCGTTACGTATTAGAGATATTACCTTATCGTAAGCAACTTAAGGCTTATTGCGATAAATTACCTAGGCCTCATCAATTTTATCGCAATGCGTTTGAAAAACTCGGCGGTCAAGCCGATGCCGTTGGCTCTGCTAACATTAATCGCTATATTTACACCTTATGGTGGTTAGCGCTATTACAAGGCTGTGAGGTTGACCAAGCACATATTGATGACGTATTAGCGATTATCGGCGAACAAGGTAAAGATGCCCTACTTGATAATATTGCGATGGCTTTAGGTGATGTCGACCGCCCTATTTCATCAACACTGTATTACCCTGAAATATACCAGCCATTAGCTGCTGTATTCTCGGCTACTAAAGCCGAGCAACCTGACTTACTCAATACTTTTATCAGTAATTGGTACGAGCGCCTTGAAGACCAAGCTGACTGGCATAGCACCCATGATATTGATTGCGAGTTTGAATACACTGATTACTACATTGGCTATTGGTGCTTTGAATTGTCATTAGTGGCAAATATTTTAAATGTCCCCAAAAATCAGTTACCAAACCATTCTATGCTGCCCATTGACTTAATCAAGCGCTAATCTATTTAACCGAACATAGTACTTACCTCACGAATGCGTTGAGTAAGACACTTTATTACTTTAAAACGACAAAGCTCTTTAATAATTTAAAATGGATGCCAAATTAACCCACCTTCTCAATAATGAGGGTGGGTTAATCTGAACAGGTATCGGCTTTATACCACTTTCTATAGCTGAGGCTCCTAGCCTCTGCCGTAAAAGGTGTCGGTAAAGTTATCGTAAAAAATGCCAATGGCGCAATTACCCTCGCTGCTGCAACCTTACGCAAACTCGGTAAAGGTGATCCCATTGCCTATATCAAAAATATTGACTGGCAAGGTCTCGCCAAAGAAGGTAGTGCCTTAATAACTGAAAAAATTACCGCCCTACGTGATGCCCTTAACAGCATCACTGACACTTGGGTTCTTAAAGCCACCTTAAGTGATGAAGCGATAGCAAGTCTCACCAAGCACAGTAAACAGCTCAGTGAAGTATTACCCAAAATTGAAGACGGTATTGCCAAAGCCGCCAAAGTACTTGAAGCTAAAACCAACAAAGCCTTACAAGATTATCAAGGTGAGTTAGCAGGATTCGGTGTATCTAATCTCCCTAAAAAGGCTAAAACACTTGAACTCGACGCCCCTAAGGGGAACGAATTAAAAGGCGCACAAGCCAAACGCCTTGATTTACCCTCAAGAAAAACGCCTGATGATTTTACTGAGTTTAAATCAATGAATCATAAAAAAGCCGCCGCAGGTGAGTATAATGCCCATCAACTCATGGGAGAAAAAGGATACACGCCCCTTGGCAGAACCGATGGCAGCTACAAGCCGGGTGAAACAGGCATTGATGGTATTTATAATCACCCGAATCCACCGCCTGACTTTGTTATCACCGAGGCGAAATATAATAAAGCGCGCTTGGGTAACACCAAAGCTGGCAAACAAATGAGTAACAAGTGGTTGACAGATGAGCGACTCAGAAAAGCAGGGTTAAATAAGCAACAACGTATGGATATATTAGAAGCACTTGAAGACAATGATGGAACCGTACAAAAATTACTAATTCGCAATAAAGAAGACAGCACATTAATCATTAAAGAACTAGATGAAAATGCCAACATTATTGGCAAAGCACTTGAATTATAAAAAGAGAAAATAATGTTACGAGATATTTTAAAAAATAAAGCCTACTATAATGATCAAGTTGATTTTTTAACTGACACCATAAAAAAAAGAATAAAAAAAATAGAGAAGTTGCAGGTGACTGATGAGGTTAAAATGAAGGCTTCATTCAGAGTTACTGATTACACCATAGAATTACTCCACCAAAAATACTCCCGTGGCGATGACCTAGCTGAATTAAAGCCTCATTTACTCGAAGCTCTAGAATACCGTCAATGGCAAAAAGACTATGCCGATGCCTTACCTGACAATGAACAAGCAGCCCGTATTGATTGGGAGGAGTTACACGAAGACGATATGCGCCGCACCCTAATATGGCTTGCTTTCGCTTATTGCCTTGATATGGGGCAAGCCTACTACCTAAAAGTGCTCGAATTAATCGCCAACCAAGGACAAGATGCATTATTAGACAATATCGCCGTTGCCATGGGAGATACAGACCGTGATATAGCCGATACCACGTTATTTAAAAAGCGCTTTGGTAAACTGCTCAAGGTGATTGAGGCAGAGCCTAGCCAACGCCCTGCGGCAGTAAAAGCTTATTTAGATGCTTGGTATAAAGCTGAAGGCAGTCCTGATTATCACTTAATGGATACCGATGCTTATATTGGTTATTGGTGCTGGGGCGCCGCCTTAGTGGTTAAGTTATACAACATAGACGATAGCAGTTTTATCGACCATGAATACTACCCTAAAGATTTAGTCCATTGGCAAGAGAGCCAATAGGAGGCGGTTATATGTCTGATATGCGCGATAGTCGTAAAACAACAGATTACTTTGAAACCTTCCTTGTGGATATACAAGTAGGGATTAACGAAACACAAGAAGCCCTTGAGGCAGGCAATTTCACCTCCTCTTCTGCGCGTGTTGATACAGCACAGCGTATTTATCAATTAGCCATTATGCGCGCCGTGGCACATTACTCTTACGGCGCACATTTAAGTGATGTAAGGCGTTACGTATTAGAGATATTACCTTATCGTAAGCAACTTAAGGCTTATTGCGATAAATTACCTAGGCCTCATCAATTTTATCGCAATGCGTTTGAAAAACTCGGCGGTCAAGCCGATGCCGTTGGCTCTGCTAACATTAATCGCTATATTTACACCTTATGGTGGTTAGCGTTATTGCAAGGCTGTGAAGTAGACCAAGCACATATTGATGAAGTGCTTGCCATTGTTGGCGAGCAAGGTAAAGATACCCTACTTGATAATATTGCGATGGCTTTAGGTGATGTCGACCGCCCTATTTCATCAACACTGTATTACCCTGAAATATATCAGCCATTAGCTGATGTATTCTCGGCTACTAAAGCCGAGCAACCTGACTTACTCAATACTTTTATCAGTAATTGGTACGAGAGCCTTGAAGACCAAGCTGACTGGCATAGCAGCCATGATATTGATTGCGAGTTTGAATACACTGATTACTACATTGGCTATTGGTGCTTTGAATTATCATTAGTAGCAAATATTTTAAATGTCCCTAAAAGTCAGTTACCGAGCCATTCTATGCTGCCCATAGACTTAATTAAGCACTAAAACTTACACGTCAACAAAACAAGGAGTTAAATTTATGAGCTATTTTTTAAATATTTACGAATGCGAACATGACATTATAAATCGTACAATTGTAAGTAAAGAAGACTGCGTGATTCAAGCCTCTACGAGTTCAATACAAGTGGATAACCTCAATAAGCTTTATAGTAAGTCTTATACTAGAGACCCTGAAACGTTAGAAAGTGATGACGCAATAGAGTTACTTGAAGCCTTTGAATTTATCTGCAAACAAAAAAATAAGGGCGCTGAAACTGTTGAATTATACCTTAATGATGATTACCCAATTATGGAAGAGTTTATATTCAATGACTGGGATGTTAATAACGATTTCGGTTTACCTCTTTCCCCAAATGGAACTCCTGCCGTCATTTACAGAAATAGTTCATCTCTGAATAGTTTTTTATCAACTTTCAAAGAAATGATAGAAAACGAAGATTACGATGAAGATTTTATCGCAGAGGATGAATTAAATAAGCTTAATTCAATGATAAATCACGCAATAAAAAGCAGAAACGGTTTATTTATATTTTGTCACCAATAAAGCTAAATTCAAAAGACTAGAATCAATTCAATCGCTAAAAAATCTCATGTATATCAATACTGAGTGTCACTAATTACGTAAATATTTCAACGTCAAAATATAGCGATGGCAATTTACCATCGCTTACATAAAAGCCTTTCCAAACACATTTAATAAGGAGAACATATGTTAGGAAAACTCAAAGCCGCCGCAAGCGGTGTCGCAAATCAAAAAGCCGCTACGCTCTTAGCACCGCCTTAGACACCATAAAAGAAAAAAATGAAACAGCTTAAGCTCGATGCCGTCGCTCATGATGAAAGCTATAAAGAAAGGATCATATCTCACTCTCACATTAGCATTACATCGGCATCATCGGGGGTAAATAAACTGCTCCCAAATTTCGACGAGAAATTTACAGCATATATGTTTCATTTACGTAATGAATTACTTGATTTAAATGGTGAGCATATTTTACTGGTGCCAAACTTTAAGGTACGCTTACCCGACGAAATTAAAGAAGTTTTAAAACAATATTTTATGTTAGTTAAGTGCAAAGCCACGCTTTGCACTCATTTTTTAAAAGGATAATAAAAATGCACCTGTCAATCATTGCTCGAGCACTTATTGCTTGCCTTATTATAAGTATGAACTCTTATGCAAGCCCTACTAATAAAGAAACTTTACTCGCTGCTTGGGAAGCTATGCAACCGCTTAATGAAGAAGTAGCAAGTTTCCAGAAAACAAACAATGGCTACTTGATAAAATTCAACACTATTCCATTCGAAGGGGAAGTGTCAGTACTTAACATCGATATTGAAGAAGAGTACTACGAAAGAGAATTGCCAATCACGCATGTAGGCGTTGTTCAACTTAACTTTCCTAATGAGTTCGAAAGCATAAAAGAAAAGTACAATCGAAATTATTACCAGTGGAGTAAACACAGTCTGTTTTATTTAAATGCTGACACCAAACAATGGATGAATAGTGACGACTATCAAAAACTCTCTGCTGAGCACTACAAAAAACTGGAAGACACCGCACTTACTCAAATTTTGAAGCGCTATTCCGGGGAAGTGTTTTTTTTTACGGCGCTGCTATTTCTATTAGTTAATTTATTACAGTGGCGAGCAATTAAAGCGCTTAAAAAGGCACAAGATATAACACCGTAGGCAATCACTCTCCAAAAAGGCTGCGTAATGCACACAAAAGCATTGATTGGTTGGTCTATTGTGTAAGACAATATGATGATTGCTATGGATGGCAGTGTAAATGTAGTTACCTGCCCTAGATTCATACGATACTGACTAATCAATAATATCTTTAGTTGCGAAGTTTAGAAAAACTCACAATGCACGCATGTCCTTTAAACTCTAAGTGATTTCTGTCTACCGCTTTGTATGTACAAAATTTTTATTTGGTGACTTTCGCTATTTACGCTGATAATATTCACGTTCAAAAATCGGACTTTTAATTTTTCAGAAGGAATCTGACCATGCCCGTAATTGGGATTGATTTAGGCACAACTAATAGTGCGTGCTGCGTTTGGAAAGGCACAGATCTAGTGCAAATTCCCAACCGCTTAAATAATTATTTAACCCCATCTGTCGTCACTATAGACGATAACAACAATGTCATTGTTGGCAGCACCGCTAAACAACGGTTGATTAGCCACCCTATAAATACCGTTGCAGTATTTAAACGGATTATGGGCACTGAACATTCATTAGAAATTGGTGGTCATTCGTTTACCGCCCCCGAGCTATCTTCATTTATCTTACGCTCACTTGTCGAAGACGCAGAAGCGTTTTTAGGCGAGAGCGTCACAGAAGCAATAATTAGTGTGCCTGCTTATTTCAATGAAAACCAACGATACGCAACTAAATTAGCAGGTGAACTAGCCGGGCTTACCGTTCGAAGGCTAATAAATGAACCAACAGCAGCAGCTATGGCTTATGGTTTAAATGATCGCCAGCAAGGCACCTTTTTGATTTTAGATATGGGTGGCGGAACATTTGATGTATCAATATTAGAATTCTTTGATGGCGTTATGGAGGTTCATGCTAGTGCCGGAGATAACTACTTAGGTGGTGAAGACTTTGTTGCAGCCATGTTTGAACAGATATGTATAGATAACAATTTTGACAAAAAACGGTTTTCTCGCGAAGAGCGTCAACAAGCATTCATGAAGCTAGAAACAATAAAGTGTAATATCGATAGAGACTTGGCTCATAGATTCCAACTCGCGTATAAAGATGAAACACACGACCTTGCAATAGAGCAAGATTGGTTTTATCGCGTGATAACCCCCTTGCTACGTAGGGTGCAGCAACCAATTAAACAGGCTCTGCAAGATGCCAACTTACACCCCAATGAAATTGACGATGTTATTTTAGTTGGCGGCTCAACTAAAATGCAAGCATTGCGTTCAATGGTGAGTAAACTTTTTGGCCGTATACCTTCATCCAAGTTAGACCCCGATTTAGTCGTTTCAATAGGGGCTGGTGTTCAAGCTGGACTGGTAGAGAAAAACGAAGCATTGGATGACATCGTTCTAACCGATGTCTGCCCTTTTACACTAGGCACAGAGGTACTAGATGATTTTGATAACCCAGGCCAAATGTTTCCTATTATTGAACGCAATTCTATTGTACCGATAAGTGTTGAACGCGATTTATACACATCTAAAGATAATCAAACGGCGATGAGAGTTGATATATACCAAGGCGAACACAGGCAAGTAGACAAAAATATCTGTTTAGGCGAAATAAATGTAAGTGTGCCTAAAGACAAAGCAGGAAAACAACCTGTTACGGTTCGATACAGCTACGATATGAGCGGACTGCTGGAGGTCGACGTTAAAGTAAAAAGTACAGGAAAAACCTACAACAAAGTGATTCTCAATGCCCCTGGCGCATTGACCGATGAACAAATCAATCGTGCTAAAGCAACGCTTCAAAAGCTAAAATTTCACCCAAGAAATAGCGAAAAAAATCGAGTCTTAGTGGCAAGAGCCGAACGTATTTACAGTAGCTCCCTTGGTTATCAAAGAGAAGAAATTAGTCAACTGCTCTCTCGTTTTGAACATACACTGGATAGCCAAAATCCCAGAGAGATTCAACGGGCTCAAGTGCTTTTTTGTGAAGCGTTAGATTCATTCGATAGTGAGAGTTGGTTCTAATGGTTAATTGGGAACTACTGCAGATAGCGCCAACAACCGATATTGGCCTAATTAAAAAAGCTTACGCTGCTCTTGTCAAAACTGTTCGCCCAGACGAAAAGCCCGCTGAATTTTCAGCACTTCACAGTGCATACAAAAATGCTATCAAGTACGCAAAGAATGCGGCGAGTCAGACAGCAGTTGCTTGCGAGGAACAAATTTATTCTCCTGAACAAGAGGAACAGACCTCTTTATCTGAGCAGGAACGAGCGCCTTTATATAAAGAAGAGGAACAAGCATTTTTCGTCGACGAATCAATTGATGAAAACGCATTTCACAGTTTAGACAATGAAAAAACCTTTGTTGAAACTCCACTAGAGGCTGAGGTTATTAAGAACCAGCGTGATGAAGCAGAAGGGTTAGACGATATATTGCAACAGTGCGACGACATTTTGTCTGAGGACAATTCACATATTCAATACCAGCGCTGGAGTGAATTCTGCCAGAAAAAAACACTACTTGATAAAGATATTCACTTTAAAGTGAGCTTATATTTGATTAATGCAATTTGCGCTTTAGTCAATGCTATCGCAGATGGTAAACCCCATAAAAAATATGCTATTGAAGGTTTAGGCACAGAGTCTATACAGTTACTAAACCACACGTTCTTATGGCAAGAAGAAAAAGAAACACTCAAAGCGTTTGTACATCCAGAAGCATTAGATGCAATTGTAGAGTTCATTGATAAAGAGACATCCGACGACAATAAGTCGCTAGCGGCAGTTCAAGGTGGTGTTAGCGCAATCAATCGTTATTCAGAAGAAGAGATCGCAATTTACGAAACCGCTGTGTCAAGCTTTTTCGCCTTAAAAGTATTATTTATTATGTGGTGCCTTGTATTGCTAGTTGTATTCTGTGTTTCTTTGCTTACAACGCTAGATGGCCTGATATTTCGCGCTTCTAACCTTCAGAACTTCATACTCGTGATAAGCCAATTCCTCTTGTGTTTCAAGCTCTGTCAAAATAATAAGCTGGCGTTCAACTGTGTTTGGCCTATTGCAGTTCTTGCTTTGCTATTAGTTCCATTTGGAACTGTGTGGGGAATATTTACACTGGGTCGCCTTCTCAAGGCTAGACACTATTACAAATTTGCTGACAACCCACCAATTAAAAAGGATTAAGCTATTCGTGACGTATAGCCGATAAACTTTGCATACAATTAATTCAAGGAAGTAATTACATGAGTTCCAATACCCTATCAAGTGACACAGCTCCAAACAGTAGTACTGTAAGTATAACTTCTTTCACTGTATTTAAGCGAAACAAACTAATTAACGGACTGGGGCTTGCCATTGTACTTGTAAGTTTATGCTTAATATCCCTGTTTTCTGTAACTCATTTTCGAAAAGGAGATATGGATACGGGGTCAGCGTTATATTTAATGTGGATTGGCGGATACCTTTGCTGGGCATCAATATACTTAACACTAAGTAGTGAAAACGTAAAATGGATAAGCTCATTTACGACATTTATTACCTTAATGTTACTTGTAAACTTTGTTTACTTTTTATCTGAACTCATTCCTTTTAATAAAAGTAACTTTCGAGGGGAAGATTGGCGAGGGTTAATCGTTTGGAGTGCAAATCTTATCATTCTGCTCGCACTATTCATTAGGTTGAGAAAAGATATGGCGTTACAAAATGGTGTAACAACAGAACAATTCAAAAAAAGATTAAATACCTTTTTCAACAAAGGCGTAAAACGTATCGTAATAGTGACACTGTTATTGCTAGGTTTATTATTCTCGCTGCGTATCATTTCCCCCAGCCTTTTCAACTTCAGTAGCAATTACTTGACTTCGGTTCTGACACATAGCCCAAAGGCTACACATGACGTTGCTCTATTTTTTGATGCAAAGGCTGAACAATCGACATTCCATGCCAAACAAGCACTAAAATGGTTTGAACATTCTCACGATCGTTATAACAAACAAGCTCACCACTACCTAGCTAAGTATGCATATTATGGCATTGGCATGGAAAAAGATTATAAAAAAGCGCTAGAGCATTTTGAGCGTGTAGAGTGCGGCGACGACTTACTTTGTCATGCCAAGGTCGATGAAACTATAGGCGATATATATTCCTCAGGTAAATTAGGTGGTGATACTGAATACGAACTTGAGTATGCTAGAGTTTACTACCAGAGTGCAGCAAAACAAGACTCAATAAGCGCAGCTAAAAAGCTCGCTCAAGCTTTTGGAAAACAAAATGATATCGACCAAGAGTTTCACTGGTACAGGATAGCTGCAAATGCTGGAGACGCAGAGGCATCACTAAAGGCGGGACAAATCGCATATAGTAGCCATCAGATGAAGCAAGCAGCTAAGTATTTCAACATGGCTACTATCGATGGTAACTTGGAAGCGAAAGCTCGGCTGAGCGAACTGCTATTAACCGGTCAAGGTGTTGAAGTCGATATAAACAAAGCAACATCTTTAGCCATAGAAGGTGCCAAAGCCCTACCTTATTTCAGTCAGTATGTACTCGGCGCTATTTCACTAGAAAAATATAAAGCGACTAAGCAAGCCAATGACTTAGACAAAGCTATCAAACAACTTTCTTCTGCTGGCTCAAAAGGAATAGCTCACGCAAATGCAATGCTTGGCGATTTGTATTTAAGTGGCGATATTGTCTCTTTGGATATGGAAAAAGCAGAACAGTATTTAAAAGCAGCAAGCGATGGCGGCCATAAATGGTCTTCACTATCTTTAGCCAATCTTTATGCTCAAAAAAATGACCCCGCTCTTGATAAAGAAACATTTAACTTGTATTTAACTGCATCAAAGAGTTATTACGAGGCAGTGTATAAAGTAGCTGTTTATTACGAACTGGGAAAAGGTACTGCACAATCATTCAACAAAGCAAACGAGTATTATCTAGAAGCTGGGGAGGATGGCTCGCACGTATTAGCGTTAACGAACTTAGCAATAATGAGCTATTTAGATTATAAAAGTGATGAAAACCAAGCTTATGGTAATTCACTTAAAGCAAGGATAGCTGACGGCGATCAAGAAGCACAGTATCATTGGCACCAGCATATAAGGGCTTATGAAAATATTGATTACCATCTACAAAGGGCTATTCAATATGCAAGAAAAAAGCAATACCCAAAGACACTAATAGCACAAAATCTATACAACCTAGCAGTACTTTATTCCGACAAAGAGAACCCGAAATTCAACCCCAAGTTTGCTATCGAAAATGCAAAAGAAGCGGCTCAACTGGGTAATTTAAATGCTTTGAATGCATTGAGCGTTTGGTATGGCTCTACAAAGATGCAACATAAAAATAATGGATTAAGTAAGCAATGGCGTGCAAAGGCCATCCAGAAAGGAACTGTAGTTGCAAAGCAGATTATATTTGATACGACCAAACACTACGATCTTTAGCCTTTAAGGGGGTCTATGCTTTACTCTTAATTATTTTGAAACGTTGTTTACCTTTGCGTAATAACACCTTGTGTCAGTATAGTTGTCGCCTCAATTAATTTAGTAAATAAACAGGGAGTGGTAAGTTTATAGCAGTGCATTACCAAAGGTTCAACGTTTATTAATGCTGACGCTAATATCACTATTGAAGACTCTGGCCGAGGAGATGTGACCCTCCTTAACCAAGGCAGCATGATAAAGCTCGACCGTTGCGGTAATGTTGAACTTATTGGCACTGACATTCTCACCTTAGATGGACAAGTTGTTACCTTTGACGGCAATGTTGCCTACGATATTGAATCAGCTGAGTCGGCAAGTGAACCTAGTACTGCCATCACACAAATGAATGAACAAGAATTAACCCGTCAACTTGGCCAATTTTTATATAGCACAATAAACGACCAATGGCTGTCAGCTACAATCACGTTAACCTGCTTAAATGCACATACCAAAAGCCAAGTAACTGGTAGTACGTATATTTGTACGGCATTTTACACATGTGAGTATCACCCTGAGACTGATATGAAAATTGAAGACAAGCCCGTCACTATTACCCCATTTATTCAAGCGGTATTTGAACAGATATTTACAACAGCGCAAGCTAAATCGAAAAAGATATGGGCTGAAGCGGTATTTACCATAAAGCGTACGGGAAGGTTTACCTTAGTATTTAATGATCATGACGGCCAACTCTCACTATAAAAGCCTAAATTGTTGTTAATTAGCTGCATTAAACAAATCAAATTACCTACTTTTAGGGCGCACTTTTAAAATTAAGATATTAAAGTAGCGCAACATGTGTATTATCTGCTTTGCTAAAAACATAGGAAGGAAGCCTATTAGCGAAGTGATCATATACCTTTGGAAACTAATCATTTAGCTACCTACGTTGATGTTTTTCTAATTACCTAACAAACATCAATAAGGATACTTATGTTTGGAAAACTAAAAGAAGCAACTTCCAGTGCTGCAAACCACAAAACTGCAAACATTTTAACACCACACCTAGAGCCTACAGGAAAATTCAATATTGATTTTGAGTGGGATCAAGCACTAGCAGATGAGATTTAACGCCTAAATAACGAATAATAAATATCTCTGCATTCAAATATGTAATGCAGGCCTCACTTTAACAAATTGAAATGGATTTCGTATTGAGCTGCTGAGTTGTGCAATCAACGTAGCAGGTAATGAATTAATGTATTAAATTTCTCATAAAAAAACCGCATTCTCTATTCGAAAATACGGTTTTTTAAATGAGTTTCAAAAGAAACCTAGTCGATTACCAACCAGTTTTCTCTTTAAGTGCTTCACCGATATCCGCTAAAGAGCGAACCGTTTTAACACCAGCTGCTTCTAATGCAGCAAATTTCTCATCAGCTGTACCTTTACCACCAGCGATAATTGCACCAGCATGACCCATACGCTTACCAGCAGGTGCAGTAACACCAGCAATGTAAGATACTACAGGCTTAGTCACGTTCGCTTTGATGTACTCAGCAGCTTCTTCTTCTGCCGTACCACCAATTTCACCAATCATTACGATTGCTTCAGTTTGGTCATCATTTTCGAACATTTCTAATACGTCAATGAAGTTTGTACCTGGGATTGGGTCACCACCAATACCAACACACGTTGATTGACCAAAACCAGCGTCAGTCGTTTGCTTAACCGCTTCGTACGTTAATGTACCAGAGCGAGAAACAATACCAACTTTACCTGGCTTGTGGATGTGACCTGGCATGATACCGATCTTAGTTTCACCTGGTGTGATAACACCTGGGCAGTTAGGACCAATCATGCGAACGCCAGTTTCTTCAAGCTTAACTTTAACGTCAACCATGTCTAGCGTTGGGATACCTTCAGTGATAGTAACGATAATTTCGATACCAGCATCGATAGCTTCTAAAATAGCATCTTTACAGAAAGGAGCTGGAACGTAGATAACTGTTGCAGTTGCGCCAGTTGCTTCTACTGCTTCACGTACTGTGTTAAATACAGGAAGACCTAAGTGAGTTTGACCGCCTTTACCTGGTGATACACCACCAACCATTTGCGTGCCGTAAGCAATTGCTTGTTCAGAGTGGAAAGTACCTTGACCACCTGTGAAACCTTGACAGATAACTTTAGTATCTTTGTTAATTAATACAGACATTATTTGCCCTCCGCAGCTGCAACAACTTTTTGTGCTGCATCAGTTAATGACTCAGCGGCAATAACGTTAACGTCAGAGCTTGCTAATACTTCACGACCTGCTTCAGCGTTTGTACCTTCTAAACGTACAACTACAGGCACTTTAACGCCAACTTCTTTAACAGCAGCAATGATACCTTCTGCGATCATGTCACAACGTACGATACCACCGAAAATGTTAACAAGTACTGCGCTTACATTGTCATCAGATAAAATGATTTTGAATGCTTCAGCAACACGCTCTTTAGTAGCACCACCACCAACATCTAAGAAGTTAGCTGGCTTACCACCGTGTAAGTTAACGATATCCATAGTACCCATTGCTAGGCCTGCACCGTTAACCATACAACCAACGTTACCGTCTAATGCTACGTAGTTTAATTCCCACTGCGCTGCATGAGCTTCACGCTCATCTTCTTGAGATGGATCGTGCATTTCACGGATTTTTGGTTGACGGTATAAAGCGTTACCATCAACACCGATTTTGCCGTCTAAGCAGTGTAAGTTACCAGCGTCTGTGATAACTAATGGGTTGATTTCTAATAACGCGAAATCGTGGTCGTTGAACATGTTAGCAAGACCCATAAAGATCTTAACGAACTGCTTCATTTGTGTTGGGTTTAAACCAAGTTTGAAACCTAATTCACGTGCTTGGTAAGCTTGTGGACCAACTAATGGATCGATTTCAGCTTTGTGAATTAACTCAGGCGTCTCTTCAGCAACTTTCTCAATCTCAACACCACCTTCAGTAGATGCCATGAATACCACTTTTTGAGAAGCACGGTCTACTACAGCGCCAAGGTATAACTCTTCAGCGATATCTGTACAGCTTTCTACTAAAATCTTAGAAACAGGCTGACCATTTTCGTCTGTTTGGTAAGTTACTAAGTTCTTACCTAACCAGTTTTGAGCGAACTCTCTGATTTCGTCTTTTGTTTTAACTAGCTTAACACCGCCAGCCTTACCACGGCCACCAGCGTGAACCTGAGTTTTAACAACCCACATATCGCCGCCAATTTTGTCAGCAGCTTCAGCAGCTTCTTGAGGGGTATCGCAAGCGAAACCTTCAGAAACTGGTAAACCATATTCAGCGAATAATTGTTTCGCTTGATACTCATGCAAATTCATGGTGTTTTATCCATTTATCTGTAATTAAAAATGGTCAGCTAGGAAAAATAGCCGACCACTCGTGAAAAGTCGCCCGATTATAATACAGTAACGCTAATTACGATAGTAAAAAGCGTTACTACTATAGTCTAAACGGGCATAAAACTACGCTTGTTGTTAACAAGGTTTAAACGTCAAGTAACAAACGTGTAGGATCTTCTAATAGCTCTTTAATCGTCACTAAGAATCCAACAGATTCTTTACCGTCAATTAAACGGTGATCGTAAGAAAGTGCTAAGTACATCATAGGTAAGATTTCAACTTTACCATCAACCGCCATTGGGCGATCTTGGATTTTGTGCATACCTAAAATAGCAGTTTGCGGTAAGTTGATGATTGGCGTTGAAAGTAATGAACCAAATACACCACCGTTAGTAATTGTGAAGTTACCACCAGTCATATCATCTAGTGATAATTTACCATCACGACCTTTTATTGCTAAATCACGAATACCTTGCTCGATACCAGCCATGCTAAGTTGGTCAGCATCACGTAATACTGGTGTCACTAAACCACGAGGCGTTGATACTGCGATAGAGATATCAAAGAAGTTGTGATAAACAATATCATCACCATCAATTGATGCATTCACCGCTGGGTAGCGTTTAAGTGCTTCTGTTACCGCTTTTACGTAGAAAGACATGAAACCTAAACGTGTATCATGAGTCTTCTCAAATAAGTCTTTGTATTGCTTACGAAGATCCATAATAGGCTTCATGTTAACTTCGTTAAACGTTGTTAACATTGCCGTAGAGTTTTTCGCTTCTAATAAACGATTGGCGATAGTTTTACGTAAACGTGTCATCGGTACACGTTTTTGTGAACGTTCACCTAAATCAGCAGATGGTGCTGGTGCAGCCGCTGCAGGAGCTGGTGCTGCTTTTGGCTTGTTCGCAGCCGCTTCAACGTCTTCTTTAGAAATACGACCGCCTTTACCTGTGCCAACAACATCAGCAGCAGTTAAACCTTTTTCTGTCATTAAACGACGAACTGACGGGCTTGCTAAGTCATCTGAGCTAACCGCTTCTTCAATTGGCGCAGCAGTAGCTGTTGTTGCTGCAGTAGCACCTGCGGCTAATTCACCAATTTTTTGTTGACCTAATACAGTATCGCCTTCAGCGTGTAAAATTTTACCAATTACACCGTTATCTTGAGCAACAACTTCTAAAACAACTTTGTCTGTTTCAATGTCAACTAAGTTCTGATCAGCTGTTACCGTGTCACCTTCAGCAACGTGCCATGTAGCAACCGTTGCATCAGCTACTGATTCAGGTAATACAGGTACTAAGATATCAATCACTTTTGCATCAGCAGCGGCTGGTGCTTCTGCAGCAGGTGCTGCAACAGATGCATCAGCAGCACCTAATGTAGCAATCACTTGCTCGCCTAATACCGTTGCGCCTTCTGCTTCTGAAATAGCAGTAACTACACCGTCAGCTGGCGCAGGTACTTCAAGTACTACTTTATCAGTTTCAATGTCTACTAATACTTGGTCGCGTGATACTTTATCACCTACTTGAACGTGCCATGTAGCAACGGTTGCATCAGCTACTGACTCTGGTAATACCGGAACTTTGATTTCGGTTGTCATTTTTTAATTCCTTACAAACTTTCTTTGCACTTGTTTTGCAATTTGCTCTACTCACAATAAGTAGAGCAATCGAGTTAATCTAATGTTAACGCTTGCGTGACAAGCGCTTGTTGTTCTTTTACATGCACTGACATATAACCAACAGCAGGTGCTGCTGAAGCATTTCGGCCAGCGTATGTTAAATAAGTACCTTCAGGGATAGCTGCTCTAAAGTGATGCTGAGAACAGTACCAAGCACCTTGGTTTTGCGGCTCTTCCTGACACCAAACAAATTGCTTCACATGTTGATAATCTTTCAACGCTTCTTGAAGCTCTTGCTCTGGGAACGGGTATAATTGCTCAATACGAATAATAGCAATATTGTTCTGCTCGTTCTTACGACGTTGCTCTAATAGCTCGTAGTAAACTTTACCGCTACAGAAAATTACCCGTTCAACAGCTTTTGGATCGATATCATCCGTCTCACCAATAACGTTTTGGAACACACCTGAGGCAAGCTCTTCTAATGAAGAAACCGCTAATGGGTGACGCAACAATGACTTAGGCGACATAACAATCAATGGACGACGCATTGGACGAACCACTTGGCGACGTAGCATATTAAATACTTGCGCAGGTGTTGATGGCACACATACTTGCATATTGTGATCGGCACAAAGCTGTAAGTAACGCTCTAAACGCGCAGATGAATGCTCAGGACCTTGCCCTTCATAACCGTGCGGTAACAACATAGTTAAGCCACATAAACGGCCCCACTTCTGCTCACCAGAACTAATGAATTGATCAAATACTACTTGTGCACAGTTAGCAAAATCACCAAATTGTGCTTCCCAAATAGTTAAACCTGCTGGCTCAGCCGTAGTGTAACCGTATTCAAATGCAAGTACTGACACTTCAGATAGTACTGAATCATGGACATCGAATGGCCCTTGCCCTTCGCGTACATTTTGTAGTGGTAAATAGGTACTAGCATCTTCTTGGTTATGTAATACCGCATGACGGTGGAAGAAAGTACCACGACCAGCATCTTGACCGGTAATACGAACACGCTTGCCATCATCAACAACCGTGGCATACGCTAAGTTTTCAGCAAAGCCCCAATCTAATAACTTCTCGCCTGATGCCATTTTCTTACGGTCATCGTAAATTTTCTTAACGCGAGAATGTACCGGATGATCTTCTGGGTATGTTGATACGGCCTTAGCTAACTCTTTAAGCTTTTCAATTGGCATGCTGGCATCGTAAGCATCATCCCAGTCATGACCTAAATAAGGTGTCCAATCAACCGAGTGTTGCGTCATTGGGCGCCACTGCTCAACCGTGCACTGACCTTCATCAAGCAGTTTACGGTAATAAGCGGTTAACTCATCAATTTTACTTGCCGGTAAGCTGCCTTCTGCCGTTAATTTATCAGCATATAATTGACGTGGTGTCGGGTGCTTCTTAACGTTCTTATACATTAATGGCTGAGTTGCACTTGGCTCATCAGCTTCGTTGTGACCGTGTCTACGGTAACAAACTAAATCAATCACTACATCACGTTTAAATTCATTTCTATAATCAAGCGCGATTTGTGTTGCTAAAATTACCGCTTCAGGATCGTCACCATTTACATGAATAATTGGCGCCTGAACCATTTTAGCGATTTCAGTACAGTATTCACCTGAGCGAGTATCATCTGAGCGAGAGGTAGTAAAACCAACTTGGTTATTTACCACAATACGTACCGTACCACCGACTTTAAATGCACGCGCTTGTGACATATTAAAGGTTTCTTGTACAACACCTTGACCAGCAATCGCTGAGTCACCGTGAATAGTAACAGGTAAGACTAAGTCGCCTTGTGTACAGTCACGTCTATCTAAACGAGCACGTACACTACCAATAACTACAGGGTTTACAATTTCTAAGTGAGATGGGTTAAAGGCTAATGCTAAATGAACATTACCACCTGGGGTAACAAAGTCAGACGAATAACCTTGGTGATACTTAACATCACCTGAGCCTAATGCTTCATCATGCTTACCACCAAACTCATCGAATAATTTCGATGGATTCTTACCCATAACGTTAACTAACACGTTTAAGCGACCACGGTGAGCCATACCAAAAACCACTTCTTTGGTACCAGCAGCACCTGCGCGGGTAATTAGTTCTTTCAGCATAGGAATAAGTGAATCACCACCTTCCAGTGAGAATCGTTTTGCACCCGGGAATTTTGCCCCTAAGTATTTTTCTAGACCATCTGCTGCAATTAAGCCTTTTAATACTTCTGTTTTTTCTTCAACAGACAGTTTAGCTTTAGATTGCACTGCTTCAAGACGTTGTTGTAACCAACGCTTTTCATCAGTTGATGTGATGTGCATATACTCAGCACCGATAGAACCACAATAAGTAGTTTTCAATGCTTTATATAACTCACCTAACTTCATGGTATCTTGGCCAATTGCCAAAGAACCAACGTTAAATTCTTTATCAAAGTCGTTCTCTGATAAACCATGGTGAGATAACTGCAGGTCACGTACTTTATCACGTTGCCATAACCCTAATGGATCGAGATTGGCATTTTGATGACCACGAAAACGGAAAGCATTAATCAGTTGTAAAACTTTAACTTGTTTAGCATCGCCATCACTAGAAACAACAACTTGCTTCTGAGCTTGTTTTGCTAACGCTTTAAATTCGTCTCGAATAGCACTGTGGCGGTATTCCACATCGCTACCTTCAACTTTAGGAAGTTTTCCAAAGATTTCTCGCCATTCTGCGGAGACAGATTCAGAGTTATCTAGATAAGATTCGTACAATTCTTCAATATAAACGATGTTGCCACCGTTTAAATGGGAAGACTCTAGCCAAGCCTTCATTACACCTTCTGGCATTGCCGTGTTCCTTTGCTGAGGTAAAGCAAAAAAAATAAGTAACCATTTAACTAGAACACATTAAACAGCTACGCTTAAATTCTAAATAAATATACTATAAAACACCTAAGGTGTTTAAATTTCAGGGCATTAATTTAGATGTTTTTCATCTAGTTAATGCCCTGCTCTCATTAAAGCAACTGGCGATTAAACCGCGCGCTTTAATAACATTGACTTGATATGGCCAATGGCTTTAGTTGGGTTTAATCCTTTCGGACAAACATCAACACAGTTCATGATGCCATGACAACGGAATACGCTGTATGCATCTTGAAGACCATCTAAACGCTCCTCAGTTGCAGTATCACGGCTATCGATTAAGAAACGATATGCGTGAAGCAAACCTGCTGGACCGATAAATTTGTCTGGATTCCACCAAAACGATGGACAAGACGTTGAACAACATGCACATAAAATACACTCGTAAAGACCATCTAGCTTATCGCGATCTTCAATAGACTGTAAGTTTTCACGTGCTGGTTGTTGCGCGTCGTTGATTAAGTACGGCTTAATCTTTTCGTATTGGTTATAGAACTGACTCATATCAATGATTAAGTCACGAATAACAGGTAATCCTGGTAATGGACGTAACACAATTTTATTCGCTTTCAGCTCAGATAACGGTGTAATACAGGCTAAACCGTTCTTACCATTCATGTTTAAACCATCAGAGCCACAAACACCCTCACGACATGAACGACGGAAAGAAAGTGTTGAATCTTGCTCTTTAAGTAACATTAAGGCATCAAGTACCATTAAATCAGAGCCATCAGGTAACTCTAATTCGTAGTCCTTCATGTAAGGAGCATCATCCACATCTGGATTATAACGGTAAATAGAAAAAATCTGTTTCATTATAATGCTCCTTAGTATACACGTGCTTTCGGTGGGAAAGCTTCACGGTGAATTGGTTTCATATTTACATCACGCTTAGACATTTCTTCTGTCTCAGGTGTGTAAATTGAATGGCATAACCAGTTTTCATCATCACGTTCTGTGTAGTCTTGACGAGCATGAGCACCACGAGATTCAGTACGGAAGTTAGCCGCTTTTGCAGAACAAAAAGCTGTTTCCATTAAGTTATCAAGTTCTAAACACTCAATACGTTGGGTGTTAAATTCTGATGACTTGTCGTCTAAACGAGCTTCTTTTAGGCGTTCACGAATTTCAGTTAATTCTTTCATGCCCTGTGCCATTGCTTCACCTTCTCTAAATACTGAGAAGTTAAGCTGCATACACTGCTGTAGGTCTTTACGGATCTGAACCGGATCTTCACCTTTGGTTGAAGACTCCCAACGGTTAGTACGAGCTAATGCCGCTTCTAAATCAGATTCAGTCGCTTCTTTACCAAATTCAGTGTCGTTTAAGTACTTACCTAAGAAGTTACCGGCCGCACGACCGAATACCACTAAATCAAGTAACGAGTTACCTCCTAAGCGGTTTGCACCGTGTACAGATACACAAGCAATCTCACCAACAGCGAATAAACCTTCAACGATAGACTCTGTGCCGTCTGCGGCAACATTAATTGCTTGACCATTAACGTTACAAGGCACACCACCCATTTGGTAGTGACACGTTGGAATAACTGGAATTGGCTCTTCAACCGGATCAACATGCGCGAAAGTACGTGATAAATCACAAACACCTGGTAAACGCTTCTCTAACGTTTCTTTACCTAAGTGGTCTAACTTAAGCTTGATATGTGGGCCCCAAGGACCGTCACAACCACGACCTTCACGAATCTCAGTCATCATTGAACGAGCAACAACATCACGACCCGCTAAGTCTTTAGCGTTAGGTGCGTAACGTTCCATGAAACGTTCGCCGTCTTTGTTTAGCAGGTAACCACCTTCACCACGACAACCTTCGGTTACCAGTACACCCGCGCCAGCAATACCGGTTGGGTGGAACTGCCACATTTCCATGTCTTGCATTTGAATGCCAGCACGAAGTGACATACCAACACCGTCACCAGTATTGATGTGAGCATTCGTTGTAGATGCGAAGATACGACCAGCACCACCTGTAGCTAATACAGTTGCACGGGCTTTAAAGTAAACGATTTCACCTGTTTCAATACAAATAGCTGTTGTACCAACAACGGCACCATCTGAATTCTTAACAAGATCTAATGCATACCACTCAGAGTACACATTGGTTTTATTCTTAACATTTTGCTGGTAAAGACAATGTAACAGCGCGTGACCAGTACGGTCAGCTGCGGCAGCAGTACGAGCAGCCTGCTCACCACCGAAGTTTTTAGATTGACCACCAAATGGACGTTGATAAACACGACCATCTTCAAAACGAGAAAAAGGTAAACCCATTTTCTCTAATTCAATCACTGACTCAGGGCCAGTTTTACACATATATTCAATCGCATCTTGGTCACCGATATAATCAGAACCTTTAACGGTATCGTACATGTGTTGTTCCCAGTGATCTTCATGAGCATTACCTAAAGCAACGGTAATACCACCTTGAGCAGATACTGTATGAGAACGAGTTGGAAAAACTTTAGAAATCAGAGCACAAGATTTGCCCGACTCAGAAATTGCTAATGCAGCACGCATACCCGCGCCGCCTGCGCCAATTACAATGGCGTCAAATTCACGAATTGGAACGCTCACTTACACACCCCACACTATTAAGAAGCCTGCAGCAACGTAGACTAATAAAAGAACCGAAAAGAAAAATTGCAAAGCACCACGTAAAAATGGTGGTTTTACGTAATCAGACAATACTTGCCAAATACCAATTTTGGCATGCGCAAGTAATGCTGCTAACGCGACTAAGGTTGCAACTTTAACACCCATACATGCAAAAAAGCCTTGCCATTCAGCATAAGTAACAGTAGGTGTTACTACGAAGAAACCAGCAAGGAGTAAGGTGTATAGTACAAGAATAATTGCACTAGCTCTTAATAAGATGAAATCATGCACGCCATTGCGGCCTGCTGATGCGACAATGTTTACCATAACCAAACTCCTACTACTACAGAGATAACTAACCAAAGCGCAATAACTAATTTGGCCGTCATATTACCAGAAGCTAGTTCTTCAAAATGACCTAAATCCATAAACAAGTGACGAACACCCGCTAAAATATGGTAAGTCAAAGCTGAAAGACAGCCTAAAATGATAAATTTGAAGAAGAAACTATCAAGGTAACCTTGAATTTGTGCAAATCCTTCAGCAGAAGAAAGTGAGGTTGAAAGTGTCCACAATAAGATACCAATAGCAAAAACCATAATGACACCTGAAATACGGTGCAAAATAGAAGCATTTGCAGCTGGATGCATCTTAATTGTAGTTAGATCTATGTTTACAGGACGTTGTTTTTTCACAATTGTTGCCTAAAGAGCTCGAAAGCCTTCAACTTTTATTATTGTTACTCATGAATTATCTTTTTATATAACCCTATTTGGCTCGACAAAAAAATAATTCCCGAAGTGAACGGTAACTATTACATTAACCAAACTCATCTTTAATTTAGTACTTTAAATTATTAAAGCCACAATTTTTAGAGCTTTTGGTCAATATTTACCAAATCGCACACAAGTCTAACCAAGTTAATCAAACGATACTAGTTAGACTTTGGAATAAGATCTAAAAAATATTCATCTAATAAATCTATGAACAACAAGTAAAACAGCTACTGAACGCAGAGATTATATAGTCGAAATAGGATAATTACAATTATCCTTGTGTGCTAATAGTTTATGGATAATTTTTAGACAAATTCACATCTCATGTTAAACTTTAGTATAATTACTCTTACAATTTAAATTGTTTTCAGGGTAGAATGTCGACAGTTTTATATTCAAAAAAACTGACTAAAATTTCACCGCAACATTCACTGCTGCAAAATTAGTCAGATGTAAATTACAAAATTATAATTGATAGGGGATAAAACATATGGCTGAATCAAAAGCCTCACTTAGCGTTGACGGCAAAGAAATCGCCCAACTGCCAATTGAAAAAGGCACTGCTGGTACTGATGTAATCGATATTAGAACTTTAGGTAGCCATGGCTACTTCACTTATGACCCAGGCTTCTTAGCTACTGCATCTTGTGAGTCTTCAATCACTTACATAGACGGCAGCAATGGCATTTTACAACACCGTGGTTACCCAATTGATAGCTTAGCAAAGCAAGCTGATTACCTAGAAGTTTGTTATATCCTTTTAAATGGTAGTGCGCCAACTCAATCAGAATATGAAGAGTTTCAAGGTATTATAACTACGCATACTATGGTGCATGAAAAACTTGCGCATTTCTTCCACGGCTTTTTACCTGATGCTCACCCAATGGCAATGCTTTGTGGTGTTGTAGGTGCATTATCTTCTTTCTATCACAGTGATTTAGATATTGACGATCCAGCACAGCGTAAGCGTAGTGCTCACCGCTTAATTGCTAAAATGCCTACCATTGCAGCAATGGCCTATAAATACAGCGTTGGTCAACCTTTTGTATACCCACGTAACGACTTATCTTACGCAGAAAACTTCCTTCATATGATGTTCTCTGTACCAGCAGAAGAGTACAAAGTAAGCCCTGTGTTAGCACGTGCTATGGATAGAATTTTCACGCTTCATGCTGATCACGAGCAAAATGCTTCAACCTCTACTGTACGTTTAGCGGGTTCATCTGGTGCTAACCCTTACGCATGTATTGCAGCGGGTGTTGCATCGTTATGGGGCCCTGCTCACGGTGGTGCTAACGAAGCCTGTTTAACTATGCTTGAAGAAATCGGTACATTAGACAGAGTAGATGAATATGTTGCCAAAGCAAAAGATAAGAATGACTCTTTCCGTCTAATGGGCTTTGGTCACCGCGTTTATAAAAACTTCGACCCTCGTGCTACAGTAATGCGCGAAACGTGTCATGAAGTATTAAAAGAGCTTGGTATTAGTGACCCACTACTAGACGTAGCAATGGCGCTAGAAAAAGTAGCGTTAGAAGACCCATACTTTATTGAGAAAAAGCTTTACCCTAACGTAGACTTCTACTCAGGTATTATTTTAAAAGCTATTGGTATTCCAACAAGCATGTTTACTGTGATTTTTGCAATGTCGAGAACTGTTGGTTGGATTGCACATTGGGATGAAATGTTATCTCAACCAGGCCAAAAAATTGGTCGACCTCGTCAAAAATATACAGGTGAAATTAATCGAGAATTCATTCCACTAAAGGAAAGAAAGTAACTAATTAATAGTTACACTCCTTTGATTGGTCAAAAGGCAGTTTTATAACTGCCTTTTTTATTGCCTGATATTTGTAGGACAATTAATAATTATTCAAAATAGAATATTGCATATTGTCGACATTATACATAAAAACATTTGGCGGATTAGTAAAGATCTAAAATCCGCTTTGCCTGCCAATTCACGCTCGGTATAATATCGCTTTTTTTATCTTATAAACATTTGCTCATTATTATGTCTGATTATTCTTTACGGTTTGGTGGTATTGAACGCCTATATGGAAAACAAGGCGCACAACTATTACAAAATGCACACTTTTGCGTGATAGGTATCGGAGGAGTCGGCTCTTGGGTAGCAGAGGCACTGGCTCGAAATGGTATAGGTCAATTAACCTTAATTGATTTAGACGATATTTGCGTTACCAATATAAACCGCCAACTGCATGCATTAACCGATACTATCGGTATGAGCAAAGTTGAAGTCATGGCTGAAAGAATTGCGCAAATCAATCCAGAATGTAAAGTAAATTGCATTGAAGATTTTGTCACAGCAGAAAACTTAGCCGAATTAATGCAGCAAAACTACCATTATGTTATTGATGCCATAGACTCTGTTGACATTAAGGTACGCCTAATTGCCCACTGCAAACGCAACAAATTGCCCATTATCACCATTGGTGGAGCTGGTGGCCAAGTTGACCCAAGTAAAATAGCCCTATGCGATTTAAGTAAAACTTATCAAGACCCATTACTTGCCAAAGTCAAAAACCAACTTAGACGAGAATATAACTTTCCTCGTGCTGATATTGCCAAAGCGAGCAAACGTAAATTCTCGATTGATGCGGTATATTCAACTGAACAACTAAGATACCCAGATAGTAGCGGTGATGTGTGCCTTGCCAAGCAGCAAAATGAAGAGGAAAACCGCTCCATGCGTTTAGATTGTAGTGGCGGCTTTGGTGCGGCAACACATGTTACCGCATGCTTTGCCTTTTTTGCTGTTAGCCGTGCAATTGACAAGTACCTAAGTAAGCAACAAAAATTGAATGCTTAACTCGTTAGTACGTATTTAACTACACGAGTTAGCTAAAGCCTTTACTTTTTCGACAATCGCCAATAAACCATTTCCGCGTGAAGGACTTAAATGGTTCATTAAACCAAGTGATTCAAAATAGGTATTGATATCTAAAGCAACCAGCTCTTTAGCGGTTTTCCCTTCACAAACCGCTAACACAATGACAAGTAAACCTCGAATTACCTTGGCATCACTGTTTGCCATAAAATGCATAACACCCGCTTCATCTTTCTTCGCAGTTAACCACGCCTTAGATTCGCAACCTGAAATAAGGTGCTCTGCTGTACACATATCTTGTGGTAATCGTGCAAGCTGTTTACCCAGCAGCATTATTTCTCTGTGCTTACTATCCCAGCTTTTAGCTTTGGCAAACTTTGTTTGTATCTCTTCAAAAAGTGCAGTGTTGTTTGCGGCGCTTTGCTTCGCACTAGCCGTATTATCAACAGCAGGCGATAGAATGCTTTTAAGGATATAAATAAAGTAATCTACTTCATCAAAGCTATTATAGGGTGAAAGCGATACTCGGATACAACCTGAAACACCTAAATACTCCATTAACGGCATAGCGCAATGATGACCAGCTCTTACGGCAATACCATAACTATCTAAAGCTGTTGATATATCATGATTATGATGGCCTTGTACGGTAAAAGAAATCACACCAATATCAGGAACACTATTAAACAGCATATCTAGGGTATCGATTGCGACTAATTTATCATAACAATATTTTGTCAGCTGTTTTTCATAAGCTGAAAAGCTCTGCTTGCCACTTGGTAGATAAGGCTGTAAAAACTCTAATGCACTAGCAAAAGCAATAACGCCGGCAATATTGGGTGTGCCCGCTTCAAACTTAAAAGGCAATGAATTAAAGGTCGTTTCATCATTAAAACTCACCGTTTTTATCATTTCGCCGCCTGATTGATAAGGAGTCATTTTTTCTAAAAGCGCCCTTTTGCCATACAAGACCCCTACTCCCGTTGGCCCATATAGTTTATGTGCCGAAAATACGTAAAAATCACAATCAAGTGCTTGCACATCAACAGTAAAGTGAGCAATCGCCTGTGCGCCATCAATTAAGGTAACCGCACCAACTGACTTAGCTTTTGCTATAACTGCTTCTATAGGGTTTTTCTTACCTAATACGTTAGATACATGAGTACAAGCAACCAGCTTGCAATTTTCTGTGATCACCTCATCAAGGCAATTGATATCTGCATAACCGTCTTTATCTAAAGGTATTAACTTAATTGTTGCGCCAACACGTTTAGCTAAAAGCTGCCAAGGCACAATATTGGCGTGATGCTCGGCGTAAGTCAGCACAATGTCATCACCTGCCGATAAATAACTGTCTCCATAACTTTGGCACACTAAGTTGATTGACTCCGTAGTACCTTTTGTCCAAATGACTTCTTTAATATCATTGGCATTAATTAGCTGCTTAACTTGCTCTCTCGCCTTTTCAAAGGCTAAGGTAGATTTAGCACTGAGTTGGTGTGATGCTCTATGCACATTAGCATTGATACATTGATAATATTGACTAACAGACTCTATCACTGCGTTAGGCTTTTGTGTGGTCGCGCCATTATCAAAATAAACCAGTTTCTGATCTTGCTGATTATTAATTACCGGAAAATGTTGGCGAAAGCTATTTGGCTCAAATCGACTCATAAAACAAGCTGCACTAAAATAAAAATAAAAAAATTACATTACCTAATTATACCCTAATTTATTGCGTAAATTTAATAACTTATTTATCGGCTGCCGCTTCTATAGCCCTTAATATGCAAAGCTTAGCAAGTAAGTAATAGGAAATCTGTCATTTTTTAGACTATAACTAAGTAGATTCTTTGTTGTTGTTACATGAGCTTTATACTATGACTATAAATACTTGGTTTACTCAATTGTTGTTCCGGTTTTCTAATGTATTTACGCGAAAAAGTGCATATAAAAATAAAGAAAAATTAACAGAGCAAACTTCCCGTTTGTCACTAGAAAGAAAAATGGCCGCAAGGGAGGTCAAATATTTAAACAGCTTTACTCATTGGCCAACTGCCACTGCCAGAGAAAATACCCATGCAAATAAAAACTTTTTTTTTGATATAAACAAAATCAAAATAAATCATTTTACTAGCAAGAAATCACCTGAAAGAAAACAGATATTAAACATACAGCCAGAGACAGTGATACTCAAACGCAAAGCTTAGTAACTTCCCGCAAGCACCTTGGCTTTACGTAGTGAATCTGTCTCCCATTTTGCCGCTTGCGCTAACCAGTAATTAGCCTGCTTGATTGCTCCTTGGTTATAAGCAGCAAAAGCAATATTATAATGAAAACTCGGCATTAAAAACTTACCATTATTGCTTGATAACAAGTGTAGATATAACTCTGGAAAACTTTTCTCAAAGTATTCTAGCTGGGTAACACTAGCACTTGCTTTAAAGGCAGCAAACCCGCCTGATAAGCCTGCCGCACTGTTTACACAAGTATTTGATAAAAAGATGCCAACTTCATTTTTAAATAAATCTGGCGTCCCCAGTTGCCAGATATTCTTTTTACCTTCGATTGTTTGTAATATGGGGGTTGAAGGCTTTATATGTGCTGCCCAAGGCACTTTTTTTAATACTCGCTGACGAAGCTCCTGCCTAGTCCCCGAATATGTCGTTGCCAACACCGCAATATTATGAGCAAAAGCACTTTCTTGTTGGGCTAAACATATTTTATGCTGCTTTTTTACTGGGTATTCATCAGCAAAGCCTAACAAGTGACTTACTTCATGGTGAAATACGTCAATATCATCATCAGAAGCTAAATATAAAATACCATAATGAACATTGGCACCACCTTTAGGTAAGAGCAAAGCAACATGACGCGTGTTAACCGAGCCAACAACCGATTGCCAATCATATTCATCACATAAGATAGCTTGGTTGTCATTTACTTCACACTGTAGCCTTTGTTTTGACAGATACAAAGGTTTAGCAAAACAAACAAAAGGGGCGAGAGGTTTTTGACTAAACTGCTTAATTAAGTCATCGGCATAGCTTAAGTCTTGTAGTCGTGTAGCAAATACTTGAATACTCGTCATGCAGCCATCAACTTCATCAGTGAACGACTGCTTATTGATAACCTGCTGCTTCTTGCTGTTTGTCAATATCATATATTTATGTAACTGAGCGAGTAAGCTCTGCCCTATCAGCGTTGCAGTTAACCTTTGCTCAATATCGCTTGCATGCTGATAAATAAAGTCTGTTTCTCCTAAGTCAATTGCCAGTTTGACTCTCAGCATAAACGCCTCAAGTGATAATTCGGCTAACTGAGTCAGTTGCTGCTTAGCTTGCCGTAATTTTCCCTGCTGATAATAAACCCGACTCAGTGCAGTAACAGCCTTGTCACTACCTAAACGAATAGCTTGCTGCAGCCATAAAGTTAACAACCTTAAGGAGTCTTGCTGTACTAGCTGATTGGTATGCGTACTTAAATTTTCGTACTGAGCTAGATACCAAAGCCCTAACGTATAGGCATGATATGCACTGTGTTGTGCTAAAGACTGTTTTGCCATCAACCAAGTTGATGAGCCAACTTTGGCTTGATTTGCCACTAAGGTTAATGCCGCTGTATTTTGATGTGCTAGTGCAAAATTAAGCTGAGCCTCATTATGCACATTATTATTAATTTGCTTAGTTAAATAGTCATGCAAAAAAAATGAGCTTGTCGGCACAAAGACTGACAAACTCATGATGACAATTAAACTAAACTTCATTCTGCTCAAACACGCTTTAGCGTTAATGAAAATACTTATGGCTCAACCACACTAATGGCTTTAGGCGTTCTCATTAAATCTAGCTCTAATTTAGCATACCTATGTTCAACAAACTCATAGACATTAGTACTTAAGGATAACTTAAAGAAGTTTGCCGCCACGGCTGGTTTACCCAACATTTGGTTATATTTCCCCAAGTAAAAATAAGCTTCACATAACCTATCAGTTAGCTCTTTATTTGAACGGATATTATTGGTTAAACCACTAATAAAGCTTTGCTGCGAAATATCGCCTAAGTAAAGATTAATGACTTGCTTAGCCCAAGTACGATCATCCACTTGCTTAGCACGCGATTTTAGCGCTTCTTTTGCCGCTATCGCATCCACTTCAAACTCAGTAAGAAAAAGCCATAATAATCGGTATGGATCATCACTTTGTTTTTCATGAAAGGCTTTAAAGTCAGCAACGGCAAGCTCAGGCCTTGAGCCATAATAAAGCGCAATGCCTCGATTTAAATACGCGTATTCATGACCTGGGGCTAAATCCAGCGCAGAATCAAATTTTTCATAAGCTTGAGAGAACTCTTGCATCTGAGTAAAGTGAATGCCTAAAAAGTTGTAAGCATCCACTAAATCAGGCTTTAACTGTAAAGCACGAGTAAAATCTAATCGTGCTAAAGAGCGCAGACCTACACTATCGTATAATACCCCGCGATCATAAAAGAGCTGGGCTCTTTGCTCTTCTGATATTTGTACTCGACTAATAACTTCCGACAAACGAGCAATGGCGATTTCGCTTTTATAATTAACCGCTAATGGCTCTGCAATAACCAACTCGCCCACCATAGTTGCACTATTGGCATGGCTAGCGTATTGGTTAGAAGAAACACAACCCTGTGTTAATAAAGTCACACCTAATGAAAACACCAAGGCGCTATTTTTAATAATTGAATGCACAGAAATCCCTTAAAAAATAATCGGGTAACAAAGCAGATTACTTTTCATTATAAACAAAAAAGGAGCATTAAAGCTCCTTTTAAATCTGATAATTTGTAAAAAAGTAATTATTCAGCTGCTGGCTCGGCCGCTTCTTCAGCAGGCTTTTCCATAGCTTCTTTAATACTTAAACGAACACGACCTTGTCTGTCTACTTCAAGTACTTTAACTTTTACTTCTTGACCTTCAGAAAGTACGTCAGCAACATTATTGACGCGCTCTTCTGAGATTTGTGAAATATGAACTAAACCATCTTTACCAGGTAACACATTAACAAACGCACCAAAGTCAACGATACGTACAACTTTACCTTCGTAAATTGAACCTACTTCAATTTCAGCGGTTAGTGCTGTAATGCGAGCAATGGCATCTTTTGCTTGCTCACCATCAGTGGCCGCAATTTTAACCGTGCCGTCATCATCAATTTCAATAGTAGTACCAGTTTCTTCAGTAAGCTGACGAATAGTAGCACCACCTTTACCGATAATGTCACGAATCTTATCTTGGCTTACTTTCATGGTGTGAATGCGCGGAGCAAACTCAGAGATTTCTTCTCTGTGACCTGCAATCGCTTCATCCATAACAGATAAGATGTGAGTACGCGCTGCTTTTGCTTGGTTTAACGCAATTTGCATAATTTCTTGCGTGATACCTTCAATCTTGATATCCATTTGTAGTGCAGTAATACCTTCAGTAGTACCCGCTACTTTAAAGTCCATATCACCTAAGTGATCTTCATCACCTAAAATGTCAGAAAGAACAACAAAGTTATCACCTTCTTTTACAAGACCCATAGCAATACCAGCAACTGATGCTTTAATTGGTACACCAGCATCCATAAGTGCTAATGAAGTACCACAAACAGAAGCCATTGACGATGAACCATTAGATTCAGTGATTTCTGATACGACACGTACTGCATACGGGAATTCTTCAACCGTTGGCATAACCGCTTGAATACCACGCTTAGCTAAACGTCCGTGACCGATTTCACGACGCTTAGGAGAGCCAACAAAGCCTGTTTCACCGACACAGTATGGAGGGAAATTGTAGTGAAGCATAAAGGCATCTGTTTTCTCGCCCATTAAAGTATCTAAACGCTGTGCATCACGCTGTGTACCTAAAGTAGCTGTTACTAATGCTTGTGTTTCACCACGTGTAAATACCGCACTACCGTGAGTTCTTGGTAGAACACCCGTCATGACATCTAATGCACGGATAGACTCAGGATCACGACCATCAATACGCGGTGTACCTTGAGTAATGCGACCACGTACTACTGTTTTTTCTAAGTCGTGGAATAAGTCTTTCGCTTCTTGAACGTTTAGCTCTTCATCTTCAGCTTGTAACTGCTCAACCACTGCGTTTCTGATTTCAGCAATACGTTCATAACGAACTGCTTTTTCAGTAATTTGGTAAGCTTCGTTTACTTGCTCTTCAGAAAGCTCAGCAATTTTAGCGGCTAATGCTGTGTTTTTCTCAGGTGCAGTCCAATCCCAAACTGGGTTGTTTACTTCTGCTTTAAATTCGTTAATTGCCGTAATAGCCGCTTGCATTTGCTCATGACCGTAAACAACCGCACCTAACATGACTTCTTCAGATAAAACGTCTGCTTCTGATTCAACCATTAATACTGCTGAATCTGTACCTGATACCACTAAATCTAGTTCACTGGTTTCTAACTCAGACTGTAACGGGTTAAGTAAATATTTACCGTCTTGGTAACCTACACGTGCAGCACCTACAGGGCCGTTAAATGGTGCGCCACAAATAGCTAATGCCGCTGAAGTACCTAATAACGAAATAATGTCTGGTGAAATTTCTGGGTTAACAGAAACAACAGTAATGATTACTTGAACTTCGTTGGTGAAACCTTCTGGGAATAACGGACGAATTGGACGGTCAATTAAACGTGCAATTAATGTCTCTTCTTCTGAAGGACGGCCTTCACGCTTAAAAAAGCTACCTGGAATTTTACCCGCAGCATAAGTTCTTTCTTGATAGTTTACTGTTAGTGGGAAGAAGTCTTGACCTTCAACCGCTTCTTTTTTAGCTACAACAGAAACTAAAACGCTAGTATCGTCCATGCTTGCCATAACTGCCGCGCTAGCTTGACGCGCAATAGCACCTGTTTCAAGTGTTACAGTATGCTGACCAAATTGAAATTTTTTAGTAATTGGATTTAACATCTAATGAATGTCCTTAATATTTGATTACTATTTAAGTAAGTTAATCAATCTGTACAATTTTTTATTCTCTTAAGAGAAAATTAACTCAAAAGTAAAACAAAAAATTATACAGTTTGATTGATTAGTTTTATAAGTTTCTCTGTTAAAACAACTCTCTATGATAAAGAGCACCAACAAATAAACTTAACAATATATAAAATTGCAGGCACATTATACTGACCTTAATATTATTTGCTAGCAGTTAACTGTATTTTTAGGTTAATGGGAGAGAACAACCTCTTTGATTACAACAAAATAGCCAGCAGAAAAGTTCAGGCACAAAAAAAGGAGCCATTGGCTCCTTTTAACATTAACTTATATAAGTCTTGTCTTAGCGACGTAAACCTAACTTGCTGATAAGTGCAGAGTAACGCTCTGAGTTCTTACCTTTTAAGTAGTCAAGTAACTTACGACGTTGAGCAACCATACGTAATAAACCACGACGTGAGTGGTGATCATGGATGTGCTCTTTGAAGTGACCTTGTAAGTGGTTGATTTGTGTAGTTAACAAAGCAACTTGTACTTCTGGAGAACCAGTGTCACCTTCTTTTTGTGCATATTCTGCAACGATTGCAGCTTTTTCTGCAGCATTTAAAGACATAATAAATCCTTAGTGTGTTGCCTTATTTAATAAATTAAATAAGGATAAAATAACCATCAAGCCAAACACTAATTCAGCCTTGATGACGAAAAGAGCGCGTATTCTAGCAGGCAAGCGCTAAATTGCAAGCCTTAGCGTAAACATGCGCAAAATAAATTAATTTTATAAAACGACAATTCGCTTAGGCGCAACCAAACCATCATCATTAATTGCACCAACACCAATAAACTCCGCTTGAGCATCAGTTTCATCTTCACCAACGAACACCTGAACACTGCCCTCACTCGGCGCATTATAGGCTTGAACTGGATTACCATGGCGTAAGAAATTCGCTGACATATCATCAATATAAACTGCTGGCATGCCAACAACCGCGGTTTCCATTGGCAATAGCAGCGGATCTAATAAAGTAGATGGCGTCACACCTGACTCTTTAGCTTGCTCTAATAAGCGCTCGATATGCTCTAGGGTGACCATTTTATCAATCGGATAACTGCCGACAGCTAAACGTCGTAAATCAGCCACATGAGCACCGCAACCTAACAGCTCACCTAAGTCATCTACAATGGTACGAATGTAAGTGCCTTTTGATACATGAATGGTTAATTCAACCTCATCACCTTCAAAGCGTAACACTTCCAGTGAAAATACGGTGATATCACGAGCCTCTCTCGGCACTTCAACACCTTCACGCGCATACTTATATAATGGCTGGCCTTGATATTTAAGCGCAGAATACATAGATGGCACTTGCTTGGTAGTACCTCGAAAACTATCTAATGCAGCCATTAATTGTGCTTCACTAACATCAACTGGCTTTTCGCTGACGATGTCACCATCGGCATCACTGGTTGTTGTTCTAATACCGAGTTTAGCTGTCACTTGATAAGTTTTATCTGTATCTAATAAAAACTGAGAAAACTTAGTGCCTTCCCCTAAACAGATTGGCAACATGCCTGTTGCAAGCGGATCTAACGCCCCGGTATGTCCTGCCTTTTGAGCAAAATATATTCTTTTTACTGCTTGTAAGGCATGGTTTGACGACATGTCATACGGTTTATCTAGCAATAAAACACCGTTTATCGGGCGGCCTTTTCTTCTCTTTGCCATGAATTAGCTATCCTTTTCGCTTGCATCATCAACATCGTCATGACGCTTATCACTAGCTACAGCACGATCAACAAGGTTACTCATACGTACACCTTCAACCATCGACTTGTCATAAACAAAACGTAAATGCGGCATTATACGGGCACGTAAACGTTTTGCTAATAGTGAGCGAATATAACCTTCAGCTTCTGTTAATACTTCAATTGAGCTAGCAATTTTACTTTGATCATCATCGAAGAAAGTGACAAAGACTTTTGCGTAGGCTAAATCACGAGTTACTTCGACTGCAGATACCGTTGTCATACTCAAACGAGGATCTTTTACCTCTCGCATTAAGATTACGGCGATTTCTTTTTGGATTTGCTGAGCCACTCGGTCAGTTCTGGCATATTCTCTAGCCATATAAATCTCCTAACAAAAACGGAGGCAAAGCCTCCATTTCTAAATTCTTTTTAATTGAAACTAAACAAGTTCAACGCTTTATCAATGTTTAGCTTTAAAGTTTAACTTTGTTTAATTGCTTGTTAATTCAAGGCAGAAGCGCGCAGCATACTAGTGTATGTGAGCACTTCTAACGCAGAAGTACGAGCAATTAAGCTAGTTAAAATTAAAGAGAGCGTTTAACTTCTACCGTCTCAAATACTTCAATCTGGTCACCAACGCGAACATCATTATAGTTCTTAACGCCGATACCACACTCAGTACCATTACGTACTTCTTGTACGTCATCTTTAAAGCGACGTAGTGATTCAAGCTCACCTTCGTAAATAACGACGTTATCACGTAAAACACGAATTGGTGCACTACGCTTAATGGTACCTTCAGTTACCATACAACCAGCAATCGCGCCAATCTTAGGTGACTTAAAGACATCACGTACTTCAGCAAGACCAATAATTTCTTGCTTAAACTCAGGTGCAAGCATACCACTCATGGCTTGCTTCACTTCGTCAATTAATGCGTAAATAACGCTGTAATAACGTAAATCAACACCTTCAGATTCTATTACTTTACGTGCAGCGGCATCAGCACGTACGTTGAAACCAACGATGATTGCATTAGAAGCTGCTGCTAATGTTGCATCAGTTTCGGTAATACCACCAACACCTGAGCCAATGATACGTACTTTAACTTCATCTGTTGAAAGTTTTTGTAATGAATCTGAAATGGCTTCTAATGAACCTTGTACATCTGACTTAAGTACAACATTCACCTCAGAAACCTCACCTTCAGCCATGTTCGCAAACATGTTTTCAAGTTTAGATTTTTGTTGACGAGCAAGCTTAACATCACGGAATTTGCCTTGACGATATAAAGCAACTTCACGTGCTTTCTTCTCATCTTTAACCACAGTCGCTTCATCACCTGATTGTGGTACGCCACTTAGACCTAAAATTTCTACAGGGATAGACGGGCCAGCAGACTTAATCGCTTTACCATTTTCATCGCGCATCGCACGAACACGACCATACTCTAAACCACAAAGTACGATATCACCTTGGTTTAACGTACCTTCTTGAACAAGAATCGTTGCAACTGGGCCACGACCTTTATCAAGTTTAGATTCAACCACAACACCGTTAGCCATCTTATCTACTACAGCGGTAAGCTCTAGTACTTCTGATTGTAACAATACTGAGTCTAATAACTCATCGATACCTAAACCAGTTTTTGCTGATACGTGAACAAACTGCACATCACCACCCCAATCTTCTGGGATAACATCATGTTGTGATAACTCATTCTTAACACGATCTGGATCTGCGGTTTCTTTATCCATTTTGTTAACAGCAATAATAATTGGCACATCAGAGGCTTTAGCGTGCTGAATCGCTTCGATTGTTTGTGGCATAACACCATCATCGGCAGCAACAACTATGATAACGATATCGGTTGCCTTAGCACCACGTGAACGCATTGCGGTAAAGGCAGCGTGACCAGGAGTATCTAAGAAAGTGATCATGCCATGACCCGTTTCTACGTGATATGCACCAATGTGCTGGGTAATACCACCAGCTTCGCCATCAGCAACTTTTGCTTCACGGATGTGGTCAAGTAATGATGTTTTACCGTGGTCAACGTGACCCATAATAGTGACAACTGGCGCACGCGTAATTTCTTCACCGGCATCACCGCGATCCGCTAGTACTGCTTCTTCTAGTGCATTTTCTTTCACTAACACTACGTTAAAGCCCATTTCTTCAGCCACTAATGCAGCCGTTTCTTGGTCAATAACTTGGTTGATAGTCGCCATAGCACCCATTTTGAACATGGCTTTAACAACTTCAGCACCTTTTTTAGCCATCTTATTGGCTAACTCTGCAACAGAAATTGTTTCACCAATGCGAATGTCTTGTACTTTCGTTTCTACTGGCTTAGTAAAGCCATGCTGTAAACTTTGTGGTGCAGATAAAGTTTTCTTACGACCTTTTGCCGGGCGTGTATCTTTAGCTTTCTTATCTTGGCCAGCTTTTTTCTTACGGCGACGACGGCCACCTTCTTCATCAGCATCAATAGCATCTTCTGCTTCTTGTGCGTATTTAGATGAAGTTAAGTGAACCACTTCTTTTTCTTTCGCTTTACGCTCAGCTTCTTGAGCTTTCCAGCGCGCTTCATTTTCTTCAGCTAATTTAGCTGCTGCTGCTGCAGCTTCTTTTGCTTCCGCTTCAGCTTTAGCTGCCGCTTCTTTTTCTTGCTGTAATCTCAGTTTTTTCGCTTCTTCGCTTTCAGCTTCTTTCACAGGTACTGCCGCTGCTTGCTCGATATTCTTTGCTTTTTCTATAGCAGCTTGCTTAGCTTTAGCTTCCGCTTCTGCTTTAGCTTGTGCCTTACGCTCTGCTTCAGCTTCAGCTTTAGCTTTCGCTACTGCTGCAGCCGCTTCAGCTTCTTTACGCTCTGCTTCTGCTTTTGCTGCCGCTTCTGCTTCTGCCTTCGCTTTGGCTTCCGCTTCAGCTTTTGCCGCTTCTTCTGCTAATTTTTGCTCTTCAAGCTCACTGCGTTTAACGTATGTGCGTTTCTTACGTACTTCAACATTAACCGATTTTGCTTTGCTGCCGTGACCTAAGGTCAAAGTAGATTTAGTTTTTCTGCTTAAAGTTAATTTACTTGGCTTAGCTGATGAATCATCACCGTGCTGTTTTTTCAAGTGTCCTAAAAGCGCTTCTTTTTCTTCTTGCGAAATTGAATCCGTTGCCGATTTTTTCACGCCTGAGTCAGCTAATTGACTTACTAAGCGATCCACCGGTGTACCGATTTCTTTGGCAAGTTCTGCTACCGTTATATCTGCCATCTATACTATTCTCCCGGTGTTTATTATTCTTCGTTAAACCAACAAATGTTACGAGCAGCCATAATTAACTCACCCGCTTTGGTTTCATCTAATTCATCAATGTCACTAATTTCATCAATGCCTTGCTCTGCTAAGTCTTCTAGTGTACGTACACCACGACTAGCTAAAACAAACGCTGTGTGACGCTCTAAACCTTCAAGTGCAAGTAAGTCTTCTGCAGGCTCTGCACCTTCAAGCGTTTCTTCACTTGCCAATGCTTGTGTCGTTAACGCTTCTTTAGCGCGCTCTCTTAACTCTTCAACGATTTCTTCATTCAAACCGTCAATTTCTAACATTTCAGCGACTGGCACATAGGCAATTTCTTCTAATGAAGTAAAACCTTCTTCTGCAAGTAACATGGCAAAGTCTTCATCAAGATCTAACTTCTCAGTAAATAAAGTTAATACCTTGTCGTTTTCAGCTTGATGCTTTTCTTTCATGTCTTCAACAGTCATCACATTAAGCTCCCAACCGGTTAGTTGGCTAGCTAAACGAATGTTTTGACCACTACGGCCAATGGCCATTGCTAAGTTACCTTCTTCAACCGCAATATCCATTGTGCCTTTATCTTCATCAACGATAATTGAAGCAACTTCAGCAGGTGCCATAGCATTAATAACAAACTGAGCAACGTTATCATCATGTAGTACGATATCGACACGTTCACCACCTAGCTCACCAGAAACCGCTTGTACACGCGAACCACGCATACCAACACAAGCACCAACAGGGTCAATACGCTTATCATTACTCTTCACTGCAATTTTTGCACGAGAACCTGGATCACGAGCAGCACCTTTAATTTCCAGCATTTCTTCGCCAATTTCAGGTACTTCAACGCGGAATAGTTCAATTAGCATTTCTGGTTTTGTACGGCTAACAAATAACTGCGCACCACGTGCTTCGGGCTTAATTTCATATAGTAAACCACGTACACGATCACCTGGACGGAAAGATTCGCGAGGTAACATATCATCGCGGTAAATAATAGCTTCCGCATTATTACCTAAATCTAAAATCACGCTATCACGGCTTGATTTCTTAACAACACCCGTTACAAGTTCGCCTAACTGTTCTTGGTAAGCATCAACCACTAATGCACGCTCAGCTTCGCGAATTTTTTGCACAATAACTTGTTTCGCTGTTTGTGTAGTTACACGGTCAAATTTAACTGATTCAATTTGCTCTTCAACGTAATCACCCACTTGTAGTTCAGGGTTTTCATATTGAGCTGCTTCAAGGCTAATTTCAGCGTACGGGTTTTCCATCGGTGTTTCACTTTCGTCGACAATTAACCAACGACGAAATGTATCGAAATCACCTGAAATGCGGTCAATTGAAACACGGACCACAATATCACCATCGTACTTTTTCTTTGTAGCTGTCTCTAAAGCTGTTTCCATTGCTTCAAAAATGCTTTCTCGGGGTAATGCTTTTTCATTTGAAACAGCATCAACAACCAGTAATACTTCCTTACTCATGCTTCTTAGCCCTTAATTATTTTTCAAAATTTGCGACAAGGTTTGCTTTATCAATGTTGCTGATAACTAACTCATAGTCTATGCCGTCTACCACTACAACAAGGGTATCGTTTTCTATGCTAACCAGCTCACCTTTAAACTTTCTACGACCATTTAATGGCATAGCAAGCTTAACATTGATGGTTTCACCTATAACTGCTTGATAATGTTCTAAATCAAACAAGGGTCTATCAAGACCAGGTGATGAAACCTCTAGGTTATATTCACTACTTATTGGATCTTCGACATCTAAAATAGCCCCCACTTGACGACTCACTTCTGCACAGTCATCAACGGTAATGCCATCTTCATGGTCAATAAACAAACGTAAAACTGAATTATTCCCAGCACTTATAAACTCGATACCAAGCAAAGACTTACCGGTTTCTTCCACTGCTGGACGTAACATATCAGTCAATTTTTGTTCAAATTTAGCCAATCGTATTCTCCTCTTCTTGCGTTATCACTGCTGTCAACAACGCAACAAAGTATAAAAATTAGGTATAAAAAAAGGGCATATAGCCCAGCGATTATTTGCTGTCATTGTTAATAAGAACCAATGACTCGCCCCTAAAAACAAAAAAACCCCATAATAGGGGTTAAATTCACTGTCCCCCTATATATAGCTATAGCAATACATTCTAACTATATATGGTTATTAATAACTACTTACAGCTATTAACTTACAACAAGAATAAAACTAGGTAATAACAACCTAAAGTTTTCCAGTGACATCTTATTATAATCTGATGGCGTGAATTATATAGTGCAGCTTAGGCAAGCGCAAGCCAGAACACCGAAAAAAAGCAATTACCTCAAAAATATCTGTTTACAAATCATGCTTTAAATTATGTTTATTTTACAAGCTTTTAGTATAATCATTACATTAATGCTATATATATATAAAAACAGCAGATATAATCGCATTATTTTGAGTTATCATATAATTACCCTTCAATAAGCAGTTTAACGGGATTTTAATTGAACTTTGTGGAGCAACAATCTAGTCATGTATAAGTTTTCTAAATTATTATTCAAAAATTCGTTGATTGCTGCCTTATTCTTTTTAGTCTTCTGTTTCGCTGTGCTTTTTTTTGTTAAAAACGATTTATCAGAGCAAAGCAATCAGCACCAGTATGCCATACTTGCCTTATCTGAGCAGCTAGCTCAATCTAGTTCAGCCAATGATAGTAGTGTTAACAAAGAAATAGCAAAATCATTAGCCATTTTATTAAAGAAGTCTAACCAATATTTACTATTATCGATTCGAGATAATACAGGCAGTTTATATAACAGCCAAAAAAAACCATCTTCTTATTTGAGCTTTATTTTTCCAGAAAAACAGTCAGTCCGTTTAAATGGACTAGCATTTACACTGGAATATCAGCTCGATCTTAGTAAACAAACGGGCTTAGTTAATAATATCTTAATAGCTCTGTTCATTTTAGCTATTACTTTTACCGTATTAGCCAGTGTTTTAAATTACCGTTTACAGTCAAAAGTTTTAAAAGCTATCAGCTCGCAAATCAAACATGATTTAGATGAAATTAATAATCCAGAAGGTGACTCTTTTGGTAAAAGCAAAAAAACAAACGGACTCGACATTCCCGAGCTTAAAGAAGGTATTGCTGAAATAAAGGCATTAATGTCTGAACAACTTAAGAATTCAACCTCACTAGAGATGGAAGCTTATGTAGATCATTTAACTGGCCTTGAAAACCGCAACAGATTTGTGCAGTTTTATGAAGAGCAAATAACACAAGAGAGCCCTATTAACTTTGGTGTATTACTTATTACCCGTTGTTCAGAATTACAAACTATTAATCAAGTACATGGTTACCATGAAGGTGACACTTATATCACTAACGTAGCTGACTTAATTAAAGCAGCCATTAGCAAACACCCTCGAGGAAAGCTATTTCGCTTAAATAGCTCAGATTTTGCCACCATTTTACCGAATGAAAAAATAAAGCAAGCTGAAGTATACGCACAAGAATTAACGCAAGAGTTTAATCAATACCAACAAGCTGAAGATTTAGACTCTGTCGCATTTACCGGTTTAGTATTCTTTGATAAAACCAAACCCTTAGGTGAATTATTAGCTTTAGCTGATACTGGCGTAAGTGTTGCGCAAACTAAAAGCAATAACTCTTGGTATTCACTAAAAGATACCGACATTATCTCAAGCAATGTCACTAACACAGGTAATCAGAATTGGCGCCAAGAAATCGATAGTGTTATTGAAGGACAACGTATTGCGTTATTACTTCAACCAATTCAACCAAGTGGCCGTAATAACAAGGTCTATAGTGAGGTATTAGCACGCTTTTTAAATAGTAATGATGAGATGCTGCCTACTGCATCATTTATCGCCATGGCGGAAAAACTTGATAAAATCGTTGCCGTTGACAAACTCATTATTGATAGTGCCATTAATGAAATCGTTAACAAAAACATGCTAGAAAACAGCTTCGGCATTAATATTAGTGCACGTAGTATTAATGATGAGCATTTTATGATTTGGCTAGAGCGTAAATTATTGCGAGAGCCTGCCGCCGCATCGAGATTAGTATTTGAAATCACAGAATTTGGCTTACAGCAAAATATTAAAACCGGCAAACGACTGGTGGAAATGCTGCACCGTGTCGGCGCACGCGTAACCGTCGAACGATTTGGTGTTGGCTTAACTTCATTTAAATTCTTTAGAGATTTAACACCAGATTATATCAAAATGGATAGCTCTTATACTCGCGATATAGATGACGATAAGAATAATCAGTACTTTTTACGCCTAATGGTAGACTTAGCACACAGGCTAGGTATCAACGTACTTGCTGAAAGCGTTGAAACCCAAGAAGAAAAGCACACATTAGAAAAACTTTTTATTGATGGTTGCCAAGGTTTTTATGTCGGTAAACCCGCACCACTTTAAGGGGTATTAAGGGCAAAATTAGCCAATTTTTTTGCCCTGTAAATATAATCAGCCAACTTTTACTAAAAAAAATTAACTTTCATCAACAAATCCAACATTGTACCCCTGTCAATAGTTGTTAAATGGACAATAAAAACGGATAATAAGCACCAATTTATTGTCCTGTTCATATAATTATTAAACCAAATGACTGATTACGTATTGCTATTAATAGGCACAGTACTCGTTAATAACTTTGTCCTCGTACAATTTCTTGGTCTTTGCCCTTTTATGGGGGTTTCTTCCCGCACAGAAACAGCGATAGGAATGTCATTTGCCACAATTTTTGTCATGACTATTGCCTCTTTACTAAGCTACTTAGTGACCACTTATGTACTAGAGCCACTAAGCCTTGAGTTCCTAACAACCATGAGCTTTATTCTAGTCATTGCGGTTGTCGTTCAATTCACCGAAATGGTTGTCCATAGAACAAGTGCTAACTTGTATCGCTTATTGGGTATTTTTCTGCCATTAATTACCACTAACTGTGCCGTTTTAGGTGTTGCTTTACTCAATCTAAGATTACAACACGGCTTTTTAGAATCAATTATCTATGGCTTTGGCGCTGCTGCTGGCTTTTCTTTGGTACTGGTTATGTTCTCAGCCATGCGCGAGAAGCTGGCAAATGCCGATGTCCCAACACCATTTAAAGGGGCTGCAATAGCCATGATTACTGCTGGACTTATGTCTTTAGCCTTTATGGGCTTTACTGGTTTGGTGAATGTATAAATGACGATTCTTATTGCTATATTAGTGCTTGGCGCTATCGCCGCCTTATTTGGCGCCCTACTTGGCTATGCCTCAGTCCGCTTTAAAGTTGAAGCTGACCCTATCGTAGATCAACTCGATGCACTTTTACCGCAAACTCAATGTGGTCAATGTGGCTACCCAGGCTGTAAACCTTACGCTCAAGCCGTTGCAGATGGCGAGGCAATCAATAAATGTGCACCAGGTGGTGAAGACACAATTAAAAAGATTGCTGACCTTATGGGGGTTGAAGTACAGCCATTAGATGAAAGTCATGAACAAGATAACCGCCCCAAAGTCGCTTTTATTATTGAAGAAGATTGCATTGGCTGTACTAAATGTATTCAGGCCTGCCCAGTCGATGCCATTTTAGGTGCGGCAAAACAAATGCACACCATCATTAGCGATGAGTGTACAGGCTGCGATCTTTGTGTAGCTCCCTGCCCTGTCGATTGTATTGAAATGCGTGTCATCCCAGAAACCCCGCAAAATTGGCAGTGGGACTTATCTGCTATTCCCGTAAAGCAGTTGGATTAGGAGAAAACGGTGGAATCAATTGTAGAACGTATAAGTCGCCAACACTTCTGGTCTTTTCACGGAGGCGTACATCCTCCCGAGCAAAAAGAGCTCACCAACAACAAGCCAATAAAGCACTTGGCACTACCTAAACAGCTTATTTTGCCCTTACAGCAACACATAGGTCGTCAAGGTGATTTACTTGTTAAAGTTGGCGATACCGTTTTAAAAGGTCAGCCACTAACCGCTAGCAGTAATCCTATGGCTGTACCTATTCATGCACCGACAAGTGGTCGCATATCAGCTATTAAACCATCCGTTATTGCCCACCCATCGGGTTTGAGTGAGCTTTGCATTTTTATTGATGTTGATGGTGAAGAACGCTGGATAGAAAGAAAAGCTTGCCAAGATATTACGCAATTAAGTAATCAGGAAATCATCAATAAAATAGCCAATGCTGGTATAGCCGGTATGGGTGGTGCAGGCTTTCCAACACATATCAAAGTCAATACTAAACCTGATATTAACTTTTTAATTATTAATGCCGCTGAATGTGAGCCGTACATTACCGCCGATGATTTACTTACTTGCGAACACAGTGAATCAATTATTGAAGGCATCCAAATATTAGATCAATTGCTAAACCCTGCATTCATACTAATAGGTATAGAAGATAACAAACCTAAAGCGATTGCTGCATTACAACAAGCAAGCAAAGGTTTAGAGAAAATCAAAGTTTGCGTTGTGCCGACAAAGTACCCTACAGGTGGTGAAAAGCAATTAATTAAGGTGCTAACGGGTCAAGAAATTAAAAGCGGTAGCTTGCCTATTCATCAAGGCATTGTTATGCAAAATATTGCGACATGCTTTGCAATCAATGAAGCAATTCGTCATGACACCCCGCTACTTCAACGCGTAGTCACAGTAACAGGTCAAGCACTAGCAAAACCACAAAATGTTTGGGCACTGCTGGGCACACCAGTTAGTCATTTATTAGAGCAATGCGGTTTTGACAATAAAGGCATGGTTCGTTCTCCTGTGATTATGGGCGGACCTATGATGGGCTTTAGCTTATCTAGCGATATGGTGCCCATAGTTAAAATTAGTAACTGTATCCTTGCCCCTTCAGCAAAAGAAATGCCGAGTGCTTTTACAGGTGCGAGCCAAGAAGTAGAGTGTATTCGCTGCGGTCAATGTGCGGATGTCTGCCCAAGCCAATTATTACCACAAGAATTGCAGTGGAGTGCGAAAGCAAAAGACTACCCGCAACTCGCCAAACTTAACTTATCTGACTGCATTGACTGTGGAGCCTGTGCATACGTATGCCCAAGCCATATTCCATTGGTGCAATATTACCGGGTAGCTAAAGCAGAAGTTAGACAACAGCAGCAAGCGGATTTAAAAGCTGAGAAAGCAAAACTACGCTTCGAAGCGCGTAAAAAACGCTTAGAGCAAGAGAAAATAGCCAGAGAATTAAAGCATAAGAAAGCAGCCGAAGCGCGCAAAGCTGCCATGAATAAGGCAACACCTGAAGCTGTAGAGGCAAAATCTGCTGTGGCTGCGGCTTTAGCACGTGTTAAAGCGAAAAAAGCAGCATCAAAGCAAGTTGAACCAAGCGAGACAATTACACCAGATAATGTAGCGCAAACAGCCGAGCCTGCACAACAAGATGCCAAAGCAAAAGTTGCTGCAGCTATTGCACGAGCCAAAGCCAAAAAGCAAGCTCAGCAAGAAAAAGACACAGAAACTAACAAGTTAGACTCAGCTGATGCCGATAAAAAAGCAAAAATTGCCGCTGCCGTTGCGAAAGCTAAAGCGAAAAAACAAGCTGGAAATGAAACTTTACCTGTTAGCAGTGAAGAAAGCGCTAGTAAAGAAAGCACGAATGAAGAAAATACTAACAAAGACAGCAAGCTAGATAAAAAGTCAGCCGCTATTGCCAAAGCAAAAGCGAAAGCACTAGCTAAGAAGCAACAATCAGCTGAAGAATCTGCGCCAGAAACTAGCACGGATTCAACAATGAATCACAGTGAAGATGCTGCACCAGCTGAGCAAGTAACGCCTCAAAACGATGCTCAAAGCAAAAAAGCGGCGATTATTGCCAAAGCAAAGGCTAAAGCACTAGCTAAAAAACAACAATCTACAGAAGAATCAGCTAACGAGTCAGCATCACAAGCTAGCACTGATTCAACAATGAATCACAGTGAAGATGCAGCACCAGCCGAGGCTACTGAGCCAGCTGAGCAAGTAACGCCTCAAAACGATGCTCAGAGCAAGAAAGCTGCAATTATTGCTAAAGCAAAGGCGAAAGCACTAGCTAAAAAACAACAATCTACAGAAGAATCAGCTAACGAGTCAGCATCAGAAGCTAGCACGGATTCAACAATGAATCACAGTGAAGGCGCTGCACCAACAGAGGCTATTAAACCAGCTGAGTCAGCTGAGTCTACTGAGCAAATAAAGCCTCAAAATGATGCTCAGAGCAAAAAGGCGGCGATTATCGCCAAAGCAAAGGCGAAAGCCTTAGCTAAAAAGGCATTAGCAGAACAAAAGAATACAGGTCAAAACGGTAACGACCTAAATCAATCAAACGAGTAACAAGATATTATGGCTTTTTGGATAGCAAGTTCTCCGCATAATCACATTCAAAGTGAAACTTCCGCTTTGATGCGTTTGGTTATTTATGCAACCATTCCAGGAATACTCGCGCAATGGTACTTCTTTGGCTGGGGAAATATCATTCACATCGCCCTTGCTGTAATGACAGCATTAGTGAGTGAATTTACAATATTAGCACTGCGTAACAAAAACATTAAAACTCAGCTGTTTGATGGTAGCGCAATATTAACTGCGGTGTTACTAGGTATCTGCCTACCTGCCATAGCACCATGGTGGATATCTGTCATAGGTACTCTCTTTGCTATCGCCGTAGTAAAGCAATTATACGGTGGTTTAGGACACAATCCATTTAACCCAGCTATGGCCGGTTATGTCATGTTGTTAATTTCATTCCCATTGCAAATGACAACTTGGTTGCCGCCTTTTACTTTAGTGCCTATCGAGCTAGATTTTACCAATACCTTAGCAGTTATCTTCACGGGTTTTACCGTAGATGGTTTCTCGGTTGAGCAGCTAAGAACCAGTATTGATGGCGTTACTATGGCTACACCGCTTGATACCCTCAAAACGAATACCGCTCTTGGCTTAACCGTACTCGAGGCAAGTAAAGCCCCGGTTTTTGGCGAACACTTTGCTCTTGGCTGGGAATGGATTAACGCAGGTTTCTTACTCGGCGGCTTATTCTTAATCGCTAAAAAAGCAATTGCTTGGCAAACGCCAATAAGCTTTCTTGCTAGCTTGTTTATTTGTAGTTTTATTGCTTATAGCATAAGCCCTGATAGCAGCGCCTCTACCATGTTTCATTGGTTCTCTGGCGCAACTATGTTAGGTGCATTTTTTATTTTAACCGACCCAGTTACCGGTGCCACGAGTGTTAAAGGTCGTATCATGGTTGGCTTTTTAGCTGGCTTGTTAGTCTATATTATCCGAGTTTTTGGTGGTTACCCTGATGGTGTTGCTTTCGCCATATTGCTCTGTAACATGTCAGCACCTTTGATTGACCAATACACAAGACCGAGAACATACGGCCATACGCGAGGTGAGCACTAATGTCAGATAAAAGCGTAAATAAAAACTCGCCAAAGCCATCAAAAAAACGCTCTGAGCAACATATTGCTATTTCTAATAACGGTAAAATACTAGCGCTCTTTGCTATTGCTTGTACTGCTGTTGTTGGTTTAGTTAGTGAATTCACTAAAGATAGAATAAAAATACAAGAGCAACAGCAATTGCTTAATACCTTACATAGCATTATTGAGCCTAGCCGCTATAACAACGATATTGCCAATGATTGTATTCACATGAGCTCTGCCTTATTAGGCGGTAATGATATAGAAACCGGCTATGTTGCTCGTCAAGATGATGAAGTTGTTGCTATCGCGCTAACGGCTACCGCACCTGATGGCTACAATGGCGATATAGACTTAATCATTGCCATTAATATGGATAGTAGCGTCAGTGGTGTTAGGGTCTTAAAACATCAGGAAACACCAGGCTTAGGTGATAAAATTGAAATAAGAAAAAACAGTTGGATCACGAATTTTACCGATAAACGTTTATTGTCAGAAGAAGACAGCCGCTGGGCGGTTATTAAAGATGGCGGTATGTTTGATCAATTTACCGGCGCAACCATTACCCCTAGAGCTGTGGTTAAAGCGGTAAAAAAAGCGGTTCAGTATTTCAATCACAATAAAGATATCTTGATAATACGACCAAACGCTTGTGCGATTAAAGAGCAAAATGCTATAAGCTTAGCTGAAAATAAAGACGACTCTTCTGCGACAGAAAAAATTAAGCAAGCAACGAAACAAGCGACTAACGCAACAGGAGCAAGCAATGACTAAAGCGCATGAACCTTCAGCTGATGAAGTAAGTAATGAAAGTATCGCTGTTAAAGCTCCTGTAGACTTAACTGAATACAAAGAGCTTGCTATACAAGGCCTTTGGAAAAATAACCCCGGACTAGTTCAACTTTTGGGCTTATGCCCGCTGCTTGCTGTTACCGCCACCGTTGCCAATGCTTTGGGGCTCGCTTTAGCAACGCTACTTGTACTGGTATGCTCAAACGTAACCGTATCACTTATTCGTCATTGGGTACCAAAAGAAATCAGAATCCCTATCTTTGTTCTGATCATTGCGGCCTTTGTAACCTGCGTACAACTATTAATGAATGCTTTTACTTTCGGTATTTATCAGTCGCTAGGGATTTTCTTACCGCTTATCGTGACCAACTGTGCCATTATCGGCCGCGCTGAAGCCTATGCCTCTAAAAACCCAGTAAAACAAGCAGCCTTTGACGGTTTTATGATGGGGCTAGGCTTTGCGCTGGTATTAATAGTACTTGGAGCTATTCGCGAAGTATTAGGTCAAGGCACTTTATTTGACGGCGCTAATTTGCTGCTTGGTGAATGGGCGACTAGCCTACGCGTTGAGGTTTTTCACCTTGATAGCCAATTCCTGCTGGCAATTTTGCCACCTGGTGCATTTATAGCCATGGGCTTTCTGATCGCCATTAAAAATGCCATTGATGAACGAGCAAAAAAACAGCAAGTAAATAAGTCTGAGCAAGTTATAGAACGCGTAAGAGTTAACTTTGACTCTTAAGCACATGCACTTTCACCAAATCAATAAAAACTATAGGTATCTGCATGAATAAAGAAAAGCGCCTGGAAATATTAACGCGATTAAGGGATAACAACCCAAATCCAACAACTGAACTGAATTTTTCAACACCGTTTGAATTACTTATTGCGGTATTGCTATCCGCACAAGCAACCGATGTTGGCGTAAATAAAGCAACCGATAAACTCTACCCTGTTGCCAATACACCGCAAGCAATTCTAGATTTAGGCTTAGAAGGCTTAAAAGAATACATAAAAACCATCGGTTTATTTAACACCAAAGCTGAGAATACAATCAAAACCTGCCAAATGCTTGTTGATTTACATGGCGGTGAAGTGCCAGAAAGTAGAGAAGCTTTAGAAGCCTTGCCAGGTGTTGGCAGAAAAACCGCAAATGTTGTCCTTAACACTGCGTTTGGCTGGCCGACCATAGCTGTGGATACCCATATCGACCGTGTTTCTAACCGCACTAAATTTGCCATGGGCAAAAACGTGGTTGAAGTTGAAAACAAACTTTTAAAAGTAGTACCTAAAGACTTTAAAGTCGACGTGCATCACTGGCTGATTTTGCACGGCCGTTATACATGTACGGCTCGTAAACCCAAATGTGGCTCATGTATTATTGAAGACTTGTGTGAGTTTAAAGATAAAACTGAATAAGTAGTTTTGTTTAAACTCTAACGTTTAAAAGACAAAATAAAGCCTTTGTAATCATCAGGTAGCTTCTGGGATGATTGAACTTTTAATATTGAAGACTCAAAGCCAAATGACTCTAGTTTTTGAATTAATTTGCTTTTTCTGCCCCTGCTTGGATCAACAAGAATGACTTCACATGCTTTTTGAGCATGGTTGTTAAAGAAGTTTGCTAAAAGTTCAATATGCTCATCTTCGTATAATAAATCACTACCAATGATTAAATCATATAAGCCTAAGCTATCTTTTTCATCAGCCCAATCGACTCGTTCAAAAGGGATGTCAGGATCATTATTCAGCAGTGTATTTCGCTTTAGAAAGCCATCCACTTCTGGGTGGTGATCTGTCGCAGTAATATCGTTTCCTTGACTATTTAAAAGCAGGCTCGATAGCGCTAAACCACAGCCTACTTCTAAAATTCTTTTCCGATCAGTGTCAAATTCTAATAAATAGTCAGCAAGTACGATGCTCGATGGCCATAGCAAGCCAAAAATAGGCCAATAAGATGATGAAATACCCAACTTTTCTGCGATCTTTTCAGGATCTGAAAACTCTTGTTTATTCCTTAAACCACATAAATGGATATCGGTTTTACCGAATTCTATTGTTTGATATTTGAGTCGAACAGACGTCATTTCTTTCCTTTATGCTAAAAGCGCAAGCCAGCTACCATAAAAGGTCAGATAAATGACAAAACGAGTTATTGTTGAATTTAAAGCGCTTTAATCGCCTTAAATCACTATTGAAATCAGCTTATGTAAGAAGCCACTTTATGAATTTTGTTTTTTCTAAAGAGGAATTTAATTCCACTTTTTGTTTACCGCTTGCATTTATAAATGCAACCGTATTTTTATTAACTGTAACACTTGATATTGGTGGGTTTCGCGTAATATTAACCGAACTCCCAAGTAAGAATGACATCTATACCCTTAATAATTTTAATTAATTTGCCTCCTATTGATTATAGGCTAGCCACTTGCCAGCCTATATTCGAATGCAAGACTAGCTAACAGACACGTTGGCTGCTTGAGGGCCTTTTTGACCTTGCTCAACAGTAAATTCAACTTGCTGGCCTTCAGTTAAGCTTTTATAACCTTCAGAAGCTATTGAACGAAAATGAACAAAAACATCTTTAGTGCCATCTGTTGGGGTAATAAAGCCAAAGCCTTTAGTTTCATCAAACCACTTTACAATACCAGTTGATTTAGACATAAAAATTCTCCAAAAATAAAATAATAAATGTTGCATCAGCAACAACTGCAGCTAAACAGGAACTAACGTAAGCGAGTAGCTTGTAAACAATTATTAGGGAGTAAACAACGAGGGTCTAACGAAGAACTAATGAGTGTAAGCGAGGTTCGATATTGGGTAGAACTAATTTAACAAGCGAAGTCTAACACGAAGAGCGGCCAATGGCTAAATATTATTCAATTAAATTATTCAGCATCTAGTTCCCTTTTATTTTGGTTGCCTACAATCGCGGCTGACACACACGTTGACCGCGTATCAAACCGCACTTAATTTGCATAAACCTTTCAGCAATTAAATGAACAAGAACAAACTAGCACCAATCATACGCTCAACTATCACCTTAAACTCCTGTCATAAAGAAGGTCTTTCTAAAACGGCTTATTATTTGGCTCAATCATATTTTCAGGTACAATCCATTGCTTAAACTGCTCTGTAGTCACTAATTCAAGCGCTAGTGCAGCATCAAGAAGTGACGAACCATCCTGATGTGCTTTTTTAGCAATTTTGGCAGCATTGTCATAACCTATGTATGGGGTCAATGCGGTAATCAACATTAAAGATTCATCCCTTAACTTAGAGATTCGCCCTTCATTCGCGGTGATACCTTTGATGCATCTTACCGTGAAACTCTGACAGCCCTCAGCTAACAAACGAATCGACTGTAAAAGGTTATATATCATAACGGGTTTAAAAACATTGAGCTGGAAATGACCATTTGAGCCAGCAATCGAAATTGTTACATTATTCCCCATGACTTGCGCTGCAATCATAGTCAAAGCTTCACATTGAGTAGGATTAACTTTACCTGGCATAATTGACGAACCGGGTTCATTTTCTGGTAGGTTAATTTCTCCAATACCACAGCGCGGTCCTGAACCAAGCATACGGATATCATTAGCAATTTTCATTAAGCTTACAGCGATAGTATTCAATGCGCCACTGGCCTCAACGATTGCATCATGAGTCGCGAGAGCTTCAAATTTGTTTGAGGCGGCCTTGAAAGGGAGTTTTGTTATGTTTGCAACTTGCTTAGCAAATTCAATATCAAACCCTTTGATACTATTAAGTCCTGTCCCTACCGCAGTTCCTCCCTGTGCTAATTGGTACAGGGCAGGTAGCACTGCTTGAGCTCTGCGAATAGCATTATCTAGTTGAGTGCTGAATCCAGAAAACTCCTGTCCAAGTGTCAAAGGGGTTGCGTCCTGTAAGTGCGTTCGACCAATTTTAACTAAATGATTGAATGATTTAGATTTTGAATGCAATTCATTACATAAATTTTGTAATGCAGGTAATAATCTATGTGTTATTTCTTCCGCCGCAGCAATATGCATTGCTGTTGGAAATGTATCATTAGAGGATTGGCCCATGTTACAATGATCGTTAGGATGAATCAGATTTTTACTCCCAACCGTGCCGTTGAGAGTTTCAATGGCGCGATTGGCGATCACTTCATTGCAATTCATATTAGTTTGTGTACCTGAGCCAGTTTGCCATACCACTAATGGAAAGTGCTTATCAAGTGAACCATCTATCACCTCTGTAGCTGCTAATATGATGGCTTGACCAATAGTCTTATCCAGCCTTCCCATATCCATATTAAGTTGTGCTGCGCATTTCTTAACGATACCTAGCGCTCTAATTAATGGCCTAGGAGGTTTTTCCTCCCCAATAGGAAAGTTAATTAATGCTCGCGCAGTTTGCGCGCCATAATAACAGTCTGTTGGAACCTTCAATTGCCCAAATGAATCACTTTCGAGACGGTAGCTAGTCATAATTTTCTCCAAAGAAGTCAATACTTCTCACTTTGCTTTTATCAGCAAGGGTGAATACCGTGAATAGTAAGGGTTAAGTCTAGATGCGCTTTTGGCATAGCGACTATCGACTTGCCATAATAATCACCTCGATTAAAATCTATATTCTTTTAAGTCCCCTCCCGTTATGTTCCGTTCTTCCCAAGCACTTATAATTGTTACTTTTTTTAAATTAGCATCCAACAATATCTTCCCTATAGATACATTAGATTCTTCCCTGCCACACTTTAAACGCAACATCATTTTTTTTATTATTTTTAACTGTATACATAAGGTCATCAGCCACTTTTATTGCTTCCTTTATATCCGTAGGCAATGTTTCAAAGGTGACAACACCTACACTAAAGCTCACTTTCCACCTTTTTCTAAGCATTTTATATTTCAATTCTTCACTCGCTTTAACAAAAGCACTTTTAACTTCTCCTTGGCTGGTTTCTGGAAATATAATCGCAAATTCATCACCACCTAACCTCGCTATGATATCTGTTTTTCGTAAACTAGAGAGTAAACATTTTGCTACTGCTATAAGAAGCTCATCACCTTTTAAGTGACCAAGGGAGTCATTAATATTTTTGAAATCATCTATGTCTAAATAAGCTAATGAAAAGACATGCTTATACCTAATTGAGCGAATAATTTCGTTGGCTAAGTCAAGATAGAAACTTCTAGAGTTTAAAAGGCCAGTGAGACTATCTGTACTAGCCATAACAAACTCAGCATTATGAACACTTCTAAAATTAGCGATTAATAATGAGGATAAAATGTAGGTAATTAGTCGTAAAAAAATATAAAAGCAATATTCTAACGAAAAGACGGATGAACCTAGCAACTTAAAGTTAATAAACAAAATAACAAAAATAATGAAAACACTTATTAAAATTCCTGTTCTTCTACTTCCATACCAACTAAGGACGATGATTGGGATAAAAAAGAGCGGCTCAAAGAACTGAAAACTATTAAAGTACAATCCCGTAAATGCGATAACAATCACAGTCAAATAACAAATAAAAATAACAAATGACGTAGAACAACCATCCAATATACTAAACGTCGTTTTCATTAGGTTACATCAATCATCATTTGATCCCTCCTATATCACAGCCATCAACAATGAGAGAGATATAGGTCAACTTAGTTTACTTGTTGCCCTAGCATAATATTATCAACCAAAGGATAACCTGTCGTTTCATCGCAAAATGATATAAAAACTGATATTTGTAATTTAGCCGGGGTGTTTAAAAATACAGAGCGAATATCGTTACGCATTCTAACGAGCTTCTCATATTTTACTTTCCCATGACGCATCTTAACTAAAAACATATTATTAATGTCACATTCTGGGCTTTTAACAACAACTGGCATACCTTTATGAGAAAGTTGAAATGTAAAAGAGCCATCATCATTAAACTGGATAAAAGACACCGTACCACCATAAAGCTCCTGGCCAACGGCGGTAGGGATTAAAAGAATGGTATTTAGCCAAAATGCGAAGTTAACCGTAATCAAGGCAAGCACTTTAGATCTATTATCATGTGCAAATATTTCAAGCATTAACTTTGCTCATTCAAAGCTGGGGATTTAAGTATAGACAATATAATGTCAGAGCGCTTAAATACGGGGAATATTAAAAACTAAGCGGCTAACTCACAAATTATTTATGCAATGAGCTTAAATAACCATAATGAGCAATAGCATTAATAAAGGGGGTCACAAAATGATATACTTAAATTTTTTGAAATTAAGCACTATAAATATTATGTAAGAAAGTACAGGCAAATTAAACAACTTTGCCGCTATTTAGCTAAGGCGTTCACTGTTGGCTGGCTTTACCCGACCTTTCTATTGTACTGCACAAAAACCTAACTATAGTGCTTGCATCATTGTAGAGGTATGTGAATTTAACAATACAGTCTGCTTAGCGCAAATTACTACTCAAATAAGGATGAATAACAACAATGAAATTTTTACATACCATGGTCAGAGTAAAAGATTTAGATGCCTCGTTAGACTTTTATATTAATAAACTTGGGCTTATCGAGACCAAGCGCAAAGAAGTGCCAGCAGGCAAGTTTACCTTAATATTTTTAGCAACAGCCGAAGGTGAAGCAGAAATAGAATTAACCTATAACTGGGATAGTGAAGAAGAATATAGCACGGGACGTAATTTTGGTCATTTGGCCTTTGCCGTTGATGATATTTATCAACTATGCCAACAATTGCAAGATGCGGGCGTTGTGATAAACAGACCACCACGTTGCGGTAAAATGGCCTTTGTAAAATCGCCAGATAATATCTCAATCGAGCTATTACAAAAAGGTGAGCCACTACCACCGCAAGAGCCATGGCTAAGCATGGAAAACACGGGAACTTGGTAAAACCGAAAAAGAATAGCTCAAGCAAACATAAGCGCTGAGCTATTCTCGTTTAGCTACTACAGCTAATATCAAGCAAATTTAGTTAACGCTTCTTTTAACGCAGATAAACATAAGACAACATTTTCATTTCTCGCTGCATAGCCCATTAAACCTATGCGCCACGCCTCACCGGCGAACTGCCCAAGGCCAGCACCAATTTCTAGGTTATATTCATTAAGCAGATATTGCCTAACCTTAGCATCATCAATATTGTTAGGAATATAAACGGCGTTTAACTGTGGTAAACGCTCTTCTTTTGGCACAATAAAATCTAAACCTAAATCAGCTAAGCCCAGAGCTAGTTTATCGTGCTGTTGTTGATGACGCTGCCAACTATTTTCAATACCTTCATTTTGCAATATCAATAGTGCTTCATGCAGCGCATATAAAGAATTTACCGGCGCAGTATGATGATAACTACGTTTACCTTGTCCCGCCCAATAATCCATCACTAACGATTGATCTAAAAACCAGCTTTGCACCTGCTGTTTACGATTTTTGATGTGCTCAGCGGCTTGTTCACTAAAACTTACCGGTGAAATGCCCGGCACACAAGATAAACACTTTTGGCTACCTGAATAAACCGCATCTATGCCCCAATCATCTACTCTTAACTCAACTCCGCCAAGTGATGTCACTGCATCAACTATGGTCATACAGTTATGTTTTTTAGCGATCTCACATAAGGTTTTAGCATCAGATAAAGCACCGGTTGAAGTTTCTGCATGCACAAAGGCAACAAATCTAGCTTGTGGTGTTTGTTTAAGCACATCTTCTAACGCTTGTGGATCAACCGCTCTGCCCCAAGGACAATCTACCACCACAGCGGTTGCACCAATGCGCTGGACATTTTCAATCATTCTGGCGCCAAACACGCCATTTCGACAAACAACGACAGTATCTTCTGGGGTAATTAAATTAACAAAACAAGCTTCCATACCAGCCGAGCCCGGTGCAGAAATCGCCAAGGTGTAAGTATTTTGTGTCTTAAAGGCATACTGTAATAGTGATTTCACTTCATCCATCATACCAATAAAACTTGGATCTAAGTGCCCCACTGTAGGCCTAGCTAGCGCTGAAAGCACTTGTGGGCTTACATCGGAAGGACCAGGTCCCATTAAGGTTCGTTGCGGTGGTATAAATGATTTTATGGTCATATTAGCCTCTGCTAATTAGCGATTATTTGCGGTTGCGTTTTGTCTAAAGTAAACATATCACTCCCTGTACTATGTATTAAATTAATTACTATTATCCTAACTATTCATTTGATAAATATTAGTCTATTGCTAGCATACAGGGTTGAAGCTGTTACTATAGCGTAAATAATTCTTATTTTTACAAAACCATGGCACTAAAAGCTACCATTTACAAAGCAAATATCGAACTAGCCGATATGGATCGTCATTACTACGACAGTCTTAATCTCACCATTGCAAAACACCCTTCAGAAACAGAAAAACGATTAATGGTTCGCCTGATCGCCTTTTTGTTAAACGCACAACCAGAGTTAACTTTTGGCAAAGGGGTGAGTAATGAAGATGAAGCAGCGATTAGCCATACAGATTACAACGGCACCATTGCACTTTGGATTGAGCTTGGCAACCTTGATGAGAAACGCCTAAAAAAAGCCTGCACTAAAGCCAAAGAAGTGAAGCTGTATTGTTATGACACCAGCACGCCAGTATGGTGGTCACAAAATGCTGAAAAATTTAAAAGTTACAACAATTTAACCATTGAAGAGTTTACCCCTGATACCGTCACAGCTTTAGAAAAGCTTGCTGACAGAAATATGGAGTTTCAAGTCAGTATTCAAGACAGCCAACTTTGGCTAACTTCTGGTGATGAGACTCTGCTAGTGACAACTAAGCAGTTAAAATAAAAGTGAGTACTATGAAAAAACTAATGCCAACAAAATCACTTGCCATTGCACTATTAAGCGTCAGTACACTAAGTTGTGCTGTAAACAAAGATATCAATAATACTATTAGCTTAGCGCAAGTAACTAAAGATGTTAGCTATTTAGCGAGTGACGAGCTAAATGGCCGTGGCAACTTTTCAAAAGATATCAACAAAGCAGCTAGTTATATTGCCCAACGCTTTGAAGAGTCAGGGCTTAGCTCGGCAAATAATGCCGTAAATTTCCAGCAAAGCTACCAAGTGAAACGCATTTTACCTAAATCACTAACCGTAAGTATTAATGGTAAGCAATATCAGCGCGATAAATTAGCCTTAGCCAGCACAGTAAAAACGCTAGATTGGACAACTAATACTAACAATATCAATACGCATACTATTGCTGAGCAAGATAATATGCGTGAAAAGCTTGGCCAACTAAATCAGCAAGGCGGCATGCACTTAGTTGTTATTTCGACAAAACATCAAGCGCTTTTTAGCCGTTACCAAAACTATTTTAATCATGGCTTAACTAAACTAGAAACAACGAATACCAACGATAACACGACATCAGGCGGTGCTATTGTTATGGTATTAACTGATGATAACAGCATAGATAGTTTTTCTGTTGCTGCGCAAACCAGCATAGAGAAAACAACCTTAACTAATGTTGTTGGCGTACTACCAGGCAAATCAAAAGCCAATGAAATCGTACTTTATTCAGCTCATTACGATCATTTAGGTGCTGCTGATGATAAGCAAATATACAATGGCGCTGATGACGATGCCTCTGGCACATCCGCCATTATCAACTTAGCCAATTATTTTGCCAAAGAGAATAACAATGAACGAACACTGATGTTTGCAGCATTTAGTGCTGAAGAAATTGGTGGTTTTGGCTCGAAATATTTCTCCAAGCAGCTCGATCCTAATGCCATTACTGCCATGATAAATATTGAGATGATAGGTAAGCCCTCTAAATTTGGTGCTGGCACTGTATGGATGACGGGCATGGAGCGCTCAAGCTTAGGTGAGCAATTAAACGAGGCGCTTGCCGCTAAAAATCTCACTATTTATCAAGATCCTTACCCTAAGCAGCAACTTTTTTATCGCTCAGACAATGCCACATTGGCAAGATTAGGCGTGCCTGCCCATAGCTTTAGCAGCACACAATTAGATAAAGATCAGCACTACCATCAAGTAACGGATGATATTGCCAGTTTAGATTTAAACTCGATGCATCAAGTGATTCAATCACTTGCTATTGCCACCACACCATTAGTGACAGGTGAAGTAACACCATCAAGAATTGATGTGAATAAAGTTAAGGCCAAAGGTAAGATTTACTAAGCCGATCAGCTTAATTTTACCAGCAGTTTAGCGTATAAATTAACGCTAAGCTGCTATCACCTCTAACGGGCAACGCATTTGATACTCTAACTTATTCTTACCTTCTACTTGAAAGCCATGTCGAAGATAAAGTGCCCTTGCCGGGTTTTTCAATAACACATTTAGGGTGATTGGTAAGCATAATTGCAGCGCCTTTTTTTTCACTACCGTAAGCACCTTACTGCCAATACCTTTACCTTGATATTCGGGCAAGATTTGAAATTGTCGAATATGTAAACTTTTCTCAAGATTTTTGTTGCTTAAGACACCAAACTTTAATACACCGATAGGTTTTCTATCGCATAAGATAATATGACTTTCATAATAAGCTTCTTTAACACGTTCAATATGCTGCTCATTAGACATTTTAATACCTGCTGCAAGCAGGTGCTTATTCATAGACTTTTTACGTAATTTCACTAAAAAGTCTAAATCTTCATGCTTTACTTTTCTAAAACCAACCGTAAATTTATTCAAGGTAAAAACTACATCATCACAACATATAAATTAATGATATCACAGCTACTGCAAAGCCTCGGACGAAAATTTATGCAAAAAAAAGCACAAGCTAAACTAGCTTGTGCTTTTATTACAGGGTGAAAAAGTTTTAAAAACTTAAGTTAACACCAGCATAGTAACCTCTGCCAGAAATCGGGTAGGTTGAACCACCGCGGCTAGCACCCGGCATACCTAACCAATCTTTATCAGCAACATTGGTGAAATTAATTAAAATAAATATTTCACTGACAGAGCAACTCATCATAGCTGCTCTAAATAAGGCTAGTATTGATATTTTTTACTATTTTGCATGCTAGCAGCTAACTTGCTTGGAGTCGATAAACAATCATTAAGGTTGTCTTTTGAGCTAACGACAATTTGATCCATGTAGTTATCGCCATTTAAAGCACCTAACCCTTTAAATATAACTGTTATATTTTCCCCTTCAGGAAGTTCATTAATCAATGCTTGGCTACGACATAACTGTTGAAAGGTTTGTAACAGCATAACTTGGTAAATATCTTGACGCGAAAAATCTGTGTTACTTGCACTGGTATCAGCTGACTGGCTCATGGTAACTGACATTTCTTTATTCTCAATTTGTGCTGATACTTGCTGCTTTTGCGTGATTATCTGGCGTAACTCATCTTGTGTTTGACGAATCTTGCTATCAAACTTTTGTTTACTTTCTTCATTTTCTTCATTAGCGCTACGCTTTTGTAATGATTCGATTTTTTTATGCAAAGAAAATTCATGATGGGCTAAATTACGCTGTTCTATGCGTAAAGCGTTAAGCGCTTCTTGCTCTTTTTTTACCATGGCTTTACTAGAACGTGCTAGCTCATCATCTATAACTTCCTCTTCGTTAGTAATTCCTTTACTTAAAGCAATTACTGGCAGTAAATCTACGTTTGTATCAACTTTAAAAGCAATACCTTGTCCTGCTAAATAATAATGCTCAATCTCATTAATTGCGAAACTATCCAGCTTAGTCTGCTGCTGATAAACTGATGTAAGTTTATCAGTAAGAATGTTCGCCTCTGTTTTTAGCGTGCTTATATCAGCACTTTGTGCTGGCAATGAGCTAAGCAAAGCCCCTGCCGCAACTGCAGATAACGCTGAAAAATATCTCATTTTGATAATCCTACTCAGGTCAGTTGGCAGCAACTCAGCTGCCAACTTGGTTAGACATCAACTATTTACTAAAGGTAACCTTTAAGTTAACGCCATCAAAGGATCTATAACCATATACACCAATATGATAGCTAGATGCTGCTGGAACGTTAATTTGACAGCTTTCTTCGTTGCCATTCATAAGAGGACGACAATCGTACGATCTTTTACTTGGCTGAGAGCCTGCTTTTACATACAAGTCTGCATCACCAGTACCACCAGAAATTGTTACTGTTAAACTACCTGCTGAGTCTGGCGTTACTTCAAAATAGTTCCATGTTCGAACTGAACCTGCAACTGTAGTATCGAGTAACACATCGGTAGTCGGCTCTGTTGGAGGATCTGTCGGATCAGTTGGGTCAACTGTACCACCAGCTAACTCAATTAGCCAATTTTGCCACTCTTGCTCATATGAATACGCCCAAGCATTTAAGTCTGCTTGATAATCACTCCAGTTTGCCGAGCGTTGAGACTGCCTCATAGTGCGAACATCATCCATATGCATTTCAAACATAAAGCGCACACCTAAATAACCCCAACGGTATATTTCATCAGATGTATTACTGTAACTTGTAGCAAATACTTCACTCAATGTGCGGTTACCGCCACTGGCATTAACAAGCGCAACTGCAGCATCATTATTATCTTCAAGCGAAATATACTCACCTAAACCTTCAGACCACCAAACAGTTGATGATGGATAATCAGAAAAATTACCTTTTAAATTAAAACGGCCATCTAAATAATGCACATATTCATGCTTTAAATTCCAAATTTGAAAGTCAGGACGAAGCCAATCAGCCTCATGCGCATAAAAAGCAGCTTGATTTGATGGGTCTGTAGCATCACCTTCAATATAAATACCACCATTGTTGGTGCCAATACCGTAAATACGGCCGCCATAACGATTATATTGATCATAATCGTCAAAAATCACCATTTTTAAATCTTCATTCAGATCATTATCAACAGGTATACCATTAGTTTCTAAACGTTGATGAAAGTAAGTTTCCTCAGCTGAGACTAAATTACAAGATTCAGTGAACTGCTCAGCAGTCATATCCTGAGCACGAAACTTTAATGTGCTGCTACACGTATGTGTTAATGGGAGAACCGAAGATTCGGTCGGTTTACCTGAATAGGCTGATGTTGACAAAAACACCGCGGTTGAAATGATGGTTGGTAGTAATACTTTGCTCTTGTTCATGAGGCTTCCTCTATATAGTTATAATTATAATTCTCCCTTTTTTTATTTTTGCTTCCGCTGCTTGTTTTAATGTATACACCACAATTATACTTATTTCAATATACTGTATACAAAAACACAATTTACTGATTAATGCCAAATTCAAACACGAAAATTCAACTTTTAGTGTTTGCTAAAGTTAAATAACTTTAAAAGCCGATAAATAAACAGCTGTTTATTAAGAATATTCTACCAACCTTGTTTTCTATCAAAGACAATGCCGTAAAACTTTTCAATCAAATTAAAACTAAGCTAAAATATTCAAACTGACTTCTAGACATTACAGCCATGTACCAAGCCTGCTATTGGAAACTAACTTTTTACCTTCTTATTTGCTTTTATCCTTTCATTGTAAGTGGCCATCAAATAACCTGTGGTATTTCAGACGGTTTCCCGCCCTATCAATTTAAAGATAATAAAATGGCTAATGGCTTCGATGTACAAGTGCTAAAACTTGTTGAAAAGCAACTAAATACTAAAATTGTCATCAAACAACAGCGCTGGAGCGATGTTGTTTCTCAGCTTAGGTTTACAAATAAGCTAGATTGTATTTTTGGCATGGAAATCTCAAAACGTAGAGAGCAGTCATTTCTGTTTACCCGCCCCTACTACCGAAGAAAAATTGCTATTTTTGCACTAGAGAATAACAAACAGATTAATAGCCTAAAGGATTTAATCGGCGAAAATATTACCGGTGATCGACATTCTTCCATTGAAAAACTGTTACAAGATGAAGGGCTAATTAAGCAAATTCGAATCAAAGAAACACGAAGTAAAGAAGAGTCTATCAAGCTATTAAAAACAGGTAAGTTTGTCGCTATGATAGCGCCAAAAGCTGTCGGTTTTCACTTAGCAAAACAATTTGATGTTAATGTTAAAGTGATTAGTGAAAGTCCAGAAAGTACACCAGTTGCTATAGCAGTGAAAAAGGGTAACGCCTCACTTGCTAACCAGTTTGATAAGGCACTGCAAACGCTATTAGATAGTGAGCAATTTAATACGCTTAAATACAACTGGCTTAATAAATAGCCTCAAATTAATTGATAAAAGCCAACTGAGTCGCCTTTAATTTCGCTGCATGTAAATGAATAAGGTTATGAGCCGCTTCCATACTAATAGGCTCAAAGTGTACTTTAGCCCCTGGCGATAGCTGCGCTAATTTGCCAGTATCAAGTGAGATAACCGAGCCTATTTTGGGGTAACCACCAATGGTTTGCCGATCATTTAATAAAACAATAGGCTGACCATCACTGGGAATTTGCACCGCACCATGACAAATACCTTCTGAGATAATACCGTCAATATCAGCGTTAATAGCTTTACCTTCTAATCGATAACCCATTCGATCACTGTGTTGACTTACGCAAAACTCACTCGAGTAAAACATTCGCTGCGAAAAGGCACTAAAATGCTTTTGTTGATAACCAGGAATCGTCCTTAAAGTCACTTCATTGCTATATGTTGGCCGATACTGCGAAGCTAAGCTGACATGATGCTCAGTTACACTCGATAAACAGGGTAAGACATCGTTATTCTTAACAGGACCTCCTGATATTCCCCCTAGCCCTTCACGACAAACGGTTGCTCGGCTTGCAAATACTTTAGCCGTTTGAAAGCCTCCTTTAACAGCAAGGTAGCTTCTTAGCCCTGCTGTACTGTAACCTAGCCTAATCTCATCACCGGCATAAAGCTGTATTGAACACCATAACGCTTGTTCAACACCATTAATAGTTACTGGCATTGGCGCACCCGTTATGGCAATCACCATATCCATTTGCGCAATTAAACTTAAGCCACCAATTGAGATCTCTAACGCGCAACTATTCGCTGTATTATCAACCAGGCGATTAGCCCAATAAAAGGCGGTTTTATCTAACGGGCCACCATTAGTTAAGCCTAAACTATAACGGCCAAAACGCCCGAGATCTTGCAATAAAGTATGTACTCCTGCTTGTTTAACCAAAAAGCCTAAACCTGTTGAAGCTGTACTCACTCTCCCTCCTCGTATTGTGCTAACTTACCGCCTAGCGCCAAATATTCATTTCGGGAAATTGCTGTAAACTTTACCTTATCGCCTACTTTTACTGGCATGCAAGGCTCAGCGGAGCTATCAAACATATCAATTGGGCATAAACCGATAATGTTCCAACCACCGGGGGAGACACTTGGATAAATTGCCGTTTGTCTATCAGCTATCGCAACAGCACCTTTAGGAACCGACAAACGTGGCGTTGACAGGCGCGGCATAGCAATGCTTTTATCGACTTCGCCAAGGTAGGCAAAACCTGGCGCAAAGCCTATAGCAAACACCATATATTCTTGTGCTTGGTGTACTTTAATGACCTCTTCAATCGTTAACGCTGATTTATCGGCAATACGCTGCAAATCAGGACCTGCCTCTAAGCCATAATAAACAGGCAGTTCAATAACTTTTGCCTGTATCGGCGTATAGTTTTCACTGTGTTGTAGTAAGCTGCGAAGTTGTTTTCTGACGCTATGATGATCGGTAACAAAAATATCAAAAACAACTAAAATGGAAGTATACGACGGGATCAAATCAACTAGGGTGTCAGCCATATTCTCGCGTATTCTGTCAGTTGCCCATTGTATTTTTTCAAAAGCTAACCCGCTAACAGAATCAGCAAAATAAACAATTAACGCATCCTCACCCGCAATGCTAATGTTCACTTGTTCAAACAGCATTATCTACTATGGCTCGAATGGTTGAAATTAATTGAACACCGGTCTCGTTGTCACCATGAACACACAAACTATCAGCATCTAATGCTAAGGTTTTACCTGTATCGGTTGTCACACTTTGCTCAGTTAGCAGTTGCTTTACTTGCGCTAACATTGCTTGTTTATCGTGTACTGCGCCAGGTAAACTACGAGACAACAGTTTACCATCATCGCTATAGCATCTATCAGCAAAGGCTTCCGCGATAAGCCCAATACCATAATCAGCCGCTTCCTCTCTATGGCATTGAATATCAGCTGTTGCTTGTAACATTAACGTTAATTTGGTTTGCTGAGCATTATTAAACTGCTTTATCGCCGACATAATAGCTTTTCTAATGGTGAATGTTTTCATCATATCATTGTATAACGCGCCATGAGGCTTAACATAAGTTAGCCCAACACCTTGCGCTTTCGCCACACCATAAATTGCGGATACTTGATAAAGCACCATAGCGGTTACTTCTTGCTCACTACATTGCATAGAACGGCGACCAAAGCCAACCAAATCGGGGTAACTTGGGTGAGCACCCACACTGACCTTATACTGTTTAGCTAGTTTGATGGTCTTTATCATCACCATAGGGTCGCCAGCATGAAAACCACAGGCAATATTGGCTTGGTCTATATAGGGCATAACTTGCTCATCAAGCCCCATTCTCCAAGCGCCGTAGCTCTCACCTAAATCACAATTTAATTTCATCGGTTTACTCAGCAATATGTCGATGATTTGATTATAAAAGAATTTTGCTTAGGATAAAGAAAAAAGCCAATAACTTATGTCGTTATTGGCTTTATTTTGTTAGCTAAACATCACTAAACTGTTTCTTATGTTGTACTCATATCATTAGTTCAACTTAGCAACTAGTGCTTTATCAAAACGCACTTTCTGACCATCTTGCAAGCGCTCGCCACCGCGTACTACCACTTCATCATCCATTGATAATGCGCCAGTGACAGAAATCCAGCTATCAACACCCTGACCGACTAATACTGACACTTTTTCTGCTTCATTTTCCTTATTTACGGTTAATACGTAAGTCTCATTTTCACGTAGCATTAAGGCATCACGTGGCACTAAAATGGCTTCTCTGGCTTGTTGTTTAGGTAATGAAACCGTTACCGCGCTACCCGCTAAAATATTAAGCCCTTTGGCTTCAAGTCTTACATCAAATGTGCGTGAAGACTGCTCACCCGCTTGACTCCAAGTACGAATCGGTAATTGTAATAATTGATCTTGCCATTTAACCATCACTTTAGCATCACGCTGTAAAAATGGTGCTATTGATAGCGGCGCTGCAACTTTAATATCTAAGTTATCGGTATCAACCAGTTGTACTAATGGTCTACCTTGGCTAATTAATTCACCAACATGAACAAAACGTTGGCTAATATTACCGCTAAACGGGGCAACAATAGCGGTTTTCTCAATATCTAATAAGGTTTGCTCAACAGCAATATTTAACTCGGCCACTTGGTTAACTGCCACCGTTAAGTCCTTACTGACACGTTCATATTCACTTAACGCTGAGTTATTTTTTTCTCTTAACTTTGAAATACGCTGCTTTTGCCCAGTTAAATAGTCAACATCAGCCTGATATTGCTTCACTTGCGCTTGTTGTCTAGCAAGTTGCAATTTAAGGTGTCTATCATCAATTTGAGCCAGCAGTTGGCCTTTTTCTACTTCAGTGCCCACTTCGACCACCCAAAGTAACTGACCTGTTTGCTCTGCTGAAATTGGTGAGTTTTTACGACTAATGACATTACCTGCTAACCAAATACTTGGTTTTACCTGCTCTTTTTTAACTGGTTCAACACTCACTAATGCCCCTTCCTCTTCCGCATATACGGCACTTGAAACACTCATTAAAATGAGGCTAGAAATTACAGATAAAGACAAAGCTGTTTTTTTAATCATTGCATAATTCATTTTCATTGTTCCTTATAATTCAATCAATTTACGCTTTAGCCTGAGCACTAACTAAGCTTTGCGTTTGTTCTTTTAATGGTGCTTTAGCAAAGCCAAAATCATGCTTTGCTAGTCTTAATAAACAAGGCAGCAGCACAATAGTAAATAGCGTACTAAAGGCTAAACCGCCGACAATAACTGCCGCTAAACCACGATAAATAACACTGCCTGCACCTGGCATAAGTAGTAATGGCAACATGCCAAAGAAGCTGGTGGCGGTACTCATAAAAATAGGACGTAAACGTACACTTAAGGCTTGTTCAATAGCATCTACACGCGTTAAACCAGACTGTTGTCCTAAACGTGTTTGATGTACTAATAAAATGGCATTGTTAACCACTAAACCGAGTAGAATAATAAAGCCAATCATGGTTAATAAATCGAGTGGCTGAAACACCGTTAAATTAAGTAATTGCAGTGCTAAAATGCCACCTACGGTTGCTAAAGGAATGGTAATAACAACCAATAAGCTATCTTTTACTGACTTAAATAATGCTGCCATTAGCAAGAATAAAATAACCAAAGCAAAAGCAAAGTTCTCTGCCATTACACCAATGGCTTTTTCTAATTGATCGGCACTACCACCATATAAGATATTACCGTCTTGTGGCATTACCCCTGCAAGCTTTGGTTCAACTTCAAGTTTTAATGCTGAAATGGTTTCTTCTAAAGACCAGCCTTTTGGCGGACTGATATTTAAACTCACCGTGCGGTGACCATTAATACGGGTTAAACGACTAGGACCTACAGTACGCTCAATATTCACTAAGCTTGAAATTGGCATAATGCTGCCACTGCCTGTTGTTAATGGGATATCAGCTAAATTATCAGGATCATTCCAACCTTCAGCGCGCAAAATCATATCTAAGCGCTTGCTGCCATTAAAGTATTCACCGACATATAAACCATCGCCTAAAGTACGTACCACACGACCAACATCACGGCGATTCCAACCTTGCTCTAAAATAGCTCTATCATTTGGTGTTAAACGTATTTCAGGCTCAGACATAGCAAGCCCTGGACGCGCATTAACATTAGCGCCTGGTATGGCTTCTTTGATCCAATCCATACCTTGTCTTGCAACATCTTGTAAGGCTCGAGTATCTTTTGATTGCAAATACATTTGCACTTGTCTGCCGCCGCCAAAGCCGCCAAATAGGTTACCTTGTCGAGCAAAAACTCGAGTGTCCGGCAAATCTATCAAGATTTCATTACGAACAATTTCTAGTAGCTCTTCAACTTTTGACTGATCTTTGGCACGCACACCTAAACTACCGCCAAAAGTCCCACCCATTAAATAATAATTCTTTAACGCTGGCTCTTTAGTGCCATCCATATAAGGTTGTAAGCGAGCAACAATAGGTTTAAACACATCTTCTTCGATGGTTTTTACATTAGCACCTGGTGGAAATTGCAAGTTTGCATCAACCGCATCGCGTTTTACTGGTGGTAAATAGTCGAGATTTGGCATGGCAACAATGGTCACAAGCACAGGCAAAACTAAAAGCGACGTTGCTAATGACAAACGCTTAATACGAGTATTCGTGATTTTCATGACAAAGCCTGTAATTGCTTGCCATAGCTTTTGGTTCGGATCATTAACCTTTTGCTGTTTAAGTAAAAACTTAGATAATACTGGCAGCAAGATCACAGCAACAATGAGTGATACAGATACCGCAATCGCAATCGTTAATGCTAAATCACCAAACAACTGCCCTTCGATATCTTTTAAGAAAAATACCGGTAAGAAAATGGCGACGGTAGTCGCTGTAGAGGCAAGTAATGCTCCCCATACCTGCATTGCACCTTGCTCAGCACTTTGGTGTGCATCCATGCCTTTCTCGCGCATTCGTAAAATATTTTCCAGCACGACAATGGCGGCATCAAGCACCATACCCACAGCAAAAGCTAAACCCGCTAACGAAATAACATTTAACGATCTACCTGTTATTTCTAAAACAATAAAGGTACTTAATAAGCTAATAGGAATGGCTGTGGCAATAATTAAGGTAGCGCGCATTCTGCGAATAAAGAACCACAACACAGATAAAGATAAAATCACACCCGCAAATAAGTTGCTGGTAACAAGATTAATGGCGCGATAAATAAATACCGAAGCATCAAAAGATTGCACCATAACTAATTGCTTGTCGGCAAGCACCTCAGTATTTAGCAACTCAACTTCTGCTTTTACTCTATTGAGCGTCTCTAAAACATTAGCACCATTTGCTCTATCAATGCGCATAGAAAATGCAGGGTTACCATTTTGCACAGCCATGTTTTGTCTATCATTTCTGCGTACTTCAACCGTAGCGACATCACTTAAACGGATATTACGACCGCCGCGCGATTCAAGCATAAGTTGTGATAGTTCATCAACCCCATATTTGCCGTTATAACGTAGCGTGTATTGCCTTCTGCCGACATCAACAAAACCGCCAGAAACATCATCACTGCCACTCACTAAAGCAATTAACTGTGGTATTTGAATGCCATATTCAGCCGCTTTAACAGGGTCGTAGCGAATTTGTAACTCTTCTCTATTTTGCTCATTAAAGGTTTGCACACCAGCAACGCCATCAATGGCTTCTAATCTAGGTCTGATGACATCATTGGTAAAATCCAAATATTGTGAAATATCTTGCTCATTACCCGGTAGTGCCTGCAAGAAGAAAAAAGTTAATGCCGGGGTATTACCACCAAAGCCACCTAGCATTACCCGTGGTGGCCTTGCATCTCGAGGTAAATTAGCAACACGTGTCATGCGACTAATCACTTCAATAAGGGCTTGCTCCATATTAGTGCCGACCGCAAAGGATAAATTAATATAGGCAGCGCCACGGTTGGCAAAAGCACTCATAGTGCCTAAACCTGGAATACCACGTAAAACTTGCTCCTGCGGCTCAATAATTTCTGACTCTATTTCTTTTGGTGAGGCTGAACGCCAAAAGGTTTGCACAGCAATTTGCGGACGTTCAATATCAGGGAATAGTTGCACTGGTAGCTTAAATAAGCTCAACATGCCTACCAGTAAGATTAGTGCAACACCGACAGCGACGGCTGCGGGGCTAGTTAATGCGGTTTTTGTTAGTTTCATCGTAATTCCATCTTTACGTGGTAACATTTGTTCTTATAAAGATACGTGTCATTTACGAATGAAAAAGTTTAATTGCGGTTAAACGAAGTAAAAATACGATAAACTACGTACGAGAAATAATTTTAAATCTATTGACATAATTAGACACATTTTGAGCAATTTGTCATACCTTTTACCCTTTATCGTACGATAGAAATCTGCGCTTGGCTTTAAAGGCTAATTCGTTATAATTGCGATAGTTTTTTTAGCCTAAACATTAACCTACAATGACTAGCTTATCTTCACTTGCAAAACTTACCTTACTTTCCTCTTTCACTTGGCTAAGTTGTAGTGTCAAGGCTACACAATCGCCTGAGCATGAAAGCTATAAAAACTTCGAAAAAGAAGCCTATGAGCAATGTATGTTCAAAACCATTAAGGCCGCAAATAAAGAGTCAAGCTTGACTGAGATTGAAGCTTATTGTGAAAAAGAAGTAGCCAAAAAAATTATTAATCGCGATATAGATAAGCCGCAAGAAGAAGTACAACTCGGTGCGCTAGCACAAAGAGTGATAAGAGAAAGACGTACCGCATTTAATCCTTATGTTATTACGCCGCATCGTATGAACTATATATTACCTATATCTGTTAGTGACGATATCAACAGCGAGGCTTATAGCGGTTATTCTAATTGGGAAGAAAACTTAACAGATAGTGAAGCAAAATTTCAAATTAGCATCAAGGTGCCTCTGTTAACTGATAACCTGTTCGTGCAAGGAGATCAGGTGTTTTTTGCCTTTACCTTACAGTCATGGTGGCAAGTCTACTCAGATAATATCTCTAAGCCCTTTAGAGAAACAAACTACCAGCCTGAGTTTTTCTATTTTGCCCCGCTCGGCTTTCACCCTTTTGGCGGCAATTCAGCCATGATGTTTGGTCTTGAGCATCAATCTAATGGCCGTTCACAACAATTATCTCGCAGCTGGAACCGTGTATACCTTTCGTATTTATATGAGAAAAATAATTTTGCCTTGTCATTAAGACCTTGGATAAGAATTGAAGAAGAAACCAAGAGCAACCCGTTAGATGAAGGCGATGACAACCCAGATATCAGCGATTATATGGGGCACTTTGAACTGACTATGGTGTACAAACTTGATCAAGATTATGAGTTATCGTTCAAAGGCAGAGAAAACTTTGCCAGCCATAAAGGTTTTGCTGAATTGGGTATTACCTTCCCACTGTGGGGAAAATTAAAAGGTTACGCGCAATTTAGCAGTGGTTACGGTGAAAGTTTAATAGACTACAACTACAACCAAAAGCGTATCGGCATTGGTATTGCTTTAACTGATTTGCTTTAACTTATTTGCTTTAGTTAGCCTAACTATTTTGGACTTATTTAATTTATATGCTGAGAAAAACGCTGCGCTAATAACTTTCCCGAATCTTTTCCCGAGCCTGTTCCCGAATCATAGGGCAGTTTTGTAAGCTCCGCTGCTATTGCGAATAAGCGCTGCTCTGGCGTTGGATGAGTTTGATACATTAGCGCTAAAGCACTATCGTCTGCAGCTATGGCGTCAAGCAATTGTAAGTTATCAACCAAGGCATAAGCATCATAGCCGGATTTAGCCAATAGCATTAATGCTAATGCATCGGCCTGTAGTTCATCTTCCCTATCAAACCCTTTGCTGTATAAATCCTGCGCCATGCCAGTAACTTTCTGCGCCCAGAATCGATATTGTTTATCTTTATCACTGGCATTGGTGTTACCTTGATACGCCTCAGCAGAAATAAATAAACTCTGTGTTACTGCACTTCGATAAGCCTCGCTTTTAATGGCATTTAAGTGATGCTGCTTGGTTACATGAATAATTTCATGCGCTAATACTGCCGCTAACTGCGCTTCATTATTTAACTGTCTTAACATACCTGAAGTAATAAAAACAAAACCTCCGGGAGCAGCAAAAGCATTAATAGCTGAGCTATTAATAACACCAAAATGCCAAGGCAGCTCTGGTCGGGTACTATTTAGTGCTAACCAACCACCAACCTGACTCACGTATTGATTAAGCGCTTTATCGTCATAAAGCGGTCTAGTGCCAAGCAACACGGCTGACATATTTTCACCAAACTGAATTTCTTCATCCAAACCTATGTTACTGGCGTTAAATACTTTGGCACCTTGATTAACAATAGCACCAACATCTAAGCTACCTATTTTTAAACCAGTACTTTGACATGCAAACAATACACTCACTAATAAGGCTAAACACAAAGCAATAAATGACTTATAAAAACTCATAGCTTTACTCCTTAGCTTGCTCAGTGTTGTGCTTGCTTAACTGCCCTTGTTTGGCAAAACTTAAGGTGGCTTTACGAGAGGCCTGATACTGTTTAAGCAAGGCTAGTTGGGAGAAATCCGCCTTGGCTTTTTTAAGCTCTTGTTCATCAAAGCCCCTAACGCCTGTTGAGACCGTAGGCAAAGTATCTTTACTAGCGCTTTGATAAAGCGCGCCAATGCCTAAGTCTCCTTCTCGTTTGGGCATTGATAAAAACCTTACTGCAAGCATGCTGATCCAGCCTGATGTGGTTAGTTGCTCGCTTTGATTTGTATTCTCAGGTAGAGAAATAAAGTACCAAGCGCGTTGACGTTGAGCGACTTTGAGTTGCTGGTTTTTATTTACCTCAGCAATCACATCACTTTGATACTTTGGCTGTTTAAGCAACTGAGTATTAGTTACCACGCTAGCCGAACGTAACAAGGGCTCTTGATTAGAATTATCAGCTGCTAGCGCCATATCACTAGCGGTGAGAAAAACTGTTACTAGCATAACAAACCGCATAGTTACGCAAAAAGTCACGTTAATTGTTAACATTACCTTTGCCTCCGTTTAGGTTGATATAACTTAACCTTAGCATGTCGACCTTTCACTTGATGCTCACCACAATATTCATAATCAAAGTCATGCTCTGCCAGCTGTTTGGTTTGCTCAGACACTAAGATTCTGGCACGACTTTTTGTTAACCCCTCAATACGACTCGCTAAGTTCACGGCATCACCTATGACAGTATAGTCGATCCTAAGCTCTGCGCCGATCATGCCAACAATACATTCACCTGAATGAATACCAATACCAATATCAAAGTGATTTAAATGCTCAGGCAGCGTTTTTTTAAAGTCAATTAAGCGCTCTTGCATATCAAGGGCAGTGTTTATTGCCTTCACGGCATGTTCTTCCACTGGCAGCGGCGCGCCCCAAAACGCCATCACGCAATCACCAATAAACTTATCTAGTGTGCCCCCGTACTTAAAAATAATATCAACTTGAGCGTTAAAGTATTGGTTCAATAACTGCACGACTTGTTTTGCCTCATATTGCTCTGCTAATTGGGTGAAGTTTCGAATATCTGAAAACAGTACCGTCAGGGTCTGTTTCTTATTTAACTGCTCAGGTGTTAAGGCATCTTCCTTTAACAGAGAAAGTACCACTTGGGGATCTAAAAAACGGCCAAACATACGAAGTGCCGCTTGCCTTTGCTGGTATTGCCGATAGCCATAAATAAAAGTAAAAACAATAAAGGTAGCACTTGCCATCACTAAACTCTGGCCTATAAACATCACCTGCTGCTTAGACAATAGCCCGTTACTTATCAGCAACAAAACTAAAGTGCCCATAGCTAATATGCTAAAGCCAAACATCAGCTGACGACTGTAGCCTGAAGCCCCAAAAAAACAGCTGGTTATTGCAAGAATAAAAGCAGCGGTAATACTCAAAGAAATTACCCTTGAAATAGCGAGCAAATAACTGCCATTTTTTAGGTTAGCCATAGCCGTAGCTAAAATATAAACACCAGGTAAATGGTTATTTATTGGCGTTGCTCTAGCATCAAATAAACCAGAAGCTGTGGCACCAATCAGTATAATTTTGCCGCGAAATTGTGATAGATAAGTTTGATTATTTGTCGAGATGGCTTGAAAAACATCAGCAAAAGCTAGCGTTTTATACGGTTTTTCATGGTGTCCTTGCCACTGCAAATAAATGCTCGACTCGTTTGGCATATTCATGCCCAGATCTGTTAATACCTTTGCCGGTAAAGAGGCAAGCTGCCAGCCTTGTATATCTCTAAATAATTGATATCGCCGCCCTACACCGTCAAAATCATAATCAAAATTAATCGCGCCGACCTGCCAGTTTTCACTATCGAGCGCCCAAGGTAAAATAAGCTGCGCGCTTGCCTGTGGTTTTGCTTTAGCCGTTTTATCTAAGGCAAGCGCTTTAGCGAGCTGAGCTAAACTTAGCCCCTGATCTTTTTCACCTCGCTGTTCAAGCACGGAAAAATAAACATGACTAGATTCTGCTAGCACTTCATTTAAATAGCTATCTGAATCTGGTCGGTAAATATCTTTCTCAGCCAGTAAGATATCAAAAACTACGGCTTGTGGAGAGTGCGGCATTAACGACTCAATTAACTGCGCATAGACACTGCGAGGCCAAGCCCATTTACCGGCAATGGTTTGCATTGCAGTTAAACTGTAATCGTCGATGGCGATAACAATAATATCTTCATCAACAGGCAATTGGGCTGATAAAAAACGCATTTGCCGATCAAAGATATATAAATCAACCTCGCGAAATAACTCAGTATCATGAACAAAAAAAGCAAGCGCAACGAATACTGTGGCAACAACAACAGAAACCTTTTTAGACTTATTCATGCAATAAACCCGGTTATTACCAATTGAATTAATTATTTGATCATTCAGCGAGAGTTAAAAGGCTTATAGGCAAGGCATTGATTCTCGATAATGGTTATTCCCTTATCAAAATCAATAACGCAGCATATGAGCCTTTTAAACTCGCCCTCGGGAGCTTGTCAGGAAGATGATAATTTCACAAATTTCTTGGCTGGAGAATAACTACAGCGGCATCAATTTGCTTTATTCTCACCTCCCTGACATAGCTCTGAACTGCTCAAATCATTATTTCACTTGGTATATGGCTTGCCAAAAATTTATCGCCTCTTCGCTACCATTAAGGCAAAGTGCTCCTATACTAGGTATATCACCGACTTATTTTTAGCTACTTATTGTATTAAGCGTAGGTGAAGCCATGAATAACATCGAACATTTTGTTGAAATAGGCATTGCGCTCTCAACAGAAAACAACCATAAAGCACTGCTAGAAAAGATATTAAAGAGTGCTATGGAGCTTTCGCATGCCGATGCCGGCACCATCTATTCCGTCGAGAATGAGCAACTTGTTTTTGATACTGTGCTTAACAACAGTTTAAACATTCACTTTGGTGGCACAAGTGGCAAGCGCATGACTTTTCCTGCAATTGATATTTATAAGTTTGGCCAAGTCAATAGTAGTGCCGTCGCCGCCGTCGCCGCAGGTAATGGCAGCCCAATTAATATTGATGATGTCTATACCTGTCATCAATACGATTTAAGCGCCGCACGAGCGATGGATCAAAAAACTGGCTACCACACGCAATCGGTATTAACCTTGCCGATGAAAAATCATCAAAAAGAGCTCAATGGTGTTATTCAATTAATCAACGCCACGAATGAGCAAGGGCAAGTTATTGCCTTTTCGCAAGAAGTCACTCGTACTGTCAGTGCCTTAGCTTCCATGGCTGCGGTTATCATCACCAATAAACATCTGGTTGATGAAATGGAAAACTTATTTTCTGCCTTTTCTAAACTTATCGCCTCAGCCATAGATAAAAAATCACCTTATACTGGCAGCCATTGTCGGCGCGTGCCTGAAATTACTATGATGATGGCTCATGCCTGTAATGATATTAACCGAGGGCCGCTGGCAGAATTTTCCATGTCGGACGCTGATTTTCATGAGCTCAGCGTTGCCGCATGGCTACATGACTGCGGTAAAGTAGCAACCCCTGAATACATCATGGATAAATCTAAAAAGCTTGAAACTATTTTTGATCGTATCGAATTAATTAATGCACGCTTTGAAATTGCCGCCCGCGATATTTACTACAGCAGCAAACTGTCAGAGCCAGATAAGGCCCTACAATTAAAACAACTTGAAGAGGACAGAAAGTTTCTAGCTGAGGCAAACACAGGAGGAGAGTTTTTTGATAATGAAAAAGTTGATCGTGTCTATCAAATCGCTCATCGCCACCAAGTAACCATTGCCGGGGTTAGCCAAAACATCATCAGTGATGATGAGCTTCAAAATCTTATCATCGCACGCGGTACATTAACGACAAAAGAAAGACAAATTATTAATGATCACATGAAGGTGACTGTAGAAATGTTAGAGTCTATGCCCTTCCCTAAACATTTAGCCAATGTGCCCGAATACGCCTGCGGCCATCACGAAAAAATGGATGGTACAGGCTATCCAAAAGGGTTAAAGCGCCATGAAATGTCAACACAAGCACGCATGATGGCAATTGCTGATGTTTTTGAAGCATTAACCGCTAACGATAGACCTTATAAACCACCCAAAACTTTATCGGAAACACTAACCATCATGGGGAGAATGAAATTAGGCAATCATCTAGACCCAGACTTATTTGACGTATTTATTAGTGAAAAGGTCTATTTAAAATTCGCTCAGGAATTTTTAGAGCCGTCACAAATAGATGATTTTGATATCAGCCAAATACCCGGTTATCAGCAAATTTAGTCTTCTACTCTAACACCCCAAACATCATGTTCATCCGCATGAATAATTTGTACCCAAAGCATATCACCCGGTTTGGCATCAAAGTCATCAGATAAATACACTTTACCGTCAACTTCTGGCGCATCCATATACGAGCGACCCACAATACCAAGGTCATTTACTTCATCCACTAGAATTAAATACTCTTGACCAATTCTTGCTTGCAACTTAGCAGCACTGATCTCAGCTTGTACCGCCATAAAACGTTGTAAGCGCTCTTGTTTTACCTCTTCACTAATATGATCAGGTAATTCATTGGCTTTTGCTCCTTCAACATCTGAATAAGCAAAACAACCAACGCGATCAAGCTGCGCTTCTTTTAGAAAGTCTAGTAATTCTTGAAACTCTTCTTCTGTTTCCCCCGGGAAGCCAACAATAAAGGTAGAGCGAATAACTAATTCTGGACAGATTTCACGCCATTTTTTAATACGCTCTAAGACACGCTCAGAGCTACCTGGGCGCTTCATCAGTTTTAAGATGCGCTTATTGGCATGCTGGAACGGAATATCTAAATAAGGAAGAATCTCACCTTTTGCCATTAATGGAATAACATCATCAACATGCGGATAAGGATAAACATAATGTAAACGTACCCAAACACCTTGTTTAGCTAATTGCTTACATAAGGCCAACATAGAGGTTTTTACCGGCATACCCTCGTAAAAATCCATTTTATGTTTAACATCGACGCCATAGGCTGAGGTATCTTGCGAAATCACTAATAACTCTTTTACACCAGCATTAGCTAAGCGCTTTGCTTCACCAATAACTTCACCCACTGGGCGTGAGTCTAAATCACCGCGCATCGATGGGATAATGCAGAAGGTACAGCGATGATCACAACCTTCAGATATTTTTAAATAGGCATAATGTTTTGGCGTTAACTTAACACCATGATCTGGCACTAAATCAATGTGCGGATTATGTTTTGGCTTAGCCACATGCTCATGTACTTGATTGAGTACTTCATCATAAGCATGCGGACCAGTAACACCTAAAACATTCGGGTGAAGTTCAATAATTTCATCTTTCTTCGCACCTAAACAACCAGTTACCAACACCTTGCCATTTTCAGCTAGCGCTTCACCTATGGTATCAAGTGATTCTTGAACGGCTGAGTCGATAAAGCCACAGGTATTAACAATGACCATATCGGCATCATCATAACTTGGCACCACATCATAACCTTCAGTACGTAGCTGAGTAAGAATACGTTCAGAATCAACAAGATTTTTCGGGCAGCCAAGTGAAACAAAACCTACTTTAGCATTTTCTTTTGGCCCTGATTCTACTGAGTTTGACTGTTTAGCCTGCTGCTCCATCACCTTTTTTGGCGTATCTAAGGTGGTGGTTTGTTTAGGCTTTTGTCGGCTAGTTTGCGGGTCGAATTGTTCAACAGTCATAATGCGCTCTCATTAATCTTGAATAACTGAAATTTTGAGTGCGCGGATTATACAGAATTTAATCCTTGCTGTCTTTGCTAATGACTTACGATGACAACAAGTTTATTAACCCTGCACAAAATAGCAAAGCCATTCCGCAACAACTTAATTAAAAATGAATAACTTATTGCCCCCACTTACAAAAATTTAAACTATATTTACTAAAACATAACTTGCTTTTTAAGGGATAGATATGCCTTCACGTAGCTCTTGGTTACCCTGGTTATTTACATCTTGCGCATTATTTTCTAGTAACAGTTACGCAGAGCTTTCAGCTACAGTAACAGCAGCTTCAGATTACCTTTTCAATGGTGTCTCTCAAACTGACGAAGACCCAGCAATACAAGGCAGTATAGATTGGTCAAACAAGCATGGCTGGTATGTGGGCAGTTGGGCCTCTAACGTAGATTTTGGCGATGATACCGATGCAGAAGTTGATTATTATGCCGGCTATTCTAACAATATTAACGATGATGTTTTTTATGATGTCGGTTTCGCCCATTACACTTACGTAGGCGGTAGCAACAGTAGTGATATCAACTACACCGAAGTTTATTTGGCCATGGGTTATCAATCAACTCAGCTTAAAGCCTGGTACACCAATGATTACGCAGGTACCGATGCAGGACACTACATAATTGCCTTATCTCACAGCCTAGAGTTAACCGAGCAAGTCACCTTAACTTTCCAAATTGATCGCTCCGCCAGCCTAGATGATGACAAGTTTGTCTGGGATAGCAATGATGACAGTTATATTCATGCCAAGGTAGAAACAGCGTTTAGCTGGCAAAGCTTTGATTTTGCGGTGTCAGTAGAAAAAACAGATCTTGACTATGATGATGATATAAAACTACTAGGTAGCGTTAGCTATACCTTTAATTTTTAACACCATACAAGCTCACACAATAATAAAGTACAAGGTTTCCCTATGATATTCGAAGAAAAAAGTCTCTCTGTTAAGTTACTGTCGGTTGTTGGTGCCTTATTTATCATAATGTCTATATGCTATATGGCTGTCAGCGCTTATTCTCTTGGCAATACTGAAAAGGTCATTGTTAATCAAGTGAGTGAAGAAGTATCACACCAAATTGAGGGTACAGTGCGCTCAAAAACCGATGCCATTGCCAGCCAAATTGCCAACCTCTTTGAGCAATCATTCGCGGTACCTGCTAGGTTGGCTAGTCAAATTAAAAGTAATATTGAAGGGGAAATCCCCCAACCCCTAACCCGCGATCAAGTTGAAGCGCTGGTTCGAAGTACACTCAAATCAGGAAACACCTCTTCTTTATATGCTCAATTTGAAAACAACCAATTTGATGGCAAAGACAGTGACTATACGCAAGGCTATAGACACTCAGTCGTGGATAACGGCAGTTTTGAAGTCTATTTTGTTAAAGAAAATAATGGCAATATCAGCCAAGAAATTGTTGATGATGCCAATGAAAAGCACGATGCAACCTTAGATGAATATGGCTTTCGCGCAGCCGAATGGTATTTATGCTCAATGGATAGCTTAAAAGCTTGCGCTTCTAACCCCTACAATTATGAAATCCGCCCAGGTTATAGCGAATTAATGACAAGCTTAGTTGTGCCTGTTATCGCCGACGGTACATTTAGAGGCGTCGTTGGCGCTGACCTTAACCTACCTATATTGCAAAAACTAGCAAAAGAGTTAAAAGCATCATTATATAATGGTAATGCTAAAGTTTATATTGTCAGCCACAAAGGCTTTCTTGCCGCCGCAACTGAACACGAAAAAGGCTTGGCTAAACAGTTTGAACAAGTATTTAAAAATAGCGCGGCTCTTTTAGCAACCTCAGGCCAAGATAAAACAACCACAATTGATGACTTCTTATATGTTGTACAACCGATAAATATAGCAACAGCGGGTGTTGAATGGCAGCTTGTCGTTGGCATTAATGTGAATACGGCAATGCAACCAGTCAACACAGTATCCGAAATGATATCTAGTGAGGTTGCTAGCATATTAACGAATACGCTAATGGTTGCTATTGTTCTGATAGCTATAGCTTTGCTGCTAATAAAACTTTTCACTAGGAGCATTGTTCGCCCTGTGGAAATGGTTGCAGATCGCATGACCGAGCTTGCAGGCCAAGGTGGCGACTTAACCCAAGCCATAGAGGTACAATCTCATGCTGAATTAATTAACCTAAGCCATGGCTTTAATCAATTTAGAGAAAAAGTGAGGGAGTTACTAGAGCTAGCCAAGCAATCTGGCCTTCGTGTCATGCAGATGAGCGAAGAAAGCAAAGATAATGCGCAAAAAACCCATCAACACATTTCAACACAGCAAACTGAAGTCAATACCATAGTTACCGCAATCACAGAAATGTCTGCCACAGCTCAAGAAGTTGCCAGCACAGCTTCATCAGCAGCCGACAACGCTGATGCTGCTACGCGCTCGGTAAAAGATACTGAAAACGAAGTCTCTATTGCCTCAGAGCAAGCTTCAGAGCTTTCTAAAGAAATAAGCTCTGCCTCAGAAGCAGTGAAAGCGGTTTCAGTACGCAGTGATGATATTAGAAAAATCCTTGATGTTATTGGCTCTATAGCTGAACAAACTAACCTACTTGCACTTAATGCAGCCATAGAAGCTGCCCGAGCAGGCGACCATGGTCGCGGCTTTAGTGTAGTCGCGGATGAAGTACGAGCCTTAGCCTCGAAAACAGCAGAGTCTGTTGATGAGATATCCCAAGTGATCACCGCACTTCAACAGGAAGTCTCAAATACGGTTAATATTATCGAGCAAGGTAGTGTTAAGGCAGATAACACCGCGTCTAGCGCAACAGGTGCATTTGAGAAAATGCAAGAAACTGTCGGTCAAATTGAAGAGATTAACCAGCACATTATTCAAATTGCTGCAGCGGCTGAAGAGCAAAGTCAAGTATCTGAAGAGCTGAATAAAAACATGGTGGTTATTGGCGATGCCACTAATGAAGTAGCGACACTGTCAGAGGCTTCAGATGCCAGCGCAACAAACATACATCAATCAGCCCATGAGCTCATTGAGCTGTTAAATAAATTAAAGACTAGCTAGCCCTAGCAATACATGCAAAACATACTAACGGTAAGAGCTAAAGTGTATACATCTGATCTGTAAATAACTGCTTTTCTGATCTTATTAAGAATCAAGATATTGCTTACCCTAGGTTTCAGAAGTGTCCAATTATTTTACAGTTTTAAGTTTTACTGCTGTAATGATATTTTCATTATCTTGATAATAAAAGGAAAATTTATTACGGCTCGATTTATGCATAGGATTTATTCATAAATTTATGCGCTATGCACATTAACAGCAAGAAACTAAGCTTTATAAATACAAGCATTCTTTAGAGAGCGAATATGAACTTAAAATCAACAAAATTAGCATTGATTGGCTTACTTTTATCAATCACAGGTTTCGCCAATGCCGGATTAATTGAATACGATCTATTATCTATTTCTGACCGTTACGGCGCGTCATCGGCTGTATATAATGGTGATGGTTATATTGGTGCATATAGATCATCCTATTCAGGTATTTTCTGTTTAGAACGCGAAACCTGTAAAACAGCACTGCAAGTAGATATTTCTGATTTATTTGCTTTAGGAAATATTACCCTAAACTCTGTACAGTTATCATTTGAATTAAAAGAATCTAGTGCTGGCACTCAAAACATAACGGCCTCTGCATTTAATTCACAAGGTCAATTGTCTCATCACTTTTTAGCGCCAAGCGCTTATGCTCAAAGTATTTTCAGCGTAACAGGACAAACAGCTAATACATTAGATATAACCAACTTGTTCACGCAAGGCTTTAATTTAGGCCATAACTGGTTTGGCTTACATTTAAACGCTTCTACAGAATATATGTGGACATGGACACAAGCTGGCTATGACAGAGATGATGCCAAAGTTAGAATTACCGTTGATTACTCTGTTAACGATATTCCAGAGCCTTCTACTCTTGCCATCTTTGCCTTAGGTATTTTGGGCTTAGCGTCTCGCAAATTTAAAAGATAATAATTTACTCCATTAATTATCTTGTAAAAAGCACCTTAGGGTGCTTTTTTATTGCTATCAGTTGCTTAACAAGCATATCTCTTAAGCAAAAAAACACCCTATTTAGCGCTATCAATTAGTTAACTTAAGCTATGCTTAATGAATGGAGGCAGTATGACTTGGCGCTATATTGAATACATCACCTTATTTTGGTTCACTCCCCTTGCTTTGTATTCTTTACGTGAGCATTTGGGCTATATACTCATACCATTTTTAATCGCTATTGCTATTGGCTGCCTTGTTGTATTAATGCAAAAAGGTGTATTACAAGCGCAGTGGCAAAAAGCTAAAAACATTAACTATAGCCATCTCTATTCAATTGCTACGGTGTTTGTAATTATTGCTACGCTCTTTTTAGTTGTTATCGCAGTAACCCTGCCTGAAAAACTGTTAGACCTACCCCAAAGTGACACCAATACCTGGTTGTTAATACTATTACTTTATCCATTTATCTCTGTGTTTCCACAAGAAATCATCTTTAGAAGCTACTTCTTTCATCGTTATCGAAAAGTATTTACTGGTAACAATAGTCGCTGCTTTTTTAGCAGTTTAAGTTTTAGCTTAGCGCACTTGCTTTATGCCAATTGGATTGCCGTTATCCTGTCTTTTTGTGGTAGCTTATTATTTAGCTACCGTTATGTAAAAACAGATAACATCGCCTTAGTTATTGTTGAGCATAGCTTATGGGGTATGTTTATTTTCACTTCTGGCTTAGGTAGCTTCTTTATTGTCAGCACTTGGCTTTAACTAGCTAAGCGTATTGCCCTAAAATCATTAACTTTTCATCAGTGCTTCATATTTTTGTCATTTTCGCTCGCTTAAATAACGACAAGCTTGATTAATAGGTCAATATTACATGAGTCAGTCAGTTATCGCTTTTCCCCAAGAAAAAACAACCAGCCTACTCGACTATTTACAGCCTTTATTAACACGAAAATCAATCACCCCTAATGATGCTGGCTGCCAGCAATTTATTGCCAAGCAATTAACTGCGCTAGGTTTTTCTTGCCATCACTTTAACTGTAACGGTGTTGAAAATCTCGTTGCCTCAATTGGCTCAGGTAATACCCGTATTGCCTTTGCCGGACATACCGATGTAGTACCAAGCGGCGCAGAAAAATTATGGCAAGCACCGCCTTTTTCCGGTCAAATCATTGATGACTTTGTTATCGGTCGCGGGGTTGCCGATATGAAAGGTGGCATTGCCGCTATGTTGTCTGCCATAAAAAAATGTTGAGCTTCTTTTAATTTAACTAAAAATACACTTTACTTTTTAATCACCTCCGATGAAGAAGGTGAAGCAGAATTTGGCACAAAAGCCATTATGGCTTACTTAAAAAGTAAAAATAAGCTACCGCACTTTTGCATTATTGGTGAGCCTACAGCAAGCATGCAAACCGGCGATGTTATCAAGGTTGGTCGTCGTGGCGCCATTTCTGGTGAAGTCATCATTCAAGGACAGCAAGGCCATGTTGCCTACCCTAAACAAAGTGATAACGCTGCCCACACAGCAGCAAAAATTAGCAATTGCTTAACTGAGCTAGTATGGGATCAAGGCTGTGAAGACTTTCCGGGAACAAGTTTGCAAATCACTTCTATCGATACCGGAAAATGGACTGATAATATTATCCCCGGCAGCAGTAAAATTGCTTTTAATGTACGTTACTCACACAAGCAAAGTGAACAGCAAGTGAAAAACATTATTAGCGCTAAGCTGGCTAAATTTAACGAAAAAGCAAGCATCCGTTGGTTACGCCCTTGCCAAGCTTATTTTACCTCAACACAAGCATTTAATGGGGTAAGCTTAGTTACCGAAGTGGAGAAGGCTATTTTTAATGTTTGCCACCGCTTTCCAAGGCTTTCAACCTCAGGCGGTACTTCTGATGGTCGATTTATAGCGCAAGGCAATTGCCAAGTCGTTGAGTTAGGCGTGCCAAATACTAGCATTCACCAAATTAATGAAAAAGTGCGCCTTAAAGACTTATATACACTAGAAAGCATCTATATTGATTTACTTTCACGTATGATGTCTTAAAGCGCACTTTAGTTTATCTTAGTTATTTAGCTAATTAAGCTAAATAACGTTTTTTCTTGTTGTCTTTAAGCTTTTCAATATCAACTAACACTAAGCCATCAATGCAGTTATTAAAGTCTGCATCGATACCAAAATCTATAAAGTGAACACCTCCAGGCTCGGTTAATTCACTATATTGTTTATACAAGGTCGGTATAGCAACGCCCATATTAGCCAGTAGATTTTTCAACTTGGAAAAGTCTTGTTTATAGTCATCCCCGACAAAATGTTGTTTCAATTGTTCTAATAACGCTTGATTAAACTGCACAGGATTGCGCGATGGCGCGAAATTCTCGATACTGCCAAAATATAAACGATAGAAATAAACTAATAAGTCTTTAGCCGCTTGTGGCATGGCATTACTAATGCTAACAGGGCCATAAAGGTAGCGATATTTAGGGTACTTTTTAATAAAAGCGCCAATACCAAACCATAAGTAATCTAAACTGCGCTTGCCCCAATACTTAGGCTGAACAAAACTTCGGCCTAACTCTAGCCCTTGCGCCAAATAATCCGACATCTTTCCTTCTAGATTAAACAAGCTATGACTATACAGGCCATCTAAACCCATAGCATTTATGATCTCGGCGGTGTCAGCAAATCGGTAAGCACCAACCACTTCTAGCTCATCATTATCCCAAAGTAATAAATGAAAATAATGTTGATCAAACTTATCTAAATCTCTACGTAAGCCGCTGCCTTCACCAACCGCTCGAAAGGAATGTTCCCTTAAACAGCCTATTTCACGCATAATAATGTCATTCTTGGTCGCTCTATGCAGATAAACTACCTTGCCATCAGGCGTTTCGCCTAAATGCTCACAATGCTCAATCGCTTCTTTAAGTTGCTTACGATCTTCTACAGGCGCTATCGCACTTTGCGTTTGAAAAACATCGCCTTTGCCCTTTTTTAAGCGATAAAGATGACGTTTAAACATTTTGGTTTTGGTTTTAATATCAACGAGCAAGGCACCATAATGCTCAAAAGGTATTTGCTTACCAATACGCATCGGAATATCTTTTTCTTGCTGTTTAAACATTTCAGACACCAACATTAACGTAGATATTGGCTTAGACAGCATAGAGACACCATAAAAAGCAGCCGAGTTCTTCGCTTCAATATAAATAGGAATAATCGGTGCTTGGCTTTGGCTGGCAAACCTTAAAAAGCCGCTGTGCCATTTGCCATCTCGAATGCCTTGAGGACTGAGTCGAGACACTTCACCAGCTGGAAAAACAATAATCGCTTGCTCATTGGCTAAGTGATTATGAATCGCCTTAAGGTCATCTTTTGGCGTTGTCCCGCCCATATTGTTTACAGGCAGCAACAATGGGTGTAACGGCTCTAACTCCATCAATAAACTATTCACCACCACCTTAACGTCACGGCGAATATCACACACCAGCTTAATCAAAGCTAAACCATCGAGTGAGCCGATGGGATGATTGGCGATAATGACAACCTTGCCGGTTGCCGGAATATTTTCCCGCTCACTATCACGCACTGAATAGCTTACATCAAAATACTGTAAAACCTGTTCAACGAACTCTAAACCATTTAAATGCGGATATTGCTGACCGAATTCCTGAAATTTATCAACATAAAGCAAGCTTTTGAGTGCTGCTTTAACGGGCTTTTCTATCCATGGTTTATCTTTTAAAGACGGTAAGTTTTTGGTTACAACATCATCTACATCAATCATATATCACTCAATAGTTAGTGGTAATCAAAGTCACTCTAAGCAACAAAAATTAACTTTTTGTGACACCTTAATGATGTTTATATGACCAATAAATCAGTTACTTCCTTTAGCTATTGAATTGTAACAATTGTAATAATGCTGGACTTATTTATGCAAATGAGAATAATTCTCGCTCATTTGAGCGTTATTAACATTACTATAATATAGGTCTAGCATGAAACTTGAAAAACATAGCAGAGGGCTAACACCTCTCGCAGCAGCTATCTCTCTAGCACTTACAGCACCTTTAGCATTTGCTGAAGAAAACAAAACGAAAGACGAAGATATTGAAAAGATTGAAGTAACAGGTAGCTTTCAACAATCTTTAATTAATCGTATTCCTGTTACCCCAAAAGAGCTGCCGTTTACTTTAGATGTAGTTGACAGTGAGCTATTAGAGCTTCGCAACTTCACCCGCCCTATTGAAGCGTTAACTACCTTACCTAACATCGCTCGCACAGAAGACAGAAACGGAACAGGTACTACCAGCTTCATTTCGCGTGGTTTTACTGCCCCTATTTTAGTCGATAACCGCATTCAAAATAACTTTAGAGGGGCTGGTGCTCGTGATGATTCTTTCGTTGAGCGCTATGAGATCCTAAAAGGTCCAGCCTCCATTGCTTCAGGCCCTGTGGGTGCTGGTGGTATCATTAACACAGTAACTAAAAACCCATACGTTGAGCAAGGTGCCAGTGTTAAGCTGCGCGCTGATCAATTTGGTAGCGCAGGTGTTGATTTTGACTTCAACATGGGTGAAATCAACAACTCTGATACAGTATTACTACGTGTAAGTGGCGCCTATAGAGATTTCAAATATGATGCAGATCACCAAGGACGCACAACCACAGCTATTCGTCCTGTTGCCATTTTTAATCTGGGTGATAGCACCTCACTAAAAGCCAGTGTTGCTTATCGTGAAACTGAATCTAACCCAAATGGCGGTTTCCCTGTGCCAAATGGTGAAATTCCAGACAATATTGATACAGATACCTTCTTAGGTTTTGTTGATGGTGAAGTTGAATCAGAAGATTTACTTATCAACACAGAGCTTAACCATGAGTTTTTAGATAACCTAAAACTTACGGTTCGTGCCAGCAAACAAGCTACCGATATGGACTATAAACACATTGGTGGTGTATACAGTTACGACAACTTAACAACAGGTGATTACACTTACCTTTCAGAAAATGCTGCGCAAAATGAAATTAATGCCACCTTTGTTGATGCACAGCTTGCCTACCAAGCTAACTTTTGGGGGCGAAGCCATCAACATTATTGATGGCTTTTCGCAATAGTGCATTTAATTATGCTGGCGTAAAGTAAATTGGTGAATTTGGCCCGACAGGTAAGCCAAAAACAAACACCCAAACATAAAACAATACCACCCAACCAACAAAGAATATCATCGAATACGGCAGCATAGTCGCAACTAACGTGCCTATGCCCATATCTTTTTTATACTTGGTTGCGACTGCTAATATCAAGCCAAAGTAACTCATCATAGGGGTGATTAAGTTGGTAACCGAATCGCCTATTCTATAAGCCGCTTGTATGGTTTCTGGCGCATAACCAACAAGCATTAGCATAGGGACAAAAATCGGGGCTGTTGCTGCCCACTGCGCTGATGAAGAGCCTAAGCTTAGATTAATCACCGCACACATAAAGATAAAGAAAACAAAAATTTCCGGGCCAGTTAAACTCAGCGCTTGTAATAAGTTCGCCCCATTAACCGCCATAATAGTGCCTAAATTGGTCCACTTAAAAAAGGCAACAAATTGCGCAGCAAAAAACACTAACACGATATACATGCCCATCGAGCTCATGCTCTTAGACATCGCATTAATAATATCTCTATCATTGTTCATTGTGCCAACAACTTTACCGTATACAAAACCTGGAATAAGGAAGGTAATAAAGATAATAACAACTATGCCTTTTAAGAAAGGCGAGCCAGCAACAGCGCCCGTTTCTGGGTGACGTAAAATGCCATTTTCTGGCACTATGGTTAGTGCCAGCACAGCACAGGTAATTAAAAATGCTAGGCCGGCATATTTTAAGCCTTTCACTTCAACATCAGTTAAATGTTCAACTTTGTTATTGCTTAAATCTTCACTGGCTTCATCATTGTTGTACTTGCCTAATCTTGGCTCAACGATTTTCTCGGTGATCACTGTACCTAAAATGGCAATCATAAATACAGAAACAAACATAAAGTAATAGTTAGCTTCTGGGCCTACTTGATAATCTGGCGCAATTAATTGCGCTGCTGGCGTTGTTATACCCGCAAGTAAGGGATCAATAGTGCCCAATAATAAGTTAGCACTATAACCACCAGAAACCCCGGCAAAAGCAGCGGCCAAACCGGCTAAGGGATGTCTGCCTAAACTATGAAATATCATGGCAGATAACGGAATTAACACCACATAACCTAACTCAGATGCGGTATTAGATAAGATTGCCGCAAGCACAATAGCAAAAGTAACAAAGCGTTTTGACGCCCCCATCACCATGCCGCGCATAGCAGCGGATAACAAGCCTGAGTGCTCAGCTACACTCACCCCTAATAAGGCAACAAGTACCGTACCTAGTGGTGCAAAACCGGTAAAGTTAGTGACTAAGCCTGTCATAATGCGTTGTAAGCCTTCAGCACTTAATAAGCTGACCACTTCAATAACGCCATCTGCCTCACGGCCTTTTGAACCAACAGGTCTAGGATCAATTGCGCTTAAACCAAAAAAGTCAGCAATACCGCTAAAAATAATGATTGCCAGACAAAAAATAGCAAATAGTGTTATCGGGTGAGGTAATAAATTCCCCAAAAACTCTACCGTGGCAAGAAAGCGATTAAACAAACCTTTCTGGGTATTCTCTAATGGTTTAGTGTTTTGCATGTCCAACTAAATATGCCCTTAATACGAATAAAAAATTACCGAAAGATAACATAAAGCATTAAGGCATGTCGCCTACATCAGATTGATTGACAAAAAAATGCGTTGAAGTTCAATATATAGTGCTTATAGACAGAAGTAACCTAACCCTAAATTTAACAATACTCATTCAAAATATCCTATTTTAGTTCGGCAATATTTATCATATAGTAAAGCTAACATTTACCTATAGTTATGAATTACATGGAAGTATATGACAAGTAAAGTAACCATCTTAAATGCTTCAAAAAAGTTTAATCCTGTTTTACCTTTGCTAGAGTCTAAAGCTCAAGATGCCCTTAATAAAATAGGGAAACACATTCGATTACCTAACATTGATATTATAATCAGCCCTTGGCCCAAAGAGCATGTTACTACCACAGGAATTCTTGGCTGTGTTAGCACTCAATATTTAATTGATATTTTATTAGATACAGAGCGAGATGATCTTTTAGATATCATCAATAATGAGCTGCCCCTCGTTTTAGCCCATGAATTGCATCATGTCGTGCGCACATACTCAGGAGTTCAGGAAGAAAAACTATTACAAGTGCTAATATCTGAGGGCTTGGCTTGTCATTTTGAAATGATGTTCATAGAGAAGAATACCATTAGTTTTTTCAGTGAAATTAAAAAATACAACTGGATTGATTTATATAAACAGATGGACGATTACCTAGATAACACAGACTTTAATTACCCTTTATTTTTTGGCGGAGAGGATACATCTAAATTTCCGAATCGAGCAGGTTACTGGGTCGGGTATAATTTAGTTTCACAGTACATAAACAAGTATGGTGGCTGCGCTGCAACGCTTGTTAACATACCTGCTGAAAAGATTCTATTAGCGCATTCATGATTATTTTATTACAAATTCAAAGGCTGTTTTTTGAAAGAGCAATACTCGATATTTCAGTCTTTAAGAACCTGATTAACTTTAGCTTAATATCGCAAACCTATTATTTTACGGAGTAAAAATGAAACACACTTGGCTTACTGTTTTGCTTTCATCAATGTTAGTCATATCATGTGGTGGCTCAGGTGGCGATAGCTCCACTGACATTCCCAAAAGTGATGATATTACAAACTTAGCAAACACCGCTTGGATAAAAGAATGCTCACCTTATAATAAACTATCAAGCGATGATTCAAATACGGCTTGGAATGTCATAACCAAGCTATCCATTGATGACGAACTAAAATCAACCTATCGCACTGAGTATTTCAGACCTGAAGATACCTTATGCGAAACCAGAGAATTTGATTCAATTGATGTTTCGACATTTGATATTAAAAGTAAGGTAATTAGCGATGAAAGTATTGCAGCTTATGGCCTAAATGAAACCTTTATTTACAACTCAGGTAATGGTGTTACTTCGCCAATGTACACCTTAATTTATGTTAACAGTGAAAGACTTTATTTTGGTCAAAGCTCAGGTGCCAATACTGGTGAAACAGCAAGTACAAGGCACTCTTCTATATCGCTAGATAATTATTTTATTCAACAAGTAAACTAACAATGGCTATTAACTGACAGCCATCAATGACGAGTAATATTAACTATGTATCAAGGTAGCTGCTTGTGCGGCAGAGTAAAATTTCACATTGTCGGACAAATTACCGACATCATTCATTGTCATTGCTCCTTGTGTCGCAAATCTAGCGGAACAGCGTATGCGACCAATGGCTTTGTTAATGTTTCAGATTTTAACATTATTGCTGGCGAAGATAATTTAACTCACTTTGAATTACGACCGGGTAAAAAAAGGCACTTCTGTAAAACCTGTGCTTCACCCATTTATAGCTCTAACTCGCTAGATAATAGCCGGATTAGAATACGTTTAGGGGTACTTGATTCAGATATAAACGAGAAGCCGATTTCCCATAATTTTGTTACCTCCAAAGCGAATTGGGATAATCTAGATGCTGACTTACCTCGCTACGAAAAATATGAGCCTAGCCGTAGCTAACTATTGCCAAATGGCATTTTCGTAGAAATCACACATAGTTAAGGTGTATAGATAATGACTGAAAAGGTTGTTCTAATTACGGGCGCAGGTCGTGGCATTGGTGCGGCTACCGCTAAGCTATTTGCTGAAAAAGGTTATGCGGTTTGCATAAACTATAAAGCAAATAGTAAAGCTGCGAATTTGCTCGCCGATGAAATAAGCGCAACTGGCGCAAAATGCATTACCGTGCAGGCGGATGTGTCTCAAGAAGATGATGTAAAAAGGCTTTTTTCAATTATTGAACAGGAGCTAGGTGCAATTAGCGTGTTAGTAAACAATGCTGGCATACTGCATCAGCAAACACGCTTAGAAGAGATGACCGCAGAGCGAATCAATACGATTTTAATCAATAATGTCACTAGTTATTTTCTTTGCTCTAGAGAAGCAGTTAAGCGTATGTCAACTCGCCATGGCGGCAAAGGTGGCGTAATAGTTAATGTATCTTCTGGTGCGGCTCGCACTGGCTCGCCAAACGAATATATTGATTATGCCGCCTCAAAAGGCGCAATAGATACCTTAACCAAAGGCTTATCGTTAGAAGTTGCAGCTGAAGGTATTCGCGTGAATTGTGTTAGACCCGGCCTTATTTATACTGATATGCATGCTGATGGCGGAGAGCCAGAGCGAATAGCAAGATTAAAAAGCAAAATCCCCCTACAACGCGGTGGGCAGCCTGCAGAGGTAGCTGAAGCTATCTACTGGCTAGCATCAGATAAATCATCATTTTCTACCGGGAATTATCTAGATTTATCTGGTGGACTTTAGGGACAATGTAATTAAGCTAGTATCAATTAGGCTCCCTGATTTTTTCGAGGCAAAACTATTTCAAGAAAAATTAATTCAAGGCAAACTATCAAATGAAACATACCGTAGAAGTACTGATTGACGAGCAAACTGTACAAGCCAAAATACAAGCGCTAGGTCAAAGCATCACTGCGCATTATCAAGACTCTAGTGACTTAGTTATTGTTGGCCTGTTACGTGGTTCGTTTATTTTTATGGCGGATTTATGCCGCGCCATTTCAATTGCCCATAGTATCGATTTTATGACGGCATCCAGTTATGGCAACACCATGGAAAGCTCGCGCGATGTGCATATACTTAAAGATTTAGACGATACCATTGAAGGTAAAGATGTTTTATTGGTGGAAGATATTATTGATACGGGCAATACACTAAGCAAAGTAAAACAAATTCTAAGTCTTAGAGCGCCTAAATCATTAAAAATTTGTACTTTGCTCGATAAGCCGAGTAAACGTGAAGTCGCTGTTGATATTGACTGGCTTGGCTTTGAAATTCCTGATGAGTTTGTTGTTGGCGTTGGCATAGACTACGCGCAAAAATATCGCCACCTGCCCTATATAGGTAAAGTTGTCCCTCTGGAAGTTGAAGACTGATAGCGGTAAGCGCTAGTTTATCACTTGATTGCGACCTGCCGCTTTTGCTTGATATAACTTTACATCAGCTTTTTTTAGCATGGCATCTAAGTTATCTTCTAATTGCTGATGTAAACCGATACTTACTGTCATCGATAACTCTTGCGGCAAAAAAGTTATTTTCGTTTGCGCCAATTGCTCACGAAATTGTTGACACAAAGATAAAGCCTTGGCGAACTGCTCACCATAAAACAACACACAAAACTCCTCTCCACCAATGCGTGCCACAAGGTTCTGACAAAATACTTTTTTCATTAACTGGGCAAAATAAACCAATAACTCATCACCCGCTTTATGACCATAAGTATCATTAATTTGTTTAAAGTGATCGATATCGAACATGGCCACAGCAATTTGACTGGCACTGCTTCTTTGCGCCTGAAATATATCTTCTCCCGTAGAAAAAAAGTAACGGCGATTAAATAACCCCGTTAAAAAATCACAATTAGCCGCAGTGCGTAATGCTTCCATATAGTCGAGTAAGCTTATATTTTGATTAATTCGGCACAACAATTCTTCATAAGCAACAGGTTTAGTAAGAAAGTCATTAGCGCCATTTTTGATAAATTGCGCCCCTAACTCACTGTTACCTGTGGAAGACAAACCAATAATCGCCAGCTGCTCTTTTGGCTGTAATTGCCTTAATGCTAAGGTTAAATTAAAACCATCCATTTCAGGCATTTGATAATCCGTCAGCACCAGCTTGATGTCAGGGGTTTGCTCAAACAAAGTTAACGCCTGATGACCATTTTCTGCTGTCAGCACATCAAAATTTTGTAGCCTTAACATTTGCTCTATAATCGCCCTACTCGTGGCTGAGTCATCAACGAGCAACAATTTATTTTTTGCGTTGTTATCTATGCGACCAACGAGTTCAACCGCGTATTCATAGGCGTTAATACTATCTTTAATAATGTAATCAATGACGCCCTTTTCAATCATTGTTGAACGTAGTTTCTCACCAAAAGAACCCGTCATAGTAATCATTCTAACCTTGGCTCGGTTGAGCAAATCAACAATCTCACCCTTTGGCGCATCAGGTAAATTTAAATCACATATCGCCAGCAAATACTCATGCCGATGTTTACTTAAGCAAGATTTTGCTTGGGCATAATTACTGGCGGTGTGTATTTGTACATCGTAACTTGCAAGCATGAGTTGCTTTAACATCACCAAAAGCGAGTCTTGATCTTCTATAATGAGAATTGGTTTGATAATTCTTTTGACTGGCTGAGCGTTGTTATTGTTTCTTATGTTATCTCTAACATTGACCATGTATAAACTTACCCTTGTTTTAGCGCCGAGTTATTATTTAACAATTTAAGTATAAGTTAACTTGGCAATTATGCTATTTAAGGGCGGAAAGCTGATATTTTCTCTTTACGAACAATAAAAAAAGCAGTACACAAACTATGTATACTGCTTTTAATATTAAGTTCTGCTTGATGTACTGGCTAATTTTCTACTTAGCAATTACTTCAATAAATCAAGCACATTAGCTAAATCAGACTTACCTTCGGCAATCTCTTCTGGCGTTAAACCTGATAACTCATGAGGAAACACTAACCATTCATCGGATTCGTGAATATAGTAGTCAGGCTTAATATCTACCTTACTATTTTGTGGTTTATACCAAGGACAAGCAATACGTACATCAGAAGGCATGTTTTTACGGGTTAGCTTTTGTAACTGCTTAATTAACGCATCAATGCTTCGGCCTGAATCAAAGACATCATCAACAATCAATAAGCCATCATCTGCATTAGCGTTTTCAATAATATAGTGCAAACCATGTACTTTAATTTCTTTGCTTTGCTGATTAATACCATAATAAGATGAAGTACGCACAGCGATGTGATCTGTTTCTACTTTCTTAAAGTCAAAGTACTCTTGTACAGCAATACCAATTGGTGCGCCACCACGCCAAATACCAACGATAAACTGCGGCCTAAAACCGTCTTCATATACCTTAGCGGCAACTCGAAACGAGTCTTCTAATAATTCTTGGGCAGTGATAAATTTTTTAGTCATATTAGTTGTTTCTTACTATGGAAGTAGTGTAATGTTGCAAATTATAACAATACCTGACCGATTGGTTAAGTAAAAAATATTATTGTAACATTTTGCCGGTTTAATAGGCACTACGCCGTTAACCTGTGATTGATAAATTTAAAAGCAAAAGTGTTGCTTGCGTCGAATATTTTGACGTTAAGTAAGAGAAGTATTAATGAAAAAAACCATATTAACAACTACTGCCTTAGTGTTTGCCCTGATAAGTTCAACGACAGTGCTAGCTAAGACAATAAAAATTGCCTCGTGGAATATCGCTTGGTTAGGCTCGCATGAATATAACGAACGCAAAAGCACAGATTATCAAGCACTAGCAAGCTATGCAAAACAGCTTGATGCCGATGTTATTGCCCTACAAGAAGTAGAAAGTGCTTTTTGGGCAAAGAAAGTATTAGGTGATAGCTACGACTATTATTTTTCGACTAAAGATTGGGTACAACGTGTTGGTATTGCAGTAAAAAAGTCTGCTGGTTTAACGGTTACAGCAAATGAATATAAAGCACTTGATGTTGGCCGTGTACGTCACGGTATGGAGTTAACGTTAGTTAAAAACAATCAAGAACTGACCTTATTGGCTGTACATTTAAAATCTGGTTGTTTTGCTAAACCGCTAGATGATAAAAGCGTTGCAGCTATGGCTGACTCAACCGAAAACGAGTTAAGAAACAAAGAAGCTTGTACTATTTTAAGCAAACAAATTAAGCCCCTTGAACAGTGGATTGATACACAAGCGAGTAAAGACAAGGCCTTTATTGTTCTAGGTGATTTTAATCGCCGTTTTTCTCAAGATATCGCCTTAAAGCACAATGAATCACAAGGTTTATGGCAAGCACTAAATGACGAAGGTAATAGTGCATTATGGACACCAACGGCGAGTAAAAATTCAGACTGTTGGGGCGGGTATTACAAAGACTATATAGATCACATTGTATTTAACCCTAAAGCTAAACAGCTCTATGTAGATGATTCCTTTGAACAGCTAGTTTTTACGCCTAAATATACCCGTAAACTATCACAAACCTTAAGTGATCATTGCCCTATCTCGGTGGAAGTTAAACTTTAACTTTGCCTGTTTTGCCTAGGCTGGATATAATTGATAAGAATTAACCGTTGCTGATAATCAAACTATTAGCAACGATTTTTTCACCACAAGGAAGCTTCTCTCATGTTTAATAATCAACTTCCCCTTATCGATCTACACCGCCATTTAGATGGCAATATAAGAGCTAAAACTATTTGGCAATTAGCAGAGCAAAACAATATTGCCCAGCCAGAAAATACCTTTGAAGCTTTCCTGCCCCATGTGCAAATCACCGACAGTGAGCCAAATTTATTAGCCTTTTTAAAAAAGCTTGATTGGGGCGTAGCCGTTTTAAGCTCACTCGATGATGTTGTCCGCATCGCTTTTGAAAATGTCGAAGATGCCTTTCATGCCAATATTGACTATGCCGAGTTACGCTTTTCTCCTTATTACATGGCAAAAACACACCACTTAGCCATAGAAGGGGTTATTGAAGCAGTCATTGAAGGCACACGTATTGGTCAAAGTAAGTTCGCTACTAAAGTGAATTTAATTGGCATTTTAAGTCGCACCTTTGGCGTAGATGCCTGTAACAAAGAACTAAATGCTTTACTCAAGTATCGCGATGATTTGGTAGCGCTTGATTTAGCTGGTGATGAATATAACTTCCCAGGGCAACTTTTTGAAAATCACTTTAATAAAGCGCGCGATGCAGGCCTAAACATAACCGTGCATGCCGGTGAAGCAGCTGGCCCAGAAAGTGTCTGGCACGCGATTGAAAAACTCGGCGCACAACGAATTGGTCACGGCGTCGCTTGTGTAAAAGATCAAAAGCTAATGGATTATATGGCAAAGCACAACATAGCTATTGAGTCTTGCCTCACGTCAAACTATCAAACAGGTACGGTAACAGAGCTTGTTAATCACCCTGTCAAAACCTTCTTGGCCAATAATTTACTTGTTTGCTTAAATACTGACGACCCTGCTGTCGAGAATATTGAACTTGGCTATGAATTTCACTTAGCTAAGCAAACGCTCGGCTTAACCGAGCAACACATTACTCAGTTACAAAAAAATGCCATTGCCATGTGCTTTTTGTCTGAGCAAGAAAAACAAGCCTTGTCTAGCAGTAAGCAAGGCATTTAACAACCACCTAGAATGAGAAGAAAGTATTATGACAGAAATACTCGCAGCCCTTGCCACCGGCCTCCTTGTTGGCCTATTATTTTCAGCCTTTAAACTACCATTACCTGCACCACCTGTTTTATCAGGTATTGCTGGTATCTTTGGTATTTACTTAGGCGGTACTGCTTATCAATGGATCCTTGAACGATTCTTTAGTTAGCATTATCATAACCACTTAGTCAATTTACTTGCTTTACTAAGCGGTACGTTGCACTGCTATAGCAATAACAATAGCATTGATGATCAGTAAAACACCCTTGATAGCAGCATGATTTAATCACTTCTGGCTAGAAACTTACTGAGTTACACTTAAACCCATTGGTACTTAACCATTAAAGGATAACTCTTATGCCAACTCCTCATATTGAAGCCCAAGCGGGCGATTTCGCTAAAACCGTATTAATGCCTGGCGATCCACTTCGCGCTAAATACATTGCCGAAAACTTTTTAGACGACGCAAAATGTGTTACCAGCGTACGTAACATGTTTGGTTACACTGGCACTTACAAAGGTAAACCAATTTCTGTTATGGGCTCAGGAATGGGTGTGCCAAGCGTATCGATTTACGCAACTGAACTTTATAAAGATTACGGTGTTGAAAATATTATTCGTATTGGTTCGTGTGGCGCGGTACGTGACGATATTAACATTCGTGATATTGTTATCGGTATGGCAGCAAGTACCGACTCAAACGTAAACAGACAACGCTTTAATAATTTAGACTTTGCGGCTTGTGCTGACTTTTCACTATTAAAAAGCGTAGTGGATACCGCAGAAAAATTAAACAAGCCGGTTCGTGTCGGTAATATCTTTACCGCTGACTTATTTTATACGCCACAGCCAGAAATGTTCGCCACTATGGAACAATACGGTATTTTAGCCGTTGAAATGGAAGCTGCGGGTCTTTACGGTGTCGCTGCTGAGTACGGTAAAAAAGCACTGACGGTATTAACTGTGAGCGATCATATTAAAACAGGTGAACAAACCACTTCAGCTGAGCGTGAAACCACCTTTAAAGATATGATGGAGCTAACACTAGAAAGCATTCTTTAGGGTCATCATTTATCCTAAGAAAACTTCTAAACAAGAAAGGGCTAGCAAACGCTAGCCCTTTTTATTTAAACGATTAACTCGTTAGTTGCTAGAAGAAAGAAACCTTAAATTCTGCACCATAAAAGCGTTCTTCATTTACCATGCCCGAATTATTATTAAAATCAACGCCACCAATTATCACTTGTTCATCAGTTAAATTACGTACAAACAGTGAGACTTCATATTCGTTATCACCAGCAATCCAGTTGTAGCCAGTACGAGCACCAATTTCAACTAATGACTCCCCTTCAAACTCTTTCGCGCGATAAAGGAAAAAGTCGACTTCACTTCGATAGCTTAAATCTGTATGAGCAAAAAATTCCCCATCGCCAATTTCTTTCGCATAACTAAGTGTTAAATTTGAAATCCACTCGGGAGAATTAGGTAATGAGTTGCCATCAATATAAGCCTTGGTTTTACCATTGCTAGTAAAAGTAGGATCTGTCACAGTACATGTACCTGAGCCACAGACTGCTACAGACAAGCCATCATGATCTAACTCAGTCTTGTTATAACTAATATTGAAAGTGGCAATAATATTATCGGTAACGATAAATTCAGAATCTAATTCAAAACCGTAGCCTGTCGTTGAATTTGCATTTAACAAAGTATTGGAGTTTTCATTGCCACCAACAGCTGTCAGTTGTTGATTATCCATATCAAAGTAGTAAATAGACGCATTTATACGACCAGAGCCATCTAAGATATCTGACTTAACACCCGTTTCATAAGAGGTAATGGTTTCCGAGTCAGCAACACTAACAGTTTGATCATATAAAACACGGCCTTGTACACTTGGCGCTCTAAAGCTATTCGCTATACGTGCATACCAGTTAATATCTTGGTCAATCTTATAGTTAGTACTAATATCCCAGCTAACATGACTATCACTTGGACTCACCGACTCGGAAAAGTTTCCGCCATCAGCCCCTGGGATAAATGGATGATCAATCAGCTCAGCAGTAAAGTCTTTTTCATCATCCGAGTAGCGTAAGCCAACGGTAACAGAAAAATCATCTGATACATTATAATCTACCGAGCCAAACACTGCCCACGCTTTGGTGTCTTGGAACTGAGTAGACTCGCCATTTTGACTACCATGCAATGGATCATTGGGATCTTCGCTAGTTATAAAGTCATAAGTGTTGATTGTTATCTCTTCGCTAAAGTAAAAGACTCCAACCTGATAATTTATATCGCCAGCAAAGTTTGATGCTAAGCGTAATTCTTGTGTATATTGCTCATGATCTGGAATTTCATCCGCAGTTTGTGCCCCCCACCATACAGCATTTGCATCTCCGGCAGGCGGAAACCCTATGTAGCCCCCGTCGACATCTGCTCTTGAGTAAATCTCTGCACTCTCCCATGCAGTTATCGAGGTTAAGGTATATTCATTAAAGTCCCATTCCAGCTTTAAGCTACTACCTTGAGTTTCAACTTGTTGCGTTGCAAATTGACCTGCATCTTGGTAGACAACATCAGCCTCAAAATCCCCTCGGATATTATTCGTTCCTGGCGTTGCTATATTAGGATGAAAAATAATAGGTGAGCCGTCTAAATCTCTAAAGTGATAATTAAAGAGCGCGCTAAAATTGTTACCTTCATATAGAAACTGAATACGCGCTGCATTTTCTTCATAGCCGCCAAGTTGATTATTTTGTTCGAAACCAACTGCGCGATTATCAATATAGTCATCTTTTGATTGATGCAAACCAGATACTCGTACTGATAAATTGTCAGTTAACCCACCACCAAAGGCAGCAGAACTGTCAATCGCGCCACGACTACCATAAGAAATTGCAGCATAGCCATCGAAAGTTTGTGAAGGTTTTACAGAATCAAATTTTACTAATCCAGCAGGAGTGTTACGTCCAAAAAGCGTTCCTTGTGGACCTCGAAGCACCTCGACACGTTCAACGTCAAAAACAGGAAAACCTTTCAATATGGGATTTTCTTGTACCACATCATCGACAACATAAGATACAGGCTGTGAAGCATTTAAATCAAAATCTGTATTACCTAAGCCTCGAATATAAAAACGCGGAAAGCTTCTACCAAAAGAAGATTCTACTGCTAGGCTTGGAATTCTAGCGCTCATAAAGCGAATATCCATACCGGCTGAACTAAACGCATCTAGGTTTTCACCTTGTAGGGCTGACACAGATACAGGTACTTCCTGCACATTTTCTACCCGCTTTCGCGCTGTAACTTCAATAACCTCTAATTTACCTTTATCGGCTTCTTCGGCCTGTGCCAAAGGTGCGATACTTGTTGATGTAAGCAAAGCTGCATTAATACATAAACATAATGTTGTCTTGTTAAAAGTAACCATTAATATTCCCCGGACTAGCTTAAATTACTGGTGTGCCGCTCTTTTGGCGACTAAATAACCATTTGAGTATAATTTAAGATTTGAAATTTAGCTGAGATAAGAAGCTTTTTCCGTAACTCATTGACTCAACATTAAATAACTCTGCGATAGTTTGTCCTAAATCCGCAAAGGTTTGACGGTTACCTAGATTAACAGATCCGACCAGATTGTGGTAGGCCAATACAGGCACATATTCGCGGGTATGATCAGTTCCCGGCCACGTTGGGTCGCAGCCGTGATCGGCGGTAAAGAATAAAACATCCTCCTTCGACATCGCCGCAAATAACTCAGGCAACCTTGCATCTAATGCTTCTAACTCTTGGGCATAACCGACAGCATCACGGCGATGACCAAAGTCCTGATCAAAATTAACCAGGTTGGTAAATATTAAGCTGTTATCTTGCGCTGTTTCTATGTGTTTTAAGGTGGCATCAAAAAGTGCATCTAACCCTGTGGCTTTAGTTTTTTCACTAATACCTTGATGAGCAAAAATATCAGCTATTTTACCCACACTTATCACATGCGTACCGGCATCATGCAGTTTATCTAATACGGTTGGCTCTGGTGGTAATACTGAGTAATCTCGACGATTTCCTGTACGAGCAAAATCTGCTGGGGTCTCACCAACAAAAGGTCTTGCGATAACGCGGCCGATATTTAAACCATCTAATTCTGCTCGTACCGTTTGACAATATTGATATAAATTATCTAGACCAAAATGCTCTTCATGTGCGGCCACCTGAAAGACACTATCTGCCGAGGTATAGCAAATGGGTAAGCCTGTTTTAATATGCTCTTCACCCAACTCAGCTAATATCTGCGTGCCCGAGGCATGACAATTGCCCAGCATGCCATCAAAACCGGTCGCCCCATTAATTTTCTCTTGTAAGTCACTTGGAAAGGCATTTTTTTTATCAGTGAAATAACCCCAATCAAATAACACTGGCACACCTGCCATTTCCCAATGCCCACTGGGTGTATCTTTACCTGAGCTAATTTCCTGTGCAAAACCATAAGCTCCCTTTGTAGGTGCTTGACCAAGATAGGGAAACTCTCTACCTGATGCTTGCTCACAGGCAGCAATTAAACCTAGAGAAGAAAAATTCGGTAAATTAATTTTTTTACCCGTTTGCTCAAAATACTCAGTAGCTAAGTTAGCTAAGGTATTAGCGCCTTCATCACCAAACGATTTTGCATCAGGCGAAAAACCAATACCAAAACTATCAATAACCATAACTATTGCACGCGCCATAGTGTTTCCTTCTCTAAAACAGATCGGTTAGATCAAAATAATTTAACAAAGAATATGACCAACTGGTCAGATTGTGTTAATTTATCACCTTTTAGAAATTGGGTAAATAATGTGTTGGTGTTATCTATAACAAAGCACATAATAGTATATTCATTAACCCAATAATATTTTTAAAGTTTAGCTAATAATTTGCTGTCGCTTTCATTATTACGGCAAGTTATTTTTATTTTGCGTAGATTACAGGCAAGACATTGAAACCAATTAAACCGACAATCATTGCTATTGCAGGCCCTTCTGCTTCAGGAAAAACCCTTTTTGCCCAAACTATTCACGATGAGCTCATTAATGAACTGGGTGAAGATGGTATTTCAATTATTTACGAAGATGCCTATTATCGCGATCAATCTCATTTAACCATGGCAGAGCGTGAACAAACCAACTATGACCACCCTGATGCCTTTGAGCACGATCTCTTAGCAGAGCATTTAAGTCAGTTAACCGAAAATAAAACCATTCATAGCCCTGTTTATTGCTATAAAACCCACACACGTACCAGTGAAACTCGCGAATTCTCGCCAACAAGAATTATTCTCGTTGAAGGCATCCTGTTGTTAGCTAATAAAGCCTTACGAGAGCGCTTCGATATCAAAGTCTATATGGATACACCGCTTGATATTTGCTTGGTTCGTAGAATTCAGCGTGATTTAGTTGAACGTAACCGCAGTGTTGAGTCAGTGACAAATCAGTATTTAAATACGGTGAGACCTATGTACTACCAATTTATTGAACCGTCAAAAGCATGGGCTGATATTGTTATCACACGTGGTGGCAAAAACAGAATGGCAATTGAAGTATTGAAAGCAAAAATTAGGCAATTATCTACATTACCGCAACAACAATAATGATTAAGAGGTATTTATGGAGTTAAACGCACTACGAGGTGTACTAGGGATAGTGGTATTACTTGCTATCGCCTATTGGCTCTCAAGCAGTAAAAAATCAATTAACTATCGTACCGTTGGCTTAGCTTTTGCTCTGCAAGTACTGCTCGGGGCTTTTGTTTTATACGTTCCCTTTGGTAAAGACGTATTAACTTCCATGACCGACGGCGTACAAAGCGTAATTGATAGTGCTAAAGTTGGTATTAACTTTCTCTTTGGCGGCTTAGGCACAGATGCCATGTTTGAAAATGGTGTAGGTTTTGTTTTCGCCGTTAGGGTTTTACCTAACATTATCTTCTTCTCCTCATTAATTGCTGTGCTTTATTACCTTGGCATTATGCAGTGGGTCATAAAAATTATTGGCGGCGGTTTACAAAAACTACTGCGCACCAGTAAGCCTGAGTCACTTTCAGCAACAGCAAATATTTTTGTTGGCCAAACCGAAGCGCCCCTTGTTGTGCGTCCATATATTGCCAAAATGACCCAATCTGAATTGTTTGCCATTATGGTGGGTGGTTTAGCCTCTGTAGCAGGCTCTATTCTCGCTGGCTATGCTGGCCTTGGCATTGAACTAAAATACTTAATTGCCGCATCGTTTATGGCAGCACCGGGCGGGCTATTAATGGCAAAGATTATTTGTCCTGAAACAGAAAGCGATAAAATAACCAAAGGCCAAGTTGAATTTTCTGAGGGCGATGACAAACCAACCAATGTTATTGATGCTGCCGCCTCTGGCGCTGCTTCAGGCTTAAAGCTTGCCGTTAATGTTGGCGCTATGTTACTGGCCTTTATCGCGCTAATTGCACTATTAAATACTTTAGTTGGCTCAATTGCTGGAATCTTTGGCTATCAAGATATCACCATTGAACTGCTACTTGGTTACCTATTTGCGCCATTTGCTTTTATTGTTGGCGTACCAACCCATGAAATGCTACAAGCCGGTAGTTTTATCGGACAAAAAATCGTAGTGAATGAATTTTTTGCCTACGTAAACTTTGTTGAAATTAAAGACAGCTTAACGCCAACCACACAAGCCATTGTAACCTTTGCTTTATGTGGTTTTGCTAACCTGTCATCCATTGCCATCTTACTTGGTGGTATTGGCTCTATGGCACCTTCTCGTCGCCACGACATCGCACGACTAGGTATGCGTGCCATGCTTGCTGCAACCTTAGCTAACTTAATGAGCGCCGCAATTGCTGGCGTATTTATCTCTTTATAGGAATCTGTGAAACATGTCAGAACTTACAACGATTGCTCAACGCGCACTCTCATTAATGGACTTAACTAGCTTAACCGATAGTGAAAGCGAGCAAGACATTATTAACCTATGCCAACAAGCAAAATCTCCTGCTGGTGAAACCGCTGCGATTTGTATTTATCCACGCTTTATTCCATTGGCGCGAAAAGCATTAAAAGCTCAGGAAACTCCACAAGTAAAAATTGCCACGGTAACTAACTTTCCTCACGGTAACGATGATATCGATATCGCCTTAGCCGAGACTAAAGCCGCAGTTGCCTATGGCGCTGACGAAGTGGATTTGGTTTTTCCTTATCGCGCCTTAATGCAAGGTAATGAAACCATTGGTTTTGATATGGTCAAGGTCTGTAAACAAGCCTGTGGTGAAACGGCTAAATTAAAAGTTATCATTGAATCTGGCGAACTCGCCTCAGAAGCGCTCATTAAAAAGGCCAGTGAAATATCAATTAACGCTGGTGCTGACTTTATTAAAACATCAACCGGTAAAGTAGCCGTTAATGCCACACCTGAAGCGGCTAAAATCATGCTAGAGGTAATTAAAAACAAGAATACTAACGTTGGTTTTAAACCAGCTGGTGGCGTACGTAATGCTGAAGATGCCAAAGTATACCTTGACTTAGCAGACAATATTTTAGGTAGCGATTGGGCTGATAGTCATCACTTTAGATTTGGTGCCAGTAGTTTGCTTGCCAGCCTATTAGAGACACTAGGGCATAAAGCAACAACTAATAGCAATAGCAGTTACTAAGTTATTTTCAAAAAGCGAATAATAAGACAGTTTCATGGCACAATTATATTTTTACTATTCATCAATGAATGCAGGGAAATCAACGCATTTATTACAGTCTTCTTATAACTACCAAGAGCGCGGCCTTAAAACAGCAATTTATACCGCGCAAATTGACGACAGATTTGCCCAAGGTAAAGTGGCCTCACGCTTAGGTATTGACGCTGACGCCTTTGTTTTTGATGACCATACAAATCTTTTAAAAGAAGTAGAAGAAAAACATCAACATGAAAAACTTGACTGCGTTTTAATTGATGAAGCCCAGTTTTTATCAACAGAGCAAGTAAAACAACTCACCGATATCGTTGATCTGCTGCATATACCTGTACTGGCTTATGGCATTCGTACCGACTTTCTTGGGCAAACATTCTCAGGCAGCGCGGCACTACTGGCATGGGCAGACAAACTCGTCGAGCTAAAAACCATTTGCCACTGTGGTAGAAAAGCTAACTTTGTTATCAGGCAAGATGCCAATGGCAATCCTGTGCGGGGCGGAGAACAAGTCGAGGTGGGCGGCAATGAGCGCTATGAGCCACTATGCCGTGCCCACTTTAAACAATTGGTTTGGCAATAAGTAACCTAAGTTTGCCATAGCAAGCTTAGGCTAAGTAGCAAAAAGTTAGCTATTATCAATAAAAATACAGCAAGAATAATAATCAGCAGGAATTTCTCATGTCTGTTTTTCAAAGTACTCATCCCTTAGTAAAACACAAAGTCAGCCTTTTACGTGATGCTGATATTTCAGTGAAAGCGTTTAGAGAGTTAACCAATGAAATTGGCGCCTTACTCACTATGGAAGCCACTCAAGATTTTGCCTTAACAGAGCACACTATCAGCTGTTGGTCTGGAGATATCTCAGTGCCAACATTAAAAGATAAGCAACCTACCCTAGTTCCTATTTTAAGGGCTGGATTAGGTATGTTAGATGGTGCGCTCAAAGTGCTACCGTGCGCAAAAATAAGCGTTGTCGGTTTAGCGCGAAATGAACAAACATTAGCGCCAGATACTTACTATGAGAATATAGTCAGTGATATTGCCACTAGAACAGCCATCATTATTGACCCTATGTTAGCGACAGGCGGCACTGCTGCGGCAACTATTTCAATGCTAAAAGAATCTGGTTGTCAGCACATTAAAACCATCTTTTTAGTAGCTGCACCGGAAGGTATTGAGGTAATACAAAAAGCGCACCCTGATGTCTCACTTTACATTGGTGCAGTAGATGAAAAGTTAAATGATCAAGGTTATATTTTACCGGGTCTAGGTGATGCTGGTGATAAAATATTTGGTACTTTATAAGTAACCTATATAAGTAACTCAGCTTTACCGGCAAATAAAAGCAAAAAGGTTAGCATCACTGCTAACCTTTTTTAGTTTCTGTTAGTAACTATTAATAACTGTTAATAAATAATAGGCGACAACTCTGGGCGCTCATCACTATAGGTGATCGCTTGATTAAACTGCGCAATCGCTAATTTAGCACTATCTTCATCTTTGGCATGAACTCGCGCCAGTACTTCACCTCTATTAACTTTAACGCCAAGCGGTAAAATACGATCAAAACCTACGGTATGATCAACACTTTGTGTCGGCGCTGTTCTACCACCGCCTAAGCCCACCACTGACATTCCAATCGCTCGGGTATCCATTTGCGCTAAATAGCCATGCTGAGTTGCTTTAACTTCAACAATAACATTGGCTTTTTCCATTGAGTCCCATGGTTTTTCAACAAAGTTACTTGGCCCGCCAAGCTCAGCGATCATACGCTCAAATACCTCTGCTGCTGAGCCTGAGGTCAGCGCTCGCTCAATTTTCTCATCCGCTTGCGCAGCATCAGCCGCTAAACCAGTATTTATTAGCATGGCACTGGCAAGTGCTTTAACCACTTGGTGCAGTCTTGGCTCTCTTTGCTTACCAGTTAAATATTTGGCTGTTTCATACATTTCAATGGCATTACCAGCACTGGTACCCAGTACTTGGTTCATATCGGTAATAATAGCCTGAGTTTTTACGCCAGCACCATTGGCAACACTAACAATACTTTCAGCGAGCGCTTTAGCATCGGTTAAATTATTCATCATAGCGCCATTACCCACTTTAACATCCATCACTAACGCATCTAAACCTGCGGCAAGCTTTTTAGATAGTATTGAAGCGGTAATAAGGGGTATTGACTCAACTGTCGCGGTCACATCGCGAATTGAGTATAGCCGTTTATCTGCTGGTGCTAAATTATCGGTTTGCGAAATAATCGCGACACCAACATCTTTCACGATACGTTTAAACTCAGTAATACTCGGCTGCACATTAAAACCGGCGATACTTTCCAGCTTATCGGCTGTGCCACCTGTGTGCCCTAAGCCACGCCCTGAAATCATAGGTACGAAACCACCACAGGCAGCAACTATGGCCGCTAGCATAAAGCTGACCTTATCACCAACACCACCAGTTGAGTGTTTATCAACAATAGGCCCATCAAAGCCTTGCCAAGTTAACACATCACCTGAGTGCATCATATTTTTTGTTAAAGCGACCCTTTCATCAACACTCATCCCTTGCTGAAAAATAGCCATAGCCATAGCGCCTACTTGGCTGTCAGAAAAACTTCCATCAACAAGGCCAGAAACAAAACTTTCAATGGCGTTGTTATCAAGTGCTTTACCATCGCGTTTTAGGCGGATTATTTCTTGCGGTAATATCATGGGAAATCCTTATTGTTCCAATAAATCTTTTGGCGTAAATGCATCAGGCAGTAACTGGCTTACGGTCCACTCTTGTCGTTCATTTTTATGATTTACCGCCAATACTGGCGCAGACTGTTGAAAAAACTCGGCGATCACTTGTCTGCAAGCCCCGCAAGGCGGCGTTAGCTTATCTTGCTCGGTGTAAATAACAATTAATTTAAAGTCTCTTTCACCATTTACAACACCATGCCCTATGCAGTTCCTTTCTGCACACACAGTTAAACCATAGGAAGCATTTTCTACATTACAGCCACTTACTATATTGCCTTGAGCGGTTAATGCCGCCGCACCAACATGAAACTTGCTATAAGGCGCATAAGCATTTTGATAAGCATGTTTCGCTGCCATAATGACATTATCAACACAGGTTTGTTCAATATCTTTCATAAAACTCTCATAATGACCATTTTATAAACTTAAGCATAGCATTTTTGACCAACTGGTCAACATATTTATTTAACTGATCTTATCTTATATCAGCCATAAAAAAACCCTTTAGAATCGATTGAAACTAAAGGGTTTTTATTACTATTTTAAGCCTTAACGATTAGAACTTATAGTTAACACCAATCTTCATTTGCCATGCAGAAGATGACTGTACAATGGTATTGTAGTTACGTGTATCTGCACCTTGGAAACGTGGAGATAAAATGTAACGACCATCTTCATCTAATCCTGGGCCTCGGTAGTTACCAAAATCATATAAAGCTTGGTTAGGATAAGTTAAACGTTTTTCTACGCCCCAATCATCGTTTAATAAGTTAGCAAAGTTATCAATCATAAAGAAGATAGTACCTTTATGGCCTTTAGCAAAACCAGGGATCTCTTGCTTAATACTGATATCTAAGGTCGTAACCCAAGGTTGCGTACCTGTGTTTCTATCAATAATTGAACCCGACGGTGAGATACCCGCTTGATCTAATAAAATCGAAAGATCGTCCCATGAAAGACTCGACTCTTCCCAGTTTACGTTAGGATCATCAGCACCTGATGGAATATAAGCTAAGTAAGCAGAGTTTTTATAAAAGTCCTCTGTGTCACCCAAGTCTCTATCTTCATACATACCAATTACCGTGCTGTATGGACGACCTGAACGACGTTCAAAGAAGGCATCAAAGCGCGTAGTATAACCAGAGAATAATTCTGTGTTATAGCTAAAGGTCATTTTAAAACTGTGTTCAACTTCATAGTGACCACGAGCAACCATATCTTCATTACGGTTTTTAATAATGTTATGCTGATAGTTACTTTGTGCACGTGAAGAAGAGCCAACATGGTTTTCTTCAATATCTTGATGCGCATAACTCATGGTAATAGCAATACCATTATCCCACTCTTTCGCTAATGCCGTTGAAAGAATAATAGAGCGACCATCATCTTCTGCATTGGTCATCATGATGTCGAAGTTTTCATATAAGTCACCTTCATAGATGCTTTCGTTGATAACACGCTCGCCATCTGCGGCAACACCAACGGGTTGAATTGCAGTATTTTTCCACACGGCTTCATTTTCTTTAATGTGGTACATAATTTCTGATGTCCACTTAAAGTTATTACCCAGTACAGGTACATCAAAGTCTAAATCAAAACCTAACTGAGCACGCCAGCTTGACGGTAGTTTAAAGTTTGGATCTGTATAGTTAGTACTACCCGCACCTTTTTGCATGGCATCTTGAATTTCTTGTGGCACTTGCGTGAAATCTGCTTCGTTTTCTGCATAGTAAGCATCAATAACGCTCGCTGGTGCGCCAACTAAAGTAATACCATCTTTTTGGAATGGGTTGTTATACCATACATTTGGAATACCACCTTGGAAGCGACCAACACCACCACGTACGGTTAAATCATCCGTTGCCATCCAAGTTAAGTTCAAACGTGGCAAGATAATATCTAAACCATCTAAGTTTTCCTGGTTGGTGTAACCATAGGTTTCTTGGAAAGCTTCATTTAATGTTGGCTTATCATCAGATGATAAACGCTCATAACGAACACCTACTGACATTTCTATATCATCAGTAAGGTAGAACTTATCTTCTACATACAATGACATTTGTGCACGTACGGCATCATAGGCGGTATCGGCTTGGTTATTGGTATAGGCATTATCATAGGTAAAGTCGTATTCATCGTTGTAATTACCTACAACCTTGTTCTCAAAGCCCCAGAAGTTATCAAACTCCCACGAACCTAGTGAGTTTTCAGCAAACAGGTTATATAAGCGTAAACGTTCATACTGAGCACCAAACGTAATTTCGTGCTCATCTAAAAGATAAGTTGCATCTAATGAAAGGATGAAATTTTGTGTTTCTGAGCGATTAGCGTGACGGTACACATCTCGACCAAACTGGTAAGCTGGACCACGATATTTCTCTTCAACCTTCACACTACCAAAATCAGAGTTGGTATCGCTATCTGAAGATACGTCTTTATAACTGATACCAATTTCTGTACTAAAGTCATCAGTCCAATCTGAATACAACTTAGTGGCAAAATTATTCATCTTAGACACATACGTGTAACGAGATGAAGCTAAATCTACAGTACGACCACCGGTACCAAAGTTACGTGCATCTTGGTCATCTTGCCACTGGTAAGTAAAATCTAAACGATGTAAATCATCAATATTCCAGCTTAATTTTGCAAGTAAAGTATCATTGGTATCTTTAGGATCGCCGCCTAATGAATCTTCAAAACCATAGGTATCTTTTAAAATACGTAAAAACTCATTGAAGTTTTCTTCCGATGTATCATATTCATGAGTTGCACCACTGCCTTCAAAACCGTAATCCATTTCCAGTTCGCTACTCCAGCTAGTGTAGTTGACGAAATAGAATAACTTATCCTCAATTACTGGACCACCGACATTAAAACCAAAACGTTGTTGGGTTTCAATTGGTGCTACTTCAGAGATTTCAAAAGTACGATGATTTCCTCTTTCTTCATCTAGAACTGGGTCACCCTCTTCATCAAACACTTGCGATATTTGCTTAACATCACCAGCCATATCAGGCGTTGATGTTTCATAATAACCTGAGAATTTAAACTCATTGGTACCTGATTTAGTAACCGCATTGATAGTACCACCACCAAAGTTACCTTTTTTTGCTGAAAATGGTGAAACATCAACAGAGATTTGTTCAATAGCATCAAGTGATACAGGCGGTTGCTGCGTTGGGTAACCACCGAAGTTAAGACCAAAGTCATCGTTTTGGTTAATACCATCAACCGTTAACGCGTTTGTTCGTGGGTTACCACCAGCAATAGTTAATTCGCCATTACCGTTAATTGACGCTAATGGGTTCATACGAGCAACATCTTTAATGTCACGGTTAAAGCTTGGTGCATTATCAATAGCATCAGCACCAAAGACACTGTTTGAACCACCGACATCTTGTAAGAAACGAGCACCAGTAACTTGAATACGCTCAACCGATAGTGGCGCTAATTGTTTATTCAAGCGGTAAGTTTCACCAAGGGATAAAAAGATATTGTTTAACTCAGCATCACTGAACTTATCAGAGTCAATAACAACAGTGTAAGGACCACCAACACGTAAGCCCTTTGCAACGAAGGTACCATTTTCGTTAGTGACAAACTCACTTACCGTGCCTGTAGGCGTGTGAATTAATTGAATTTTAACATTGCTGGCAACATTGCCTTCTGGGCCAACAATCTTTCCTCGCATTGAAGAAGAAGTGTCAGCTGCCATAGCAGAAGTTGATAATCCAAGCGCAAGTACTAACGCACCAGAGATGCGTGATAAACGATGAGCTTTCATCTGTTATTCCTTGGTTATGTTTTAAAAATTAGTAATGATAAATGTTATTTATTGAGCAAAAAACTTAACCATTTGCTCTGTTTTTTATTTTCGCTCGAAATTAGACCAGAATTTCATGTCATTTTCATTACAATTTTTAACTAAGCATTAAAACTTTTAAAACAAAACAGCTTAGACCAGTAGACAAAAATCAGAACAAAAAGATAAAAACTACAAATAATTACTTATTAAACAATAACTAACAAAAATCAGAACAATCAAAAACATTTAATTAGCAAATAGTTAGCATCGCTTATAAAATATTATTATCAATTTAACCCACTTGATAACAAAAAGTTATAAAACCAACCAAAAGGTCAAATTAATTAAAAGAGGTAAAAATAAAACAATTTAAAAATCAAATCATTAAGGAATTAGCAAAACTCAGCTTGAATTTTATTTTATTTACATAAAGGTGAATGTTTATACAAATCATGATTTTGCACAGAAATGCTGCATTCTTTAAAAAGATCTTTATAAACAATGAATAGTTAGAATAAATTGACAAGTTTTTGATAAGGAAAGCTTGGTAAAAATTCACCACAACACCAGAGAAAATAAAAACTAACCATACAGTCAGCTATAGCAGTTAAAATCTAACTATAAAAAAGGGCTGCCTAAATGCAGCCCTTTGTTAACATCCGCTTATACAGCTAGAAATTATATTTAATACCAATACGCATTTCCCATAACGACGCATCTGTTACTCGCGATGAGTTGCTAGGTTTCATAAATTCGTTATAGATATACTGATCACCATCAATTGAAGCATTTACTGCCGCTTGTAAGTAGTTGCCCTCTTTCAGTACTCCCCAGTCATCATTAAGTAGATTGCCAAAGTTCTCTATAACAAAGAAGGCACTGCCTTTATGACCATCCATAAAACCTGCAAACTCTTGCTCTACACGGACATCAAACTTAGTCCACCAATGGCCATCAACGCTGTTACGTTCCATGATTTGCCCTCGAGCTAGACCTTCACTGGCAATAAAATCGTTAAAATCATCTAACTGGCTTCTATTAGTTACCTTATCTACTTCGGTAAAGTCTTCACTATAAACTACCCTAGAGTCGTTTATAGTAGGTATGTAAAGCAGCTGCCTATCTTCATCATTAAAGCCTAAATCTCTTGTGGCAAAGGTGTAATCATAAGGATTTGTTTGCTGTGATTGACCAAATACACTCAAGCGAGTTTCATAACCAGCGAAGAACTCACGGGTATATGAAACGTTTACCGTAAAGCGATGTGGAATTTCATAATTAGAGGTTGCTAAACCTGGATTTTCTGCATCAGATACGGCAATTTTATGATAGTTAGAAAACGCTACTGAACTGGTCATTGGATGAACATCTTGCGAATCAGTGTAAGCGTATGCAGCACTAAAGCCTAAACCATTGTCGTATTCTTTACTGACAGAGAAAGAAAGGATGGTCGACTTAGCATCGGCTCCTTTTACGTTAGTGAGTAATAAGTCTGATTTTCTTGAATGTATTGTATTACCATAAATTGGGCGACCATCAGGCGCATAATCCTGTACTTCTTCAGCTAAGTTACTAATAGTGGCGGAATCTTGCTTATCGGTATAAAGCAAGTCAGCCATTAAGACATAATCTTGATCAGTGACATAAGTAGCACCTAATGAATATTTCCACTCAGAAGGAATTTCAAAATTAGGATCAGTGGCATTCACGCTATCATCGGTTGTACCTTTACCCACTTCATCATACAAGTCTTGCGGTACATCATACCCAGGGCGACCACCATTAACATAGTCAATGGCATCGGGCCCTAATACTTGCACATCAGACATTCTCACTTGAATATTACGCACACCATCATTTGAGTAACTGTTTGAAATCCATACATTTGGATTACCGCCAGAATACAAACCAAAGCCACCGCGAACCTCTAACTGATCTGTTGCAGCCCAGTTAAAGCCAAAGCGTGGCTGAATTAAGTCAACACCGTCTAGGTTTTGCTGGTTAGAAAAACCAAAGCGTGATTCAAAGTTAGGATTATGGGTTGGCACATCATCACTTTCATACCAATCATAGCGAAGACCTGCGGTGATGGTGACATCATAATCACTTAACTCGAACTTATCCTGAAAATATACGGTATTTAGCGCATATTTAAACTCACCTACAGCATCACTTGGGTTATGGCTTTTGGCGTTACCGTAATAAATATCAGCGGCAAATCCAGATGCAAATGAATCTATGCCCCCTTCAAAGTCGGTTTCTGTTTGGCTGTGCTGTACAAATAAGTTATATACATCAAGCTCTTCTCGCTCATAGCCAAAGTACAATTCATGATCACCTAAATAATAAGTACCCGCTATTTTTAGTGACAGATTATCGTATTTAAGTTTATTGGATTGCCGAGAATCATCAGGGCCAAGGTAAACATCAACATTTTCGCCAACTTCTTCAATGGTAATTTCACCGAAACCGCTGGCTTGATCGAGTGATATTTGGCGGTTATCTAATTTAGAGTAACCAATACGAATTTCAGTTGAAAAGTTATCTGTCCAGTCTGAATAAAGTGACGATACGTAGGAAGTAAACTCTGCACCACGCTCATAAAAGTGATTAGATAGAGATAATCTATCTGAACTTTCATCTGACTGACCTATTTCAAAACCATCATTGTAGTTATAGACAAAGTTTAACCTGTGATAATCATTAATATTCCAATCAAGCTTTAATAACAGCTTTTCATCTTCAACAGGAATACTCGGTATCATATAGCCAGGATCATAACCATATTGGTCTTTCGATATTTGAATGATGCGATCAATGTCCGCCTGGCTAACTCTACCATTATCAAAGGCGGCATAATCCATAATTTGTGCGCCGTCTAATTTCTCATAGGCACCAAAGAAGAATAAGGTATCTTCAATTAATGGCGCACTAAAATTAAAACCATAACGCTTTTCACTGTAACTGCCGGTATCAATTGAGTCACCTTCTAAGCTATCACCTTTAAATGAATCACTGGTGTAGTCATAAAAGAAGCCACCATGAATTTCATTACCACCTGATTTAGTGACAGCATTAATATTACAGGAAGTAAAGCCACCGTATTGCACATCAAAAGGTGCTAACTCAACAGCAACTTGCGAAATGGCGTCATAAGAAAACGGCATGCGCACCGTTGGGTACCCATTAGAATTCAAACCAAAGTTATCATTCATGCGGGCACCATCAACCGTTAAACTGTTAAAGCGAGGGTTGCCACCGGCACATTGAATAGAATCGCCACCTGAGCCTGCTTCATTAATATATATACGTGGATCGGCGCGAACCACATCTTTAATATCACGATTAATGCTCGGTGCTGTTTCTAAGTCCTTTAAGCTAAAGTTAGATGAAGGACTATTACTGCCATAGTTCTTATTAATGATTCGCCCCGTTACTTCAATGCGCTCAACTTCTTGCTGTGCTTCAAGGGCAACATTTATCGGGTAAGTTTCACCTAAGGTTAGATAGACATCGTTAACTTGAGTATCTTTAAACTCATCAGAATCAATAATGACTCTATACGGTCCACCAACCCTTAAGCCTTGTGTTGAGAAAGTACCAGCGTCATTAACGGTTACCGTTTTAACCGTGCCCGATGGTATATGAATAATACGAACGCTTGTACCCGCTGCGGGGTTTCCATAGGGTCCGACTACCTCACCCTTCATAGATGAAGTGGTGGTATTTGCTAAGGCTGACGTTGATAGTCCAAGCGCAAGCACTATCGCGCCAGTTATGCGTGAAAGACGGTGAGATTTCATCTGCAATTCCTTGGTTTCATGTTATTAAAGTAATGGGGTCTTTTTTATCAATTGATAACAGCTTTAAAAGTTAACCATTTGCTCGATTTATTATGTCATTTTCAATTAGAACAGACTTTTATGATGTTTTCATTACAATTTTTACCCCCTAATAAAGCTATTTAACAGTAGGTAAATAAGCTAAGCAAAGTAAAGGATACAACTCCTTAAAAATCAAATAAGTAGCAATTATCTAAATTATTTAGCTGGCCAATACTGAAATTTATTAGTCACTCGCTAAGTCATCAACCAGCTTCATAAAAGCTAAAGAAGGCGCTATAGAGTTAAGTCACTATGCATTCAGTCAACTATGCTTTCCTTGCTAAAACCTTGCTATATGTATGAAGAATTCTAAGGTGATTTATTCAGCAAATTTATCTTGTCGCGCATGTACTTTTGTATACAAATACGCTACATTTCACGGCCAATTAGATATTGGTTATCATTTCAACCAAGATTTAATTTAACCGTTTGGTTAACTTTATATAAAAATAGTGTGACTTATCCGCCAACTCTTGGTAAAACGTTGCACGATAATTGTGATCTATCTTGGACAAATAGCATGAGCAATAATAATAACGTAAAAAAAACAGGGACTATCCGAGTACAAAGTCAGCAAAAGATACTTGCCGCCGCAAGAACTGAATTTGTTTTACAAGGCTACAAAGGCGCTACCGTGCAATCTATTGCCGACAGAGCAGAATTGCCAAAAGCCAATATCCTTTACTACTTCAAAAATAAAGAAAACATTTATCATGCTGTTCTAGAAAACACCTTAGAAATGTGGGATGAAGGGATTGGTGATATCGACCCATCTGAAGGGCCAAGAGCCGCTATCGAAAAGTTTATCGATGCCAAGGTGAGAATGTCATTTAAATACCCTGAAGCATCTAAAATATATGCAATGGAAATCATCCAAGGTGCACAACATCTAAAAGAGTTTGCTAGAACTTACCAAAGAAAATGGGTCAGAGAAAAAGCAAAATTATTTCAACGATGGATAGATAACGGTGAAATGGCCAATGTCGATCCCGTGCATCTAATTTTCTTAATATGGTCTGCTACTCAACACTATGCAGACTTTGAAACACAAATTTTAACTATCATGAACCGCGCGGACTATGAAGAAGATGATGTTGAGCAAGTAATTGCTTTTCTCAGTGATCTTATTCTTAGAGGTTGCGGTTTAAAGTAACTCAAATCACTTAAGCCATGAAACTTAAAGCGTCCATACTTGCATTAGCAACATTATTTACCACTATGTCAAATAGCCACGCAGCCAAAGTAAAAGTTGCCACATTCAATGTCAGCATGGAGGCTTTAAACTATGTTGAGCATCAGCGCGGCGAGCCTGTTAGCGTTTCTGAAAATACCTTAACTCAGGCATTGAACAGCCAGCACCCGCAAATTGCTAATATTGCTGAGATCATTCAGCGTGTACGACCAGACATCATTTTACTGAACGAATTTGATAACCAAGATAATAGCGCCAATAATCAACACAGAAACCTGCGTCAGTTTATTAATGACTACCTTAACAAAAGTCAAAATAAACAAGCGCCAATAAACTACCCTTATTTTTATCAAGGCACAGTAAATACTGGGGTTAATTCTGGCTATGATCTTGATGGCAATGGTAAACAAGGCCAATTACCGGGCGATGGCTTTGGCTACGGACACTTCTCAGGCCACTTTGGCATGGCAATTTTATCTAAATACCCCATCCAAGAAAGCAAGATAAGAAGCTTTCAATACTTTAAATGGCAAGACATGCCCGGGGCATTAAAACCAATTAATCCAGAAAACAATAGCGCTTGGTTTAGTGATAAAGCGTGGCAAAACATGCGCCTATCATCAAAGTCACATTGGGATGTTCCGATAAAGGTTAACGATGTGACCTTACACATTCTAGCAAGTCACCCAACACCGCCGGTATTTGATGGTCCTGAAGATAGAAACGGTAAAAGAAACCATGATGAAATCCGCTTTTGGCATGATTATATCAGCGATAAAAAAGCCAGCTATATCTACGATGACAAAGGTAGCTTTGGCGGTTTAAATAACAATACCCGCTTTGTCATACTAGGTGATTTAAATGCCTCTAACGTCGATGGCGATGCCCTTACTGGTGGCATCAATAATTTACTTAATCACCCTAAAATTCAAGATGCCAAGCCAATAAGTCAAGGCGGACAACAACATAGCCCAGATAACCCAAATGCGGCACAACATACTGCTGTTTGGCGCATGCGGGCAGATTATGTTCTGCCGTCAAAATTTGGCTTAACTGTCACTAATTCCGGTGTATTTTGGCCTGCGGTAACGGATGAAAACTACCGACTCATAAAAGATCGCAAAGCCTCATCAGATCATCGACTCGTATGGCTTGAGCTAGAAACCAACAACTAACCCCTTATAGAAGAAGTTAACCATGTATAAATTACTCTCTGCTGCTTGTATTACTTTAGCACTCAGTGGCTGCACAGCGAATGATGCTCAACAACTTAATACATCAACAGCTAAAAATGCAGCAGCAACAAATCAAGTTAAAAATATCATCATGGTTGTAGCCGATGGTATGGGGCCAGCATATACCACAGCCTATAGATATTATAACGACAAGCCAAATACAGTAGCAATTGAAGAAACCGTGTTTGATCGCCACTTAGTTGGTATGGCAAGCACCTACCCTGCGCGCGAATCTGGTTATATTACTGACTCGGCAGCGGCGGCAACCGCGCTAGCAACGGGAGTTAAAACTTATAATGGCGCCATTTCTGTTGATACGAATAAACAACCGATTGAAACTGTTTTACAATGGGCTAAACAGCAAGGTAAAAAAACCGGTGTGGTAGTAACCTCTCAAATTAATCACGCCACGCCGGCTTCTTACCTTAGTCATAATGAAAGCCGTAATAACTACAATGCGATTGCCGATAGCTATATTGATAATGGCATTAAGGCCGATCTCTACCTAGGTGGTGGTTGGCAATATTTTTTACGTAATGATAGAAACTTAGTTGCAGAGTTTAAAAGTAATGGCTTTCACTACCTTGATAGTTACCAAGGGCTAACAACACTACCACAAAAGCCTGTACTGGGTTTATTTGCTGATGTCGGTTTACCCTGGGCAATGGACGATACCAATCCACTAAGACTATCTGCCATGACTAAAGCAGCCGTCAAGCAATTAGACAATGAACAAGGCTACTTTATGCTAGTTGAGGCTAGTTTAGTGGACTGGGCTGGCCATGCGAATGATATTGCTGCCGTCATGAGTGAAATGCACGATTTAGCGGCAACCATAACATTCTTAGAAGATTACGTAACTAAGCACCCAGATACTTTAGTTGTGCTGACAGCTGATCACAGCACAGGCGGATTAACCATTGCTGCTAATGGTAAATATGAGTGGAACCCGAGTTTATTACATCAACTTAAACATTCGCCAGAAATACTTGCTGAGCAATTAGCTAAAACAGATATTACTTTGGCAGAAGCTAGGCAAGTGCTAAACTTCGATATCACTAAAGCAGAAGCACAATTATTACAACAGGCAAGATACCAAGCTCTAGAGCAACGTGCTCAGTATTATCAACTAAGCAAAGCCGCACAAAGTAAGGTAAAAGAGCCAAAGCTTGAACAAGCCTTATACACGGCAATAAAATCATTAATAGATAAGCGTACCAACACCGGCTGGACCACAGGTGGTCATACGGGGATTGATGTTCCTGTGTTTGCTTTTGGTCATGCAAGCGAGCAATTTAGTGGCCAAGTAGATAACACGGATATAGCTAAAACCATGTTTAAACTACTAGGCAAACATTAAGTTTTTATCTGGCTCAACATTAAAATTTCAGATTAAAAACAAAAAAGCGAAACATCACTGTTTCGCTTTTTGCTATAGAGCGCTTCAACTTAGAAGCTTTGATAAATTACTAACAGCTACTCACCGTCATACGACAATAAGGTAGTGACAGTTAAGCCTAAGGCTTTCAATTTAGTTTCACCACCTAAATCAGGCAATGAAATAACAAAGGCACTATCAGTCGTTGTTGCGCCAACGCGACGAATTAATTTAGTGGTTGCTTCAATCGTGCCGCCAGTTGCCAATAAATCATCAACAATTAACACCTTATCATCTTTTGTTAAGGCATCTTGATGAATTTCTAAGGTGTCTGTGCCGTATTCTAATTGATAATCTTGCGCGAAGGTTGCTCTTGGCAATTTACCTGGCTTACGTACCGGCACAAAACCTACGCCGAGAGCTAGCGCAAGTGGCGCGCCAAATAAAAAACCTCTCGCTTCAGTACCAACGACCTTAGTAAAGCCCTTGCCTTGAAACTTCTCTTTTAGCAGATTGATGGTTAAAGCAAACGCTTGGGCATCATCTAAAATGCCAGTAACATCTCTAAATAAAATTCCTTCTTTTGGATAATTAGGAATGGTATGAACGGCATTTTTTAAAATTGTATTTTCTTCGTTAGTCATCATTCAATTAGGTTCTTGATAATTTCAGCGCTAGAATATAACAGCTTTTAACAAAGAGATTAAGCAAATAAACAAAAATGCCGACCAATTGGTCAGCATTTTATAAAGTTCTTTATTAGCGCTAAATTATTTAGTCGTTAACCAATGGCTTAATAAGCGTACACCATGACCTGTACCACCTGTTGGTGTCACCCCTTTATCTTTTCTTGCCAAGGCATTACCGGCAATATCTAGATGCGCCCAACGGGTGTCTCCTGTAAACTGCTTTAAGAACATTGCCGCGGTGGTCGCACCTGGGCCGCCATAGCCGCTATTTTTTAAGTCAGCAATCGGGCTTTTTAATAAATCTTCATAAGCAAGCGGTAAACGCCATAATTTTTCTTCAACAGCTAAGCCTGAAGCAACTAGCTCATTAACTAACTTATCATCATCGCTAAATAGGCCAACATAACGATTACCTAAGGCTCTTACTTTAGAGCCTGTTAAGGTTGCTACATCAACAAGTACTTGAGGCTGATATTTTTCGCGGGCATACCATAAACCATCAGCAACAACTAAGCGTCCTTCGGCGTCAGTGTTTAAGATCTCAACACTTAAGCCTTCAGCTGTCATGACAACATCACCCGGGGCAACAGATGTCTCAGAGACCATATTAGCCGCTAAGGCCATAATAGCGACAACATTAACGTCTGCTTTTTGCAACGCCATGGCTTTAACCGTACCTAAAACAGCAGCAGCGCCTGCCATATCAGACTTCATTCGTGAAATAGAATCACCTGAGGCTTTAATGTTATAACCACCAGAATCAAAGGTAATGCCCTTACCGACTAAAGCGATGGGAGCCTCATCATTACCTTGCCAGTGAGCAACCACTAAACGTGAGCCTTCTAAAGAGCCACGACCCACCGCGTGCAATGCCCCCATACCAAGCTGTTTAATTTCTTTTGGCTCAAGTACCTTAACTTTAACGCCTAAACTGGTTAACTCTTTGGCGGCAGCGGCAAAGTGAGCAGGATTCATTTCAGTTGGCACTTCAGAGGTTAAGTCTCGAGCTAAGAAGACGCCAGCTTCAACCGCAGCTAATTTTTGATAACTGCTTTGTGCTTTTTTAGGTTGATTAACAGTAAAGCTGTAGTGCTTTTCAGCAGGCTTTTTCTTAGATAAATACTTATCAAACTTATAAGCACGCAAGTTAATACCATGCGCAAGCTCTGCTGCAAAATTAGCATTGCTCACATTATCGCTAACGCCTTTAGCCAATACCGTCACATTTTCTACATTACTTTTAGCAAGCTTTGCCGTAAGGCTGGCACCTATATTATTAATTTCACCCGCGGTTAATGAGTCAATATCACCTAAACCAAGCACAATTACGCGCTCAGCATCGATACCTTGCGGTGCGATTACTTCCACTAATTGATTCTTTTTACCTTTAAAATCAGCAATTGTCATGGCTTTAGATAACTGTTGTTTTGTTGCCTTATCTAAGCGCTTAAGATCAGCTGATTGCTGTTCTTTAGATTGAAAAACAACAAGTGTATCTGAGGTTTTTGCCTTAGAGCTAAAGCTAAAGGTCTCAGCCAGTGCTGAGCTACTGGCAAGTGCAAGTGAAAGTACAGAAACATTAACCAATGATTTCTTTAAGAACATATTTTCCTCTATTTAGATAATGCGCTTGATAAGCACAATGATTATATGAATAACTATTCGCGCCCATTTTGACATATTATGTCCAACTTCGCCCAATAACATTATGAAATAGTTACAGGCAGTCATGGATAAAATCGCTATATCAAAAGCTTAATTTATCATAGCAGTTAGTCATAACATTGAATGTTTATTGATGTAACCAAGCTAAATATGCCAAATACCCAGGATAAAACGGCTAGATTCAAACACGGCAATACGCTACCATCAATAAAAATTAACATAGCTGATAACCCCTATTTATGTACCCTATCGACTATATTGAACCCGTATTTAGACCACCAAGTGAATGGCAAAGCTTGATCTTACAAGTAACAAATGGCTGCTCATGGAATAAATGCACCTTTTGCGATATGTATACCAGTGACAGCAAAAAATTTACACCGAAAAAATAGCACAGCTTGAACAAGAGCTTATACAAGTTGCCAACTCAGGCATTTTGACCAGACGCGTATTTCTCGCTGATGGTGATGCTATGATGCTGCCATTTAAACGCCTTAAAGAAATACTGTTACTTATTAAACAATACTTACCAAAGGTCTCACGTGTTTCTAGCTACTGCTTACCGCGTAATTTACATAACAAAACCGTGGAGCAATTAGCTGAATTAAAGCAGCTAGGCTTAAAATTAATGTATGTAGGCTGTGAAAGTGGCGATGATCAGGTGCTGTCTTTAGTTGAAAAAGGCGAAACATTTGACAGCTCACTTACAGCACTCAATAAAATAAAACAAGCAGGCATGAAGAGCTCGGTAATGATATTAAATGGCTTAGGCGGGCCTGAGCTTTCTCACCAGCATGCGGTTAACTCAGCTAAACTGATGAATGCCGCACAACCTAACTATTTATCAACCTTAGTTGTCTCTTTCCCTTTTGGCGAACAAAGGTTTGCGCAAAACTTTAACCAAGAAAAATTGCAACCTTATCGGCAGCTTAATCAGCAAGAGCTGTTTGCTGAAATGGCAACCTTACTCTCTCACCTAGAACTTAAACAAACCATCTTTCGCTCAGATCACGCCTCTAATTATTTAGTACTCAAAGGCGTACTAGGTGAAGATAAAGAAAAATTAATCGCACAAGTGCAACAAGCGATAAATCAACCTAATAGCGTTAATTTAAGGCAAGAGTGGCAACGAGGTTTATAAATAACCCTGAGTAAAATAAAAACGAGGTTAAAAAAACGAGCTAAACAGCTCGTTTTTTGATTACTTAATCTCAGGTTTGCATAATGCTAAATTTTTTGTAAACCGAATTTAAGTATTTTATTTACTAACTCGCGATTACTCGGCAAGGTTTTAGTTAAAGCGTGAGCCGAGTTTTCCATGGCAGTAAAAAACTGTTTTGCCTTATCAATGTCAGGGTATCTATGACTTAATGCTTCAATATCCGTATCAAACTCCATGCCGTATAAAACATATAAATAATTTTCTAGCTTAAATATTTCATAACCGCTGTAAAAGTCTAATGGGTTAGGTAATTGCGTTTTCCATAATGCCAAGCGCTCTAATAATGTATCAGGTGTCGTTTCTGGCTTTCTGTTATCTAGCCAAAATTGATTATCATCACGACGAGATAGATAATAATGCAACTTAACAAAATCTATTACGCTCTCCCAACTAAGCTTAATGCGTTGATTAAACTGCTTGGCAACAATCGCCATATTTTCTTTATGTGTTGGAAACTGAGAAGCCAACATTTTAGCGGTAGCATCAAATACTAATAAACCTGTTGCCTCTAATGGCTCAACAAAGCCCTGTGCAAGCCCTAGTGCGACACAGTTTTTATGCCAGAATTTTTCTCGATGACCGATATTCATTTTAATCAATCGTGTTGGATAGTCATCAAACGCAGGGCCAACATAATCACGTAACGCCTGCTCGGCTGCTTCATGACTCGTATATTTAGACGAATAGACATGGCCTACACCACGGCGTTCTAACAAACCAATATCCCAAACCCAGCCAGCCTCCATTGCCGTTGAAATAGTGTATGAAGGGATAACTTCATCTAGCTTTTCATAAGGAATTTGTATCGTTAATGCGTGATCGACAAAGAGTACATCACTTTTATCAACAAAAGGTACTTGCATGGCTTTGCCCAATAACAAGCAATCAAAGCCAGTGCAATCAACAAAGAAATCACCACTGATTTCCCCTGCCTCTTTGGTTATAACCGAGGCTATTTCCCCGTCATCATTTAAACAAACCTGCTCAACGTGCGCTTGAATATGCTCAACACCATGTCGTTCAACCGCATTGCGTGTTAATAAAGCAGAAAATTTATTGGCATCTAAATGATAGCCATACGAAGTGATGCCTTCATATTCCGGTGTGGTGATCAATTTAGGGGCTAGCTCTGCATCACAAACTATGCCTTGTTGAGAAACAGAATCAGCAAACGAGCGTTTTTCTCCGGCTAATCCTTTAAGCCAATACGGGGTGACATCAAAGTGGCTGATTTCAGGGTAATCAAAAAGATGGTGATAATAGCTTGCCTGTCCCGGTGTTGGATTATCAAGCCAGTCGACAAATTTAATACCTTGTTTAAAGGTAGCATCACAGGTTTTAAAAAACTCGGTTTCACTAATACCCAAATCTTTAAGAGTGTTGCGCATCATAGGCACTGTTCCTTCACCAACCCCTATTGTAGGAATATTTGGCGATTCAATTAAAGTGACTTTAACGCCATTTTCAGCCAAGGGTTTTAGCTTATTAGCCAAATGACTTGCCGCTAGCCAGCCTGCTGTGCCACCACCAACAATAACAACGCGGGAAATTCTCGACAGTTCTTTTTCCATACCTAAATCCTCATTAAAGCGATAACACGCAAGCACTGATACTATGTAATACGTTAAATCAGCGCACAACACAAATGACAACGCTGTCAACATTAATATAGCTGATACTCAAAAAACAAGAAGAAGGCTAGAGTAACTGACGAAAAACTAAGCTAGATCAAAGAAACGACAATCATTAACTAAGAGCAATACCTTTAAAAATAACATTACTCCTTGAGGGAAATAGCATGAGACTTTTCCTTTAAGAAAAGTAATAAAATCGCGCCACTAAGCGCAGCTAAAGCCGCAAAGTTAAAGGCAGTACTAGCGCCCTGACCGTCTAACCATAATACACCTGCTAGATAAGCGCCAACGGCACCTCCTACGCCATAAACACCACCTAGGTATACCGCTTGCCCTCTTCCCTGCTGCGCTTGAGAAAAATAATTAGAAATAAACTGCATGCTAGCGCTGTGGTATAAAGCAAAGCTAAAAGCGTGACTTAACTGGGTTAGCGATAATATCCAAACCGAATCCCCCCAAAGGCCAACGCAGTACCAGCGCAGCGCAGTAAACGCCAAACTAATGCACAGTAAACTTTGAATTGAGAAATGTTTAAAAAAGACACCGGCATAAATAAAAACAATAATTTCAGCGACAACACCTAAAGAAATAAGCACGCCAACCGCATAATCAGGGTAAGCTAAATCACGTAAATATAAGGCAAAGAAGCTGTAATAAGGGCCAAAACTAACTTGCAGCAAGATGCCGGCAATAAAAAATATAATGAAAGGCAATTTAAAAAACTTAGCCCAAATACTCGCCTGTTCAATTACCTTGCTGCGCGCTTGTTTAGGCTGCTGTAGCACTAAAGTAGAGAGTAAAAGCAAAATCAGCAAAATAAAACCCACGGCTAAAAATGCTTGAAAGGAAAACACACTAATTAATTGCCCAGCTAAAATAGCAAAAACAATAAAACCTAAACTTCCCCATAAGCGAATACGGGCATAAATTTTACCGCTACGTTTAACGCTCGTTAAGGTAAGTACTTCGAGTTGCGGTAAGATGGCCGTCCAAAACAAACTAAACAAGGCCAAAGATAAAGTGATCGGCCAATAAGAGTCTAGCCAGAATAACAAGGTGAAGCTTAGCAAGGCTAATAAGGCACCTAAGCGAATCACCGCAAGTTGTCGCCCCGTTTTATCAGCAAGCATTGCCCACAGACTAGGAGCAATAATTCGAGTCGCGGTAATTATGGCAAGAATTTCACCCAGTTCGAGTGAATTAAAGCCTTTACCATCAAGATAAACCGACAAAAACGGCGTAACTAAGCCAAGCAGCGCAAAGTAAAAAAAGTAACTTGATGATAAACGAGTAAAAAGTTGCAAAGCGATTTAAGTATTCAAGCGTGAATTAGCTAAGCAGTATAACCAATTTGATAAATAATTACTGACTAATTAGTCAAAATTTAATTTGTCGAAAATAATTAGTCAGTAATGTTAAGCTGATTTATAGCTTATTCAGTAATGACTGGCGTTTGGCAGTTAACGTCAGCATTTTGACCTCTATGCCTTAAAAAGTGATCCATTAAGGTCAAGGCTAACATAGCTTCTGCAATAGGTACGGCGCGAATGCCAACACATGGATCATGACGACCTTTAGTAATGATATCGGTTGGCTGGCCTGCTAAATCAACCGTTTTACCACTGACACCAATACTTGAGGTTGGTTTTAGTGCTAAATGAGCGACAATATGCTGACCAGATGAAATACCACCTAAGACACCACCAGCGTGATTACTGGCAAAGCCTTCTGGTGTTAATTCGTCACGATGCTCAGAGCCTTTTTGATTCACCACTGCAAAACCATCGCCAATTTCAACGCCTTTTACTGCGTTAATGCCCATAAGACCATGGGCGATATCAGCATCGAGACGATCAAAAATTGGCTCGCCAAGTCCTACAGGTACATTACTTGCAATAACGGTAACTTTAGCGCCAATTGAGTCTTTCTCTTTAATCACCTTACGCAATAATTCATCTAACTGCTCAAGCTTGCTGCTATCTGCGAAAAAGAATGGGTTACTCTCAACGGCTTGCCAATCAATGCTAGCTAAATCTAAGTCAGCGCCTTCTGCGTTAGTTGCTTTAACATCACCAATTTGGGTAACACAAGCTTGAATTTTCATGCCAAACTTTTCAGCTAAGTATTTTTTTGCTACCGCACCAGCAGCAACTCGCATCGCTGTTTCACGTGCTGATGAGCGGCCACCACCACGATAGTCGCGTAAACCATACTTTTGCCAGTATGTATAATCGGCATGACCTGGGCGAAAACTTTGCGCTATGTTACCGTAATCTTTTGAGCGTTGATCGGTATTTTCAATTAATAAACCTATCGGTGTACCTGTAGTTTTACCTTCAAACACGCCAGACATAATTTTAACTTCGTCTGCTTCTCTTCGCGCTGTGGTGTATCTTGAAGTACCTGGGCGACGGCGATCTAAATCTACCTGTAAGTCAGCTTCACTTAATTCTATTCCTGGAGGACAACCATCAATGATAGCTCCTAGGCCTAAGCCATGACTTTCACCAAATGAAGTAACAGTAAATAATTTACCAAAGGTATTACCTGACATTATTCCAAACCGCCTATATATTTTCTAAAAATAGAGTTATTCGTTTTATTTTATCGACCATTACTGGGTCATTATGCATTTAATGCAGCAGTAAATTTTGCTTGGTGCTGCTGTAATTGTGCCTTAGTTAATAAAAAGACACCATGGCCACCACGTTCAAAGGTAAGCCAATTAAAATCTACCTCTGGGTACAATGCTTCAACATGTACTTGAGAGTTACCAACCTCACAAATTAAGAAACCATCATCCGTTAGATGTTGCGCAGCTTCAGCCAAAATAACTCTAACTATATCTAAGCCATCTTCACCACAGCCTAAGCCCATTTCTGGCTCATGGGTAAATTCAGCTGGTAAGCTATTTATATCTTCTTTATCAACGTATGGAGGATTGGTGACAATTAAATCATAACTTTGCCCTTCAACCCCAGAAAAAACATCAGATTGAATTGGAATAACTTGTGCACTCAAGCCATGGTTCTCTATATTGATCTGGGCAACATTAAGGGCATCAATAGATAAATCTACCGCATCCACTTCTGCTTCGGGGAAATAACTGGCACAAGCAATAGCAATACAACCACTGCCAGTACATAAATCAAGAATTCGTGCTGGCGCTTTATTTTCATCAATAAAAGCTGAAAACTTTTTCTCAATTAACTCACCTATTGGTGAGCGCGGTACTAACACTCGCTCATCAACATAAAATGGTAACTGGGCAAAGTAAGCGACATGAGTTATATAAGGCACAGGTAATCGTGTTGTCACCCTTTGTTCAAACAAGGCCAAAATATTTTGCTTTTCTTCTTCAAGCAAATGGCAGTTCATCACTTGCTCTGCCAGCTCTACCTCTAAAGAAATGGCATACATCACCAGCGTTAACGCTTCACTAAAAGCATTGTCATTACCATGACCATAAAACAGCTCAGCTTGATTAAACAAACTGGCGCCATAGCGACAAAAATCGGCAACAGTATGTAGCTGTGCGCTAACAGAAGAAGTTGATTGCATGGTCACAAAAATTATCCTATTTATTAACAGTGCTTGTTTTTCAATATAAATGTTTTACACTGCCGCCATGAAAAAAAGTGACTTCCTCAAAACACACGCTAAAAAGCCAGCAAATATGCGCATTAGTGATGAAGATAAACAGCTATTTAGCGAGGCTATCGGCAAGGTAAAACCTATGGTGGTGGACACCATACACCCTGTTAAAACACCCGGCAAGTCTAAAAGCAAGCTTGTAGAAAAAAAATCATCTAAACAGGTTGCGCAATTTCATTTCTCTGATGAGTTTGAGCCAAACTTAAACAAACAAGGCCCGATGCAATATGTCAGAGAAGGCGTTGATAGCTTTGAGGTTAAAAACTTGCGCAGAGGCTATTATAGCCCAGATCTTATTCTTGATTTACATGGCTTAGATCAGCATCAAGCCAAAAAAGAGTTAGCAGCCCTGTTATATGCTTGCCAAAAAGAGCATGCACAATGTATTTGCATAGTACATGGTATTGGCTCGCATATTTTAAAAAATAAAGTGCCACATTGGCTGGTACAACATCCTGATGTTATGGCATTTCATCAAGCTCCGCTTGAATGGGGTGGCAACGGCGCTCTATTAGCGCTAATAGAATTAAAAGATAAGTTTAATCGCGATTAAATTAAGCGGCTAAAGCCCACATGATGGGCTTTATTAACACAAATCCAGTGGCGAAACTAAGCGAATCAACTCGCCTGACATAGCTTCAACATCATAATCAATATGAGCAATAGCAGCAGTAGCAAAGATAGGTGCATTTTCTGATTGTGTTAATTCAGCAACCAGATAACTTACTAACGGCATATGAGCAACCATTAATAAAGATTGTTGATGAGAGTCTAATCCCGCAAATAAACCATCAAGGTAGTCATGAACTTGTTTGGCATCACCCATAGGGGTAATAAAATCTAATGTAGTTGCTTGTAGGTTTGCCATACCAGTTGTAGCCTTATCACTCGCTTTCATGGTTGATAACACCGTATTGCAAGTTTGTTGTGCTCTTAAGTAAGGGCTGACAAAAACCTGATCAAGCTCTACTTGCATATTAGACAACCACTGCCCCATCAAGTTTGCTTCTAGCTGTCCTTGCTGAGTTAAAGGTCGCTTTGCGTCTGTCATTTGGGAATCAATAACTTGCTGCGCTTCACCATGACGCATAATGTAAAGTTGCATTATTTCTCTCGCACATCAATTTTCGCGGATAATTTCAAATATTTAAACACTTAATGGTTGAGTCTTAGATATTTTTGCGGCTATAGTAATGTAATTACGACATATTTAGTAACAACCGTTAGCAATAACAATCAGATTTTTTATTACTCAAAGCTATTAATTGCTGAGTATATAGTTAACCGCTGTCACTTAATATAATTACCCTGTTGCGCTTTGCTGTATAAAAGTGTCCTTTGGAGCCTAACATTGAAGCAAAGTCCAAACGACTTAAAACACTACCAAGCTACTACTTTATCAAATGGCTTACGTGTCTTATTGATTCAAAATAAAGAATCCGCTAAATCTGCGGCGGCATTAGCTGTAAACGTTGGTCATTTTAATGATCCTAAAGACAGGCAAGGCTTAGCTCACTTTTTAGAGCACATGCTGTTTTTAGGCACTGAAAAGTTTCCCGATGGTAGTGAATATAATCAATTTATCAGCCAGCATGGCGGCAGTAACAATGCTTGGACAGGCACTGAACATACTTGTTTCTTTTTTGATATTCAAAGTGAGCACTTTGTTGCAGGCCTAGCGCGTTTTAGTCAGTTTTTCATCTCGCCGTTATTATCAGAAGACTTCGCTCGCTCTGAACGTAATAATATTGATGCCGAGTTTAAGTTAAAACTAAAAGATGACATACGTCGCCTTTACGATGTTCATAAAGAAACCATTAATCAAGCGCACCCGTTTTCTCAATTTTCTGTGGGCAATATAGATACCTTAGCAGATAGAAATAACCAATGTATTAATACGGAAGTACAAGACTTTTTTCATCAGTTTTATCGCGCTGACTATATGACACTTGCACTAGAAGGACCACAATCTTTAAACGAGCTTGCCACATTAGCTCAGCAAATGTTTAGCGAGATAAAAGCAGCAGATAAACCACTTGAGCCGATTAAACAACCTCTGTATTTACCTGAACACCAACAAATTAAAATTGATGTCTGCCCGGTAAAAAATGATCATCAACTCATTATTAGTTTTGCCATGGAGAGCATAGATAAATATTACCAAGACAAACCCGAATCAATGCTTGCCTATTTACTTGGTCATGAAGGAAAAGGCAGTATTTTATCACTGTTAAAGCAGCAGCAGTGGGCGTTGGCTTTAACAGCAGGCTCAGGTATTAATGGCTCAAACTTTAAAGACTTTAATATCAGTATTAGTTTAACTGAGCTTGGCGAAGCACATTTAAATGACATTATTGAGGTTGTCTTTAGCTATATTGGCTTATTAAAAAGTAGTCCAATAGCAGAGCACTACTATCAGGAAAAGCAACAAATCTCAGAGCTCTCATTTAACTATCATGAAAAAACCCGTGCTATAGATAATGTCAGTCATTTAGTCATCAATATGCAACATTACCCTGTTGAAGATTACATCTATGGCGATTACAAAATGACGGGTCTGTGCGAAAAAAACATCAATACCTTACTGAATTACTTAGCGCCTGAAAATGTTCGTATTATTCACGTCAGTCAGGCGAATACCTTTTCTAAAACAAGCCACTGGTATCAAGTGCCCTATCAGGTTCAATCAATAGCAAGCGATTTGATCTCACATTGGCATACACAACTAAAGCCAATAAAAAGTTCTTGGGCAGAGCACCTGGCACTACCAAAAGCAAACCCCTATATAGTCGCCAAGCCTCATGTTTATCCTGATGCACCTACAGCACAAAATAAGCCAGTATTAGTGCCTAAGATTATAATCAAAGAAAGTGGACTGACCGTTTGGTATAAACAAGACAATACTTTCAAAGTACCAAAAGGCTATATTTATGTTGGCATAGACTCGCCACAAGCTATCGCTTCCGCTGCCAACATTGCAATGACACGATTATTCGTCGAACTCTATAGTGCCGCCGTTGTTGAAGAAAACTACGATGCAGAATTAGCTGGCATTCATTATCACCTTTATGCACACCAAGGTGGTGTAACACTACAATTATCAGGTATCAGTGAAAAACAACATTTACTCTTACCTAAATTATTAAACAAACTGAAAACCCTTAAAGTTTCTGTAGAGCAATTTGAACTGTTTAAACGACAGTTAAGCAAGCACTGGCAAAACAGTGATAAGAGTAAATCGATTTCACTCTTGTTTGCTAATTTAAGTAGCTTTATGCAGCCCAATAACCCTAGCAGTGAAAAGCTAGTTTCAGCATTAGCCAACTGCTCATACCAAGACTATTGCACTTTTAGTCAGAACTTATTTAATCAAGTAACGATAGAAGCACTCATTCATGGTAACTGGCTCAACCAAGACGCGATTGAATTAGCTCATAGTTTAAAGCAGACATTTGCAGAAAATTATCATAGTGACTACCAAGTGCAGTGCCCTGTGCTTGATATTGAAAACCAAGGCACTTTATTATTGCCAATGTCATTACCTGAGCATGATCATGCCAGTGTTATTTATATCCCCGTTGGCTCAAGAGAGCTTCTCAATACCGCACTAGCTATGGTAACCAGCCACTTACTATCACCTATTTTTTTCCAAGAAATGAGAACAGAGAAGCAATATGGTTATTTAGTCGGTGTTGGTTATGTGCCAATTAACCGCTACCCTGGTATTGCCTTTTACATTCAATCTCCCCATACAGAGGCTGTTTGCTTAAGTACTGCAATAGTTAACTTTATTAATCAATGCGTTAAGAAACTAAATAGCATGTCAACACGTGAGTGGGAGAACTTAACAACAGGCCTAGCGAGCCAACTTAAAGAAAAAGATCAAAGCCTTAGAATTAAAAGCCAAAGGTTTTGGGCATCTATTTGCAATCAAGATGATGCATTTGAACAAAAATCTTCTTTATTAAAAACGATTCAATCGCTAACACTAGCGCAAGCAATTGACTTTATCGGCGATAAACTAGCAAACAAAACATCACAAGATAAATTAATGTTATTGTCGGTAAAACAAGCTCCCGATACAATCAGCGAGCATATAAGCGCCTTTTCTTCTAGTTTGAATGGTAAAATTATCAGCAACTCTAATGATTTCGTCAAAAAAAGCAAAAGAAAATTCTAGATTTGCCGATATAGTCTCCAGCATTGATTGACTTAATCTTTGGTTTGTTTTGTAATGCTTAGTGTCAATATTTACATTAAAGTTACAAAGACTTAGAGTTACCATGATTGACTTGCTCTTTTTTACTAACTAACTTGTTGAGATTTAATTTGCTTTTCTTTTCATCCAATTTATTTCAAGCGTTTCAACATATCGTGTTTTTGCGACGAGCAAAAAGTTTAACTGACATATTACGTACTACGGCATGCCTGCCATTACTTTTCCTTCTTTCAACAGCAAATGCTTCAATCCCACTAGAAGTTTCTCAACAAGCTCAACGAGAAGCTAAAATACCGACAGGTCAACTCAAGTTTAGCCACTTAAAAGCTGCAGATGGTTTATCAAGCAGTAATGTCTTCGCCATTACCCAAGATCAACAAGGCTATTTATGGATAGCCACAGAAGATGGCCTTAATCGCTTTGATGGCAGTAAATTTAAAACATATCGACATAACATTAATAACCAGCACTCTATTGCTGATAATGTTATTAGAAAAGTATTTGTAGATAACAACAATACCCTCTGGATTGGTACGCAAAATGGTTTAAGCCGATATAATCGCGAACTCGACAATTTTGATAATTTCGTTCATCAGCCAGATAATAACCAGTCACTACATGACAATATTATTTGGGATATCTATCAAGATAAAAATAATACCTTGTGGGTGTCCACGGAAACGGGATTACAATCTTTAGCCTTAACTTCAAATAAGCTTTATTTCAATCGCCTTTCGATAACGGGTGAAAACAATAAGCTCAAAGAAATCAAATCGATATACCATGATAAAGCGAATAAAAAATATTGGCTTGGCACCTATGATAATGGCATTCATATTGTTAACAATGATATTAACGAGGCTGCCGAGATTAAAGATAATGCTACCTACTCTGGGGTATTACATGGTGATAATCCACTTGGTTTCGCTATCTCAGCCAAAGCACTATTTGATATAAAAGAAATTGATGAAAAGCTCTGGTTAGCCACAGAAAACGGCGTTTATGTTATCAGTAAAGATAACAATAATAACTACGCCTTATTCAAACATTACACGGTTGAAAATGGCCTACTCTCTCAACATATTCGCGCCATAGAAAAATACGATAATAACAATGTCTGGATAGCCACAGACCAAGGCTTAAACCTTGTTAACCGCATCAATCACAAAATCACTAGCCAGCAAAATAACACTGATTCAGCATCTCTTTCAGAAAACTGGCTAATGGATATATTTAAAGATAAAAATAACACCATGTGGCTAGCCAGTTACGGGGGTGGTCTAAATAAGTACTCACCATTAACAGCTAAATTTCATCATGAATTAGCCTTTGATAACACTAGCTATCGTGTTGAATCATTTACAGAGTTAAGTAATGGCGATATTTACTTTTCTACTGAGCAGCAAGGTGTTTTTTCTTTTATTGATAATGAGATAAATAAAATTGACATAGATGTAAATGAGAACATAAGGCGTGTATATGGCAGTAATGAACCTATACTCTGGTTTTATACTGATAACGGAAAATTATACCAGTATTCTACTGACTCTAACTTCCTTCTAGAGCACCCTGAGTGGCAAGGAAACTCTGAGTACTCTATTGATCAGCTGATAATATTTCTCAATGATAGTTTATGGTATATCAATACTAGTGGGCACCTTACGCAGTATATTCTTGCGACTAGAGAGTTCTTATTACATAAAACTGAATATGCAACTCAGTTAATTAACTTTCATAAAAGTTATGATAACCAATTAATCTTAATATCTAGTGATAATCAAGTAATAAAATTTGATATAGAATTAAAAAAGTTTACTCAGTTAGATTTAAGTATTAGTGACTCATTTAATGTAGAAAATGCTACAACTATTGCTGATAGTAAAAACTATTTATTTCTAGGTTCAAACTCTCAAGGTGTGTTAGTACTAGATAAATTAGACCAAGAGAATTATTTGTTTGATGAAAACAGTGGCCTGAATAATAACTTTATTGGCTCTATTATTGTTGATAAAAATGGCTTTGCGTGGTTCTCTACAAATAAAGGGATTAGCGTATTAAATCCAAAATCAAAAGATGTTATTCATTTTGATAAAGACTTCTCATTAAACAATCCAGAATTTCTGAAGTTTTCATCATTAAAATCAAAATCTAACAGGTTGTACTTTGGTAGTCCCAAAGGCTTCTATCACTTTTTACCTGAGAGTCTACTAAGCATAAAGCAAATTATTTCAACCCCATTATTTACAGATCTTTTTATTGCAAATAAAAAAATTAATATTGCTCCCCGCAACTCGACAGCAACGTTTGTTTCTACAGGTAAAAATAACAACGCTAAAACTACCAAACAAAAAAGCAGTTACCTACTTCCTAAACAAATTAATGATTTAGATAAAATCACCCTAAACCACGACCACTCCCCTGTCGGTTTTGAATTTGTTTCACCAAACGCTAAATTACCTAATCAATTACGTTACAAATACCGTTTAGATGGCTTGGAGGAGAACTGGATATCAGCATCTCTAGGGTTCAACAGAGCCACTTATACTAATTTATCTCCTGGGCTGTATACTTTTCATATACAAGCGTACGATATTCAAACACCAAGCAATCAGCAAAATGCTTCTATAAAGCTCGAAGTTCTCCCACCATGGTGGTTAACGAATACCGCGATTTTACTTTATATATTGGTTGCTATTCTTTTTGTCAGCTTCATCTTCCAGCACATTAATAATCGCAGACTTTATCATGAACAAGTCAAACAAAATGAAGAGCGTTTAAAGTTATCACTTTGGGGAAGTGGTGATGAAATGTGGGATTGGAATATCACCACAGGTAAAATCTTCCGCTCTAACATCTGGGGCATGCTTGATTTTCCACAAGATGGTAAGCGAAATGAATTTGAACAAATTGAGTCAATTGAGTCCAACTCAGCAACTACCACAAACGAAGAAAATGATGAAACAGTTAGCAACATTCACCAACAAGATCTTGCCAGAGTAAACGCTAGTTTAGATGCGCACTTTGCTGGAGAAACCGAGCATTTTGAATCTGCGTATCGTGTTAGAGATAAAGCAGGCAAATGGATTTGGATTCTCGATAGAGGTAAAGTGGTCGAGCGTGATCATGAAAACGCCCCTAAACGTATGACGGGAACGCTTAAAGATATAACGCAAATAAAAGAAACAGAAGAGCGCTTGAAACTTTTCGGTAAATGTATCGAAAATATCTCCGATGCTATGGTCATCTATAACCATGAATTTATACTGGTTGATGCCAATAAAGCTTATACTCGCATTACAGGTAATAGCAAAGAAAGCATGCTAGGTCAGCCGCTAATTTTTGCTCAATATTCAACACAATTTACCCAATCAATTAAAGATCAATTAATTGATAAAGGTTCTTGGCATGGTGAAATAGAAAGTAAACGCGACGATGGTAGTACTTATTTCACTGATCTTAATTTAGATATTATCTTTGATGAAAGTGGCAATATCTCACACTATGTAGGTATTTTCTCTGATATCACCAAACGTAAAGAAACTGAGTTAGAACTACGCCGACTTGCTAACTCAGATACTTTAACCGGTTTACCTAACCGTTCATTATTTCAAGCCAATCAAACCCAAATGGTCAACAATAAGTTACGCCATGCCTTGTTGGTATTTGATTTAGATAACTTCAAGAAAATCAATGACTCGTTAGGGCATCAAATTGGTGATGCAATACTGTGCAAAATTGCCAAGCGTTTACTTAACATTGGCAGAAAGCAAGATTCTGTCTATCGTTTAGGGGGCGATGAATTTAGCGTATTAGTAAAAAATACCAATGACATACACACCATTACCAGTATCGCTAAAGAGATTTTAACCACTATTGCACGGCCATTTAAGGTACGTAACCAAGAAATTGTTTTATATAGTAGTATCGGGATTGTTTTATACCCAGATGATGGTCTCGGCCCTCATGAACTGCTAAAAAATGCTGATACTGCTATGTATCATGCTAAACATTCTGGCGGTAATAAATACCAATTTTTCAGTGATTCTATGAATAAAGAGGCTGTACAGAGGCTAGATACTGAAAACCTTATCAGGCTAGCATTAAAACAAGATGCCTTTACTGTTTTTTATCAACCGAAAATTGCCATTGCCACAGGTCAAGTAGCAGGAATGGAAGCATTAGTACGCTGTGAAACCAGAACTCATGGCTTCCTTAGCCCAGCAAAATTCATTCCTGTCTCAGAAGAGACGGGTCAAATCATTGACATTGGTGAAGTCGTACTTCGAAAAGCCTGCCAAGCAACTAAAAAGTGGGTAGATGCTGGTTTATTTACAGGTAGAGTCGCGGTTAACTTATCTGCGGTACAATTTACCCAAGTAAACCTAGTGTCTATGATTGCCAGCATACTAAAAGAAACGCAATTATCTGCAAATTACCTTGAGCTGGAAATAACTGAAGGTACCGTCATGGATGCACCACAAAAAGCAATAGAGACCATGAAGCAATTAAGAGCTATGGGTATTCACCTATCGCTTGATGACTTTGGTACTGGTTACTCATCTTTGGCCTATTTAAAAAAATTCCCACTTAACACGCTAAAAATTGACAAAGCATTTGTTGATGATATTGAGCAATCTGAACAAGGGCGCAATATGGTAGCGACCATAGTCACTATCGCCCATAACTTAGATATGGAAGTTGTTGCTGAAGGGGTTGAAAATAATAAGCAATTAACCTTCTTGTCTAGTCTTGGCTGTGAACAGTTACAAGGTTATTTATATAGTAAACCACTAGCAACCGACAAGTTCCAACAATACTTGCTTTCACATCAAATCACTAAAAACTCTACCTCGTTTAGCTTTAACTAAGCAAAATTGACGCCTTAGCTATTAATAAATTACATATAATAACTAAGGCGTCAAAAAAGTAGCGCCTAATCTAGATATCCTCTGCTTCTCACAAACCATAGGTTTCTAGCAGTTATTTTTATTGGCGTCTGCAATATTTTGAAGAAAGAGGCCTACTATTGCTAGCTCAATAAGCGTCAAATTCAGAAAAAAATATCTAGCTAACCAGAGCTCTCTATTAGCTGATCCCCCCTGCCTATCTCCCTTAACTAGCCTCACCTCAGTTAACGTCATTAAAATGTCATAATTTATAATGAAATTCTGGCACAAAAATAGCTTCCTCTAGCACAAGAATAATTAAATGCAACTACAAAAAGGAAATTCTTATGCTAACGTCAATTATCTTATCTATGGCTATGTCTTTAACTCCAGTAGAGGGAGTTAAATCTCAAGATCTTAATATTGTAGAAATAAGTCACGGTCGCGGTACTCGTCGTCTTAATGATACTGGTTTAGAAATTATCGAAGTAGGTCACGGTCGTGGTACTCGTCGTCTTAATGATACAGGTTTAAACACCATCGAAGTAGGTCATGGTCGCGGTACTCGTCGTCTTAATGATACAGGTTTAGACATCATCGAAGTTGGTCACGGTCGTGGTACTCGTCGTCTTAATGATACTGGGTTAGAAATTATCGAAGTAGGTCACGGTCGTGGTACTCGTCGTCTTAATGATACTGGGTTAGAAATTATCGAAGTAGGTCACGGTCGCGGTACACGCCGCCTATAAAGAAAAAATAAATTAAGGAGTAGTAGATGCTTAATTTAATTAAACTGCTTTTTGCAGCTAGCACAGTGAAAAAAGCAAAAGAAAATCCAATTGCAGCAAAAATCGAAATAAAAGAGACATCAGCCAAGAATTGGTGGTCTTAGCATATAACCCCTAGTGCAACTAGACTGGTTAAATTTAATAACGCTAACAAGCATTGTTTTGTTAGCGTTTTTTATGCTCTAGACTCTTTTGAAGTAAAGTGCTTTATGCTTTAAACAAGACGCTATTGCATGAAATAAAGTGATTCATCTGCATACGCTTTTTCATCGTAAACATAGGCCAGGCAAACGGACCTATTAACATACCAGCCAATGCCCAACGCTTACGCCCTAAGCCAGACACCACTGCTTGTACATAAAAGAACAAAGCACAAATCACACTAAAAAATACAACTAAAAATAACAACATAGCGCCTAATTAACTACAGCAAACAACCAGATTAAAATTTAAGCAAGATAAAGCCGCGCAAATATAAAGAAAATGCCTAGCACAATCAAGTCTAAATTTTTATTAACCAATAAAGTGAAATAAAAAAGAGGCAAATAACTGCCCCTTTTCTTAACGATGCTTGCCAATTTATGGCTAGCATTTTCCCTGATTCAATTTATATTTTCCCTGATACAATTAGCTATAATAGCTAGTGCCTTCTGCGGCCATTTTCACTAAGGCTTCACATGGAGTATAGCGTTCGCCATGCTCACTCGCCCATTGATTTAATTGATTTACTAAATCAACAGCACCTATTTTATCAATATAGCGCAGTGGTCCGCCTAAAAATGGTGGGAAGCCAATACCAAAAATAGCACCAATATCACCATCGCGAGCATTTCTTACAATGCCTTCATCAACACAGCGCGCCGCTTCATTTAACATCATATAAGTACAGCGTTTTGCTATTTCTTCAGCTGATAACTTACCTGACGGTGTAACACCAATTAGCGAGTAGATACTATCGTCTACCTGTTTACCTTTGCTCTGACCTTTAACTAAAGCAGCTAAGCCTTTTGATTTAGCCTTGTTATACAGATAAAAGCCCTTACCTGCTTTTTTACCTAATCGACCATCAGCTAACAACTTATCGAAAGCGCTCGGCGCTGCAAATCGTTCCCCTAAGTCAGCTTGTAAAATAGGTCCTATTTTAGCGCCAACATCAATACCAACCTCATCAAGTAACTGCATAGGACCTACAGGAAAGCCAAATTCAACTAATGCCTTGTCTAACTTATCAATTGGCTCACCAGCAAGCAGTAAAATAGCCGCTTCATTCATATAAGGCGCTAAAATGCGATTCACATAAAAGCCCGCTTTATCTTGAACAACAATTGGCGTTTTCCCCTGCTGCTTAGCAAAAGAAACAGTCGTTGAGATTGTTTCATCACTGGTATTTTCGTGTGGAATAATTTCTGCCAATGGCATCTTATCAACCGGAGAGAAATAGTGTAGACCAATAACATTCTCAGGACGCTTAGCCTTAGCAGCAATTTTACCAATAGGTAAACTTGATGTGTTACTAGCAAAGATGGTGTTTTCTTGACAGTTTTCCTCAATATCAAGCACCATATTTTGTTTTAGCGATAAGTCTTCAAAAACAGCTTCAACCACAATATCGCACTCTTTAAAGCCAGAGTAATCTACTGAGCCAGTTATCATCGACAGCTGCTTTTGCATTTCACTGCGCAGCATAAAGCGTCGTTTTACTTTTTTATTTAATAAGTCATAACTGTATTTTAATGCATGACTAATACCTTGATGAGCAATGTCCTTTATACGGGCTGGTACTTTCGCTTTTGTCGCGGTAACAAAAGCTATACCACCGCCCATTAAGCCGCCACCTAGCACACCTGCTTTACTAATTTTTGCCGGCTCAACACCTGCAACGCCCTGCTCTTTCTTCATTTCTGTGGTAGCAAAAAATAGCTGACGCAATTGTGCTGAAACATCTGTCATCGCCAACTCACCAAAGTGATCTGCTTCAACTTGATAACCTTGAGCACCTGAGCGTTCAATACCCGTTCTCACGCAGTCGATAATTTTTAGCGGCGCCGGATAATTACCCTTAGTTTTGGCTAATACGGTTTTACTGGCTTGATTAAACACTAGGTTTCGACCAACACCATTATTTTCAAGTAGCTTATCCATTAGCGATTGTTTACGCTTTGACTGACCAACCGTTTGCTTTGATACTTTACCTGACAGCGCAAGCTTCTCAGCCGTCGCTAAAAGAATACTTTCAGGGACAACATCATCAACTAGCCCGGCTTTTAATGCTTGTTTAGCCCTTAACTGCTTACCTGTTAGCATCATATCTAATGCTTTTTGAATACCAACTAACTTAGGTAATCTTTGTGTGCCACCACTTCCAGGCAATAAGCCAAGTTGTACTTCAGGTAAACCCAATGCTGTTTTTTCGTTATCACTACATACACGACCATGACAAGCCATTGCCAGCTCTAAGCCGCCACCTAAACAAGGACCATTAATGGCGGCAACAACAGGCACATCAAGCTGCTCTAATTGTGAAAAAATCATTTGTCCTTTACGAGATAAAGCAACAACTTCTTCACGGCTTTGGCAGTCATTAATCATATTAATATCTGCACCAGCAACAAAAGAATCTTTCTTGCCACTGCAAATCACAACACCTGTAATACTTGTGTCACTCTTAATTTGCGATATCACTTCGGCCACTTGTTCAGCAAATTCTGCTTTAAGTGTATTCATCGACTCACCAAGCACATCCATGATTAAGTGAACAACGCCATTATCCTGCTTAACTAATGTAAAGGCGCTATCGCTAGCTGCTGGTGATGTTTCTGTACTTGCTACTTGCGATTCTTCCGCGTTAAGCGTTTCATTCTTCTTTGTCATTAATCTGTCTCCACTATCATAGCAGCACCTAAACCGCCGGCAGCACACGCTGTCGTTAAGCCAACACCACCACCACGGCGATTCAATTCATTCAAGGTTTGCGTTATTAAGCGCGCACCCGTAGCAGCAAACGGGTGACCATAAGCAAGCGAGCCTCCCATGACATTAAACTTATCCATATCAATTTCACCTATGGCTTTATCTCGGCCTAAGTTTTGCTGAGCAAATGATTTACTGGCAAACATCTTAACATTAGCAAGTGCTTGTGCAGCAAAGGCTTCATGCATTTCAATTAAATCAAGTTCAGCTAATTCCATACCCGCTCGTTTTAACGCTATTGGTGTTGCATAGCTTGGCCCCATTAACATATCTTGCCAAACATCAATTGCCGCAAAACCGTAACTTCGAATATAGCCAAGCGGTTTATAACCTAGCTCTTTCGCTCTACCTTCACGCATTAACATGACAGCTGCCGCGCCATCGGTAAGCGCAGTACTATTGGCCGCAGTAACACTGCCGTGTTTGCGATCAAATACGGGTCTTAACTTGGCATAGCCTTCCAAAACAGAATTTTCACGAATACAGTTATCTTTATCAATAAAGCTCTTATATGGCTCAGCATGCGCACTCATAACTTCGTCTGCCAATTTACCTTCTTGCCAACTTTTAGTCGCTAAAGTATGTGAACGGTGAGCTAAAGCATCTTGATCTTCGCGTGAAATTTGGTGGGTTTTCGCCATCTGCTCGGCGGTTTGCCCCATAGAAAGCCCTGTCGAATATTCTGCAACCGCAGGTGCAACAGGTAAAATATCTCTAAATCTTAAAGTTTTAATCAGTGATAATCTTTGCCCAAGCGTTTTAGCCTTACTTAAGTCTAATAAGGTACGGGCAAACTTTTTCGATACACCAATAGGTGCTACAGATGAAGAATCGGCACCACCAGCAATACCAACATCAACGATACCCGCCATAATTGATTCAGCAACATTGACGGTAGATTGGAAACTGGTAGCACAAGCTCTAGAAACACTATAAGCATCAGTATTAACATTCATGCCTGTGCCTAACACTATTTCACGGGCAATATTAGGTGCTTCAGGCATCTGAACCACTTGACCAAACACTAGCTGATCAACAATGGCAGGGTCAACATCATGCTTTTGCATCAATTCATTGACTACAAGTTTACCTAAATCTAGCGCCGGCACCCCATGAAAGGCTGTTGCCTGCTTGGCAAATGGTGTACGTAAACCCGCTACAATGGCTATACGCTCACCATTTGATGTCATTATTCTATTTGAGCTCATCAATTACTCCGCTTCTATACTTTTTATCGTGCTAATACTGACAGTCTTACGATAACAATAAATATTACTCACTGATTTTATTAACTTAATATTAATTTATTTTAGGCCAAAACAAGAGGTCTGACCTCTTAAGGTTTACCTTGATTCTAACTAACTGACAGAAAATTACAATCCCTTATCGTTACATGAGTAATGAGTGACTTGTTAAACACTTGTTACAAAATCTATCATTCGTTAGCAAATGGGCTTGTTTTTTTTAACCAAGCCCTTATGTATACTGATACAATTTTTAAATCCTTCTACGCGTTATTGCAAAAAAATGCAGAGAAAATAAATACTAAAGATAGAACAAATATGGCAATTGAACATTTTTCTTCGCTTAAACAGCACTTATCGACTCAAATTATCGGGCAGCAGGCACTCGTTGAAAATTTACTCATTGCTTTGCTCGCAGACGGCCACTTAATTGTTGAAGGCCCGCCTGGTTTAGCTAAAACTCGCGCAGTAAACGCCTTAGCCGATGGCTTAGAAGCTGACTTTCACCGCATTCAATTTACGCCAGATTTATTACCAGCTGATTTAACTGGTACGGACATTTACAGACCAGAAGACGGCAGCTTTGTTTTTCAACCCGGGCCACTGTTTCAAAACTTGGTATTGGCAGATGAAATAAACCGTGCCCCAGCTAAAGTTCAATCAGCACTATTAGAAGCCATGGCAGAAGGTCAAATTACCGTCGGTAGAAAAACCTATGCCTTGCCTGAGCTTTTTTTAGTTATGGCGACACAAAACCCAATTGAGCAAGAAGGTACCTATCCGTTACCAGAAGCGCAATTAGACAGGTTTTTAATGCACCTAGAAATTGATTACCCTGATGCTGATAGCGAGCTAGAGATATTAAAACTCAATCGTGGTGAAGCAAGTGCAGCAAATACTACAGAAGCTGAAGCCAAAACGGCACTGAGAGTATTAAGCCAACAAGAAATTTTTGCTGCCAGACAACAAGTACTTGATATTCATATGGCACCAGCGCTAGAAAAATACTTAGTTGACCTTATCATTGCCACACGTCAGCCAGAAAAATACGATGATAAGCTAAAAGCATGGTTAGCATTTGGTGCTAGCCCACGTGCCACAATAGCGCTTGATCGCTGTGCACGTGCTCGCGCTTGGCTACATAACCGTGACTTTGTTAGCCCTGACGATATTCAAGCTGTATTTCATAATGTACTGCGCCATCGCATATTACTTAGCTACCAAGCAGAAGCTGAAGGTATTACCGCAAACCAAGTGCTAGATCATTTATTAACCTTAGTTGCCGTAGGCTAATAGTTGAATATAACTGAGTAGTAACTATGTGGTTTAAGCAAGAAAAGTCTGACGCCTCAGGCATGAGTGAACAATGTCAGTCGCACTTAACTAACCTGCGCACCAATGGCGTCAATGTCACCATTGCTGAGCTTTTACAGTATCAAAGTAAAAGCCACTTAATTGATCTGAGCGCGCGCAAGAATATTCACGGCAAACAAGCGGGTAATTACTTATCTCGCAGTAAAGGCCGAGGTATGGAGTTTGATGAAGTTCGTCACTACCAAACAGGTGATGATATTAGAGCTATTGACTGGCGAGTGACCGCGAGAACGGGTAAAACCCACACTAAGTTATTTCGCGAAGAAATAGAGCGCCCGGTATTAGTAGCAACCGATCTCTCAAATAATATGCACTTTGGTAGCCAATTATTATTTAAGTCAGTACAAGCTTGTCATATAGCTGCACTAGTCGCTTGGCACGCTAAATCACGCGGTGATCGCCTTGGCGGTATTGTCTTTAATCAACACAGTCATGTTGAACTAAAACCGCGCAGCAGAAAAGAAGGTGTTTTGCATTATCTACACGCTTTAACATCCATTCATGAAAGTGCGCAAACGAGTGAAAGCGATAATAATGGCTTTGAACAAAACTGTGCGCGCTTAAGGCAGCTAGCAAAGCCTGGCTCACTGGTTTATTTTATAACAGATGCTCATCCACTAAATAATAAAGAGCAGCAAAGTACCTTGCGCCACTTAAGCCAAATTTCACAGCACTGTGAACTGGTCATTTGCTTAGTTTATGATCCTATGGAGTTATCTTTACCGCAAAGTGACTTAAAAATATCTGTGAACCTAACGGATGGTTACAATCGTCAAACCTTAACATTAGGGGATAAAGACACCACTGATAAATACCACAATCAAGCCAGTGCAGCTTTTAAACGCAAGCAATATTTGCTATCAAAATCAGGTGCTAGAGTAATAGAGTTTAGTGCCGGAGAAACACTGGAAGGACAATTAAAACATGGAGTGAAAAACTAATGGCTTTAATTAGTTTATTTTTAGCTGCAAGCAACGCTCCGCAAATCGCTAATGCTCCAGCTAGCAATCAGCTTGCTCTTAAAGATATTCATCTTCCTGAGCAAATCTCTGCGTTTCCATTTGCTTACGGCTGGTGGCTTTTACTGTGCTTATGTCTAGTCTTCATTGTCTTGACGGTTATACAACTACAAAAACGTAAAAAGCTTAATCAAGTAAAAAAACAAGCAATAAAGTTATTAACTCCTGATATGTCTAGTGCTGACATGATTGCCCTATTAAAGTGGGCGGCAATGCATTACTTAGGGAGAGCTCGCCTGGCTCGTTTACATGGTGAGAGTTTACAAACATACCTTGCTGCGCAGTTACCAACAAAACATCAAGCAACATTTACCCGTTTATCGCAAGCGGCGTTTAGCAACCAATATCAAAAAAGCAGTGTCGAAAACACTACTGAGAGCTGCTTTCAAGCGGCTACACTTTGGCTTAACTATGCTTTACCAGTAAAGCAAGAGCAAGGAGGCAATCATGATTAATTTTGCTTGGCCTTGGCTCTTTCTATTACTGCCACTGCCGTTATTGGTGTACTACTTACCTGCCAAAAAAGCTGCGCAAGAAAGTGCCGCCCTTAAAATGCCATCACTGCCAAACATCGACGCTAGCACACAGGTAAACAGTCAAAACCGTAAAGCACCTATTGTCGTCTTGACAATATGTTGGTGCCTTTTCGTGTTAGCTCTCACCAGACCACAATGGCTAGGTGAAGCCATTGATATTCCAACACAAGGTCGTGAAATGATGATAGCGGTTGATCTATCAGGCAGTATGCAGATTGAAGACATGTCTTTAAGTGGCAATACTGTCAATCGTCTTGTCATGCTTAAATCCGTGCTTGGTGATTTTATTGAGCGCCGTGTTGGTGATCGCCTTGGCTTGATCCTTTTTGCCGATGATGCCTACATGCAAACCCCCATGACCTTTGATAGAAAAACAGTTAAGCAAATGCTAGATGAAAGCGAGCTTGGCCTAGTTGGCCGCAAAACAGCCATTGGCGATGCTATTGCTTTAGCGGTAAAACGTTTCGATGAAAAGCAACAATCAAACAAGGTATTGTTACTATTAACTGATGGTCAAAATACTGCCGGTAAAATCACCCCTGAGCAAGCACTTGAGTTAGCAATCGCAAAAGAAATCACCATCTACACCATAGGTATAGGCGCAGATGTTATGTTACAGCAGTCACTTTTTGGCACGCGTCGCGTGAATCCTTCTAGTGAGTTGGATGAGCAGAGCTTAGCTAATATAGCCGAACAAACAGGTGGTCAATACTTTCGAGCAAAAGACAGCCAAGGCATGGAAGAAATCTATACCTTGCTAGACTCTCTAGAGCCAATTGAGCAAGATCAGCAGCAAATGAGACCATTAACCGCCCTTTTTTATTGGCCTTTAGCACTCGCTGCACTTATCGCTTTGCTTTATCTCGTTATCACCAACATAGCTTTGCTGTTACCAAGGGCATTACAAGGTAATGGCAATAATCAATATAGCCAAGGTCAACGCTAGTATGATAAATGTCGACTTTTCTCAATTTTATAGCCAGTTTCACTTTGTTAGACCTTGGTGGTTATTAGCCTTTATCTTGCTATTTTTAGTGCTGTACATCATAAAAAAATACAGTGTTTTTCAATCTCCTTGGCACAAGCTGTTACCTAAACACCTCAGCGGTGTATTGCTTGAACAGAGTGAACAAAGCGAAACAAGCCACCGCAGAGTTAACAGCCAACAAATAAAAACATTGATATTAGGTTCTTGCATAATCATTGCCCTTGCAGGCCCTGCTTGGCAAAAAATTCCACAGCCGGTTTTTCAACTTGAGCGTGGCTCAGTACTTGTAATGGATATGTCTTACTCCATGTATTCAACCGACATAAAACCAAACAGGTTAACACGTGCACGCTATAAAGCTCTCGATTTACTGTCTCTGATTAATGAAGGTGATATAGGTTTAATCGCCTATGCTGGCGATGCCTTTACTATTAGTCCGCTAACGCAAGACATAAAAAACATTGAGCTATTAATGCCGTCTTTATCACCAGATATTATGCCTGCTCTTGGCGCTAATGCCTTAGCAGCATTAACGCTGGCAAGTGAATCCCTTAATAATTCGGGCCATATTAGTGGTGATATTTACTGGTTCACCGATGATATCGACAATGAGGAAATAGCAGACATTTACGCTTGGAGTAAGCAAAATTCCCACAAGCTTCACATCTTGGGCATTGGCACAGCACAAGGCGCGCCAATAAAACTGACCTCAGGTGAACTACTAAAAGATAATCTTGGCGCCATCGTTGTGCCTAAATTACCTGAAGCGAAATTAGCAGGCTTAGCCAAAAGAGGCCGAGGCGAATACAGCACTATACGCCATGACGACAGCGACCTTAAGCGACTTACACAACACTTAGTTAACGCGTCTGATGAAAAGGTTGCGAAAAAGCAGGAAAATCAACAAGAGCTGCAACAAGGAGACCAATACCATGAAGCTGGTCCTTGGCTACTTTTCATCGCTCTACCTATTTTATTAAGCTACTTTAGACGAGGAGCAATTGCCGCAAGCATGGCCTATTTGACGCCATTAATGCTCAGCTTTGCAATGATGAGTGCAAAGCCAGCTTTTGCCGAGCAACAAAGCTTAACAACAAATAAAACGGCAAATAACCAAGAAGTTGCCAGCAATAACACAGCGCAATCTGGCGTAAAGCAGTTTTGGCAAAACTTATGGAATACCAAAGATCAACAAGGGCAAAAACAATTTGATCAAGGTAATTACAGCGATGCTGCTAATAATTTTGAACATAGCCAATGGCAAGGTAGCGCCCACTATAAAGCGGGTAACTATCAAAAGGCACTCGATGCCTTTAAACAAAGTAATACGGGTGATGCCTTATACAACCAAGGTAATGCCCATGCGCAAATGCAACAATTTGATCAAGCAATTGATGCTTACAAACGAGCCCTAGAAAAAGACCCTAGCCTAACTGATGCTAAGGAAAACCTTGAAAAAATTGAAGCATTAAAACAGCAACAGCAAAACCAGCAACAAGGTGATAAGCAAAACCAACAGCAAGGTGAGCAGCAAAACCAGCAACAAGGTGATGAGCAAAACCAACAGCAAGGTGAACAACAAAACCAACAGCAAGGTGATGAGCAAAACCAACAGCAAGGTGAGCAGCAAAACCAGCAGCAAGGTGAGCAGCAAAACCAACAGCAAGGTGAGCAGCAAAACCAACAGCAAGGTGAACAGCAAAACCAACAACAAGCTGAGCAGCAAAATCAGCAGAAAACTGAACAAGATAAAGAGTCACAAGCAGCGCAGGCGCAAGAAGATAAAGATAAAGATAAAGATACAGACGAGAAAAGCCTAGCTCAGCAAGCAAGTGAACAAAAAGCACAAGAAGTACAGCAAAAGCATCAACAAATGCTTAATAAAGTGACCGATGATCCCTATTTACTACTACGCAATAAAATGCAGCTTGAATATCAAAAGCGTAAACAAGAAGGTCATCAGCAAGGAGTTAACAAAAAGTGGTAAACCTAAATTTTATCTATGTAACAAAAGTAATGCTGTTTATATTGGCAACTCTTTTTAGCCAAGGCGCTTTTGCATTAACTCAAGTAACTGCTTCAGTGGATAAAAACCCGGCCATGGTCAATGAGTCTATTGTACTTACCGTAATAGCGAATGATGACGTTAATAGAAATGCGCTAGATACCAGCCCACTAAAAGCTGACTTTATTGTCGGTCAAACCTCTGTTAGTTCACAAACCAGTATGGTTAACTTTAAAACCAGCAGAACAACGCAATGGCAAATAGTACTGATAGCAAAAAAGGCGGGCAAAATAACCATTCCAGCCTTAAGTGTTGACAATATTACCAGCAATGCCATTGAACTAACCGTCTTAGAGCAAAATGCTGCTGGAGCCAACAATCAACAAGACATATTTATTACCAGTGAACTATCAGCAAGTGAAGTCTATGTTCAACAGCTATTAACACTCACGTTAAAGCTACATTTTGCCGTTGAGTTAAAGAGTGGTAACTTAACAGAGCCTGCAATCCCCGGCGCAACCATTGAGAAAATAGGCCAAGATCAACAAAGCGATGGCATCATTAATGGCAAGCGTTATCGCATCATAGAGCAAACCTACGCTATAACACCTGAGCAAAGTGGCACTTTTGAAATTGCTGCACCGCTATTTTCTGGTGAAGTTATGATGCCATCTAGAAGACGTTCAAATTTCTTAAGCTTTGCTGAAACTAAGCCCGTTAGTATTTTAGGTGATACCATGTCTTTAACGGTACGCCCTATTCCTGCAAGCTTTAATCAAAGTAATAGCAACAACCAATGGCTACCAAGCGAGCTGCTAACCTTACATCAAGAATGGCAAACTACTCACGATAAGTTTACTGTAGGTGAGCCTATTACCCGCACGATTACTTTAACTGCGGCAGGCTTGTCTAAAGCGCAACTACCTGAAATAAAAATGGCAACGCCAAAAGGCTTAAAAGTTTATCCTGATCAAGCACAGCTACACTCAAACTTAAGCAAAGAAAGGTTAGTAAGCCAAAAAATTCAAAACTTCGCCATTGTTGCTAGCAAGCCTGGTACCTATGAGTTACCTGCAATTGAAATCACATGGTTTAATACCGTTACCAATAAAATAGCGCGCGCCACCCTGCCAGCTCAAAGTATCACAGTGCACGCCAGCGAAGATAGCAATCAACAATACACTGAAAACCGAGCAGTCGAGCCTAGTCAGGCACCTTTAGCGGCAAGTAAAGCACAGCAGCCTTCGCCAACAATAATTACTGACTCTACCTCTATTAACGTTTGGTTGGTCGCTTTACTTACCCTATTATGGTTACTGACGGTATTAGCTTGGTATTTCCATGTTCGCGCCTTAAAACAAAGACAGCCAGTAGAAAAAGTTACTACTAGCGTCAGCAATAGCGGCCAATACTATCTAAAATTACTGGCCGCTTGTAAGCAAAATAATGCTAAGCTTGCCTTAGAGTTACTCTTGCCATGGCTTAATCAGTTACTTTATTCAAGCAACCAGCAAAAAATTACAGATTTAGCGCAGGCGCAAGCTGTTGTGAAAAACAACGACTTTGATAGTGCCACCAACAGCCTGTTAGAGTACCTTTATGGTAAAAGCGCTCAGGAAAATAAAGGTAGTTGGCAAGGTAAAGCGCTACTACAAGCTATTGAGGTCATTAATAAACAACAACATACCACTTCCTCTAGTTCAACAGTACAACTCAACCCGTAATCCCCAGCGTTGCGCTCATCAAATATTTTGATGAGCGTTAGCTATACTAAAATTATTTTGCAATTAATTCAGTTTTTCTGAAATAGAGTTAAACCCTCGCAGGTCTCTAATAATATGATTACAAAACAAGTTAGATACGAAGCGCTTGTTAAGGCGCTACATGGTGATTTATACCGCTATGCCTATTGGCTTTGTCGAGATAAGCAAGTAGCTGAGGACTTGGTTCAAGAAACCTTTCTGCGCGCTTGGCGTGCTCTCGACTCGCTAAAAGATGAAAAAGCGGCAAAATCATGGTTAATAACAATATTACGCAGAGAAAACGCCAGACGGTTTGAGCGAAAACGCTTTGATATGGGAGAGTTTGACGAAGCCAATATAACTGACACACAGTCGCTCAGCAATGAGCAGGATATGGAAAACCAATGGCTGCGGGATAAAATTGCCCAATTACCCATGGAGTACTCAGAGCCTTTGGTACTGCAAGTATTAGGCGGTTTTAGCGGCGAAGATATCGCTAAAATTTTAAAACTTAACAAAAACACAGTAATGACACGCTTATTTAGAGCACGAAATCAATTGAAAGAAGCCATAGAGGCTGAGCCAGAGCAACGAGGTTTAAATAATGGATGAGTTACAATTTAGACGTAGTATCTACGCCGATCCAAAAAGCCAAGATGAAGAGATACTGGCAGCACAACAAAATGATCCAGCGAAAAAGCAATTTGCTAAAGAGTTGGCTCAATTAGACGATAAAATAGCCAGTGCGCTAAATGTGCCTGTACCTGAGGATTTATCTAACAAACTTATTCTTAGACAAACCCTAGCAAGTCATCAAATGCACAAACGCAAAAAGCGTATACATTTAGCACTAGCAGCCTCTGTTGCTGTTATTGCAGGCCTATTAATTAACTTTGTGCAATTTTCTAGTGCTTATTCTAATTTAGGCGATCACGCACTAGCTCATGTTTATCATGAACAAGGTTACTTCTCTAACAATGATAAAGAGCGCGTTAGCTTAACATCACTTAATGAGAAAATGGCAGACTTTAACGGTAGCTTTAGCGAACAAGTTGGTGAATTACTCTTTGCTGATTTTTGTCGCTTTGATGGTATGAGAAGTCTGCACTTGGTATTTCAAGGTAAAACAAGCCCTGTCACTGTGTTTGTCGTCCCTAAAAATGAAGAGTTGGCATTTAGCTCAAAGTTTAATGATACACAGTTATTTGGTGAATCACTTAAATTCGACAATGCTAACGTGATTGTTATTGGTGATAAAAATGAGCAATTATCAACTTGGCAAAGCACACTAAATAATACGCTTTCTTGGTCTATTTAGGTCATTTTCAATCACAACAGCTCTAACTAAGCTTATCCTGTTTATAACCAGTCAATAAGATAAGCTTAAATTTATTATTAATATTTTCATCATTTATGTATTTATTGGTTGACACTAATAGCTAAAGCCTTTAAAAATAGTGCTATATAAATTGTTAACCGAAACTTAATTGCATAAATGAAATTAATCAACGTCCTCGTCGTCTTACTCTCTGTGGTAGTGGTTGTCAAATCACTGCGGGGTTAGGTTGTGTTGAAAAAAAGTTTCTAACAAAAAGAATTTACCAACCCCCGCTCTAGTTTAGACCGGGGGTTTTTTGTACTTATAGCAAATGAATTAAGCGCTAAGTAATTAGCCATTTTAGTACTAAGAATTATTAAACTTTACATATTTATTGATAAATAGAGCCAAGGTGACCCTATGACAGAACAGCTTTTTAGCGGTGCAGAAATGGTAGTAAAATCATTATCCGCACTAAACGTAAAATATATATTTGGTTACCCTGGAGGCTCGGTACTCGATATATATGATGCTATTTTTCAACAAGATGAAATAGAACACATTTTAGTACGCCATGAACAAGCAGCAACCCACATGGCAGACGGTTATGCTCGTGCAACCGGTGAAGTAGGCGTTGTACTAGCCACATCAGGTCCCGGCGCAACCAACTGTGTTACCGGCATAGCAACCGCTTACATGGATTCAATCCCTATGGTAGTGTTAGCAGGTCAAGTTGCTACTTCCCTGATTGGTAATGATGCCTTTCAGGAAACCGATATTGTTGGCTGTACTCGCCCTATTATCAAACACAGCTTTAACTGCAGAACACTAGCAGATATTCCTGACGCCATTGCTAAAGCGTTTTATATCGCCAGCACGGGTCGCCCAGGGCCAGTTGTGGTTGAGCTACCAAAAGATATTTTGATCCCACAAAATACCGGTACTTTCAGCATTAATACTGATGTAAAAATGCGTTCATATAATCCAAATGTTAAGGGTCACCCTAAGCAAATACGTAAAGCCGTTAAAACCATTAAAGAAGCTAAAAGGCTGGTGGTTTATTCTGGCGGCGGCATTGTTTTATCGGATGCCTCAGCGCTATTAACTGAATTAGTTGAAACTTTAAAAGCTCCTATTACCAATACGTTAATGGGTCTAGGTGGTATTTCAGGAACCCATGATAACTTTATTGGTATGTTAGGTATGCACGGTAGCTTAGAGGCCAATAAATCTATGGCTAATGCCGATGTCATCCTAGCACTGGGTGCAAGATTTGATGATCGCGTAACGAATAACGTTGAAAAGTTCTGTCCGAACGCCACCATTATTCATGTCGATATTGATCCGACCTCAATTTCAAAAACCATTAATGCTCACGTGCCTGTTGTTGGCTTAGTTGATGTAGTTATTCAGCAAATTTTAGATGAGCTAAAAGCAAGTGAATTTGAACCAGATGAAGAAGCATTATCACAATGGTGGCAGCAAATTAACTTATGGCGTGATATGAAAAGTATCAGCTATACCCAAAAACCAGATGAGAAAATCAAACCGCAACGCGTTGTTGAAGCCATGTATAGAATTACCAACGGCGAAGCTTATATTGCTTCTGATGTAGGTCAGCATCAAATGTTTGCTGCACAGTACTACGCCTTTGAAAAGCCACGTCAGTGGATTAATTCTGGCGGTGCTGGCACCATGGGCTTTGGCTTACCTGCTGCTATGGGCGCCAAATTAGCCTTCCCTGATAAGCACGTAATTTGTATTACTGGTGATGGTTCAATCCAAATGAACATTCAAGAGCTTTCTACTTGTATGCAGTACAACTTACCTGTAGTTATTGTTGCCTTGAATAACCGCTCATTAGGTATGGTGCGCCAGTGGCAAGATATGGTTTATGGCGGCAGACATTCTTCATCTTATATGGAGTCATTACCTGATTTTTGTAAATTAGCCGAGTCTTATGGCCATGTTGGTATTCAAATCGATACATTAGATGAACTAGACAGCAAGCTAGAGCAAGCCTTTAGTATTAAGAACAAGCTAGTTTTTGTTGATGTATTAGTTGATGAAAAAGAACATGTTTACCCAATGCATATTCGCACTGGTGCAATCGATGATATGTGGTTAGCCAAAGGAGTAAAAGCATAATGCGTCGTATTTTAGCAATATTAATGGAAAACGAGCCAGGCTCACTATCACGTATTGTCGGGTTATTTTCACAACGCGCGTTTAATATCGAAAGCTTAACGGTTGCGCCAACAGAAGACAGCTCGTTATCGCGTATGACCATTGCCACTAAAGGCGATGACAAGATACTTGAACAAATTGTAAAACAAGTAAACAAGCTTATTGATGTTATCAAGATCACTGATATTACCGACAGAAGCCACTTAGAGCGTGAACTGTTACTGGTTAAAGTTGCCGCTATGAGTGATAAGTCTCGTACAGAAGTAAAGCGTATAACCGATATTTTCCGTGGCTCTATTGTTGATATTGGCAAGCAAATTTACACGGTACAACTTACTGGTGATGCCGAAAAGCTTAATGCCTTTATCGAGACCTTAAAGAACGAAACTGAAATTATTGAAGCGGTTCGCTCTGGTACTGTTGGTATTGCTCGAGGTGAAAAAGCACTGAGAATATAAATTTTCATAGTAACAAAGAGGTGCGCTCTGCACCTCTTTTTCTTGCCAACTATTTTTCTTAGCAATTCTTCACGATTCAGCTAAGTGTTATAGCAATTAAGTTGTGATTAAATAGGAAAACTAAACAGTAATCTAAAGGCGCTAAACTGCTCACTAAAACGATAACTGATCCCCAAACGCTCGATGCCAAGCCATGAGTAACCTAACACTTGATCAAACTTCATCGTTACCCCCGCTTCAAAACTATTACTTAAAGTAATGTTATTGCTATCATCAACATTGGCAAACTGCTTATGAGATAAAAAGTCGACTTCACTAAAATACCAAAATGAAGTCACAAATAGTCTAGGCTGATAAGTGTAACCAAGTAATTGATATTTATAAGGTAGACCAAGTTCAGCCCCCATTTGAATCGCAGCATAAGAGTCATTGGCATCAAAGCCATTGCCATTATAAGCGGCATAATATACTCGGCTTGCCCAAATGGCATCATAATTTGCGACATTAAAGTAATACAAACTAGAAAGACCAGCAGAATGCACACTGACATTACGATTAGTGCTTAAGTTTCTTGCGTAGCCAAAATCCAAATAGCTTTCAATCACTAAGTTATCACTATACTGATAACTTGCTGCAATGCCCGGTGTAAAGGTGAATGTTCCGACTTCATCAGGAAACTCTAAACCGGGCAAATCGGACAGCGAAAAGTCAAAGAACCCCAGCGACAAAGGTAGCCTTAAGCCATATGTTAGCTTTTCTTCTCGCGCGACTTCATAAGAAAAGGGCAAATTGATCAAGCTAGCATTTTGCCCTGTAGTCCGGTAAATACCACTGCCTAAATAATTAGCATACGCATAATGAACCAGCTCAACTTCTTCTGCAAAAGCCGATGGTATCCATGATAAAACTAGCCATAAAGCGGCATAAACATTAATTTTTTTACTTAATTTCATCCGTAAAAAAGATCACTCTAATTAATCAGCTTACTATAAGATAAACCTATTGATAAACACTTATACCAGCTAAAGATGACACAAAAAAGCCTGCTATTAAAAAATTAATAGCAGGCTTTTGTTTAATACCAAGTGAAATAACTCAATGGTTTAATTAACCAGAAATTTTCGCCCAAGTATCGCGTAAACCAACCGTTCTATTGAATACTAACTTACCAGGCTCATCAATACGGTTATCTAAACAAAAATACCCTTGACGCTCAAATTGATAAGCTTGCTCAGGTTTTGCTTCAGCTAATGCTGGCTCTACCTTAGCAGTTTCAAGTGTAATTAATGACTCAGGGTTGATAACTGAATGAAAATCATCTGAAGCTGCAGGGTTTGGTACGGTAAATAATCTATCGTATAAACGCACGGTAGCATCTAAGGCTTTCGTTTCCTCTACCCAGTGGATAACACCTTTGGGCTTAGTACCATCACTTGGATTTTTGCCTAACGTTTCAGGATCATAAGTACAGTAAACCGTGGTGACATTACCTTGCTCATCTTTATCGCAACGTGTTGCTGTGACAACATAAGCACCGCGTAAACGAACCGCTTTACCCAACACTAAGCGTTTGTACTTTTTATTCGCTTCTTCTTTAAAGTCTTCTGCTTCAATTAAAAGCTCTCTTGAAAACGGTACAATACGCGTTCCTTGACTTTCATCGCTTGGGTGATTCTTAACGGTTAACTCTTCTAATTGCCCTTCAGGGTAATTTTCAATAACCAATTTAATTGGCTCTAACACCGCCATAGCGCGTGGTGCATTATCATTAAGATCTTCACGAATACAGGCTTCTAACACACTCATTTCAACGGTGTTATCCATTTTCGTTACACCAATTCGCTTAGCAAATTCTCGCATTGATGCTGGTGTGTAACCACGACGTCGAAATGCTGCAATGGTTGGCATACGAGGATCATCCCAACCGTCCACTAACTTCTCTTCAACAAGTGTATTTAACTTGCGCTTACTCATTAAAGTATATTCAAGATTTAAGCGTGAGAACTCGTACTGATGCGGTGTTGCTGGTACAGACGTGTTTTCAATAACCCAGTCATATAAACGACGGTTATCCTGAAACTCTAAGGTACAAATTGAGTGCGTGATATTTTCAATAGCATCCGATAAACAGTGGGTAAAATCATACATAGGATAAATACACCACTTATCACCTGTTTGATGATGATGAGCAAAGCGAACACGATAGATAACTGGATCACGCATACACATAAAGCTCGAGCTCATATCAATCTTTGCTCTAAGTGCACATACACCTTCTTCAAACTCACCGTTTCTCATTTTTTCAAACAAGGCTAAGTTTTCTTCAACACTGGTATCTCGATATGGGCTGTTCTTTCCTGGCTTGTTTAAAGTACCACGGTACTCACGTGTTTCTTCAGCATTTAAGAAACACACATAAGCTAAGCCTTTTTCAATCAATTCAACAGCATAACCATGCAATTGCTCAAAATAATCAGAAGAGTAATGAACATCACCCGCCCACTCAAATCCTAACCACTTAACGTCTTCTTGAATGGCATTAACGTAGTCGATATCTTCTTTTTCAGGGTTAGTGTCATCAAATCGTAAGTTACACTGTCCTTGATAATCTTGCGCAATACCAAAGTTTAGGCAAATAGCTTTCGCATGGCCTATATGTAAAAAACCATTTGGCTCAGGTGGAAATCGCGTTTGCACACTGGTGTGCTTACCACTTGCTAGGTCAGCATCAATAATTTGGCGAATAAAATTACTTGGACGGTTTTCAGTATCCGACATTTAAAAATAACCTCAGAAAAATAAACAGATAAGATTCTATTAAGAATTAGTTCAGGCATTATATCAAGTGTTAACTGTATCGAATAGCATTTGATAATAGATTAAAGTAATTTAACTGGCAGGCATTACCTGCGTACGATTTAGATTGTTTAATCAGCATAAATGGAGTAATTATTTTTACCAACACCTTTTATCGCATACATGGCCTGATCTGCTTTTGCTAATAATTCAGCACCTGTGGTGCCATGACGCGGGTATTGAGAAATACCTATGCTTGCGGTGACATACAGCGCATGCTCGTTAAAGTAAACCGGCTGCTTAACGGCTTCAATCACTTTTTTAGCCACCTGCTCTATCGCTTTAACATGCTTAATATTGGTCATCACCACGATATATTCATCCCCGCCAATGCGAGCCACCGTATCTGTTTGTCTTAACTGAGCAACAATACGTTGCCCCGTGGTAATTAATACGTGATCGCCTGCCGCATGACCAAATTGGTCATTCACTTCTTTAAAGCCATCCAAGTCAAAAAACATCACCGCTGCCACTAAGTTATGACGCTGCGCTGATAAAATCGCCTGCTCTAGCCTATCCTTGCCTAAACGCAGTGAGGGTAAACCGGTTAAGGTATCATGATTAACTAAATGCTCAATGGTTTCTTTATCGTGCTTTTGCTGAGTAACATCTTTTTGTATGCAAACAAAGTTAACAATTTCATTTACTTGCGACTTAACCGGAAATATGGTGGTGTTTGTCCAATATAACTGGCTATCTTTGCGCTTATTTCGTAACTCACCTTGCCAGTAATTTCCTTGAGTGATAGTAGTATATAGCTGTCGATATGTTGACACACTGGTGTCGCCTGAACTCCACATACGAGGGTTTTTGCCAATTAGCTCTTCTTCCCGATAACCAGACATGCTACAAAAGTGTTTATTGACATAGTTGATTTTTCCTTCAGGTGAAGTAATGACGACACCATTTAAGGAGTTATCAACCACAAGTTTAAATAAATTGAGCGCCTCTGTTTTCGCTTCAAGCTGCTCTTGATAACGGTGCTCATTAGCACGATTAATTAATAGTTTAATCACCAGTATCAAAATAAGCACAATAGATAATGCGCCGTAAACGACACTAAACCATAAACGATTATGTGCGCTTGAGTTAAGCTTATTAAGTTTTGTTAATAAATTAGCCGTTATTTCAGTTTCAAGCGCTTGCAGCTGATTAATACGCTGTGTAGCATCGCTAAACCAAGTATCACTTTCAATGCTATTAAGGGGAAGTTGGCGCAGCTTGGCAATTTTCGCAAAAGATTCATGCTGCATTGCTTGCTGATAAAAACGAACAATATTCGCTTCTGCTAGCTGTTCAAATAATGCAAGGTGCGATTCTTCCATGGCTCTAATACGCGTGATGGCTGTCAATTTCTTTGCAGTGAAGCCCTGAGCACTATCTATATCAGCCAAATAAGCTCGCTCAATTCCGGCAAGCTCTTTACTCATCACTAAACTATAATAGGCATGCAGTAGATTGTTGACGGCAGCATCACTGGACAATTTAATCGCCTGTAATATGGTATCAATCAGCTGTTTGTTAAGCTGACTATAATAGTAAATGATCTCTTTTGATGACAAGGCAAATTCATCAATGCCATTGCGCTGACTTGCTAAGTCTTTAATACCTACAAGGGCTATAATTTCTTTAGCTACAGCAGGAACACCTAATTGCTGCTCAATAAATTGATTACGATTTACTAAGGCTATATTGGTGAGTTTACGTTGAGCGACTAATTGCTCAGCAAATTGCTGCCCTTGGCTATAAAAATAAACATTACTCATGCCTCGCTCTTTTTGCACTTCATGCACAAGCGCATTATTCACTAAGCTTAATTCAATTAACTTAATGGCATAGTCACTCTTATCAAGCGTTTTGAGTGCATGTTGAACAGTTATAAACGCGAAAACGACAATCGCCAAGGTTGGCAAGAAGGCCAACAGCAATAGATTTCTATTAGCAGTTAAAAACTTCATTAAATAACTCGGGGTCTACCTAATACAAATTTGAGCATTACTGAGCACACAGCCAAAGAAGATAATCAAATATAATACCAATTGAAATAATGCTTTAGTCATCTCAGAGCTATGTCAGAGGTGAGATAACAAGAAAGATATTGTGACAATATAGTTATCTACATTGAACAAATCTGCCGCTGTTATCTTGCCTCTGACAAGCTCCCAAAGGGCGAGTTTAAAAGGCTTACATGCTGCGTTACTGAACTTAACAAGGACGCTGCATGGATGCAGCATATTAGAGAATGCAGGAGCACATTCTCCTGAATAACCATTCTTTTCATCCAGCGCCTTGCCTCTAAACCCTTTAATTCTCGCTGAGAGAGCAAATCACTTTTTCACTTGGTATAATACCAATTGAATTAACTATTTCACTTGGTATAACTATAGTTTATGAGAACAGTATGTAAGTAAAATATTTTAGGGGCTATGTCTTGTTTGGCAAAATTATAACAAAAATAAGACTACCGATTGAACACTTGGTCAACATTTTATTGAATGAATTATTGCACTAAAGCAGGCTTAGAATACAAGTATTTAACTAAGAAGGGTAAAAAGCACTAATCATTTGCTTAAAGTAAATCATTAGTGCCAATTAAACTTGCATGAAATTTATGATGGAGAAAATTACCTTAACTTAAACACGCTTTAAGAGATAAGTTAACAGTTTGAAAGCTAAACCATTAATCTACACTGATATCAAGGTGAGTTCAGGTTAATTTTGCCACCGCCTCAAGCAACTGCTGTTTTAGTGCAGGATCAGTTAACGCTTGCTTTTCCATATCAAAATTATCAAAAAAGCTAGGGATCGACAGGCTTGCTCTAACATCTGCGGCAAAGAACTTAGCTGAGCCATTGGCCGCAGCAAGAACACTTGCGGCACCACCTGGGCCTGGTGAAGTTGCTAATAATAACATCGGCTTATTCTGATAAACGCCCATATCAATGCGTGATGTCCAATCAAATAAATTTTTATATGCCGCGGTATAAGAGCCATTATGCTCAGCAAAAGAAATAATAATGGCATCAGCTGCACCTAATTTAGCGTAAAATTGCTTAGCCTGTTCAGGTTGACCTAGCTGCTCTTCCCTATCCTGACTAAAAATGGGCATTTCATAATCATTAATATCTAATAACTCTACTTCTGCATCAGGAACTAACGATGCGGCATAACTTGCTAATTGTTTGTTGATTGACTTAGTACTGTTACTGGCTGCAAATGCTAATACTTTCATAATAATTCCTTATTGTTCATAAGATACTGACACTGGTCGTTGCGTTTTACTCAATTCGCTTACCAGCTGTTTTTCATTTGAAACTAGTGTACATTAAGCTTTATATGTAATTAATAACTCAATAGTTAAATCACTTTTTCCATATGACTTCTAATACTAAACTTTTTGACGGTATTGTTATTTTTCATCAAGTGGTCACTGCAGGCAGTTTTACTGCGGCAGCCCAGATAAGTAACCATTCAACCTCATTTATAAGTAAAGAAATAAACAAGCTAGAAGCACGCTTAGGGGTTAGGTTGCTCAATAGAACCACACGCTCCATTAGCTTAACCCCTGAAGGTAAGCTTTACTTTGAGCAGTGTGAGCAATTAATAGAAGATGCAGAATCATCACTATTAGATATTAATCAAAATAACAAAGAGCCTAGAGGCACATTAAAAATTAGCTGCCCAATCTCGTTTGGCTTAGACTATTTACAGCCAATATTATCAAGCTACGCAAAAGCAAACCCTAAAGTCTCTCTTGATATAGATTTTAGTGATCGTCATGTCGATGTAGTTCAAGATGGTTACGATCTTGTCATTAGAGCAACGCGAGAGCTCAACGAATCAAGCTTAATTTATCGAAAAATATATAGCTGTCAAAGTTATACTATAGCCTCACACGAATATATAAAAACGCATGGTAAACCTAGCTCACCAGAACAACTCAGCCAACACCAGTGTATTTGTTATAGTAATTTAAAAAACCCAAGTCGCTGGCAATACGACAAAAAAGATGGCTCAACGGTATCTGTTGATGTAAAACAGCATATTTTGTGTAACAGCTCGCAAATGGAACTCGCCATGGTGTTAGACGGACACGGTATTTGTCGGCTACCTAGCTTTTGTCTTGACGCAGCGTTAAAGTCAGGTCAATTAGCAGTGCTTTTTCCTGACTATATTGAAACTGAAATCAATGTTTATGCCCTTTACCCCAGCCGTAAACATCTGTCAGCAAAAGTTAGAAGCTTTATTGATGCCCTGGTTAATGCTTTTATTTAACCAGAGCATCAATAAAGCGTCACATAAGCCATGCGTTTATAGTCGTTATTTTTCTCTTAATTCTGTGTTATTTTGCAGAGAAATAGCCAGTTATCCCTAGGTTAAAATTTCTTATGCAAAGTTTAAGTTAATTAAACAGAATACTGATAAAAAATAGAAAATTGCATAAATGCCATTTACGGCATAAACTCAAGATATCGTAGACATTTTTCTCCTCACCTCAGTTATTGAATAAGGATTTTCAATGAAATCTTTTCTTAGCAAAAACTTCTGGAGTTCGCGCAACTATGAGCCATAAAATTTTATTAGTGGATGATGAGATCAATATTCTCAATTCATTTCGGCGAAACCTTCGAGGGCTTTTCGACTTTGATCTAGCTCAAAGTGGTGAAGAGGCATTAAAGCTAATAGACAACAAGAATAAGTATGCCGTGATCATTACTGATATGCAGATGCCCGTGATGAATGGTGTTGAACTACTCCAAGAAGTCAAAAAGAAATCCCCTAATACCGTACGCATTATGTTAACGGGCAATGTTGATCAAAAAACAGCTATTGACGCCTTACATATTGGCGATATATTTCGATTTATTAATAAGCCATGTAGCCACCAAGCATTAACTCAAGCGATTGAGGCTGGGATTGAGCAATATAATTTAGTTATCGCCGAAAAAATACTGCTCAATAAAACCTTAAAAAGAACATTAAATGTACTCTCTGAAGTGCTTACCATAGTCAATCCAAAAATCTTCGCTCATACAGTACAAATTAAAAAACACATGCTAGCGTTAGCAAAAACACTCAACTATCCAGTATCCTGGAGCTTTGAACCTATGATCCAGCTCTCTCAGCTTGGTTATGTGATGTTTCCTGATAATACGCTAAATCAAGGAGAAAGTGACGATACCTTGTCACTTGAGCAACGACAAATGATCGAGCGACACCCTTGTTTAGCAGCTGATCTTATTAGAAAAATTCCTAGAATGAATACCATAGCTCATACCATTTTATATCAAGAAAAATGTTTTAATGGTGAAGGTGTGCCACATGATGATGTAAAAGGCGAAGATATCCCTTATGGCGCCAGAATGTTAAAAATAGTGATTGATTATTTACGCTTTAAAAGAGCCGGCTCATCCACCAATCAAGCCTGCTTAGCCCTTGATGAACAGAATCAATATTACGATCCCAATATACTCAAAGCATTTAAAGAATCTGTCTGTGCCACTTCAGAACTAAGCCAAAAATTAATTAACCTTAGCGAACTAAAAGAGCAAATGATCATTCAAGAAGACATTTGCACCAAAACAGGCTTAGTGGTTATCACAAAAGGACAGGAAATAACGGAAGCATTACAGCGTATTATTGCTCATTGCGTAGAAAATGGCGCATTAAAAAGCAATACCAAAGTAACGGTTTGCCAAGCTAGTTAACCTGAGCTCGGCCTAATAAATAGCTCTCTAGCAGCTACTTTAACTTACTTCGGCGTTAAATTTACTTGCAATAGGCTGGCTATTGACGCGAAATTTGCCTTGAATTAAGTCCAATTATCAAGCTAGAGAATACATATGCAGACTAACTATCGATATTTCAAACGGTTAACTTATCTCTTAAACCGAGTTCAGATTAGTTAGATATTCTGTCTGAATTTAAGGCTTTTTGAAGTAGAAATAGCTGACTATTTCACATCAAAATAACGCAGAAGCCAGTAACAATAGCTACTAGATACGCATAGCTTAGATGGGGCTGAAGTTAATTATACTTAGTCACTTGTGATTGCCATTTTTCTAGTTTATCTGCTAAGGCAAAATGCTCGATAAATGCCGGTTCGATAGGCTGTCTTCTAAGTAGACGGCTGGCAACATAGACAGCAGCCCCAGAGCCAAAGTGAGACGCCATTAATTTTTCAGGGCTATGATGTAAAACAATATTTTCAATCAAGCTGTAAGAGAAATTCCATAAGTGTAATAAATAACCCGCTAATTGCGTATGATCAGTGTGAAACAACTCATGCTCTAGAGCAATATTATCATCATCTGCCTTACATCTTTGCAAGTATTCCGCCATAGCATCAGGCGAGACCTTGTATAAAATAAACTTACCAATATTGTGCAATAAGCCAACCAATACCGCTTCTTGACGTATGCCAGGCTCAACCATAGTAGCAGCAAATCGAGCAGTAGACAGACAATGTTTTTGTTCATCTGACACCGAAAATCCCGAATTATCATCAAGCTGAGAATAAGTTTCCGCCGCCATAACAATACTACAGACTAACTCTAACCCCAGTCTTGTAATCGCTTCAGTTAAACTCTCAACATGCTTAGCATTAGCAAAAAATGAAGTATTGGTTAGCTGTAATATTTTGGCGACCAAAGCTGGCTCTTGGGCAATAATAGTAGAAATTTTCTGCATATCGGTGGCATCCTCTTTAATAAAGGCATTAATCTGCATATAAACACGAGGAGCTGCTGGCAATGATTTAATTTCGCCAACCACTTGTTGCACTCGCTGATTAGGTAAGGCATTACGAGTTTTATAGATTTGATTGAGTAACGCTTCGATATGCTGGGGCTGACACGGCTTACTTAGCCATTGATGTGCGACAAAACTCGCTCTTTTTGACGCCTCTTCATCAGAATGACCTGATAAAATAATACGCACAGTTTGCGGATAAAGATCGGCTACTTTTGTTAAAAGCGCAGCACCATCCAGGCCTGGCATTCTCATATCTGAAACAACAAAGTCAACCGCTTGCTTTTGCAATAACTTCAAAGCTAACTCGGCGCTGTCAGCATAGTAAATTTGCCAGTCATTACGAAAAAATGCTCGTTTTAAGCCGCTTAAAATCATACGTTCATCATCAACAAACATGACCCTCATATTAATCCCTCCAGCGTTTCAACATCCTCTAGCACTTGAGTACTTTCACAACGAATGGGGAGGGAAATAATAAAAGTGCTGCCCTCGCCTAATATGCTATTAACATCTATTTTTCCTTGGTGCCTTTCAACAATAACCGAATATGCCAAACTTAGCCCTTGCCCCGTGCCTTTGCCAACACCTTTTGTGGTATAAAAAGGGTCAAATATTCGCGCTTGTACCTCTTCTGTCATACCAGCACCATTATCACAAATTTCGATAATGACAAATGTATCATTTTGATAGGTGGATATTTTTATCTCTCCTTTATACGAGTCGCGCGTTTTAGCTTTCTCTTCAATGGCATGAGCCGCATTGACAATGATATTTAAAAAGACCTGATTTAACTCATCACGAACACAATTTACTTTAGGTATATTCTCATCAAAGTGTGTTGTTAATTCTGCAATATAACGCCATTCATTTCTTGCAACGGTAATAGTAGTATCAATCGCTTCAGCAAGGCTGGTTAGCTGCATTTCTCCCTTACTGGGGTGAGAAAAGGACTTCATTGCTTTAACTATGGTAGAAATACGATGTAAACCTTCAAGCGATTGAGAGAGCGCCATAGGAATTTCTTCAAGTAAAAAATCTACATCCGCTTGCTCAATTAATGCTTGAAGCTGCTCTAGCTCGCTTGTCTTTAGTTCACCATCATTGCAAGCGATTAATGCTTGGCACTGCCTTATAACCGGTGCAATGCCGGTAAAGCTCGACTCTAAAAATGAGGTATTATCGATAACATATTGAGTCGGCGTATTAATTTCATGAGCAATACCTGCCGCTAGCTGACCAATAGACTCTAATTTTTGTGCTTGGTAAAGTTGCTTTTCCAATAACAGCCGCTCAGTAATATCTCGCATTACACAACTAAACATCACCTGAAAATCAATCACGAGTGTCATTTTTGAAAAATGTGCTTCTATTGGAAAAGTCTCACCATTTTTTTTAATGCCATCAATAACAACAGTTTGTCCTAATAACTCATGATCAAATAACACCACATCATCGACTAATTTAGAGTAAGTTACTGCTGGTACTAACTGCTCAATTTTTAATTGCTTAATTGCTTGCCCTGTTAAATTAAACATATTTTGTGCGGCGGTATTAGCAGAGACGATTTGTCCTTCAGGATCAATTAATAACAAGCCATCAGGTAAATGCTCAACAATATCTTTTTCTCTTATAGCACTCTCTTTTGCAGACAGTTCAGCTGCTTGTAAGCGCTTATCGATCAAGGCACACAAAACGGTTGTGATCACTAAGACGGAAATAATGCCGGCAATAGCGACAGGAATAACAAACGACCCATGTCCCATGGCATCCATGGGGGTAGTTCCTATTTTCTCAGACACGTAAAAACTAACCGACACCATAGCCATATAGTGCATGCTCGAGATCGTTGCTCCCATAACAGATGAACATAAAATACGTACAAGCCACTTATGTTTGTTTGTTTTGGTTTCAAGTGCAACAAGGTATAAGGTAATACTGGCTAAGACATAAGCAACGAGAATAGACGCTAAAAACAGTGGTAAGTTATAAACCATCAATGCGTTTGATAGCATAGCTTCCATACCAATAAAATGCATAGTGCCTATGCCTAAAGCTAAGGATAACGCAGATAACTGAATATTAAGGAAATCAAACTTGTAAAGGGTAATCTGTCTTAAGGTGAAATAAGCGCCAATAAAAATAGGTAAGACTGAAATAGTTGTTGTTAATGGGTCAAAAGACATTTCAACAGGCATAATATAGGCAAGCATGCCAGTGAAATGCATTGCCCATACACCAATGCCCAAAACAAAACTACCAAATAACAACCAAAATCGAATAATATTTTTATTATCAGAGGACCATACCCGATCAAGCACAACCAAGGTTGAATATGAAGCTAAAATAGCAACAACAATGGAAAGAAAAACTAAAGGAAAATTAAATTCTGAGCCGAGTAGCTGGTACTGTGTTTCATCAATGACTTTAAAGCGCCAAAATTCAAACATATCAATATCCTTATCTAGCTTTTATCCCTATTAATATTAGTTTAGGACAATAAGTAACAATCACAAGCTCCTACAGAGAAACTTCCAATCTAATCTACAAGCTAACCGCTATGGCTATTTTGATAAAAATTGTCGGTTAATTCAGCTTTATCTACTGACCAATTTATCGAGAGTTATTTTGCCGAACGAATATGTGAGTTGTTGAAATTTCGAGGAATTTACTAGTAAGCATATTTCATGCAATAAAATTAGCTTCATTAAAAAAATTTTTGCCAACCTAGCTCATTGAACTATAACTATATATAGACCAAATTAATAACAATAGGGTAAGTCTTTCATTTTACTGCTCAAAATAATCACTATCACAAACTATTTAAGGCCGTAACAACAAAAGAGTTGCCAATAAAGTCCGTTTATAAACACAAAGGAGCACCTTGGAGGCAAACTGATATAGCACTGCGCAACATGTGCACTATAAAAACAATAAGCATCTGCCCAAGGTAAACTGTCATGAACCAACACATATTTACGCTATTTCTCTGTTTAACATTGTTTTGGTTACTAAATTCTGGTCACTACAGCTTGTTAATTTTAAGTCTAGGTTTAGCCTCGATTATTCTGGTATTAATAATTAGCCAGCAAATGGACATTGTTGATCACGAATCACAACCTTTATATCTAACACCAATTATCTTTAGTTACTATGTCTGGCTTATTAAAGAAATAGTTAAAGCGAATATAACCGTGGTAAAACATATTTGGCTTGGTAAAGACAGTATTTCCCCGCAATTAAAAACCATAAAAATCTCTCAAAAAACAGATATGGGTAAAGTTATTTACGCCAACTCAATTACCTTAACCCCAGGTACGGTTGCCATAAAATTACAAGGTGATGAAATCCTTGTACATGCTTTACTCACAGCTAACATAGCATCATTAGAGCAAGGCGAAATGGACGCACGAATTAGTAAGCTGGAGAGCCAATGTTAGTTGCAGCTACGCTAGCTATTTTAGTCGCCATGATGCTTGCCATACTTAGAGGTATAGCAGGACCAAGCCTTTATGATCGAATCTTAGCGGTCAATATGTTTGCTACCAAAACGGTACTACTTATCTCACTGTTAGGCTTTGTTATGGGCCGAGCTGACTTTCTCGATATAGCGATTGTTTATGCACTGATCAATTTTATTAGTGTTATTGGTGTCTTACGTTACTCTGATACCGAGCAGTTTAGAGATAAACCAAACAAGACCTCTTCATCAAACAAGGAGCTGTAATAAGTGAATATGATAATCACACTACTAACAGGGCTGTGTTTAATTATTGGCAGCTTTCTTTGTATCTCTGCAGGTGTTGGTGTTTTAAGGTTCCCCGACTTTTATAGCCGCATGCACGCTGCTGGCGTCACCGATACATTAGGTGCTGCGTTAATTTTAATCGCTCTGATGATGCAAGCGCCAAATTTTTTGGTTGTAGCAAAATTAATCATGATTCTGCTATTAACCCTATTAATAAGCCCGACAACAAGCCATGTTCTCGCCAAAGCAGCATGGCGCAATGGGTTAAGACCTAGCTTAAGCGAAACCGAACCCTCCTTAAATAATAAAACTAAGGAGGCTCATCATCGAAGCGATAATTGATTTTGTACTGCTAAGCTTTTTAATTGTCATCGCCTTTGCAGTTATTTACATGAAAGATCTTTTTGCGGTAGTGATGCTAAGCGGAATATATAGCTTATTATCGGCAAGTTTTTTTGTCGCCCTCGATGCGGTAGATGTTGCCTTTACTGAAGCGGCTGTTGGTGCGGGTATTTCAACTTTACTTATGCTCATCGTTATTTCTATGACAGGAAGAAGCGAAAACACGACACGACATAAACCCTTACCGGCACTCATTGTTGTGAGCATTACCGGTGCCTTATTAATATTTGGCACACTTGATATGCCTTACTTTGGTATCACTGATGCGCCTATTCACCAACATGTCGCACCAAGATATATTGAAGAGTCAATGCAGGAAATAGGTATCCCGAATATCGTCACTTCTGTTTTAGCAAGTTACCGCGCATTTGATACTTTAGGTGAATTAGTGGTGATATTTACGGCCTGTACTGGCGTACTCGCTTTATTGTCTTTTAATAGTAAAACAAATCGTAACGATAAATCACTCAGTGTATCAATGCACAAGCAGCATTTAGTGATTCGCATTGTTGCTAAAATATTGATTCCCTTTATTTTACTGTTCGCTCTTTACGTTCAATTTCATGGCGACTTTGGTCCCGGCGGCGGATTCCAAGCTGGCGTTATTTTTGCCGCGGCAATAATTTTATATACCATGTTATTTGGCCTAAGCGCAGCACAAAAAGCACTTAACCCATCACTTATTTTACTCATTACCGCCCTAGGAGTGCTACTTTTCACCTGTGTCGGTTTAACCTCACTACTGCTAGGAGGAAATTTCCTCAACTATAACGTGTTAGCTGACCTTCCTGTGATTGGTCAGCATCTAGGTATCTTGATTATTGAATTAGGTGTTGGCTGTACTGTCGCAGCAGTGATGATTCTCATCTTTTTTAATTTTGCCAACCAACGAGAGCAATTAAAGCAAAAGCATAAACAAGTAAAAGATTCTCAGGAGTTATCACCATGATTATCGGACTTTTTAATTATTGGATAGTGGTAATACTTATGATGAGCGGATTATATATCGTTATCGCTCATGGCAACCTGATCAAAAAATTAGTTGGCTTAACTATATTTCAAACCTCAGTATTTATTTTCTACATTAGTATTGCCAATATTGAAGGGGCTGATGCTCCAATTCTAGCTGACAGTATTAATCAGTATTCTAACCCACTCCCGCACGTACTTATACTTACCGCTATTGTCGTTGGTATAGCTACCACAGCATTGGGTTTAGCTTTAGTTGTCCGTATTAAAACTGCCTACGGCACTATTGAAGAAGAAACCATCCAGCAATTAGATAACCAAAGCTCTCAAAGCAAACAAAATAATGACGCTAAGGAGCAAGCGTGATAGCGCATTTAACCATATTACAGGTCGTTATCCCTCTTAGCGCAGCACCAATTTGCGTCATTTTAAAGCGCAGTAAATTGGTTTGGCTATTTGCTGTACTCGTTAGCGCAATCACTTTTTTAATTAGCTTGGCACTCCTACAGCAAGTATTAAATACTGATGTGATCAGTTATCAATTAGGTGGTTGGCAACCACCTTGGGGCATTGAATACAAAATAGATAAATTAAATGCCTTGCTTTTACTTATCATCAGCTCAATAAGCACCATAGTATTGCTTGCCAGTCAAAAAAGTATCGAAAAAGAAATACCTCAAGATAAACACACATTGTTTTATATTCTCTACCTACTTTCATTAACTGGCATGTTAGGTATTGTTGCGACAGGCGATGCCTTTAATGTTTTTGTCTTTTTAGAAATCTCTTCATTATCTGCTTATGCATTAATTGCCCTTGGTAAAGATAGGCAAGCACTTTGGGCGTCATTTCAATATCTTATTTTAGGCACTATTGGCGCAACATTTATATTAATTGGTGTCGGCTTAATGTATCAAATGACAGGTACATTAAATATGTTAGACCTTGCGCAACACTTACCAGAAGTAGCACAAACAAAAACCGTCTATACCGCCTACGCTTTCATAGTTGCTGGCTTATGCTTAAAGCTAGCTATGTTTCCACTACATTTATGGCTACCAAATGCCTACGCGTATGCACCATCGGTTGTTACGGCATTTTTTGCTGCAACAGCCACTAAAGTGGCGATTTATTTATTAATTCGTTTTACTTTTTCTGTCTTTGGTTTTTCATTTTCCTTTACAACCATTCCGTTACAAACCTTGCTGATGGCATTAGGTCTTGCTGGTATTTTTATCGCCTCAATATCGGCAATTTATCAAAGTAATATCAAGCTATTATTCGCCTACTCAAGCATAGCTCAAATTGGCTACATGATTGTTGGCTTTAGCTTAGCAACAGCTGCGGGGTTAACCGCAACACTACTGCATTTATTTAATCATGCCCTAATGAAAAGCGCTATATTTCTAGCATTAGGAGCACTCATGTACAAACTTGGTAGTGTTCACATTGATAACTTCAAAGGTTTAGGGCGTAAAATGCCATTTACTATGGCTGCGATTGTTATTGGCGGTCTTAGTTTAATTGGCGTACCACTAACCGTTGGCTTTATTAGTAAGTGGTACTTAGTAAAAGCTCTCTTAGCTCAGGGTTGGTGGCCTATTGCCGTATTAATACTACTTGGCTCAATGTTAGCCGTGATATATGTATGGAAAATAGTTGAGGCTGCCTATTTTTATCCCGCTAATGCTGCCCCTAAGCAAATTGAAGAAGCACCAGCCTTAATTCTTATTCCCACTTGGTTATTAGTACTCGCTAATGTTTACTTTGGCATAGATACCAGTTTAACGGTAGAGGTAAGTAAAGCCGCAGCAGAGAGCTTATTTGGGAGCACGCCATGAGTATCTCGTTAGCGCACATGTTACAGCTTACTATTTTACTGCCGCTACTTTCAGTTATTGGTGTTCTTGCGACCAGCAATAAACCTAATTTACGAGAGGCAATAACCCTTAGCACTAGCATGCTTCTCATCTATCTGGTTAGCCAACTATATGGCGCAAACGCACAAGGGCTTGCCTTAAATATTTCTTGGGGGGAGATAATTCCGGGCTTAGCTATCAGCTTTACCGTAGAGCCGCTCGGGATGCTATTTGCGTTTGTTGCCAGTTTTCTTTGGTTGATTACCACATGTTATGCTATCGGTTACCTGCGTTGTCATCATGAAAAAAACCAAACGCGCTTTTATTGCTGTTTTGCTATCGCTATTAGTGCTGTCATGGGGCTTACCTTTTCAGCCAATTTATTTACCTTATTTATATTTTACGAAGTACTTACCTTATCAACTTATCCCTTAGTGACTCATTCAGGTACAGATAATGCCAAGTTAGGCGGTAGAACTTATCTAGGCATTCTCCTAACCACTTCTGTGGTTTTCTTTTTACTTGCCATTGTAGGTACTTGGCAAGTTGCTGGTACATTAGATTTTAAACAAGGTGGGATATTCTCGTCTGATGTCAATATCACAATAGCAGGCACATTACTTGTGCTGTTTATTTTTGGTGTTGGTAAGGCAGCCATTATGCCCTTTCATCGCTGGTTACCTGCTGCCATGGTTGCACCTACCCCAGTTAGCGCGCTATTACATGCGGTTGCCGTAGTAAAGGCTGGTGTTTTCACTATAGTCAAAATCTGCGTGATGATTTTTGGCCTCGACTTACTCGCTATTTTACCAACAACACAACTATTACTTTACTTAGCTGGCGCTACAGTATTACTGGCATCAATCATTGCTATGCGACAAGATAACTTAAAAGCGCGCCTAGCCTACTCAACGGTTAGCCAATTAGGTTACGTGACTATAGGGGCATTGTTAGCCACTCCTTCAGGTATTACAGGTAGCGGCATGCACATTGCCATGCATGCCTTTGGTAAAATTACCTTGTTCTTCTGCGCTGGTGCAGTTTTAGTTCGTTTACATAAAAGTCAAATAAGCGAAATGCGCGGCATTGGCAAACAAATGCCGTTAACTATGCTGGCATTTGCAATTGCTAGTCTAAGTATTATTGGTGTACCACCAACAGGCGGAACATGGAGTAAATTCTTCTTATTAACAGCTAGCATTGACACTAAGCAGTGGTTAATCATGATTGTTCTTATGCTAAGTTCGCTTTTAAATATTGCTTATTTACTGCCCATTCCGTTTCACGCTTTTTACCCTAATATTTTAACAAAGCAAAATTCACCTGAGATAAATATAGCCAGCGAGCAAACTGAGCAAACCAAGCAAACATTAGCGATCCCCCGTTACGAAGCACCTCTGCCGTGTTTAATTGCCATTAGCATTACCTGCACTATGTGCTTAATACTGTTTATTTATCCGCAACCACTATTTGAATTGGCGTCGGCTATTTTACCCTATAGGAACTAATTGATGGCAAAAGAACCAAAACACCTGTTTGATAATCCTAACAATGTAAAACGCCTATTAAGCGCATTTTATCTATGCTGCGCTTTACTGTTAATCATAGATTTTTTTGTGCACAGACACATTTCCCATAGTTGGGAGAATTTACTAGGCTTCTATCCGCTTTATGGCTTTGTTGGCTGTGTGCTACTGGTTTTTGTCGCAACATGGCTAAGAACCTTGCTAATGCGCTCTGAAGATTATTACCAAGCTGAGCAAAATCACACAGAAACAGACAGCTCCCTACCGGCGAAAAAGATAGGAGCCAAGCATGTGGATGATTGAGTTGCCACCCTTTATACCCTTTTTTCTTGGCGCCATAATCGCGGCCTTTACGCGCGGCCTGCTGCGTAAAATTGTTATGATCTTAATTCCCATATTAGGGGCGCTTCATCTATCTTTAGTACCTGATGGGCTTCACTTGCAATTCACCTTAATGGGCTATCAAATAGTGCCTTATCGCGTCGATAAATTAAGCTTAATCTTTGGTTATATTTTCCATATTGCCGCATTTATCGGCATTGTCTATGCGTTGCACGTAAAAAATACCTTAGAGCAGCTAGCAGCATTACTATACGCGGGTAGCGCCTTAGGCGCCGCGTTTGCAGGTGACTTGTTAACCTTATTTATTTTTTGGGAGTTATTAGCGTTTACATCAGTGTTTTTAATCTGGGCTCGACAGACTCATAATTCCTACACTGCCGGCATGCGCTACCTTATTATTCAGGTACTCTCAGGTGTATTACTCCTTGTTGGCGCAATATTCTATGCTGGTGAGCACAATAGTCTTGCCTTTAACTATATCGGCTTAGATGGTATTGCAAGCTGGCTTATATTTATCGCGCTAGGCATTAAATGTGCTTTCCCTATTGCCCACAACTGGCTTACCGACGCCTACCCTGAAGCTAGCGCAACAGGTACGGTATTTCTTAGCGCCTTTACCACTAAGGTGGCTGTTTATGCACTTGCTCGTGCTTATCCTGGTACTGAGCTATTAGTTTATATTGGCGCAACTATGGCGTGCTTCCCTATTTTCTTTGCAGTGATTGAAAATGATCTTCGCAGGGTTTTAGCTTACAGCCTCATTAACCAAGTGGGCTTTATGGTTGTTGGTATAGGTATTGGTACTGCGCTTGCGGTAAATGGCGCAGTAGCACATGCCTTTAACGATGTAATTTTCAAAGGCCTGTTATTTATGTCTATGGGCGCGGTATTACATATGACAGGTAAAATTAATGGCTCTGAACTAGGAGGTTTATATAAGACCATGCCTAAAACCACCTTACTTTGTATAATCGGCGCAGCATCTATCTCAGCCTTTCCACTATTTAGCGGCTTTGTGAGTAAATCAATGGTTATGACAGCAGCCATTAATGAAGGTTATAGCTGGGTTTGGTTAATCCTACTATTTGCATCTGCTGGGGTATTTCATCACGCGGGCATCAAAATCCCTTATTTTGCCTTTTTCGCTCATGACTCAGGCATAAGGGCAAGCGATCCACCTAAAAATATGCTTGCAGCTATGGCGATTGCCGCAGCCTTATGTATTGGTATAGGTATTTACCCACAAGGCTTATATGCCCTATTACCCTTTGAAACAAACTATAGTGCTTATGATGTTACTCACGTACTTGCCCAAACCCAGCTACTGTTCTTTTCCGCACTCGCGTTTGTTTGGCTTAGCCTTAGGGGTTTATACCCACCAGAGCTCCCTTCCACCAATTTAGATGTAGACTGGCTATATCGACGTGCTATTCCGACTGTCCTAGAAAGACTTTTTGCTCACATTTGGCAAATAGACCGTCGATTAAGATTAAAGGCCCAAGCCGTACTAAATAGCTGTATTCATTACTTTGATCGGAAAAACAGTTTGCTAAATGGTGTATTTTCACCCAACTACCCTGCAGGTGGTATGGCTATATGGCTCGCTATTGTATTAGCCTTTTATCTACTTCTTAGTTTTACCAGCCATTAAACAAAAAAAGAATAGAGCCAAAGGCCACAAGTTTTGTGGCCTTTGGTTTTTTGTATTAAGGTTAATAACCTTTTTTACTTAAGCGCGCGCTAGTTTGCACATTACGATACATTTTCGATAAAGCTTTATCTTTCGCCCGCTTTACCTGCATGCTGGCGCTATTTCGGGCTTGCTCAGCCTGAAGTTTAAAGTAGTTATTTAGCCTGCGCTTATCTATAACTCCAACTTCTAACGCCTGTAAAATAGCACAATCTGGCTCATTGCTATGCTGACAATTACTAAATCGACACTGCTCAGCTAGTTGACTGATATCAGCAAAGGTTTTGTCAACGCCGTCATTACATTCTACTAGCTGTAACTCACGCATACCCGGGGTATCAATAAGTACACCACCCGATGGCATAAAATGAACAGAACGTGCTGTTGTTGTATGTCGCCCTTTATCATCATCTTCACGTATATGACTTGTTACTTGAGCCTGTTTACCTAGTAAGGTATTAACTAATGTCGACTTGCCAACACCAGATGAACCAATAAAAGATACTGAGCTCCCCTGTTTACACCAAGGTTTAAGGGCATCGACACTGTCAGCATCTAAGCTATTAACCACTTCAACAGGTAAAAATGGGTCAAGCGATTGCAGTTGTGCTTTTAACGCTTGCCAATTATCCGTTAAATCGGATTTTGTTAACACAACCACAGGCTCTATTGTGGCCTCATTTGCGATCGCTAAGTAACGCTCAATACGATTTAAATTAAAATCTTGGTTTAGTGAGCTAACAATAAATAGCACATCAATATTGACAGCAATAAGCTGCTCATCAACTTTTGAACCCGCCGACTTGCGTTTTAACAGCGACTTTCTCTCTAGTAAGCGAATAAATTGGTAATCATCTGTTAAAAGTAGCCAATCTCCCACCGTCATTGCCGGCATGTTTATAGTGATAGGTAGTTGAAACTGCCTATTTTCTAACTGTAAAACATACACACTACGATGATGAGCAATAATTCGAGCACATTGGCTAGATTCTAGCTCTGCAAGTGTTAATTGTTGTTGAAAAAATGTTTGCCAACCTAAATGTGGCATTGAAATAGATATATTCAAAATATTGTCCCTATTGCAGAAAGTTTGCAGTAAAGAGATAGGGATAATGAATAGCATTAACCCCGGTTTTATTTCAGTAAAACACCGGGCAAATAATTAGCGAGAATTTAAGATAGGTTATAACAGATAGTATTTATATTGTGCCATTAAACTCAGAAGCTAGCTTTTACCGGGTGAGTTTTCAATACAATCATCATATTCTCCTGTTGAGGGCTTTTAACTAAGGGAAGTCTATCACTACAAGCAGTGAAGATAAATAGCAAACACGACGTCGATTACAAGCTATTACAAATCATCGCTTAAAACAAAGTCTGACGGCATTAATCAGAAATAAAAAATATTTAGAAAATACGGGGAAATATAAAATAATTAAATATAGGAAATGGTACCCGGGGACGGACTTGAACCGTCACGCTGTTACCAGCGAGGGATTTTAAATCCCTTGTGTCTACCAATTCCACCACCCGGGCTCAGCTATCATGCGATAGGGATAGTATTTTTATAGTAAGCTTGGTACCTACTACATATATAAATTGAAAATATATGATTTGAAAATTGGAGCGGCTAACGAGACTCGAACTCGTGACATTCACGTTGGCAACGTGATGCTCTACCAACTGAGCTACAGCCGCTTCGTAGAGTTCTCTGTATTCCTTATAAATGGTACCCGGGGACGGACTTGAACCGTCACGCTGTTACCAGCGAGGGATTTTAAATCCCTTGTGTCTACCAATTCCACCACCCGGGCTCAGCTATCTATAAGACAGAGGATAGTATTTTTTAAGTAAGTATTGGTACCTACTAATAAAGTTCTTATTAAATTGGAGCGGCTAACGAGACTCGAACTCGTGACATTCACGTTGGCAACGTGATGCTCTACCAGCTGAGCTACAGCCGCTTCATAAGAGCTTTACTTTGTTGTAACTTAACAACCTTTTGCCAAAAAGATTGGAGCGGCTAACGAGACTCGAACTCGTGACATTCACGTTGGCAACGTGATGCTCTACCAACTGAGCTACAGCCGCTTATCACAAAACTATGAACACTGCTTTTAGATACTCTAAAAGAGCGCGCATTCTAGCGTAAAAAGATAACTTAAACAACTAGGAATTAACACTAACACTCAAGCATATGTTGATGAAATGGTACCCGGGGACGGACTTGAACCGTCACGCTGTTACCAGCGAGGGATTTTAAATCCCTTGTGTCTACCAATTCCACCACCCGGGCAAAATGGAGGCGGGTCCCGGAGTCGAACCGAGGTCCACGGATTTGCAATCCGCTGCATAGCCACTCTGCCAACCCGCCATTTTATCAACACGCGTTGAGGTAGTTATTTTCAATGAATACATTGAAAATTTGGAGCGGCTAACGAGACTCGAACTCGTGACATTCACGTTGGCAACGTGATGCTCTACCAACTGAGCTACAGCCGCTTCATTTGTTGACTGCTTGTCAACGGAAACGCATTCTACATCGAAATATTTTCCAGTCAACCCTTTAATTTCATTTTTATGTCGACTGATTAAAAAGCGAGTTATTTGCTGATTTTTTAACTAAATAAGTAGGTGCCTTGCTCGTTTTTGCAAATATTCTCTTAACTAATGAGCTTTTAGTGCTCTTTTAGCTCAGGTAAAGCCGCGCTAAAATAGCCCACTAAAGTAGATACGGTTAATACAGTCGCGATAAAGTAAAAACCATAAGCCGCATAATTAATTACTTCATGCGGTAATTTAAATAGAATTAATGGAATATCGTAACTCGGTTGCCAAATTAAGCCCATAATACCTAACATTTGCGCTGCGGTTTTATATTTGCCCATATTGGAGACGGCAATAATATCTCGCTTACCGCGCGAAGACATAAACTCTCTAAGTGCACTGATAAACACTTCTCGAGCAATCATAATAATAGCTGGGATAGACACCCACCAAGTTTGATAGTCTTGCGCTATCATCACTAACGCCGCTACCACCATCAATTTATCAGCTACTGGGTCAATAAAAGCACCAAATGCCGAAGATTGATTCAACTTACGCGCTAAATAACCATCAAGGGCATCACTTACTGAGGCTAACCAAAATACTGCAAATGCGCCAAAATTACTCCAAGAAAGTGGTAAGTAGAAAACCAAAATGAAAACTGGGATCAGTATGATTCTAAAGAGTGTTATTTGATTGGGTATTGTCCACATGTACTTTTCACTACAAGCATTTTTCTTTTATTTTACACAGTTTATGAATCACTTGTCATGCAATGCATCATAAATATTTTGCGCTAAGACTTTGCTAATGCCAGGCACCTTTTCTAATTGACTGACATCAGCTTGTAACACTTCCTGCATACCACCTAAGAACTTCAGTAAGCTTTGCCTTTTTTTCGCGCCTATACCTTCAATTTGTTCAAGTTGTGATTTTTTACTGACTTTTTGCCGTTTAGCTCTATGTCCGGTAATGGCAAAACGATGAGACTCGTCTCGAATATGTTGTACCAAATGCAGCGCAGGTGACGTTGCCGGTAAGGAAATCAATTGATGGCTGCCTGCTAATATCAAGGTTTCTAAGCCAGGTTTTCTCGACTCCCCTTTGGCAACACCAACAAGCAAAGGTGTTCTCTCAAGGTTTAACTGGTTAAAAAACTCTTCAGCTTTAGCTAATTGCCCTTTACCGCCATCAATAAAAACAATATCTGGCAATTTATCTAAAGATTTCATTTTGCCGTAGCGCTTATTTAAAGCAAATGCCATGGCAGCATAATCATCACCTGGGGTAATGCCATGCACATTATAACGGCGATAGTCTGTTTTTAACGGCCCTTCTTCATTAAAGACAACATTAGATGCTATGGTTTGTTGCCCCATAGTATGACTGATATCAAAGCATTCAATACGTGATATACCGTTATCTAGCTCAAATACTTCATTTAAAGCGGCAAATCGTGCCTGCATCGACTCTTTATGGCTATTACGAGTAACTAAAGCGGTTTGCGCATTAGTACAGGCCAACTTTAAATATTGCGCGCGCTCACTGCGACTTTTAGATGATATTTTAACATCGTACTCTGCTTGCTCTGACAATAGTGCCATTAGCTCTTTAGCCTGCGATACTTCTTCACCAATAACAATCTCTTTCGGAATATTACCTTGTAGCGGCTCATGATTTAAATAATGTTGACTTATAAAGGCTTGCAGTATTTCACTGTCAGTGGTTTCACTGGGCACAACAGGAAAAAAGCTCTTACTACCGAGAATTTTATGATTACGAATAAAGAGTAAATGCACGCAGGCTTGAGATTTAAAGCGATATAAGCCGACAACATCCATTTCAGCAGCAACACCACTAACATGTTGCTGCTGCTGTACTTTGCGTAATGTCGCGATTTGATCTCTAAACTTAGCGGCTTGTTCAAATGCTAGCTCACGACTTGCCAACTCCATTTTTTTAACTAAAGAGTCTATTACCGTCGAGCTTTTACCACGTAGAAATAACTTTGCCAGTCGAACTTGTTCCATATAGTCATCGGTAGAGATTTTATCTACACAAGGCGCTGAACAACGACCTAATTGATGCTGTAAGCAAGGCCGGGAGCGTGCACGATAATAGCTATCTTCACATTGCCGAATAGGAAATAACTTTTGCATTAACCTTAAGCTTTCCCAGACGGCACCAACCGTAGGATAAGGGCCAAAGTATTCACCTTTTATTTTTTTACCGCCTCGGTGTAAACCAAGTTTAGGATGTTTATGATCCGTGATTAACAAGTAAGGATAAGTTTTATCATCACGTAAAAGGATATTGTATTTGGGCTGATATTTTTTAATATAGTTATTTTCTAATATCAGCGCTTCCCCTTCCGTGTGGGTTACCGTGACATCAATAGCGCATATTTGCTTAACTAAGGCTTTGGTTTTTACTGAGCCGACATCTTTTCGAAAATAACTGGCTAAACGTTTTTTCAACTGCTTAGCTTTACCAACGTAGATCACCACTTGTTGATGATCATACATACGGTAAACACCAGCTTGCTCAGTGACTGAAGCAAGGAATGCTTCACTGTCAAAGGCAACCTGAGGTGGCTGCCTTTCTGATATTGTTTTATTTGACACGAAAACTAACCAGTTAAAGTTTTTCGGTTTTTAACATACCATGTCGAATGGCTAAATGAGTTAACTCAACGTCATTACTAACGCCTAACTTTTCAAACATACGGTAGCGGTAACTATTAATAGTTTTGGTGCTTAATATTAAATGCTCTGAAATATCAGGCACCTTTTCGCCTCGAGTGATCATCAGCATAATTTGCAGTTCACGATCTGATAGCGCATTAAATGGGTTCTCTTCAACGGTTTTAAACTGGCTTAACGCCATTTGCTGAGCGATTTCAGAGGTTAAATATCGCTGACCACTATTAACCGAACGAATTGCATTAACCATTTCATCAGGACCAGCACCTTTAGTTAAATAGCCTGACGCTCCCATTTGCATCACTTTAGTAGGAAATGGATCTTCACTATGCACAGTTAACACGATAATTTTAATATCTGGCGCAAAGCGTAAGATCTTCTTAGTCGCTTCCAAACCGCCCATACCTGGCATATCCATGTCCATCAAAATAACATCAACGTCAGTTTGACGGCAAAACTTTATTGCTTCTTCACCGGTATTACATTCACCAATAACCTTAAGTCCTTTTACATCACTAAGTATTTTACTTATCCCTGTACGAACTAACTCATGGTCATCAACTAATAGAACATTTATCAATGGAATTCGCCCAATTATGGTTAACGTTTATGACAAAAAGAACATTTGTCAGTTTTATATTATACCTATTGAATTAACTATTTGCTCATTTAGCGAGAGTTAATTCACTTGGTATTATTGCTTATTGTGATGACTAGATTAACGGCAAAGCCAATCAGATTCAATGAGAATATAGAGTAAAATGAACAGAAAAATCCCTGTGCTCTTTGCTAAATTACATCACTACAAGTCGTTATTTTTAAGCCAACTATTTAATAAGCCTATTTGCCCATTTTTATAGGCTGCATAGGTTAAACGAACAGCATTACTTAAAATCACGCTATCTGACCAGTTTGTTTGCTCGCTGATAAGCTTATAACACTCCTTTGCTTCTGGCGATAAATAACCTCGCATTTCTTGTAAGCCGCGTTCCTTTTGCCTTTCCCTATAGCGTTTTTGCTTTTCAGCATTGCTCATGGCTTTTTTCTTAGGTTTATCTGCTGATTGACTCATTAAAATTACTGTACTTAAATTGTGTTAATTTTCACTGTGATTTAATTCATTATAAAGCGAGTAAATGTGTAAGGGAATAAATGCTGATAACAATTGCAGAATAATCAGCTTAGTTTAATGAACAAGCTTTTAATTGAATATTTTTCAAGCAATCACCCTGGTTAAAATACGCTAAAAATAATAAAAATTGATATTTATCATATTTATTTGCAGTTTTTAACTGCTCCGAGTTGTTAAGTGTACAAGTGTACGCTAGAGTATCGGCCTAAATTTTACTATCGGAATCAGCTCAATTATGGCGATGCCACAACAAAACTCATACAGCAAAGAAGATTTAATTAAAGCCGGTACTGGCGAAATGTTCGGTGAAGGTAATTCACAATTACCATCAGACAATATGTTGATGATGGATCGCATCGTCACTATCACAGAAGATGGCGGTGAGCACGGCAAAGGCTACATCCTAGCTGAGTTAGATATTACACCTGATTTATGGTTCTTTGACTGCCACTTTAAAGGTGACCCTGTTATGCCAGGTTGCTTAGGCCTTGATGCTATGTGGCAACTAGTTGGCTTTTTCTTAGGCTGGTCTGGTGGCCCTGGTAAAGGTCGCGCTTTAGGTGTAGGTGAAGTTAAATTTACTGGGCAAATTTTACCAACTGCGAAAAAAGTAACCTTTAAAATTGATATGAAGCGCGTTATCAAGCGTAAACTCTTTATGGGTTTAGCTGACGGCAGCGTTAGCGTTGACGGTAGAGAAATCTACACAGCTAAAGACTTAAAAGTTGGCTTATTTACTGATACAACTAGCTTCTAACACAGCGAGTATTATCGAAGCAATATAAAACCAGCACTTTCTGCTGGTTTTTTATTTCCTAAAATTATTTTATTTAATCTACGCTCAAATCACTTAAACAAACCTTGTTGTCTATCTTCTATGGCTTCACGCCACCCGCCTAACCATTGTGACCGAGTTACATCACTTTGATAGGGACATTGCTCTTTTGAACGCCCAGAAATACCAGCTTGATAACCCTTAGTATGCGCCCTATTTTGGCGATCTCGTTTTTGCCGTTTCATCATTAACGCGGCTCCTTAGTTATTTCACTATGCTAATTTTAATAACCTAGCTAACTTAAGCCTAGCCCAGATTTAAAAAATGACAATCTCACACCCTGCTCTCCCTACGACTTCACTATAAAATTACGCCAATTTAGAGACAAAAAAAGCACCAAATTGGTGCTTTCAGATTACTGACAAACCCCGTCATTCTGTTCGGGGTTTGTCTTTTATGAGCAGCCGTAGGCTGCGATCTCGATATTTTTCTAGCCACGTCTTTTCTATTTTATTTGGTTTTTCTGGACTTGTTTGGGGCTTATCTTCCCTATTTGGCGTGTTAATGTCTCGAATTGAGCTTTTAAAGGGCTATCCTTTTTAGATTGCCATTATTTGGGGAATATTTGATAGCGTCATTGCTATCTTCTTCATATTTTGTGCTGCCGCAGCCATATATGCTTGCATTTGAACATTATGCTTACCTCGGTATCTTGCATACCTGTGACCATGGTGTTGCTTTGCATCAGCAAAACTTCTTTCAACGGTTTCGCATCGTCGTTTGTAAAGGTATTTACCAAGGCTTGTTAAGCGAAATTCATTAGCCCGATCTTGACTCGCAGCCATTACGTGGCGTGTTATCACTTTCTTATGACTTTTACTCTTAGTGCAATCTTTTAATTGAGGGCAATTAACGCATACCTTGGGGTCAGAATGATATTCTCGGTAACCCTCTCGACTGGTGGTCGAGTAGATTAACGTTTGCTCTTGCGGGCAGGTATACGTATCTGCTTTCTCGTCGTATTTGAAGTGCTTTTTCTTAATGGCATTCTTCGTTCGTGAAGGACGACGGTAACCAAACACCCCTTGGATGTTACGTTGTTCCAGATTAAAACAGACGGGCGCTGTGAAGTAGCCTGCATCAATACCAACAAATTCAGGGGATAGTGCAAAGCGATTTTCAATGGCATCAAGGCGAGCAATGTATGGTTGAGAATCGTGGACATTACCTGGCGTAATATGCGTATCTACAATAATGTTATAGTCGTTATCTACGGTTCTGTGGTCTAGGTAGAAAAAACCTTTTGGCTTTTCATCTCGGTGCATATAACCGCTATCACTATCGGTTTTACTTACCTTATTCCGCTTTATCTCACAATAGCCTTTATCCTTGAGTGGCTTTTTTCCAGCCGCTTTACGGTCTGCCTCCACAGCTTTGTTGATTTGCTTAATATAGGCACTGGTTGAGACGGGTTTGAGCTTGTTGGTGAACTTTCGTTTATTGGCGTTTGCTTTTAAGTGTGTGCTGTCGGTGAATAAGGCTTTGCCCCCAACTAGACCATGTTTAATGGCTTGTTGGACGATGTGATTAAATATACGTTCAAATACATCTGTGCCATTGAAACGACGAATACGATTTTGACTAAGTGTTGAGGCATCGATAACTTTCTCGGTAAGCCCCATGCGGAGAAACCATCGATACGCGACATTTACTTCGATGTCTTTGATGATTTGGCGCTCACTTTTAATACCAAATAAGTACCCAAGTAGCATAATTTTAAATAGCTGGACTGGCTCCACCGGAGGACGACCATTATCAGTGCAATATAAGTCTTTGACTTCATCTCGAATAAACTCAAAGTCAATATACTTATCGAGTTTACGAACTAGATGGTTGGCTGGAACTAACTGGTCTAGCGTGACCATTTCGAGTTCATGTTGTTGCGGGGAAGGTTCTCTTAACATGGTTAATTTTTGTAATTTTCCATGTTTTTATTAGATCAAAGTCCTAGACTACTGTCTAGGACTTTGTCATCAGTCTGAAAGCACCAAATTGGTGCTTTTCTCATTTTACTTTAACGGGAAATTAATTAAATATGCGACGGCGCAAAGCTAACAAGCCAAATAAAGACAGGACAGTAAATACACTGGTACTTGCGCCTTGACGTTCTACTTTATCTTCTTCTATCTCGCAACTTTCTTCTTCACCATCGGTTGGCTCTAGTGTTACTGCTCGCACAACATCTTCAAGCTCTGGATTGCCATTTTCATCCAACATTGGTTGCCCTTTTGAATCTAAGCGCTGCACTTTAATAATAGCCGTTGCCGAAATCACATTCTCATCATTAATATCACGTGCTTGTATGATAGTATACGGGCTATCACAACCAATTAAGTTATTCACGTTTTTAAAACTACCATTAATACTATCGTACAAAAATGCCGCGGTTCTACGTGGATTACTAGTGCTATCATTATGACTTTCAATTTCACCGTCACCTACAATTAGGCCACTTTCATTAATAGCATAAGCGGTAGTATCTGACGTTGTAAAAAAGCCAGGGTGAGTGATCAATTCCATTTCTTCTTTTGGCTTAGTCGTATCGACATAAAAGAGTTTTTTTACGACTGCATCGTCATAGCGATAACCTACTGCGATACCTTTATCATTAATATCATTGGCCTTAGAAATCACCACACCCCGGCCTAAAAAACGATTGTTCTTTTGGTTAAAGTCGAATACTTCCCCATCTTTATACATAACAGCATAAGAGCCGTAACTGCGTTGATCTACTGCTGGAGAAGTAACCTCTTCATCATACCAGCCACTAGCATAACCTACCGCTACACCAGAATTATTCACCGCAGTTGCATAAGATGAATGTGGTCTTTCATCATCTGGATGTGGCTCAATTAACAAACCTAGCTGCTCAACCTCCACCGAACCGTCTGGACTTAATGAGGCCTTATAAGCCATCATGTGATACATATTAGTCTGCAAATTCTGAACGCAAATTTCATAAGGTATATCATCTAGAATATCCGGATCTGCACAACCACCCGTTTCATCTTGGATATACTCAACTGTATTCTCATTGAGTTTATAACTCATAAAGCCAACCGCTGAGCCATTCTCATTTACATCAATAACTGCTGATAAGCCACCACCATATTGCGTCTCAGCAGGAACTACAGGTAAGACCTGCGCACCGTTATCATAAGAGAAGAAGCCACGCTGACCAAATTCTCTAAGCCAAAAGTTACGAATATTACCGTTACTATCAGTAAAAGGCTCCATAGGCAAATAAGGTGCAGTGCCAGAACCGTAAGCCACGCCTGAGTCGGTAATACCAGCAATAATATCAACGGTAGAGCGAGTTAATTGATCTGTACCTTCAAATACCTGATCAAAAATAACAAACTGCTCACTTTGTGAACCTTCCTTTCCTAAATGTGTCATAGCAACAAAGTCAATAATTCTTTGGTACTCATAAACTAACTCATTACTCCGACTACCGGCTCCCCTACTTGTATCTTGTAACCAACGTACAACCCAAGCTAAGTCATTGGCCGTTGGATTACCCGCCACCATGGCATCGTAATCCTCTATATCTTCAAGCCCATGAGTCCGCTCATGATATGCGTTTGCATATTCTTCAATATCTTGAAAATTTTGTTCATCTAAATAATCAAATTGCACTGGCAAGTTATATGATTTTGCGCCTGATATTGCCATTTCACCATTATGATTTTGATGCTGCGCATAGGTATACTTCAACTCACCCACTGCACCTTTATCTACTACTTTATAAGTGGCGGCATGGACGCTAGCGGCCATACCAATACTTAATGCACTAGAAACACCCAGTGCTAATACTCTTTTTGCAAATTGCTTCATTCTACTTAGGTACCCATTTTTATGGAATATATTATTTGGCTGTTAGCTGGCTTTCATCTCGAACAACCAAATTATCAATTGTTATAATTCGTCTAATTCTTGCCAGCGCGTATAAGCAAGGTCAAGCTTTGACTCACTTTCTGCAAGCTGGTTCAATATTTTTTGACTCTGCTGCGGATCTTGACTGAAAAAGTCAGCTTGATTTATCTGCGCTTGTAAAGATGCGATTAATGTTTCTAAATCATCAATAACTTGCGGCAGTTCCTCTAATTCTCGTGTTTCTTTATAAGAAAGCTTTTTCTTTACCGGCTTAGTTTTACTTTCTGGCTTGGCTTTTGTTGCTTCCGCTTGCTGCTCTTTATTTTTAGCGTCTGATAGCTGCGCCTGCCTTTGCTGCTCTTTTTGCGCTAAATAGCTATCAACATCATCATAACCACCAACAATGTGATTGATATAGCCGCTACCATCAAAATATAAACAGCTATTTACGCAATTATTTACAAAGTCGCGATCATGGCTTACTAAAATAACGGTTCCAGCATAATTTGCAACGACTTCTTCTAAAAGCTCCAATGTTTCTATATCTAAGTCATTGGTTGGCTCATCGAGAATAAGAAAATTACTCGGCTTTAAAAATAAGCGTGCTAACAATAATCGGTTCTTTTCACCACCTGATAATGCCCTTACTGGTGTTCTCGCGCGTTTTGGACTAAATAAGAAATCTTGCAAATAGCCCAAAACATGTCGGGTTCTACCATTGACTGTGATATCTTGCTTACCTTCAGCCACCGTATCTTGTACGGTTTTATTTGGGTCTAATGCGTCTCTATGCTGATCAAAATAGGCAATATCTAAATTAACCCCAACACGCATTTTGCCTGACGTTGGCTTTAACTGCTCCATTAATAGCTTTATTAACGTTGACTTACCGGTACCATTAGCACCAATTAGCGCCAACCTATCGCCGCGGCTAATCAGTAAACTTAAATCATTGATGATGGTTTTTCGTTTATCTCCCTCACCAAAGGCCATAGATAAATGTTCACATTCAAACACCAATTTACCTGAGCGATCGCCATGGGAAATATTGATATCACTTTGATGTTTTACTTCACGACGCTTTTGCCGTTCCACGCGCAACTTTTCTAAGGCACGTACACGGCCTTCGTTACGGGTTCGTCTTGCTTTAATTCCCTGCCTTATCCAGGTTTCTTCTTCAGCTAAGCGTTTATCGAACAAGGCATTTTGTGTCGCTTCTACTTGCAAATCGTGCTGTTTTTGCTCTATGTAGAGGTCGTAATTTCCTGGGTAACTTGTCAATTTACCACGGTCTAGATCAACAATACGTGTTGCTAAGCCCCGAATAAACGCCCTATCGTGACTAATAAAAACGATAGTACCGGCAAAGTCTTTTAAAAATTGTTCAAGCCACAATACGGATTTAATATCTAAATGGTTGGTTGGCTCATCTAGCAACAACACATCAGGATCGGTTACTAGCGCTTTTGCTAAAGCCAATTTTCTTAACCAGCCACCGGATAAGTCACTAACTTTTTTATCTGCTTCAAGTGCTAGCTTGCTTAGTACCTGTTCAATACGCTGCTCATCTTGCCAAGCGTTGGCTTTTTCCAACTCTTCTTGTACTTGCGCCAATTTAGCCATATTCGCTTCACTGGCATCTTCAGTCACCAAGTGAACTAAGGCGTGATATCGCTTAATGAGCTCAGCATTTTGCTCCACTCCTTGGGCAACATAATCAAAAATGGTTAAATCACATGACTCTGGCGGGTCTTGCTCTAGCATGCCAAGGCGAACATCATTAGAAATGATCATTTGGCCATCATCTAGCGCTTGCTTTGCCATTAACACTTTAAGTAGCGATGACTTGCCTGCGCCATTGCGGCCAACCAAACAAACTCGCTCACCACTATTTATGCGAAGCTCTGTTTTATCGAGTATATTATCTTCGCCAAAGGCCAATTCTGCCTTGGTAATTCTAATTAATTCCATGATTATAATAATCCCGCCACTTGTTCAACATCAAACGGCCAAAACAACTTTTTATTATCAGACAACCTTTCTAACACAGGAATATGAACGCCATATAGCTCAACTAAGCTAGCTTGTTCATGGGGCACACTTTCTTGTTCAATAATATCAATTTGCGCGAGTTCATCGGCAGGGATAAGCGGTAAACAAATTGCTAATGCCTGCTCACACAAGTGACAGCCTTCGCTACCATAAAGATTAAACTTTTTTACTATCATAAACTTATTATTAACTTACTCTGTAATGTTTTGTGTAATAGACCAGCTATTATGTATATGTTTATTGCGAGCAAAATCTTTATCGCGCGTAACATCGGATAACGCTTTTGCTTGTAGCCCTAGTGCTGATAAGGCATCAAAGTCCATCTTAAAGTTGCGCTTATTATTAGTGAAAAATATTTCACCACCATAGCTTAACGACTTTAATGCATCAGTAATCAAAGCAATGTGATCACGTTGCACATCAAAACTGTCTTCCATGCGCTTTGAATTTGAAAAGGTCGGCGGATCAATAAAAATTAAATCAAATTTCTGGCTATTACACTTTAACCACTCTAAACAGTTTGCTTGAATAAATTGATATTTATGACCAGACAACTTATTTAAGGCAAAATTATCTTGTGCCCAATTTAAGTAAGTATTAGACATATCAACTGTGGTAACCGATTCAGCGCCATGTAATGCCGCCTGCACCGAAACAGAGCCAGTATAGGCAAATAAATTTAATAACGACTTACCTTTGGCTTTTTTAGCGACAATTTGCCTGGTTTTTCGGTGATCTAAAAACAAGCCCGTATCGAGATAATCCCATAAGTTCACTTTAAATAAAGCACCGTGCTCATTCACAGTAATCGCTTGTTTTGATTTATCTAGCTTTTGGTATTGATTGCTACCTTTTTGTTTTGCTCGTGTTTTTAAAACCACTTTATTAGTAGGTACTTCAAGCACCTTAGGCGCCCAATAAATCACTTCTTGCAAACGTTTATTAGCCTTATCGGTATCAATTGATTTTGGCGCGGCATATTCTTGAATAACTAGGTACTCACCATAAACATCAACCGCGACATTGTATTCAGGAATATCGCCATCGTATAAGCGGTAGCACTCTATTTGGCTTGATTTAAGCCAGCCTTTTAAGCTCTTACGGTTTTTCTTTAATCTATTGGCAAAAGCACTATCTTGCTCGGCAAAGCTCGCCTGAGGGTTGGCGGCATCTTTTGCTAACTGCTTTTCATTGATATCGTAAAGCGCTAATTGACAATCAAGCGGACCATTTTTAAATTTATAGCGCTTAGTACTTGAAAGCTTCAACATTGCCAGCAACTCAATGTTCGCCGTTAATATCGCCACACGCCAGTCAATAAATTGTGCTTTTAATTTCTGACCAAATAAAACAAAGCTTTCAACTAATTCAGGTAATTCACCAATTCGCTCACCATAGGGCGGGTTAAATAAGATGGTACCTGCTTGACCAAAGGTGTTATTCATTTTATTGGTATCTTTACAGCTAAACTCAATAAAACGCTGTAAATTAGCGTTGCGCGCATTTTGCTGCGCTGTTTTTAACACGCGAGAATCAATATCAATACCAAATACTTTGACATTAAAATCAGCCATAGCATCATTTGATGCAGCAATGGCATTATCAAGCTGCTCTTGCCAACACGCTTCATCATGCATTAGCCAAGCATCAAAGCCCCAGTAAGCTCTATCAATGCCTGGCGCTTGTTTTGCTGCCATAGAAACCGCTTCAATTAATATCGTGCCTGAGCCACACATAGGGTCAACCAAAGGTTTGCTGGTATCATTAAGCCAACCTGATCGTAAAATAAGTGCTGCGGCAAGGTTTTCTTTTAGCGGCGCGGCACCAGTATTTTGTCTGTAACCACGCTGAAATAGTCCTCGACCAGAAAAATCAAGGTAAATGCTAACAACGTCTTTTAATAAACGTGCTTGAAAGCTAATGCCAGGTGCTTTTTTATCAACATCTGGACGCTCTAAGCCTTGTTCTCTAAACTGATCAACAATAGCATCTTTAACGGTTAGCGCACCAAATTGGCTATTACGAATTTCATCACTATAGCCAACAAAATCAATAGCAAAGCTAGTCGTGCTAGTAAAATGGTCTGGCCAATTTACCTCACTGGCAACACTGAATAACTGTTCTTTATTTTTCGCATCACCTTCAGCAATTTTAACTAAGATACGAGTCGCTAAACGAGTCCATAAAGATATATGATAACCCACAGATAGTGAGGCAGAAAAGTAAACCCCTTCAGGCTTTTGTACGACTTGTTCGCCGCCAAGCTGGGTGACTTCATCTGCTAATAAAACTTCAATACCTGGAGAAGTTAGCGCTAAAAATTGTTGCATGGTGATTTTCCTATCAAAACGATGGCGGCGATTATATACCTAAAGCAGAACAGACATAAGCAAAAGTTCATTTTTGCGCAATAATGACGCGAACTTCAAAGCCGCACAGTGTGAAATAGCCTATAATTAATCCATAACGTAGAACATTTATACAAACAGTGATTTATTTTAAAAAAGCACTTGCTTTCTTGAGTCGCTATCCTTAATATACGCCTCGCTTTCAAGGAGACATTCTTAAAGCATTCTTAAGTTTGAATTAAAACAACTTAGCTTTCTTGATACTTTTCAAGTCATTCGGACGCGGGATGGAGCAGCTTGGTAGCTCGTCGGGCTCATAACCCGAAGGTCGTTGGTTCAAATCCAGCTCCCGCAACCAATTCTTTGATAACAGGAATTAAAATTGTTATTAGCTTATTTGATAAAATCTTATCAAATCATTCGGACGCGGGATGGAGCAGCTTAAAAGTTCAACCTCGTCGGGCTGCTCTAATAAACGAATAGCCGAAGGTCGTTGTTTTTTTATCAAATCCAACTGCCGCAACCAATTCTTTGATAACAGGAATTAAAATTGTTATTAGCTTACTTGATAAATCTTATCAAGTCATTCGGACGCGGGATGGAGCAGCTTGGTAGCTCGTCGGGCTCATAACCCGAAGGTCGTTGGTTCAAATCCAGCTCCCGCAACCAATCTCCCTTTGTTTTATTTAATATCCTTATTTATATTTAAAATCGTTAATAACGACATCGTTGGTTCGCTTATTCAAGTCACGAGCTCCCGCAACCAATCTCAATATAAGCATCTAATCATCTATTTATACTTTTTCACTCTTTATATTACGCTTTTCGCTTAACTATGCTTTATTCAATAAACCTCGTAAAAAAACTAATCAAATATTGTGTTAATTAAGCAGAATAAAGTCTATCAGCAAGAATACAATCACTGCGTGATAACATAAAAAAAGGCAATAACTATACAAGCTATTGCCTTTAATCATTTCATTGCAGCTATCACTTATAGTGCTTCAATTTCAGCAAGGGCCTGTGAGAAATCACCCAACTCCATTTCTAAACAGTCCGCTTCTTCTTGCCAGTTAACACCGATCATGACACCGTCTTCACTTAAGTCTTCTAACCAAAACTCAAGCCATTCCGCTAAGGTAATTTGAGCTGGGCTGTAATCTTGCCACTCATCAATACAATGTAACTGTGCCAATTCATTACTAGACCACAATGGCATAACATCTGTATTTGCAAAATTAATCGAGTCAAGTACTACCCAATCGCCGCTTGCTTTATCTTGTAAAGCCCAAAACGCTTGATTAGGCTTAACCTCAGCAAGAAATGAAGCCAATGTTTGTGTATGTTCGGACATAAAGTTCTCTTAAGTTTGTTTGAATAGTTACATTATAATCAGCTATAAATAAAACCGCTAAAACTTTATGAATTGCTTTTACTTTTTCTTCATCTTACTAGGGTAAACTGATATTTCACCTGCTTGCTATACCGCTTTCCTGTCTCAACAATAGGTGAACTCAAATAAGGGTTATTTATAGCATCGGGAAAATGTTGTGCCTCTAAGCATAATGCTTGGTAAGGCTTAAAGTCTCCAGATAAATACTGGCCTGTATATAACTGCATACCAAGTTGATCAGTATAAACACTCAACTGAACACCTGACTTTCTCGAGATTAATACCGCATTAGCTTTTAAATCACTGTTTTTATTTGATGAAAGTACATAACAATGATCAAAACCTTTATTAGTTATTATTTGCTGCTCTGTGCTATTCGTTAACTTATCAAACACTAGTGTTTCTTTTGAAAAATCAAAATCACTTTTCGCAACAGGCTTTGGCTTACCCAAAGGAATGCCAGTATTATCTATAGGTAAGTAATCATCAGCGTTAATATATAAAGCTAAATCGTTAATGCTGTTATCACCTAAATGAAAATAACAGTGATTACACAGATTAATTAACGTCGTTGCACTAGCTAAGCCGGTAAAGTCAATTACTAAGCTATTTTCATCAGTTAAGGTGTACTTAATCTTAACTATTAACTCACCTGGAAATCCTTGATCATCCTCTTTTGATAATAAAGAAAAAATAATACTTTGCGCTGAGATAGATTCACTATCAACTTGCCAGTATTGTTGAGAAAAACCAATTTCGCCGCCATGTAAGCAATGCGCTCCACTGTTTTGACTGAGTTGATAATGCGTGCCGTTTAGGATAAATTGGCCTTGCGCGATTCTATTACAAACACGGCCAACACTGGCGCCTAAGTAAAAGTCGTCCTGCAAGTATTGGCTATTATCACGATAGCCCAAGGTCATTTCTGTTAATGTACCATTGACAGGAAACAATATTGAGCTAACGCGAGCACCATATTCAAGCAAGGTAACTTGCATACCTTGCTCGTTTTGTAAAAGAAATGCTTTCATCGTTTAAACTAAGCTTTTGATATTACCACCATGTGTAATAAAGCGCACATAAGATTAGGGTTACTCCTAAAGCAGCAAGATTAAACGCAGAGTTTGTCTTAAAACTTACTTCATCTAAATCAACACTATTGTTAGTACATGTAGCTTTAGTTACTAAAGATACAACAACGGTTAATGCTAAGCAGAGTAAAAACACTAAACCAATTCTGTCCATAAACGGTAATTCTGGCCAAAACTCTCTTAAAGCAAAAGAGAATACTGCCGAGCCAATAGCTGCCGCTAAAGCACCTTTAGAAGTCGTTTTCTTCCAAAACATGCCCATTAAGAAAATGACCACAATACCTGGCGTAAATACCCCAGTAAACTCTTGAATGTATTGGAACGCCTGATCGAATTTCCCTAATAAAGGCTCTGCCATAAATAACGCAATAACTAAACTTACTAAGGTGGCTAAACGGCCAATAAACACATAATGCTGCTGCGATTTACCCGGCTTAATTTGGCTATATATATCCATGGTAAAAATAGTAGAAATACTATTCGTCATAGACGCTAAAGAAGAAACTATCGCTGCAACTAACGCAGCAAACACTAAGCCTTTAATACCTGTCGGCATTAACGCCATCATTGACGGGTACGCTTGATCGGCTGCAGATAACTGCGGGTATAAAATAACTGCGGCAATACCCGGAAGTACCACAATAAGCGGCATTAATAGTTTTAAATAGGCAGCAAACGCAATACCCTTTTGTGCTTCTTGAATATTTTTTGCCGCTAAAGCGCGCTGAATAATGTATTGGTTAAAGCCCCAATAGCTAATATTCATTACCCACATACCGCCAACTAAAACAGAGATACCAGGCAAGCTCATATAGTGACTATTTTCCGGTGATAAAATCATATCAAAATGCCCAGGTAACTCTTGCGTTAACACAGAAAAACCTGCCATCACACCTGCACCGTCAGACACTTTATCAAGTGCTAAATAGCTTAACAGTAAGCCGCCAAACACCAGTAACACAACTTGTAAAATATCAGTATAAGCAACCGCTTTTAAGCCGCCATATAAAGAATAGGCAATAGAGAATATTGCCAAGAAAATCATGCCGAACATCCAATCAACGCCAGCAACCGTTTGAATAGCAAGACCACCTAACCATAAAACAGCAGTTAAATTCACAAAAATATAAACCGCTAACCAAAAAATGGCTAAAGTCGTTTTGACTTTATTATCAAAGCGCTGCTCTAAATATTGCGGCATGGTGAATATTTGATTTTTAAGGAAGATAGGTAATAAATACTTACCGACTAATATCAAGGTAATTGCAGCCATCCATTCATAAGAAGCAATCGCCAAACCAATCGCGTAACCTGAGCCAGACATACCAATAATTTGCTCTGCCGAAATATTAGAGGCAATTAATGAGGCACCAATGGCCCACCATGGCAGTGACTTGCTTGCTAAAAAGTAATCCTCAGTATTTCGCTCATGATTTTTTTCATTTCTCGATATCCATAAGGCTAAAATGAGTAAGCCGGATACATAAGCAATGAAGATAGATATATCTACTGTATGTAACATAATGCGTTATCTCTTATCGTTATTATTAAGTTAAGTACGTTATTGTTTTGTTGTGCTAGCAAGCAAATGCTCCTTGTTCAGCACTACATAAATAAATATCTGCCATAAGGCCGGTATGTTGTTGATAGTTTTGTGCAATCACCTGTTTTGCTTTATCAACCATCCCCTTAGGTAAAATGGCTACTACACAGCCACCAAAGCCTCCGCCGGTCATACGCGCGCCGCCACTTTCCCCTAACACGTCTGAGAGTAACTCAACAAGGTAATCAAGCTCTGGCGTTGTCACAGCAAAATCTTCTTTAAGAGAAAGATGAGATTGCGCCATCAAAGCACTTAATGATTTCATATCGTTTTCATTTAACGCCGATAGCGCCAATTGAGTACGCTCATTTTCACTGATCACATGATGCGCTCGCTGATATAATTCAGGATTAATAGCATCTAACGCTGTTTTGGCTGCTGCTAATTCAGCTAAGTTAACATCACGTAAGGCACTTTTATGGCAAAAGGCTGCTACTTGCTCACACTGAGCACGGCGCGTGTTATATTCGCTATCAACCAACTCCCTTTTTACATTGGAGTTTACTATCATAATTGCCATATCATCAGGCAGCTTAGCGTAATCATAAGTTAAGCTACGACAATCAAGCATCATGGCATAAGATTTCTTACCTAATGCTGAGATAAGTTGATCCATAATGCCGCAATTACAGCCAACAAAATTATTTTCTACTTTCTGACCTGTAAGCGCCGCGTCTACACCTGATAGCTCAAACTGATTAAGCTTGGCAAAAGCACTAATTAAAGCAATTTCTAACGAGGCCGAAGAGCTAAGACCCGCCCCTTGTGGTACATCACCGCTAATAAGAATATCTGCACCTTGAATAGCAAAGCCCATGCTCTTTAGTTCAAGTAACACGCCACGAACATAATTGCTCCAAGTAAAGCGCGTATCATATTGAATATCATTAAGATCAAAACAAACACTTTGCTCGTTAATATCAAGAGCAACAACATTTATTAAAGAATCTTGACGCTTACAAGCTAACACATGCGTACCAAAGTTAATGGCTGCCGGTAATACAAAGCCCTGATTATAGTCAGTATGATCACCAATTAAGTTCACCCTACCTGGCGCATAAGCTGAAACCTTGGCCTCTTGATCAAAATACTGCCTAAAGTGAGAATAAAGCGTTTTACTTGCTTGCATGCTTTGTTGCCTCTTTATAATGACGACTAGGTTGTTCTCTTAACCTTTGAGCCGCTTGCTCTGGGGTAATATCTCTTTGCGCCTCAGCTAGCATTTCATAACCCACCATAAATTTCTTCACGCTAGCGCTGCGCAGTAGTGGCGGAAAAAAGTGTGCGTGCAAAGTCCATTCATTATGCTCCTGACCATCAAATGGTGCGCCATGCCACCCCATAGAGTAAGGAAAAGAACATTGGAATAGATTGTCATACTTAGTAGTAAGCTGTTTAATAATCTGCGCTAATGACGTTTTTTGCTTAGCTGTCATTTGCTTAAAGCTACTAATAGCAAATTTAGGCATTAATAGTGTTTCAAAAGGCCAGGCAGCCCAATAAGGCACTACGACAAGCCAATCTTGATTTTCAACTACGATACGCTCTTTTAGTGCCATTTCTTTATCAACATAATCTTGCAACAAGTTGCTCTGATACGTACTTTGATAATCGCTAAAGTGCTGCTGCTTTTTTTCAGCTAAGGTAGGTAGTTGATTTTGCGCCCAAATTTGTCCATGCGGATGAGGGTTTGAACAGCCCATTACCGCACCTTTATTTTCAAATACTTGTACCCACTGATATTTTTCACCAAGTTCTTCAACTTGTGCTTGCCAAGTATCAATGACCTTAACAATGGCAGATTCAGAAAGCTCAGGTAAGGTTTTACCGTGATCGGGTGAAAAACAAATCACCCTGCTTTCACCTTGAGCTGACTGCATTTGAAATAAAGGATCTTGGCTTAGCACCTCAGGTGTATCGGGTTTTAACGCGGCAAAGTCATTTTGAAACACAAAGGTGTGCTGATAATCAGGATTAATATCACCACTGATACGTGTATTACCCGCACATAAATAGCAATCGCCATCATAACTAGGTTTATCGGCTTCATCTATTGATTCAACTTGTCCCTGCCAAGGGCGCAAAGCTCGATGCGGAGAAAGTAACACCCACTCACCGGTTAATGGATTAAAGCGTCGGTGCGGGTGCTCAGCAGGATCAAAGCAAGTTTCATTAGCTATTTTTACCACGTGCAAAATACCTTATTTAAGAAGATCTCTGAGGTAAAAATCTTCTATATCTTATAACATTTTATTAGTGGCATATTTCAACATGAAATCATTCGCCTAAACTTAGCAAAATAAAACCATTCATTCCTAAAAAATAACCTCGAATAGCAATTAGCTTAAATTAGGCCAAGTAACTACTCCTCAGCAAAAACACTGCGCCTGTAATCAAGCGGCGTCATGGTAAATTCTTTATGAAATATATCGTAAAAACGGCTTATAGAACCAAAGCCTGCCTCTAGTGCGATGGTTAACACTGGCTTGTTTGAGTCGAGCAATAGAGCCTGTGCATGTTGCAGCCTAAGCTGATTAATATATTGCTTTATGGAGACACGCATAACACGATTAAATAATTTCATGGCATAGTTTTGGTGTAAACCTGTAGAGCTAGCTACTTGGGCAATAGTAATTTTTTCATCGTAGTGCTCAGCAATATAACTCAGCATAGTTTGAATATGCGGTAAGCCGCTGCTGTAACTTTTATTGCCACGGGTCGTCGCATTCGTCACTAAATCATAGGTACTATATTGCTCTAATGACATGCGTTTTAGCCGACTTTTAATTTCTTCAATTACCTGCCAAGTTAAGTTCAGCTGTTTTTGTTCAATATTTTTTTGCCATACATGCGTTAACGCTTCATCGTGGTGGTATAAGCTGTCTGAAACAATAACCTCGCCTTGCAGCAACTTACTGACAAAGCCATCTGCCAATTTCCAAGTTAAAAATGCCTGCAAAGGCACATAAATATTAACTAACTCCCCTTCACCACGTGTTGCTACCATCTGATGTGGAAATGAAGCCCAAAACACAATCATGCGTCCTTCAGGCACAGAGATCTTTTGACCATTAATCAAATAGTCAGCAGAGCAATTAAATAAATAGTTAATTTCGATGTGACCATGCCAATGACTAGAAGGCATTACTTTTGGCGCTAAACGGCGAAAGCCAAATTGGTGCTCCTGCCCTTGCGATGCCAATGGCCCACTTTCATCTGTAAATGCAATTTTTCCGACCCAGTCAAACATAATTATATCCACACAGAAAAAATGTACATTGTATACAAACATTCAGATTTAGCAACGCTTTCGGCCAAGTAGCTAAAGGACATCTCATTAGCTTATAAAGGTTAACGAAAGTGATAAAAAACTATCTATCAATAGTTTTTTTAGGCGTTTTTTACAACTGAGTAACTTTTGCCTGTTTATATAGGTTTGATATTTACGCAGTAAAACTAGATTTTTAGTAACATATACGGGATTTTATGCATATTTACCCAAATTTAAGCACAGTAAACCGCCGAAGATATTCGCATTAGTTTTTCTAATGCGAATTTATTAATTTTTTTAGTTTGTCAGTTATTAGGCTCAACGCTAAAATGGCTTTGTTTTCTGAGTTAGCGCAATGATTTATCTCCACTCCCATAGAGACATCATTAACTGGAAAGCATAGAATCGATAGTTCCCTATCTTTTCTCTCTGACATGTTTCTTGGAAATTTAACTTCCTTCTATCAACTTGATATTTAAGTTGGCCCGCAAAAAAGATTTTGCGGGCTTTTTTTTGCCTAAATTTTAGTTAATGTTTATACCTGACCTAGTACTTGGGCTGGCTCTACTTTTGTTGCTCGCCATGCTGGATATATTGTCGCAACTAGGCTTAATACCAAGGCCGTTATCACAGTAATATAGACATCTGAAAGCTGTAAAACGCTGGGAAGGTAATTAATAAAGTAAACATCGCCAGATAAAAACTGCACGCCAAAAAATGACTCTATCGCACGCATTATGCTACTTAAGTTATTGGCAAGATAAATACCAAGTAATGCGCCACTTGCACAACCTAATACGCCATTAACCAAGCCTTGAACAATAAACGACATCATTATTGTTATAGGTTTGGCGCCCATTGTTTTTAGTATGGCGATATCACCTTGCTTTTCATTTACCGACATAATCAAGGTCGAAACAATATTAAAGCTTGCCACCGCTATCACTAAGGTTAACACAATAAACATCACCAAACGGACCAGCTGAATATCATTAAATACATGACCTTGCGTGCGCGTCCAATCATTTATATAAACGTAATGATCAAAACTATAAGCGATATCTCGGGCTGTTTTCGGCGCGGCAAAAACATCATCAATACTGATACGAATACCTTGAGCTTGCGCTGCTGAATAAGCTAAAAGCTTTTGCCCTTGCTTAAGTGATATATAAGCTAAGGTCTCATCAATGGTGCCACCAAACTTAAAAATACCAACAACCTTGGCGTATTGCGTTTTAGGCGCTAAAAATGCTTTATTTAAATTATTTTTATTACCTGAAGGTGGTAACAACATTTGTACCTTATCGCCCAATTGCACTTGCAATTTATTAGCTACACCACTGCCTAACACTATGCCAGTTTGATTCTCGCTATTAAGCTGCTGCCAACTTCCCTGCGTTATATATTGATCAATATCAGACACTAAGGTTTCAAGTTTTGGCTCTACTGCTCGTACTTCTACCGCTTTAAGCTGGGCTTTATGCTGTAGCATTCCCCCTAGCTTTATTACAGGAGCCGCGGCGGTTACTTTAGCTTGCTGTTGAATCTTTTTTATCCTGGCAGGCCAATTATCTATTGGCGCTTTGACGCTAATTAGCTCAATATGCGGCACTATCGATAACAGTTTCTTGGTTAACTCACGCTCAAAACCATTCATAGCACTAAGTACAACAATCAGCACCATAACACCTAAAGCAATACCCACTGTAGACGAAGCAGAGATAAATGATGAAAAGCCATTACCATGTCGAGAGCGAACATAACGGCCACCAATAAATAAACTGAGCGGTTTAAACATTTTGCTGTTCACCAGTTAAGTTATTTATTGTTGTATTATGCCGCTCAGTGGCAATTAATTTACCCTTATCTAATTTAACTTGCCTATCTAAGCGTTGTGCTAAAGTTAAATCATGGGTAACAATAACAAAGCTAGTACCAACTTCTTTATTTAACTCTTTGATTAATTGATAAATTTGCTCAGCTGTTTCGCTATCTAGGTTACCGGTTGGCTCATCCGCTAGAATAAGTGATGGCTGGGTAACTAATGCTCTAGCAATAGCAACACGCTGTCTTTCACCACCTGATAACTGCGATGGCCTGTAACTCACCCTGTGTGATAAGCCAACTTTCTCGAGCATAATTTTCGCTGCCTGCATGGCATGTTTTGCCTTATCCCCTCGGATCATTAACGGCATAGCAACGTTTTCTTGCGCGGTAAATTCCATCATTAAATGATGGAATTGGTAAATAAAGCCTATGTGTTTATTTCTAAAGTGCGCCCTTTGTTTCTCATTGAGCTGATGAATATTGGTGCCATTAATAATCACCTCACCTGCACTCGGAATATCTAACGCGCCCGCAAGGTGTAAAAAAGTACTCTTACCGCACCCTGAGCTACCAACAATAGCTAATAGCTCTCCTTGCTCAACAGTTAAGTCAAGCTGGTGTAGAACCTGAGTTTCTATATCACCTTGTTTATATGACTTTGCTAATTGTCGACATTGTAAAACTTGAGTCATTAATTACTGCCTCTATTAAAAGAAAGCTTATTATTCATTGCGTAAAACCTCAGCAGGCTGTGTAGTAGATGCTTGATAAGCTGGATATAAAGTGGCAACAAAACTCATTAACAAAGCCGATACAACTATGGTAACTACATCTGAAATTTCTAATTGCACGGGTAAAACTTGTACGCCAACACCCAGCAAATTAACGCCTAATATACTCAGTAAGCTATTTAGGTTAAGTGTTAATAAAATACCGATAATGCTCCCTAAAAGCACTCCCCATAAACCATTGACCATACCTTGGGTAATAAACACTTTAACAATACCCAGTCGAGTTAAACCAAGGGTTTGCAGTATGCCTATTTCCCCTTGCTTTTCAATTACTACCATCACCAACGCAGACACTATATTAAATGCCGCCACAGCGACAATTAAACTTAGCATTAACCACATCATGTTTTTTTCCATATTTACCGCGGCAAACAAAGCACCTTGGCTTTGACTCCAAGTTTGCCAAGTTATTTGCTTAGTAAGAGCCTTATTGCTCTGAAGTTCACTTAACTGAGTAGAAACTGTTTCGGCATTAAAAGCATCATTTAAATACAGGCGTAGCTTATCAATACCATCGCCTTTTCTGCGTAGTAGTTTTGCCCCATCACGACTGTGGATGTAAATCATGGCATCATCAACTTGTGAGCCAACATTAAAAATACCCGTTATGGTAAATATGCGCTGTACTGGCACTCTGCCCATTGGGGTAAAAACAGTTTTATTAGGCAAAACCACACGTAAATCATCACCTAAATTAACCTGCAATTGGTTCGCAAGTGAGCGCCCTATTACCACGCCATAATCAGATGTTATTAAACTTGAAAGTGAGCCAGCAACCATGTGAGTATTGATAATACCCTCAGCTTCAAGTTCAGGTTTGATGCCTTGTAATAAAACACCTTTTAAACTTGCCGAAGATTGCACTAACACTTCCGCTTCTAAAAATGGGGTAACTCGCTCTACCCCAGAAAGTGACGCAACCCTTGTTTGAATATCAAGCCAAGCATTCTCGCTTTGCTCGCTATCGTATGGTTTAGTTAAGACCACATGCGGGACAATGCCTAAAATACGCTTTTTTAGTTCGCCTTCAAAACCATTCATCACTGAAGACACAGTGATCAAAGCTGCAACACCTAATAAGATGCCAACAGTAGAGAAAAAGGTAATAAATGAAATAAAGCCAGTATGACTTTTGCTACGGCTATAACGTAATCCTATAAATAAACTGATAGGCTGAAACATTGCGAGGAAGGTATCTACTTTATAAAGGCACTGATATTATGATGCTAAGCATATCATAAACTGACACTTTGTTGCGGTTAATTACAGTTAGGGATTCTTTAACTTGCTGTTTTCTGCTATAAATTTGTTAGCAATTATTACCAGCATAAATAAAACGACTATGTCAGAGAAAACGCTTGAACAAAAACTTGAACAATACCATGAGTTTTTTGCTATTGCCGATAACTTTACCATCAACTTGCACGAGTTAACGAATAACAAACCGTTAAGCTATGAAGAGTTTCTTGCCACTATGCCACTGCCCTTTAAAATGGCAAGTGAAGTGACCACCATAGATCAAGCGGCTCTAAGACCTATCCAGTCTCTTTCCAATACAGCAAGCCAATTAGTTGAGTTTTTAAATCATCAATCTGAAAAGATTAACTTATTGATCAGCTACATTCTTAGCCAACAAGATGAGCCAGAGCATCGCTTTCAAGGGCTTGAGTTTGGTGGTGGCGGTGTCATGTTCTCAGCCGAGACTGCTTTCGAGTTAGGACAATTACTGGAAATGAAAATTTTCTTACTTGATGAAAACTGCGCTGTGTATTGTATTGGCGAGGTCATTGATATAAGTCAGAGCCAAGCGCTATTTCATCATAAAGCTATTTTTCACTTTATCCGTGAAGATGATAGAGAAACCCTAGTTAGAACTAGCTTGCACAAGCAATCGAAACAATTGCAGCGCTTAGCACAACAACGTGATAAAGAAAGCAAAGCGCCTTAATTTGTGACGTGCTGTTATTTTTTGGTGTCAAAGTTATCGGCTAGCTCTGTTAAATTAACCGACTCCTGATTTAGCTTATCTATAGTTCTTGATAACGTTTCAGAATCTACCAATGATTGTGCTAAATCAGCAACACGCTGAACATTCTTATTAATTTCCTCACTCACCACACTTTGTTGTTGAGTTGCAGAAGAAACCTGCGTAGTTAAATCTGAAATCGAAAGCATTTGTTCATTGATGTCATCTGAAGATTGATACACTTCAGTGCCAGATTCAGTGCATGCTTTACTGGTTTCAATATTGTCAGCCATTAATTTAGCAACGTCTGCCAACTTATCTGTGACCATTTTTACCGAATCATTAATACCTTCTGATACCGTATGGGTTCTACCACTTAATGATCTCACTTCATCAGCAACCACAGCAAAGCCCCGACCTTGCTCTCCTGCACGAGCAGCTTCAATAGCCGCGTTTAGCGCAAGCAAATTAGTTTGATCAGCAATACCCTGTATTTCCGTCATTTTGTCGTTGATTGAACTGACAATGTCAACTAAATCAATCGAGGCTTGATGAGCACTAGCAACGCTCTCTTGTAAACTGGTCAGCTTATTCACTGACGCTGAGATAAGCACTTTTGATTTATCACATTGTGCTGAAACTTTCTCAACCCCTTGAGCACTTTGACTGACATTATCACTGACATTGGCTATTGTTGTGGTCATCTCATTCATAGAGGTCGCAATTTGCGTAGTTTCATGATTCTGGAAATGTATTTTTTCACGAGTTTCTTCAATGGCATAATTTAAATCGGCGATCACATGCGAGATAACATTAAGAGAATCATTCATGCGACCTAAAATAGTGCGAATTCGCGCTTGATATAAACTCTCTCTAAACTCCAATATTGATTGCGCGCCACCATCGGTATAAACCAGCCGACAAATGCTGGTATATTTTGTTTTTTCCTTATTGCTATAACGAGGCAAAACCACAAGCTCATCATACAAACCAATAAAAACGGCCATTACCGCGACAAGGCCAACAGCAAGCCAAGCTAAACCTCCTAAGCTATATAAACTAAATAACAGAGTAAATACGCCAGCGAGCGCCAAAGATTTTTTTGCCCAAAACGTCTGTTGCTCAGTTAAACTACGCTTGCCCTGATTAATAGCTTGATATACAGCTTCTGCTTTCTGTTTTAATTCATCAGAAGGCTTGACACGTACCGACTGATAACCTGTTAACACGCCATTTTGATACATAGGGGTTACATAGGCATTAACCCAATAATAGCGGCCGTCTTTACAGAGGTTTTTAACGACGCCTTGCCAATGATTACCAGCTTCTAACTCTCGCCATAAATCTTGAAAAGCAGCTTTGGGCATATCGGGGTGGCGAACAATGTTATGGTTTTTCCGCAAAAGCTCTTCTTTGCTATAACCAGCAACTTTACAAAAAACATCATTAGCATAAGTAATGACACCTCGGGTATCTGTAATAGAAACTAATTGCTCCGATTCATCAAAAAAGACTTCTTCATCGATTAATTCTTGTCCTCGTCTTGCCATAAGCCAACCCATTCAATATCAATAAAAAAAGCTGAACCACTCAGTTACTAAGTGTAGTTCAGCTTTTTCTAAATGACGGAAAAATTACAGTATAGCTAGCGCGGATTAAACACAAATACGGTTTAAGGTTTTATCTACCGCTGCTGAGATTGTTTGCTGCTGCTCAGCATGTTCAGTTACTGAAGCCAAGCCTTGGTTTATTTCTCTGCTTAAAGAGACAACTGCCATCATATTATCATTAATGGATGCCGTAGCACTTTGTTGCTCTTGAGTACCTGAAGCGATTTGCGAAGTCAGATTATCAACTTCACCAAATGCTACACCAATTTTTTCAAGCGCATCAACAACCTCACTAGAATAAGACAAACTATCTTGAGTTAACTTTTGTCCTCTTGAGATAGCATCAACCGCATTAGTCGATTTGGCTTGTAAGCCTTCCACCATAGATTGAATTTCTACCGTAGACTCTTGTGTTCTGTGCGCTAATGCCCTAACTTCATCAGCAACTACGGCAAAGCCTCTTCCTTGTTCGCCAGCGCGAGCCGCCTCAATTGCAGCATTCAAAGCTAACAAGTTAGTTTGCTCGGCAATACCACGGATAACATCAAGCACCGAGCCAATACGGGCACTCTCTTCCTGAAGTAAGCTTAACTCATTAGCCATACCATCAACTTCACTCGCAACAGACTCAATGGTAGTTTGGCTGGTATTCGATGACTTAACCCCTTGAGCTAAGGTCTCCAGCACATTACTGGTGGTTTCACTCACTTGACTAGCGCTACTTGATAACGTTGCTGATGTACTAGCAACCTCCTCGATAGAACTTGCCATTTGCTCTACTTGATTTACTGAATCATCAACAGACTTAACCGATTGATTCATTTGCTCAGCTAATAAATGTGAGCCCTGCTTTAATTGCTGAGATTCATCTCGAATTTCCGCAATTACATCAGCTAAACTAACAACAAACTCACTGAGTTCATTGGAAATTTCGGCTAAGTCGTCACCTTTACTATCTTTTAATGGCTCTGATGGTGCTTGCTCTGTACTAACCACCATGTCTAAATAGCTTTTTAATTTAGCAATACGCTGACTTAACTCTTGATTAGCGTAAAAATACAGCGCCAATAGTTGCAACAGCAATAATAAAAGCACTAAACCAAGTACTGAATATTTACTAAAGCTATCTGCCCCCATAAATAGTACTAAAATAAAAATGCCACCAACAATTAAAGGCGGCAATAATAGTTTTGACGCTAATTTAGAAAACATATAACCAAAATCCTATTAGTAAGAACTTGCAAGATTTTGTTAAGATAACTTATATCAGATTAAATTTGCTAGTGTTTTTCAAAAATATATCTGTCACGAGGAAAGAGCAATGTCATTATCACTTATATTTATTATCTTAATTGCCTTAGGCATCATTATTGGTGGAATTTTGCTGTTAAAACAATCTGCGAAAAAATTTAATCTCTCGCCAGAACAACTAAAACGTATTAAAGCGCGCAATGAAGCTTTAGATAAAGAAGCGCGCGAAGAAGAAGAGAAAAAGCAGCCTTAGCTACGATAAAGGGTTTTAATTAAGTGATAACCGAATTTTGTTTTGACTGGACCATGCACTTTTAAAATAGGCTTTTTAAAGACAACATCATCAAATGCCTTAACCATTTGCCCTTTTCTAAATTCACCTAAATCACCACCTTTCTTTTTAGAAGGACACGTTGAGTATTTTCTTGCCAGTTGAGCAAAGTCAGCACCTTTATCTAACTGCTTTTTTAACTCTAGCGCTTGTTTTTCAGTTTTAACTAAAATATGTAATGCACAAGCTGAAGCCATAATAACTCCTAATATTTACGAATAATGACGAATTTGACCATTATACAAAGAATTCTATACTAGCATTACAATTAATTACTTTTACTTACCCTTTCCTTGACATAAAATGTCGCGCAACTTTAACAACAGGCTGTATGTAGGTAAACGATGACGATTAAACATTTATTTGAAAATAATAAAGCGTGGGCAGATAAAATAAATCAAGAAGATCCAAGTTTTTTCAAAAGCTTATCTTTACAACAAAACCCTGAATATCTATGGATTGGTTGTTCTGATTCACGTGTTCCGGCAAATCAATTATTAGGTATGCAGCCAGGTGAAGTGTTCGTGCACCGAAATATTGCTAACCAAGTAATCCATACCGACTTAAACTGCTTATCAGTGATCCAATATGCTGTTGAGGTGCTAAAAGTAAAGCATATTATTGTCTGTGGTCATTATGGTTGTGGCGGCGTTGCCGCAGCTTACCAAAACCAAAGTTTTGGCTTAATTGATAACTGGTTACGCCATATTCAAGATGTTTACCGCTTCCATAAAGAAAAAATGGAGCAAGTCGATGGTGAGCAAGAACGTATTAACTTATTATGCGAGCTCAATGTTATCGAGCAAGTCGCTAACGTATGTAATACCACCATTTTAACCAATGCTTGGGATAATAACCAAGATGTAACCGTACATGGTTTTGTTTATAACTTAACCGATGGTATTTTGAAAAACTTAAATGTTTCTGCCAAAGGCAACACTGAATAAGTGCTCATACACTGCCTTAAAATACTTAATTTAGGGCGGCTAATTAACAAAAAACCAGCAAGGTAACTTGCTGGTTTTTTATTTCTATAGTGAAAACGGGCAATTAAAGCACGCCACGCTCCATTTGGTTTAACTCGATTGATTTAAACAAAGTAGAGAAGTTACCTTCACCAAAACCTTTATCATCGACACGCTGGATCATTTCAATAAAGATTGGGCCAAATAAGTTCTTAGTGAAAATCTGTAATAAATAAGAGTTATCTTTTTGGCTATCTACTAAGATTTGATGCTCTCTAATTTTCTCTTTATCTTCTTTAACCCAAGGTACGCGATCAAAAATCTCATCGTAATACTCTGGCACAATATGCAAGGTATCAATCACTGAGCGATCTAACTTATCTAATGAATCAACTAAGTCATCCGTTAAAAATGCTAAATGCTGAACACCAGGGCCGTTATATTCATCTAAGTACTCATCAATTTGGTTGGTTTTTTCACCTTTACCTTCATTAATAGGAATACAGAATTTGCCACAAGGTGATTGTAATGCGTAAGACACTAGCGCACTTTTCACTCCTTTAATGTCAAAGTAGCGCACTTCAGTAAAGTTAAAAATGCTCTTGTAGAAATCAGCCCACTTTTCCATCGTGCCTTGATAAACATTATTCGTTAAGTGATCTACCGCCAAAAAGCCTTTATCTTCATTAATTACAGGTTCGGCAATTGGCTCAAAGTCAGTTTCGTAAATTAAACCTTTATTTTTTCCTTCAACAGCGAAGTTATCAATAAAGTAAATAAGGCTGTCACCAATACCGAAAATTGCCGGGTATGGTAATTTGTTTTCCACACCTTCTGCTGATTTAGCACCTCGTTTTACTGCTTCATCATGAGCAAACTGTGCATCTTGTACGCGCCAGCCCATAGAGCAAATTGCTGGGCCATGACTTTTAGCAAACTCTTTTGAAAAACCAGCTTGCTCTCTGTTTAGCAAAAAGTGAATATCGTTTTGATTAAAGTAATCTACATCTCTTCCTTTTAGCTTTTTCGTTTTTGAAAAGCCAAAACCATAGAATGCTTTTTCCATAAAATCAGAGTCTGGCGACGCATACTCTGTAAATTCGATACCACATAGGTTTAACGGGTTTTTGCTATCAGACATTATCTCTCTCTTCTTAACCGTAGTTTTTGTAATAAACCTATTATTAAGCCGATTTTTAAGAAGAGAAAGCCCTTGCAGGCTTGACCTTAAAATATGGTTGTAAAAGTAATTGTACGACAAATTAAGCCGAAACGAATATTTGTCTCAGCTAGGCTTTATAGTGGCTGGAGAGCGTGTGTATAGATTTTTTTACAGCACATTATAGTTAACCAGGAATATCAATAATTGCCACTCATTTTTAAATATGATTCATAGGCAAGCTAGCTGTTATCTATAGTCACTGACCATTGCTCTTTGGCTAAAAGGCAAGCTATCACCCAAATGATACGCTGTTAGTACTTGCGAGTTTTGTACTAGGTAAATATCTAACTTATCAATCCAAGATATAGCTAAGGTTAATCGCTTAGCGAAGTGATCGGCTTCTAGGTCCTCGGCTTCTAATTTCTCAGCCTCGTTATTGTTTAACTTTGCTTCAAACCATACTGGCCTTGACCATATGCCATAGTTTAGGTGCTTGGTGGTTGCAAGTTTGCCTTGCTCATTCATAAGCTGCATAGTTTGCTCTACAGACAGCTCTGCTTGCTGCTCTCTAATAACCGTAAAATATGAGCCTATAGCCTGACTTAGTAATTCAGATACATTGACTGACTTCGCCTTAAGGGCAAAAGAAAACAACACCAGTAAAGTACATATCAAAACCATTAAATTTTATTTTATAAAATGAGCAATTTAGCGTACTCTACTCAGCCTAATTAGCCATAACCGACTCTCCTTAATAAGGTAAGCAGGCATTCCAAGCTGTAAGGCTATTGTCATATTTACGCTGTACAATCCTACCTTTTATTTCATTTACATATTAGATATAACCTGGCAACATAAAAGCAACACGTTTAACAGTTGATTAATATTAAATGCACAGGCATAGTGAACTCAGTTGATTTTTCAACCTAAGTCTGAGCATAAAAAAGATGTATTTGCTGGGGAAAATTTTCTATCGCAAACTTTTGCGATAACAAGTTAAATTTTATTTTAAGATATGCATGACAGTTCATTAGCAAATATATTTCAACGACACTTCCATATTCGTTACGCCAATAATCAACACTTAAAAAACCAAGTCTATAAAATTAGACACAAAGTGTATTGCGAAGAATTAGGCTGGGAGCAAGAAAACAAACAATTAATTGAAAAAGATAAGTACGATGATTTTTCACATCATTTTCTAATTTTTCATAAAGCCAGTAACCAAGCTATCGGCTGTGTTCGTTTAGTATCTCCGCAATTTTTAGCCTTAGAACAAACCCTGCCATGCGAGCTATTTTATCCACAAGAAGATATGGCAAAAGCGATTAATCAATCTCATTATTTTTCAAGTAATTATGGTGAAGTTTCTCGATTAGCTATTTTATCTTCTTTTCGCAGAAGAAAGCGTGATATCTGCGCACAAAGCTCATCTAGCCAAATTTTTCGAATCTATGAAAAAGAAGATTTAAGAACCTTCCCACTGATTAGTGTTGGTTTGTATCTATCAGTTATCGCTTGTGCTGACATATTAAAAAATAAAGGGCTATTTATTGTTGCTGCTACGGCATTAAGTAAAAAACTTTCTCGATTAGGTGCACCAATAAAGCCGATATTAAATACTATTGAGCATAGAGGAGAGCGAAGGCTCAACTTTATCTTGGCTGAAAACGTGCAAAAAAGTCTTGTTGGCGGCAGTGCCGATTTATATAGTAAAATAAAGCATGATATTTCAATGCAAATGTCTGATGTTAAACGTGAACTGCTCGAAATTGCCTAGTTCTTCATCTTCTATAAAAGCTAATTACTTAACAATATCTTTGCTCTGCCGATTCTTTTGCCAAGCTATGGCGAGTGGCTCATGCACTTGAATAAAGTCGTTCTTTAGTGACATATACAACACACTGCTATTATTACAGTTTTTAGCCGCATGCTTTTTAACCTCTGCATACTGTTTCGAGATAGCAGGATGTGCTATCAAATAATCTCTAAAAGCACGGTGGCGCGTTAAATTATTATCGCCAGATAAAAATGCATGAATATGATGGCTTCTGTCATTACCGCCTTTTTGAAAATAGCGCCTACCCTCAATACCATTTTCACCCTTAACCTTATAGCCCAGCGCTTCTAAATGGCTATTTCGTTCATCTAACGCGTCTAAACATGAGACTTCGAGCAAAATATCAATGATGGGCTTTGCCGATAATCCTTTAACTGCAGTGCTGCCAATATGTTCAATGCTCAAAGCAAGCTCACCAAGCGCAGTAGTGAGTAGTAATTTTTCTTCATTAAATTTTGTCGGCCAAGCAGCGTCATACGCGACAACATCAATACTTCTTTTCTTCATAACGACTCTCTAATCGAAATCATCTGTATGTCTAACAATAAAATTATCATTAACGGTTTGATGCCAGCAGTAAGCATGCGGCAATGGCGGAAAAGATCAGCCAAGAAAAGTGCTTACCTCGGCCGCCAACCAAAGAAATTACAGCATGCAACAAAAATGTCACAGCAATAATCATAGCTAGGGTTTGCAAATGCAGAGCTTGTTCAGCTAAATAAATTAAAATTGCAGCAAATCCCCACCAGGCAATGGTGGTGAGGTGCCAAGCAAATCTCAACGTATTTTGGGTAAAAGCTTCGCCACCGAATAACTTAGGCAAGTTACCCCGTCGAAAAAGCCTAATTAAGATATAGCGCTCACCTAAATACGAATGAGCTACGCCAATAAATATCAATAATACCGCTGCAACATAATATAACATAGCCCTTCTCACTTCCTCTGTGTCTAATTGTTAAGGTTATCTTGAGTAAAAAAAATAAAGTAACTTCTCAGCCTAGCTACAACAGCAAAACTTACTTTCAACTCAGTTAACGTTAAATCTTATATTCATAAAAACAAGCTTTAGTATCGCTACTTTTTAGCGCTTGAAAACCTAATTTTTTTAGTAATTTTATCGAGACTAAATTTGATGGCTCTACGCCAGCAATCAGCTTTGTCCATAACTCACTGCTTGAGACTGTATGAATAAACGCCTCTAATAACTCTGTTGCTAACCCTTTGCCCCAGCTATCTTCTGCCAATAAATAACCAATATGAACAGAGCTGTCACCTTCAGCATCTTCAACAGAAGCAAACAAAAAGCCAATCAATTCACCCTCTCGCGTATTAATTAACAGCAATCTACTCTCTAAGAGCATGTGCTCAAGCCACACTTTCGCCTGTTCAATAGAGTCAACGCCATGAAAATAAGCAGGCAGACTTGCAACCACTGACGGCGTCAAAATCGTCGGTATTTTCTCAAACAAGGAGTAGAAGAAGTCCGCAAAACATCATCATTTAGCTCAAATACCTTTAATCTTGCTGTTTCAAATGATAAAGCCATGTTAGTGCTCTGGTGAGAAAATTAATAATATACGCCACCAACTGATAATTGCATAATTTAACTGCGAGTAAACCTGATTATCCAGCCTGAGCAAAATGGCGCTGCTGTAGCTTCTGCAGCCCTTTCCCCATAAAAACAATAATAATAGCACCAAGCAGCACTGGCGTTAGTAAAAACAACCAGTCTTGCCCTGACATCATAATCAGTATGGGGTTTGCACCAGCGGGAGGATGGGTTGTATTTGACATTAGCATACAGCTAACACCTAAGCCTGTCGCTAGCGCGATAGACATAGCATTCACACCAACATATTGATAAAAAATTATACCGATAGCGGCCGTCATCAAATGACCCAAAATAACATTCTTAGGCTGAGCTAGCGGGCTGTTAGGTACGCCAAACACCAATACCGCTGTTGCGCCAAAGGGCGCCATAATTAACACAGTATTTTCAACACTTGCCTCTAACATGAGCAGCAAGCCAATAGTTAATGATGCCCCAACACCTGCTATTGTTGCGAATAAGTAACGATTCATATCACCTCAAAAAAGTAGAACGATTTGTCCACTCGAGATTGTAGACAAGTCGTTCTACTTTTGTCAATATAGCATTAAAAGGTTTCGGGACATTATGATGAGTAAAAAACGTGATTTATTACTAAACACCGCACTTAAGTTATTTTACCAGCATGGAATTAACTCAATTGGCGTTAATGAGGTTATCAAAGTATCTGGTGTTGCTAAAAAAACCTTATATAGCCACTTTAGCGGGAAAGAAGCGTTAATCATGGCTGCATTAGAGCAAAGGCATGATACTTTTATAACATGGCTTGAAAACAAACTTGCAAAGAGCAGCAATGATGATGAGTTGATACAAGCACTCTTCGGGGCACTACAAAACTGGTTTGAAGGTAATGAAACGGTATTAGGTGACTTTAGAGGATGCTTCTTTATTAATAGCTCAGCAGAATTTAGCGATCCGCAAAGCGATGTTTTTCGTTACTGTAGTTATCATAAAGCGCAAGTACAACAACTGATAAAAAGTAAATTAAGCCAAGACTCACCCGAGCTACTCAATGCCATTTGCTTATTAAAAGAAGGCGCGATCACCACGGCTTATATGACAGGAAAAAGTGCTGACGTGATTCAAACCTGTGTCGATATTTTACAGCAATTAGCCCATAAGCCGAGTAACCGCTCAGCTAGTACAGCTTAGTAATACCCGAGTATAAAAAAGCGGACACGCCCCAAGCATACAAACAAGATGATTAAAGCACTATAGCTATTGAATAAAATGCAATACTTTAGCTTTAGCGCTTTTCCTCCATTAGCCCAACTATATTGCCATCAGGATCTTTCAAAAAGCCTATCCACAATTCATGATCAGGCATCTGAGCGGCTAACTGAGGCTCTCTTTCGACATTTGCTCCTAAGTGCACCGCTTGCTCAAAGAAGCTTTCCAGCTCTGTAACCGAGAAGTAGCTGATTGAATTTTTACCAACTTCACCAGCCCTTTGAGGACAAGTTAACATAATCCGGGTTTCCCCACATTGTAAGAAAGCAAGTTCATGCGAAGGAGAAAATAAAAAACTCAACCCAAGGATATCTCGATAAAACTTGAGTGCTTCAGCCACATCACTGACGGTAATCGCAAGCTGACCAATTTTAGATATGTTACTCATAATGTATTCTCAGAAATATCAACGAAGTGTTCAATGACCGCTATGTACTTAACCAAGTAAACTATAGCGTAATAACGAGACTATTGATGTAAATTCAACCCCATTATCTAGCACTAGATTAAAAAAGTTAGAGCACAAAATTAGTGGCGAAAATACACCAGTTCATAAACTAATTAGTAGCGCTCTCCCCCTATACCTTAAGAATTAATTTCATCAAACATCTTGTTGTGCCATAACAGGTATTGAGCAAACTTCGCTTCAGTTTTAAGTGACATTTTGTGAGTCGATAACTCAGTCCTAGGCTCTATTCCTAACATTTTTAAAACAGCAGTATCGAGTGTAGGTGCTACCTCTATAACAAAGTCTGATCTCACTTTGCGAACCGTTATTAAATGTCTGTCAAATAGCTTATCAATATGAGCACACAGCATAATTCCATTAGCGCCATCTAGACGTTCGCTATCATTTTCGCATTCTGCCCAAGGCTTAATATGAGACGCAATTAACATTTCTTTTATGTCAACACCTGTTAATGCACACCTTTCACCAAGCCCCCACTCTTTAATGGTATTCAATCTAAATTTACCTTGCCCTATTCGAGATTTAACCATTGATATTTTATCTGTTTTACTTAACTCACTAGCAAAAATATCAGAAATATCATCCGTTTCTACGTCACTAGGCTCGCGGATTAACGCATTATTATAAAAAACAACGGTATGGCCACCGGCCCTTTCTCTATGCTTGCAAGCTTGGTTATTAGACTCTTTAATCAATTCACTTACATCAAATGGGCAAGGTATTTCTTGCATGTCTTTAATATAAATTAAATTTTTACAAAAAGGAGCTGATTGAGTTCCATATATTTCTTTTTCAGAAGGCTGTAGTAACGCTATATTTTGATTTAATTGATTTAGTTCCTCTGCCATAAGCTCTTGCTTATCCCGCCAACCAACGACTTTACATTCATAGCTGACACTATTTAGATTATCTGTCGTTGTTAACAGCATTCGAGTAGGATTTAACTCTGAAAAGTCACCTTCCTGTAAGTACCTAATATTAGTACTGGTATGAGGCTGTAAATAAAATGTTTTATTGGGGTATTTGGCTTGTGATTGCAATATCTCTTCAATAACGTTTTTAAATACCCCATTGAGTAATAGCGCTCTCTCCCGCGTGGGAACGAAGATCCCTCCATTGCTCTGAAAGGTTTTACTTGAAATACTTTTTCCTAAACTTCTCGCTTGAAGTTCTAGTTTATCTTTTAATGTCGCGTACTGCTCTGAGTCTGGAGCAACTTCATCAAACCACTTTGCCATGTGTTTTCTTGCTTCTGTACCATTGCCATCTCCTTTTACGCCTCCCGTATAATTTTCAATAGAGGCTCCCTTATATCCAATAAACTTATTTGGCGCAAAAACATCCAGCGAGGGAAAATAATACCAATATGAAAAACTCGAAAAGTTTTTTAACACGTCAGAATCATCTGAAGCACGAATTTGCATAAATGCTTTTACATTACTTTCCAATTCTTCAAAAGACTCTACTAGTTCCATTTCATTCTCTTTCAATAATTACAAATGTTAATCTAACTCACGTATAGATGGATGCACTTCAGGTGTATAACCACCAGTAAGAGCATCTACAAATGACTGAGGCGTTAAAATAGTCACAAGTTCATTTTTAATATCTGACTTTTCTTTATAGCCCTCAAAAGACCAAAGATACTTAGCCCCTTGCCATATCAAATAAAAACTCTGCTCTATCTCTATAAAGGTACCATTGGGTAAGTTGAGCATATTATCTTGATATGTCACTTTATTACCTCGGTAATATCGCTCTTTTTGATTAATTTTATTAATTTCAGCCATAGTACTTAAAGCACTATTTTTATCGTTATAAGCCTCTAACCATCTAAGCTTAAAATCAGCAAATTTACTCTTTAAGCAATCATTACAGGGTCGATGCCCTGCCGCCAAAGCCGTTGCCTCATCTAGAAAAAATAACTCTGTATATTTTCCCTTAGCCATTAGCTCTCGTTTAATGCCTTTATGGTTTAATGCACAAATAACCCAACCTGTCGTTCCACCAGCTTTTTTTACAATCTGCTTTTGCTCATTATGCAAACAACCTTTATTACCCATAAACATGCCTCGGCTCGACACCGCATGTAGTTCACCTTTAGGATCTACCCTATTCTGCAATGGCATTTTTATCACTCCCAAAGTAAATAGAACCTTCATCATATACTGATAAAAGTTCCGTATATAAATCTAAAACCCTTACTTCCACCGCTTTAACAAAGTTTTTACGTTGCTCATCGCTCCAGTCTTGGTTTTTCTTAACGGTTTGACTAAATAACGCATCACTATTTAATAAAATGGAATCACGTAAAACTTGTGCTTTTGCCTCCTGCAAAGAACTCATCCACTCATCATAAGTCGCTGACTTTTTTGCTCTGTTATCGCTAAACTTTAATAGTTGATAATTGCCAATACTATTTCCTATTTCCCAATGACCGTCATAGGTAAAGTGGTTAATTTTAAATCCCCTAGCAACATTGCTCGTTCCAGCCCAAAGATGCTGAGGAATGATATGGTCAAAATCATATAAAGTAATATCAGTTAATACCTTAAGGCCAATGTCATTTTCTAACTTATGTATATAGGCTCTTTGCAGCCATAACAATAGGTTTTTATTCTTCCAAAATAGCTTGCCTATCAAAAAGTTATCATCTATATCTAACTTATATTTCGTATTGATAATATTATTTGATGCAATTAAGCCTGAATTACTAACAGTCAAGTCTCTAAAATTTGAGAGACTAATTAGCTTGGCAAAAGCGGCATTATTTTTTCTGGAAGTGTTATGAATTAAAGCAATGAACTCATGTTCAAAGTCAAAGTCCACCGCTTCACGTTTGCTGATAGCCCTTTGAATACTTTCAATCATTTTATGGACGATTTTAGCGGTATCTTCCGAACTAGGTGTAATTAACAGCCAATATAAGGTTATACGAACAAGTGCTTCAGATACCGCTTTGTTATCTTTAGCCCTTAACACTCCTGAATAAGATAAAATGACAAACATTTGCCACAGCTTTTTTGGAACTTTCTGTAATAACGGCTTTGGCAAACCGTTGGGGTGAAGCTCATCATTAAACTTCAAACAGTGAATTATGTTAACTAAGCAATTTTCTAACTTTGAAGAGTTAAACAAACACTGAATTATGTCCTTATTGGCCTCTATACTTTTATATAAAGTCTTTTTTGTGCTTTTTGCATGATCTTTAATATCAGTCATATTCGTTTCTGATGGATTGCAGCTATTCCTGACAAAAGCTTCAAAACATGAAGTTCTGATCAGTAAATCAACACAATCTAAAGACGAAAACAATAAAGATATATCATGGTGCTTTAGCAAAGAGTGTATATAGTCTTTCGCTCCAGCTAACCGTTGTTTTATAAGGGAGTATGCAAAATCTAAATCAGATAAATTGGTGCCGCCTGTGCCAACTCTTTTAAACAACACCTCTATATCAATATCTTTTGTATTGTCTGCTTTTTTGTATGAATGGTTTTCAACTTCAATAGCATAAAAATATCGTTTTTCAATTAACTGAACCAGAGCATCAGCCAACTCTTGCAGAAAAGCTTCATTCAACTCTTCATAATTACTTATGCATTCAAAAATATTCCTAATTGATTCAACAGGCGAACAAGCCGTATTGTTTTGAACGGCATAAATCAACTCATCAAGCGCAACATATTTAATTTTAGGGCTATATGGTTGCGTATCTTCTAAAGACACACGAATATCTTGTCCTAACGCTTTTGCCTCAATTAACTCAAGTACCTCTTCTAACGATTTATCTTCAGAGTAGTCATGTTTAGGCAAGTACTTATGACAAAGCGATGCTTTAAAAGCTTTGGAACGTTGACTCACTGATAGTTTTTTAAATTTACTATCAAAACCAAATGGATGCTTATCCGTAGTAACTTTTATATCAAATTTAAATTCAGGGTTGGATGTGTTATATCGACAAGCAAGCCAAACTCTAAAACCATTTTCAGCTTTAAATTCAACTCCACCAGCAATACTTCTGCCCCGTTGCTGACCATCAATCAATTCAACATTTTGACTACCTCGCGCTATCGGGCGAACCATAAAGCTACCAATTGGGAAACCCCGTAATAACGAGTCCCATAAACCGGCTATTTGCTCTGGTTTCCAAACAAAACCTCGCTGAATAATGGGGATAGATATCTCTTTACCTAGCTTGTCACACCATTCATTCAATCTATAAGTTCTAAAACCTTTTTCTGACATTACACATACCTATCAATGTGATACCTAATATCATAAATTTTAATTATCACATTCCACCATAAAACGTATTAACAAAGCCTTTTAATTTCTCGGCTAGCCTAGGTATTATTTTCTTTCGTTGTAATACGCTAGGTGGCTTTTCCATTGTCGCTACTATATCCTCACGCAGTGGCTCTTGATCACTAAAAATCATACGCTCAACAAGCTCTTTTACGTTTTCTGGAATCAAGTGTTCTTCTTCAGCCATTTTCAGAGTAGCTTTTTCTTTTTCAATCTCCCAATAAATAGAGAATGCATCATCAACCTCTTCTGCTGACTTAACATTTGGCAGGTTTTCCTTAATGAATTTATCGATTAGCTCTTGTTTACTGCGTAACGTGGGATCACCACCAACCACTTGCATCAGCGCTTTATATTGATACTGGTAATCTTCTTCGTTCTCAGCATCTTTGAGTTTGCTCAATAGCTGAAGAATGTAGGCAACATTGATAACGTCCATTGCCAATAGTTCTAGTTCGAAATCGACTTCTTCAAGAATTGACTCTTTCTCTTTGGCATTGTCTGTTTTTACCTTGTCGTGAAGATCAAGATACTTGCTCTTATAGTCCTCATACTCCTGCTCTGATGGCCTTACATCATCAAAGGTAAAATCGGCAAAAGTCGATAAGATATTCTTAAGCCTCATCAACTCTCTAAATGCTTTAACGAACTCTAGCTCTTGGTTTTCATCTTCTAAATCATTTACCGAGTCAGGGTCTGGAGCTATTGCCAATAAACTGCCAAACGCTTTGTTGAACAGCTTTAAGAAGTCCTCATAGGAAGGCATGATCACCGTATCTTTGGCATCCTTGTTAGAGAACAAGGCCAATGCATCGTCTGTGCGTTTTTTTAGGTTACGAAAACAAATTATATTTCCCTGAGACTTTTGCTCATTCAGAATACGGTTAGTGCGTGAATACGCCTGAATTAATCCATGATATTTGAGGTTTTTATCAACGTATAACGTGTTAAGCGTTTTACTATCAAAGCCGGTTAAGAACATATTCACAACCAGCAAGATATCTATTTTACGTTCTCGAACTTTTTTAGAGATATCGTTGTAATAGTTGTAAAACGACTCGCTATCTTTGGTGGTATAGCTACAACTGAACATTTCGTTGTAATCGGCAATAAACTGTTCAAGCTTATCTCGGCTATGACTATAAGCAGCTTGTGGCTCAGCCACTTCACCTAACACAACTTCGTCTAAACCATCGGCGTCTGGATCTTCTTCATTAGCGGCATAAGAGAATATCGTAGCGATTTTGAGGTTGTGTTTACCTTCAGCTTTTTTCTTCGCAAACAGCTCATAATATTTAATTAAGGCAGGTACGCTCGACACACAAAACATACCGGTAAATTCTTTACTATGAGTTTTGCGTTTATGCTGAGCAATGATGTAGTCAGTGATCTTTTCTAACCGAATGTCTGATTCCATCAACTCTTTAGTGTCTATGCCTTCAACTTCAATATCGACTTCATTGGCACTGTCTTTTTTCTTGTAGCGTCCAACATATTCAACATTGAACTTAAGAACATTCTCGTCCTTGATAGCATCAACAATTGTGTATTTGTGCAGCGCTTTATTGAACAAATCTGTTGTGGTGTATTTACGTGATGACTTAGAAACAGCGTTTTCAACAAAAATAGGCGTGCCGGTAAATCCAAACATTTGATGGTTATTAAAGAACTTGGTGATCTTCTGGTGGGTGTCACCAAACTGGCTACGGTGACACTCGTCAAAAATAAAGACAATGTTCTTATCTTGCACCGGCTCCATACGCTTTGAATAACGCTTATGACTAATGGCGTTATTGAGCTTTTGTATAGTAGTAACAATCAGCTTGGTATTACGCTTCTCATTTACTTTATCAGCAGGGATAGGCGCATCAGTAAACTGGTCAACTAATAATTTGGTATTGTCGGTACTGTCTACACAGCCTTTGGCAAAGCCGTTAAATTCCTTACTGGTTTGGTAATCTAAGTCTTTACGGTCAACAACAAACACTACTTTATGAATTTTGCTATCACCAGTTAACAGCTGTGCAGTTTTAAATGAAGTTAATGTTTTACCCGAGCCTGTGGTATGCCATATGTAGCCGTTTAACACTTCGGTTGATTGATTCTGAGCTAATAACGTTTCACGCTCTGCAACTCGTTCAATAATCGCTTCAGTAGCGTAAATTTGATACGGGCGCATCACCATTAGAATGCGGTCAGTTTCATTCAGCACCACATATTTAGTGATCATATCGGTAAGGTGCTGTGGCGTTAAAAACACTTCAGTAAACTTAGTTAAATCGGTATAACGCTCGTTGGTAACGTCAGCCCAGAAGAATGTCTGCTTAAAGCTCTGTTTGCGGTTGTTGGCGTAATATTTGGTATTTACGCCATTGGAAATAACAAATACTTGAACATACTGAAACAAGCCGTCTTCCGCCCAGTATGAATGTCGCTGATAACGATTTATTTGATTAAACGCTTCTTTAAGCTCTAGCCCTCTGCGCTTCAGCTCTATTTGAACTAGCGGTAGGCCATTAACCAATATGGTTACGTCATAACGGTTTTTATAATGGCCTTCTACGGTAACTTGCTGAGTTACCTGAAAGTGGTTTTTATTCTTTTCTGGATTGGGGTCGTCATCAAGAAAACGAACATAACCAACCGTGCCATCATCCTTGTTAATTTGTAGCCTATCACGCAGGGTTTTAGCTTTATCAAACACGTTACCTTTTGCTAAGGCATTACGAATTTGCTTAAGCTCATTATCACTGATGTCAAAGCCATTGAGCTTTGAAAGCTGTTTTTTAAGGTTAGCTCTAAGCGAATTAACATCGGTAATTATCGCTTTTTCAAAGTTGTCTTTAACAAGCTGTGCAACTAACTTATTTTCTAACTCTTGTTCTGATTGATAGGCCACATTAATTCCTTGTACTTCTATTCCCTAAACGAACATTTGCTGCAATAACCCTTTTTTCAAGGTTTCGGTATGTTCAATTTGCTCATTTATTGCTTGAAGTTTCTTATCTATAGATTCAATAAAGCCGACTATTTTTTGTTGCTCTTCTACCGATGGTATGGATACTTTGGTTTTTAACCAGCTTTGAGTCTTAAACAGAAGCTTTTCTATATGCACCCCGTCACTATTAATAAAATATGATCGTTTCATATACTTAGTTTGAGAGAATAAATTGAAAAACTTGATATCTAATAATGATGATACAGGTTCAAAAACATTGTACTCATTTGAGACTATAGCTCCCTCTAATTCGTCAGGAACAATACCACAAGCACCATGTACTATTTGTCGCTTGGATATTACAAACTGATTCTTTTTTAACTCAAACTGAGTTTTGACAAGAACTTCTTTCCCCTTGTAGATTCCTCTGCTATCAACACCACCATTTCGCCTTCTAACCGTGATTAATTCATAGTCTGATTCATCTTTCATTTTTAATGGGTTAAGAACTAAATTGAGAACATCCGACACCTTAAATTCTTGCCAAGAAGTAAAACTATCACCGTTCTCATCTTTAAAACGAATCTCTTGCTTAAATAGCTTTTGCATAACGCCTTCCTTATATTGAGAGAGCAAATTATGCTTTTCTTTAAGAAGACTGATTCTGTTATCAATAGTGAAAAGAAATGCTGCAATCTTTTTTTGTTCTTCTATTTCATTAGAAATAACTAAAGGGCAATTTAATACTTCTTCTTTCCTAAGATTCGTTTGACTTACACCTGAATCAAAACGTAAAAAGTACGTATTTCTATTTATTAAGTAATTTAAATATACTGGATAATCATTATATGGAGTTAAGCTGCAAATTCTTTGATTTAGCGTGTACTTATCATTTGCTTTAACCAAATATGTTTTAGCTAGAGCTTTGCCTTTTGGTACATCGCTCATCACCATGAGAATATCACCAGAAAAAACGGGACATATTTGTTCTTCTGAGTATTTTTTTACCTCTCCACCAGAAGATATAAATTTTGAATTTACAATCTCATACTTTCCAGTAGGTACAACAAATTGTTCGTGACCTTTGCCATTTTTAAAAGCGGTTACATCACCAAGTTTCTTTTGTATGTATGGTTTTGAGAACTGTTTGAACCTCAGTTTTGGCTTTAAGTTATCCATTCCTAATCCTTTATATTAAATGGAAACGATAAACTTAGTTCATCAAAATAATTTTTTAGCTCGTGATCTATTTTAGAAAGCTGCTTTTCATTTTGCATTAGTGAATTACTTAACAGATCTAAATCGACGTTACTCTCATCTTCAAAAATATCGACGTACCGTGGAATGTTGAGATTAAAGTCATTTTCTTCTGCTATTTCTTTTAATGAGGCAACAGATGAAAATTTTTGCGCTTTGTCCTGCTCTAGTCGTTCACGTTTATTTACGGCTTCTATAATTGCATCAATATCTTCCTCTCGTAAGAAGTTTTGATTGGTAGTCTTACCATAGTTCTGGCTAGCGTCTACAAATAAAATATTATCGCTTTGCTTACGATTCTTTTTAAGGATAAGCACGCAAGTCGGAATGCCCGCTCCATAAAAAATATTAGTTGGTAATCCAATTACAGCATCAATGTAATTTTTTTCTTTAATTAAATGTTTGCGAATATGAGCTTCAGCAGCACCACGGAATAACACACCATGAGGCAATACTACAGCCATAATACCATCATCATCTAGTTGATGAATCATGTGCTGAATAAAAGCGAAATCCGCTTTAGCTTTAGGTGCTAACTTTCCGTAATCTTGAAAGCGCTCATCGCTCAAAAAGCCAGTTGCTGCACTCCACTTAGCTGAAAATGGCGGGTTAGCAACCACTGCTTCAAAACGTTTTTCAACATGATGCGGTTGTTCTAATGTGTCGTCTTGTTGAATATCAAATTGACGATAATGCACACCGTGCAAGATCATATTCATGCGAGCTAGGTTATAGGTACTAGGGTTAGATTCTTGTCCGTAATAATTACCCACTTCTTTCACTTCTTTAGCTACTCGAAGTAATAATGAGCCTGAACCACAAGTTGGGTCATAAACGCTTTTCAGCTTGTCTTTGCCCATAGTTACGAGCTTGGCTAAAAGCTTTGATACCATTGGCGGGGTGTAGAACTCACCAGCTTTTTTACCAGCACCAGAGGCGAATTGACCAATTAGATATTCGTAGGCATCACCTAATACATCGATTTCAGTTTCGTGATGTAAAAAGTCGATATCATCTAAGTGAACAAGGATTTTCGAAATAAGCTCATTCTTAGCTTTTTCCGTTTTACCTAGCTTGTTTGACGTTAAATCTAAATCATCAAATAAACCATTAAAGTCATCTTCAGATGCAGTCCCCATAGTGCTTTGTTCAATATGGTTCAGAACTTCTGATAAAGCTTCTAAGATAAACTCACCGTTTTCACCTTTTTGAGCAAGTACATGGAAAAGCTCACTTGGCTTTAAGAAGTAACCTAAGTGGTCAATTGCTTCTTCTTGAATGGCTTCAAGGTACTCTTTGCCTTCATCAGTATTTTCATCAATGACATCAAACTTAATGCCGTCTTCCTTTAACAGCTCGTCAGCATATATATCCATACGCTCAGACAAATACTTGTAGAAGATAAACCCTAAAATATAATCACGAAATTCATCAGCACTCATGTTGCCACGTAAGGCATTGGCAATATTCCATAACTGTTTTTCGAGTGCTTTTTTGTGTTGTTCAACCATTAGGTTTTGTTCCTTTAAAATTCTAAACTACTGGGCTTGATAGCCAGGTGCAATTGCTAAATTCTCAGCACCGTATAATGTTTGTCTGTTTCGAAGCCACAATTGATACTCTCCACCTATAAGTGATGAGTCTTCAGTACAATCCACATTCCAACGCCTTAATAAATAACCGACTAAGGCAGCTCTAACAGTGATTTGTAACAGACCATTATCCATACCGTAATCTAGCTCAATTGCTTGTGGAAACTCTACATTTGTCGGATGTGGCACGAGGTGTAAATCCATTTTTCGCATCCACTGGTTATCTTCGATTTCTTTTTCAAACTCTTCAACGTCAGTATCAATCAATGTAACCTTAGATATACGCGTAATTACAAAATCACGAAATGAATTGGTGTTTCTATCAAATGCTCGTACATGCCAACGAAGGCCATTATCTACGATTGTGTGTGGAATAATTTCACGTGCTTTAGAACCTGATGATAAGGAGGTATAAATAATAGAAACAGCTTTCTTGTTTATGACTGCCTGAACCAGTTTTGCAACTATAGCTATGTCTGGCACATTGAGCTGCATTGGCGCATCAACAGGAAAAGAAACTTCTAAAACACTATCAAAGCCATCACTGATTTTATTTGCCAACTTAGCTAATGTTTTACGAGGTTCATACTCAAATAAAGGCTTAAATTTTTTATTTTGAATGTATGTTTTTGATGGGTTATCAAAGTCTGAGTTGCTTGGCGCAAGCTCTCTATACAAAGCAATATCACGCGTTGCATTTGCCATACCCATTTCAAATTTGGATGTTAGGTCAACTCTGGAAAAAGAGCCTTTAAACATCAGTAAGAAATCAATAAAAGCTAATCGTTGCTTTTGTGAAAAGCTAATATCTTTTAGTTTTTTATTGTCTATCAAGAGCAGGAGTCCATCTAGTTATGATTTTAACATATAATCATTTTGAGTAGGTTTAAATCATACTCATTTTCCTTTACTAGTCAACAATATATGTGTCTTAATTGTCAGGAAGGCAAAAGTTTAACAAACTTCTTTGTTTCAAAATGGCTACAGCAGCATAAATTTGCTTTATCTCCCCCCCCTGACACAGTTCTAAATTGGGAAAATAATTATTTCACTGGGAGTAAGCCCTTATTCTTGAACCCTTGCTATTTGGGCAAATATTCCCCCTCAATTACAGGAAAACATGGCTCTCCCCACAATTCCTCAGAGCTATCCATCATTATTGTTACAATGGATGGTACAAATTTACTCATAAAAGCAACGGCATCACGCATTTGGTCTCTATTAACTGCGCTGTTCCAGGTTGCACCACCATGCATTGTTTGATTACGTAATGTGTATAAACGAGAAAAGATCACTGAAAGGACGGCTGAAGTGTTTTTGTGACCTAGTGCTTTGTGTGCAAAGGCATTGGCTGTTTTAAAATCGCTTTGCCATTCTTGCTCTGATTTTTTACCGTTGTGAAAATCCCAAAATGGCTGAAAAACATATTGGTTACTAAGAAGTACTCTAATGCTACCAGTAAACTCTTTCCAAACTAAATCTGATAGTAGCTTTTCTTCATCCAGCTGGCATAGCCTATCAATAAAATTTCGAAAGGTTTCTTGTTCGGTAAATCGATGGTGGTCGTCTATTTCATTGGCATAAGCCGCATTAAAAGCAATCCATAGGAAGATAAATTGTGCGTCTAGATCACCTTCAGCTTGCTCTGCCCTATCAAGCCAGCTTAGCGATCGATGTACTCGTAAAGCCAAATTTTCAGAGTACTTTGTTCTTTCTGCACGCTGACGTTCTTTTAATAATTGATAGTTTAATTCCATTTTGGTGTCCTATTTAGTGAACAACTAACTATCTATTACTATTAAGAAAATTACCATTGATTTTGATCAATCAATTATCTAGTTCAAGGCTATATTGAGCAATTCGACGTTGCGCCAAAGAGCTTAGTCTATTAACGAATAATGATAAAAAGATGGCGGTGAGGGAGGGATTCGAACCCTCGAAGGCTTGCGCCTTACACACTTTCCAGGCGTGCTCCTTCGGCCACTCGGACACCTCACCGTTTAGAACTGTTGATATTTTAAGTGTTATCGTCACTTTAGTGATTGGCCGATAAGCACGCCATGCGTGTTATGTCAGCCTTGGCGACCACTTAGCCACCTCACCGTTTAGAACTGTTGATATTTTAAGTGTTATCGTCACTTTAGTGATTGGCCGATAAGCACGCCAAGCGCGTTATGTCAGCCTTGGCGGCCACTTAGCCACCTCACCGTTTTAGAACTGTTGATATTTTATAGTGTTACCATCACTTTAGTGATTGGCCGATAAGCACGCAAAGCATGTTATTTCAGCCTTGGCGGCCACTTAGCCACCTCACCGTTTTAGAACTGTTGATATTTTAAGTGTTATCGTCACTTTAGTGATTGGCCGATAAGCACGCCATGCGTGTTATGTCAGCCTTGGCGACCACTTAGCCACTTCACCATTTAAAACTGTTGATATTTTTAAGTGTTACCATCACACTTTAGTGATTGGCCGATAAGCACACTATGCGTGTTATGTCAGCCTTGGCGACCACTTAGCCACTTCACCATTTAAAACTGTTGATATTTTTAAGTGTTATCGTCACGGGCTTTCTATTCTAAGTTAAAAAGCTGCGCTATCTTAGGAAAATATCTAAAGTAACGCAAGGCAAATCCACTAAGCGCTAAACTAAGTGTTTACAATTCAGTCAATTAAGCCTGCACACTTACCTTTTTAAACTAGCTGAAAAGTCTAACATGCGATTAAGTGACTTTAATGCGCCGTCACGTAACGACATATCAACAAAGATCTCTCTGCCTGTAGGGTCTAACAAAGCATCTTCTATTTCTTTTAAACCGTTCATCGCCATCCAAGGACAATGAGCACAACTTCTACAGGTGGCTCCTTCACCGGCTGTTGGCGCTTCAAAGAATTCTTTATCAGGGCAAAGCTGCTGCATCTTATAGAAAATACCACGGTCAGTTGCGACAATAAATTTCTTGTTTGGTAGCTCCTGCGCCGCTTTTATTAGCTGGCTAGTCGAGCCTACAGCGTCGGCCAACTCTACAATTTCCATCGGTGATTCAGGGTGCACTAATACAGCTGCATCAGGGTGAAGCGATTTCATATCCAGTAATGCTTTCGTTTTAAACTCATCATGAACTATACAAGCGCCCTGCCACATCAACATATCTGCGCCTGTTTTATTCTTAATATAGTTACCTAAGTGACGATCTGGTCCCCATAAGATTTTCTCACCTTGCTCATCTAAGTGCTCAACAATTTCAAGCGCACAAGATGAAGTAACAATCCAGTCAGCGCGTGCTTTAACCGCTGTTGAGGTATTAGCATACACAACGACAGTATGATCTGGATGCTGATCACAAAAAGCTGAAAACTCTTCAATTGGGCAACCTAAATCTAAAGAGCACGTTGCTTCAAGCGTTGGCATAATGACTGTTTTTTCAGGCGTTAATACCTTAGCGGTATCGCCCATAAACTTAACACCAGCCACAATAAGTGTTTCTGCTGGGTGTTGATTACCAAAGCGTGCCATTTCTAATGAGTCAGCCACACAGCCGCCAGTTTCTTCAGCTAATGCTTGAATTTCTGGGTCGGTGTAATAATGGGCAACTAAAACCGCATTCTTTTCAATAAGAAGCTTTTTAATTCTGTCTTTATATTGCTGTTTTTCATCGCTAGTTAATGGCTTTGGCTTAGCTGGAAATTGAAAATCAAACTCGACTGCAATATTGCTTTGACTCATGAATACTCTCAAATTAGGACACTTAAAACGCGCGTAATTATACGGGAAAGCCAGCTGAATGTGTACTATAGATTTAACAGCCTACAGCACAAACAACTAAGCAGAGCCAATAGAAATATCCGTTAATACTCAATTATGAAACCGCAAAGCGCTAAAGTGTTCAACAAGATGAATTAAAGAGTAGTAAATCGTGAAAGTTTTAGACTTCGAATTACAAAGAGTTTAAAGGTATTTGAAGAAGAAGATTAAAGAGTGGTCGGTGGTGAAAGATTTTGAACCTTCGACTTAGTTTACTAAGAGCGGTTAAAAGCCTTGGCTTTTATTGTGCATTCAAAAAAAGAAATTAAGAGTGGTCGGTCGTGAAATATTTGAATCTTCGACTTAGTTGATTAAGAGCGGTTAAAAGCCTTGGCTTTAATACTATATTCAAAAAAGGAAATCAAAGAGTGGTCGGTCGTGAAGGATTTGAACCTTCGACAAATTGGTTAAAAGCCAACTGCTCTACCAACTGAGCTAACGACCGATGATAGATAACTTGTTTAGAGTGATTAAAGTGGTTTACTTAAACACTTTACTTTCGATATAAGAAAGTGGTCATTAATGAAAGAATGAACCTTCGACCTAATTTATAAAGAGTGGTTAAAAGCCTTGGCTTTTTCTCTTAAAATAAACTTTCTAAAGAAAGTGGTCGGTCGTGAAGGATTTGAACCTTCGACAAATTGGTTAAAAGCCAACTGCTCTACCAACTGAGCTAACGACCGATGATAGACATTTGTTTAGAGTGATTAAAGTAGTTTACTTAAGCACTTTATTTTCAGCATTAAAAAGTGGTCGGTCGTGAAGGATTTGAACCTTCGACAAATTGGTTAAAAGCCAACTGCTCTACCAACTGAGCTAACGACCGATAACTATTAATGCTAGTACAATTTTCGAAACACTCCTACTTAATAGTAAGAAGAGTGGTCGGTCGTGAAGGATTTGAACCTTCGACAAATTGGTTAAAAGCCAACTGCTCTACCAACTGAGCTAACGACCGATAATCATACTTCGTTGGGCTAGTGCCTCAACGCGCCGCATATGATACTTATAAATTTTTTAAGTGCAACAATAAATTTCGTTTTTTTTAATATTATTAATTGTTCGGCGAAAAACACAGCAATACGCTAGTTTTATCGCCAACAATTTCTAATCTTTACCTATTTCAGCAATGCATCTAAACGAGGTTTCGCTAATTTTGCCGAAGTTGAATCAGGGTATGCTTTAATCAACTCACGATATAAATTAATCGCTTTATTGTTGTTATTTTGTTTTTGAGCAACCATAGCTAATTTTAACATAGCATCAGGTCTTTTCGCTGAATCTGAAAAACGCTCAACAACAGTACGAAACTCTTGCTCAGCTTCAACAAGCTCGCCTTTATTAAATAATAGCTGCCCTAACCAATAATGAGCATTAGGCGCATAGGTTGATTGCGGAAAGCTCTTATTAAAAGCGCGAAACTCAGGAATAGCTTGCTCGTAGCGCTTATCCTTTAAAACAAGGTTTAAGGCACGATCATAGGCTTCATTTTCCGTTAAGTTATTGCTATAGCTCGTTGATGGTGTTGAAAGGCTCGCATTATTTGCAGCCAAAGAGCTAGGCACTTGATTAGCAGGCTTTAAGGCTTCTGTTACTCGTCTATCCAGTTCTTGATACAACTCACGCTGACGCTCAAGTACTTGACTAAGCTGGTGTGTATGAAGCTCAGTCACGCCACGAAGTTCATTCATTTCGGTTTGTAACTGATCAAGTTGACGCTGGATTTTTACCTGCGCTCGATTTCGAGCATCAAGTTTTCTTTCCAATGTCGTAAGTTGCTCGCTAAGCGAACTAGAACTTAAACCGGTTGAGTTAACATCAACCACTGGCGCTTGAGCAACTGCCAATGCGCTATAGGCACTGGCAGACATTACAAGACCAAATAAAACTTTATTTAGTTTCATTTATTTACCTGATTTTATTGAGCTAGGCTTAGTATACTAATACAGCACGACGGTTTTTAGCAAAAGCACTCTCTGTGCGATCCATTACCATTGGCTTTTCTTCACCGTAGCTAACAACAGATAGCTGACTTGAGTCAACACCCATGTTTTCTAAGTAAGTTACCACAGCTTTGGCACGACGCTCACCTAAAGCAATGTTGTACTCTGGCGTACCGCGCTCATCAGCATGGCCTTCAACAAGTACTTTAACGTCTGAGTTAGCATTTAAAAACTTAGCGTGTGCATCAAGAATTGCCGCATACTCATCGCTTACACTTGATACGTCGAAACCAAAGTAAACAATATGCTCAGAACGTAGTTTAGCTAATTGCTGACGCTTTTGCTCTTGAATTTCAGCTTCACGTTTTGCTGCAGCTACTTGCACGCTATCTTCAGCATTTTGTGTCACTTGAGCATTAGTATCTACTTGACTTTGCTCATCTGTTTCTGAGTTTGAGCTACAAGCTGTTAAAGCTAATAAAGGTAAAGCAACTGCTAAGCTTTTTACTGTTTTGTTTAAGCGCATTTTATTATCCTTTGTTCTAAAAAATAGTAAGTTAAGTGTTCAAATTAATTTGTTATTAATTCTAATGTTTATAAAAATGGTGACCAAGCAGGTGCTTTTACTTGGCCATCAAGTGCTGGTAATCTCGCTTTAAAGCGTCCATCTACTGACACTAAGCCCAACACCTGTCTGTTATTATGCAAGGTGCTGTATATGATCATACCACCGTTAGGCGAAACACTTGGCGATTCATCTAGACGCGTTTTAGTTAACACTTGGAATAATCCCGAGTCAAACTCTTGCTTTGCTAAACGATATTGACCATTGGTTCTATTAACCATAATCAGCTGCTTGCCATCAGGTGTAACAGAGCCACCTAAGTTCATTTCTCCATCAAACGTTAAACGTCTAATTTTTCCATCGACTAAATTTACGCGATAAAGCTGAGGTTTACCACCCCGTTCTGAGCTAAATACTAATGATTTTCCATCAGGAGTCCAACTTGGCTCAGTATCAATAGCTCTGTTTCGGGTAATTCGACGTAATTTTTTAGTCGTTAAATTCATTACATATATATCTGGATTGCCATCTTTTGATAGCACCATAGCTATGCTATTACCATCTGGTGAAAAGCGCGGCGCACTATTAATCCCGTTAAATGAACTAACTAACTGACGCTGACCAGTATAAATATCTATGGTATGGATTTGCGCTTGGCGATTCTCAAATGATACATAAGTTAATTGTTCACCATTTGGATGCCATGACGGTGACATTAATGGTTCTTTAGAACTTAACAAGACATGCTCATTAAAACCATCATAATCAGCAAAAGCCAGTTGATAAGGATACTTTCCTTGATCGCGAACAATAACGTAAGCAATTTTGGTTAAAAACGCACCTTTACTGCCAGTAAGTTTTTCATAAACAACATTGCTTATGCTATGGGCATAACGGCGAAACTGCTCACTTCCGATTTCTGCTTGACTCTGAGCCAAAATATGATCTTGTGTTTGTACTAAGTCACCATTACTTAGCATATTGGTTTGACCGCCAGTGATCTGGCCTCGAATAACATCAACTAACTGATAACTTACCTGATAACGGCCTATTGATACTTCAGTAATTTTACCAATAACAACCGCTTCAATGCCTTCACTTGCCCAAGCACTGTAATCTACTTCTTCTGCAGATGTTGGCATTTGTGGGAATCTATCATACGCAACTGGGCTAAACTTACCGCTACGCAGTAAATCATCGCTGACTATTTTTGAAATTCGCTCTGGCACAGCATTACTACCCGTCCACTGAAATGGCACCACAGCAATAGGTCTTGCACTATCAATACCACCGGTAATCACTATTTCTAACGTAGCTAAAGCTCTCGTAGAGGTTAGTGATAACACCATGCCAATAACAACTGTTAATAATAATTTAAGTTTCATTGCTCTTTTCTATCTTCGTTTATTGTCAATCATTCACCAACATAAGTAGCATTTATGTTAGGAAAAATAATGAGTTAAAATTCTGGTACTACAGTAACCGCTATCTTGCGCATTTCTTTAAATACCTCAGGGTCTTTCGATACAGGTAAAGTGCCCGCTTTATAAATGGCGGTTTTTGCCGCCTCACACACAACTCTATCACCTTGGCCTACCTGAACCTGAGTAACAAAACCTGATGGCGCTAAACTAATGGTTAGCTTACAAGTTTTACCCGCCATAGTACTACGATCTTTGATCATATTACGGTTAATTGTTTGTGTTATCAAAGCAGAAAAACGATCAATTTCAGATAGCATTTGCTGACGTCGTGCTTGATTTCGACTAGCCATTTCTGCTGCCATTTGCTCCGCTATCAAAGCCTCTTGCTGTGCGCGCTCTTTAGCTTCACGCTCTTTGCGCTTTTTCTCTTCTAGCTCTTTTTTACGCTTAGCTTCTGCTTCAGCTTTTTTCTTTTTACGCAATTCTTCAGCCTTCTTAGCAGCTTGTTCTTCTTTAATACGCTTTGAACGTGCTGCTGCGGCGGCTTCATCGGCCTTTTGTTTTTCTTGTTCTTTTTGCTTGCGTAATTTCTCTGCTTTTGCCGCTTTCGCTTTCGCAGCTTTCGCGGCATTATCAGCTTTTATTTTTTCCTGCTCTTTTTTCTTGCGCTGCTGCTCTAGCTTTTTAATACGTGCTTCTTCTTTGGCACGGCGCTGTTTCGCCTCAGCCGCGCGACGCTCAATATTCTCTAATCGACGCTTTTCTGCTGCACGGGCATCAGCTTTCTCTTTTTTCAGCTTGTTAACCACTTTATCAAGCTGAGATTTATCAATTGCCACCGCTTCGATGGGTTTAGCTTGTTGCGCAGATGGCGTTGGTAAAGGCTTTGGCATGGTTGAAAAATCGCCGCTTAATAGCACGGCAAGTAACACCACATGTAGACCAATACTCAGCCATAAAGCTTTCATATAAGGCGTGCTAAGGAACTTCTGACTCACCTTATTCCTCCACTGAGTCTGTCATTAAACCAACGGATGGTACGCCTGCTTGCTTTTGCAATATGACCATAAGTTGAACTACAGCATCGTATGAGACAGCACCATCACCATTAACCACTACCGGTGTATCAGGATCAAGCTTAAGGTGAGCGGCTACCATAGTTGCTACATCCTCTAATGACATAGGCTCTTTATCATCAGCACCAACGGTTAAATAATAACGGCCTTGGGCATCAACCGAGGCAACTAAAGGTGTTTTACTGTCTTCATCCAGTGGCTCAGCATCCGCTTGTGGTAAATCTACTTTCACCCCTTGCGTGATAAGTGGCGCGGTTACCATAAAGATAATCAACAATACCAACATTACGTCAATGTATGGCACAACGTTAATTTCAGCTACCTTACGGCGTCGTACTCTTTGATACATGCTAACCCCTTATGCTAATGGCTCAGCAGCTGTTTGACGCTGTAAAATACTTGAGAATTCTTCCATAAAGTTACCGTAACTATTTTCTAGTTTCTCTACTTTATGACTAAAACGGTTATAGGCCATAACCGCAGGAATCGCAGCAAATAAGCCCATAGCTGTTGCAATAAGTGCTTCTGCAATACCCGGCGCTACCATAGCAAGGGTGGCTTGTTTTACCGCACCTAGGGCGATAAAGGAATTCATAATTCCCCAAACCGTACCAAATAAACCAATATAAGGGCTAATTGAACCAACCGTTGCCATAAAAGGTAAATGGGTTTCTAAGCTATCGACTTCTCTAGATAAAGCGACACGCATTGCTCGGTGCGTACCATCAACAATAATCTGCGGGTTACTGATATTGCTTTTACGTAAACGGGCATACTCTTTAAAACCTGAAACAAATAAACTTTCAATCCCTTGAATTTGCTTTTTAGCTGAAATTTCTGAGTATAATTTGCTTAAGTCAGCACCGCTCCAAAACTTATCTTCAAACGCCTTTAATTGCTGTGTTGCCGAAGTTAATACCTTGCGACGTTGAAAAATCATTGCCCAGCAAACAATGGAGAAAATCAACAAGGTCAACATCACTAACTGAACTAAAATACTGGCTTCTAAAAATAAATGGACGAATGAGATCTCAGCTTGCACTTTCAAAGGCTCCTAAAATAGACTGGGGAATGGCACAGGGTTTATGTTTATTAAAATCGACACAGGCTATTGTGACGCTTGCTCGCGCTAATAACTGCTGTGATTGATTTTTAATTTCTTGTTGAAAAACTAAGCTAGCACGTTTGAGTGTGGCAATAGTCGATGTTACTTCAAGTAAATCATCAAGTTTCGCCGAAGCTAGGTTATCCATTTCAACTTTTCTGACCACAAAACCAAGATTTTGTTCTAAAAAAAACGCTTGGTGAATGCCTAACTCACGTAACCATTCGGTTCTGCCACGCTCAAAAAACTTTAAATAGTTCGCATAATAAACGATACCGCCTGCGTCGGTATCTTCATAATAAACTCTTATAGGAAAGTTATGACTTGGGCTTAGCATTAGCAATGGTGATAATTTCGTGAGCTTTTTTTATTGCTTCATATAGTAATAGATAATGCTGCAAGCAAACAAGGCGGAGTACATAATAAATTACAAATTTTTGCAATAAAATCAGTTTAACGGCGTCTATTTTAATTTTTTGCCAAAGAAAAGGCGCCAAAAGGCGCCTTTCACTGAGTATTTTTTATCAACTGTCTTAATTATGACGTTGACTGCGATCTTTGCGAGGTGGACACTGACTTTGAATCGGCGCATCTGAAGCAGAAATAGCTAACGGCTGACGACGAACTCGAACACCTTTTAAACGCTTAAATGAGTCGGTAGGCATACCTTTAGGTAACTGCACGAAGCTGTGTTTTTCATGCAAGTTAATTTGACCGATATAACTACTGTCTAGTGAAATTTCATTAGCAATAGCGCCAACAATATCGCCTGGACGAGCACCGTGATCTTTACCTACTTCTAAGCGATATGTTTGCCAATCAACATCATTGCGTACCGCTTTTGGCTTACGCGGTCTATCATTACCACGGCCTTCACCACGATTACCACGACCTTCGCCACGAGCATCACGACGATTATCTCTTCTACCATCGCGATTACCGCGCTCGTTACGATCACGAGATTCTCTGCGCGGCTTAGGATCTTCTTTTGGCTGTAATGGTTGCTTCAATTGCTTTTGATACAATAAGGCAGCAGCCAAATCTAACATAGATAATTCAGACTCTTCTGCCATTTTCTCGATAATTTCGCGCATGCTTGCAATATCTTTCTCTTGCGCAATAGTCGCGATTTCATTACGAGTGCGTTCAATACGTGTTTTACCTATCTCTTGAATGCTAGGCAATTCATACATTTCAACCTTACCAGAGGTTAAACGCTCGTAGTGACGCAATGAATACATTTCTCTTGGGCGAACAAATGAGATTGATGTACCTTCACGACCCGCACGACCTGTACGGCCAATACGGTGAACATAAGCTTCGTTGTCACCAGGTAAGTCGTAGTTGATAACCAAAGAAATACGTGGGATATCTAAACCACGAGCAACAACATCAGTTGCCACTAAAATTGACGATTTACCCGACTTCATTTGCTCAATACAACGTTCACGTTGCGCTTGGTTCATATCACCATTTAACGCCATTGCCGGATAACCGGCACGCTCTAATTTCTCGGCAACATCTACGGTATCGTTACGTGTGCGAACAAAAATAATCATGGCATCGTAATCAACCACTTCAGCAATACGCTCTAATGCGGTCATTTTATTGATACCGCTTACTTTCCATGCAAACTGATTGATATTCGCTTTGGCTTTTTTAACTGCCGCAATTTTAATATGCTCAGGATCTTTTAAGAAACGATTAGCAATTTTGCGAATTGCTGGTGGCATAGTGGCTGAGAATAATGCCATTTGTGTTGTTTCTGGTAAGTGATCTAGAATCCACTGAATATCTTCTAAAAAGCCCATGTTAAGCATTTCATCAGCTTCATCAAGTACACAAAAGCTTAAGCTATCTAGTTTTAAGCTCTTACGACGTAAGTGATCCATTAAACGCCCTGGCGTACCAACAACGACTTGTGCACCACGTTCTAACTGTTGAAATTGTGGACCGTAAGATTGACCACCATAGAGTGTAGCAACGCGAAGCCCTTTAATGTTTTTACCAAAAGATTCAATTGCTTCTGATACTTGCATAGCAAGTTCACGCGTTGGTGCTAACACCATTAATTGTGGTTTGCGAATTGAGGTATCAATTTGCGCTAATGCTGGCAAACCAAAAGCAGCAGTTTTACCTGTACCGGTTTGAGCTTCACCTAATACGTCTTTACCCGCTAATAATGGCGGAATAGTTTGAGATTGAATAGCAGTTGCCGACGTAAAGCCAATTGCTGTTAATGCAGATAATAAGTTTTCAGGCAAGCCTAAAGTGTCAAAGCCAATAGTGGCATTGTTTTGATCAGTCATATAATTTTATCTTCTCTGGGCAGGCTGCTTATTGCACTGTGTGCGAAAGAAAAATAAAGACAAAACATCCCCAGCACCAAACAAAGTAAGGTGCGGTAAACCAGTCTTCAAATTTTTGCTAAGTCTTAACCTGCGTACATATACGAGGAAACCACCAGGGAGACTTAAAGCGCATAACGTAAACTAACGTTATATTTATTGCTAACGCTGACTTGGTTAGCTTGGTAAGTCTATAGGGCGGTATAACCCTCACTCATTTTTATTTGTTTATTATCGCAATAATAAACATCAATAAGCTCTTATCGAGCCATGTTGATTTAGCTTAGTTGAAAATATTCGCTTAAAAAATCAACATCCCTTTTATCGAGGCGCGCATTATACAGTAGTTTACTATTTACGCAAGCGTTAAAGCTAACAGCTCATTTATAAAATGATGTCTTGGTAAAGATCTGAGTATTGTTTTTTGTGGGAGTGATATAAAAATTTACGCAGAGATTCCCGCCCCTGCTCGATATTTTTAAATTTTGCTGCAACGATGTCATCGTCTGAGCGCACCGGATCAATCGCCAATTTAACACTTTCATGATCCGGTAATCGCATTTCTAATGCAGAATTGCCTAATGCATGAACATCCTTGCTAATCCCCTTGGCTTTAAAGGTAACGCCAGTGCCCGATAAAGATAAGATTTCTACCTCTTTGTTTTGACAAAGATTAATCAAAGAAACATTGTCTAATGTCGTAACTCGCCAGCTACGTTGATGCCCTTGTACATCAATAATTTCTGGAATACCAAGCTCAGGAAGAAACTCCCCCTGACTAGAAATTGATAAAGAAACCGGGAACCATAATTGATAGTGACTAATTTCAGCTAACAAGGTTAACTTACTATTACCTAGCACCTTTTTTAAATTGCTAGGAATGGTTGTTTGCACGCTAAGTTGATGCTTTTGCTCATTTAATTGACACTCAGATGAGGGTTCAGCAAAAATATCTTTAAAAAACGCTAGCTCTTCAGATGACAGTTCCATGATCGCTTATAATGATTTGTTATTTTTATGCAGCGCACTATAACGAAATATTAACATTAGTTCAAATATCGAGCTATTTCATCGCAATAAGCCAGAGTTGAAAAGGTTTATCACGAACCTTAATTGCGACTCTTATTAACAAAGTCACACTGTCAATTTCTCGAATAATTCGCTCAAACTAAACGAAATAGAGATAAAAACGAGATTAAAATGATTTAGGATTATTAATCACATCATCTAGATTAGGATAAGATAGGTGCTTACATTCGCTAGAAGTTAAAATAGTTTAAGTAACCAATTTAAATAACTAATTAAAGTAACTAATTAAAGTAACTAAAGAGAAAGAGAAGTCTCAATGATTAAAAAACTCAATCATGCCGGTGCCTTATTGACCATCATTTTTGTGCTGATATTTGCCAGTACAATTCAAGCAACTGAAAACGCAGTAACAAATAAGGCCAAATTAACCTTTCAGGATGTCTTTCATTTTAAAAGTGCTAAAGCTAAAGTCATCTCCGAAGACGGCGCTAGCTTAGCTTTCATTGCCAAGCCTTATCGCGGTGAAACGCAAGGACAAGTTTATAATTTAACCGCCAATCAACTCATCACATCAGTTGAACATGCTAGCGATGTAGAATTTAATAAACAAGGTAATTGGGCCGCTTTTACCGTTAAAGCAAGTTTACTTTCAATAGAAAAAGCCAATAAAAAACAAAGCAAAAAATTAAAAAAAGAAATGTCATTAACCCTAGTTAAGGTTGCTGATGGTACTCAATATCATTACCCGAACATTGCTGACTTTAAAATATCAAATGATGGCAACTGGCTCGCCTATCGCACGATAAGCAAAGAAAGTGCAGATAATGAAGAAAATGAGGAAAGTGAAGACTCTGCCTCGAACGAAAAGAAAAGCGGCGAAACTGAAAAAAACACTGACATTAACGCGGATAAAAAAGATAAAGTTTATCCATTAACACTGATTAACCTTACAGACTTTACCCTTAGTGAAATTGACTCAGTCCTGCATTATAGCTTCTCAGCAAGTAATCAAAAATTAGCATATTCTAATACCACAGATAAACAACAAAACAACCAAATAAGCGTTAAAGACTTAGATGATTTATCAGCTACGCCAACAGTTATTGCCAGCAAAGCCGGTTTACATACCAGTAGGTTAGTTTGGCACCCTAAAAAAGACATATTAGCCATAGCATCTAGTAATTACCAAAATACTGACTTGCGCCGTCGTCCATATACCATCGAACTTTGGCATGGCAAAACTCAGCAACTAGCTAAGCTAGCTAATCCACATAAAAACTGGTTCACTGATAAAACGGCCAAATTACTTTGGTCTGAGCAAGGTGAAAGATTATATTTTCAAAACAGCCCTGCCATAGCTAAAAAGCCTAAAACGCTTAAAGTAAGCGCTAAAGAGGATCTTTATAATTACGCTACCATTCGCCAAGATACAGACCTTAGCGTCTGGCACCCTAAAGATAACTACACCAAGCCAAGAGAGAAAGTACTCTGGCAGAAAGAAAACAAACACAAGCATTATCAAGCGGTTTATCATCTAGATGCTGAAAAGTCAGTTCAATTAACAAGCCCAGAATTAGCAAAAACTAGCTTACATACAGAAAGAACACACCTATTAGCGCGAGACCCTAGCCCCTACTTCCATAGTGAAAACTATTTAGGTAGTTACTCAGACTTCTATGCTGTCGATATTGACACAGGTGAAAAAACGCTAATTCAAAAAAATACCTTATCTTATAACAAGCCAAGCCTATCGCCTGATGGTAACTATGCGGTGTATTTGCTTAACAATAAGCTACTGCTTAAAAACCTGGCATCAGGTAAAACAACACCATTAACCGTGAATAACCAGCATATATTTAGTGACGAGCAACACGATTACCCAAGCCCGAATGAAGGTTACGGTTATGCCGGTTGGATAAGTGATAACAAATCTGTGTTAGTTTATTCAAAGCATGATATCTGGTCATTTAACGTCGATACTTTTAAGGCAACACAACTAACCCATGGCGCTAAACTTAATATCCGCTACCGTGTTAAGCACTTTGATGCGAAAAAAGTCGGCTTTAACCCTCAAGATAAGCTATACCTTACCGCCCACAATCTTAGCAATAAGGAAACTGAGCTAGCGCAATTAGATTTAACTAGCAAAACAGTAACGTCACTGGCATCAGAGCAAGCTAAATTCAGCTATATTGCCAAGGCGAAATCAGCTAAGACAATATTATTTTCACAAGAAGATTATCATACCTACCCTGATATCTGGGTGACTCAGGATAACTTTGCCAGCACAAGCAAAGTAACCCAGTTAAATCCACAAATTGAACAATTCTCATGGGGGCAAACTCCTGAGCTTATCCGTTATAAAGGTTATAACGGTGAAGAATTGCAAGGAACCTTAATCAAACCAGCCGGCTATCAACAAGGCGATAAAGTCCCTGTGATTATTTATTTTTATCGCTATATGAGCCAGCGACGTTACGACTTTCCTAAAATGGTGTTAAATCATCGCCCTAACTTCCCTATGTTTACCTCTAATGGCTACGCAGTGTTTCTGCCTGATATTCGCTTTGAAATAGGTAAACCTGGTCCTTCTTCTACACAAACTATGATAAATGCTGCCCAGAAACTGATTGATCTAGGTATAGCTCACCCAGATAAAATTGGCTTACAAGGTCACTCATGGGCGGGTTACCAAAGCGCTTTTATGATCACCCAAACCGATATATTCAAAGCGGTTGTTTCAGGCGCACCTGTTTCTAACATGACCAGCGCCTATGGCGGCATTCGCCTTAAGTCAGGTAAAACAAGACAATTTCAATACGAGTCAGGTCAAAGCCGAATTGGCAAAAGCCTATTTGAAGCCAGAGATTTATATATTGAGAACTCTCCGCTATTTTTTGCCGATAAAGTCAATACGCCAATTTTAATTATGTTTGGCGATAAAGATGATGCCGTGCCATGGCACGAAGGCGTACAGTATTACTTAGCGCTTCGTCGTGAAGGGAAAGATGCGATTTTTTTACAATATGAAGGTGAGCCGCATCATTTGAAGAAGTTTGCTAATCAAGTAGATTTCTCTATTCGTATGAAAGAGTATTTTGATCATTACTTAATGGGCAAACCTAAAGCCAAATGGATGCAAGAAGGTGAGCCTTATATCGATGAAGATGAGTAATGATTGAAAGCAAATGAATAGCCTTATTCAATCATCAACAAAAAAGCCAGCATGATTATGCTGGCTTTTTTTTAGACATAACTAACGCCTGTAACTTAGAACTTAAATCGAGTTAAATTAGCCACAAGCGCTTCTGATTTATCTTCGGTGTCATGAATCTTATCGGTTAGGTGATCTGACTTACTGACAGTTTCCGTGGCAATTTCATCAACATCAACAATTAAGCGATTCATTTCAGCTGCCGTTGCAGACTGCTCACTAATAGTTGAAGCTATATCTACCATATGCGTTTCTAAGTCTGTCATTGCCCCTAAAATCTCTTGGAAAGTAGGAATAATCGCTAAGGTAAACTCTTTACCTTGTTCAGCTTCTTGCTGGCTATTATTCATTTCTGCCACCGCATTTTGCGCTGATGTTTGTAACTTAGCGACTATTTCATGAATATGCGTGGTTGACTCTTGAGTTCTTGATGCCAAACTACGTACTTCATCAGCAACAACAGCAAAACCTCTTCCCTGCTCACCAGCACGAGCCGCCTCTATGGCGGCATTGAGTGCCAATAAGTTGGTTTGTTCAGCGATACCACGGATCACTTCCACCACTTCACCAATTGAGTTGGTTTCTTGCTCTAATTGCGCAACCACTTGTGCAGCACTTTGTGTTTGCTGAGCAAGGCTTGCCATTTGCTCACTACTTTGCTCAATTTTACTAACGCCCGCAGCGACACCATCACGGGTAGAGGAAGATATATGTGAAATTTCCTCGGTTCGTTTAGCAACATGTTCCGTTGTTTGATCCATTTCCACTGACGCACTGGCAACATTCACTAATTGATTTTTTTGTTGCTCTATAAGCAACTTGGTATCTTGTGTATCTGCAAGTGCTGCTTTTGCATCTTGAGAAAACTGGGTGGCGAGTTGGCTTGAGTCTTTCACCATGAGTTGAATTTTTTCAACAAAGGCGTTAAATGCATGAGCTAATTGGCCTAACTCATCTTGACGCTTCATATTGATACGTTGCGTTAAATCAGCCGAACCTTGACTAATATCTTGCATTGCCTCTTGAATACTGGCTATCGGTTTAAATTGCCAGCGAGTAAACAACCAAACAAACACGCCTAATACGCCGGTAAATAAAACTATCGATAAAATATTATCCCAAATGGCACTCGATACCGGGGCATTAATTGCCTGTGTAGGAATCATAACGGCAATATTCCAGTGAACCTCAGGTACATCACGCTGATACTTACGCATAAACACCTGATATTCTTGGTTATTAAAGTTAAGTTGGTGCTGCATTTGTTGATTATTTTTTAAATTCTGCCATAAAGTTGCAAAGCCGTTAGCACCAAATGACTGATAAACCTCGTCAATCTTTGCTGTATCTAATACATCAACGCCCATTTTCTCCATTTGGCTTTTCATCATTGGAAAGTTAACCATTAAGCCACTATCACTCACAACAAACACCTCTAAGCCTGAATAAATACTTTGTAGGGCTGCAAGCTCTTGGTTAACTTGTTCAAGGTCGAGATCTAAACCCGCGGTTCCTATCAGTTCTTTCTTTTCGTTATAGATTGGTGAGCGAAATGTCATCAGAAACTTACCGTCATTATCACGATAAGGATCATTAACATAGTGGTTCATTTGCGATAAAAACTCTTGCCAGAATGGACGTTGATTAATGTAGTAATCAGGATCTTCTGCTTTTCGCTCCTGATCGTAATACTCCCAAGTAGCGGTGGTTGTGAAGAAAAGGTTGACAACAGACGGGTCTAACTTCATTAAATCTCTAAAATATTTAGTCACTGGCACTAGTTTAGGGTGATCTTCTGGGGCAATGCCTCGTTGCTGAATAGATTCGATGCCGGCAATAGTATTCGGGTGAGTAAAAATAGCATCAAGCTGATTATTCCGTGAAAACAGCATATTGCTTATTTTATCTTGTAACTGGTTTAGCATCCGGTTAACTTCTAACTGCAAAGCTTGTTCAGACTGACTATCAACTTTATTGATTTGAAACAGTGCAGATAGAAAGGACAGTGAAATTAGCGCGGCAACAATGCCAAATATAAACTGACGGATTAAGCTACTACGGATAAACTGCATATTAACTCCATGCTTATCGTTTTAATTATAAGGATATTTTATACAAGACATAGATATAACATTTAGCATAAATGTGCAATAGTAAGCTTTACCCATCCTCCTGAAGCATTAGTAATATAAATAGCTAAGCCCTTTATAAATAATCAGTTTATTTTCTCAAAAAGAAAAACTAAAAATGCAATGTCTGTCACTTAGTTGTAATGCTATATAAATTTACCTGATAAATATTCATTACAAAGCTCGCTTAGTTTCCCCATATATTAAAAAGATGAACCTGGTTGCTGTAGAAAAGCTAACTCTTCTTCCGTTGACTTTCTTGCTAGAATGACATTTCTGTGTGGGTAACGACCAAAGCGCTCAATGATTGCTTTATGCTGTAACTCAAAGTCTAAATTCGATTCGATACCATTTGCTTGATACAAAGCCACTGCAACTTTATGTATCGCCAGCGATTCACTGTGCATATAAGGTAAATACAAAAAACTTCGTTCAACAGCTGATAACTGTTTATCCATACCTAAGGCGATTGCTTCTTGCGCCAAGGCTAGCGCGAGCGGATCACAGGCAAAAGCTTCTGGTGTATCGCGATACATGTTGCGCGAAAACTGATCCAGTACAATAACTTCCGCTAGCCTCCCTCTCGCGCTGCTGCGCCAAGTATATAACTGACACTGTTTTGCTTGAGTATGAAGCGCCTTAAACTTTTCGATAATTAACTGATCAAACGCTTCATCTTTTTGCCACCACTTAGCTTGGTCAATATCTTCAAACCAAAAGCGCAACACATCTTCACTTGTCATTTTTTCTCCCTCCTATCCTCACCGCTCCTTTGCCTGCACACATTAGCTAACCACTACTCTTCCTCACCGTGCAATAAATCTGCAAATGCTTGCAACTTATCAAGTGCTAAACCATGAATTGATTTACGTGGATATCGACCTATTTTATTAATCGTTCCAGCGGGAGTATTCATTAACAGCTCTAAGGCTTGATCAATACTTTCAACCGCATATATTGCAAACTTTTCTTGCTCTACTGCGCTAATGACTTCCTTAGAAAGCATCAAATTAATCATATTGGTTTTAGGAATTATAACCCCTTGAGAGCCTGTTAAACCTTTATCTTGGCAAAGCTTAAAGAAGCCTTCTATTTTCTCATTAACGCCACCAATAGATTGCACTTCACCGTGTTGATTAATTGAACCGGTAATTGCTAACTCTTGATCGATTGGCAATAAAGTAATTGAAGAAATCAAAGCACAAAGCTCAGCCATTGACGCGCTATCGCCGTCAATATGACCGTATGATTGCTCAATGGCAATATTGGCAGAAATAGATACTGGAAACCCTTGACCATATTTGTGGCCTAGATAGCCAGTTAATAACAAGACCCCTTTTGAGTGGATTGATTTACCTAAATCCACTTCTCGTTCAATATCTGTCACCCCTTGACTACCCGCATAAACAGTGGATGTTATGCGCGCAGGCGTACCAAAAACACTATCACCAATTTCCAGCACAGTTAAGCCATTTACTCGACCAACACTAGTACCTTCTGTACTAATTAGTACTTGCTGCTCTTTAATTTCACTTAACCAATTTTCACTTAAGCGGCCAATACGTCTTTTCTTCGCCGCCATGGCCATAGCGATATGCTGCGCAGTTAATTTCCCTTTACCGCCCTCCTTTGCCCAGCAGTAGTTTGCTTCATCAAGTAAATCATTAACTTGAACTATATTGGCTGAAATTTTGTGTTGGTGCTCACCTCGTCTTAGCGCATAACGTACGAGTTCAAGCACGGCTTCATCATCCACCTCAGGGTAATTATGCTGATGGGCGCGCTGACGAATTAAGTTACCAAAAGCAATGAGATTGTTGTCATTCTTTTCTAAATGGCGATCAAAATCAGCAAGCACTCTAAATAGCTCGGTAAATTCTTGATCATAATCTTGCAGGGTATAATAAAGTTCAGCATCGCCAAGTAATACCACTTTAACCTGTAATGGGATTTTCTCTGGTTGCAAACTATAACCACTGGCTTGGCTGTACTCAGAGTATGGATTTTCAATGGTAATTTGTTGAGTTTTCAATGCTAGTTTTAACTTAGACCACACCATAGGTTGGCTCAGTACTTTATCAGCATCAAGTAATAAATAACCGCCATTGGCCTTGTGTAAAGCGCCCGGTCTAATTAAACGATAGCTGGTATAACTAGCCCCTTGAAAACTGGCGACATCAACATGACCAAACAAGTTTTGATAGCTTGGGTTTTGTTCATAAATTACCGGTGCACCGTCGTTACTGTCTCTAGGTACTAACAGATTAGGTAAAAAGCGTTCAACCATCAATTTACGTAGCTCTTTATCTGTTGGCGCCTCTTCGCTATCAGCAACTAATATTTCTAACACCGCATCAACAACGTGCGCTTTTACTTTGCTTAAATACTTTAATATGCCTTCATTGCTGGCAAAGTCATGCTCCATTTCCGCGATATAAGGTTTAATGCTTTGTTCTGCGGTTTCATACTTAAGCTTTCTTAACTTATCAGCAGAATGCCTTTTCCATAGTGGCAGCTCTAATAACTGCTCAGCTAAAACGTTTTCTAATTCAGCCAATAATTGATAAAACTTTACTCTATCTGGCTCAGCTAAGTTAGCAAACTCTTTATCATCTAATGGTTTACCATCAACTAAGGGAGAAAAACCGACTTCACCATTTTCTTCATATACAACCACATCATTCTTAAGGGCGATTTCTTCTACTGCAGAAATCGCTTGGTCATACTGTTGATTAAACTCTCGATCAATCGCGGATTTTTGTCTTTGATAGCCTGGGTTATCAAAAATTTCCGGGAATAAATCTAACAATTCATCAATAAACTTGTTCATCCGCGACAGCAACTGCTTACCATCACCAGGATTAACATAAAGCTTATATGGCATATGGCTTTCATCAAAGTTATTGATATAGCACCATTCTGCTGGGGTTGCTTGTTTAGCGGCTACCTCAGTTAACATTTGTTTAATTAAGGTTTGTCTGCCAGTGCCATGCTCCCCCATGGCATAGACATTAAAACCAATAGAAGACATAGACAAACCAAATTCAAGCGCTTCTTTAGCGCGTTCATGACCAACAAAGTCTTGCGATATATCACTTGGTTTTTGCGTTTGCGAAAATAGCTCGGGTGTTAAACTCGCGGATAAATGTTCAGGGGCTAAGCGTGTATTATGTGATAGTTTCATTGAAGATTTATTCATAGACATCCTTTAGCATAAGCTATGAAGGGCAAACTCAAAAACACTGAAAAGCGGTTTGCCAAGTGGAAATAATGAAGAATTATTTTTAGATTAATAAAGTCAGTTTACTCCGAAAACATTAAGCTAACAATATGAAAAATCAAGGATTGAGTGGCGAACGAGTAAAGGTCTTATGGCCGCAATGAGCACAAGTGGCGATTTCACTCATGTGCATTATGGTCAGGGTTTGCTGACAGTTATCGCATTGTAACTGACCAAAGCCAATCATATCACCAGTATGATATTTACCATCATGTTCAAAGTCTTCCAACAGCTCTGCCCACTCTACTTGTGATTTATCGGTAAGCTTAGCTAAATTATCCCATAAGGTTTCATTAAGCAGGCCTAAGTAAACTGAATGTTTAGCTTGTGCTTGATTCTGCTGATAAAAATCATGTAAGTCATAACGTAAATTCGCCATAAACTGTTGCAGCTTTTCTTCTGACATTTCCTCTGCTGTTATGGCGTATTTTTTTGCTTGTTGCAAAAACTCACTTATGCGAGGTTTTTGCTCTGCCTTAACTTCTTCCAGCCATGCATTAAGCTTTTGATAAATTTCAGCAAAATAATCGTTGTTTTGTGCCATATTGACTTCCTTTGCCCATAGAACTCACCTATTTACAAGTATAGACAAAGTTCTATATTAAGCTTGTTGTTAACCCTAGAGATAAGGTATTCTATCGCGATATTTTAATTTATGTTTATTCGCCCAAACTAATAGCAGATAAAACTGGCAAATATGCGAGTTCAACTATTAGTCAAGTAAGCGATTAACCCCGCAAATAGTATTTTGAGAACGCATTAATGGAATCCATTTACAATCCCCAAGCTATTGAAGCTACAGTACAAAAATTTTGGACTGACAACAATACTTTTAAAGCAACTGAAAAGCCTGGCAAAGAAAAGTTCTATTGCTTAGCTATGTTCCCTTACCCAAGTGGCCGTTTACATATGGGTCATGTGCGTAACTATAGTCTTGGTGATGTAATTTCACGTTACCAGCGTATGCAAGGCAAAAATGTTATGCAGCCTATGGGTTGGGACGCATTTGGTTTACCTGCTGAAAATGCTGCCATTAAAAATAAAACCGCCCCGGGTAAGTGGACTTATCAAAATATTGACTATATGCGTGGTCAATTACAATCATTAGGTTTTGGTTATGACTGGAGCCGTGAATTAGCTACCTGTAAAAAAGATTACTACCGTTGGGAGCAATGGTTCTTTACTAAGCTGTACGAAAAAGGCTTAGTTTATAAGAAAAATGCCACGGTAAACTGGGATCCAGTTGACCAAACGGTATTAGCGAATGAGCAAGTAATCGATGGTCGCGGCTGGCGTTCAGGTGCGTTAGTTGAGCGCAAAGAAATTCCACAGTGGTTTATTAAAATTACTGACTATGCAGAAGAATTATTAGACGACTTAGACCAGTTAACTGATTGGCCTGAGCAAGTTAAAACCATGCAACGTAATTGGATTGGTCGCTCACAAGGTGTGGAAATGACATTCCAAGTAGAAGGTTCAAACGATAGCTTTGATATCTATACTACCCGTCCAGATACCTTAATGGGTGTGACTTATGTTGCTTTAGCAAGCCAACACCCACTTAGCTTAGCAGCGGCTAAAAACAACCCTGAATTGGCGGCATTTATTGAAGAATGTAAAAACAGCAAAACCACTGAAGCCGATATGGCGGCAATGGAGAAAAAAGGCGTTGATACAGGTCTTAAAGCCATTCATCCAATCACAGGTGAACTTGTTCCTGTTTGGGCGGCTAATTTCGTATTAATGGATTACGGCTCAGGTGCTGTTATGTCAGTACCGGGTCATGATCAACGTGATTATGAATTTGCGCAAAAATACGGTTTAGAAATCAAACAAGTTATTGCCGCTCAAGAAGGCGATGATATTGCCAAAGCAGCCATTACAGAAAAAAATACCTTAATTAATTCAGGTGAATTTGACGGTTTAGATTTTGAGCAAGCGTTTAAAGCGATTAGTGACAAGCTAATCAGTGAAAACAAAGGTAAAGTCACCACTAATTACCGTTTACGTGACTGGGGGGTTTCTCGTCAACGTTACTGGGGTACGCCTATCCCAATGATCAATCTTGAAAACGGTAAATCAGTGCCTGTACCAGAATCAGAGCTTCCGGTTGAACTACCTGAAGATGTGGTAATGAATGGTACAACATCACCAATTAAAGATGATCCTGAGTGGGCTAAAACTAGCTACAATGGTGAAGCGGCCTTACGTGAAACCGACACCTTTGATACCTTTATGGAATCATCTTGGTACTATGCGCGTTACTGTTCTCCAAGTGATGACACACAAATGCTTGATCCTGAAAAAGCTAACTACTGGTTACCAGTAGATCAGTATATTGGTGGTATTGAGCATGCTATCTTGCATTTACTTTACGCCCGTTTCTTCCACAAGTTATTACGTGATGTTGGTTTAGTCGAGTGTGATGAACCATTTAAGAGCTTATTATGTCAAGGCATGGTATTGGCTGATACGTATTACCGTGAAGCAGATAATGGCGCACAAGAGTGGATTGCACCAAGTGATGTAACCATTGAGCGCAATGAAAAAGGTCAAGTAACGTCTGCCATCAGCAAACTAGATGGCGAGCCTGTTATTTCAGCTGGCATGAGCAAGATGTCAAAATCAAAAAATAACGGCATTGACCCACAAGAAGTCATCGAGAAATACGGCGCAGATACTGTACGTTTATTTATTATGTTCACATCACCACCAGAGCAAACCTTAGAATGGTCTGATGCGGGTGTAGAAGGTGCACATCGTTTTGTTAAGCGTGTTTATAAGCTAGTTCATGACTTTAAAGAAAGTGGTGCAGCACCTGAATTAGCAGGCTTAAGCTTAAATGCTGATCAGAAGAAATTACGCCGTGAACTGCACAAGACTATCGCTAAAGTAAGTGATGATATTGGTCGTCGCAATACCTTTAATACCGCCATTGCTGCGATAATGGAGTTAATGAATCATTTAGCTAAAGCACCGCTGGCATCAGATGAAGATAAAGCAGTAATGCAAGAAGCAATTCGTGCTGTGGTATTAATGCTTACGCCTATCACACCGCATTTATGTCATTACCTATGGCAACAAGTTGCCCAAGATAGCAGCGTAATTGTTGAAGATGCCCCTTGGCCTAGTGTTGATGAAAGTGCCTTAGTTGAAGATGAAAAACTTATCATAGTGCAAGTAAACGGTAAGCTAAGAGCTAAAATTACCGTTGCTGCTGATGCCAGTAAAGAGGCGGTTGAAGCGCTAGGTTTAGCTGATGAAAACGTGGTCAAATTTACCGAAGGTAAAACGGTACGCAAAGTTATTTACGTACCAGGTAAACTACTTAATATCGTAGCAAACTAAGGTATCATCGATGTTTTCTTACTTAACAGCTAGGTTAAAAGCTAAGTTAACCGCTCACTACAAGGCACCGCTTATTGCGGTGCTTGTAACTAGCTTAATATCTAGCTGTGGTTTTCAACTTCGCGGTGATTACTTACTCGATGATGACTTACAAACCTTGTATGTTAGCTCAAGCGATACTCACGGCGAATTAACGCGCTTATTAAAGCTGCACTTGGTTCGTAACCAAGTCAAAGTACTAAAGCACGCCAAACAAGATATACCTGAGCTACGCATCATGTCGGATAAACTTGATAGAAGAACTCTGTCAGTATTTCCTAATGGTCAAGTAGCGGAATATGAGCTGATTTATGCTGTGCATTATCAGTTAAAGTTTAGCGAGCAAGCGCCACAAAATTACCGTTTTGAACTTTACCGTGACTATCAAGACGATCCTAACTTAGCATTAGCAAAAAGCCGTGAGCTATCATTACTATTAAGCGAAATGCGTCAATCAGCTGCGGATAAAATTTTGCGCGATATGGCCAGAGTACATCGCTAATTTGCTATAACTAATTTGCTATAACTAAAGCGATTTAAGGAACCGATGAAAATATACCATAACCAACTTATGCAAACGCTACAGCGAAACTTTATTCCTGTATGGTTGGTTTTTGGTGATGAGCCATGGCAAAAGAACAATAGCCTAACGACAATAAAAAGTTATGCTAAAAGCCAAGGTTTTGATGAAATAATTCGCTTTAGTAGCGATAGCAGTTTTGACTGGCAGCAACTGCTTGATGAATATCAATCAATGAGCTTATTCGCCAGCTTAAGAATTATTGAGCTAGAGCTAAGCTCAGGTAAAATAGGCGATGCTGGCAGCAAAGTCATGCTTGAGCTAATTGATAAGCTACGCCAAGATGCCGCTGACGGCCAACAAAACCAAGATGTTATCTTTATCATCCATGGTGATAAACTCGACACTGCTACGGTTAACCGAAAGTGGTTTAAAGGCCTAAGTCAATTAGGCTGTTACTTACCACTGTACGACATTGATGCTAAAGCACTGCCAAGATGGCTAAATAACCAAGCGAGAGAGCTACAGCTCAACCTAACTCCCGATCTCAACAGTTTACTGATTGAACTATTTGAAGGGAATTTGCCAGCACTTGAGCAAGAGCTGCAAAAGTTGTCCATCTTATTTGGCTCTAATGTCATTGATTTAGCTCAAGCTGAACAATTAGTTATTAAGCAAGCCAAATTTAATCCTTTTCAAATTCTAGATGCCTTATTACAAGGCAATCTAAAAAAGTGCATTGCCATGCTTGATCAACTTCAGCAAGAAGGCACAGCGGCGACTCAGTTAGTTTGGCTATTTCATAAAGAGCTCAATCAAATTTACACTATGTTAAATCAACTTGAGCAAGGTGTTGCCCTCAATGATTTATATAAACAATATCGCATTTGGGATAAACGCAAACCCATTTATCAGCACGCCCTGAGCAATATAAAGTTAGCACATGTAAAGCTTGCCTTAACACGACTTGCTGATATCGATTTAACCAGCAAAACCACCACTGAATTTAATGCCTTTATTTTGCTTGCTGATTTATGTATTACCTTATATCACGGCGATAAAACCAAACAGTTTGCTTTAGATTACCACTAAGCCTTTTAACTATTTAACTATATGAATACACATGCTAACAAGCCAATAACAACATCAGCTATCGGCATATTTGGTGGCACTTTTGATCCCATTCATACCGGTCATGAACAGTGCGCGCATTGGGTAGCAGATGAATTTAACTTAGATAAACTCATATTTATACCCGCTTACATTCCCCCTCATAAAATCAGCCAACAAAATAAGCCAACGGCTACAGCTAAGCAACGAGCCGATATGGTTGATTTGGTCTGTCAGAGCCAGCCGCACTTTAGTTGTGATCGTCGAGAGCTTGAGCGCAAAGGCGCATCTTACACTCTGGATACCCTTAAGCAATTAAAATCCCTCTACCCTAATGACACCCTCTATTTTATTATTGGCATGGACTCTTTACTCAATTTTACTAGCTGGTATCAATACGAAGAAATTCTCACCTTGTGTCATTTAATCGTAAATACCAGACCCAATTACTCATTAGATGAGTTAAATCATGACACGAAAGCCTTACTGGTAAAGTATCAAAGTCAAGATAACACAAACAAGAAACAGCGTAGTTTTGGTGAAATTATCTTTGCTAAACCTATCGCCTTCGACATCTCTTCCAGTCAAATACGTACTCAGTTACAAAATAATATAAACTGCGAGCATTTGCTTAATACTCAGGTAGCAGAATTTATCAAGAAAAATAACCTTTACCGTTAACCCAAGTAGCAAAAAGTGATAGTATTACGAAATTATGCTCTCGCATCTGGCGAGACGTTAACTAGCCATTGATGAAATAGGAAGAAAAACCTTGCAAACCGAAGCACTAAACGCATTTGTAATAGAAAAACTTGACGATATGAAAGGCCGAGACATTGTCTCATTAAACATTAGTGACAAAGCCAGCTTCGCCGATTACATGGTAATTTGCTCAGGTAACTCAAACCGCCACGTCAAATCAATTGCTCAAGCTATCGCTATGGATTGTCGAGCTGAAGGCATTGAACCTAAAGGCATTGAAGGTAATGACGTAGGTGAATGGGCATTAGTAGACTTAGGTGATGTTATTGTTCACGTTATGACTGATGAACAACGAGACAAATACAACCTTGAGCAATTATGGGCAGAAGAATAATTCTTCCCGCTTTGCGACTGCAAAGCTAAATAATACCGTAAGCGAATGCTGAGCAATTAAATGAAACTTACCTTATATGCCGTGGGCAGCAAAATGCCATCTTGGGTTAGCCAAGGTTTTGAAGAGTACAGCCGACGATTTCCAAGAGATTTAAGCTTCAACCTTGTTGAAATCCCAGCGGGTAAACGTGGCAAAAATGCTGATATAGCGCGTATATTGGAAAAAGAAGGTGAGCTCATGCTCAATGCTATTCCTAAGGGCAATAGAATTGTTACCCTTGAGGTAGAAGGCAATGCCTGGACAACACCTAAGCTTGCCAAGCAACTTGAGCGCTGGCAATTAGACGGTAGAGATGTTGCCCTGCTTGTTGGCGGGCCTGAAGGTCTCGCCCCAGCCTGTATTAAAGCATCTGAGCAAAAGTGGTCACTGTCTGCATTAACACTCCCCCATCCTATGGTTAGGGTATTAATTGCTGAAAGTCTCTATCGTGCCTGGAGCGTTAATACCAATCACCCCTATCATAGAGAATAAAGCAATACACAATATATAGAAGGGATAACTAGTGCCTCCTCGTCGCGTCATTATTCGAAACCAAAGTGCAGAAGCAAACCTCTTTGCTCGCCGTACTTTTATTGCTTTTTCAGGCGTAGTTGTTTTACTCATTATCTTATTTGCCAATGTCTTTTCTCTACAGGTTTCTTCCTATGAGAAATATCAAACCCGTTCAAATTCAAATCGCATTAAGTTATTACCGGTCGCCCCTAACCGCGGCCTGATATATGATAGAAATGGCGTTATTTTGGCTGATAATAAGCCAGTATATAGCTTAGAAATTATTCCTGAAGATGTTAAAGATATAGAGAAAAGCGTTAAAGAAGTCAGTGAATTACTTGGTATTAGTCAGGAAAGGCAAGCAAAATTCTTTAAAGCAGTCAAAGGTAAACGTCGTTTTAAGCCGGTTGAGCTACACACGCGTTTAAGCGATCAACAAGTCGCGCTATTTTCAGTAAATAAGCATAAATATCCGGGTATCTTTGTTGATGCTCGCTTAAAACGTTATTACCCTTTTGCTGATTTAACTACCCATAACCTAGGTTATGTAGCCCGAATAAACCGTCGTGATGCTAATAAGTTAGAGCAACAAGGTAAGGCTGAAAACTATGCCGCCACTTATGGCATAGGTAAATTAGGTATTGAAAAATACTACGAAGATATTCTACACGGCACCATAGGCCATCAAGAGGTCGAGATTAACAACCAAGGCCGTATTGTGCGCACTTTAGATTACACGCCGCCCATTCCAGGTAAAGATTTAACTTTAAGCTTAGATATTGAGTTGCAAATGATCGCTAAACGCGCACTGACAGGTAAGCGCGGCGCTATTGTTGCTATGGATCCTCGCAGTGGCGAGGTATTAGCCATGTATTCAAACCCAAGCTACGATGGTAATTTATTTGTCCATGGTATCAGTAGTAAAAATTATAATAAGTTACGTAATTCTAATGACTCTCCGTTTCTTAACCGAAGTTTGCGAGGTTACCCGCCCGCTTCCACCGTTAAGCCTTTCTTAGCGCTTACCGGCTTAGAAGAAGACATTGTTACCCCTGAAACCAAAATTTGGGATCCAGGCTGGTATCAGCTAGAAGGCTTACCCAATAAATACCGTGATTGGCGGAAATGGGGGCACGGCTGGGTTGATTTAACCACGGCAATTGAGCAATCCTGTAATATCTACTTTTTTGATTTGGCCTTTAAACTTGGCATCACCAAAATAAGTACCATGATGGAAAACTTCGGCTTTGGTGAAAGCACAGGCATTGATATTCATGAAGAAGCTACAGGCATAATGCCCAGTGTAAGTTGGAAGCGTGGCAGATATAACCAGCCTTGGTATACAGGTGAAACACTATCAGTGGGTATAGGGCAAAGTTACTGGACAGCAACACCATTACAGTTAACGCAGGCACTAACCACCTTAGTTAATAAAGGCGAGCGAAAAGTACCGCATTTACTCAAAGCGACTTCGTATTTAGATACCAGTGATACCGAGCAATTAACTCCAATCGTTGAGCAGATAAGCTACGAGCCGCAAGCGCCAATTAAGCTTAAAAATGAACGGCATTGGGATATTGTACTTGATGCCATGCACAGCACAGTGCAAAAAGTGGGTGCAACCGGTCATGTCGCCTTTAAAGGTACAAAGTATGATGCTGCTGGTAAAACCGGATCGGCGCAAGTTGCGAGAATCAAGCAAGATGAAAAATATGATGCCGAGAAGACCGCCGAGAATAAGCGTGATAATGCCATGTTTATTGCCTTTGCCCCTTTTGAAAAGCCCGAAATTGTTGTCGCGGTTGCCATTGAAAATGTAGCTAAAGGTGGCGGAGGTACCAATGCTGGTCCTGTTGCCAGACAAATTATGGATCAGTATTTTGGTGATAGAGTCATCACCTCAAGTAACAATAATAAGCTTCCTCAACAGAGCTTAGCTCATAATCACAGCCACGGTTCCAATTTAGTACGAGAGAGCGATTAATGCGTAGTACCGGCCAAGATCAACAAAAAGCACGCAGTATTTGGCAAAAATTGCACTTAGATATCCCTTTGTTGATGGGTATTCTTACCCTATTGCTATTGGGGCTATTTACCGTATATAGCGCAGGCGGACAAAATATTGATATTGTCTATCGACAAGCTATTCACATGGGCTTAGCACTTATTGCTATGTTCGTTATTGCGCAAATACCACCGCTCTCTTATCGAAAATGGGCTGTTCCTGTATTCATTATTGGTGTATTAATGCTGGTTGCGGTATTGCTCTTTGGCCATGTTGGTAAAGGCGCTCAGCGCTGGCTTGATATTGGTATTACCAAGTTTCAACCTTCTGAAATAATGAAGTTAGTTGTACCTATAATGATTGCTTGGTTTATTAGCCAAGACAATTTACCAGTAAAAATATCTACAGTAATTCAAGCCTTTATTTTAGTGTTAATACCGACCTTACTTATCGCCAAACAGCCGGATTTAGGCACCTCATTATTAATCGCAAGCTCAGGTATTTTTGTTATCTTTTTAGCGGGCGCCAGTTGGAAACTTATTGCTACCTGTGCGGGTTTAGCCTCTGCCTTCGCCCCTGTTTTATGGATGTTTTTGATGAAGGATTATCAACGCCAGCGGGTAATGACTTTTTTAAACCCTGAACAAGATCCACTCGGCTCTGGCTATCATATTATTCAATCAAAAATAGCCATTGGCTCTGGCGGCATCGAAGGAAAAGGTTGGTTACATGGCACCCAATCGCAATTAGAGTTTCTGCCTGAACGCCATACCGACTTCATTTTTTCTGTTTTTAGTGAAGAATTTGGCTTACTTGGTGTTGCTGCCTTATTAGCGGTGTATTTATTTATTGTTATGCGCGGTTTATGGATAGCCGTTAACGCGCAGCATGCTTTTACTAAGCTACTGGCTGGTAGCTTAACGCTAACATTTTTTATCTACGTATTTGTTAATATCGGCATGGTATCTGGCATCTTGCCTGTAGTTGGTGTACCTTTGCCTTTAGTCAGTTATGGTGGCACGTCAAGAATAACCTTAATGACTGGTTTTGGTATTTTAATGGCAATAAGTACCCATAGACGTTTTCACGTATAACTAAACTATAACTAAACTTAGTAAGACAGAGCAGTTATTTTTCAATGAAACCTACTATAAGCTCATTTGTTAAATTCTCACAGCACTTAAGTTACCTTGTAATTGCTAGCGCCATACTTACTGGTTGCAGTACCAGTGGTCGTTATTCTCAACACTCAGATAGCATTCCAACACGTTTGCCGACCCAAGCTGAGCAACAAGACGCTATCGCTCGTGCAGAGCCATTAAGTCGTGGTGGTAATAACGATTATCAAGTGCGTGGTAAACACTATCAAGTACTAAAAACAGCAGATAATTTTGAACAAACGGGCATTGCCTCTTGGTACGGTAATAAATTTCACGGTCATTTAACCTCTAATGGTGAAATTTACGATATGTACGCTATGAGCGCCGCCCATAAAAGTTTACCCCTGCCAACGTATGTTCGCGTTACTAACCTAGCAAACGACAAGTCCGTGGTTGTTCGCGTTAATGACAGAGGGCCATTTCATCAATCACGTATCATAGATTTATCCTACAGTGCTGCCTATAAGCTTGATATGTTAAAAACAGGTACGGCAAAAGTAAAAGTTGTCGCAATTACAGATTTTTCCCATAAAACAGCGAAACTGCCAACATCACATTCTGCCATCGAAACCCCCTATATTCAGGTATTTGCCACCAGCAATAAAGCATTAGCAAAGCAAAAGGCAACAAGTCTTGCCCAGCTATATCAACAGCAAGTGAACTACCCTGAGCATAAAGGAATTTATCGCGTACAAATTGGCCCAATTGCCGACTTATCGACGCTTAATACGCTGTTAGAGCAGCTGAAAGCTAATGGTTATCCAAACGCCTACCCGCGAAAAACAAGGTTATAACAAGGACAAATGGCTAAGCGATATAGCCTGTTACAAATTTTTCTACGCTTTGTGTTATTTTTTGTAATTTTTAAACAATTTCCTTTCGCTAGCCCATAGCCAAGCGATTAAGAAGTGGTATACTTTGGCACTTATATTCCCTGCAACCTGACAAGTATCTGATTAATATTATGGCAAAATTACTCAACGCTTCAGCAAAAAAAATGGCCTCCTATGTTGGCGGTTTCTTCTTCTGTGCTTCAGTAGCACTTTCTCCTATTGCTAAAGCCGCATCAATTATTCCTGATGCCCCACAAATTAACGCGAAAGGTTTTATTCTCGTTGACTACACCACAGGTAAAGTTATCGCTGAAGGCAATGCTGATAGCCAATTAGCACCAGCTAGCTTAACCAAAATGATGACCAGCTACATTATCGGTAAAGAAATCGAAAGTGGTAATATTAGCAATACTGACAAAGTCACCATTAGCGAAAATGCTTGGGCGAAAAACTTCCCAGACTCATCAAAGATGTTTATTGAAGTTGGCACAGAAGTTAGCGTAGATGAATTAAATCGCGGTATTATTATCGCCTCGGGTAATGATGCCTGTGTTGCTATGGCAGAGCATATTGCTGGTAGTGAAAGTGCTTTTGCTGATTTAATGAATGCTCATGCAGAGCAGCTTGGCATGTCAAGCAGTTACTTTGAAAATAGTCATGGCCTTGACAGCTCTGAGCATATGACCACCCCGCGTGACATGGCCACTTTAGCGAGTGCTATTATTCGTGAAGTCCCTGAAGAATACGCCCTCTATAAAATTAAATCATTTACCTACAACAATATTAAGCAGTACAACCGTAATAGTTTGTTATGGGATAAGAGCCTGAATGTCGATGGCATGAAAACGGGCCATACCTCGAATGCCGGTTATAGCTTAGTAACCTCAGCAACTAAAGGAAATATGCGTTTAGTTACGGTTGTTATGGGCACTGAAAGCGAGCGTGCAAGAAAAGTAGAGAGTAAAAAATTACTTAACTACGGTTTCCGCTTTTTTGAAACATATAACCCATACAAAGCCGGTGAAAAATTTGTTTCAAATCGCGTATGGATGGGCGATAAAAAGAACGTTGATTTAGGCATTTTAACGGATACGCCAATTACCATTCCTCGTGGACAACGTAAGAATTTAAAAGCAAACTTTGAGCTAAACCAGCAATTAACCGCGCCTATTGCTAAAGGTACTGTAGTAGGTAAGTTATTCTTACAACTAGATGGTGAAGATATCGCCCAATATCCACTAGTCACCCTGCAAGAAGTTAATGAAGGCAGTATGTTTAGCCGTTTAGTGGATTATGTAAAACTACAATTTGTAGATTAATTTAACCTAGGCTTATTTATACAGCTTACTTAAAAAATAAAGTTAAGCCATAAAAAAACCTCGCTTATTGCGAGGTCAGACTGATGACAAAGTCCTAGACAGTAGTCTAGGACTTTGATCTAATAAAAACATGGAAAATTACAAAAATTAACCATGTTAAGAGAACCTTCCCCGCAACAACATGAACTCGAAATGGTCACGCTAGACCAGTTAGTTCCAGCCAACCATCTAGTTCGTAAACTCGATAAGTATATTGACTTTGAGTTTATTCGAGATGAAGTCAAAGACTTATATTGCACTGATAATGGTCGTCCTCCGGTGGAGCCAGTCCAGCTATTTAAAATTATGCTACTTGGGTACTTATTTGGTATTAAAAGTGAGCGCCAAATCATCAAAGACATCGAAGTAAATGTCGCGTATCGATGGTTTCTCCGCATGGGGCTTACCGAGAAAGTTATCGATGCCTCAACACTTAGTCAAAATCGTATTCGTCGTTTCAATGGCACAGATGTATTTGAACGTATATTTAATCACATCGTCCAACAAGCCATTAAACATGGTCTAGTTGGGGGCAAAGCCTTATTCACCGACAGCACACACTTAAAAGCAAACGCCAATAAACGAAAGTTCACCAACAAGCTCAAACCCGTCTCAACCAGTGCCTATATTAAGCAAATCAACAAAGCTGTGGAGGCAGACCGTAAAGCGGCTGGAAAAAAGCCACTCAAGGATAAAGGCTATTGTGAGATAAAGCGGAATAAGGTAAGTAAAACCGATAGTGATAGCGGTTATATGCACCGAGATGAAAAGCCAAAAGGTTTTTTCTACCTAGACCACAGAACCGTAGATAACGACTATAACATTATTGTAGATACGCATATTACGCCAGGTAATGTCCACGATTCTCAACCATACATTGCTCGCCTTGATGCCATTGAAAATCGCTTTGCACTATCCCCTGAATTTGTTGGTATTGATGCAGGCTACTTCACAGCGCCCGTCTGTTTTAATCTGGAACAACGTAACATCCAAGGGGTGTTTGGTTACCGTCGTCCTTCACGAACGAAGAATGCCATTAAGAAAAAGCACTTCAAATACGACGAGAAAGCAGATACGTATACCTGCCCGCAAGAGCAAACGTTAATCTACTCGACCACCAGTCGAGAGGGTTACCGAGAATATCATTCTGACCCCAAGGTATGCGTTAATTGCCCTCAATTAAAAGATTGCACTAAGAGTAAAAGTCATAAGAAAGTGATAACACGCCACGTAATGGCTGCGAGTCAAGATCGGGCTAATGAATTTCGCTTAACAAGCCTTGGTAAATACCTTTACAAACGACGATGCGAAACCGTTGAAAGAAGTTTTGCTGATGCAAAGCAACACCATGGTCACAGGTATGCAAGATACCGAGGTAAGCATAATGTTCAAATGCAAGCATATATGGCTGCGGCAGCACAAAATATGAAGAAGATAGCAATGACGCTATCAAATATTCCCCAAATAATGGCAATCTAAAAAGGATAGCCCTTTAAAAGCTCAATTCGAGACATTAACACGCCAAATAGGGAAGATAAGCCCCAAACAAGTCCAGAAAAACCAAATAAAATAGAAAAGACGTGGCTAGAAAAATATCGAGATCGCAGCCTACGGCTGCTCATAAAAGACAAACCCCGAACAGAATGACGGGGTTTGTCAGTAATCTGACCTCGCTTATTGCGAGGTTTTTTTATGGCTAGTAACTAAACGAGTTATTAACTCATATGCACTAGCATATTGCTTGGTTTTTCAAGGAATGACTTCCATAGGTTACAGAACCTTGCAATCGTGCCGCCATCAATAATTCGATGATCGCCAGACCAACTCACCTGCATAATACTGCGCGCTTCCACTTCACCCTTATCGTTAAATCTTGGTAAAGTTTGTAGCTTACCTAACGCGACAATAGCCGTCTCAGGCTTATTAATAATTGGCGTTGCTACCGTACCACCTATGGCACCGATATTCGAGATGGTAATAGTACCGCCTTTTAAATCCTCGGTTGCAACACGGCCACTACGAGCATCATTAGTTAAACGCGTGATATCTTGCGCTAAATCTAAAATAGATTTAACTTGCACATGTTTAACATTAGGAACTAATAAGCCCACTTTTGAGTCCACAGCCATACCTATGTTGTGATCATCAAAATAGGTTAATTCACTGCAATCATCATTAACTTGCGAGTTAATTAATGGGAACTCTTTTAGTGCTAATGACATCGCCTTCATGAAAAATGGCATCATAGTTAGCTTAATATCTTGCTTAGCGTAAACTTCTTTCAGCTCTTTACGCAAAGCAATCAGCTCTGTCATATCAATCTCTTCACAGTAAGTGAAATGCGGAATGCTAGAAACAGACTCTTGCATCGCTTTGGCCATAACCGCTTTAACACCACGAATGGCTTCTGTGCGTTTGCCACCGGTTGTTACAAACGTCGTTGAAGTCACAGGCTCACTTTGACAGTGCGCTAGTACATCATCTTTATAGACACGTCCTTTTTTACCGCTACCTGACACCTCATGAATGTTAACATCCATTTCACGTGCTACACGGCGAACAGCTGGGCTAGCTAATGCTTTCCCATTAGCAGCTTTTGCAGTTTTACCCGTATTCGCTGTAACTTCTGGCTTTGCTTCAACTTGCGGTGCTGTGTCTACTGGCTTGTCATTCACTTCAGGCTTTACTTTTTCAGCTGCTGCAGCAGAAGAGTTAGCACCATCAGCTACCATGGCAAACAAAGGTTCATGAACCTTAGCAATTTCACCTTGTTGATAATATAACTTTTCAATAACCCCTGAATGCATTGCCGGTATTTGTACTAAGGCTTTATCTGTCATCACGTCAGCAATAGGTTGATCTTCAACAATTGTATCGCCTTCTTTTACTAACCACTCTACCAGCTCACACTCTACGATACCTTCACCGATATCGGGTAATATAAAATCTATACTCATGTTACTTATCCTGATAAACCTTAATAATTTACGCTTTTCTTAATGGCTTCATACACTTTTAAGTGATCGCTCATATATTCTTTTTCTAGTGCCAATGGGTACGGTGTATCTAAACCACAAACACGAGCAATAGGTGATTCTAAATGTAAGAAACATTCATTTTGAACAGTCGCTGCAATTTCACTAGCAAAACCTGCGGTCAATGGTGCCTCTTGGCTAACCAGTAATCGACCCGTTTTCATCACCGATTGACATACCGTTTCGATATCCCACGGCAATATGGTTCTTAAATCAACCACTTCACATGAGATATCATCAGCTTCAGCCATTTTCGCTGCTTTTTCGATGATCTCCATCTGAGCCCCCCAAGCTAATAAGGTAATGTCAGTACCTGTTTGTACAACCTCAGCCTTACCTAAAGGTAATTGGTAATCTTCTTCAGGCACTTCACCCACTGATGCACGATATAAACGTTTAGGCTCGAAGAATACAACAGGGTTATCATCGCGAATAGAGGCAAGTAATAAGCCTTTTGCTTGATACGGATTGCGTGGCACAACAACTTTTAAGCCAGGCGTATGAGCAAAGTACGCTTCTGGAGACTGACTGTGGTATAAGCCCCCGGCAATACCGCCACCGTATGGCGTACGAATAGTTAATTTACCGACATTAAATTCATTACCACTACGGTATCTAAATTTTGCCGACTCATTTACGATTTGGTCAAACGCAGGGAAGATATAATCTGCAAATTGGATCTCTGCAATAGCAACACTGCCTTGTGCAGCTAAACCATTGGCAAAGCCAATAATCCCCTGCTCGACTAACGGGGTATTAAAGCAACGAGTTTTACCATATTTATCTTGTAAACCACTGGTCGCTCTAAAGACACCACCAAAGTGACCAACATCTTCACCAAAGCATACCGCACGATCATTTTCAGCCATGGCAATATCGAGTGCGTTATTTATCGCATGTAATAAGTTCATTTGTGCCATAACTAAAATTTCCCCGCGGTAAATGGATAGGCTTCAGGATATTTATTGACGTGTGCTTTTACTTCATCTAATTGTTGCTGTAATTGCGCAGTGGGTGTGTCATATACGTCAGTAATCATAGTATCAATATGTGGTTTATTAATTTTCTCTGATACCTTAACTGCAGCAAGCACCTCTTCTCTTAAACCTTCAAATAAAACAGTATCTTGCTCTTCATCCCACCAGTTTTGCGCTAACAACCAATTCTTCATACGTAAAATAGGGTCATTTGCTTGCCACTTTTCTTCTTCTTCTCGTGTACGATAGCCAGAAGGATCATCTGAGGTTGAATGAGCGCCTAAACGATAAGACATAGCTTCGATTAATACTGGCGCATTCTCTTTTAGTGCGTAAGCCCTAGCGATTTGCATTGCTTTTAGTACCGCCAGTATGTCATTACCATCAATACGTAAGGTTTTGATGCCATAACCAACACCGCGAGAGGCAATACCATTACCTTTATATTGTTCATCAGAAGGCGTTGAAATCGCATAACCATTGTTGCGACAGAAGAAGATCACTGGCGCTTGCTGTACTGCAGCCATATTTAAGCCAGCATGAAAGTCCCCTTCTGAGGCAGCACCTTCGCCAAAATAGCATAAAGTAACCGCATCTAAGCCTTGTAATTTCTGACCATAAGCATAGCCAGTTGCTTGTGGAATTTGCGTCCCTAAAGGGGAAGAAATCGTCATATAATTCAATTCATTAGAACCATAATGAATTGGCATTTGTCTGCCTTTACCTAGATCTTTTTCATTACTAAACAGTTGGTTCATAAAGTTTTCTAGGCTAAAGCCACGAAACATTAACGCGCCTTGCTCACGGTATTGGCCCATGATCATATCTTGCGGCTCTAAGCCTGCTGCGCCACCAACCGTAGTCGCTTCTTCACCAAGCGCTGCCATATAAAAGCTCAAACGTCCTTGACGTTGTGATGCCACCATACGCTCATCTAAAACACGATGAAAGGCTAAGGTTTTATAGATTTTTATCGCCAAAGTTTCATCGATATCAGGCATATCAGCATCAGGGTAAACACTACCGTCTTGATGTAATATCCTTAACTCTGGAATGTCGATACTGGATCCGTCGATAAATGTAGGCGCATGCACTACAGTTCCATCATTATATAATTCAGTGGTCATAGTATTCTCTTATTTTTCAGTTACCAGATTTTATAACAACCTGATAAACATATGGAATTCACACTTGTATTAATGCATTTTTATTAGCTGTCAGCTTTTATTTTTAAGGTAATCATGACAACTTAATGCTTTTAATTATGTGATATTAGTATAGCTAATATCTGTAATAACTGCGCCAAACTTTACCCTTACGTTAACTTCCATTCAAGATAAGCAGCTAATGAATTAGGCTAACTGCAAACTAAAGTGCCCACTATTCTTTACACCAAGCGCTTCAGCCTACAAGTACTAACCTATCCCTTGCCATAACACCTTATTTAACAGCGCTAAGTCATATTCTTATCAATGTCAGTCATATTTTGATAACAAATCCGTCATCAATTTGTCATATTCGCTAGAGAGAATGCGCTAAAAGCCATTATTTTTGCACATTATGCGAGCATCTTATTTTTTCAAACTATCCAGTTTAGCCATCATTCTCTTTGCGCTGTCTTTTTTAGCCACCATGTATTGGGTTGCTAATACCTTAGCCAAAAGTAAACTGGAGTTAGCAACTTACGAACAAGTGAAGCAATCAGTTTCTATTGATTTTAACCGCACTATTCACAGTTACTTAGAAAATGGTGATGCTAGTCTTTTGGTAAAAGCAGAGCAGCAATTACAAACAATAGCCACAAGCGCGCAGCAATTAAAACAATCACAATTTGAACAAGAAGTAATAACGCAACTAAATGAGTTAGACACACTCATCTCAACGAAAGTACGCGCCTTTGGTAAGTTAAGCGGCGCTCCTACTGCATTATTAAGTCATAGTGAACAAAGCCTGTTTGCACTCAGTCACCAGCTCGCTAACTATGTACAAGTTAGTGAAGAAATTTCCACTTCGCAGCAAGTGAGCTACCTTAGCCAACTGGAAGCATTTACCTTTACTTTAAGTCAATTAGTCACGGCTAGAGAAAAAATGCTCCAACAAAATGGTCATGACGATAAAACCATGGGTTATATCTTGGCAGCTCTAACCAAGGCTGCCCAGGCATTAGCCAATATGCCAACATTAGCCATTTATGAAGAAGTTGAAGAAGATGAACTTGTATTAGACGATGAGCAAGCAAGCGAATTATCAGGTGAAGCGATTGCTGAAATAAATAGCTTGCTCAATCGATATCAGCAAGAATTCAATAATACTCTCAATATAGGTCAGCAAAAAAGCCAAGTCACCCAGTTATTAAAAGAAAAACTTAATGCATTAGAAGCCGTTATTTTTGCTAACGAAAAAGTAGTCAATGATAAGCAAAATGACACAACGCAACAGCTACAATTGATTATCACAGCGCTATTAGGCTTTTTAGTTGTTTTCTTATTAAGTAACCACTTCTTGCAACATCGCATCATCTTAAAACCATTAAGGTTACTAAGAGATAGCTTTGTGCAATTACTCAAACAAGGGAAAGTGAATAATATTAACAATATTGCCGCTAACACCGAGCTAGGTGAAATTGCTAATAGCTTTAATCAATTAGTGAGCCAATTAGAGCGAGACGATCAAACCAAAGCGCATCAGCTTACTTTAGTTTCCAGCACATTACATATAATGCAAGATCAAGCCGCTAACATTCATGATTCTTCAAGCAATACTTCTGCACAAGTCAATACAGTACAATCAAGTATGCAGGCCTTAGACGAAGTAACAGAAGAAGTACATCAGTTATCTGAACAAGTGGTCGTTAACGCACAAAATACTCAAGTTGCAATGCAATTAAGCTTAGAGCAAGTTCAACAAGCATTATCAGCCAGCGAACTTACCGCAGATGCCGCCAATGCTGGCAAACAGGCGATTAACCAATTAGATATATCGGTTAACAGTGTCAATAGCATTATCGATGTTATCAATGCTATTGCCGATCAAACCAACCTATTAGCGTTAAATGCCGCGATTGAAGCGGCAAGAGCGGGTGATCACGGCAGAGGTTTTTCTGTGGTTGCAACAGAAGTGCGAGAGCTTGCCGCTAAAACACAAGATTCATTACAGCAAATCAACGGGCAACTAGGTCAGCTACAACAAGATAGTAAGCGTATTGAAAATAATATGATAGATATTGAGCAGGCAGCCACTAAGCAACGTAAAATAGCTCTGTCATTACAAGATAATGCCGAGAAAGTCAGTGAACAAGCGCTTGCTTCCGCCAATGTTGCTAAGCAGTCACAACAACAAATAAATCAACAAAAACAGCATTTTCAATCGTTTAAGCTGGCAATGACTGATGTTAAAGACGGTGTCGCGCAATCAAAAGATTTAGCCGAGCACATTAGTGCCCAAGTGGCATCTAAGGTTGATGATATTCAACAAACCTTAAATCTCGCGAAAGCAAGTTAAGCTAACACCTTAGACTGCTAATCCCTTGAACTTAAGCAAAAACACCATCGACTATACGCTGTGCATCTGCAATCACTAATTGCAGATGTTGCTCACTAACAAAACTCTCGGCATAGATTTTATAGATATCTTCGGTACCTGAAGGTCTGGCAGCAAACCAAGCATTATCAGTTACAACCTTTACCCCACCAATAGCGGCATTGTTACCTGGGGCATGTGACATAACCTGCAAAATTTTATCACCAGCTAAGCTATCAACTTTAATGCTAGTGGCATCAAGGTTAGTCAGTTTTTGTTTTTGCGCTAAATTAGCGGGTGCTTCCACGCGCCCATAAAAAGGTTGCCCTAACTCAGCAGCTAAATCAGCGTATATTTGATGTGGATCTTTGCCTGTAACGGCTAACATTTCCGCAGCCAGTAAGGCCAAAATAAAGCCGTCTTTATCGGTTGTCCATGTATCGCCAGCTTTAGTAATAAAGGCAGCTCCTGCACTTTCCTCACCAGCAAAAGCAAAGCTGGTATCATCAAGACCATCAACAAACCATTTAAAACCTACAGGCACTTCTGCAAGCGGCTGATTATGTTTTTTAGCCACTCTGTCAATAATTGAGCTAGAGACTAAAGTTTTGCCTATCTTTCTCTCTTTACCCCAATTGCGGTGCGAAAGTAGATAATGAATGGCGACAGCTAAATAATGATTTGGATTCATTAAGCCGCCAGTTTTAGTAACAATACCGTGGCGGTCAAAATCAGGATCATTGCCAACGCTAATATCAAAATCATCTTTCATGTTGATAAGGTTTGCCATGGCATATTTCGAAGAGCAATCCATGCGTATTTTGCCGTCTTTATCTAATGGCATAAATGAAAAGCTTGCATCAACCACAGGGTTAACGACTGAAAGTTGAATACCATAGCGCTGAGCAATTTCGCCCCAGTAATGAATGCCTGAGCCACCTAGCGGATCAACACCAATACATACTCCTGCATCAGCAATGGCTTGCATATCAATAATCTTAGCTAATTCACGAGTATAAAAACTAATAAAGTCTTGCTTTGTCAGCAAACTTGATTGCATGGCTTCTTGATAAGCAAGCTGTATAACGACTTGGCATTGCTGGGCAATCAGCTCATTTGCTCTTTTTTCAATTTGTTTGGTAATACTCGCTTGAGCTGGGCCGCCATGTGGAGGGTTGTATTTTATGCCACCATCTGCTGGCGGATTATGCGACGGTGTAATAATAATACCATCTGCTAGCTCAGCAGGTGCTTTCTGATTATGGGCTATGATCAAGCGAGAAATCACAGGTGTTGGTGTAAAGCCTTCATCTTGTTGTATAACCACATTAACGCCATTGGCAATTAACACGGAAATAGCACTGGCAAAGGCAGGCTCAGATAAAGCATGGGTATCTTTACCTAAATATAATGGTCCAGTAATACCTTGTGTTTGACGATATTCGACAATAGCTTGGCATATGGCAACAATATGGTGTTCATTAAAGCTCGCTTTATTGGCACTGCCCCTATGACCAGAAGTACCAAAACAGACTTGTTGCTCAAGCATACTGACATCAGGCTTAAGTAGATAATAGTCAGAAACCAACTTAGCAATATTAATAGTATCTTCAGGTCGCGCAGCTTTACCTGCTAAGGGATGAACACTCATAAATCACCTTTATTTATAAAAAGTTGCTTTGACAATTATAAAAAGTTACTTTGATAATTACAGCAACTCTCTAATTTTTTCAACATCAGTTTCGCTATAACCTAAAGAAGCTGCGGCCTTGGTTAGCATCATTTTCTTTCTCGTGGTATTTGAGTTGGTGATAACCCAAAATGGACTGTCTGGAATTTGACGAGGCTTAGTACTGCTGCCGCTTGCTGCCAGCTCTTCTTCACTGTGGGCAAAATACAAACGATCTCGACCTGAAATGTCAGTTACCACCTCAAATTGCTGAGGATGTGCTCGATACAAAGCCGCTAAAATTAACAAGAAACGGCCAACAGCACCGCGCTGCATAGCTAACTCTTCTTTATTGATAAAATTGAAAACACTCTCATGAGTTGCAGTAGGTGCAGCAGGCTTTAGGGGTTCTTTTACCTGCTCAGGCTCTGCAAGCTTATCTGATTCAACTTCTAATTCAACAACCGCTTCACTGGCTTGCTTTTCAGGCGAAAGCTGCAATAAACGACGTAAAATGCTTGAAGCACTTTCACCGATAAACTGAGTGTTTGTGGCAATATATTGATAAAGTTCTTCATCTATTTCGATGTTTTTCATTGATACCCCTAACTTCAAATAATAGCGGCAGGATTATACTGAGCTTTACTTAAAGTCGCTATAGCCATCGCCATCAATTTAACTAATTATTTTTCTATAGTATTGCGCGCAGAGCATTGAAGATAAAATGCCATAGAGCTTAACAATAGCTCAAGAGCCCAAAACTCTAACGATAGTGGCTTGCTCTAAAAAGTAATCCTTATGGCAAGATAAAATTAAACTAGGTAAAATACAGACTATCTAGTTATAAAAAAGCAGTTATATGAGCAACCTACCATCACCAGATAATCAACTTCTGAACTTTCAGCAAATGGGCCAAGGCGATGATATTGTCTTAATTCATGGCTTATTTGGCAGCTTAGAAAACCTAAACATGGTCGCTAAGCACTTGGCGCAATTTTATCGTGTCACCAGTGTCGATGTCAGAAATCATGGTGACTCTTTCCATTACAATGACATGGCATACCCTGAACTTGCTAAAGATATTATCAGGCTATTAGATCACCTTGATATCGGCCAGTGTCATTTATTAGGGCACTCAATGGGGGGGAAAATTGCCATACAAACAGCATTAGCTCATGCCCACCGCATTAATAAACTTATCGTTGCTGATATCGCCCCTGTGCAATATCCCGGACACCATCAACAAATCATCTCAGGCTTACAAGCGATTGATTTATCAATCGTTAAAAAGCGTATGGATGCTGATAAGCAATTACGAGAATATGTTAATGAGCTAGGAGTAAGACAGTTTTTACTGAGAAACCTTGCTATGGATAGCCAAGGTAACTTCGCCTTTAAATGTAGCTTAGATGACATTAGCCAGTGTTACCCTCAAATTATGCAAGCAAACACGCTAAACTCAGATAAAGAACAGGCTTTTACCGGAGAAACGCTTTTTATTAAAGGCGGTAATTCCAACTATATTTTACCTGAACATAAGCCTGCTATAGCCAAGTTGTTACCTAAGGCTAAAGCAAAAATTATTCAAGGCGCAGGACACTGGCTGCATGCAGAGAAAACCACTGCCTTTAATAAAATAGTGACTGATTTCCTACAAGCAGTTTAGGGTGTGTTAATCTTTGTTTAATAATTCAGCTGAGAGATAAAACACCTTTAATCAAGGCAAAAGTTGCGTAGTTTAGCTAGCTAAATCAGCCGCTTTTAACGCAGAGTAAAGGGATTTTAGCCTCAGCCCCCATTCTTAAATAAAAAGGGCAATGGCTATTTTTAACACTAGCGGCATTAGTATTCGCTTATTTGGAACAACCAAACCGCGCTCATACTGCTTTGCTATTGATAAAAATAACTCATTGCTGAAAATATCAACAAAGAACAACACACCCTAGGGTAAAAACTCTATCATGATAAAGTTTTTGATAGAGATCAAAACGCTAACAAGCAACTCTCGGTATTGTCTGTGGTGATAAATTAACTTTTGATTTATGCATTCGCCTAATGGTATGGCGCTAATGATATGCTATAATGCCGCCAATTTTTTTGGCTAAACCGTTAAAACAGACATGCTAGCAGAACATTTAGAGCTTATTGAAGCGATAGGCCTTAATTTATTTTTCTTATTTATCTTTGGTTTTATTGGCTTATCAATTCACGATGTCATGACCAAGAATGATGTACCTAAAATGGGTCGATACGTGGTTTATTTTGTCCTGTTTTTAGGTTGTGCTGGCTTTATAGCCAAAGGCATTATTCAATTTGTCTGGGAAAGTCAGGGTGTAGGCTAGCAAATGGCAAAGGAAGTATCAGATTTAACGACTATCGATCTATTTAACGATGAAAAGCGACCTGGCCGACCTAAAACCAACCCGCATTCTCGTAGCGTACAAATTAAGATTAATAAGCGAAATCAAGTTAAAAGAGATAAAAACAAAGGCTTAAAGCGCGTTGAATTTAAAGTTCACGACAGCTTATTTCAGCAATTAGAAAAGTTGGCTAAAGCACGTAATATTAGCCGTAGCGAATTAATAGAGTCGCTGTTGATCGAATCATTAGCGAACAAATAACACAAATTTATTGATAAATAGCAGATAAAGGTAACATTCATGGCAATCGTAGGTTTATTCTTCGGCAGTGATACAGGTAACACTGAAGCAGTAGGGAAAATGATCCAGAAAAAACTGGGTAAACAAATGGTTGAAGTAAAAGATATAGCTAAAAGTACCAAAGAAGAAATCGCTGAGTTTGATTTACTTATTTTAGGTATTCCTACCTGGTACTACGGTGAAAACCAATGTGACTGGGATGACTTCTTACCAGAATTAGAAGAAATTGATTTTAATGACAAGTTAGTTGCTATCTACGGCCTAGGTGATCAAGAAGATTACGCCGAGTATTTTTGTGACGCTATGGAGCCATTACGTGACATCGTTGAGTCTCGCGGCGCTATTGTTGTTGGCAACTGGCCTACTGAAGGTTATGAGTTTGAAGCATCTAAAGCACTTATTGATGAAAACACCTTTATTGGCTTATGTATCGATGAAGACAGACAGTCAGAATTAACCGAAGAGCGTGTTGATAAATGGCTAGCACAACTAAATGATGAAATGTGCTTAGCAGAATTTGCTTAATTGCTTGCTAACATTGTAAGCACATAGAATTGGCTTATTTATTTAAAACCCTAGTATATCTAGGGTTTTTTATTGTTTAACTATCACTTAAATTTAGCAAAAAGTCGTAAAAGATCTAAACTAAAGCTTTTCTCTTTCCCTAGAACCCCCTATAATTTTGTCTACTATTAATTAATTTACATAGAGATCTCATCATATGGCAGAACAAAACGAAGAGCTGAAAAGAGCAGGATTAAAAATCACCCTGCCAAGGATAAAAATCCTGAGCATACTTCAACAGCCGGAAAATCAACACATCAGCGCCGAAGATGTCTACAAGATTTTGCTAGATCAAAATGATGAGATTGGCTTAGCTACAGTTTATCGCGTATTAAACCAATTTGACGATGCCGGCATTGTTACTCGTCATCACTTTGAAGGTGGTAAATCGGTATTTGAACTTTCACACAAGGCCCATCACGATCATTTAGTGTGTTTAAAATGCGGAAAAGTGGTTGAATTTGAAGATAACGTTATTGAGCAAAGACAATCTGACATTGCTAAGGCTCATAATATTCACTTAACTAACCATAGCTTATACTTATATGGTGAATGTGAAGATAAAGAAGCTTGTGAAGAATACAGAAAAAGTAATCTATAACAGCTAGCACTTTCGGGATAACTTAAATAACGCTTTAAACAATGATTTAAGCAAATCGATATAGCATTAACAGTTATCCCTATATTCCCTCAATATAACTTCCCGTATACAGTAAAACCATTTTTATCTTTTAAAATCATCTGCCTCTTTGTTTGTTCCCTTTAAAACAAAAATATAACTTGATACAGGCCTGTATTTCTCTAAGACAAGATTCATGAAGCCGTAATACCAAATTGATTAAGTAAACAAAAGTTAACTTAAATTATCCGCCTTTTAACGACTTGCTCTAGACAAGTAAGCCTCGATAAGAAAAACTAGTCAGATTCTAATATTATAAAAAATCCAACGAGCCAAAAAACATGACGCAACAAACCAGCACAGCCCTCTCTTTTAGCAAAAAACTAACATCGCTTAGTTTGGTTAAACAAATCATCATTGCCATCATTTTAGCAAGTATCACCGCCATGGTAGCGCCAGAATTAGCAAAATCATTTGCTATTTTAGGTAACTTATTTGTTAATGCACTAAAAGCTGTCGCGCCCATTTTAGTCCTTGTTTTAGTCGCCTCTTCAATTGCCAACCAAAAGCTCGACAGTGATGCTGAGCTAAAACCCATTATTAGTTTATATTTTATTGGCACCTTAAGCGCTGCTTTTGTTGCAGTAGTACTTAGCTTTCTTTTTCCAACAACACTTTCTTTAGATATTGCAAAAGCTGCAGCAACGCCACCGCAAGGGTTAACAGAGGTCCTGTCAAATTTAGCCTTTAAAGTGGTACAAAACCCGATTGCCGCATTGACTGAGGCAAACTTTATCGCGGTATTAGCTTGGGGATTAGGATTAGGCTTTTCTTTAAAACACGCATCCCCCGCCAGTAAAACTATGGTGCATGACTTAAGTGATGCTATTTCAAATATAGTTAAGTTAGTTATTCGTTTCGCACCCGTTGGTATCTTTGGTCTTGTCGCCAATACCTTAGCAACGACTGGCTTTGCCGCACTAGTTGAATACAGCCATTTACTCATAGTATTAATTAGCGCAATGTTGGTTATTACACTAGTGGTAAACCCTTTAATCGTTTTTATTATGACAAAGCAAAATCCTTACCCGTTAGTGCTCACCTGTTTAAGAGAATCTGGCATTACCGCATTCTTTACCCGTAGCTCTGCCGCTAATATCCCTGTAAACATGGCCTTATGTAAAAAACTCGATTTACATGAAGACACCTATTCTGTTTCTATTCCTTTAGGTGCAACCATCAATATGGCTGGTGCTGCTATAACCATTACCGTATTAACGCTGGCAGCGGCACACAGTTTAAATATTCAGGTTGATTTTGCTACTGCGATACTTTTATGTATTGTTGCCTCTATTTCAGCTTGTGGTGCTTCTGGTGTCGCTGGTGGCTCGTTATTGTTGATCCCACTCGCTTGTGGCTTGTTTGGTATCGATAATGATATCGCCATGCAGGTAGTAGCTATTGGCTTTATTATTGGCGTTATTCAAGATTCAGCAGAAACGGCGTTAAATAGTTCCACTGATGTAGTTTTCTCTGCCGCGGCTTCACACCAGATCACTAAGCAATAACCACGCTTTCTAATAAAAACACTAGCACATAAAAAACGCTAGCCTAGAGCTAGCGTTTTTACTTTTTATAGCAACTGAATTAAATATTAGTTACCACTGAATGGTGAGCTTATTCGCTTCACTCTGACTTAAATAGTCCTGACAGACAAAATACCCTGCTGCCGCGACAAACTCATCATCAAAGTAAATTAACGGGATACGTTTACGTTGCCAAGGTGGAATAGCCAACTCTTGCAATACCTTTTTAAGTGGCCGTGAGTGCTTTCTATAATCAGGCAAACAGCGCGGATTATTATGGCTAAAACGAATAGTAATTTGCTTAACTGAGTCAGGTAAATTTAAGTTAAGCATGCGCTCACCTGCTATAGACGCTAATTCATTAATTGGCTCACCATAGCTTAATCTCAACTCAGCTAAATTATCTGGCAAACTCACTGTGTCCTGCCAACGATTTCGCTCTAATGGTAAAGCTATGTCCTTCTGCCAGTTTTCTATGTTGGCAAAATTAGCAGTTAAAAACAATGCGCTCTTATAACGCCTAAATACACCGCCTGATACCTTCACATTTGGCATTTTATCTTCAGCACAATCAAGCTGTTGTCTTAACTGTCGTAGTTGCTCACTACTTGGCATTAAACAATGGTTTTCATCAAGGTAATAACGCATAGCATTATTAAATCTAGCTTCTGACAGTGACAGCAAATAATCAATCGACAAGCTGTTGTCTTGATTAAAGCAATGGGATAAATCTCCTGCTGCTAACTCATCTAATAAGCTTTGCCCTTCTAAACAATGTTGAGCACTGCGATTTATGCTGCGAGCAATACTTGGCCAACGTATTTTAAGTAAAGGCATAATATCTTGACGAATAAAATTGCGATCAAAACGTGTATCAGTATTTGACTCATCTTCTACCCAATCCAATCGATGAGCTTTAGCATAAGCGACAATATCATCGCGAGTTATCGCCAATAATGGCCTTACTAAATAATGTTGAGCTAGCATAGTTTGCTTAGCCATAGCGCTAAGCCCTTTAATGCCAGAGCCTCTTTTTAAGGCCAGCAAAAAAGTTTCACTTTGATCATCACTATGATGGCCAGTAATAATAAATGAGGTATGTTCATTAACTTGCGTTAACGCTTTATACCTAGCATCGCGAGCTAAGGCTTCAAGTGAGTGCTGAGCTTTGGCTTTTACATTGACGCGAGCTACTTTTAAATCAACCGAAAGCGCTTTACAGGACTTTTCAGCAAACAATTGCCAAGCTTGAGCATTCTCACTTAAGCCATGATTAACATGACACGCTGTAATGCTATTTGAAATTATTTTTTGCGCTTTAAGCGTCATTAAAGCATGTAAGAGAACTTGCGAGTCAACACCGCCACTGTAGGCGATTACAATAGGATGAGCGGGAGAATTTTGAAAAAAGGTTTGCAGTGTGTTTTCGATCATTAAATTAAACTAAATTAAACCAAACTATCACTACCTTGTATGAAAAAAGGCTGGCTATCAAAGCCAGCCCAATAAGCTTAACAGTAACCGAAAGACATTAAACGTTCATAACGCTTTTCAATTAACTCGTCTTTTGACATGCTTTCTAAATCACTTAAATCAGTTTTAATTGCTTGCTTAAGCATAGCTGCCATTTGATCCATATCTCGATGAGCGCCACCTAATGGCTCTTCTACAATATTATCAATTAAGTCTAACTCTTTAATACGTGATGCGGTAATACCCATAGCTTCAGCTGCTGTTGATGCTTTTTCAGCTGTTTTCCATAAGATTGACGCACAACCTTCAGGTGAAATTACAGAGTACGTTGAATATTGCAACATATTTACTCTATCACCCACACCAATAGCTAATGCACCACCAGAGCCACCTTCACCAATTACCGTACAAATAATAGGTACAGTTAATCGTGCCATTACTTTAAGGTTTTTCGCGATAGCTTCACTTTGACCGCGCTCTTCAGCACCAATACCAGGATATGCGCCCGGAGTGTCAATAAAGGTAATGATAGGCATGTTAAAACGTTCAGCCATTTCCATTAAACGTAACGCTTTACGGTAACCCTCTGGACGAGGCATACCAAAATTACGTTTCACTTTTTCCGCTGTTGAGCGACCTTTTTGGTGACCAATAACAACGACAGGCTTACCATCTAAACGCGCTGTACCACCAACAATAGCATTATCGTCAGCGTATGCTCTATCACCTGCCAATTCATCAAACTCAGTAAAAATACGCGGCAAATAGTCTAAGGTGTATGGACGTTGTGGATGACGTGCTACGCGTGCAGTTTGCCACGGGTCTAAATTGGCAAAGATTTTTGTCATTTGCTCTTTGTTTTTTTCTCTTAACTGAGTAATTTGCTCTTCTAAATCAAGATCTAACTCTTGGCCTTTATTAACCAATTGTAACTCTTCAATTTTTGCATCTAACTCAGCAATCGGTTGTTCAAAGTCTAAAAAATTTAATGACATATGCTTATTTTAACCTGTATTCTTGTTTAGCAACGCAGTTTTGCCTTGCATCTTAATAATGGTAACTATTTCTAAAGTAAGAAAAACTAATCGCTTACTTAAATTGCAAGGTGACACTATCTTCACCTAACAATGTTTTTAATTCATATAATAACTTGTCTGCTGGCGTTACTCGCCACTGCACCCCAAGCTCTAACATACATGAGGCTTCTTCACGACGATAAAACACTCTTATCGGACAAGTTCCTTCTTTATAAGGTGTTAACACTTGCTCGAACTGCTCAATAAAGTCATCGGCAATTTGCTCACTATCGACAATAACGTCTAATGAACTAACATAATTTTCGCGAGCATCAGTGATGGTCATTATATCCCGAGCGGTCATTGTATTACCACCAGAATAATCATCAAAGCTGACCTGTCCACTACAGACTAAAATAGCATCATTTACCAGCAATTCTGCAAAAGTATCATAGTCATCTGGGAACAAACGCACGTCCATGCGAGCACTTTTATCATCTAAGGTGACGAGTGCCCAACGACGACCACGCTTATTCACTAAAACGCGTACGCCAATCACTAAACCAACGGCAACAGCCTGTCTATCTCTGCCCGTAGGCTGCATGGCAACTAAACGCCCTGAGGCATATTTTTTTATTTCGGTTAGATAACGATTGATAGGATGACCGGTAAGGTAAAGACCTAAGGTTTCTTTTTCACCATCAAGCCAGACCTCTTCAGGCCAAGGGGCAACCTCTTTAAACGCTTGTCTGGTATCATCCGGCTCTTCGTTAATTAAACCAAACAGATCATTTTGCCCTAATGCTTGTGCTTTAGCATGTTGTTCAGCCGCTTTTATCGCATCTGGTAGTGCTTCATACAATGCTGCGCGGTGATGACTACCGTTATATTTAGGGCCTAAATTATCCATAGCCCCAGATTTGATTAAACGTTCTAATACACGCTTATTGGTTTTCTTTAAGTCAACGCGGGCACAAAAGTCAAATAGGTCAACAAAAGGACCACCACTTTCACGCGCTGCAATGATGGCTTCAATCGGTCCTTCACCAACACCTTTTACCGCACCAATACCGTAAACAATTTCATTATCATCATTTACCGTGAACTTGTACAAGCCAGAATTTACATCCGGTGGCAACAAGGTTAACCCCATGTTGCTACATTCATCCACTAAGGTAACGATTTTATCTGTGTTATCCATATCGGCAGACATTACCGCAGCCATAAATGGCTCAGGGAAATGCGCTTTCATCCATAAGGTTTGATATGAAACCAGTGCATAAGCTGCTGAATGCGATTTGTTAAAACCATAACCAGCGAATTTTTCTACCAAGTCAAAGATGCGCATGGCAAGTTCGCCATCAACACCTTGTTTTATCGCCCCCTCTTCAAAAACAGCCCTTTGCTTAGCCATTTCTTCCGGTTTTTTCTTACCCATAGCACGGCGAAGCATATCTGCGCCACCTAAGGTGTAGCCAGCGAGTACCTGCGCAATTTGCATTACTTGCTCTTGGTATAAAATAATACCGTAGGTTGGCTCTAATACTGGTTTTAGTGACTCGTGCTGCCAATTAACGTCAGGATAAGATACTTCCTCACGGCCATGCTTACGCTCGATAAAGTTATCAACCATGCCAGAATCTAGCGGTCCTGGTCTAAATAAAGCCACCAGTGCGATAATATCTTCAAAACAGTCTGGCTTTAATTTTTCAATCAAGGCCTTCATACCAGAAGATTCTAACTGGAAAACCGCCGTTGTTTGCGAGGCCAACAACACTTTAAATGATGCTTTATCATCTAAAGGAATTGCAGCAATATCAATCGGCTCTTTACCCGCTTTTAATAACTTCTCGTCGGCCATTTCTATGGCCCACTGTAAAATGGTTAAAGTACGTAAACCTAGGAAATCGAACTTAACAAGACCGGCATCTTCAACATCATTTTTATCAAATTGAGTTACCGGGTTTTTACCTTCTTCATCACAGTAAAGTGGCGCGAAGTCAGTAATGGTTGTTGGGGAAATAACAACACCACCGGCATGTTTACCGGCATTTCGCGTGGTACCTTCTAAAATACGGCACATATCAATTAAGTCTTTAACTTCACTGTCTTGTGCGTAAATTTCCGGTAATTTTGGCTCTTCTTCAAAGGCCTTAGCTAAGGTCATCCCTGGTGTAGGTGGGATTAGCTTAGAAATTCGGTCAACAAAACCATAAGGGTGACCTAGTACTCGACCAACATCACGAATAACCGCTTTTGCCGCCATAGTACCAAAGGTAATAATTTGCGATACTGCATCTCGGCCATAAAGTTCAGCAGTATGATCAATCACTTCATCTCGCCTATCCATGCAAAAGTCGACATCAAAGTCCGGCATAGATACACGTTCTGGGTTTAAGAAGCGCTCAAATAGTAAGTCAAATTCTAATGGATCTAGATCAGTAATTTTTAAGGCGTAAGCGATTAATGAACCCGCACCTGAACCCCGACCTGGCCCGACTGGGATATTGTTATCCTTACTCCACTGGATAAACTCCATAACGATAAGGAAATAGCCAGGAAAGCCCATATTATTAACAACTTCCAGCTCTACTTTAAGCCTTTCATCATAGGGTTTTCTTATTTCAGCAAAGTCGTCTGCGTCCTTATCAAATAAAAACTCAAGTCTTTCCTGTAAGCCTTCTTCAGATACTTTAATAAAGTAATCATTAATGTCCATGCCATCGGTTGGAAAGTCAGGTAGAACATATTCACCTAAGCGCACAGTCACATTACAGCGTTTGGCGATTTCCACGGTATTAGCTAATGCTTCAGGAATATCACTAAATAGTTCCGCCATTTCTTCGCTACTACGCAAATATTGCTGCTTGCTATAGCGCTTAGGTCGACGCTTATCATCTAACGTAAAGCCATCATGAATGGCAACACGAATTTCATGGGCGTCAAAATCTTCTGGTGAAATAAAAACCACTTCATTAGTGGCCACTACAGGTAAATCTTGCTGAGAGGCTAACTCAACAGCGAGGTGCAAGTAGTTTTCTTCATCACTGCGACCGGTACGAATTAACTCTAAAAAATAACAATCATGGAAATGTTGCTGATAAAACTGCAACATTTGCATCACTAATTCATTATTACCTTTTAATAACGCCTTACCTACATCCCCTTCACGACCACCGGAAAGGATAATCAAGCCTTCTTTATGTTCAACTAACCATGACTTTTCTAGTACTGCTCTATGTTGAATATGGCCTCTAAGATAAGCTTTTGAAATCAGCTCAGTTAAGTTTTTATAACCGACATTATTGCTACAAATAACAACAAGGCGAAACAACTCATCTTCTAGCTCATCACTTTTCACCCAAAAGTCACAGCCAATAATTGGCTTAATACCAGCGCCATGACTAGCATGATAATACTTAACTAAACCACAAAGGTTAGTTTGATCAGTTAGCGCAATTGCAGGCATATTCAGCTCTGCAGCTTTAGCGATGATAGGCTTAACTTTGCTTAAACCATCACACATAGAAAAGTCACTATGGACTCGTAAATGAATAAAATTAGGCTCTACATAAGGCTGTTCAACTATTGCTTCATCAGACATTGGCAAGCACCTTAGCAACTGGCTTAAAACTTTGCCTATAGCAATCTAAAACACCATGCTCTTGTATCTTTTCTAAATGCAACTTTGTTGGGTAACCTTTATGCTTAGCAAAGCCAAACTCAGGGTGCTGTTCATCTAAAAGTAGCATGTCATTATCTCGTGCTACTTTTGCCAATATCGATGCGGCACTAATTTCAGCAACTCTGGCATCACCTTTGACTACAGCTTGTGTGGCAATATCACCCTCTTGAGAGGAAAAAGTAGGACAGCGATTACCATCAACTAAGACAAAATCTGGAGTAATATTAAGTGAGTGAACAGCTCTTTGCATCGCCAACATAGTGGCATGCAAAATATTTAGCGTGTCTATTTCTTCAGGGGTAGCTCGACCAATAGACCAAGCAATAGCATGCTGCTTTATTTGTTCTGCCAGCAAGCTACGTTTTTTTTCTGATAGTTTTTTTGAATCCATCAAACCTTCAATAGGGTTTTCTGGATCGAGTATCACAGCTGCCGTTACAACATCACCAACCAGTGGGCCACGACCTACTTCATCAACACCAGCAATACAATAAGCAACAGGGTATTCAAAATCAGGCAGCGCTTGTTTTTTACTCATGATGATTCCTAACAGGTATTAGATTAACGGTTTGTTGGCATTAATTCGATAACCGCTTTAGCTGCTTGCTTACTGGCATCACAGCGCAATTGTTTATGCATAGCGGTAAAGCTTTCATTGAGTGACTTTTGCTCATGTGCAATTCGCTCATTAATAAGCGGGACAATATTATCAACAGTGACTTCATCTTGAAGTAACTCTGGCACAAGGGCTTTATTTGCCAGCAAGTTAGGTAGTGAAAACCACTGAAGCTTAACTAGCCATTTTGCTAACAAGTGGGTAATAGAGCTAAATTTATAGCAAATTACCATAGGGCGCTTAATTAAAGCGGCTTCTAAAGTCACAGTACCTGAAGCCATTAAAAGACAATCACTAGCCGCCATAACCGTTTGCGTTTGTCCTATAACTAAATTTATCTTTAATTCCGGTGCTATTTCCTTTTGCAACTGTAAGAATTGCTCTGCACGTTTATCACTTATCATAGGGGCAATAAACTCAATATTACTGTCTTGTTTACTAAGCGCTTGCGCTGATTGTAAAAATGGCGCCATTAATCGGGATAACTCACCGCCACGGCTACCTGGCATAAGTGCAAGTATTTTTTTCTCATTAGATAAACCTAGCTCTGCCCTAGCGGCTTCTTTATCGCTATACATAGGAATATCATCAGCTAATGGATGACCAACAAAAGTACAAGGCACCTTGTGTTTATCATAAAATGCTTTTTCAAATGGTAACAAGGCTAATACCATATCCGTGGCTTTGGCAATTTTAAAAATGCGTTTTTCTCGCCAAGCCCAAACCGACGGACTAACATAATGTACTGTTTTTACCCCTTTTGCCTTTAACTTTGCTTCCAAACCTAAATTAAAATCAGGTGCATCAATACCAATAAAAACGCTTGGTGGATTATTCGTAAAATACTGAAAAAGCGACTTTCGAACGTGTAATAAGCGCCGAATACGACCTAACACCTCAACGATTCCCATAACCGCGAGCTCTTCCATAGCAAAGAGGCTTTCAAAGCCAAGTGCCAGCATTTTGGGGCCACCAATACCGATAAACTTAGCCTGCGGATAATGTACTTTTAACGCAGTCATTAAGCCTGCGCCTAGCGTATCGCCCGAATGTTCACCGACAACAATGGCAAAAGTAGGCGCTTGATAAGATGAAGATATTTGATTATTTAGAGGGGAATTGGTGTTAGTCACAATATTTTTATTTTATTTAAAATGCGTCACTCAATGTGACGCATTACATGCTAAAGACTCAAAAAAGACAATTAGCAACTAACGAATAATACCGCGCGTTGATTGCTTAATTGATTCACTAAACGCGCTCAGTTGTGGTGAGCTTTCTTGTGCGTCAATATTTTCTAGCGCTTGCTCTACAGAAAGCCCTTTACGGTACACTTCTTTATAAGCTCGCTTAATAGACATAATGGTGTCACGCTCAAAGCCACGACGTTTTAAGCCTTCACTATTTAAGCCAAACGGTTTAGCTGGTTGGCCTGAAGCCATAACATAGGCAGGTACATCTTTTAACACTAAGGCATTAGCAGCTACAAAGCTATGTTCGCCAATATGACAAAACTGATGAACACCTGCCATACCACCAATAATTACATGGTCGCCCACTTTTACGTGGCCAGCAATTGAAGCATTATTTGCCATAATACAGTGACTACCGACAATGCAGTCATGTGCCACATGGGTATAGGCCATAAATAAGTTATTGCTGCCAATTTGCGTTAAGCTATTATCTTGAACAGTACCACGATGGATAGTACAAGACTCACGAAAGAGATTATTATCGCCGATAATCAATTCTGTTTTTTCACCAGCGTACTTTAAATCTTGGCAATCTTCACCGATACTGGCGAACTGAAAAACACGGTTGCCCTTACCTAAACGTGTCGGTCCATTAATAACAACATGAGAACTGATCTGACAATCGTCACCAATAACAACGTCACTAGCAATGTATGTCCATGGCCCTATTGATACATTTTCACCAATAGTAGCACCAGGCTCAATAATAGCTTGGGGGTGGATCATATAATTTTCCTTACACTAAATAAGATTCAGATATGGGGTAACGAGTTTTTACAAGGCTTTGCGAGCACACATTAAGTCAGCGCTACAAACAACTTTACCATCAACTTTCGCTTCACCGTAAAACTTCCACATACCTCTGCGCTCTTTAATAAACTCAACATGCAAGTGCATAGTGTCACCAGGCAATACTGGCTTTTTAAACTTTGCGTTATCTATTGAAGCAAATAGGTACATCTCATTTTCATTACGCTCTTCTGAGCTCTTAAAACCTAATATCCCTGTTGCTTGCGCAAGTGCTTCTAAAATTAATACCCCAGGAAAAATTGCCGCATCAGGAAAGTGGCCAGTAAAAATAGGCTCATTAATAGTCACATTTTTAATGGCATGTAAGGTTTTTCCTGGCTCGTGATCAACAACTTTATCAACAAGCAGCATAGGATATCTATGTGGGATTAATGATTTGATTTCATTTAAATCGATTGGTTTTTTTACTGTTTCCAAGAGGTTATTCCTTTTAGACAAGTGCTCGATAATTACTTTAATTACGTCTAGGCACTAAGTTTTGCGTTAATGGGTCAGTTAGCTGTTATTATAGTTATTTATGCTAGCGCTTTGAAGCTTTACTAACTTGTTGTTCTAACTCTTTTACTCGTTTATTCAAGCTATCAAGTCGTTTAATTCTTGCATTCATTTTATTCCAATCTTTATTCGGAATAACGGGCATACCTGAAGAGTATACATTGGCTTGAGTAATATCTTTAGTGACCATAGACATACCAGTAAAAACGGTATTGTCAGCAATGCTTATATGACCATTAATACCTACTAAGCCGGCAATAGTGCAATTTTTACCTATAGTTGTGCTACCAGCAACGACAGTGCAACCAGCAATAGCGGTATTTTCACCGACAACGACATTATGGGCAATTTGAATTTGGTTATCTAAAATAACGCCATCACCTATAACAGTATCCTCTAGCGCGCCACGGTCAATGGTTGTGCTCGCGCCAATTTCCACTTTATTACCGATAACAACACTACCGAGCTGCGGTATTTTATGCCACTTATATTGACCACTTACTGGCGCATAGCCAAAACCATCCGAGCCAATAACGGTATTTGCTTGCACTAGACAATGTTCACCAATAACAACATCATGATAAATACTAACATTTGCCCAAAGCTTGGTTGCTTGACCAATAGTTACATTTTTACCAATAAAGCAGCCTGCGCCAATAACAACATCATCAGCCAAGTTAACACCTGACTCAATGACCGCATTAGCGCCAATAGCAACATTATTTCCTAAGGTGACATCATCAGCAATAACCGCTGAGGCATGCACACTTTCCGCTGGCATTGGTGTTGTATCAAGTAACTGCGCTAAAATAGCGTAGCCCATATAGGGATTATCCATAACTAGGGCATTTGTTTTACAATGGCTCAACATCTCAGGCGCTAAAATCACCGCGCTGGCTTGAGTTTTATCTAATTGCTGCTGATATTTACTGTTTGCTAGAAAAGCAATTTGGCCACACTTCGCATTTGCTAAGGTGGCCAAAGAGTTAATGCTTTCATCAGCAACCGAACTAGTTGAGTTACCGGAATAACTCACTAACTCGGCACCGATATGCTTGGCGATTTCCGCCAGAGAAAAACGTTTCAATGGAATATTTCTCTCAGATTATTTTAACTTGCTCACTTGCTCTACCACTTTATCAGTGATAACAACATCAGGCTTTGAAAAAACAACGGCTTGTTGAGACAGCACTAAGTCGTAATCTTCTTTTGCAGCAATATTATCTACCGCCTGACGAACAAGTGCTAAAATTTTGTTGGTTTCTTCATTTTGGCGCTGGTTAGCTTTTTGCTGTAAGGCCTTACCTTTTACTTGGTAGTCTTGAAATAAAGAAGCAATTTTTGTATCGAGTTCTTCTTTTTCTTTAGCGCTCATTAATGCACCATCGCGCTTTTTCTTTTCTTGAAAGTATTTAATATCTTTTTCAAGCTGAGTGACTACAGCTTTCTCATCTTTGAACTCGGCTTCAAGTGATTGCATAAGAGCAGCTGTTTGTGGAATTTTCCCCATTACTTCTTGAAAGTTTACCACCGCAATAGACTGATCTGCTGCCATAGCTGAGCTGGCTAATAACATACCTGATGCTGCTGTTGTCATTACCACAGACTTAATAAAATTTTTCAATGTTTCTTCCTCTTGTTATTCATTTCTTTTAACCTGATAACAGACTTAGTTCGCCAGTTTCAAGTTAGATATTAATCAAAACTTTTTTAGAATGTTTTACCAATATTAAAGCTAAAGAATGCTGTATCGTCGTCTTCTTCTTCCCTTAACGACTTGGCAAAACTAAAAATCATCGGTCCCATAGGTGAAAGCCATTGTATCGATAAACCAGCTGAGCTTCTATAGCGAGTTGGATCTGAGTAATCGACAATTTTTTCAAACTCTTTTGGATCAAGATCTCGATAGTCATCTGGATTAAACTCTGTATCCCACACGTTACCAATATCAACAAATAAACTGGTTCGTACACTATTAGAGTAACTTTCATCTAAAAATGGCGTCGGTACGATTAACTCAAGACCAGCCAAAGCAATAGCATTACCACCAACAGATCGTCTAGATGTTTCAATTGCATCATGATCAGAACCTAAACAGCAACCAGTACTGGTTCCAGTTGGGTCTGGCGTGCTAGGGATCTTGGTTGGGTAGCGGTATATTGCTCTTGGACCAACCGTATTATTTTCAAAACCACGTAGGGTATCGGCACCACCCGCTCTAAAGTTTTCCCAAAACGGTAACAACTGATCATGACCATTAACATCACCATAACCGTTAGCATAACCTAGTTGTAATCGGGTTAACACTGACCACTTTTGATTTCGTGTTAACGGGAAGTAATGCTTACTATCATAATTTAACTTAAAGTACTGTAAATCTGACTTAGGTGAAGTCATCTTATAAGATAACGTCTGTTGAGAACCCGCGGTTGGGAAAGTACCACGGTTCAAGGTTGAACGTGATAAACCGGCATTTAAGTCAAGCGTCTTAAATTCTAACTGGCCATCTGGATCATTTGGATCAGCATAAATATCATAAAACTGCTGAATTTGCTCATACGCTTCTAATTGTGAAATTTGGTTGTATTTCCAGCCTACACCAAAATTAACACGTAAATATTCATTTACTGGGAAGCCCCAGTTTAAACCTAAACCAAAGGTTTTATTGTTATATTCAACCATGTTAGCTTGGCCGGCATCATACTCGTTAAAGTATACCTGTCCACCAAGTGACACAGCATCAACAGTAAAATAAGGATCGGTATAAGAAACACTCACACTTTTCGAATAAGTATTGGTATTGATATTAAAGCCTAAGCGATTACCCGTACCCAAAAAGTTATTTTGCTGAATACCAGCATTCAAACTTAACTTCGTTTGTGAGCCATAGCCAATACCGGCAGTAAAGGAACCAGAAGGCTGCTCTTTTACGGTAAAATCAACATCCACTAAATCATCTTCATTTGGTAATTGCTTGGTTTCAAACTCTACGGTTTCTAAATAAGGCAAGCGCGATAAACGAGATTTTGAGTGCTCAACCATATTATTAGATAACCATGCACCTTCCATTTGCCTCATTTCACGGCGTAATACCGCATCTGAAGTAACATGGTTACCAGTAAAGTTGACTTTATTCACGTAAATACGTTTACCCGGATCAACGGATATAGATAACTTTACCGTATGATCTTCATCATTAATTTCTGGAATAGTGACCACTTTAGGATAAGCATAACCATAACGCCCTAAAAATTTACTTATCACTTCTTCGGTATAAGTAACTTCTGCACCGTTATAAAGTTCGTCAGCCTGTATTGGATTAATTGCGCGTATGGTCGACTCAAAACCCGCCATATCGCCAATAAAGTCTACTTCACTTACTTTATAAGTTTCACCTTCCGTAACGTTTAGTGCAATGTAGACACCTTGTTTATCTGGCGTCATAGATACTTGGGTAGAATCAACCTTAAAGCGTAAATAGCCTCGATCAAGATAATAACTATTGATGGTTTCCATATCCCCTTGCAGGGTTTGTTTTTGGTACCTATCTTGCGCCATGAAGTTCCACCATGGCGAATCAAAAGTTAGCTCAATTTTATCAAGTATTTCAGCATCACTAAAGACTTCATTACCAACAATATTGATTTGTTTAATTGCCGCAGCATCACCTTCAACAAAGTTAAACTCAAGGTTCACACGGTTACGCGGCAGGTGTGTTATCTTAGTTGTTACATTGGCACTATATTTACCAACGCTGTGATAAAAGTCTTCTAAGCCCATTTCGATACCAGAAATTACGGTACGATCTAGGGTTTCACCGACACGAATATTACTGCCATCTAAACTTTCAGTTAGCTGTTCATCTTTTAAATCACTATTACCTTCAAAAATAATATCGGCAATAGTTTCACGCTCTCTAACACGATAGACTAAGCGATTACCATCACGATAAACTCTAATATCATTAAAGTGTCCTGATTTATAAAGCGCCTTTATTGACTGAGAAATTCGAAATTCATTTAATGAATCGCCGACATTGAAAGGGATATGAGTAAGCGCAGCACCTAAAGCAACACGTTGTAAGCCTTTTACTTCAATATCTTCTACTTGAAATTCTTGTGCTGCTTGAACGTTTGCCCCTAATGTACCTAATAATACAGCTAAGGCTAATTTTTTAATTATCATATAATTTTAACTTAAAATACTTCTTATTCTAACAAGTGCTTAGCACTTATCCTGTTCATTTGCCAAACAAATCTATTATCTGGTTTTTTGCGCGACATAAATAACTATCTTTAGCTTTTCTAGCCCAAGACACGACTAAAGTCGTTAAACAAGCCAATGGCCATTAGCATCAATAAGGCAATAGCGCCAAACTTAAATCCAGCTTCTTGCACATTTTCTGGTACAGGCTTTCCAGTTAAAAGCTCTATAACATAATAAAGTAAGTGCCCGCCATCAAGTACTGGCAAAGGTAAAAGGTTAATTATGCCTAAATTAATACTAATTAGCGCCAAAAAGCCTAAAAAATAGACAAGACCATGGCCTGCACTACTACCTGCCCCTTGAGCAATGCCAATAGGCCCACTTAAGTTTTTAACCGAAACATCACCTGTGATCAGTTTGCCAATCATTGAAAATGTTAACTCGGTTAATTCCCAAGTACGTTTGATACTTTGCCAAATAGCGTCTATAACACCGTAAGCTAAATTAATTCGATACTCTTGTGGCCAAGAGTCAAACTTAGGAGCTACCCCCAAGTAGCCAACAGTTTCATTATTTCTTTGCACGGCTGTTGGAGTCACCATGATATCTTTAACAACACCTTGGCGTTCAACTGTAACTGAGACAGCTTGATTTGGATATTGTTTAATTTTTTTCGCAAAAATATGCCAATCAGCATTTATTGACTCACCAGATACCGCCAGTAACTTATCACCAACTTGTAAACCTGCCAACTCTGCTGGACTACCTTGACCAATATTTGCCAGTTCATTGTAAGCTTTTGGCGTAAATGGGCTAATACCTAAACTTGCTAAAGCACTGGTTTTATCTGGAGAGAACTGCCAGTCGCGAATATCTAGCTTTTGATGAGAAACATATTGGCTATCTTTGGACTTAGTACTAATTTCAATACTATCGCCACCTATTTTACTGATCAGTGCTAAATTAACCGCTTGCCAATCTAACGTCGTCTTTTTATCAATAGCAACAATTTCAGTATCTGCCATTAAGTTGGCCTTAGCAGCGATTGAATCTGGAGCAACATCACCAATAATGGGTTTGACACTGGGCACACCAATTAAAAACATCAAATAAAAAGCAAAAATAGCAAAAGCAAAGTTTGCCAAAGGTCCGGCGGCAATAATAGCAATACGTTGATAAACGCTTTTAGAGTTAAAGGTTTTATCTTTATCTTGCTCAGCTACATCGTCAACTCTTTCATCAAGCATCTTAACATAACCACCAAGCGGTATTAGCGCGATAACATACTCAGTGCCGTCTTGCCCAACCTTTCTCCATAAAGCCTTACCAAAACCAACAGAGAATCGCTCTACTTTAACGCCATTTTTTCTTGCTACCCAAAAATGACCGTACTCATGCACAGTAACCAGAATACCTAAAGCAATAACAAACGAGGCTAAATTCCAAATAAAATCAAACATAGAAAACTACTCACTGACCTCGGCATTATTTTTTTTCAAGCCATCAGCAGGTAAAAGCTCACGAGCAAATTGACGAGCTTTACCATCGATTGCTAAAACATCATCAATGCTTGCAATAATTAGTGATTCAAACTCCCGCACCGCAGCAGCATTTATTTTGTAAATATCAGTAAAAGCAATTTGCTCAGATAAAAAGGCCTCAACGGCAATTTCATTGGCCGCATTTAATGCTGTACAAGCGGCTTGGCCTTTTTTACACGCTGCAATTGCCAACTTCAAATTAGGATACTTGGCAAAATCAGGCGCTTGAAAATCAAATGATGCTGTTGTAAAGAAATCTAGTGGTGCTACACCAGAGTCAATACGCTCGGGAAATGATAAAGCATGAGCAATAGGCGTGCGCATATCAGGATTGCCCATTTGAGCAATAACCGAGCCATCAATATACTGAACCATAGAGTGAATAGTGCTTTGTGGATGCAACACAACCTGAATATCATCAGCTGTTAAATTGAATAACCACTTAGCTTCAATAAACTCTAGCCCTTTATTCATCATAGTTGCTGAGTCAACTGAAATTTTACGGCCCATATCCCAATTAGGGTGAGCGCATGCTTGCTCTGGCGTAACCGAAGCTAGTTTATCAATTGACCAAGTTCGAAATGGGCCACCTGAGCCAGTAAGCAAAATCTTACTTATGCCTTGTTCAGCGATATGACTGTCAGCCGCATTCGCTTGCATATGAGCAGGCAGGCATTGAAAAATCGCGTTATGTTCACTGTCAATCGGCAATAATATCGCACCAGACTCTTTAACCGCAGCCATAAAAATAGCGCCGGATGTAACTAAGGCTTCTTTATTAGCAAGTAAAACGCGTTTACCCGCTTTGGCGGCGGCAAGGGTTGGCATAAGACCTGATGCACCAACGATAGCAGCCATTACCGTATCGACATCTGGAGAGCTCGCCACATCAACTAATGCGTCTTTCCCCAATTTTACTTGAATATCATTGATGCCAGCGTGTTTAAGTTTATCTTGTAATTGCTTGCCATGCTCTATAGAAACCATAACAACAACGTTAGGACGAAATTCAAGGCACTGCTCAAATAAGGTATCAACACTGGCATTAGCAGCTAGGCTGATAACATCAAAGCGTTCTGGGTGTAAACGAACAACCTCTAGCGTGCTCTTACCGATAGAGCCCGTTGAACCTAAAATACAAAGCTGATGACGAGACACTTAACTTACCAACCTAATAATACGTAGCACAATGCAAATATAGGCGCAGTTGCAGTTAAACTATCGATGCGATCAAGAATACCGCCATGACCTGGTAAAATAGAGCCACTATCTTTTACGCCGGCTTGTCTTTTAAACATGCTCTCATTTAAATCACCCAGCACTGAAATTGTGGTAATCAATATAGTAACCGCTAAAGCAATGGTAAATTGTTCTCCGCTCCAACCTAAATTAAAACCGAGAGCCGCAGTTAAAATGCAGGCACAAACAACACCACCGACAAAACCTTCGATTGTTTTTCCTGGGCTGACATTCGGCATTAATTTATGTTTACCCATAGATTTACCGACAAAGTACGCGCCAATATCAGCACTCCATACCATTAAAAATAAAAACATCAGTAACTGCGCCCCGTGATATGGATCTAACGGATAGTCGTTACTGCGAATAACCACAAAGGCTAACCAGGTAGGAATGAGTGTTAACCAGCCAAAAATACCACGCACAGAGCGATGGCTTGACCAAAACGAACTAAACTTAGGGTATACAAACATTAGTACTGCTGACAATGCCCACCACAATACCGCAAGCCATAAAAGCATAACAGCTACTTGAGCCAGTTGTCTGTCATCACGCCATAAGTCTTGCGGAGGTAAGATATACCAAAGTAACGCAATAAGACCTGCCGTTGCGCCAACAAAAAATAGACGTTTAGCGTTGCTAACAAAGCCCATTAAAGGGCCCCACTCCCATGCACCTATTGCCAAAATAGCGAGCAACAAAGCTGAAAAATATGGCAAAGGTAAATAAAAAATAGCACTAATAGCTGCGGGAGCTAAAATGACTGCTGTGATGATGCGTTGTTTTAACAAGTGTTACCCTTCTATATTAAATACTTGAAATTATTATTTTTATTAAATTTATAAATCACTTTAATCGCGATATTACGCTTGTTCTTTTTTACCTGCTACTTGCTCGCCAGTTTTACCAAAACGTCTTTCTCTTTGTGTAAACGTGGTCATCGCTTGCTCAAAAGCTTGTTCATTAAAATCAGGCCACAGTGTTTCAGTAAAATACAATTCTGCATAGGCTGCTTGCCAAAGGAGAAAGTTACTAATTCTGTAGTCACCGCCTGTTCTAATCAATAAATCCAGCGGTGGTAAATTTGCTAAACAGGTATGCTGATGAAGTAACTCTTCTGAAATATCTTCTGGTGCGAGTTTACCTTGTTGTACTTTGTCTGCTAATTGCTTAGCCGCATGAGTAATATCCCATCGTCCGCCATAATTAGCGGCAATTGATAATACCATGCCAGTATTTTGTGCTGTTAACTCTTCTGATTTTTTTATATTTTTTTGTAGTTTCTCAGAAAAACGGCTAACGTCACCAATAATTTGAAAGCGAATATTGTGTTTATGAAGGCGCTTCACTTCTTTTGTCAGCACATACATAAACAAGTCCATTAACACACTAACCTCTTTTTCAGGTCGTTGCCAATTTTCACTACTAAAGGCAAACAAGGTTAACGCTTGCACGCCATTTTTTCTGGCACTGGTTACAACGGCCCGTACCGACTCGACACCGGCTTTATGGCCCGCAACACGACCTTTCCCTTGTAATTGCGCCCAACGACCATTACCGTCCATAATCACAGCGACATGCTGTAAAGATGATATGCTCGCTACTTCTGCTGTGCCTTTATTATCGTTATCCAATGATGCCTATTCCTATATGATAACTATCACAAAACTGTCGTACTTATTTCAGCAACTAAACTAGTGTTAGCCACATAAAATAAAACGCCAGTAAGCTCCGATATGGGCTAATCTGGCGTTGTTATACCGAGTTAAAGTGTTAGATTTCCATCAATTCTGCTTCTTTTTTAACAAGCAGCTCATCAACTTGTTTAACATACGTATCGGTAATTTTTTGGATTTCATCTTCTGCTTGGTGCATTTCATCATCACTGATTTCTTTTTCTTTATTCAGTGATTTGATATCAGAGTTAGCATCACGACGAATATTACGAATAGCAACCTTACCGCTTTCGGCTTCACCACGAACCACTTTAACTAAGTCTTTACGACGCTCTTCTGTTAATGGCGGTAATGGAATACGAATCAAAGTACCGTTTGATTGTGGGTTTAAGCCTAGGTCTGACTTCATGATAGCTTTCTCTACCGCAGCAATCATGGCTTTATCAAATACTGTTATTGATAGATTACGTGCGTCAGGTACTGAAATATTACCTACCTGATTTAGTGGCGTATCCATACCATAGTATTCAACTGAAATGTTGTCTAACAAAGAAGCGTGAGCACGGCCTGTTCTCACTTTATTTAAGTTGTTTTTAAGCGCTTCAATACTTTTGCTCATACGCTCTTGAGCATCTTGTTTTATTTCTTCAATCACGTTAAATTTCCTGAAAATTATTAGTGTCTATAACAGTTATCTTATCAAGTAATTACTTAGCTTGCATTGGTAATCGTGGTACCTTCTGTTTCACCCATAATTACTGACTTTAATGCCCCGGCTTTATTCATGTTAAACACACGAATAGGCATATTATGATCTCTTGCTAAAGTAAAGGCAGCTAAGTCCATTACTTTTAATTCTTTCTCTAGCACTTCGCTATAAGTTAATTCAGTATAAAGTTCAGCTTCTGGGTTTGTCACCGGATCTTCTGAGTAAATACCGTCCACTTTAGTGGCTTTTAAAACCGCATCGGCTTCAATTTCAATACCGCGTAAACAAGCCGCTGAATCAGTTGTAAAAAATGGATTACCCGTACCAGCAGAGAAAATTACCACACGACCTGACTTTAATAAGCTAATGGCATTTGCCCAGTTATAGCGCTCACAAACGCCGGCTAAATCAATGGCTGACATCAAACGAGTATTGACAAAAGCACGATGTAAAGCATCACGCATTGCTAGACCGTTCATCACAGTAGCTAGCATGCCCATTTGGTCACCAACAACGCGGTTCATACCAGCATCAGCAAGACCAGCACCTCTAAATAAGTTACCACCACCGATCACTAGACCGACTTGAATACCCATTTCAACGAGCTCTTTAATTTCTTGCGCCATACGGTCAAGAATTTTTGGATCAATACCAAAGCCCTCATCTCCCATGAGTGCTTCACCACTAAGTTTAAGAAGAATACGACGATAAGTTGGTTTAAGATTGGTGGTCATAGGGAAAACATTCCTTCATTGATGTTCAATATACGGTGTTTAACAAACATTGCTTGTTAAAAAGCCTATAAAAAAGCCACGGCCAAAATTGACCGCGGCTATTTTAATACGTTTAGCCTAGTATCGAAAGTCTTTACTGAAAAAACTCATCGTTATTAGGGACTATTGATCTTTAGAGATTGTTTTTGCAGCTATTTGTTAGGCTTTTATACAAGGCGGAGACTTTGCAACGTAGTTATTCTACTTAAAAAGTCGACAACGCTGTAAAAATGACCAACAAATGCTGTCCGAAGGATTCGGCTAAAAACGTTTTACTCTTTGTTGAACAGTATTTGCTTAGAATACTAGGCTACATACTATTCGCCTTGATTAAAACGTTTTTATCTCGAACAAAATTTAACCTCAAAAGAACAACAGCCCCTTACACAATAAATATTACAGGCATAAAAAAACGCCTCAAAGGAGACGTTTTTCATTAAAAAAGTTTAAAACTTACTCAGCTTTTGCAGCAGCAATTTGTGCTTCTACTTCAGCAGCAAAGTCTTCTTCTTTCTTCTCAATACCTTCACCAACTTCTAGGCGAGAGAAAGCAGTGATAGAAACACCTTTTTCTTTTAATACTTCGCCAACAGTACGCTTAGGTTCGATGATGAAAGCTTGACCAGTTAAAGAAATTTCACCAGTGAATTTCTTCATACGACCTGTAACCATCTTCTCAGCGATTTCAGCAGGCTTACCTTCGTTCACAGCCATTTCGATTTGGATGCGTTTTTCATTCGCAACAACATCAGCTGGAACATCATCAGGCGTTAAGAATTCAGGCTTAGAAGCAGCAACGTGCATAGCAACTTGCTTTAATACTTCAGCATCGCCAGAACCAGCAACAACAACACCAATTTTAGCACCGTGCTTGTATGAAGATAATTCAGCACCTTCAACGTACTCTACACGACGTACATTGATGTTTTCACCAATTTTAGCAACTAAAGTAACACGCTTTTCTTCAAATTGTGCTTGTAGCTCTTCAATTGAAGGCTTAGAAGCAGCAGCAGCCTCAGCAACTTCGTTAGCAAATGCTAAGAAGTTGTCATCTTTAGCTACGAAGTCAGTTTGACAGTTAACTTCAACTAAAGCGCCATCTTTAATGATGATTTGACCTTCAGCAGCAATGTTACCCGCTTTTTTAGCAGCTTTTGCTTGACCAGACTTACGCATGTTTTCAATTGCAAGTTCCATATCACCATCAGTTTCCTGAAGTGCTTTCTTACAATCCATCATGCCCGCGCCAGTGCGTTCACGTAATTCTTTAACTTGTGCAGCAGTAATTGCCATGAGTAATTTCCTCAATATCTATTCTATTATCCCCTACTACATTAACTTAGTAATAAGGCATAAATATTAATAAAGAGCCATAAAAGCACTATTTTTCAATGGAGCTTCTATGGCTGTTGCATAAAACAGTTTTTAAGCTGGTAATTACTCAGCTTCTACGAAACCGTCTTTTTCAGCTTGCACAACGATGTTTTGCTCACGACCTTCAATTACTGCATTCGCAGCTGCATCACAGTATAAAGTGATTGCACGGATCGCATCATCGTTACCAGGTACGATGTAATCAACACCGTCTGGGCTTGAGTTAGTATCAACAACAGAAATTACTGGGATACCTAAGTTGTTTGCTTCTTTAATAGCAATGTGCTCGTGATCAGCATCGATGATAAATAACGCATCAGGTAAGCCACCCATGTTCTTAATACCACCTAAGCTCTTGTCAAGCTTTTCCATTTCACGAGTACGCATTAATGCTTCTTTCTTAGTTAACGCTTCGAAAGTACCATCAGTGCTTTGTGCTTCTAAATCTTTTAAACGCTTGATAGATTGACGTACTGTTTTCCAGTTAGTCAACATACCACCTAACCAACGGTGGTTAACGAAGAACTGGTCACTTTTAACAGCAGCATCTTTGATTGCATCACTTGCAGCGCGCTTAGTACCAACAAATAAAACTTTACCTTTCTTCGAAGAAACATTGTTTAAGAAAGCTAATGCATCGTTGAACATAGGAACAGTTTGTTCTAAGTTGATGATATGAACTTTATCGCGAGCGCCAAAAATGTATGATTTCATTTTTGGATTCCAGTAACGAGTTTTGTGACCGAAGTGAACACCGGCTTTAAGCATATCGCGCATTGAAACGTTTGGCATGTTTTTTTCCTTTCTGGGGTTAAGCGTTCATACATCCAATATGCTCGACCTCTGTGCTGTAAGTAGTAGTACTTCAGCTAGGCACCCCGGCATATCTTATTCAGATGTATGTGAGTTTATAGTAATAATTACCCTGTTATTAGCACAAGATAATCGATTCAATTAAGACTAAAAATCATCGTTTAGTGAAGTAAATTCAGCTAAGCGAGTTTTTAGCGCGGCATTTTATACCACAAAAGCCATAATTTAGCTAGTAAAATAAATCGTTTTAATGGTGGGATATTTAGTTAAGGCGCGTTAAAATTAGCGTTTAATAGCAATTGAATTAACTATTTGCTCATTCAGCGAGAATTATTTCACTTGATATAATACATCTACATTACATAAAACGTTCATCTTAGGGTAAATAATGGCTACAGAATTATATTTCATTTATGACACGCATTGTCCATGGAGTTATGCAACAACACCACTTGTTAATGAAATTAGTAAAAAGCTAAATCACATTGAAATACACCTGTGGCACTGTGCTTATTATGAAGGTGACTCTGGCATTAAAGATGCGCAATTAAAAGAAATAGAACAGCTTTCAAATATTACTTTTAGCCAAGCGTATAAAAACACGATTGAACAAGCAAAAGACTCAACGCTTAGCGCCAACTTAATGGCTTGGGCACAAGCAAAAGCGCCAAAACAAGCCTTAGCGCTATTAAACGCCCTACAAGCGCAGCATTTTGTTCAGGGTAATCAGTTAATTGTAGAGGCGGATGTTGAGGAAATGATAAGCCAGTTAAAATTATCTCCGCCAGCAAAAGTATATAAAACAGATAAACTAAGCAAAGATGCTGAAGCAGTTGTTCACGATGTATTTTCATTACAAGACATCATTGCTACTCAAGCTATCCCAGCATTACTACTGGCAATTGATGATGAACTCATTCTATTAAACCATAACTTCTACTTACAACAACCTGAAGCAATTATTGAAGCAATAGAATTAGAGTTAGCAAAGCACAAATAAACCACAAATTAATCGTTTGTTGTAAAGCGTTAACACGTTATATTTAACCTTATTACTGTAATTAAAGTTACAAACCAGACAAAAGAGAAATAAAGCATGGCAATTACAATCAAAAGCCAAGATGAAATTGAAAAAATGCGCGTTGCTGGCCGCTTGGCTGCTGAAGTATTAGAAATGATCGCCCCACACGTAAAAGCGGGTATTACAACAGATGAACTCAATACCTTGTGTGCTGAATATACCGATAAAGTGCAAAATGCCATTTCTGCCCCGTTAAATTATCATGACTTTCCTAAGTCTATTTGTACTTCAGTTAACCATGTTGTTTGTCATGGCATCCCTGATGATACGCCATTAAAAGACGGTGACATTATCAATATCGACATCACAGTTATCAAAGATGGTTACCATGGCGACACCAGTAAGATGTTCCTTGTTGGTGAAACTAGCCCTGAAGATAAAAGACTCTGTCGTATTACTCAAGAAGCCCTGTATTTAGCACTGAAAAAAGTAAAGCCTGGGGTTGCCTTTGGTGAAATTGGCGCAACCATTCAAAAGTTTATTAAAAAGTCTGGCCGTTACTCTATCGTTAAAGAGTATTGTGGCCATGGCATAGGTAAAGAGTTTCATGAAGAGCCACAAATTGTTCATTACAAAAATAATGACAAAACTAAAATGAAAGAAGGCATGTGCTTTACCATAGAGCCAATGATTAATTTAGGTAGAGCGAACACGGTTTTAGATAAAGAAGATAACTGGACGGTATATACCATAGATGGCAAAAAGTCGGCACAATGGGAACATACCATAGTTGTTACTAAAACAGGTTGTGAGATTTTAACCTTACGAAAAGAAGAAACTATTGCTCGCATATTACACAACTAAGTTTACCGTTTACAGCGAAAAAAAGCGCGCGCCATAAAAGGATAATCACTTGATTGATAACACAATTGTACCTGAACAGTATTTCACACAATTAGCTATCACAGCTGACTTTTTAACTAGCAATGAAATATGTCAGCTAACACAAGAATTTAACGAATGGCTTAAAGAAGCCTTTGCTGATAGCGACATCAGTGATTTACTTTCTGCGCGTGCCGCTTTTGTTGATGCAACCTTGAAAAAGCTTTGGTGTCAACATCACCTCGATGAATATCAAATTAGCTTAGTAGCAGTAGGTGGTTATGGCCGCGGCGAATTACACCCCAAATCTGATGTTGATATTTTACTACTCACTCAAGAGTCCATTGATACCGATTTGGAAGCTAAGATTTCAAGTTTTATCACCCAACTTTGGGATATTAAGCTTGATATTGGTCACAGTGTTCGCTCTATCAAAGAGTGTTTAAAACAAGCCGTTAACGATGTCACTGTTGCCACAAATTTAATGGAGATGCGTCAAATAGCGGGTAATGAAGGCTTAACACAACAATTGCTACCTTTATTACATGAAGATGTTTTTTGGACCTCAGAAAAATTCTTTATCGCTAAATGTAAAGAGCAAGAACAGCGTCATCAACAATATCACGGCGCAGCATACACCTTAGAGCCTAACCTAAAAGCTAACCCTGGCGGATTACGTGATATTCAAACCATAGTTTGGGTGGCAAAAAGACATTTCCTTGCCGACTCTCTAGAGGAACTAGTGCAGCACAACTACCTCTACCCTAACGAATTTTTTGAATTGCTGGAAGCTCAGGATTACTTATGGCGTATGCGCTTTGCACTACATTTTGTTGCTGGTCGTAGTGAAAATAGACTGTTATTTGATTATCAAACCGATGTCGCCAAGATGATGGGCTTTGGTGATGAAGGCAAAGCACCAGTAGAGCGCATGATGAAACGCTTTTTCCGTATTATCGCCCGCGTTGCCGAGTTAAATACCATGCTATTACAGCATTTTGAACAAGCGATTATTAAAAAACCTGAAGAAACCACCATTACCGAGATTAATCAGGATTTTGAGTTAGTTGATACCTTAATTAACACCCGAAACGATCGTATTTTTATGCGCCCGGTAAAAATGATTGAAATGTTTTTAATCATAGCGCAAGAGCCAAACATTAAAGGCATACACTCTCATACCTTACGTTTGATGCGTAACGCTAGACGTCGTTTAATCTCCGGCCTTATTGATTATGCCGAATGTCGCCGTATGTTTATGGCAATCATCAGGCACCCCCGAGGTCTGGGCTTAGCATTTAATTTAATGCATCGTCACGGCATTATTAGCTCGTATTTGCCGCTATGGCGTAGCATAGTCGGGCAAATGCAATTTGACTTATTCCACGCTTACTCAGTGGATGAGCACTCTTATAGGGTCATTAAAAACCTCTACCAATTTAGTTTAAAAGAACACAATCATAAATTCCCGTTATGTAGCAAGATAGTACAAAAGATACGTAAGCCTGAAGTGCTCTATTTAGCAGGTATCTTCCATGACATTGCCAAAGGCCGTGGCGGCGATCACTCTGAGCTTGGCGCAATCGATGCGTTAGAGTTTTGCCAGTCCCATCAAATGAATAAGCATGATGCCAATATGGTTGCTTGGCTGGTTGATAACCATTTACTTATGTCAATTACCGCACAGCGACGCGATATTTCTGATGAAAATGTAATCCGTACCTTTGGTGAAATTGTACGAGACGAAGCTCACTTAAATTACTTGTATTGTTTAACGGTTGCCGACATGCGCGCAACTAACGAAAGCCTATGGAATGGCTGGAAGGCTAACTTACTGGAAGACTTATACTTTAATACCTTACGAGCCTTTCGTCATGGTTTGGAAAAACCAGTAGAGATTCGCTCAAAAATACGTGAAAACCAGCAACAAGCCTTTGAGTTATTAACGCAAGCGGGTATTGAAGAGCAAGTGATTAAGTCTTTGTGGGCAGAATTTAAAGTCGATTATTTTCTGCGTTATTCGCCTGAACAAATCGCCAGACATAATCAGCATATTATTAACCACAATAGAGAAAAGCCTCTGGTATTAATTAGCCCAGAGCCGTATCGCGGCGGTACTGAAGTCTTTATTTTTACCAAAGAAAAAGTGAATACCTTTGCTAGCACAGTATCTTTACTGGGTACAAAAAAGTTATCAATACATGATGCAAAAATCATCACAACAAAAACTGGCTATACCGTTAATACCTTTATTGTCTTAGATAGCCGTGGTAAAACCTTAAAAGAAAGTTACCGTATTGATGAAATATGCCAAGCATTAACGCAAAGGCTCAGCCAAGATAATGTTTGTGATATTCCACTACGGGTACCAACCAAACATATTAAAGAATTTAAGGTGCCAATGCAGGTAAACTTTATTAAGTTACATGCTAAAAACCGCACTATGATAGAAATAATAGCCTTAGATAGGCCGGGCCTTTTAGCGAGTATTGGCCAGGTTTTCCAACAGGAAAAAGTTAATATTCACTCAGCCAAAATCACCACGTTTGGTGAAAAAGCGGATGATGTATTTACTATATCAACGTTAGAAAATAAAGCGTTAAACGAGCAAGAAAAACAAGCGTTAGCCACTAGGTTAACGCAAGAAATAGATTAGCATGCTTACATTCATTACCTTACTCAAAATCATTTTTGGAAAACAATATGAGCGACAACAGTCAATTACAAACAATTATCGAACAAGCCTTTGAGCAAAGAGCTTCCATTACCCCAAATACCGTATCTGATGAAATCAAGCAAGCGGTACTCGATGCCTTAGCCGCTTTAAATGATGGCTCAGGTCGTGTTGCAGAAAAAATTGCTGGCAGCTGGCATGTACATCAATGGCTAAAAAAAGCAGTACTTTTATCGTTTAGAATTTGGGACAACCAAGTGATTGATGGTGCAGAGAGCACCTTTTATGACAAAGTACCGATGAAGTATAGCGACTACAATCAAGATGACTTTATTGCCGACGGTGTCCGCGTAGTACCGGGTGCAAGTGTCAGAACGGGCAGCTTTATCGGTAAAAACGTTGTTGTTATGCCAAGCTTTGTTAATATTGGCGCCTTTGTTGATGAAGGCTGTATGATTGATACATGGGCAACTGTAGGCTCTTGTGCACAAATTGGTAAGAATGTGCATTTATCTGGTGGTGTTGGTATCGGTGGTGTACTAGAGCCATTACAAGCCGGCCCGACAATTATTGAAGATAACTGCTTTATTGGCGCTCGCTCTGAAATTGTTGAAGGTGTTGTTGTCGAGGAAGGCTCGGTAATTTCTATGGGAGTGTATATTGGCCAAAGTACACGCATTTTTGATCGTGAAACTGGCGAAGTCCACTATGGTCGTGTACCTGCTGGCTCAGTTGTCGTACCTGGCAACCTACCATCTAAATGTGGTAACTACAGCTTATATGCTGCCATCATAGTGAAAAAAGTTGATGCCAAAACACGTGCCAAAGTGGGCATTAATGAATTATTACGCTCTGTAGACGAAGCCTAATCATTCAAGCAAACAGAGAAAGTGTTAATTAATTGACACTTTCTCTTTGACCTTAGCTTTCCTCAATAACTTTCCTTAATAAATAGCCGATTATTTATTGACCCCATTATCAAATTCCGTTTGAGTTACAAAAAAATTCAACTATTTTCTTTAGCACTTTCAGATACTTGAATGGTTCACACTGAACAAAAGCTGACTACAATTTATATTGGCATAGCATTTGCCCTATTCATAAATAACAAAATCAATTTAGTTACCTAGTTTAATTAAACAGTAAATTAGCTAACCCGTATTATTAGGTTTATTTATGAAAAACGTCACATTACTTATCGCGCTATTAAGCAGTTTCATTTTAAGTGCATGTGGAAGTACGCAAGCTGTTAGCCAACACGATAACATGCAAAATAACTACTATACCTCACAGTTTAACCACACTAGCTTTACCACTTATAACAAAGACTCAGTAAAGAAGCAGTTAAGCTCAGATCATGAATTAATGATGTCGCTTCTTAATAGACCTATGACACAAGACCAAGCCATGATGTTAGCTTTTGCACAACAAAGAGAAAGCTATCAACATAACGGTAGCGCTACCGGTGTAGCAATCAGGGGCGATAAAGCAAGCGATGATAACCAGCAATACCACCATGCTTATCAAACCCTAATAGCTCAAGATAGCAATAGCGTTATCATCAGTGCGCCTCAATAAAGCTAGTAGACTCGCAGTTCAGCTAGCGTTGCTTCGCTGACCAGCCAAGGCGCTGAAAAACTAACTGCCATTGCGCGTCAAACTCAGCAGTAATGCAAATATTCTTACCCGTTACAGGGTGAACAAATTCTAACGACTTCGCCATTAACATTAGCCGCTTAAAGCCGAATTGTTGATGGAAGAAAGGGTTTTGCTTATTATCCCCATAGTTAATATCGCCAATGATGGGATAACGTAAATGGGCTAGATGACGACGGATTTGATGTCGCCTCCCTGTTATTGGTAACAGCTTTACCAATGAATAACGAACACTATCATATTTACCTAAAGGTATAGGTAAACTTGCCTTAGCAACAGGGTAAGCAAAGGTTTTAGCCTCTTGTGCTGCTTTGTTTTCATTAACAAATTTATCACCAATTTTATCTAGCTTTTCTTTTAACGGATAATCAATTAAACCAGAATCAGCGTTTACGCCTGTCTTACCTTGCAAATCAATATATCCTCTGACCAAGGCATAGTAAGTCTTTTTCATCGCCAATGAATCTACTGATATAAAATCATGGTTAAAATCAGCTTTATTCGCAAATGCTTCACTTAACAAGGTGGCAACGTCTTTGGTTAAAGCAAATAACAGCACACCAGAGGTTGGCCTATCAAGTCGATGAACAGGATAAACATACTGCCCTATTTGATCTCGTACTAATTGCACTGCAAAGTAAATTTCGTCTTTATCCATAAAACTTCGATGAACAAATAAGCCAGCGGGTTTATCAACGGCAACAATATATTCATCTTGATATAAAATGGTTAAATAAGGTTTATCAGCAAGCATCTCTTTTGACGAGCATGCATGTTGAGGAAGTTGACTATCAGGCATATCAGCTAACTCTCTGACAGCAAGTGATCAATTTCAGCAATAACCACACACACAGAACTATCTTTTGCGCTTTTAAAAACTTCTTCTGCTAAAGGAGATAAAGCAATCGAACTTGGTAGCGATGTTCCCGCAGCTATCATTTCAGTTATGCGAGGAATAAATATAAACTGTAACCATTGTGCAAAGGTTAAGGTGTCACAACAAAAAGGCGCAGTACTTGCTAATGCCTCTTTGCTAGGTAAATTTTCTTGCCAATGGCCTGCTTGCATTAATTCAATGGTTAACTTTTTTAATAAAATCGTAGCTTGTTGTGCTTTAGTCATGAAGGTCAAATTTTACTAGGTTAATAACGCTATTATCTCTATAATGACCGCCATTAACAACGAATTATTAACTCGCCTTTTTTCTACACTGCACTTATGAATAATATTGAAACCCTGTCACAACTATTACAATTATCAGATTCACAATACCGTATTTATGATATTGGCCGTAAGATTGAAAAAATATCAAAAGAGCAATTTGAAAAAGTCGAATTAAACCAAATTCCTTACCCTACTCCATCGCAAGGTCATGCCATTTTCGCCATCACTTTTTGGCAAAAGCAATCGCCACAGCCATATCTTTGGTTATTAAAACTCCCACTAGATGAGCGAGGTTTACTTAATCAAGGCGCGAGAAATCACTTTATTGCCATTGTGGTTGAAGCATTAGGCTCAGATTTAACCAAAGATCCAAGCGAACAACAGCAAGAGCTACTAAACAGTAACCCTTATCTTTATACGCCAGCACAATATAAACTCGCCAGTTTAAACAGCAAAATAAAGACAGATTTAAAACAAGCCCCAAGCGAGTATTTTGCGCCGTTTCTGACATACCTTAGTGGCGAACTAGGCTGGCAAAATTGGCAAGCCGTAGGGGTTCAAGGCATCACTGATTTTGCCACACGTATTAATCAAGATAACCACAGCCAAGTTTTGATTTCAGCATTAGCAAATTTACCTGATGAAGTGTTATTTCCACTTTGTAGCGCATTAGAAAATGAACCATTAGCTATTGAAGTCATTGATGCGCTATTAACGCAATTAAAACAAGCGATGCCTGATAGTAACCAGCTAAGCAAACAACAGCATCTACTTAGAAGCTTATCAGCAAACAGCCAGCATCCCCATGTAAAAACATTTATTGCAGGCTTACTATCACAACAAACCGTGGCGTCAGAGCTATTAATTACCTTATCAGGCCGTTGTTGGTCAGCATTGGCAAGTACCGAGCTAATGATGCAATACTTTGAGCATTTAGTTGCCAGTGACGATACTGCATTATTTAACAGCATATTTAAAGACTTAGTGGCGCTTCCTGAATTAAGACCCATAGTATTTCAATGCATGAGAGCACCTAATAGATCAACAAAACTGGCGCAAGCCATTGGACAACTTTTTAATCAAGCTTCATAAGCTTGCTATAAGCAGCGCTTTTTATTCGAGGCAAATAGAGCAATGGAAAACATTTATTATTTACTTATATTTTGCTTATTCTGTTGGTACTTTATTTATTTAAGAAAAGTATCAGAAGCTGGCCGAAAGCATGTTAACCTTTACTGCAAACAAGCTGGCCTACAGTTTATCGCCTTGGCTAGGCGCTCAACTCGGCTCAAGTTCAGCAAAGAAAATGGCTTATTCTTTTATTCCATTTTTGATTTTGACTTTAGTGGTGATGGTGAGTCTCATAATCAAGGTTCGCTGTCCTTAATTGGCTTAAAGCTGGAGCAAGTTGACTTACCAGCCTATAAAATAAATTAAAGATCAGGCATAAAATTATTTATGCTGTGTAGAAAATAGTTGGAGTTTTTGTGCAATTCATACAATCTATTCTGTGTCGAGAAGGCTATGACAACAGAAGCCGTTTTTTAAGTATTTATGCCCTAAGCGTGATCTGCTTTACCGTTCTGGCAAACCTATTTTCAAACTACTTTATTATAGCGCTTATCGCCATGCTCCTGATTGCGGCTATGATAACCCTAACCACGATAAGGCGCTTACGTGATGCTAAACTCAATAAAAATTGGCAATTTGTACCAGGCGCAGCTTTTATTGTTGCTGGCACCATTATTTTGCTATTAGGTAGTAGTGTTAGTTATTGGTTCTTATTAGTTCCTTCAGTATTTTGTTTATTATTAATGACTTACCCAAGTAAGTTATCCAATGAACAACAAACTAGAGATTATATATTAGGCTATTTTGGCCCGGTAGATTTATCTCAATACAAAGAAGCACACAATCAGCATCACGTCAGTAATGATCGAATTGAACCAACCTTAGTAGGTCAAGCAAGCCAAGCTGGAGATATCCATTTTGATGAATTTAACGCTCAAGCACATCAGCCAGAAGATAGTGATACTGCCAGCAGTAACCAGGTGGATTTTGGTGAGCTAATTCGACTTAAACTACTTGGTAATAAAAAGCTACAAATCATCTTGGCAAGTGCTATTGCATTTATATTATTAATCGCCTTTATTGCTAGCCTGATAAAGCCATCTAATGATAATGCCACAAGCTCGCAAAGCAGCCCAACGTCTTCTATGCAAAATGAACTACAGCCAGTTATAGCTACTGAGAGTAGTCAACTTGAGCGACTGCACGCTTTATCTATGCCTGATAATTTCGAGCTATATTTATCACAACACCAAGGCGTAACCATAGCTTGGCAAGCTGATGATGTTAACAATGGCTTATTATGGTCACAATTAAGCGCTAAGGGTGACAGTAGCTGCCAAGCTATCAAGTTTAATAAAGGCAAAGGCTTTAGACCGCTCAATGTGCAAGTAGAAGGTAAAATTAACTACTTCGCCAACTTCTCGCCACTTGATAGCCAGGCGCTCATTAAGGCACTTGCTGTTAGAGGTAATTTCTCTTTATGCGGCTATAGCTTCTCCTTAAAAGGAAGCCAAGCGGCATTAGGTAAAAATAATCAATACGCTGACTTGCTAAACTAAAAACACTTCGCAAATAAGCAATAAAAAAGCCGCAACCTTGCTCAAGGTTGCGGCTTTATCAAAATGAGTAATCAACTTTGGCTAGTTAAAGCCGATACCCTCTTTTAACAGTGCCTCATAAATAGCTGTCATAGCTATGGTATTTTCTGTTAACGAATCGTCCCACTTACTTCGTTTTTCAAAACCAAGCTCACTTAATTTGAAATAGTAATGACTGTCTAAATCACTCGCATCTAAGCAGGCTTTAGTACAACCAAGCTCACAGCCATCAATTGCTATAATCGGCCTACCTGACTTAGCCAAAGCCATGATAGGCTCAACTTTACCAACGACCCCAGAAATACAGGACATTTCTGCTAAGCCGTCGCCATCTATATTAACCGAGATATTATGCGCCATTTGCGCTAAATTTGAACAGCCAGAGCATGAATAAACAATAGGCTTTTCTGCCTGATGAGCCTTATCCACCTTAGCTGTAGCATAGTTAGTTAACTGCTTTTTTTGTGCTGCCATCGTTACACCCTTTAATAGCATCAATTTTCGTCAGTATAACGGCATAACTAGTTAGTTATTTGATCTATATCAAAGACATAAGCTTAACCACAATAAAGATAAGGTTATTGGTGTTTATCGCCAACTTTGTAACATAGCTGTTAGTTTATCTATAGCTAAATATTGCTCACAGGCATGACTTACCCGCTCAATAGCCTCCTCTTCGAGACTGTCTAAACTAGGCTGAATATTAGTTTTCAGGCCCAGCCAGCTAATCAGTAGTTGTAAGGCACTTGGGTTATCAAATAAACCATGTAAATAACAGCCTGCTATTTGTTGATCATTTGAAACAAAGCCCTGCTCTTCACCACCTAGTGTCAACATTGCTGAAGGCTTATCTTCTGCTAAGGTATTCGTTAATAACTGAGTGACACCTGCGTGAATTTCATAGCCAGAAACCTCACTTTTAGCCTCTCCAAGCATCATGGTACCGGCAGCATTAACAAGCGTTTTCTCACTAGCTAATTCAGTTTCTATTGGGAAGTAGCCAAGCCCTTTTGAACTACCTGCCTGCCCTTCAATAGCATGCGGATCATGAATTACTTGACCTAACATTTGATAACCACCACAAATACCAATAAGTTTACCGCCATAGCGTAAGTGCCGAGCAATATCCTGATGCCAACCTCGTGCATATAAAAACGCTAAATCTGAGCGGACATTTTTACTCCCAGGCAAGATGATCAAATCACATGCAGGAATACTGACCTTTGTCTTTTCGTTTTTAGCAAATAAGAACTGACAGTTAATATGTGGGTGATGGCGTAAAATATCAAAATCAGTATGATTGCTCATATGAGGGTACACTAGAACAACAATCTCAACTTTAGTATTCGCTTTATCATAACTTTGGCTTGTGGTTAGCGCATCTTCTGATGATATATCTAAGCCATGCAAATAAGGTAAAACACCTAACACAGGTTTATTGGTTTTTCTCTCCAGCCATTCAAGTCCAGGTTCAAGTAAACTGATATCTCCCCGAAATCGATTGATAACAAAACCAATAACCCTGTCTTGCTCTGATTGAGAGAGCAACATTAAAGTGCCAACCAATTGCGCAAAAACACCGCCCTTATCAATATCTGCAACAATAATAACTGGGCAGTCTACTGCTTCAGCAAAACCCATATTGGCAATATCACCTTCACGTAAATTAACTTCAGCCGGGCTACCAGCCCCTTCCACAACAATAAGTTGATAATTTTCCTTAAGCTTTTTATGAGAGTGTAAAACAGCCTGCATAGCGACTTTTTTATAATCATGGTAACTTTCTGCTTCCATATTACTGAGCGCTTTACCATGAACAATAACCTGAGCGCCAGTATCGCTGTTAGGTTTTAGCAAAATCGGATTAAAATCTACCGATAACGCCACCCTCGCAGCTTTAGCTTGTAGGGCTTGCGCTCTACCAATTTCACCACCACAAGGTGTTACAGCACTATTTAATGCCATATTCTGTGGTTTAAATGGTGCCACTTTTACCTGCTTATCGGCAAATAAACGACAAAGCCCTGCAACTAAGGTAGTTTTACCGGCATCAGACGTGGTGCCCTGAATCATAATTGTTTGACAGTTTGTCATCATATCAACCTAAAGAGTAACTAAGAAATTAGTGGCGTAGCAATGTGCTTAACTTGATAGTGTAGAGAAGCACTTGAGCTAGATTCAACTAAACTAAGGTTCTCAGAATTAAGCGGATTATCAGAATTAAGCGACGAAATGACTATTCTAGTTAAGCTGCCATTGGCAATGGCTAAGGTGCTATACAAGCTAGGATTGGTCCAATCAAGGTTTAAAATGTGCGCCAAAATCATTCGAATAACACCACCATGGCATACCAGCAACAGCTTTTTCTGCTTATTTTTGCAGGTCACACCTTGATGAACTACTTGGCTAAGCAATTGTTGCCACATTTGAATAATACGGCGATTAAAGTCAATAAGAGGCTCAGCTAAAGGTAAGTTCACCTGTGCCGGATTTTGCCAAAACGCTTCCAGCAATGACCAAGGCTTTTGCTGACTAACTTGTGGAAATGCACTTAAGTCAACCGTTTCAAGCTCATCAAATGAAACGCCATCCAAAAGGCCAAAATTCATTTCTTGCAGTGTTGATAATGTTTTAACTTCAGTCTTTGTTTGTCTGCCAATAAGCTGAGCTAAGCTCCTACAGCGCGTTAACGGCGATGTATATATCTCATCATAATGACCTGTTGAGGAGTTATCATAACTTCTATCTATAAACTGCGATAACTTTGTCACTATCTTATGATTTTCTTCAGCCGCCACAAAAGCATCAGTAACCCCATATAAAGCAGGTGGTGCATCGACTTTTCCATGGCGTAAAAGATCTATTTCTATCAAGTTAAACACCTATTCACCTACTTATTACCTATTCACCTAGTGCATCAGGGCTAGCAGAGCTATTTTGTCGCTTAATTTGCATTGGGATACCCGCTGTAACTAAGGTCACTTTATCAGCCAGTTGTGCGATAGCCTGATTTAACCAGCCACAATAATCGACAAACAAGCGTGTCTGCTCACCAAGAGGAATAACACCTAAACCAACTTCATTACTCACCAAAGTAATCTGCACTGTTGATTGCATAGAATGCTCTGCTAGACAAGAAACTAATTCATCAATTGCAGAGCTAACATGCTGTTCAATTAAATCCTTGCGCACCTCGGCCCCTTTAGCCATTAACTGCTGTTCTTTATCGTATATTAGGTTATTAAGCCATAAGGTAAGGCAATCAACCAATACTACTTGTCGGTGCTTAAATGATGCTATCAGCTGAACAAGATCATTTGGGCACTCATGTAATTGCCAATGGTTACTTCTATCTTTTTGATGTTTAGCAATACGCTTAGCCATTTCATTATCAAACGCAGTTGCTGTGGCAACATATAATGGCTTTATTTTTTCGGCTTGAGCTTGTTGTAAAACGTTGCGTTCTGCAAAGCTTGATTTACCCGAACGGGCACCACCTAAAACTAAATGAATCATAAAAATAAGCCCGTTACATTAATAGAGAAACGCCAAAACAACTAAATAGATAAGCAATTCATTGATTTGCTGTGCAGCACCTAAACAATCGCCAGTAAAACCGCCAATCCGGCTTTTTAACCAACGACTAAAACCAAGTTGAAAAAACATGAGCACACATAAAAGTGCGACTGAAACTAACCAAGAAAACAACAGTAACGGAATTAAACCTATAGCAAATAACATAAGCAGATCACTCACTGTTTGCTTATTCGCAAGCGGTTTACTTTTACTACTTGATACCTCGCTCACATAAGGTAAAGTAGAAATAAGACTTGCAGCAAATGCCCTTGATAAGCTTGAAGCGAGCACTAAAGTAGTTATTAGCTCGATATTCCCCACATGAGCAATATTCACTAACAACTGAAACTTTAATACTAGCGCTAACATCAAAGTTATGGCGCCATACGTACCTAAACGACTATCTTTCATGATCTCTAGTCGTCGTGATACTTCAAGCGCACCACCTATACCATCAGCCATATCCGCTAAGCCATCTTCATGAAAGGCTCCAGTTAATAGCACACTGATAATCATAGTAATGATAATGGCAACATCGACTGGGAATATCTGGCCCAAAACCAAGTAAACACTCGCTAAAACTAAACCGAGAAATAAGCCTACCAGTGAAAAATAACGATTTGCGCAATTTAACAAATATGCAGAGTAGCGCGTACTTTTAGGTACAGGTATACGAGTAAAAAAGCTAACAGCAAGAAAAAACAAATTTAGTTGGTATTTGAAGGCGCCATACTTTGTTTGCTCCTTGGTTAAATTGTCGCTAGCTTTAGCCACTAAACTGTGACCCCAGCACTATCAAAGCTTGCCATATCATTATAAAAAGCAATAGCAGCGAGCAATAACTGGTAACATAACACAGCACCTGTGCCCTCCCCTAAACGTAGCTGTAAATCGAGTAAGGCTACATCACGCCCTTTACCGACAATATGTTCTAATAGTAAGGCATGTGCTTTTTCTTGAGATACATGGCTAAAGACCAAGTAGTCAGTAACATGTTTATCCAGTTTTTGTGCAATTAGCGCAGCGACTGAAACAATAAAGCCATCAATAACAACAGCAACCTGACGGCTTGCTGATGCCAAGATTGCGCCAACCATTTGCATTATTTCAAAGCCACCTAGTTCACTAACGATTCGATAAATGACTTGAGCAGAAGGTTGCTGCTGCAAATCGATATCAATTCGAGCGATTGCTTGCTCAATCAGTGACGTTTTCTTGCTCAACTGCTCATCAGTAATACCTGTACCTCGGCCAACACACACATCAACAGTTAACCCGGTTAGTGCTGACATTATGGCAGCGGCAGAGCTTGTATTACCTATGCCCATTTCCCCCAATAGTAATAGTTCACTACCTTGCTCTATTTGACGCAAAGCTATTGCCTTTCCATAAGCTAAGCACTGTTCTACCTGCGCTATACTCATCGCGGCTTGCTTACTAAAATTATTGGTTCCAGCTGCTATTCGCTGCGCTATAAATTCTACTTCCGCTTTGCTTAGCATAGCTTCACTCTCAGTAATAGGAGTGATAATTCCACAATCTATTACCGCTAGCTTAAGGTTACTCACCTGACAAAAACAATTAATCGCCGCGCCGCCTTGTAGAAAATTAAGCACCATTTGCCTGGTTACCGCACTTGGGGCAATACTGACGTTCTCTTCATTAATACCGTGATCACCAGCAAAAATTAGCACACTCGGTTTAGCCAGTGATAACTTAGGTAGGAGTGCTAAATTTAAATCAGAAGTGCCTTGTCGTTGATATTGAATAAGCGCAAGCTGCTTGGCAAGCGTTTCAAGTTTACCTAATGAAGCAACAGGTTTGGTTTTGTTATCAATAAATGTTTGAATAGAGCTGGATGCAGATGTAGATAAAGGGTTAATTTCCATCATAAAAAGAGATCGTTAATATTTTTAACCATGGTATGTTAAAACGACACTTAAGCCCACGGCATTTACTAATAAATTTATTATTAAATATAAAAAAAGCTTTTACTCAAATAAGTAAAAGCTTTATTAACTGAATTTGTATTGGCTTACGAGGCTTTGCCTCTGCGGGATATGTAGCGAATTGATAAAGCATATAAGCAAAAACTAATCAAGAACATAAATAACATAATAGACTCTGCTATTTGTAAGTATTCACCTAATAAGCCAATACCGGACATAAAGGCAGCAACAATAGAAATAGAAGCTAATGTTTGCTTAGGTGACAAACCTGCTCTTTGCAACATATGGTGTAAATGATCACGATCAGGCTTAAAAGGAGATTTACCATTTTTATATCGGCGCACAACAATGGCTAACATGTCCATTAGTGGAATCGCACAAATCCACAACGCCGTTACTGGTCGAAATGACGCTTGCTCACCTTGCGTGCCCATAGTTAATAGCCAAATAACACTTAAGCCAACAAACATGCTACCAGCATCACCCATAAATATTTTTTTAGTTTCTCGCTTAAATAAGCCCAGATTAAACATTAAGTAGGGTAAAGTAGCCGTAGCTAAAATTAACGGGTAACTTAAATAATCTGTCTGACCACTCATTAAGAATAATAAAGCTACAGAGGTAAAAGTATTAATACTCAAGCTACCAATAAGGCCATCAATACCATCGATCATATTATAAGCATTAATCACCACAATAATGGAAATATAAGTAAAAATAATACCGAAGGGGCCTAAATTAACATCACCGAGTGAAAATAGATTACCTAAATTAGCGATATAGCCGCCAACGCCATATATCATAAGGCTAGCAATAATGATCTGACCAACAATTCGTACTCTGACTCTTAAGTCGAATTTATCGTCTAAAGCCCCTATAAACACCATCATGGCCGAGGCTATTAAATACATTCGCAGCTCTAAAGTGTTCGGTAACCAAAGCAGGCTTGCTGCCAATACAGCAAGAAAAATAGAAATGCCGCCAATTAAGGGGATATGACCATCATGTTGCTTTCGCTCACATGGTTTATCTACTAAGCCCACTTCAATTGCGACGGGTTTAAAAAACTGTATCGCTAAAAATGCGAAAATAAAGGTGGATAGTATGGTCGCTAATATATACATTTAAGGTCCAAATATTGGTCTTAGTTTCTTGCTACAGTATATTATTTGAGTAACAACTCTATAAAAGAGCTTTTCGGCGTATTATATGTGATTAATTACCAAAACAAAAGCAAAGCGACTGTTTCTTCATACAAAAAACACTTTGCTAATGACTTATAAACACTGGTTAGCTACCTATAAGCATAAATAGCGTTAACCTTAGTTAGCTTTTTGCAAAAAATCAACGTACCAAGGCATAGCCTTGACTATTCCTTGAGATATTTTGAATTCCGGCTGATATCCAAGCAAACTTTGCGCCTTAGATATATCCGCTTGAGAATGCCTTACATCACCAGCACGAAAATCTCTATATACAGGTTGCTTTAAATAACTTATTTCATTTTCTTTCAAAGTAGAGGCTAGACTTGAAAATAACTCATTTAAGGAGGTTCTATCACCTAATGCTACGTTATAGACTTGGTTTTTAGCTTCTTGACTGGCTGTTGCCGCTAAAATATTCGCCTGTACGGCATTTTCGATAAAGCAAAAATCTCTACTTGTTTCACCGTCACCATTAATGTAAACATCTTCATTTGCTATCATAGCAGCAGTCCATTTAGGAATTACCGCAGCATAAGCACCATCAGGGTCTTGTCTTTTGCCAAAAACATTAAAGTAACGAAGACCTGTGCTATTTAAACCATAAGTTTTTTGAAAAACATCCGCATATAATTCATTAACATACTTAGTTACAGCGTAAGGAGACAAAGGCTTCCCTATAGTATCTTCCACTTTGGGAAGGCCTGGATGGTCGCCATAAGTAGAGCTTGAAGCGGCATAAACAAAAGTTGCTACTTTCGCTTCTTTAGCTGCAACTAACATATTTAGAAAACCAGTAATATTTGCACTATTGGTTAACAGAGGGTCTGCTATTGAACGTGGTACTGAGCCCAAAGCGGCTTGATGCAAAATATAATCACTGCCAGTAACGGCTGCTTGGCAATCTTCTAAATTACGAATATCGCCCTGGATAAACTTAAAGTTGCTCCATAAATCATCACCTACTTGCTGCTTGACTTCATCAAGATTTCTTTGGTGACCCGTAGCAAAGTTATCAAGACCTATGACCTTTTGCTTTAAACCTAGTAAGGTTTCCAATAAATTTGAACCAATAAAACCGGCACAGCCCGTGATCAACCAGGTCTTTGGCTGTTGCAATAACTCATTTTGAATTTTTTGATAGGTGCTCATCTGTGAAATTTTCCTTTAATACAGAAATAAAGAGCTCAGAAATAAAAAGCTCAGAAATAAAAAGCTCAACCGAAGTTGAGCATTTGGGTCCTATAGACGAATATCAGCAATTTCTGGATCTAACATATACTTTAAATCATAGATAATATGCTCAGGCTTCATCATCGCACGAATATCAGCCCCTGAAAGTACCTTAAACTCATTGTGAGCAACAGCAAAAATCACAGCATCATAATACCCAGCTTTAGGCTTATTGATAAGCTCAACACCGTATTCAGATTTTGCTTCTTGGGCATCAACCCATGGATCGTATACCTCAAGGTTAATATCATACTCTTCTAACTCTGAGATAATATCAACAACCTTAGTGTTTCTAACATCTGGGCAGTTTTCTTTAAAAGTAAGCCCCATAATAAGCACATTAGCACCACTAACCGCAAGTTTTGCTTTTAACATTGCCTTAACGAGTTGAGAAACAACATACTCACCCATAGAGTCATTAATACGACGACCCGCTAATATAACTTCAGGGTTATAACCAATAGCTTGGGCTTTATGCGTTAGATAATAAGGATCTACGCCAATGCAATGTCCACCGACAAGACCTGGACGAAACGGTAAGAAATTCCACTTTGTTCCAGCGGCTTTTAGTACTTCTTCAGTATCAATATTAAGCTTATTAAATATAACAGCTAGTTCATTAATCAAGGCAATATTAAGATCACGTTGGGTATTCTCAATAACTTTTGCCGCTTCTGCTACTTGAATACTTGAAGCTTTATACGTGCCCGCTGTGATAATAGATGCATATAAATCATCAATAAAATTTGCAATTTCAGGTGTTGAGCCTGAAGTAACCTTTAAGATATTGGTTACCCTGTGCTCTTTATCGCCTGGGTTTATTCTCTCAGGGCTATAACCTCCGTAAAAGTCCTGGTTAAAGACTAAACCAGAATGTTTTTCTATTTCAGGAATACAAACATCTTCTGTAGCCCCTGGATAAACAGTAGATTCATAAATAACAATGTCGCCCTGTGCTACCACTTGCGCTAGCATCTTACTTGCGCTAATAAGCGGAGTCAGATCTGGCTGCTTATGCTCATCAATAGGGGTAGGTACGGTAACAATATAAACATTACAACTAGCCAGCTCATCAACATTGGCAGTGTAACTAATTAACTTAGGCTCAGCTAGCTCCTCATCACTAACTTCCATGGTTGTATCATGACCAGCTTTTAACTGGCTAATACGGTTTGCATTAATATCAAAACCTACTGTCTGATATTTTTTGCCAAACTCTACCGCTAGAGGTAAGCCGACATAGCCTAAGCCGACAATAGCAATTTTTATATCTTTCATATTATCCAAAATACTTATTTCCATTTTATAAATGTCTATTTGTTTTGTGTTACGCGTTAATTAATACCACTGATCGCGGCAATTGCAACGGCCGTGTTATACATAATCGTGGTAGCACTGGTCCATAAGGTTAAGTTATTCATATATTCAGCATCGAGCGGAACAACAACAGTATCTCCTGGTTGCATACTGGTATTATTACTACTAAACCAATTACTGCCTGGCATTTCTCGTATACTACCGTTGGCAGAGATGATATAAATCCTACTTGTATCGGCACGCTTTTTACTACCGCCGCTTTTTGCTAAATAATCTTCCGCGGTTAAAGTTTCATCATATATATGCGATGAAGTAACTTGCACTTGACCAATAACATTGACTGAGTTTTTCATTGTTGGTACATAAAGTACATCACCATCTTCTAATAAAACATCATAATCTTTATCTGTAATAACCTTAGGTAGATCAACAACTAATCGCCCTACAGGTTCAACTTTTGCCATATCTGCCAGCATTTTTTGCACTTCCGTATATGACTGAGTGTAATCTTTATCTGATAACGACTTAGAGGCCATTTCCACACGTAAATCTGACGTCAGTTTTAGCAAGTTTTGACGCTCTAAATCTCGTAATTGTACGCGAGTAAATACCGAACCTTCTTGATGTGCAAAAGGCGTAAAACCACCAGCTTTTTCAATTAAATCAGCTAAGCTTTCACCTCGGCGAATGGTGTATTTACCAGGGAAGACAAATTCACCTCTAAGCTCTACTACATGATTCTCACTCCATGCTGGAATCTTATGAATGTTCACCCTGTCTTTAGACGTTAATAGAACATTATTTGCATCATCCCCTGCTAAAGCCTTGCCTAAGTCAATTGAAAATGACTCTTTATAAGCACCTTGATTAGCAATTTTATTGCGTGTTATTTCTGAACGCGCAAGGTAAGCTGACTCAGTTAAGCCGCCGCCAGCAATAATAAGCTCACTCACACGGGCATTAACAGCCAGTGGATAGACTCCCGGAAACTTAACCGCACCATCAATCTCAGCTAATTGCAACGGCGCTCCAGCACGACCTTGGCGCTTAAGCTTCTCAATAATTGGTAATAACAAACGTTGACGAGAAAATAGTGCTAACTCCTTTATATCAATCTCTTCTTCTAATTCACCACCCGACATTTGTTCAATGGACTGTTTAAATAACTTAGCTGTATCAGCAGCGGCTTGTTCTTCTTGGGTAAACTCAGCGATTTGCTGCTCATCACCATATTTTTGCCAAAACTGCTTGGTTTTAAAGTTCTCTTTTGCCAGCTGCTGCTCTTTTTTAGTCAACTCTTCTTGAGTATAAGCAAGTAACTCTAAGTCAATGCTATTTTCATCAACCTTGGCAATACTAGAAAAAACAACTACTTTATCATTTGAAGCCAGCTTAATATTATCCTTAGAACTTTTATCAGACAGCGCTTTGACTAAATCAAACTGCAATACTTCAATATTTTTTGCTAAATCTATCTCACGAATCACTAAGCCATAATTTAAATCAGCATTAGCAAGCAAGTGAGTATCTATTGATGGCAATAATTCAGCGATAGTCAATTTATCATGCCACTGATATTTTCCTGGGCGATTTACCGCACCAATTAACGTCACAGACTGACTAAACATCTCAGATGATTTCATCACGCGAACGGCATCGCCTGCTTGTACAGGCCTTGCTAAATCACCAGCATTGGATAGATCGATATTTACAACACTACGCAAACCTTGACGATTAAAGCGCTCAACGATTGTTGATTGTGCAAAAGCGGTTGGCAATACACCACCAGACATAGCAATAACATCTTTAAATGTTTCGCCTTGAGCTAGCTCATAAATGGCAGGACGCCTTACTTCCCCTTCAACTCGAACTCGACTCCCTACTGGCGCAATAAAAACAACATCCCCCGATTGCAATAACATATCATCGCTTGAATCACCTTTGATAAGTAAATCATATAAATCGAGTGTTTTAACTAGCTTACCAGCGCGCTTTAGCTGTACATTTCTTAGCGAGCCTATTTCGCTGATACCACCAGCGGCAAAAATTGCATGAGTGATACTTGATAAAGAACTTAATGTATAAGGGCCTGGCTTATAGGCATCGCCTAAGACAAATACACGCATCGAACGCAAAGATGCCATACCTATAACAACATCAACGCCAATGACCTTTTCTTTTATTTTTGCTGTGAGCAAATGCTCCATTTCAGCATACGTCATCCCTGCAACCGTATAAGGGCCATATTGCGGAAAAATTATCTGCCCTTCGCGATTAACATCTAACTCGAGCTCTTCATTTTCTTTACCGAAGACTTGAATGGAAATTTTATCGCCAGGTCCAACAATATAATTGGCAGGGATAGCAATATCCATGGTGGGCGCAAAAGTTTGTGGCGCATTAGCAAAAACATCATAGCCAAATGGCTCTAGCTCTTTTACTAAATCAAAATCGTCTTCTTTTTCTTGCTGTGATTCTTCTGAAAAAATGGGATTACCTTGAGCATCAAACTGAGTGCCTCGAGGGTAGACATTCGAATTTTCTATCATTCCAGATTGAGGGGATGAAGATATTTGTCTTTTAAGCGCATTAATATCAACCCCCATGCTTTTAGCTAATGCCGCCTGTTGCGATGCTGGCAACTTTTTAAACTGTTCGAGTTGTTGTTGGCTAACTTGTGCAGCATAGCTAGAGGGAACATAGCTAAACAAGAGCAATAAGGTACAAATGATGCTAAGTAATAGCGCGAGCTTCTTATTATAGTTAACTTCTAACATTTGAGAAAAACATTCCTAAAACTAAAGTACAGGGATTTGGCTTTGACTACAAACAGCAAGGTTAGTTCTTTCCTTGTGTGATACTGACACCAAAATTAGCAGCCACGAAGTTTACCAGTATCTGGTTATGCAAACAATAACAGCTAAACTATTGGCAAAAATTAATTGAATAAAAAGCACAAGATACCTCCTTCAACAGCCAACAAACACTATTAGGAAAGATTTCTCTACATTGCCAAGCCTATTTAGCGAGTAGATTTACCCTGAAACTTGCCTTTCCTCCTGCACATAGGTATAACAGCTCATTGAATATTTTTTTGTTTTCATTTTAATAAGCGCTAACGCAAAGAATTTTTGAGAAAATTTAGGATAATTATATGAACAAACCTAATGTGGGAACTTTTTTAGGCCATCCAAAAGGACTCTTCCTTTTATTTGGTACGGAAATGTGGGAACGCTTCAGTTACTACGGTATGCGCGCCATTCTTGTACTTTATTTAGTAGATTTAGTTGAACATGGCGGGCTAGGCTTTAGTCGAGCTGATGCACTCAGCCTATACGGTACTTTTACTATGCTAGTGTACTTAACACCATTGATTGGTGGTTGGCTAGCAGATAATCATTTAGGGCAACGACGCTCAATCATCATTGGTGGTGTGTTAATGGCTTTAGGCCAGTTTGCACTAGGTACACCACATCATTTTGTTGAAGGCTTCGAAATCGAAATGTTCTACATAGGTCTAGGCCTATTAGTATGTGGTAATGGTCTATTTAAGCCAAATATCTCTACCATGGTAGGTGATTTATATAATGAAGGCGATCACCGTCGCGATGGCGCATTCACTATCTTCTATATGGGTATCAACTTAGGTGCAGCTTTCGCACCACTTGTTGTTGGTACTATCGCTGAAAAAGCAGAATGGCAATATGGTTTTGTTGCTGCTGGTGTTGGTATGGTTATCAGTGTTATCATGCAACTTACCTTTGGTAAAAAATACCTTGGTAACATAGGTATTGTGCCTGCGGCAAAACTTGCGCAACAATCAAGTGAAAGTAATAAAAAAGAGCCTTTAACAGCCGAAGAAAGAGATCGTATTAAAGTAATCTTCATCATGGGTGTATTTACCATTATTTTCTGGGCAGGTTTTGAACAAGCTGGCGGCCTAATGAACTTATTCGCCAATGAATATACTGATCGTATGATTGGCGCATTTGAAGTTCCGGCAAGTTGGTTCCAGTCTGTTAACGCTATCTTTATCGTAATATTTGCCCCTATCATTGCCTCTATATGGGTAAAAATGGGTGATAACGAGCCTACCTCGCCAGTCAAGTTTGCCTTAGCTCTAGTTTTATTAGCTATCGGTTTCTTCTTTATGATTGGCGCTACTTTACAGCAAGGTGGTGATGCTAGCGTGAAAACCTCAATGATATGGTTAATCATGGCGTATTTATTCCATACCTTAGGTGAGTTATGTTTATCGCCAATTGGCTTATCTATGGTAACTAAACTGGCTCCACTACGTTTAGCTTCATTATTAATGGGTATTTGGTTCTTCTTTACTGCTTTAGCAAATAAAGTTGCTGCCTTTGTTGGTTCATTTATCGGTGAAGGTAATGAAGCTGCCAACAACGCCTTAGCTATCTTCTCTGGTATTGCTATTACCGCCATTGTTTCAGGTATTATTATGTACATGATCAGTGGTAAGTTAGTTGATTGGATGCACGGCGCTGAAGGCCAACATACAGATAGCGTTGAAGAAAAATTAGAAGAAGAGCTAGAAGTAACTGCTGCACATGAAGGTGTATCAAAACAGCATAGCTAAATTTTACTAATCATTTTACAATTGAAAAAGCTGGTAGCACTCTACCAGCTTTTTTTATGGCTCAAATTAACATAAGTAAACAAGCAATGGACTCAAGAAAAGAGATCAGACGCCACATTAGACAACGGCGTAAACAGCTAACAGTCAATGAACAACAACAAGCTAGCCAAGCATTAAAAGCTCAGCTAACAAGTCACCATCAAGTGCAAAAAGCAACACGTATAGCCCTCTATTTAGCTAATGATGGTGAGCTTGATATGCAACCATTTATTGACTGGTGCTGGCAGCAAAATAAAGAGGTTTACTTACCTGTTTTACACCCTTTTAATCAAGGTAATTTGCTTTTCCTTCGCTACCAACAAGAAACAAAGTTAATCACAAATAAATACGGCATTTATGAGCCAGCACTGAATGTGAGTCAAGTCTGCCCTGTTAGCAATTTAGATGTGCTATTTACTCCATTAGTTGCCTTTGATGATAGCGGTGCTCGCCTTGGTATGGGCGGTGGTTTTTATGATCGAACACTCGCTAACTGGTTTGATAGTCAAACTAACACGCCAAACAAGGCTAACCAAGCTTGCCAGTTTCACCCGATAGGCATCGCCCATGACTGCCAACAAGTGGAAAAAGTCCCCACAGAAAGCTGGGATATTCCCTTGCCAGAAATCATTACACCAACACAAAATGTAAAGTATACATACAAAAGCAAGGCTAGCAGTTAGCTCAATCACAATGCTATAATCGCCAAAAAATAGCAATTTGGCGATTGCTAGCCCTCTTCCTAATGACTAATTAAGGCACAACCATGACGCAAGATGAAATGAAAAAAGCCTCTGCTATCAAAGCACTAGAATTTATTGAAAAAGACACTGTAGTCGGTGTGGGTACAGGCTCTACGGTCAATCACTTTATTGATGCTTTAGCTACAATAAAGCATGATATTACCGGTGCAGTTTCAAGCTCAGAAGAATCAACAAAACGCCTTAAAGCCCACGGTATAGAAGTGTTCGATCTAAATAGCATAGACACACTTGATGTTTACGTTGATGGCGCCGACGAAATTACTCAGCATATGAGCATGATTAAAGGTGGTGGTGCTGCCCTAACCCGAGAAAAAATTGTAGCCGCTGTCGCTAAAAAATTCATCTGTATTGCTGATGATTCAAAGCAAGTGGATATTTTAGGACAGTTTCCACTCCCTGTAGAAGTAATTCCTATGGCGCGAAGCTATGTTGCTCGTGAGCTGGTAAAACTTGGCGGAGATCCTGTTTATCGTCAAGGTGTTGTGACTGATAATGGCAATGTTATTCTTGATGTTCATAACCTTTCAATTACTGATCCTAAAAAATTAGAAACTCAAATCAATGCCATTGTAGGTGTAGTTACAAATGGCTTATTTGCTCAGCGCGGCGCCAACATCTTAGTTTTAGGTACAAAAGATGGTGTTCAAGTCATTGGTGAAAATGAATAAATACACAGGAAAATCGCGTAAAACAACTTAATTTCTGCATAAGCACTTATTTTATACAAAATAAGTGCTTTAGAGTTTATACACTATATGTTATGTTGAGGTTATTATTTAGAAATCTAGCCATCTAAATAATTAACTTTATCCTGTGCAACAATAAGTGAAGCTAAACTGTATGAACCCAGAAACTCAAAATTCATTAGCAAAAGAAAAAATCAAGATACTACTCCTTGAAGGCGTCCATGAAAGTGCCGTTGAAGAGTTAAAGTTGAAAGGCTACTCCAATATTGAGTACCTTAAAACCTCCCTTGCCCAAGACGAATTAATTGAAAAAATTGCCGACGTACACTTTATAGGTATTCGCTCTCGCACACAATTAACTGACCAAGTACTTAGCCACGCCAAAAAGCTGGTTGCTATTGGTTGTTTCTGTATCGGCACTAACCAAGTAGATATCCAGTCAGCACAAAAGCGTGGTATTCCTGTCTTCAACGCACCATTTTCTAATACGCGCTCTGTTGCTGAATTAGTCCTTGGCGAAACGCTACTGCTACTGCGTGGTATTCCTGAAAAGAGCGCTAAAGCACACCGAGGCGAATGGTTTAAATCAGCTGCTGGCTCAGTAGAAGCGCGTGGCAAAACACTAGGTATCGTAGGTTATGGTCATATAGGAACGCAATTAGGCATTTTAGCAGAAACCTTAGGAATGCGAGTTCGTTTTTATGATATTGAAACCAAGCTGCCGCTTGGCAATGCTAGCCAAGTATTCTCTCTTCACGCCTTATTAGCTGAAGCTGATGTAGTTAGTTTGCATGTGCCTGAAACAGCGCAGACACAAGATATGATCAGCACAGCAGAATTTAATGCCATGAAAGATGGCGCAATATTTATCAACGCCTCTCGCGGTACTGTGGTTGATATTGACGCATTAAGTGAAGCTTTAACCAGCAAAAAAGTAGCTGGTGCTGCAATTGACGTATTCCCTGTCGAGCCAAAAGGCAACGATGAAGAGTTTATCTCACCACTGCGCGCCTTTGATAATGTTATTTTAACACCGCATATTGGTGGTAGTACTAAAGAAGCGCAAGCAAACATTGGCCTTGAAGTAGCAAGTAAATTAGCGAAATACTCTGACAATGGCTCAAGTTTATCTGCGGTGAACTTCCCTGAAGTATCACTTCCTGAGCACGCAGTAGCTGGTGAGCCAAGCACAAGCCGCTTACTGCATATTCATCACAACCAGCCAGGCGTGCTAACTCAAATTAACCAAGCATTTGCCGAGCACAATATTAATATCGCCGCACAATACCTACAAACAGATGATAAAATTGGTTATGTGGTAATAGATATTGAAACCTCAGATAGCGCTCAAGCACTAAAAGCACTTAAAGCTGTCGATGGTACAATTAGGGCAAGAATTTTACACTAGTCTTATTGCTTATTGAGCATAAAAAAACGGTCATTAACAAATGACCGTCAGATTACTGACAAACCCCGTCATTCTGTTCGGGGTTTGTCTTTTATGAGCAGCCGTAGGCTGCGATCTCGATATTTTTCTAGCCACGTCTTTTCTATTTTATTTGGTTTTTCTGGACTTGTTTGGGGCTTATCTTCCCTATTTGGCGTGTTAATGTCTCGAATTGAGCTTTTAAAGGGCTATCCTTTTTAGATTGCCATTATTTGGGGAATATTTGATAGCGTCATTGCTATCTTCTTCATATTTTGTGCTGCCGCAGCCATATATGCTTGCATTTGAACATTATGCTTACCTCGGTATCTTGCATACCTGTGACCATGGTGTTGCTTTGCATCAGCAAAACTTCTTTCAACGGTTTCGCATCGTCGTTTGTAAAGGTATTTACCAAGGCTTGTTAAGCGAAATTCATTAGCCCGATCTTGACTCGCAGCCATTACGTGGCGTGTTATCACTTTCTTATGACTTTTACTCTTAGTGCAATCTTTTAATTGAGGGCAATTAACGCATACCTTGGGGTCAGAATGATATTCTCGGTAACCCTCTCGACTGGTGGTCGAGTAGATTAACGTTTGCTCTTGCGGGCAGGTATACGTATCTGCTTTCTCGTCGTATTTGAAGTGCTTTTTCTTAATGGCATTCTTCGTTCGTGAAGGACGACGGTAACCAAACACCCCTTGGATGTTACGTTGTTCCAGATTAAAACAGACGGGCGCTGTGAAGTAGCCTGCATCAATACCAACAAATTCAGGGGATAGTGCAAAGCGATTTTCAATGGCATCAAGGCGAGCAATGTATGGTTGAGAATCGTGGACATTACCTGGCGTAATATGCGTATCTACAATAATGTTATAGTCGTTATCTACGGTTCTGTGGTCTAGGTAGAAAAAACCTTTTGGCTTTTCATCTCGGTGCATATAACCGCTATCACTATCGGTTTTACTTACCTTATTCCGCTTTATCTCACAATAGCCTTTATCCTTGAGTGGCTTTTTTCCAGCCGCTTTACGGTCTGCCTCCACAGCTTTGTTGATTTGCTTAATATAGGCACTGGTTGAGACGGGTTTGAGCTTGTTGGTGAACTTTCGTTTATTGGCGTTTGCTTTTAAGTGTGTGCTGTCGGTGAATAAGGCTTTGCCCCCAACTAGACCATGTTTAATGGCTTGTTGGACGATGTGATTAAATATACGTTCAAATACATCTGTGCCATTGAAACGACGAATACGATTTTGACTAAGTGTTGAGGCATCGATAACTTTCTCGGTAAGCCCCATGCGGAGAAACCATCGATACGCGACATTTACTTCGATGTCTTTGATGATTTGGCGCTCACTTTTAATACCAAATAAGTACCCAAGTAGCATAATTTTAAATAGCTGGACTGGCTCCACCGGAGGACGACCATTATCAGTGCAATATAAGTCTTTGACTTCATCTCGAATAAACTCAAAGTCAATATACTTATCGAGTTTACGAACTAGATGGTTGGCTGGAACTAACTGGTCTAGCGTGACCATTTCGAGTTCATGTTGTTGCGGGGAAGGTTCTCTTAACATGGTTAATTTTTGTAATTTTCCATGTTTTTATTAGATCAAAGTCCTAGACTACTGTCTAGGACTTTGTCATCAGTCTGACGGTCATTAACAAATGACCGTTTTTTTTACCCATAAATTAGCTTATTTTAAACTGATAGTGGTATGAATTGCTGAGCCATCTTGATGATCTGGTTCAAACCATCGAGCAGTTACTGACTTAGTATAAGTCCAAAAACTCACAACTTGCTTACCATTAGGACCTAAATCACCTAATTTCGAGCCTCTTGAGCCGGTAAAACTAAAATAAGCTACTGGCACTGGAATTGGCACATTAATACCAACCTGCCCTACGTCAATATCGTTCTCAAACTTACGCGCCGCCCAGCCAGATGAAGTAAATAATGATGTACCATTACCGTTTGGATTGGCATTAATAATTTCTATCGCTTCATCTAAGGTTTCTGCTTCAAGTACACACAGCGCCGGACCAAAAATTTCTTGCGTATAAATATCCATATCGGTAGTCACATCAGTAAACATGGTCGGACCAACAAAGTTACCATCTGGATAGCCTTCTACCTGACAATCTCTACCATCTACTAATAAGGTTGCCCCTTGCTCCACACCAGAGTTTAAAATATTCAAAATACGTTGTTTCGCTTGAGGTGACACTACTGGGCCTAAATCAGCATCACGTTGTGTACCTGGCCCTACTTTCATTAACTTAGCGCGTTCGGCGATTTCAGGTAGCCACTTACGCGCTTCACCCACTAAAATAGTCACTGGGTTTGCCATACAACGCTGGCCCGCAGCACCAAAGGCTGAGCCTAATAAATCGTTGATAGCTCTATCTTTATTAGCATCAGGCATAATTACCATATGATTTTTAGCACCCATCATGGCTTGCGCTCGTTTGCCGTGCTTAGCAGCATGATTGTAAACTTGTGTTCCTATAGCCGTTGAACCAATAAAAGAAACCGCCTTAACCGCATCACTTTCTATTAATTGATTCACAACACCTGCATCACCGTGCACAACATTTAGTACACCTGCTGGAATACCAGCTTCTAAGGCAAGCTCAACAAAACGAATCGTTGATGATGGATCTTGCTCAGATGGCTTTAATACAAAGGTATTACCACAAGCAACCGCCGGCGGGAACATAAAGGCTGGTAACATGAGCGGGAAGTTAAAGGCGGTAATGCCTAAACCAACACCTAATGGCTTGTTCAGGGTATAAGTATCAACGCCCGTTGCAGCATTGTTAGCCATCTCGCCCAGTTGTAATCGCGTAACTGAACAGGCATTTTCAATCGCTTCTAAGGCTCTACCCACTTCACCTTCAGCATCAGGTAAGGTTTTACCGTGTTCAAGCGTCACTAATTCAGCAAGCTCTTGAGTGTGCTCTCTCACAAGTTGTTGGAAATTCAACATAATACGCATACGATTTGTTAATGATACTTGTGACCACGACTTAAATGCTTGCTCTGCGCTATCAACTGCCGCTTTAACTTCCTCAGGCGTTGCAATAGGTACACGAGCAACAACTTCTTGAGTTGCCGGGTTTAATACATCTAACCACTTATCAGATTTTGAGCGGACTTTCTCACCGCCGATAATTAAAGGAACTTCTCTTATAGTCATAACAACCTCGCAATGTTTATTCATGGCTACTTCTCGAAAATTCAACAAGAGAAGTAATAGATAAGTTAAAGTAGAACTTAATTGCCCTTATAACAACAATCATAAATGCAATATACCTTGCAAATTTGCAACGCAATAAAAAAATTGCTAATTTAGCACCATGAATTGGGATGATATAAAAGTATTTCTAGAAATAGCGCGCTCAGAACGGCTCAATATAGCAGCTAAACGTTTAGCTATGGACGCATCAACATTATCTAGAAGGTTACATAAATTAGAAGAACAACTAGCCACTAAGCTATTTAGCCGCACCACTGAAGGTCATGTACTGACACTAGACGGTGAAAAGTTATTACAGTTTGCGAGGCGTATGGAGCTCAATGCAAATCAAGCATTTACGCATATCAAAGAGCATAATCCATTAGATAGTGGCCGAGTTAGAATTGGCGTAACCGAAGCCTTTGGCAGCTTTTTTATTGCTCCGCATTTAGGTGACTTCCAAGAAAAGTATCCAAACATTGAAATTGAGCTGCTTCACTTTGCCCGAAATATTAAAATAAGTCGTAATGAAGCTGATATTGCAGTTGCAGTTGATAAACCCAAAAATACTTCAACCATTATCAGTAAATTATGTGATTATCAGTTACAGCTCTACGCACATCCTAGTTATTTAACTAAAGTAATGGGCAAGATAGATTTAGCACAATTAGCCAGTTATCGCTGGATAAGCTACGTTGACAACTTGTTATATACAGAGCAACTTGCTTATTTAAAAGATCTCAACCCCAACATTAAACCTCACTTTCAAAGTACCAGCATTACCAGCCAATATAGTGCAATTAAAAGTGGTTTAGGTATTGGCATTCTGCCTTGTTTTTTGGCAGAGCAAGATGCAAGTTTAATTAAAGTCTGTGCTGAAGAAGTTAAACTTACCCGCAGTTTATACTTAGTGACTCACCCTGAAAGTAAGCGTTTATCGCATGTAAACTCGGTGTGGCAGTATTTAAGAGCGCTGACGGAAAAACATCAGAGGCTTTTAATACCTGAATAATTAACCTGATGTGATGGTCTCCTCCCTAATTCGGCATTTAAGTGCCATGATTGAATTGCATACAATCAAAACGGGAGAAGACCAGATGCAGATTACAACAATTGGTATAGATATAGCAAAAAACGTATTTCATGTGGTGTGCTGTAACGCTAAAAATAAAATAGTCCGTAAGAAAGCCGTCAAACGTCGGGAACTGCTCCATTATGTGACAAACTTACCAAAAAGTATTGTTGCCATGGAGGCATGCTCTACTTCCAACTACTGGGGTAGAGAGATTGCCTCATTAGGACATAAGGTAAAGCTACTTCCTGCTCAACATGTAAAAGCGTTTTTAACAGGAAATAAAAATGACTACAACGACGCATATGCGATTGTTGTAGCTTCACAGCAGGCACATATTAAAGCAGTGCCAATAAAAACCATTGAAGAGCAGGATAATCAGCTTATTCATAAGGTCAGGGAATTAGCGATAGGGCAAAGAACAGCCTTATCTAATCAAATTCGTGGGTTACTGCTTGAATATGGAGTTAGCATTAAACAAGGCATCAAAAATTTACGCAAGGACGTTGTTGATTTATTAGATGAGACATCAAGCTTAAGTAGTACATTTAGGCAAGTATTAGCTCAGTTATATAGTCAGCTAGTGCACTTGGATAAAACTATTAAACAATATGACGAGCATATTAAGAAACAGGTAGCAAGTAATGACGCTTGTCAGCGTCTACAGACTATCCCAGGAGTTGGTCCAATAGTCGCTAGCGGCTACTACAATGAGGTTGGTAATGGTAGACACTATAAAAGAGGACGAGATGTCTCGGCGTCACTTGGTTTGGTGCCACGTCAGCATAGTACTGGCGGTAAAGACATATTACTTGGCATAAGCAAGCGGGGAAATCGCTATCTGAGATATCTTCTAGTACAAGGTGCTAAAGCAGTCGTCTCAAGAGCGAAAAATAAAACAGATAAGCTTAGTCAGTGGATAAATCGAATCGTAGCAACACGAGGACATAACAAGGCTTGTGTTGCCTATGCCAATAAAATGGCAAGAATAGCTTGGGCTATAACCGTTTCAGGGGAAAGTTACCAAGCTTTATAGAAATACTCTTCAGCGAATTGCGAAGGTAAATGGGTAGATGATTAAACAGGTCAAACCGGCATATTGAAAACCTGTCGAGCTCAGGGGTAGTAAAATACCGACAACCTGATAAGGACAATATGCGCGATTTACATCTAGGTCAGGGCAAATAAATTAAGTGCTCATAAACAGACCGAATATATGACAGCAAACCTGTCCCTGTTATCACCTAATAGACCTTGCAATACGGGAGGAGACCATATATGAGCTCGACTTAATAAATAGCTCTGCTAAAAGATAGTTTGCAAATACTGCTGATAATTCTCTAACGATGCCGGGTTGCCTTTACTTCGTTGACAAACACTTTTTTGGTACTGAAAATTAAAAACATCAAACCATAAATCAAGTAAATGGGCATTTTGATGCTCGCCACACATATCTAGAACTCGCGCGGCAACTTCAGCAGTAGAAAATTGATGTGCTAATTCGGTTTTTCTTACCGTATAACGTGAATCTTCCCCTACCGGCGTAACAGAGAGCTGTTTAGACTGGCTTGCAAGCTCAGGATCAAATGAAATTACAGGGAATCGATTAAGGTAAGGGCTTTTCCTAAACATTTTTTTCGCCTCTCGCCAACTGCCATCAAGCATGATAAATAAAGGCCTCTTGCCGTGCTCACACTCAACTTCCTTGCTGACAACTTCTCTCCCCTCTTCAACATAAGCCTCTGGAAAAACAACCATAGGCTGCCAAGTATCATCATTTAAAATAGCAAGTAGCTCAGTATTTTCTTTGGTTCTATCCCATAAAAAAGCATAGGTATCTGGGACAATATCAGCGATTAATTTACCGGTATTACTCGGTTTTAATACTTCCGTGTCATACATGAGTAATAAAAAACCAGCGCCTTTATTTACAGCATCTTGTTTTTTCTTTTCCTCAGTAATTTTTGCCAATGGCGATAGTTCACAAATACAAAAGCGACTTGCAAGGCGACAATGCTCACACCTGATCACTCTTTGCCCTCGAGCTTTGTAGGTTGTGGTGCTAAGACTTTTGCGATATTGATAAAGTTGATGAACCGAATGCATAGAAGTACAGCCAAGAAAAAAGGCTTTGCATTGTATCAGTGCAAAGCCTTTTTGTTGAGTGCTCAGTTAATGAATTAACGTATTTCTCTTACATTAACTGCTGATGACGAGACTTAGCCGTGTTGTGCTTACTCACAGAGATAACATTAATATCTGCTAACTGCTTTATTTGTGCCTTCATCTGCTCTTCTAATTGATCAATTTCAGTAATGGCATGGCAAAGCGCCATCGCTTGGTGCTCTATTTTTTCAGCACGTACCTGCATTTGCTGCTCAATGTTTTCACCAAAATTTTCCATACGGGTTTCAAAGGCATCAGCATCACCACCAGCAAACATCATTTCTTGACCAAGTGCTACCAACAAGCTCCCCATTGAATTCATAACCGCTTTTTCCACCACGGATTCAATACGCTGCTCAAAGTCTTCACCTAAAAACTCTCCGTTATCAATACCATTTGCACCTATGCTAAAACCATGTTCAGCTGACATACGAGTATCAATTTCAGCTCTGATCTGATCAAGCTCTAAAGTTAAGTCTCTGCCAAGACTATTGCCTTCACCTAACAATTCATTAAAAGCTAAGTTAACGCCTTCAATCGCCAAATCAACTCCTTCTATAGCCACAGCTTGAGCCTTAGGTACAATAGCTCGAATGCTTGATGAATAACGAGTTACTAGCGCTTGTTGCCCTTGATTTAATTCTATCTCTTTACCTTGTACCATGAGCGACTCATCATTACTGATGGTATAAAGTGGTTTATCATGCTGATCTAAAAATTTAATAGTGCTTTGATTAATGCTAAAGCCAGCTTCCAAATCAACATCGCAATTATCATGGGCTTGCACTGCAGTAGAAGCTACCGCCATAGATAACACAGCTGGCAGCAATAATTTAGTTGTTTTTATTTTAGATAGTAATTGCATCATAATGATTCCCTATAGAGTTATTCTGTCTTCCAGTTTTATTACAATTCTAGTGCCAATATAAATTTAATATATTTTTCAAAAGGTTAAGAACGAACATATAATTCAGCATTGATTATATGACTCTGCATTAGTGTTATTGACTAATATATTGTCTTTTTAACCATGCTAGAAACTTTGCATTTCATGTAATCGGGATTGACAACGTTTAAACGCGAAGGTTAATTCTCTACCTTGATACAAATCGTTAATGTCTACTTGGGCACTCAAAAACAGTCTAACTTTTCGATCATAAAGCTCATCCACTAAGGCGATAAAACGTCTAGCCTCATCATCTTGCACAGCCATATTAGCAAGTAAATCCCCTTTACGTTGGTAACCATCTTCTACGCCAGAAGTAACTGTGGCGCTTAGCGTTCCAGAAAATTGCGGGACATTAAGCAAAAATACATCACTATAGCTATCTGCTAACACAATGTAATCAAGTTGACTTCTCGCCTCAGTACACAAAGCAGCAAAATCAAACAATATACAAGTATCAGTCTTTGCCAGATAATCAATTGCACGGTTATTAACTGTGATAGCGCCTGCTTGTAGCTTTGCGTTTTGACTTACTTGCTGATAGCTAGTGATTAAGGCACTAGCACCATCATCATTTTGTAAAAAATACTTGCGCTGCTTTAACTGCTGATCATGAACAATTAACCGATAGTCTCTCTCACCATCAATCGATATCACATGGCAATGTTGATGAATCAGCGCAATCGTTGCGATAAAGCGTTCTCGATGCAAACCATTTTTATAGAGCTCATCTGGCTGGGAGTTAGAGGTAGCCACTAATACCACGCCATGTTGAAAAAGCGCTGCAAGTAACCGAGAAAGTAGCATGGCATCGGCGATATCGGTGACAAAAAACTCATCAAAACACAGTAAATCTATCTCAGCAGCAATTGAGCTAGCAACATGTGTTAATGGCTCTGTTATCTTGTTCCCTGAAACGGCGAGTAAATTAAGCCTGCGATGGATATCGGCCATAAAGCGATGAAAATGAACACGTTGCTTGCGATGAATGGCTAAGCTGTTATAAAACAAATCCATTAACATGGTTTTGCCACGTCCAACCCGGCCATGAAAATATAGCCCGCGAATAATTTCATCACGCTCGCTCGCTTGTAATTGTTGCGCCAGCCTTTGCAGAGCATTTACAGCCAGCACCTGAGCTTCATCAGGCATCAATTTTTGCTTTTCAAGGAGCAATTTATACTCTGTTAGCATCTGAAATACGTTAAGCTAGAGTTTAGCGGCCAGTTGAGCCTAAGTGCCTTACCTTAAAATTTCGCCCCTTCATTTTACCTTTAGATAATTTCTTCAGTGCTGCATTTAAAACTGTTTTATCAACAGCGACATAAGCTTTATTATCAAACACATTAATTTTGCCTACCAGCTTGCCTTGAATCCCTTTGTCGCCAGTTAAAGCACCTAAAATATCGCCAGGGCGAAGCTTTTGTTTTTTGCCGCCATCAATTTGAATTGTCGCCATTTGTGCCTGCAACGGCGGTGATTGGCGTACTGAGTCATCAGGAAGTTGCTCAGCCTTAATTACCTTTTCTAAATAATCCTCTAGTAACGCCAGCTTGTAGCTTTCTTTATCAGAAAACAGTGACAAAGCCTTGCCAAGGTTTCCAGCACGCCCCGTCCTACCCACGCGATGTACATGTACTTCGCTGTCCCTTGCGATATGGTAATTAATTACTAGATCTACCGCTTCAATATCTAAGCCTCGAGCAGCAACATCCGTCGCCACTAATATAGCGGCACTTTTATTCGCAAAGCGCAATAATGTTTGCTCTCGATCTCTTTGTTCAAGGTCGCCATGTAAAGCAACAACACTGAAACCTTCTGCAGCTAAGCTATCCGCGACTTCTTGTGTTTCTTTTTTAGTATTACAAAAAACCACACTAGAGCAAGCTTGGCAATCTAACAGTAATAATTGCAGAGCTTCCAAGCGATGAACATCATTTTCAACCTTATAAAAATGCTGACTAATGTTAGTGTTATTTTCACTGCCCTTCACCTCAATTAATGTTGGGCTATTCATAATATTTTCGCTAATTTTCGCAATTTTTTCAGGGTAAGTAGCACTAAATAATAAGGTTTGTCGCTTTGTTGGTATTCTGCCAATGATATTATCAAGCGCAGCTTGAAAGCCCATTTCTAGCATTCTATCAGCTTCATCTAATACCAACATATTGACATCATCTAATCGCAATGTCCCTTTAAATACGTGCTCTTCAACTCGCCCCGGTGTACCAACAATAATATGAGCACCATGTTCAAGCGAGCCAATTTGAGGTCCAAATGGTGTACCGCCACATAAAGTCAGCACCTTTATATTATGTATTGCACGAGCTAGCTTTCTAATTTCAAGCGCTACTTGATCGGCAAGCTCTCTTGTTGGGCATAACACAACCGACTGAACCCGAAAGCGCTGCACTTGCAATTTATGTAATAGTGCTAAACCAAAGGCTGCGGTTTTGCCTGAGCCTGTTTTGCCTTGACCAATAACATCTTTACCTTCGAGCATTAGTGGCAAGGTTTTCGCTTGAATGGGCGTCATCTGCTTATAGCCCAAAGTTGTCAGGTTAGTCAGTAAACCTTTACTTAATGGTAAAGAAGAAAATACGCTGTCATTTGCTTGTGATTGAGTCGTCAAATTATTGGCCTTAAATTGTTTTTAAAACAAAACTGCTTTGCTAGCTAGATTAATGGGCGCATAATACCAGCAAATATACTCAACCGCTAAAACTAAAAACCTAACCAATGAATAAGACTGAACTTGCCCCCCAACACAGCCAATGGCTTAACTTACATGACAGTATTGAAAAATATGAACAATGGGCATTAATAATCAAATTAACCGCGCTTATCACTTGCGTTATGACGTTTATATTTAACTTAGCAGCCATATTCACTGTCGTATTCATCGCATTGTTTTGGCTACAAGAAGCAATTTGGAAGACATACCAAGCAAGATTAATCAAAGCGATTACCGATTTAGAGTCTCAGTTAAACACATCAAATGAATTACTGATATCACCGCTTTATAGTCAATGGCAAGCAAATAGAGGTGGCACTTTAGCTCTAATAGCCGAGTATTTAGAGTCAAGTTTAAAGCCAACAGTTATGCTGCCTTATTTACCTTTAATTATTATTAGTTTGTTTGCTTAGTGAGAAAGTGATGAATAGAAAAAAGAAAATCAAAAATATACTGACCAAGAAAGCGAAAAAAGCAAATGCTAAGCTTCATAAAAGTAACAAGCCTAAATACATCAGTAAGACTGAACGTGAAAAGCTTGCACAACAGGAATCACTTGATGATTCTATTGAATCTACACCTGAATCAGAATAAAAGAAGAGATAACCGCCAACAAAAAAGCCGCAAACAATGTTTACGGCTTTTTTCATTATACTTGCGTTATTCTGTGTAGACTTAACTTACTTCTTGCGTTTGACCTTTTAGTTTCTCACGCATGCGCTGAACTAACATATAGAAGTAAGGCACTAACAAGGTACCAAACACAGTTGCCGCAATCATACCAGCTAATACAGTAAGACCAAGTGACACTCGGCTACCTGCGCCAGCTCCGGTTGCAAATACTAATGGCAATACACCTAAAATAAACGAGAAGGCTGTCATTAATACCGCTCTAAAACGCATTTTCGCAGCAATTAAGGCAGCATTTAAAATAGACTCTCCTGCGGCTCTTTGCTCCATAGCAAACTCGACAATTAATATTGCTGTTTTTGTCGATAAGCCGATCAGTAGCACGAGGCCGACTTGCGCATAAATATTATTGGCCATGCCGACGGTATAGAGGGCTAACATTGCCCCAAAGAGCGCTAAAGGCACCGCAGCAATAACAGAGAATGGAATTGACCAACTCTCGTATTGAGCCACCAAGAAAAGGTAAACAAAGACAATAGCTAAACCAAATAAAATTGGCGCTAAATTACCGGCTTCGATTTCTTGTTTAGATTGTCCTGACCACTCATAAATAAAGCCTTGTGGCAATTTATCAGCAAGCTCTTCCATTACTTGTATTGCCTGACCAGAAGCATAACCTGGCGCTGACTGTCCAGTAATACTAGCGCTACGATACAAGTTAAAGTGACTAATAGTTGTTGGCCCTAAAATAGGCGTCATTTTAGCTAAGGTTGTTAAAGGTACCATCTCGTTGTCTTTGTTTCTCACGTAGTAATAACGAAGATCTGATGGCCCTTTACGGTATTTAGTTTCCGCTTGAATTGTCACCCTATAGGTACGACCAAACTGACTAAAATCATTGATATACAGTGAACCAAGTTGTGCTTGCAAGGTAACAAATATATCTGAAAGTGCTACCCCTTGCGCTTTCGCTTTATTGCGATCAACTTCCAAAAAGTACTGCGGCACATTGGCGCGATAAGTACTAAATACACGTGTTAGCTCTGGTCGTTGATTAGCTTCATAAATCAAGCCATTCATTACTTGAGCAAGTTGTGCAGGGTCTCGACCTTCACTATCTTGTAATTTAAACTCAAAACCTGAGCTATTACCTAAACCTGGGATAGGTGGTGGATTAAACACCATAATCTGGGCATCTGGCATAGTCCAAAGCTGCCCCATAAGACGAGGGATAAGCTGCTTCAGCCCTAATTCCGGCTCAGTTCTTTCTTCCCAATCTTTTAAGGTAATGATGGCAAGACCATTATTTGAACCTGCTCCACCGAGTAGTGAAAAGCCTGAAACCGTAATCAGATCTTCCACCGCCTCATCAGCAGTAATAACAGGCGTTATCTTATCCATGACAGCTTGTGTACGATTAGTAGATGATGCATCAGGTAATTGAATATCAACAAACAAATAACCTTGATCTTCTGCTGGCACAAACGCTGTCGGTACAGCATTGCTTAACCAACCAGCACCAACAAAAATAGCCACAGCAAAGATACCAACACGAGCAACACGCTTTAATAAAAAGCCAACCACTTTGCTATAGCCAGCAGTTGAGTTAATAATCACGCGCTCAAAAGGCTGCAACCAAGCGATAGGCTTCATTTTATCAGCGCTTAACAGTACGCTACAAAGCGCAGGACTCAGAGTTAAAGCATTAATAGATGAAATAATAACTGCAAAAGAAATTGTTACTGAGAATTGCTTATACAATTCACCGGTAATACCAGGCATAAAGCCTACAGGAACAAATACCGCCAATAACACTAAGGTTGTTGCCACAATAGGGCCTGATACTTGACTCATCGCCTTAGTAACAGCTTCTTTAATTGGTAGTTTTTCTTCTTTTAAAATACGCTCTACGTTTTCAATAACGATAATGGCATCATCGACCACAATACCTATAGCGAGTACTAAGCCAAACAAGGTTATCGTATTAATGGAGTAACCCATTAAAATCATAAAAGCAAAAGTACCCACTAAAGATACAGGAATTGCTAATGTTGGAATTATGGTTGCTCGCCAGTTTTGTAAAAACAAAAACACCACTAAAATAACCAAAGCAACAGCTTGGAATAAGGTTACTTTTACCTCTTCAATTGAGCGGTCGATAAACTCTGTGGTATCAAAGGGTAAAATATACTCTAAGCCATCAGGAAATCGCTCAGATAAAACTTTCATTTCAGCTTTGACTAAGTCAGCAACTTCAGTGGCATTAGCATCTGGTAATTGGTAAATAACCAAAAACGCTGTTTCTTGGCCATTAATTCTTGCTTGGGTTGAGTAGTCTTCTGCACCTAGCTCTAGTCGGGCAATATCGGCTAGCCTAACAAAATTACCATTTCGTTGTGCTCGGATAATAGTTTGACCAAACTCCTCAGGCGTTTTTAATCGTCCCTTAGCTTGAATCGAATATTCAAATTGTTGGTTCGGAAGACTCGGGCTTGCACCTAGTTTACCTGCAGCAACTATCATATTCTGCTCTTGCAGCGCTTGTTGAACTTCAGCAACAGTGACATTTAAAGAAGACATACGCTCAGGGTTTAACCAAGCACGCATGCTATAAGTCATCTCCCCCATAACCTCAGCAGAAGCAACACCTTTAATTCGCCCCAAAGGCTCTACAAGATAATTGGTTGCATAGTTACTTAAGAAAAGCTGATCTATACCTTCTTGATCTGAATATAGGTTAATGCCCAGCAACATACTGCTTGAACGTTTCTTAACATCAACACCTTGTCGGGTTACCTCTGAAGGTAATGAGCTGGTAGCAAGTGCCACACGGTTTTGCACATTAACTTGGGCAATATCGCCGTCAGTGCCAACCTTAAAGTATACCGTGATAATGGCACTACCATTATTGTTAGCCGAAGACTCGATATACATCATGTCTTCTACACCATTAACTTGCTCTTCTATCGGCCGAATAACGGACTCTTCAACCACTTGCGCACTGGCGCCCGGATATATGGCTGAAATTTGTACTTGCGGCGGGGTAATTTCTGGGTACATATTTACCGGCAATAAGCTCATCGCTATTAAACCAGCAAGTGAAATTACAATTGAAATAACAAATGCAAATTTAGGACGATTAATAAAAGTTTTACTGATCATTTAATCTTCCTTTGCATTAGTTTGCATTTGTCGGAGCTTGGTCAGAAATAGTACCTGTTAGGCCATCAACGAACTTGTTAACACCCTTTACTTCAATACCCGGTCTTACTTTTTGCAGGCCTTCAATAATCACTTGCTCTCCTGCTTTGATACCTTGCTCTACAACCCACATGGCATTAATACGACGCCCTAAAACAACATGTCTTTGCTTAACGGTATTGTTTTCATCAACAACCAGAACAAACTTACCTTGCTGACTTTCTTGTACCGCAACCTGTGGAATCAGTGCCATTGGCTCTTTATATTTGCTTTCTGCAATTAAAGTAACAAACAGCCCAGGAAGAATAATACCGTTTGGATTTTCAAACACGGCACGTAGCTCAACAGTCCCCATACCTTGCTCAATTTGCGTATCAGCAAAATCCATTTGCCCCTGATGTGGGTATTCTGAATTATTAGGTAAACGCAAAGATAGATTTAGTGGCACATCTTCAGCATTACGGGTTTGTTGATGCGATTGTAAATAAGAGATATATAAACTTTCTTCAACCTGAAAGTTAACATAAATTGGGTCAGTTAATGTTAAGGTCGCTAATGTATCACTTGATGGACCAACAACATTACCTACATTGTAATTTACCTTACCTATACGACCGCTAAAAGGTGCGGTAATCGTAGTGTAACTTAAATTCAACTCTGCTTTTTCTAATGCCGCTCTTGCTGATTTAACTGCTGCCTTAGCCTGTGAGTCTTCTGTCGTTAAGCGATCGAAATCAGATTGAGAAATATAGCCGTCGTTGATTAACTCTTTAGCACGCTTTAGGTTGCTAACAGCATTATCTTGAGCAGATATTCGGCTAATAAGATCAGCTTTGGCCGAAGCCAGCGCTGCTTGATATTCAGCGGGATCTATTTTCAACAGCACTTGGCCTTTTTCAACAAAAGAGCCTTCTCTAAAGTGGCGCTCTATTAACTCACCCTCAACCCGAGCCCGTAAGTTGGCCTCTCTAGAGGCCTCTGTTCGCGCAACAAACTCTCGATAGCTGCCTATATCTTCTGTTTTAATCACATAAGTTGAAACTGCTGGCGGAGGAGTTTCTGACTGTTGAACTGTTTCACCACAGGCAACAAGCCCAAATGACAAAAGAGAAAGAAAGGTCACTTTTAGTGCCTGTTCTTTTATTAATAAATGCTTCAGCATCAAGATATTCCTTGTTATAAGAGTGCTTTTTATAATCATTCACGATTATGACACAGCTAAGAACTAATAGAGTAACGTTTTGTTATAATTTAATCTTTCTGTAAAAAAATGCAAAAAAAAAGAGCTAACATTTATGTAGCTCTTTTTAAATAATCTTGTGATGAATAACTTATGCTAAGTTCATCTCTTGCACTTTCTCATGTGCAATATCTGGTGTCGTAGCACTTGGCTTATCATGTAAATTCGCTTTCAGTTGACCTTTACGATGCTTTAAAGCAGCATCAAGCTTTTTAGCTGCACTACTAATAGCAGGATACATCACATCATCATTACCAGAAGCTGAAATTCGACTTCCTTCATAATTGGTCGTCAGCTCAACTTGATGCTTGTTGTGCACCTTGGAAATAATGACATCAAGGGAGATAAGAGTTGGAAAGTGAGAGGCTATTTTTGAAAACTTTTCCTCGACATGTTCTTTTATTGAATCAGTAACTTCTACGTGGTGACCAGAAAGATTTATTTTCATAGGTATTCCTTTTAACTGTTACTCTGATTAGGAGTGTTCGCTATCAATTTTGGCAAAGACGTCTGCCTATTGATAGACTTGCGGGCAAAAAGTTAAAACTCAAGTAACTTTTCTAAAAAACTTACCTTGAGTTCACAGTTAAAAATAGCGTAAAAAGAAAAGAAATACTATTGATCTATTTCAAAAATAATTATTATTCTAAAAATAGAATTAAGAGTATTGATTTATAAGATGATTTAATAGCAAGTAAGTAATTATTTGACCAGCTTAAAAGATTATATGCATTATTACCAAGGCAAATATGCCAGCAAGAATATCGTCAAACATAATGCCAAAGCCACCAGATAGCTTTTTATCTGCCAATGAGATAGGCCAAGGCTTTAAAATATCAAAAATTCGAAATAACACAAAACCTACTAGGATAGTCTGTATGGTCACTGGCACCATAAACATAGTAATAAAATAACCAACAATTTCATCCCAAACAATTGCCGGATGATCGTGAACACCGACCTCTTCAGCAGCTTTTCCACAAATATAAATACCGGCAACACTCATAATGACAATCACCGCAGCCATTACTAATGGTGATAAACCAGAAGCCAATAAAAATAACGGTATTGCTGCCAATGTTCCAAAGGTACCTGGCGCTTTAGGCGCAAGACCACTACCAAATCCCAATGCAAGAAACTGCACAGGTTTAGCTATATTAAAGGCTACTGATTGCTTAGTGGCGCTCATAAAATAGTACTTACTTAAGATTGAGAGAAGTGTTCAAAACCAACACTGTTAATAGGGACAGGCTTATTATTTAACGTAGTAGAAATAGTCTGTGAAGCATTTAACTGACCAATACAGGTAATTTTAGTGCCTGAGTTTGATAATGCCGTTTCCATGCCGACTTTATTGTCTTCAGATACCGTGAATAACAATTCGTAATCATCACCACCAGCAAGCGCTAAAGCTATCGCATCATCTTCTAGCAAGCTTTCTCTTAACGCATTAGATAAAGGTAAAGCATCTAACACAATATTAGCACCAACATTCGACGCCTGACAGATATGACCAAGATCTGCAATCAGGCCATCAGAAATGTCAATCGCAGATGATGCATATTCTCGAATAACCTGACCCGCTAATACCTTAGGTTTAGGGAAGTCTAACTTGGTTTGTATTGACTCAACAAAATGTTCTTCAATACTTACCTCTCCCTTTATTTGCTGCAATGCAAGTGCCGCATCGCCTAGCTCACCAGTTACGTAGATCCAGTCACCCGTTTTAGCGCCAGAGCGAGATAAATAGCTATTAACCGGTGTTAGTCCTTGCGCTGTAATAGTAATACTAAGTGGGCCTTGCGTGGTATCACCACCAATTAATTCCACGTTATAAAATTCGCATAGCTCAAATACACCAGCACAAAATTCAGCTAACCATGCTTCATCAACCTCCGGTAAGGTCAATGCAAGTGAAATCCAACTTGGTTTTGCCCCCATTGCAGCAATATCAGACAAGTTAACTGCAACAGCTTTGTGACCTATAGCACGAGGGCAAGTGGTTAACGGAAAATGAACGCCAGCTACAAGCGTATCGGTTGTAACAACAATGTTCTGATTCTCTATTGGTGCAATAACGGCACAGTCATCACCAATACCTTTAACAACATCTTTTCGCTTAACTATCTGTTCACTAAAATAGTGCTTTATTAATTCAAACTCTTTCATGCGAACCTAATAAACTATTCTTGAGTACGAATTAACTTAACTGCTTTATCTAAAACACCATTAACAAACTTATGGCTGTCATCCGCTGCGAATGATTTAGCTAACTCAATCGCTTCATTAATTACCACACGATATGGTACGTCAGTGCAATCTTTCAGCTCAAAAACTGCAACACGTAAAATAGCTTTTTCTACTTGATCAATATCATCTAAAGGACGATCAACATGTGGAGATATTGCGTTATCAATATCACTGACATTTTGAGTAACGCCACGAAGTAATAACTGAAAATATTCAATATCAAATCGACGCTTACTATTGTCAGAAATAAAATTCACTTCAACATCTGACACTGAATTTTGACTAATTTGCCATGAATATACTGCTTGCACCGCTAATTCACGGGCTTTTCTTCTAGGTGAAGGTTTCACGTTATCTTTCCAATATCATTTAAAAGAACAAATGGTCAGTAACATTATAGCTACTAACCATTCTTTTGCTGCCTATATCAAGCGTAACAGCTTAACATGGCGAAATATTAAGCCTTAATATAGCTTAAATTTGGGCTAAAACATTAACCATTTCTAGTGCGCCTAAAGCGGCTTCAGCACCTTTATTACCTGCTTTTGTACCAGCTCGCTCAATAGCTTGTTCAATAGAGTCAGTTGTAATTACACCAAAAGATACAGGAACCTCAGACTCTAAACTTACTTGAGCTAGGCCCTTGTTACATTCACCAGCAACAAAGTCAAAATGTGGCGTACCACCACGAATTACCGCACCAATTGCGATGATGGCATCATACTCACCTTTTGCCGCAGCTTTTTTAGCGACTAGCGGTAACTCATATGCGCCTGGCACTTTAATTACACTAATATCATTATCATCAACACTACCATGACGTTTTAAGGCATCAATAGCACCTTCTAATAAGCTATCAACAATAAAGTGATTAAAACGAGATACTACAATAGCAAATTTTTTACCTTTGGCTTCAAACGAACCTTCAATGATATTCATTTAATAATTTCCACAAAATTAACACTAATAATTATCGCAATTCTAACAAATTGCATCTTGTATAGGTACTGATAAAGTTGATTATTTACAGTACTAATCAAATTCTTCTAATAAAGCTTCAATTTCAGCTTCTTGCTCTTCATCGATAACAATCGGCGGATTACCATCATATAAACGGTAATTCATATTTTGAAAATAAGCATTTTTTATAAATTCATACGGGTCGGCAGAATCTAAAACCAATTGCTCTTGATCTCGTACAGCGGCTCTTTGCTCTAGCGCCAAGATGCTTAACCTAGCAATATTAGGCCAAAAACTAATCACTGACATAGGCCAATACAAGCCATCGATATAATCACCTACTTCTTCACGTACAGAGCTTGGCCCAAGACCAGGAATAACTAGAAATGGTCCATCACCAATGCCATAGCTACCTAACACTTCTCCAAACTCTTCTTGTTCACCTGCCCAACCAAAATCACTGGCGGGATCGTAAAAGCCAAATAAACCAATAGTAGAGTTAAGAACAAACCTGCCAGTACTTTTAGCAGCATTCTCAAACTTTAACTGTAATACATTATTAATTATGCTAGCGGGCTCATTTAGGTTAAGCGCCATATTATATAAGCCTGTGCGCAAAAACGGTGGCGTATAAGTGGTATATACTTCTGAAGCAGGCTTAGCTAAATACTTATCGACATAATCCCAGGTAAAAGTCCAAAATGGACGGTTAATCACCTCTAACGGATCCCTGTCGTCTGTGTAATTAACGGTTTCTTCTACTTCATTTCCTTGTGAGTTTTGCGAGGGAGCACTAGAGCAACCCGCTAACAGTAAAAAAGAAAAAATAATAAGTGTTTTAATTGTTAGTGGCATAAATTAAATAGTCCAGTGTACATCCTTGCCTAACGTATGAGGTTAACTGTAATACATAGAAAATTGACGGGCAGAGTTTACCATGAAAAAAACATTTTGGTTAAACTTTGATAAATCACTATAAGTTTTAAGCTATTCAGATATTCGTCTTCTGTAAACCGACAAAAGCATTTCTACTTCTGCTCTTGGTAAATCACATTCTGCGACTATTTCATCAACATCGGCACCGCGCTCTGCAAGCTTATACGCTCTAGCATAGAACTTATCTTGCCCTTCTGACTCCTGAAGCTTGATTATGTCTTGTTGCTGTTGATTGAATTGAGAATGCAATGTTTTAATTCTGTGTTCAAGCTGCCTAGAAACTTGAATACACTCAGTTATATCGGTTTCACTCTTTTGCTTAAAATTATCGATAGTTGTTTGAAGTTGCATATTAGCAGATTGAAGCTCACTAATTTGCAATTCATTACTTTGAATTTGCGCAGACAGAATATTGATCTGCTTGGCAAGCTTTGACATACGCAAAAAATAATGCCCTGCCAAAAGAATAACGAGAATAAGTGCGGTTGTGGCAATAAGAGGTACAGCCAATAATGACATCCTTAATTTCCCTCTGGCTATATAATAAGGAGCCCACATTCAGGCTCCACATTGAATTAATTAAAACAATAATGCTGACAGGGTAAATTAAAACTGTTTTAGCTCATCCCATTCATCATCTGACAGTAATTTGTCTAAATCAACCAGAATTAATAGCTCACCATCTCTGTTAGATACACCTTGAATAAATTGAGCACTTTCTTCATTACCTACATTAGGTGCTATATCGATCTCAGATGCTTTTAAATAAACAACTTCAGCAACACTGTCAACGAGAATACCTATCACTTGTTTTTCAGACTCGATGACAACCACACGAGTATTATCTGTTACATCACATGGCTCTAAACCAAAGCGCGAACGTGTATCTATAACGGTAACAACATTACCGCGCAGGTTAATAATACCTAACACATACAAAGGCGCACCAGGTACGGGAGCAATTTCACTATAGCGTAAAACTTCCTGAACCTGCATAACATTAATACCGTAAGTTTCATTTTCTAATTTGAATGTAACCCACTGTAGTACTTCATCATTCACGTCGATTTTTTCACTCGCACTGCGTCTTTCATCAGACATACCACTTGCCTCTCAACTATTTTAATTAACTAACTTATCGTGCTAAGTAATATAACTACTCACCTTGATTTATACCACTGCCATCATCAAGTAACTGAATTAAAGCATTTACATCAAGTAAGGCACACATTTTTTCTTTCACTAACCCTGCTAACCAAGGCCTTTTACTAGAAGAGTCTAGCCACTTAACTTCATCTTGAGATAATGTCACTGTATCAACTAAGTGTTCAGCCATCAAACCCCAAGAGCTCTTATTTAACATTATAATATATTGATAGTTTAGCGAATTTTTTAATGCTTCATCACATTTTTCTGGCATAACCCACATTGCCGTATCAACTACATTAATTTTATCTTCCCTGTGTAGCATTACCCCTTTAAACCAGTCTGGCTTGCCCATAAGGCTTGTTGTTTTATGAACCTTATGAATACCACCAAGTTCAATAAGTGGGACAGCTATGGTTAAACCTGCAACATCAAAAAACATCGCTTGAAAATTACCTTTACGGTAACTTTTCTCTTTTACTTGCGCTTTTTCAGACTCTGCCCTACTTTTACGTGTTGTAATTGCTTCTACTACTGGCTCAGGTGTTTTAACAGGCGCTACCGGTTTTACCGGCTTATCAACTGACTGCTCTGCTTTTACTGTGCTGAGCAAGGTCTCTAAAGATTTTTTCGCAACAGGCTCTTTAAGTTTTGTTGGTTTAACATCAACTGGCTGAGCTTGCTGAATACTTGGTTTTTCAACAATTTCATCTGTATCTGTCAGCAACTCTGACAGATAGTTTTTCATTACACGTTTACTAGCTGTTAACGACTTACTCATTCACCCCTAACCTCTTACTGCTTTTTACTTTGATTAAGCAGATAATCTAGCAAGCTATTATATGCGAAAGTGCCACGAGAATTAGCGGCATAGTCAGAAGGCACTTTCTGGGCAACACTGGCATTTCGAAAGTTCGTATCTACAGGGATAACGCCAGGCCACACTTTATTATTATAGACCTCTTGCAGTTTTTTATATGCTAATAGTGAAGCCTTAGTTCTTTTATCAAACATTGTCGGAACGATGGTAAACTGAAAAGGGTCGTCTTGTTCGCCCTGCATAATCTCCATCGTTTTTATCATACGATCTAAGCCTTTAAGCGCCAAAAACTCAGTTTGCACCGGAACAACTATCCTATCAGCAGCCGCTAAAGCATTGACCATTAATACACCTAATACCGGCGGACAATCCATTAACACATAATCATACTCACCTGCAACCTTATTGATGGCTTTCTTTAACACTAAGCCCATACCACCTTTAGTGCCTAAAGAGCGATCTAAAGTAGCAAGCCCCATAGTCGCAGGTAAAATATCTATATTGTCATATTGCGTTGGACATAAGCTTTGCAATATTTGTTCTTTAGAAGATACTTGCACAAAGAGATCATAAACACTTAAATCCAAATCCTCTGACTCAATACCAAAGTAATAACTCAGTGATGCATGAGGATCTGTATCTATAAGCAATACTTTATTGCCGCGCTCTGCTAATAAGCCAGCCAAAGCGATAGTTGTGGTTGTTTTTCCAACACCACCTTTTTGATTTGCAATAGTCCAAACTACCAAGGTATGTTCCTAATTATTACTTTGTGAATTAGTATCAGCTTTTTGCGCTTCTGCTGATTTACTATCTTTGGTATTTGCCTCATTTCTCGTTGTTATGCGAATACCGCCATTTTCTAACCTTATCACTTTAATAGTATTATCTTGTTGTTCTGCATCAGTCACTTGAGTTATTGCTTCAACATCTTTAATGCTAATCGTTGGTGCGTTAAGTAGATTTGATTTTTCCAGCCCATACTTTGAAATAGCTATAACCACTTTTCTATTTTGAGCCCTACCTGAAGCGGTGTTATTATCTGCACTTGGGTAATACTGACCATAACCTTCAATTGCCATACGTGCAGGATCAAGTGCGAGTTCTTCTAGTATACGTAAAATTGCGGTGGCTCGATAAACAGATAACTCCCAATTAGAAGAAAATATCTCATTATTAATAGCCTGATTATCTGTATAACCTCGAATACGTATATAGTTACTCACCTCACCAATAACATCATAAATCACTGACAATATTGCCTTGGCTGAATTAGTCGCTGAAGACGAGCCGCTTGGGAAAAGCAAGGCACTATTTAGTTCAATTTCCAGCCAGTCGCCATCAATTTGTAACTGCGCAAAACCCGACTCAATTAATTCATATAAAGCAGTATGTAATTCTTCCTCTAATGAAGTTAAGTTAGTGCCAACTTGAGCATCTGAAATATTCGATAGGGTTTGTTCTCCCTCCAATAATTCAGGACCTGCATCTTCTTGAATGCCATTACCAAATAAGCGCTTATTCGTCTTACTAGTATTAACCATTAAAATATCATCACCATGCCCGCGATTCATCGGCAATTCATCATGTGCCTGAAAGACTCGACCAAAAGACTCAGTGATAGTTTCAAAAGGCTTTTCGTTCACCATTGCCATCGCATATAGCACAACAAACAAAGCGAATAAAAGCGTCATATAATCAGCATAAGAAACCAGCCAACGATGAACATTATCATGTTCTATGCTATGCCGTCTTCTGCGAAGCCTATTCATTATTGCTGTAACCTAAATGCCGATAATTTATTTTCAATTGCATGTGGATTCTCACCGTTTGCAATTGATAACAAGCCTTCACAGATCATCTCTCTGTACATGGTTTGTTGATGTATAATTGCTCTAATTTTATTCGCTATAGGTAAATAAATAAGGTTAGCAAAACCAACACCATAAATAGTCGCTATAAATGCTGTCGCGATACCTTGCCCTAATACTGCTGGCTCTGTAAGGTTAGCCATTGCATGTATTAAACCCAACACTGCGCCCATAATGCCAATCGTTGGGCTATAACCGCCCATTGCTTCAAACACGTTTGCTGAGCGCAGGTTATGCTCTCGATATATGTCTAAATCTAACTCTAATGAAACCCTATAGTTATCTAAATCAACACCATCAACCAGTAAATTTAAACCTTTTTGCGTATAGCTATCTTCAATATCTAAGGCAATATCTTCTAAAGCTAAATAACCTGATTCACGTGCCTTTTCAGCCCATAAGACCACATCTTCTATACCTTGTTCAATGTCATACTGTGGTGGTGAAAATACCCAACGCACCAGTGACATTGCATGCTTAAATTGATGCATAGAAGATTGCAGCATAACGGCACCTAATGTGCCCCCAAAAACAATAATAAAAGCGGGTAGTTCTAGTAAAGATGAAACTGAGCCACCATCTAAAGCGAAGCCTAAATAAATAGCGAGTACTGCAACAATAAGTCCTGCAATACTTAACTTATCCATTACCTATTTCCTTGCACATTGACGAAGCCATGACATCCAGTGATAGAGACTGTTGAGACAAACCTGCTTTATCGACAGCTTGAGGCATACCATAAACAACACAAGATTGCTCATCCTGTGACCAAATAGTAGCACCTTTCGCTTTTAGCATTCTTGAGCCTTCCTTTCCATCTGAGCCCATTCCTGTCAATATCACGGCAAGTACCTTCCCTGAAAACACCTTAGCAGCTGAGCCAAAACTAATATCAACACTCGGTTTAAAGGTTATCTTAGGAGAATCATCATCAATTATCTTAAGTTTAGGCGCACTTTCCGTACCTGAAATGATCATCTGTCTACCACCTGGCGCTAAATAAGCACAACCTGGTTTTAACAGATCACCATCACTCGCTTCCTTAACAGTCACTTTGCACAGCGAATCTAGCCTTTTAGCGAAAGCTGACGTAAAAGCCGCAGGCATATGTTGAACCATGACAATAGGTAAAGGAAAGTTCTGATCAAACTGTGTTAGTATTTTTTGCAGCGCAACTGGCCCACCGGTAGAGGTACCAATCGCTAGTAACTTATATTCTTTACCTGAACTTTTTGTAACGCCTTTGCTAGAAAGCACATCTTTTTTGGATGACGTACTGGCAGCATCGTTAGACAAGTTAACTTTTAGTGGAGGTGTACTTCGAGTTGGCCTTGTAGCTCTTTGAATCGGCTCTTTTGGCTTTCGCAAAAAGCCTCGTTTTCTTGCTAACTGCGAAACCCTTTGCCTTAATAAACTGCCCGCCTCTTCACTATCTTTAGCAATATCACTAAACTTTTTTGGTAAAAAATCGAGAGCACCCGCTTCTAAGGCATCGAGAGTAGCTTTTGCCCCTTGGTGGGTAAGCGATGAAAACATTAAAATAGCCGTTGGTGATTGAGCCATAATTTTTTTAACGGCATCGATACCATTAAGTACAGGCATCTCAATATCCATAGTAATTACATCAGGTTTAATGGTGGCAGCTTTATCTACTGCCTCCTGACCATTAACCGCAACATCAACTACTTCAAGCTGAGGATCCTTGTTAATAATGTCTGTAACTCTTCTTCTAAAAAAGCTTGAATCATCGACAACGAGTACCTTATAGGGCATTTATATTCTCTACTATCAGGGAAGATTACGCGTAAGCAAAGCTACCTATGAGCGCAACTTCTTATTTACTGGTGACTTCTTGGCATAGAATTTCAACATATTAGGTACATCTAAAATCAAAGCAATGCCACCATCACTTGTTATTGTTGCCCCAGCCATTCCTGGTGTACCATGTAGTAATCGATCAAGAGGCTTAATAACGACTTCTTCTTGGCCTATCAACCTATCAACCACAAATGCAACCTGCTGGTTACCTAGCTGTACAATCACTACATGGCCTTTATCGCGAGATTTATCAACAAAATTGCGAACCAACCATTGGTCTAGATAAAATAATGGAATCGCTTTTTCTCTAACAATAATAGTCAACTGACCATCAACACTATTGGTATTTGATAAATCTAAATGGAATATTTCATTTACAGAGGCTAACGGTAAGGCAAAAATTTGCTCGCCAACCACAACCATTAATGTTGGTAAAATTGCCAATGTTAACGGAACTTTGATCTCTAAAACCGTACCCACACCTAGCTCAGAATCAATATTAACAGTACCATTTAACTGAGTAATTTTTGTTTTAACTACGTCCATGCCAACGCCTCGGCCGGACACTTCAGAGATTTCTGTTTTCGTAGAAAACCCTGGCGCAAAAATCAAACTAAATGCTTCTTTATCTGACATTCGAGCAGCGGCATCATGATCTAAAACACCACGTTCAATCGCAATTTCTTTGAGCTTTTCAGCATTCATACCTGCACCATCATCTTTAATGGTTAACAGAATATGATCACCTTCTTGCGATGCAGATAATACAACAGTACCTTCTCTAGGCTTACCCATAGCTTCACGTACATCAGGCTCTTCAACACCATGATCGACGCTATTACGCACTAAGTGAACTAAAGGGTCGGCTAACGCCTCAACTAAATTTTTATCTAAATCAGTATCTTCACCTTCTAATACTAATTTAATGTCTTTCTTTAAACTTCTAGCTAAATCACGTACAACACGAGGGAATCGACCAAAAACCTTTTTGATCGGCTGCATACGCGTCTGCATGACCGCACCTTGCAAATCTGTGGTCACCGCATCTAAGTTAGAAACCGCTTTTGTTAAGTCTTCATCATCAGATGTTAACCCTAAACTTGTTAAACGATTTCGAACCAACACAAGCTCACCGACCATATTCATGATTTGGTCTAGTCGCTTAGTATCTACACGAACAGTTGTCTCACCTTGTGGTGTTGCCGATGCTTGCTGCGCTTTTTTCGCAGCAGCTGGTTTAGCCGCAGGCTCTTTTTTACTTGCAGGAGTAGGTTTAGCAGCAGGTTTGCTAGGCGACTCTTTCTTAACGGGTTCACTCGCAGGCGCTTTAGCTTCCTTAGTCTCTTCTACTGGTGCGGCAACCACCTTAGGTGCATTGCCCTTACCATGCAGCTCATCGAGTAATGACTCAAACTCATCATCATTGATCTCATCACTTGCAGAAGAGGTTGCACTCGAAGCGGTATCTGAAATCCCAGCGGAAAAAGCGCCCTGACCATGCAGTTCATCCAACAATGACTCAAATTCATCATCAGAGATTTCATCACTATCTGAAACGCTATTATCTTCTGCTGATACAGCTTCTTGAGGCGCTTCAACTGCGCTAGGCTGAACAGAGCCGCCACCATGTAATTCATCGAGTAAGCGCTCAAACTCATCTTCAGTCATTTCATCGGTTGGAGCATTATCTTCTTCAACGATAGGCTCAGGAGCAACAACTTGCTCTGCTACCACAGGCTCACTAACTTCGGGCTGTTCGCCATCTGGGGTACTTAATCTTTCTAACTCTGCCAATAAGTTTGCGTCTGCGGCAATAAGTGGTTCACGGTTTTGCACTAAAGCAAACATGTCATTAACAGTATCTAACGCCGACAGGATAGTATCCATAAGCTCAGGCGTTACCTGACGTTTCCCTGTACGCAACAAGTCAAAAATATTTTCTGACCAATGACATACATCAACTAGCTCCGTTAAGCTTAAGAAACCAGCACCACCTTTAACGGTATGGAAACCACGGAATATTGAATTTAATAAATCCGCATTATCAACGTCGTTTTCTAATTCGACTAACTCTTCTGAAAGCGACTCTAAGATTTCACCCGCTTCGACCAAAAAGTCCTGTAAAATTTCTTCATCTGCTTCAAAAGACATGCAGCGACTCCCGTTAAAACCCTAAACTTGATAAAAGATCATCAACATCGTCTTGATCTTCTACAACATCATTTCTGTTATCTTTGTTAACTATCGGCCCTTCAACTAAGTTATCGCCTAACTTAGGTTGCGCACTTTGTTTTGCATCCTCTGCTGAAATGCCAAATGCGGTTAACATATTAATTAAGCTATCTTCAACTTCTCTTACTAAATCAATAACCTTACGAATTACCTGACCAGTTAAATCTTGGAAATCCTGAGCCATTAAAACATCTGTCATTAAGGTATGAATATGATCAGTTTCTTTGCGAGTCGTTTTAAGTAAGTTATCTATATCTAAACACAAGGCTTTAAATTCTTTTAAATCAAGTTGATTATTCATTAATCGTGTCCAAGCAGGATCAACTTTTTTAACTTGATGAGAAATTGTGTCTACAACTGGAAATATTGATTCCACCGCATCCATTGTTTTGTTAGCGGCTTCTTCTGTTCTATCAATAACGAAATTCAAGCGCTCTTTCGCATCAGGAATATCTGCCGTCGCGAGATCATTCAATCGAGAATCAATCTGAAAGTTTGTTAAAGAATCGTGAAGTTGGCGGGTTAATTTACCTATTTCTGCAAACAACTCTGAGTTGATTGGGTTTTGAATTTCAGCAATTAGCGCATCCGCCTTATCTTGCTGATCAGTTTCCAAATACTCAACCAATGATTTTGCTTGCTCTAAAGAGATCCGCCCCATCATAGCTATACTCATGCAAAGTCCTTAATACTCATGCAAAACTCAATTTAGCTAGTACATTAGTAACTTTACAACCAAGGCTCAGTTACTAATGACTTGCTAAAATTCAATCAACACTAGCCTAAGCGCTCAAATATTTTATCTAGCTTAGTTTTCAGCGTTGCTGCAGTAAAAGGTTTAACAATATAGCCATTAACACCCGCTTGTGCTGCCATTACAATCTGCTCTTTTTTAGCTTCAGCTGTAATAAGCAATACAGGTATATGAGCCAAACTTGCATCGGCACGAATCGCTTTTAATAGATCAATACCTTGCATGCCCGGCATATTCCAATCGGTTACCACAAAGTCAAAATCTCCACCTTGTAGCATCGGCAACGCGGTACTGCCATCATCTGCTTCTTGAATATTGGTAAAACCTAAATCACGTAACAAATTTTTCACTATACGTCTCATTGTTGAGAAATCATCAACAACAAGTACTTTCATATTTTTATCCAAGGCACCCTCCGGCGAAACAATCAATTTATAATTCTAACTATTATTCTACTTAACTTTGCCAAGATTGCATACGAGCTTTTAACCTATGCATTGCTTGACTATGAATTTGACTAACTCGAGACTCACTGACATCGAGTACTTGGCCAATTTCACGTAAATTTAATTCTTCATCATAATACAGTGACAGTACTAAAGCTTCTCGCTCGGGTAAAGAACTAATGCACTCTGTTAAACCCTTTTTAAAGGCTGTTTGCTCTATATTTTGATATGGATCATCTGCTTGGCTGCCATCTGCATAATTTATTGCATCTTCACTGATACCAAGATCATCTATACCTAGAATTTTTCCTGTACTGACTTCACTTAATATATGATGGTAGTCATTTAATGAAATATCAAGTTTTTCAGCAACTTCTAAATCAGAAACATCACGACCTAATTTCGCTTCTAATTCTTTGATTGCATCACTTATCATTCGACTATTTTTATGAACAGACCGTGGTGTCCAATCACCACGGCGAATCTCATCAAGCATAGCGCCGCGTATTCTTATACCAGCAAAGGTTTCAAAGCTTGCCCCTTTACTATTATCAAAATTATTCGCCGCTTCAAAAAGCCCTATCATTCCAGATTGAATAAGATCATCAACTAGTACACTGGCAGGTAATCTGGCAAGTAAGTGATAGGCTATGCGTTTTACCAAAACCGTATGCTGTTCAAGCAACTGACTTTTATCGACTTGATTATTATAGGTAATAGCTTTTACCACGTGATTCAATTCTCACTATAACAATGGAAGTTAGTGAGCAATTAACTGCTCAATAAAAAACTCTAGGTGGCCTGATGCTTGTTTAGGAATAGGCCAAGATTCTACTTTACTTGCTAAACTCTTAAAGGCTTGTGAAGCTGGTGATTGCGGAAAGGCTTCAACTATAGCTTGCTGCTTCCTCACCGCCTTTCTGATATTTTCATCAAATGGCACCACAGCAACTAACTCTAAGGCAACATCTAAAAATCTATCGGTTACTTTAGTGAGTTTGGCAAAAAGCTGCTGGCCTTCATTCGCAGTTCGTACCATATTGGCGACTACTTTAAACTTAAAAACGCCGTGATCTCGGCTCAATAATTTCATCAGTGCATAACAGTCAGTGATCGATGTTGGCTCATCACATACCACTAACATGACATCTTGTGCGGCTCGAGTAAAACTCAATACCATATCAGAAATACCGGCGGCAGTATCAACAATCAAAACATCAAACTGGGTTTGCATTTCACTGAATGCTCTGATTAAGCCTGCATGCTCTGATGGTGTTAAATCAACCATAGATTGAGAGCCTGAGGTAGCCGGAATAATTTTTATGCCTGCTGGGCCATCAATAATAATATCGTCTAGTTCACATTCACCAGACAAGACATGGGAAAGATTACGCTTTACTCGCAAACCTAACATAACATCAACGTTTGCTAGACCTAAATCAGCATCTAATATAAGCACGCGTTTACCTAGTTGTCCCAATGCAATGGCGGTGTTCAATGAGATATTAGTTTTACCAACACCACCTTTACCTCCAGAAACAGCTATAACTTTAACTTTTTGTGAATCTTGCATTTTTCTTAAGCCGCTCGCTTGATCTATCATTAACTTACTACTTCTTATTTTAGCTTAGCTGAGAATTGATTTTAAAACATGGCTGCTGGCGCCACTGGCTTAGTTCGCGCAGAAGTACTACTAGCAGTTGCTGACTTGCTTGCCATCTTATCTGCAAGATTAACTAATTTCTCAGCATTTGCAACTTTAATATCTTCTGGAACTCTTTGCCCATCAGTAAGATACCCTATTGGCAAACCATTTTGAATAGAGGTTGTAATTATTTCGCCAATACTAACGCTTTCATCAAGTTTAGTATAAATACAACCTGCTAGCGGAACTTTCTTAAAGCGATCAACATTCTCTTGCATTACCTGCAATTGACTATTGGCAGCTAACACTAAGTAATTACGAATTCGAACACGAGCATTAGAAACAAGGTTAGTGAGTTGTTTCGCTAAACGCATGTCACGTTGTCCCATACCTGCGGTGTCAATTAAAATAAGCTTCTTCTTAGCAAATTGTTGTAATAACGCATCAAGCTCTTCACTGTCCTTTGCTAATTTCACCTGACAGCCAATAATTTTTCCATAGGTAGCAAGCTGTTCAAATCCAGCAATTCTGAAAGTGTCAGTAGAAATTAATGCCACTTGTTCACTACCATGCACTTGCGCAAAGCCTGCGGCCAATTTAGCAATGGTCGTTGTTTTTCCCACACCAGTTGGACCAACTAAGGCAACAACACCGCCGCGTTGAATAATATCATTTTGCGTAGTATTAATTTGCTGAGAAATAAGTTGAGTAGCATGATGCCAAGCTTCTTTTTCATGTACATTTTCTGGTACATAGCCAGCAATTTGATCTGCTATTTGCTCATTTAAACCCAGTGCAATTAAACGATTAACTAATACGGCACGTTGTGGGTCTTTTTGTGCCATATCCTGCCACATCAAACCAGACACTTGATGCTCTAATAGCGCTCTAATGGATGCCATTTCTTGCTGCATCTTATGAAAATCTTGCGCACTAACCGAGGCATTCTCTGTTGTTAATGCTGACTCAGCCAGTAAATCTTGCGCAACTGGGCTGGTAAAACCTTCACTTGCTGCTTGTACTTGAGTGTTCATCGTTGGGGCTGCTTGTTCCACTTCTTGACTCGCAACAAACTCAGTAGGTGCTGGAATTTCACCTTCAGGTGAAGAGTGACGTAATCTGTCAGTAAAGCTTTTTAGTTGTGCTTCTATACTTTGCTCTGCTTGTTGCTCATTTACTTGAGCGGCTGGCGCTGGGGTTTGCTGTACTTGACGATTTAACAAAGCTGCTAAGCTATCAGCTGGTGGCTCAGCTTGTGCTGGTGATGAAGCCACTGTTGAGCTAACATTGGCGGCTTGCATCTGCGCTGCCGCCCCTTGGCTCGGCTGACTCAAACTAACCACATCTTCAGACATAGCGTGCGTAGTAGGCGTTTGCTCTGAATGAGCTTGTTGAGCTTGAGGTACAACTTGGTTGTAGTCAACCGCAGCCATTAACTCAACACCCTCGGGTATTTTTTTATTAGACATAATTACAGCATCTGCACCTAACTCATCTTTAATTTGCGCTAATGCTGTACGCATATCTTTGGCAACAAAACGTCTAATTTTCACATCCAACCCCTTTCTACATCACTTTACCAGTACTCTCTCTATATCCTGAGAGTCGCTAGTATCATTATTGCCCTATGGCACTAACAATTTTGATTTGTTTATCATCAGGAATTTCTTGGTAAGAAATAACGCGCAAGCTTGGTATGGTATATTTTACAAACTTAGCTAATACGGTACGTAAAATTCCTGAGGTTAATAATATTGGCGCTTCACCAGCCATTTCTTGCTGCTGTGCTCCTTCAGTCAATGATTTTTGCAATCTTTCCGCCAAACCTGGCTCAATACCTGCGCCATCATCTCCTGCCATTTGCATAGACTGATGCAACATCTGTTCCAACTCAGGTGCCAAAGTTATGACAGGCACTTCAGCAGCAGCGCCAACAAGGTCTTGAATAATAAATTTACGTAATGTAATGCGCACAGCAGCAGTTAACACCTCGGGATCTTGGCTCTTAGGTCCATACTCAACTAAGGTTTGCACAATTGAACGCATATCTCTCACTGCAACGCCTTCATTCATTAAGCTTTGTAGTACTTTCACCACAGTACCTAAAGTTAAAATATCAGGAATGAAACCTTCCACTAATTTAGGGTAACTTTTCGCTAGCAGATCTAATAAGTTTTGTACTTCTTCGTGTCCTAACAACTGCGAAGCATTATTAGATAATATCTGGCTTAAGTGCGTTGCTAGTACTGTGGCGGCATCAACCACGGTATAACCTAAAGTTTGCGCCTGTTCTCGCTGACTTTTATCTATCCATACCGCATCTAAACCAAAGGCAGGATCTTTAGTTGGCGTGCCATCAAGTTGACCAAAGACTTGCCCAGGGTTAATAGCAAGCTCTTGATCGTGACGAATTTGCGCGCTACCTATGGTGACACCCATTAACGAGATTTGATAACTGTTAGGGTCTAGATCTAAATTATCGCGAATATGCACGGCAGGAACTAAAAAACCAAACTCTTGAGATAACTTCTTACGTACCCCTTTAATACGGCTTAATAATTCACCGCCCTGCGCCTTATCCACAAGTGGAATTAAACGATAGCCAATTTCTAAACCAATCACATCAACATGATTAACATCGTCCCAACCTAGCTCTTTAACTTCTTCTTCTTTTTGTTGATTTTGAACTTCTTCCTCTTGGGCAATCTTTTCCATTTCAATCGCTTTACTTGCTTTACGCTTGCTGCCCCAATAAGCACTTGCCGCAATAAGAACTGCAAAGAATAAAAAAGCAAAGTGTGGCATGCCAGGGATAATACCCATAACAAACATGACGCCCGCCGCAATATATAACGAGCGCTCTTGACCTAATTGACCGCTAACTTGCTCGCCCATATCTTGAGAAGTATTTTGGCGAGTAACGACTATCGCCGTACCTACTGAAAGCAATAAACCTGGAATTTGCGCAACTAAACCATCACCAATAGTTAATAGCGTATATATCTGCACAGCATCGTCAAAACTTAAGTCATGTTGAACCATACCTATGACTAAACCGCCAATAATATTAATGAAAAGAATTAAAATACCAGCAATGGCATCACCTTTTACAAACTTACTGGCACCATCCATAGAGCCGTAAAAGTCAGCTTCACTGGTGACTTCAATACGACGCTCTCTTGCTTGATCTTGCGTAATAAAGCCGGCATTTAAATCGGCATCAATAGCCATTTGCTTACCTGGCATAGCATCAAGGGTAAAACGTGCAGTCACTTCAGCAATACGGCCAGCACCTTTAGTAACAACAACAAAGTTGATAATAATGAGAATAAGGAAAACCACTAAACCTACCGCGTAGTTACCGCCAATAACTACGGAGCCAAACGCTTCAATAACTTTACCGGCAGCGGCTGTACCTTCATGCCCTTCTAGTAAAACAACACGCGTACTGGCAACATTTAACGCTAAACGTAAAATAGTCGCCACAAGTAACACCGCGGGAAATGAGCCAAAGTCTAGCGGCTTTAAGGTGTATACCGTTATCAATAACACCACTAAAGACAGGGCTATATTAAAAGAGAAAAGAATATCGAGCAGCCAAGGTGACATAGGTAGAATAACCATGCCCAATGCCGCCATCACCAATAAAGGTGTACCTAAGCCTGAGAAATGTCTAAATTTATTTTTATTAAATTGATTTAAATAGCCAGCTAATTGCATCGAATACTTCATGTGGTTTTTTTGACACTTGAGCTAGAAAAAGCAAATATCGCACCAAAAAAGTAATATCCCCTAACTTTTCCGCTTAGTATTTAAAGTCATCGGGAATAGGTAAGTCTTTAGCAATAGGAATAGGACGTCTTGCTCGACCTTTTTTATGCTCATTTAACTGAAAAATAAAGGCTAACACTTGCGCAACAGCAGCAAACAACTCTTCTGGTATGTCATCACCTACTTCTGCGGTATAATACAAGGAGCGCGCTAATGCTGGTGATTGAATGATCTCAACGCCATTTTCTTTTGCAATAGTGCGAATATGTATCGCCATTTCATCAACACCTTTAGCAATTAGCACTGGCGCGCCACCTACCGCAGCATCATATTGCAATGCCACTGAGTAATGTATCGGGTTAGTTATAACAACATCTGAATTAGGTACATCCGCCATCATGCGTCGTTGTGACATTTCATACTGTGTTCTTTTAATGCGCCCTTTTATCTCTGGATTACCCTCAGTATTTTTGTGCTCATCTTTAACTTCTTGCTTAGTCATTTTCAGCTGACGAGTGTGATTCCAGATTTGATATGGCGCATCAATAACCGCAATAATCCCCACAGACATAGCGAGCACTAAAAACATCCACAGCAGCATATTGACCGCGTGATCAAAGTTATCAGGAATACTTTCTAAACTGAGCGCTAAAATTTCTTCAAACAGCGTAGTCAGTAAAATAAAGGCAACAATAAAAACCACGAAAAATTTTAGAATTGATTTAATTAGCTCCACCGCAGCCTGTACGCCAAACATACGCTTAAAGCCAGCTATAGGTGATAATCGGCTTGCTTTGGGCGCCATGGCTTCCCAACTAAAGCTCATACCACCTAGCATAGTATTACCAACAAAAGCGGCAATAATGATTATGAGAAAAATCCATAACATGGGCCAGATAACGATACTGACGCCATCACTGATAACGCTAAATAATGCGTTAACATCCATGGTTTCACGACGACTTAAATGAAACAGGCGCTTCATCATAGTCGCAATAGCACTTGCCAGTGAATTGCCCATTAATAATAACGCACAAGCACTGCCAACTAGCACAAACATAGTGCCTAAATCTTTAGAGCGGGCAATTTGCCCCTTTTTTCGGGCGTCTGTTAGCTTTTTCGCCGTGGGTTGTTCACTTTTTTCGCCGCTATCTGACTCTGCCATATATCACCTTAACTACTGCACTGCACAATCAATTAAGTAACAGCTAAAATCTAGCGCCCGCTGCCATTGCAACTCGAAGTGGGTTAAAAAGTTACCAAAAGTAAGCCACATAATCAGTAAACCTGCCATCATAGAGATAGGAAAACCAATAGCGAAAATGTTTAACTGTGGCGCTGCCCTGGTCATAATACCAAAAGAAAAGTTAATCAAAAGCATAGCTGTGAGTGGCGCTAATGAAAGCGATAAAGCGGTGGCAAACATCCAACTGGCCCATTCCACAATTTCTTTATATTTAATGCTCGATAAATGCTCTGTCGGTATAGGTAAAGTATCAAAACTGGCCACAATAAACTGTAAATAAGCCAGATGCCCGTCCATGATCCAAAACAGTAACGTCGTTAATATTAAGAAAAACTGACCTACAGCCGGTACATTCATACCGCTTGCAGGATCAACCAAAGAGGCAAAACCTAAGCCAGACTGCATAGCAATTATTTGTCCAGCTAAAGTAAATGTATTGACGACCATAACAGTAATAAAGCCGAGCATAATACCTATGATTAATTGCTGAAACAGTAAAATCAAAGTATGAAAAGATAATAACTCTGGTACTTGTGTGGCAGGTATTGCCGGCATCACAGCTATGGTCAAAGTGACACATAAAATCAACTTTACTCGAGTGGTGATGGTTCTTGCGCCAAAACCAATCATGGTCATAATTAACGCAGATATACGAGAAAAAGGCAGAATAAAATCAGCCAGATATTGATTAATAACTGACTCGGTAAATTCCATTAGCCCACCACACTAGGAATACTATTGATAAGGCGAATGGTATAATCCATAAGCTTTTGCACCCCCCAATGTCCGCCAATAATCAAGGCAAGTAAGGTAACTATGAGTCGAGGCAAAAAACTTAAGGTTTGCTCGTTAATTGAAGTAGCCGCCTGAAAGACAGCAACAATTAAACCAATAATTAAACTGGGCACGATTACCGCACTAACCAGCACAATAACCAACAACAGCGCATCTCGTAATATATCAACAAATATTTCAGGACTCATCAGCATGTACTCCTGCGCGCATTTAATATTAGCTTAGTGTTTTTTAGCAAAACAAACACAGCTAACTCCCCATACCATAACTAGTTGCTATAGTACCAATAACAAGGTTCCATCCATCTACTAAAACAAATAACATCAATTTAAATGGCAAAGAAACTATCATAGGTGACAACATCATCATACCCATTGCCATCAGAATACTGGCAACCACTAAATCAATAATTAAAAAAGGAATAAATAGAATAAAACCAATCTGAAACGCTGTTTTTAATTCGCTAATAATAAAAGCGGGAATAATTACCGTCATTGGTAAATCTGTTGGCTTATCAACCGCTTCAATACCAGCCATTGCTGCAAGTGTATCTAAGTCTTTAACTCGAGTTTGCTCAAGCATAAAGGCTCTAAGCGGGATTTTACCTTTATCAATTGCTTCAACTGAGGTTAACTGCTCAGCTAAATAAGGCTGTATCGCAGTTTCATTCACTTGATTATAAACCGGCGTCATAATAAAAAGCGTCATAAATAGTGTTAAGCCTATAATCACTTGGTTTGATGGTGTTTGTTGTAAACCAAAGGCTTGTCTTAATATCGCCATCACAACAACTATACGCGTGAAAGACGTCATCATAATAACAGCAGCAGGGATAAAGCTCAGCGCTGTCATAAACATTAAAATTTGTAGGGTAACCGAGTATTCTTGAGAGCCGTCAGGGTTGGTCGTTAATGTTAAAGCTCGAAGCGCAAGCTCCTCAGCTGCTAGCACATTAAAACTAGCACAAAATAACAGTATGATTGAGGTTAGAATGGCTATTTTTTTCATAATTTCCTTGCTAGCTGAATTAAGCTTGAACAGGCGAATAATTTATTGATGGCTTTTTTGCAATTTTTTTTGAATTAAAGACATCATACTATTTGGCACATTAGCCATATCGGACTTTTCTACAGCTAAAGGCTCTGACAGGGTTTCAATATGAGTAATTTGTTGGCTAGTTACCCCAAGCACCATTTGCTTTTCACCTACTTGCACTACGACTAATCTTTCTTTTGCTCCAAGTGGCACGCTAGAGAGCACTTTTATTTGCCCATTGCCTTGCTGAACAATATTAAAACGCTTTAACACTAAGGCACTAACAACAATTAAACCAAGCACCATTAACAGCGACAAAATCATGCTACCTGCATCCATATTTGTCATTACATGCTTGCCCACTTGTGGTGTTGCTTGTTCAGCTTGCTCCTGCGCATAAGTCAGGGTTGATAACAAGCTCACAAACAAAGCAAGACCCTTAACTAAGCATGCTTTAGCAAAGCCTTTACTCTTGATAGCTGAGTGAATGGGTAATCTTTTTTCAGCATAAATCATGGCATTAGGCTCAATTATTTAAGCTTTTTAATACGTTCAATTTGACTGATCACGTCAGTTAAACGAATACCAAACTTATCGTTAACAACAACAACTTCACCGTGTGCGATTAAGGTACCATTTACTAACACATCTAATGATTCACCAGCAACGCGATCAAGCTCAACCACTGAGCCTTGGTTCAATTGTAGTAAATTCCTAATGCTGATATGGCTACGCCCTACTTCCATTGAAATAGTCACAGGAATATCTAAAATTGCATCTAACTTGCGCTTTTCTTCACCTGATATTGGCGCATCTTCAGTTAGCTCTTCTAACTCAACAGCTTGCGCTTCATCAGCAGCCGCTTTAGCTTCTGCTTGCTCATCTAGCGCCTCATCCCACATACTCAGGTCATCATCTTTTTCACTCATACCACTTGCCTCAATTTAATACTCTGTCACTTATTACTTGCTATTTGTTGCCAAGGTTTTATAAATCATCTTCTAATAGATGCAGCTCTGCATCACTGTCTAGACGTTTACCTCCTTTGGTTAAAATAGTAAGCTCAGATTTCACAGATTCTGGTCGCTTGATCTTAGACTCAATCTTCAGTGCTACGTTATCTCTACTACGACCTAATTTCGCTCTAAAGGTCGGTAAATCTTCAATTAATACGGTAATATTTTCAGGCATTTCAATCGGAATAATATCACCGGCTTGTAATTCCATGACTTGACTTAATGGCAGCTCCACATCTAAGAACTTAGTATTTATGGCAACAGGCACATCCATAATTTCATCACGAAGTGCTTTCGACCAGCGCATATCCGTATCTTCTTTATCACTTTGTACACCAGCATCAAGCAACTCTCGAATAGGCTCTAGCATAGAGTAAGGTAGGGCAACGTGGAAATCACCGCCGCCCCCATCGAGTTCGATATGGAAAGAGCTGATTACCACCACCTCGGTCGGACTGACAATATTCGCCATCGAAGGGTTAACTTCAGAATCTAAATATTCAAATGAAACATCCATTACCGGCGACCAAGCTTCTTTATAATCTTCAAAGATAAGCTTTAATAGCATTTGAATGATACGACGCTCAGTAGGGGTAAATTCTCGCCCCTCAATTTTAGCGTGATAACGACCGTCACCACCAAAGAAGTTATCTACCAATATGAATACCAGTCTCGCTTCCATGGTGATTAAAGCAGTACCTTTTAATGGACGAAAACGCACCATATTCAAACTGGTAGGAACAAATAACGTATGAATGTACTCACCAAACTTTATCATCTGAATACCGTTAATCGATACTTCAGCCGTTCGGCGCATCATATTAAATAAACTAATACGCATGTGTCTGGCAAAACGTTCATTTACCATTTCCAAGGTAGGCATACGACCACGAACAATGCGGTCTTGAGAAGAGAAATCATAGTCTGAAGTACCATCTTGCCTGTCGACAACGTCTTCAACTATTTCCTCTTCTTCAACCTCATCTACGCCATGGAGTAGCGCATCAATTTCATCTTGAGATAATAAATCACTCACGCGTTATTCTCTATTTTTGTTAGCTAATTATTTTAAATCAACTACTTACCAAACCCATAGTGAAAGCGTTATTACTGCATAACAAAGCCAGTAAATAATACTTTCTCTATTGTTTTATCCCCTTCAACATCTGTCATCACTTTTTGCACAGCTGCTAAAGATTGTTGTTTTAACGACACTTTACCGGCGCTAGTTGCCAAATCATCAGCATTCGCTTGAGAAAATACGCCTAATAACGTGCTTTCAATTAATGGTATATGCATCTTGGCATTTTCTTCGTTGTCACCGCCGCGTACAAGCAATTGCACACGAATTTCTACAAACCTATCTCGTGCTGCACCTGGCACATTAAATCTAAATGGTCTTGGCATAGGGACATATAAAGCTGAGCCTACTTGCGCACCAGACTCTTGCTTTGCAGGTGCTTCACCACTATCAGTATCAAGGGCTGCATCAAGTTGTTCTTGACTTACTGGCTCACTAGAGCCGCCCATAAAAAAGAAGTAACCACCAGCACCGGCTGCTAATAAAACAACTGCGGCGATTATTATAATAAGCTTTTTCTTTTTGCCGGAATTATCTAGCTCTAATTCGCCTTCTTTATCTTTTGCTTTATCATCTGCCATAATTAGCCCTTATCATTATATTGCTTGGTACCGCTAAGTTATTATTACTAATAATATATCCTCGAAACGGTTTTGAGCCAATGGCTTTTAGCCAAGTTGACAATATTTATTCCCTTTAAACGAAATAATCGACACCAGTTGCTGAAGAATTAAACAAACCAGCAGACAAGACATGTTCGCTTGCCTCAACATCATCCTGAGCTAATCTGCCTCGAGCATTACCTTCACCTGCTAAGTTTTGTTCTTCATCACTTCCTTGACTATTTTGTTGCTCTACATTTGCTCCGCCAACATCAACCCCCTGCTCAGATAACATATCGCGTAGTTTGTGCATGTTTTGCTCTAATGCATCTTTTGCTTGCTGATTTTGCACAACAAAGTTTACCGAGGCTTGCTCAGCTTGTAAGTTGACTCTAACTTGCATATTGCCAAATTCAGGGGGATCTAATGAAATCTCAAACTGCTGCAGCTTTTGTGAAATCACTAACATCACTTTATCTTTAACGGCGTTAGCAAAATCTTTTCTAAAAATAGAAATCGTTTCTTGCTGCAGGGCAACATTATTCTTCTGAATATGAGCGACATCGCCAGCAACATTATGTACTAAGCTCTCCGCAGCTTGCATCGCTTGACTAACTTGGCTTGAAACACTGTTATAATTTAATGGCTCAGCCATTGCTCGAGCATGACTGGGCGATTGAGTAACATTAGCTTCATTCTTAGTATTACCCGATACATTTTTCTCATTCACATTCGGTGTTTGTTTAACCTGCAACTCAGCTTCTTTCTCTTTAGCCTTACTTTCTAACTCAGCATTGTCATCTTGATTTAACTGCTCACTTTGCTGCTGGGATGTTTGTAAAGCAGACTCAGTACGCGAATTTATCACCCGGTTTTGATTAGCCGGGTTAGTTTCATTTGCAGGGGTATTCGCCATAGCTACGGCTTTATTCTCTTCAGGCTTTATAATTGGCGGAGTCTTAGTTGCGCTATAGTCCTGCTCTGTCACTTCGCCAGCTTTCTGAGTTACCTTCACATGACCTGTGGTAGCGGTATCAGTGGCTTTGCTTTCTTTATCTGACGGCTTTGCCATACTAATAGCAACAGCCTCTTTATCTTGACCGTTTAGAGACTTGTCTGCTGATAAAGTAGCCTTAGTTGCTGCTTGCTCTAGCACATCACTTTCTTCAACGACACTCTGACTACCAGATACTAACTGTTTGCTCTCTTGTCCATCATCAGCGCTAGTAACAGCATCAACTTTTCCAGATTGCTGTATTACCTTATCTATAACGACTTCTGATTTGCTATGCTTGGATACTTTAGCTGACTCATCCAGCAATTGCGCATTTCTGCCTTGTTCTGTAGCAACCTTTTCTTCACCACCAGCTAGTGCTGCCTTAATCTCTGCCTGCAATGACTTAACTTTGCTATCAGGTAGCTCTTGCTGTAGCTGTGGCTTTACTTCTGTCGTAGAACTTTTAGCAGTTGCATTTACTTTTTGCTCTGATGCCACTTGCTGTTTTGCCGCTAATGCTTCTGGCGTTAACTGTTGGTTTTTCAACGATTGCGCTAACACTTCTTTATCAGTCACGCTAGCACTTGAGTCTTTAACAACCGACTTACTTGGTAAGCTTTCAATAAACTCTTTTAAGGTATGCTCTGTTTTGCTTTGTGTTTTAACCAGCATATCGTTATCTGAACTTTGCTGTGTCGGCACCGCCTCTTTTACTACTTGACTCTGTACATTAACACGATGACTTTCTTGCTTATTTGCACTTGGATTTAATGCTTGATCTGATTGATACAATAAAGAGATAAACTCTTCAGACTGAGTCAAAGTTTTGTCAGCTTGCCCTGCTTTACTTTGCGTTTCTGCTGACGTTAGCTTAGTTTCAGCATCACTTTGATTTTTGTCCGCACTCTCCTGGCTATTATTACTATCACCATTAGCTTGCTCATTGTCAGCCGATGACGATATTTTGCCATCTTGCTCTGCTGAACTGTCATTACTTGCCGCAACGTTTTTATCAGTATCATGAGCAACAATCTTGCGTTCATTGAGCAATACATCTTGCTTATCGCCATTACGACTCTTTGCCACTTCTTTATCAACTAACGAAGAGAATATGCTGTTTTCAGTGCTAGATTCCTGCTGAGCATCAAAATTTTTATTATTTATTTCAGTATCTTGAGTTGTGATAGCTGATAGTATATTCATTTGTTGCATAATAAACCCAATAGTAAAATAACGACTAGTTTTTGCCTTTGCCAAGCTTCACTAAAATGTGAGTGCAATGCCTAATTGTGCTAATTTAATCAATTCCCTTGCACTACCGATAAAGTACAAGCAAGGTGCTACAGACTTTTAATGCAATAACTATTCCATTTACAATAACTACTCCATCCGCAATAACTATTCCATTCACAAGGAAACAAGGTTACAAATTGAGTTTACGGCGAACAAATTGCTGTGTAGCGATTTCATCAAACATTTTTTGCTCTTTCTTTAAAGCTAATTGCTGCGCTTTTTGTGCTCGCTTTTCTCGTAATGATTCTACTGCTTGAACTTTTTGTCGTTGGGCAAGCCATAAAGATTTACTTTGCTCAACCAAGGCTTTGGCTTGCTGCATGGCAATTTCAACTTGCTCAGAGGCATGATCTAATTTTGAAATAAAGGCGTGATAATGAGTGTAGGTGCTGCTGTCTATGCCAAATTCAGCTCGTTGACTTAAACGCTTCATATATTCTAAACGGTAATCTGCCACCCCTTGCAGCCGTATAACATTCTGCTGATATTCATTTTCAGCCTTTTGTAACTGCTCTGCACATTGTCGCTCTTTATCTTGTTCAAACTTTAACAAGGTATCTAATTGTTTTGTTGCCATAACTATGTCTCTTAACTAGTTGCTCAAATCAACAAGCTACCCTTGAGCCTGAGCTGCATTCTGATTATTTGCATGGGCTGCGGCAATAATCTCTTGTAACTGGGTTAAGCTTTGCTCGTACGGAATGACTTCATTAATTTTCTGCTGTAGGAAAAAGTTAATAACGGGAACAACATTAATAGATTGATCAATACGTGGGTCACTGCCTTTGGTGTATGCACCAATTGCAATAAGATCTTTATTTTGCTGATACAAGGCATAAATTTGTTTAAGTTGCCTTGCTAGCTCTTGATGCTCAGGTGAAGTGACCATAGGCATAACCCGGGAAATTGATGCCTCAACATCAATCGCAGGATAATGACCAGCATCAGCAAGCTCCCTTGAGAGCACAATATGACCATCAAGTATTGCTCTTGAAGCATCGGCAATCGGGTCTTGCAAATCATCACCTTCGGTGAGCACAGTATAAAATGCCGTGATAGAGCCTTGGCCTTCACCGCCATTACCAGCTCTTTCCACGAGTTGTGGTAATTTAGAAAATACCGATGGCGGATAACCTTTAGTGGCTGGTGGCTCACCAACCGCTAAGGCAATTTCCCGTTGTGCTTGCGCATAGCGAGTAAGTGAATCTAACAGTAACAGTACATTAAGACCTTGATCGCGAAAATACTCACTGATTTGTACAGCCGTTTCACAACCTTTTAATCGCATCAGAGGTGAATTATCAGCAGGTGCAGCCACCACAACGGAGCGCTCTCTACCTTCTTCACCTAAAATTTCTTCGATAAATTCTTTAACTTCTCGACCACGCTCTCCCACTAAACCAACCACAACCACATCTGCGGTTGTGCCTCGGGTCATCATGCCTAACAGCACACTTTTACCGACACCAGAGCCTGCAAAAAGGCCCATACGCTGACCTGTACCTACGGTGATAAAGCTATTAATAGAGCGAACCCCAACATCAAGAGGCTCTTTAATTGCGCGGCGCGATAAGGGATTAATCGGCTTGCTATCATAATGATATTCATCACTGGCTTTGATAGGCCCTTTACCATCTAAAGGTTTACCAACACCGTCAATAACACGACCTAATAACGCCATCGATAAGGGTAATTGTGATTTACTGGCAATGGGTAACACTCTTGCACCTGGCAGAACGCCACGTAAACTTTCTTCAGGCATTAAGTAAGTAATATCTTGAGCAAAGCCAACGACTTCAGCAAGCAAATCGCCATGTGCCGTTTCAACAATGCACTGACTACCAACATGTGCTTTTACGCCAACAGCCTCTAGCGTTAAGCCAACAACGCGAACTAAGCGGCCAGCAACTGGCTGCTTAAACTGATGAATAAATTGCTGGCTTTGCGCTAAGCGCTCAGAAAGGCGGAGACTATCAACCATAAACACAATCCCTACGAGTAAAACTTGATTGTGTCAAAAAACCATTACTGATTTAACACAAACTACTGATGCAAGGCATCCTGCAAGAAAGATTCCAACACTTGCTTTAAACGGGATTTCATTTGTAGATCGATATGTGATGTGCTGTTTTCTATCTGACAGCTACCTTGTGGATATTGCGGAGCCGGTAGTAAACGCCAGCCTTGCTCTTGAATATGATCACTGCCAAATTGCTGCTCGACTAACTTAACATCCTCTGGATTTAAATAAATCTGTGTTTGTGTTTCATTACTTGGCAAGCTTTTAATGCCTGCGCTAATGGCTGACATTAAAATATCTGGATTAGTTTTTGCCTCTTGTAAGACAACGGCTTCAGTTAATTGCACCACTAAGTTTAACAACTGCTCTTCAACATTTTTTTCAACGCTGGCTAACGGCTGATGCAGTTGCTCAATAAGGCTTTGCCAATTTTCTGCCTGCTTAGCAATGGTTTCTTGCCCTTGCTCTAAACCTATGGCGTTGCCTTCTTCTATGCCCTGTATTTTACCGTCTTCAATGCCTTTGGCTTTACCTTCTTCGTATCCCGTGGCAAAGCCTTCTTCTTTACCTTGGCTAAAACCTTCTTGATAGGCTGACTGTCTAATTTCTTCAATTTCTTGTGCGGTTAACGGCACAGGCTCAGGCTCTGCCGCTTGAGGCGGCTCGTAAACCCAGCCTTCCTGCTTACCAAACGCATTGGTTTTAATTTCTTCTTCAGCACTTGGTCTTTTTTGCACATCCGGCAAAGGCCAAACATCAAGATCTTCTTGTTGCTTGGCTTTAATAATTTTAACGGGTGGACCACCTAACTCTTTCATACTTAAACCTTGCTTTAACCTACTTCACACAAGTCATTATAAGAACTCGTCACCGCCACCACCGCCGCCAAGCATAATTTCACCGGCGTCAGATAATCGTCTAGCCACAGACAAGATTTCTTTTTGTGCCGCTTCAACTTCACTAATGCGCACAGGTCCCATAGCTTCAAGATCATCAACAAGCATTTCTGCAGCACGTTTAGACATATTACTAAGGATTTTTTCTTTCAAGGCATCATCTGTACCTTTAATCGCTTTCATCAAGGCTTCTTGCTGTACTTCACGTAGAATAGCCTGCATGCCTCTATCATCAACATCAGCTAAGTTTTCAAAGACAAACATTAAGTCTTGAATTTGCTGACTCATTTCTTCATCGTTTTCACGAATTGAATCCATCAACATGCCTTCAACATTGGTATCTAGATAGTTCATAATATCTGCCGCTGCTTTTAAGCCGCCCATTTTCGCAGCTTGCGCACCCGCTTGACCAGCAAATTGTTTTTCCATAATCTCATTAAGCTCTTGCAATGCCGCAGGCTGTACTTCTTCAAGGTTGGCAATACGCATCATTAAATCTAAACGAACTTTTTCAGTAAATTGACCAATAATTTCCGCTGATTGTTCTGGCTCTAAATATGATAAAACAATGGTTTGAATTTGCGGGTGCTCATTACGAATAATATTAGCGACCTGTTTAGAGTCCATCCATTTCAATGAATCTAAACCTTTAGCGCCACCGCCCATAACGATTTGATCGATTAAGTTACCCGCTTTATCTTCACCTAATGCAGCGGTTAGTGCTTTACGAACAAACTCTTCACTTTGGAAACCTATTGTCGAGAAGTTTTGAATTTCTTGAATAAACAGTTTATGTACCGCGGTAATTTTTTCTTGAGTAAAGTCTTCCATCGCTGCCATCACAGTACCCACTTGTTGAACCTGCTTTGGCTCTAAGTGTTTTAGGATTTGCGCAGCATCTTCTTCTGATAAACTCAATAAAAGTATTGCGGCTTTTTCGGCACCCTCAAGTTTATCAACATCAAAACCTGTGGGTGCGGCGGCTAATTCGCCGACTGATTGTGCTTCATCACTCATCTTCGTTCAACCAACTTTTCACTACTTGCGATGATAGTTCAGGCTCATTTGCAACAAGCGCTCGAACCGCTTTTAATACATCTTCATCTCGATGAAGATCGGGTAACTGTAAGCTACCATCAGGGGCAAAACCAACGGCACCTTCATCAAACTCTGATGTTAACATGTCCATGGTTTCATCACCTAAGTCTATATGACTATCAAGTGATTTATCGCCATAATCTTCTGGTGTTTGCTCAGGGTTGATTAAGCGTTTTAACATTGGCCTAATAACCGCAAAGATTAATACGATAATAACTATTGCAGCTAATACTAGCTTAACTATTTTAAAGAACTCTGGCTGCTTCCAAAATGGTAGCTCTTCTTCAACCCCTAAATCGGGACGATTAAACGGAATAGTGACCACTTCTAAAATATCACCGCGTTGTAAATCAAAGCCGATACTACCTTGTAATAAGCGGCGAATAGAAGCTAGCTCCGCCACTGAACGTGGTTGTTGTGTACTCTGTGTTGCGTTTTCTTCAGCGCCATCTGCTGGCGCACCTGCTGCACTGGTTACATAATCAAGCGCAACAGAAACACTCACTCGACGCACAATACCCGCTTGCTGTTTAGTGTGACTAATGGCTTCATCTAACTCATAGTTTTTCGTTGATTCACTGTGTTTGCGACTTGGCAGTACTTTCTTTTGACCACCGGTAGCATTTTCAGGAATAGCTGATTCTAATGGCGGCTGGTTGGTTAACGCGCCAGGAATACCACCAACATTGCCACCTATGCTAGTATCTTCAACTTTCATTTCACTGCGCAATGCAGGTAAGTCTGAATTGTAACGACGTTGTGTTTCTTCTACATTGGTAAAATCCATAGTAACGTCGACCTGTGCGGTATAATTACCTAAGCCAACCACCGGAATTAAAATGCTATCAATTTTATCTAAATATTCTTGCTCGCGTTTTTGTTCAATTTCAAACTCTTTGCGTGAGCGCGATGAAATGGAATCTTGCGAGCCAGAGTTTAATAAGCGACCATTTTGATCCGTTACTGTCACTCTGTTTGGACTTAAGCCTTGAACGGCAGAAGCGACAATATCTACTACTGAATCAACTTCTTCTTCTGATAAAATTCTGCCACGCTGCATGGTTAATACCACAGTGGCTGATGGATTTTTCTCTCGACGGGCAAAAACATTTTCACGTGGAATAGCAAGTAATACTTTAGCGCGTGCAATACTTTGTAATTGCTCTATGGTTTTTGCTAGTTGTTGCTCTCGGCCAAATTTAAGTCTTTCGCGCTCAAGGCGCTGGCTAACACCAAACCCCATATCTTTCATTAAGACTTCTTCACCTTGAGCTGGTTCCTCGGTTAAGCCTTCGCGAGCAAGCAACAATTTAATATTTTGATATTCTTCAGCAGGAACGGAAATAGTGTTGTTTTCTTGACGGTAATCAACTTTATTTGCGTCAAGAAAATCCATGGTTTTAATCAATTGTTGGGTCGGCAATTTCGTTAAGAAACGATATTCAGGCTCACTAGCAAGAATGATGATAAACACTGCAATAGCTAAACAAATGGCTAAGGCAACAACTAGTGTGATTTGTCTTAATACATCAATATTTCCTAAACTCGCTGATAAACCTGACTTTTGCTCTTCTACAGCAGAGTCTGATTCACTGGCAAGTAAATCTGTACTGTTATCGGCTGTTACCATGGCATTTGTATCGGACACTTCAAATTCTCCGCTAAGCTTTTATTTTTATCTTAATCTAGTGAAACTTTACTGGGTAATTCTTAATTACACTGGCATACTCATAATTTCTTTGTATGCTTCAACTAGCTTATTTCTCACCTGCACTGTCGCATCTAAGGCAATACCTGACTTGGAAGACGCGATCATCACTTCACCTAATGACACGCTTTTATCGCCCATTTCAAAGGCGGCTTTCTTCTCGCCAGCATCCTTTTGTAGCTCATTCACGGTTTTTAACGCATCCGTTAACATATTGCCGAAATTGCTACTCGATGAGTTCACCTTACCTAGGCTATCAACAGCCATGTCATCACCACCAACGGCTGGTAGCTTATTACCCATCGCCTGCATAGACATGCTTTGCATTTGTGCATATAAAGAATTGCTTTTGATATCCATGGTAACGCTCTCTTGTGTCAATAAATTAACTTCACAGTGTATTACTAGCTAAAGCTGCAAGCTTAATGCCAACAAAAGAGTTGTTAGAAAAATAATGGTAGGATTTATCGGAAGCGCAGACAGCACGGTAGCTAAGAAAATCTACCGTGCTGCATTACTACTGGTAAAAAAGTACTGATAAAAAATTACTGATAAAAAATTACTGATAAAATGTCAGTTTGAAGGAGAACTAGGCTGGTATTTCAATACCACTTTCACGCATTTTGGCTATTTTATATCGCAAGGTTCTCGGGCTGATCCCTAAACGTTCTGCGACATCTTTTCTACTGCCGTGACACGCTTGCAGGGTATCAAGAATGATTTGATGCTCTTGCAGCTTAAGCTCAGTACCAAGTTTATCCTCATTTTGACTTTGCGCCGGTGCTTCAACAACCGAGGTTGTTTCAAAGTTTTCAATCAGCAAATCACTGGCATCAATGACTTGATTACTGTGCAGTATTAAGGCGCGTTGAACAACATTGTCTAGCTCCCTAACATTACCGGGCCAGTGATAGGCATTAAGTTTACTGCGCGCCGCAGGCGAGAATTCTGGCACAGCTTCGCCACTTTTTTGACAATGTCTTTGCACTAAATGTTGAGCAAGCACGTATATATCATCAACCCGCTCAGCAAGTGGTAGCCAAGTAAGTGGGAACACATTGAGTCGATAATACAAGTCTTCTCGAAAAACACCTTCTCGCACCGCATCTTTTAAATTACGATTACTGGTGGCAATCACTCTAACATCAAGACTTATAGTTTTTCTGCCGCCTAGGCGCTCAACTTCTCGCTCTTGTAGAACACGTAATATTTTGGCTTGTAAGCCTAAATCCATTTCGGTGATTTCATCAAGTAAAATAGTACCGCCCTGCGCTTGTTCAAACTTACCTGGACAGGCTTGAATAGCACCGGTAAAAGCGCCTTTTTCATAGCCAAACAAGGTTGCTTCGAGCATATTTTCAGGTATTGCCGCACAGTTTATCGCAACAAAAGGTTGTTCAGCACGAGCAGAATTGTAATGTACATATTGAGCTAAGACTTCTTTACCTGAGCCACTTGGCCCCAGTATCATCACAGATGCTTCCGTAGTTGCTACTTTTCGCGCAAGCGATAACAGTTCAATACTACGTTTATCGGCAACAACCGGGGTATTTTCACTTACCGATTTTGGTGGAATATACTGACTAACCATGTTTAATAGCACTTCAGGGGCAAATGGCTTAGCAATATAATTACATGCGCCATCTTGCATTGCTTGTACGGCATCATCAATGGTGCCATAGGCGGTCATCAGTAATACAGGTAAGTTACTGTCTTGTGCTTTAATACTTTTAAGTAAGGATAAACCCGACATACCGCCCATCTGCACATCACTAACCACTAGATCAACCTGATGATTTTTGAGTAATAATAAGGCTTGCTCAGCCGAGTCTGCCTCAACGCACAAATAGCCTGCCAATGATAAGGTATCTAACAGTGCCTCTCTTAAACCGGCATCATCCTCAACCACTAATATTTTATGCTCATTCATGGTGATTCTCCCCATTGACTTCAGCGCTAGTATTTAGCTTGGGTAATTTAATAACAAAGTGTGCACCTTCTGGTGCTTGGCTAATCAAACTCACTTGTCCTTGGTGAGCACTAACAACAGACTTTACAACAGCCAAACCTAAGCCTGTACCTTGACTACTTGAGGTATAAAACGGTTGAAATATTTTATCTTTTAGCTCGGCTTGAACGCCAGGACCGTTATCTTTTACACTGATATAAATGTCTTCTGCTTTGCTAAAGACATGAATATTAATCACTCCATGCTGACCAATGATCCGCAAACTATTGTGAATTAAGTTTTGAATGGCGCCAGTTAAAGCATTTTTATTGGCAAGTATTTTTCCCGAATCATGCGCTAACTCTAAATTAATTTTAGCTTTGGCTTTTACTGTTAAGGCTTCCATACTTTGCACAGCATCATTAAGTAATTCAGCCACAGATAACTCATTCACCACTTGCTCTTTACCACTTTTTGAGAACAGCAGCATATCGTTAACTTGTTGCTCTAAATCTTTTAATCTTGAGTTAAGCTTTTCTTGGAAATTTTGCCGAGCATCATCAGTTAACTTATTGTTCGCTAAGTTAGCACCATATAAAATAGCTGCCGATAACGGTGTTCTAATTTGATGAGCAAGGGTTGACACCATACGACCAAGCGATGATAAACGTTGCATTTGGCCAATTTTATCTTGTAGCAAGCGCGTTTCTGTTAAGTCGGTCATCATGATAAGCTGACCAGGCTGATCGCCTAAATTACTGATTTCAAGTTTTACTCGACGACCATCTTTTAACGAGACTTCGTGCCAGTCATCTTCTCTTGGCTTAAATGAGCGACTAATGACATCAAACCAAGCCTGCCCTAAAATAGGCTCGTCAAGAAGTTGTCGTGCTACTTTATTAATTTTTACAACAATGCCGTTACCGTCTAAAACAACAATACCTGCTGGCATCTCTTCAATTAATTGATCTGCCAGTTGCTTAGTATGCTTACTATTTTGCTCAGCTAATGCCTGCTTTCTTAAATAATATGGCGCGATACCAGACGTTGATGTTTCAGCTAACTGAGCACGCAAAGCAGCTAACTCACCTGGGTAAGCTTCTTGCTCAAGTGCACTACTTTGCTGGGCTCTTGCCAAGCCATAGCTTTTATTTGCTGCTCTTACATCGATAGGTTGAACTGCTAGCGCCATAATTTTGTACTCAATAAAACAATCTAATTAAGTACTAAAAAGCATTTATCGTGCCAGCATTTTTTTGTTTTATTTCATTAAGATAGAAACTATTACTGTGTCAAAACACTGGCATCGTTGGCGAAAGATGGGGTTATTCTTGTGGTTTTTGTAAATCGTATTTACGCATTTTCTCGACTAAGGTGGTGCGGCGCATACCTAAGGTTTCCGCCGCTCGAGCAACGACCCAATCATGCTTAACAAGTGATTGCTTAATAAGAGATATTTCTAAATCGGCTAAATATTCTTTTAAATTAATGCCATCATCAGGCAGCAAAGCACTATCGTTACTTTGACTGATAATCGGCTCATCTTGCGTTAACGCTTCAGCAGGCTCACTGTCAATATTTTGCTCATCTTCATAATCAAAGCCAGCAAATAATTCATTAATAGCATCTTGCTCTTGTAACTCTTCTGGGTATTCCGGTTGATAAGCCTCAACGTCAATATGCTGATACTTAAATGGTAACTCGGCAACATCAACGATTTGTTCACCATACATGATCAACATACGCTCTATAAGATTAGAAAGCTCCCTAACGTTACCTGACCATGGGTGTTCCATTAATGACTCTATCGCTTTCTCAGTAAAGCGAACTGTTTTACCTTGCTCATGCTCAAAACGAGTTAATAGCTCTTGCAATAATAAAGGTACGTCTTCTTTTCTTTCCCTTAATGAAGGCGTTTCAATTGGGAAAACATTTAATCGATAAAACAGATCCTCGCGAAAATCGCCTGTTTTAATCATTTCTTCAAGGTTTTGATGTGTTGCCGCAATAATACGGACATCAGCCTTTAAACTTTTGCTGCCACCCACACGCTCAAAAGTACGCTCTTGAAGTACACGCAACAATTTGACTTGCATAGGCTGTGGCATATCACCAATTTCATCTAAAAATAAGGTGCCGCCTTCTGCTAATTCAAAACGACCTTTTCTTGCAGAGATCGCACCAGTAAAAGCGCCTTTTTCATGACCAAAAAGCTCACTTTCGAGTAGTTCTGCCGGTATAGCACCACAGTTCACAGGCACAAAGGCTTTATCAGCGCGATCTGATAGGTTGTGAATATTTCGAGCAACCACTTCCTTACCTGTACCAGATTCACCTAATACCAAAACGCTTGCTGGGGTTTTTGCCACTTGTTCAATTAAAAAGCGTACCTGATTCATCGGCTCACTCACACCAACTAACGAGCGGAATAAAGCACTACTTGCCAGCCTATTGCCTTTTTTTGGTAGTTTATTGTGATATTGATGACAATGATGAACCAACTCGGTCAACTGAGCGTAATTTAAAGGAATAGAAAGTAACCCCAAAACATTCGCGTTTTGGCTTAATGCGTTTGCATCCACAACATCATGTAATAGAAAAGGTAAACTTGGCTGAGCTTTAATATGTTTTGCCGTTGCAGTTGAAATATCACCCGCTAGCACAACACAAATTAAATGATCACTTTGTTTTAAATAATCACTTAACTGCTCTTGTGAACACAAGGTAAAGTGCTCGCCAACAAAGGACAATACCGTTGCCATTTGGTGCGCTCTGGCATTATCGTTATCAACGACTAGAATTTGTTTGTGTCCGTTTATCAATGACATATCACTCATAAGCTGTAACTTCTTTGCTCGTAAAGGAATCAAGTTTTTAATTTTGTTAGACAATTCAATCTTAGCGTTTACTGATATTATAGCAACAAAAAGTTGACGCTTTTTTACAAAAAACAGCCAAAATGGCAATTAATTGACGCTTCATACGTTAGCAAAACAATGCACATCTGTTTTTGTTTAAAAAACAGACAGGAACAGCTAAACTTATACATATGAACATAAACTCAATTGAAGGAGTTTATCTATGTCAGAGCTGGTATCTTTAAATAGTAATAGCACTATCAATAAGGTGTTAACTACCGCCAGTAAAGCGCTTAGTCAACAAGCTAATATTAGTGATGTCGATAAAAAATTAGTCGTTGATACTATTGCCATTTCCAAGCAAGGGGCTGAAATACAACAGCAAGAATCACAACTATCAGCCGCTACTAACCGCGAGATTGCCAACGATATGATTCGCGTCAGCTCTACCATAGGCAAAAGCCAATCTGTTGGTAATTTAACCAACAACCAAGCAACTGAACTATATGAGCAAATAGCCAAGCTGCTCTAACGCAAATTGTTTAAACGCTAATTACTTAACCTACCAGAAACAACTGAGTACTTTTGTTGTTCTCTCTCCTCTAACTAGCTCTGAGATGATTAAAACACTATTTCAATGACTATAAATGTTGAAAAATTCAACCAAATCAATAAATTTATTAACAAAGGAACAATATTTGCTAACTTAATTCATTAAATTTGCTACAGTATTGAAAACCATAGCGCTAATAAATCGAGAGATGGCTCATGACAACAATGTTTGATGACAAAAGTATCCTTATCACTGGCGGTACAGGCTCATTTGGAAAAAAATATGTTGAAACACTTCTAAAGCACCACAAGCCAAAGAAAATCATTATTTTTTCACGTGATGAATTAAAACAATTTGAAATGCAACAAGTGTTTAATCAGCCATGCATGCGTTATTTTATAGGTGATGTACGCGATAAAGAAAGACTTAACCGTGCTATGCGCGGTGTCGATTTTGTTATTCATGCTGCCGCCATGAAACAAGTTCCGGCTGCTGAATACAACCCTATGGAGTGTGTCAAAACTAACATCAATGGTGCTGAAAATGTCATTGATGCGGCACTGAATAATAATGTCAGTAAGGTTATCGCACTATCAACCGATAAAGCAGCTAACCCGATTAATTTATATGGCGCAACAAAGTTGGCCTCAGATAAAATATTTGTCGCAGCGAATAATATTTCCGGCGGTCATGAAACCACCTTTGCTGTCGTTCGTTATGGCAATGTGGTCGGCTCGCGCGGCTCAGTGGTACCTTTCTTTGAAAAGCTCATTAATGAAGGTAGCGATCATTTACCTATTACCCATATGGAGATGACTCGCTTTTGGATCACCTTGCAACAAGGGGTTGATTTTGTCTTAAAGAACTTCCAACGTATGCTTGGCGGCGAAATTTTTGTCCCGAAAATTCCTTCAATAAAGATATCTGATCTTGCCACCGCTATGGCACCAAATCTTAAGCAAAAAGAAGTGGGCATTAGACCAGGTGAAAAGCTACACGAAGTGATGTGCCCTGCAGATGACTCCTATCATACCTTTGAATATGATGATCATTTTGTTATTGCTCCGAGTATCATTTTCTCAAGCCGTAGTAATGACTTCACCGTCAATGCCATTAATGAGCAAGGTAAACCTGTTACGCAAGCGTTCGAATATAACTCTCGTGACAATGAGCATTACTTAACCATTAAAGAAATTCAAGAATTTAATAAACAAGCATGTCTATGATCCCATACGGCAAACAAGATATCAGTGAAGACGACATTCAACGTGTTGTCGAAGTGTTAAAGTCTGACTATATCACCCAAGGGCCAGTTGTTAGCCAGTTTGAAAGTGCAATCGCCAAACAATGCCATGCTAAATATGCCATTGCTTGTAATAGCGCCACTTCAGCATTGCATATTGCTTGTTTAGCCTTAGGTGTAGGCCAAGGTGATATTGTCTGGACCTCGCCTATCTCTTTTGTTGCCTCTAGTAATTGTGCACTCTATTGTGGTGCTAGCGTTGATTTTATTGATATCGACATCAACAGTGGCAATATTTCACCTGAAAAACTCACCGAGAAGTTAGCACAAGCACAAAAAAACAATACGCTACCGAAAGCGATTATTCTGGTTCATTTAGCAGGCCAGTCTTGCCAAATGGATAAAATTAAACAGCTGACTAAGCAATACAATATTGCCTTAATTGAAGATGCTTCTCATGCCATAGGCGCTCGTTATCAAGGTTACCCAGTAGGTAGTTGCCAGTTTAGTGATATCACTATTTTTAGTTTTCACCCCGTGAAAATCATTACCAGTGCAGAAGGTGGCATGGCCGTCACCAATAACCAAGAATTAGCGCGTAAAATGCAACGCTTACGTAGTCATGGCATCACCAATCAAAGCGATGAAATGACAGAGCCAAGCCACGGTCCTTGGTATTATCAGCAAATTGAGCTGGGCTTTAATTACCGTATGACAGAGCTACAAGCGGCGCTGGGGTTAAGCCAAAGCAGTAAATTAGCAAAATTTGTTGAGCAGAGAAATAACTTAGCAAGCTATTACGATAAGGCATTTAATCATAGCGCTATTACGCCATTAACGCCGCAAAGCGATGCTTACTCAGCCTATCATTTATATATAGTGCTATTACCTGAGTTAGATAAAAGCAAACATAAGCAAGTAATTTGTGCCTTGCGTGACCATAATATTTTTGCTCACGTACATTATATTCCTATTCATACTCAGCCCTATTATCAAAACTTAGGCTTTAATCTGGGTGACTTTCCTGTTGCTGAAGAGTACTACAACAGAGCAATATCATTGCCTTTATTCCCGCAGCTAACGGTGAAAGAGCAAGACTACATCATAGAAACCTTGTTAAATGTGATCAAATAGCATGAAGTTAGCGCTAGGAACAGTTCAGTTTGGCTTAAATTACGGCATCAGTAACCAGCATGGGCAAATATCAAAAGCACAAGTAAAAGACATATTAACGCACGCTAAACAACTGGGCATCAAAACCTTAGATAGTGCTGCAGCTTATGGCAATAGCGAACAAGTCATTGGCGAACTTACCGATGTACAAGACTTTGACATTATAACTAAAGTACCGGCATTAACGACTGAGCAAACCTCAATCATGCCCTATGTTAAGCAAAGCTTAGATCAACTGCAAAAACCTAGGCTTTCGGCGTTATTATTTCATCAGGCTGATAACCTTATTAGCCACCCAGATAAAGCAGAGCTGTACCAGCAGCTTATCGAGGTGAAAACACAAGGCCTAACAAAGCGTATTGGCGTATCTTTATACTCGCCAAGCCAGCTAACACAAATTAGCAAGCAATTTGCTATTGATATTGCCCAAGTGCCGATTAATGTCTTTGATCAACGCTTCTTATCACCACAATGCATTAAGCTTTGTAAACAGAAACAGATAAGGTTGCACGCACGCTCCTTATTTTTACAAGGATTAATTTTTTTTGATGCCGATAGCTTGCCCGCCTACTTTTCCCCTTTTAAGGAAAAGATAATCGCCTTTAAGCAATTAGCCAAACAGCTAAGCTGTTCAAAACTGACTTTAGCCCTTGCTATTGTGGCACAAGACTCGCATAACTATTTCGATGTAATTGAGCAGCTAGTCGTTGGTGTATGCAGCGTTAAGCAATTAGATGAAATAGTGCAGGCATACCAACAGGCACAAGCATTAAAAAGCTCAATTGATGAACTTGCTACACTTCAAGATGAACGTTTAGCTTTTATTAATCCAAGTATGTGGCCAGCAAAAGCAAATTAATATGACAGATACGTTAATCATTTTACAAGCCCGCACCTCCTCCACTAGGCTGCCAGGTAAGGTGCTATTGCCAATTCTAGACAAACCTATGTTAAGCCACCAAATAGCTCGGCTTAAAGGCATTAAAACAGCGCATAAACTTATTATTGCCACCAGTGAACTTGAGAGTGATGATGGCATTGCAGACTTATGCCAAGCATTAAATGTTAGCTGCTTTCGCGGCTCATTAGATGATGTATTAGATAGATATTATCAAGCAGCTAAAGCGAATAACCCGAATGATACAGTTAAAACCATAGTGCGAGTGACGGGTGACTGCCCTGTTATTGATAGTGAAATTATTGATAAGGTCATTAAATTATTTCATCAAAGCGGCGCGGATTATTGCTCCAATTGCGACCCTGCCACGTTACCAGATGGCTTAGATGTTGAAGTATTTACCTTTGCCGCGTTAACAAAAGCTTGGCACGAGGCAAAAAAACCTTCTGAGCGTGAGCATGTTACGCCGTATATTCGCAATAATAAATCCATATTTACTTGCGCAAATTACACGCACCCGAATGATTTATCTCACTATCGGCTCACCGTCGATGAAGGCGTTGATTTTGAGTTAATCACGCAAATATACCAGGCGCTTTACCCTATCAAACCAACGTTTAATTTAAGTGACATCATCACTTTATTACAGCAAAACCCTGAGCTTGGACAACTTAATCAACATATTATACGCAATGAAGGTTTAATTAAATCTGAGCTTGCCGATCAGGAACAACACCATGACTAGAGATTACTCGCAATCAAGCAAATTGCTGGCACGTGCAGAGAAAACCGTTCCCTTAGGCTCACAAACTTTTAGCAAAAGCCGTATTGCTTACCCTAAAGGTGTTTCGCCATTATTTATCGAGCAAGGTAAGGGCTGCCAAATTTGGGACGTTGATGGTAACCAATATACTGACTTTGTCAGTGGTTTATTATCTATTTCATTAGGTTACTGTAATCCAGCGGTAGATAATGCTGTAATTGAACAATTAAAATCTGGCGTGACCTTTTCTCTGCCCCATAAACTAGAAATGGAAGTAGCCGAGCAGTTAGTTGAACTCATTCCATGTGCCGAAATGGTACGCTTTGGCAAAAACGGTTCAGATGCAACCTCAGCTGCCATCAGGTTAGCGCGCGCTTACACACAAAAAGAACATGTTGCTGTCTGTGGCTACCATGGCTGGCAAGACTGGTATATAGGCTCAACCACTCGTGATTTAGGCGTACCTAGTGCGACCAAAGCCCTTACCCATAGTTTTGCATATAACAATATTGATTCATTAAAAGCGATATTTGCCGACAATAAAGACAGTATTGCCGCGGTTATTTTAGAGCCAATGAATCATCAGTTTCCGCAAGATGGCTTTCTTGAGCAAGTACGCGCACTCTGCACTGAGCATAACGCTGTGCTTATTTTTGATGAAACCATTACAGGCTTTCGCTATAGCATGGGCGGCGCGCAACAGCTGTTTAATGTTACCCCAGATTTAGCCACCTTTGGTAAAGGTATGGCAAATGGCTACCCTATTTCAGCCGTGGTCGGTAAAAAAGAGATTATGAGGTTAATGGAAGATATCTTTTTCTCGGGGACTTTTGCAGGTGAAACCTTGTCATTAGCAGCAACGAAAGCAACGCTCAATTTTATGCTCGAACATAAGGTTACCGAACATCTAAAACAATTGGGTGAACGCCTGCAATCGGGTTTAGCAGACATCATTGACCAGCTTGATGCCCATAGCTGGCTTAGTCAATCGGGTCACCCTGCATGGTCATTTTTAAATATTGCCGATAAAGCCCCGTACAGCGCTATTGAATTAAAGTCGCTATTTTTACAAGAAATGGCAAAACGAGGTATCTTGCTTGGCGGTGGTCATAACTTAAATTACGCCCATAAGGCCTCAGATATCGATACACTGCTAGTCGCTTATCAAGAGGTACTGACATTACTTGCCAAGACCATTAAGCAAGAAAACTTTGCCAGTATGTTCCATGGCGAGTTACTAGAGCCGGTATTTAAAGTAAGGTAACACCAAGATATTATGCATATAGCCTTTCGCGTCGATAGTTCCACACTAATAGGTTATGGTCATGTTATGCGCTGTTTAACACTAGCGCATGCACTAGCAAAATTTGGCTGGCGGATAAGCTTTATCAGTAAAACGCACTTGGGCAATATCAACCATATTATTACAGCCCATGGCTATCAGTTACTTGAATTAGCAAAGGGCTGGCAAACCGTTATTCAGCAAGATACAAGTACCTGGCTTGCCTGCACACAAGCGCAAGATGCTGAGCAAACCATTAACTGTCTTAAAGAAAACAGCCCGGTTGACTGCTTAATAGTTGATCATTACGCAATTGATTTGCAATGGCAGCAACTATTACGCCCTTATTGCAAACAGTTGATGGTCATTGATGATTTAGCAAATCGCGCTTTTGACTGTGACTTATTGCTTGATCAAACACTTAATCGAACCGCTAGCGCTTACCTGCCACTAACACCTGAGCCTTGCCAATTATTACTTGGGCAAGACTATATGTTATTAAGGGACGAGTTTGCTAAAAGCCGCAGCACCGCCAAAACGCACCGACAAGCTGCCAGTAACAACTTAAAAGCCAGCAATATTTTAATTTCCATGGGTGGCAGCGATCCTGATAACTTGTCATACACTGGCTTATTGGCACTAGCTAAGCTAAGACAAGCGTTACCAGAGGTTTCAGCAAGCTTAGTACTTTCAAGTCAATCAAAGCATCTTGAGCAACTTAAACAGTTTTGTCAGCAGCACACTTGGTGTCAACTTATCACAGATAGCAACAATATGGCTGAGCTGATGTTAACTGCTGATATCGCCATTGGCGCCAGCGGTGCGACCGCGTGGGAAAGATGCTGCTTAGGCTTACCTAGCTTGTTAACAATCAATGCCGATAACCAAAACTTAATCAGCAAAAATTTAGCCGAAGCTGGTGCAAGTATTAGCTTAGGTTGGCATGAAGATATTGACAGCGAAGTTATCTATCAAGCACTCTATCAATTAGTTGATGATAAACAGCGCTATCAAGCTATGGTTACAGCATGCTTTGCTAGCTGCGATGGTCAAGGCGCGACAAAAGCGGCATCTATAATACGAGACACCTTAACGGCAGAGGTTAATTAAATGGCAACTAATCCAGCTAAAAAGCATTTTCAGACTATCTCGGTATTAGTCGATAATGATTCGTGGATTTTACCCTATGCTCAGCAGTTAGTAGACCAGCTATCTGCGCATTATCAATGCCAGTTACTTCGTCATGCCAAGGATATTCCCCAAGGCGATGTCTGCTTTTTACTCGGCTGTGTTCATTTATTGACGAAAGATATTTTAGCACGCAATCAATACAACTTAGTTATTCATGAAAGCGCCCTGCCTCAAGGCAAAGGCTTTGCCCCTATGGCTTGGCAAATATTAGACAAACAAAACACTATACCTGTGTGCCTAATTGAGGCCGACGAAAGTGCCGATTCAGGAAAAATATGGTTACAAGATACCATAAGGCTAACGGGCAATGAATTACACGACGAGTGGCGCGCCAAGCAGGGCGAAATCAGCGTAAAAATGGCGCTAGATTTTATCGAAAACTTCTCAACGCTGTCAGCTAAGCCGCAACAAGGTCAAGTAAGTTATTATCCTAAACGCACCCCAAAAGACAGTGAGCTTGATATTCACCGCTCCATTGCAGAGCAATTCGATTTATTACGCGTGGTGAGCAATCAAGACTACCCTGCGTTTTTTATCAAAGATGGCGTTAAATATAAACTAGAGATCTCTCGTGATGAACCCTAACCACCACTATATCGTGGCCACCATCAAAGACTGGCATATCGAGGCTTTTAAGCACTATAGTAAAGATTTACCGGGCAACTGGCATTTAATCACAGATAAAGCACAGCTAACGCCACAATTTTTAAGGCAAATCTCACCTAAATATATCTTCTTTCCCCATTGGAGCTGGATAGTTCCTAAAGAGATATTAACTCAGTTTAACTGTGTCTGCTTTCATATGACTGACTTACCGTATGGCCGAGGTGGCAGCCCCTTACAAAACTTAATTGCTCGAGGTCACCAAGAGACTAAGCTAACGGCATTAAAAATGACGGAAGAATTAGACGCTGGCCCTATTTATTTAAAAAGTCCGTTATCATTAACAGGCAGCGCCCAGCAAATATTTGAGCGCTCGGCATTACTTACCGCAAAAATGATCACTAGCATAGTCGAGCTGCAACCAGAGCCAACACCACAAACCGGTGCAGTGACACACTTTAACAGAAGAACACCTGAGCAAAGTGAAATTCAAGGAAATGAATCCTTGGATAAGCTTTATGATGTCATCAGAATGCTAGATGCTAAAAGTTACCCAAAAGCTTTTTTACACTATGGTGATTTTACCTTACACTTTGAAAATGCTCAGTTAACTGACGATAGCCTTACCGCCTCAATTAGCATTAGTAAACGAGAAAAATAGTCATATGACAGATAAATTTATTACCATAGACAATAAAAAAATTGGTGCTAACCATAAGCCTTATATTATTGCTGAATTATCAGCAAACCATAATGGCAAAATCGATAAAGCCCTTAAAGCCATTGAAGTGGCTGCGCAATGTGGCGCCGATGCGGTAAAAATTCAAAGCTACACCGCAGATACCATGACCATAGATTGCGACAAAGACGACTTTCAAGTCAAAGGTGGTCTATGGGATGGTTATAAACTTTATGATTTATACCAATGGGCGCAAACCCCCTTTGAATGGCATCAACAACTATTTGCCAAAGCCAAAGAAGTCGGCATTACCCTATTTTCTACCCCGTTTGATGAATCAGCCGTTGATTTGTTAGAAGCGCTTGATGCGCCAGCCTATAAACTCGCCTCATTTGAGATAACCGACTTACCACTAATAAAGCGCATTGCGCAAACAGGTAAGCCAATGATCATTTCAACTGGCATGGCTAACCTTGAAGAAATAACAGACGCGATTAACACCGCCAAAGACAATGGCTGTAAAGAGTTAGTGGTTTTACATTGTATTAGCGCCTACCCTGCTCCGTTTGAGCAAGCAAATTTAGCCACCATAGCAGATATTGCAAAGCGCTTTGATGTTATTGCAGGCCTTTCAGATCACACCTTAGGCACTGTGGTTTCTGTGACTAGTATCGCCTTAGGCGCCAGCTTAATTGAAAAACACTTTACCTTAGATAGAAACGACAAAGGCCCAGATGCCGAGTTTTCCCTTGAACCAGATGAGCTAAAACGCTTGGTTGAAGAAACTCAGGCGGCCCACCAAGCACTTGGCGTAGCAGGCTATGAACGCAAACCAGTAGAGCAAGCCAGCATGAAGTTTCGCCGCTCATTATACTTTGTTAAAGATATAGTCAAAGGCGAGCAAATAACCGAGCAGCACATTAGACGTATCAGACCTGGCTATGGCATTGCGCCAAAATATTTTCAGCAACTGCTAGGTAAAAAAGTCACACAAACAATCACGCGAGGAACAGCTGTTTCTTGGGATTTAATCGACAGTGAGAAAGGCGATGAACAATAAACAACAAAGGGTATTGGTTGTCGCTGCACATGCCGACGATGAAGTACTTGGCTGTGGTGCTACCATTGCCAAACACATTGCCAATCAAGATAAAGTAAAAGTTATCTTTATGACCGATGGGGTTGGCGCACGCGATAATAGCTCAGTTCAAGAAAGCCAAGCGCGCACTTTAGCACTAACTAACGCGATGACAGCTTTAGGTGTCACCGACTACCAATGCTTTGATTTTCCAGATAATCAAATGGATACCGTAAGTTTACTGAGTATTGTTAAAGAAATTGAGCAAGTAATCGCTGAGTTTCAACCGAGCATTGTCTATAGCCACTTTGGCCATGATCTGAATATAGATCATCGCATTACCCATCAAGCAGTGATGACAGCTTGTCGCCCAATTAAAGGCCATAGCGTCAAAAAAATATTATCCTTTGAAGTGCTCTCTAGTACTGAATGGCAATCAGCCAGTGCGCCAAGCTTTAAGCCACAGTATATCGTGAATATCAGTCAATTTTGGCCGCAAAAATTACAAGCATTACAAAGCTATCAGCAAGAATTAAGAGCCTTCCCACATAGCCGCAGCCTTGAGTGTATCGAAGCGTTAGCAACACTACGCGGTGCCAGTCACGGTTTTGAAAAAGCAGAAGCTTTTCAAGTGGAAAGAATACTTGCGCAATAGCTGAGCACTTAAGTTAAGCTGAGCTTAACAGCAATAAAAATGGCATTTAACTTGCTAAATATTTGCCTATAAAGAATAAAACGTACCTGGAAAATGAACTATGCAAAAATGTACCGCGTGTAACCTGCCAGAAACTTACGAAACCATTGAGTTTGATGAAAACGGCGTTTGTAATATTTGTCGTCAAAAAGAGTTTAAGGATGAAAAAATTGACTGGCAACGACGTGCTGAAATGCTATCTCGAGTAATCGAAAAACACCGTGGAAAATATGAGTACGATTGCATCTTACCTTTTTCTGGCGGTAAAGATTCAACCTATACCTTATGGTATTTAGTTAAACACTATAAAATCAGACCTTTAGTTGTACAGTTTAATCATGGTTTTATGCGCGATACCTTAATGGAAAATAACCGCAGAACCTTTAAAAAGCTCGGTGTTGACGTAATATCTTTTACGCCAAACTGGAAGCTAGTAAAACGGTTAATGTTAGAAACCTTAGTGCGCAAAGGTGACTTTTGCTGGCATTGTCATACTGGTATTTTCGCCTACCCTATGCATATTGCCTTAAAATACCAAGTACCACTCATTTTTTGGGGTGAGCCATCCTCTGAGTACACCGCCTATTACAACTATGAAGATGACGAAATAGAGCAAGTAGATGAAACACGCTTTAATCGCTTTATCAACTTAGGTATTACTGCCGAAGATATGTACTCTATGATAAAAGATGATTATCAATGCGATCCAAGAGAGTTAACACCTTACACCTACCCTAAATTAAGAGACTTGAAAAAGTTAAAGTATCAATCGGTTTGTTTAGGCTCATATATTCCTTGGGATGTAAAAGAAAACACCAAAATAATTCAACAAGAGCTAGGTTGGCGTGGCGATCAAGTTGAAGGTATGCCATGGGATGAATACTCGTATGAAAAAATCGAGTGTTCTATGCAAGGCATGCGTGATTACATTAAATACCTTAAACGTGGCTATAGCCGGGTAAGTCAAATGACTGCCCTAGATTTACGTAATGGCCGAATTGCCAAAGAGTATGCAGATAAATTAATTGCTGATTATGAAGGCAGAAAACCACCGTCGTTAACGCTATTTTTAGAATACTTAGGCATTAGTGAAGATCAATTCAACCACATTGTTGCTAAAACTGTGGTACCGCCATTTAAGCCTGACTTTGAAGGCATGGAATATGCGCCCAAAACTGATGATTTTGATCGTTGGTATCGCGAAGATGAACAAGATCGCGGTATTATCTTTAAAAACCCAGTATAGAAAATAGGAAAGCAGTTAACTACATGATTGGAATACTTAATATCGGCCTAGGTAATGTACAGTCTGTTTATAATGCCGTTTACGAAAATGGTTACGATCCCATTTTCGTTAGCAAGCCTGAAGAGCTAGAACAGTTGACTCATTTTATTATGCCTGGTGTCGGTAACTTTTCTGCTGTTATGCATAGCCTTGAGCAACTTAAGTTAGTGCCTGCAATACAAGCACTTATCGCGCGCGGCGTACCAACCTTAGGTATTTGTTTAGGTATGCAGCTATTAGCAACATCAGGTGAAGAAGGTGGCCTATGTAAGGGCTTTGATGCCATTGCCGCTAAAGTTAAAGCTATCCCAAATAGCAATAACCTAAGAGTACCTCATGTTGGCTGGAATGAAGTCAAGTTTACCCAAGAACACCCTGTTTTTGCCGATATCAAAGACACGAGAGATTTTTACTTTGTCCATAGTTACCATATGGAGTGTCTCAGCGGCGATAATATTATTGCAACAACGGATTATGGCAGTGATTTAGTCTGTGTTGCCGGCAATAAAAACGTGATAGGCGTGCAGTTTCACCCGGAGAAAAGCCAAAAAAATGGTATGCAGCTATTAGAAAACTTTTGCGAATGGGACGGTGAATTTCATGCTTAAAAAACGCATTATTCCTATGATGCTTCTACTTGATGAGCAGCTAGTAAAAACCTGTCAATTTGACAGTTGGCGCAATGTTGGCGACCCAGTAAAAAGCGCTAGCGTCTACAACTCTCAGTACACGGATGAGCTGGTACTACTTAATATAAACCGTGACAACAGAAGCCTAGAGCAATTAGCTAACCTAATCACGCAAATATCAGAAGTAAGCTTTATGCCACTTGCCGTCGGCGGTGGTATTAATAGCTTTGACGATGCCAGTTATCTTATTAATAAAGGTGCTGATAAAGTGATTATTAATTCTAGCGTTTATAGCAAGCCCGAATTAATCACCCAAGTTGCCGATAAGTTTGGCCAGCAAGCCGTTATTGTTAGCATAGATGTTAAACGCTCAACTTCAGGTGAGTACCAAGTCTATTCCCACTGCGGAAAAACACTGGAAAATATCAGCCTAACTGAACATATACAGAACTGCCAACAAGCCGGTGCAGGTGAGTTTATGATCCAGTCAATTGAGCATGATGGCATGATGCAAGGCTTTGATATTGAGCTGTTAAAACAAGTCATGCTAATTGCTAATGTGCCCGTTATAGGTTGTAGTGGCAGTGGTGATTATCAGCATTTACGTGAAGCATTTATTGAAACCGATGTTAGCGCACTCGGTTGTGGTAGCTTGTTCAACTTTTCAGACAGTAACCCCATTCGCGCGAAAAACTACCTCACAAATTATAATATTGCGTTTAAAAAGGTGTAACTATGAGCCAAGCAACCAGTAATTTTGCCCAATTAAAACATATCGTATTAATTGGTGGTGGCGACCTTATGCTGGCGAGCGCGCAAATATTTCGCCAACTAAACTACCAAGTAAGCATTATTGCCGCACTTCGTCACCTTGATGAGCCATTAGTTCTAAGTGCTACCACCCTAGCGAAGTTTTGTCAGCAAAATAGTATTGCTTTACATAGCACTGCAGATATTAATCAATTAACAGCGCAAGAGTTAAATCACATCATTCCAGCACAAGCCATGGCTATTTGTTTTGGCCCTGCTTGGGTGTTTCAAAAACATATTATTGAGCAATTTAATTTTGGTATGTTTAATATCAACGCCATTCCTATCCCGCATTATTTAGGTGGTGCTCATTACACTTGGCAACTCCTTAATAACAATAAAGAAGGTGGCTGTTTTTTCCAGCAAATCACCACTGAGCTAGATCAAGGTGATATCTTAGCTCAGCACAACTTTACCATCAGTGATAATGCCGTAACGCCTGATGATTACTTTCAAGAAAATGTTGCGCAAGGAAAAGTGTTTATAGCGTCTCTCGCTCAAAAGTTTAAGCAAGGTGAGCCTTTACAGCATACTCCTTATCAAACACTCAACAGCCACCGCCTTTACCTGCCAAGACTACGAACCGATAAGCAAGGCTTTATTAATTGGCAATGGCAGGCGAAAGACATTGTCTCTTTTATTCAGGGCTTTAGTGCCCCCTATATAGGTGCAGCAACCTTTATTGATGGCCAAAAGGTACGTTTAAAAGCTGTTAAGCTCATTACGCTATACAGTAAAACAGGCCAACTAATAGCCCCGATGCACCCGTTTGCTCAGGGCTTAATAATACGTAAAACCGCCACAAGTATTGTTGTTGCCGCAACAGATGGCTTTATTGAACTGATAAGTATTGAAAATGAGCAAGGTAACTGCGTAAAAAATCAATTAAAAGAAGGTATGAGATTACACACACCGCAAGCTGAACTTGAGCAAGCACTAAGTTATCAAGTGGTTATCGATGGCACAGGCTTTAAGGATTAATATGAGTGTTTTATCATTAGTTGAAAAGCTGTTTCCTTTTAGCTACTCGATAACCGGCTCAGGCAACGATGAATCAATACCCGTTTACCAAACTGAGCTTAATTTTACTGTACATGAATACGCCTCAAATCAAAGCCTTAATGGTTGGTATATTCCTGATGCTTGGCGCGTTATTAAGGCGCAAATATTTCACAACGAGCAGTTAATCTATGATGCCTGCACATCACCATTAGGTGTTGCTATCCTTTCACCTAGCTTTAGCGGTGAGCTATCGTTAACCGAGCTTAATCAACATCTTATCAGCTGTGAACAATTACCTGATGCAATACCCTATCAATGGCAAAACTTATATCGCCCCAATGAAATTAGCTGGGCGCTTTGCATGCCAGATAACATAAAGCAAAACTTACCAAGCGGTAATTATCAAGTAATACTAGAAACCAAAAATAGCGCCAGTACCATGAAAGTATTGGACTACTTTCTACCGGGGCAAAGTGATGAAACCATCATTATCAATGGTCACAATTGTCATCCCTTTCAAGCCAATGACGATATTTCTGGCTGTGCCGTTGCTATCAGGGTAATACAAGCGCTAAAACAGCAAGCAAAACTAAAATACAGTTACCGCGTCATTATTGCCCCTGAATTACACGGCCCGATGTTTTGGCTTAATGAGCTAACAAAACAGGAAAGAGAAAAATTAACTGGTTGTATCTTATTGAAATCAGTGGGTAATAAAGCTGATATGCGCTTACAGCGTAGCTACAATGATGATAGTGCATTAGATTTAGCGGCACAGAATGCCTTTACAAAGCGCTATCAAACCTTTGAGCAAGGTGCATTTCGCACCATTTACGGTAACGATGAAACCGTATTTGAAGCACCACCTTTTAATATTCCAACCATTTCATTAACCCGTTGGCCATTTAAGCAATATCACACTGATTTAGATACCCCAGAGACCCTGTGCGAACAAGCACTGCAAGATAGTGTTGATTTAGTACTAGATATTATTGCTAGCTATGAAAAAAATGAAAGTACTGTTTCATCTCCTAACGAATATCTATGCGAAAGCGGTAACATTGCCACTGAGGCTAAGTATCAGCAAACGTATCAACGTAACTTTGACGGCTTAGTGTGTTTATCGGCCTACGGTTTATATAAGTCAATACCGCAAGTTGACAGCTCTGGCGTTGACTATAGCTCACTGTCTGGCCGTTGGAATACGCTAATGAACTGCTTGCCAAGAGAGATAGAAGCCAAACAAAATGTTGCGCAATTGGCAGAAAAATATCAGCTACCTGTTGAAGGGGTTTATCAATACCTTGAATTGTGGGTAGAGAATAACTTATTAATAAAAGAAAATAACTAACTTAAAAAGTAGCAAAGAGCCGTTATGACTAAGCAAATAAAGATCACCAGTAATGCCATAGCCGATGTCTATCTTCAAACCATTAGTGAAAACGATGCCAGCGACGAATACGTGCAATGGCTCAATGACCCACTTGTTAACCAGTATTTGGAAACTCGTTTTTATCAACAAGACTTAGCAAGCGTAATCGGTTTTATCAAAGGCATATTAGAGAACCCTAACGAGCACCTGTTTACTATTCGCCTTAAAAGCAACGATAAGCACATAGGTAATATAAAAATTGGTCCCATTAACCCCCATCATAATATTGGTGATGTGAGCCTATTTATTGGTGATAAAGACAGCTGGGGCAAAGGCATAGCCACGCAAGCCATTGCACTTATCTCACAATACAGTTTTGAGCAGTTAAAATTACGTAAACTTTGTGCTGGTGCATATAAAGCCAATGTAGGCAGTACTAAGGCTTTTCTTAAGGCAGGTTATGTCAGTGATGGCGTTTTAGCAAACCATTACACTTTTAATGGTAAGCCCTGTGATTTAGTACAAGTTTGCCTGTTTAACAATCAAGCAGACAAAATTGTACAAATAGACGTTATACCAATTGCTATTAGCTAGCTTTCTTCTTGCTTAACAAAGATTTCTTTGAACATGCCTACAACCTTAGCCACGGTCGTTGATTTTACGTGGCGGGTATCTTCTTCCCAAGCATCTTGAATACATTCAGTCACTAGCTCATAACTAGGTAAGTAGTACATATCTTCATTACTGGCAACCAGTTGATCTGCCGCGACTCTCAGCACTGACTTTGAATGACAATTCGCGCTAATGATGTGCTGTTCATCTGCCCTACCCGTTGCTAAAAACGGAATCGGAGATACGCTAATTATCAGCTTAAAATCAGGGTTGTGAGCTTTAATAATGTCATAAAAGCGTTGGATATTAGCAACGTTTTCTTCCACCGTTAGCGTTCTATGCTTCACCATGTGGTACATGTTTTCTCGTGGGTTACGAGACATTACCGTACCGTCTTGTAGCTGCCAGCATTCATTTAACCCTAACGTCACCACAAATACCTTACAACGTAGAAATGCTTGTTTAACTGCATCAATATGTTGCTCATAATCAGCCAAATAGGCTTCCGGTGAATTAAAGACAACATTCTCGCGATAAGGATCTAAATAATGTCCCGTTGGCGATTGAAATAACAATTTATTAAAGCTTCTTTGACCGAATGCCTTCTCCGCCAACTGACAAAAGCTTGGCGTATTAAATAAAATGCCATAGTTAGCACAAAATTTGGCGATAGTATCGCCAGGTTGATAACCATCTACTTGCACTCCTGAATAAGGGTTGTCATTACGCTCGGTAATGACATAGTTATAGCCTTCTTGCTGAAAATACTTTGCTATTTCAAAGGCAAAACAACTACCCGCCGAGCCTATTGGCGTATCCATATCCATAATGGGGTGCTTTTTAACAAAGGGCAGCATATCAAACTTAGATTGTGGGTACTTTTCATGACTAGGGTTAGGCCAAAATACTGCAAGTGGATCTGGCTTATTGTTAACAGCGTAACGACCAATGCTGTCAATAACCGTTTTTTCATAGTCAGCAAGATCAGATAGAGCAGATAACCATCGTGGCTCCATCACTTGCTCAGCAGATAATTGTGCTAAAATCACCTTTTTAACATAACGCATTAACGCGAAAACGGTTTCACATTCGCTTAAGTTAGGATCTTGTCGTTGAATATGCTTAGCAACAAAGACCGCCGTTGATAAATCTTTAATGATATTGGCTAGCAAAAATTCAACATGCTCAAAGTTTTCCACTTGATAACCAAGTGCTACTTCAATATGAGCTTGGCGCTTTTTACTTTGTAATGTGATTCGCTTGCTTATATCAGCAAAGTCCCTAAAGTCTTGGCATTCATAGGCAGGAAAGAAAAACTCTTCCACCACTTTTTTCCAATGAACTTCACTCGGTAGTAAACAAAAGTTCAGCACATATCTTGGCTTGCCCACTTTAGGCGGCATAGCTCGATGAGCAAGTTGGTTAGGATTAAATAATATGGTATCACCAGTATTTGGCTTAACCGACTGCGGGTTGAAGTTTATATCAAAATGTTGACATAACGGCGAAATATCTGTGCTTCTATCTTCCATATTATTAAACAAGTAACCCACTTTTTTCAGGGCATTACTTGCTTCAATATCTAGATAGCTGGTATCGCTACCATGTTCTTCATAACCATTTAAATAGGTAATTACTTTTAAGTGGTTTTCAGGACCACCATCACAATGCCACTTTGTATAGTAATACTCTTGCTCATTGTGGTTTTCAACTTTATAAATTGACCACCAAAAAATACAGTATTCACTGTTAAAGTAAGAGCGAATTTGTTCATCTAAGGCATCATTAAAAACTTGGGGTAATAGTACTTCAAGTACCGAAGGGTGTTGAATACCAGTACTATTATTTTCATATTCCTCAATTAACGACTGACAAAGCTCAGGCGGAAAGTGATTTCTTAAAACATGGATATGATTATCAGCAAGTGGGGTTGCTATTGATTCTCTTTGATAAGCAGCACGTGCTCGTTGAATAGTGTCTTGATAACCAAACTGGTGTTCAAATAATTTGTATACTTCTTTATCGGCATTTGGCATTAAACCGTAGGTATAATCACCAACTACTAACTCTTCTTGTCGTAACTCATTTCCAGACATAATATCACTCCCAGTTTGATAATAACTTGACTACCTTAAGCTAAGTTAAGAGTAAGCAATAGTTATACCAAAAAGGGAGTTCAATCTTAGTTACACCAAAATCAATCTTAGCTAATCATTCCACCAGTCTGCAGAGGTAATATGCGGGGTTAAATAATTTTCTTGATAATAACTTGGCGCTTCTGCCAGCAAGTTTTGATAATGCACAACCGCTTCATTAAAATCTTTAATGGCAGTATCTTCATCACTTGCCTCATATAAAATGCGCGTTAACATGGCTTGATAATGCAATAAAGTACCATCAAGCAATAGTGAGAAATGGGTATAAGGGCCTACTTCTAATTTTGCCGCCTCTAACGATTGCTTTCTCAGCATTTCAACCCCTTGAGCAACGCTAGTAATAGGTTTAGCAATGATGTCAGCAAGCTGTTGACAGATCTCTTTAAACTTAGCTACGTCAACTTTATCAATCACACGTTGATACAAGGCATAGTCTTTATCAAACCATGCTGAATGATGATATATATCATCAACTAAAGAGGCTTTATCTATGGAAGCACGCTCTGTTAGCTCAATAGTTCTAGCCGGTTGCGCATGGGCAATTTTAGCGCCGTCACTTAAATTAACACAGCGAATACCACTTCTTGACTGTAATAATTTTTCTATCATAGTGCGTGACATATTAAAAAAGTCATTACAGACAAATTCGCCACCAAAGTTACCCGGCACAGTAATTTGTGACTCTTCGGTAAAATAGAGCGACAAATCTTCGCCATTTTGATCATAGTAAATGCTTTTAGAACTATGGTGTTGACCGCCTTGTTTATGGCCTAAATCAACACCAAACAAATAAAACTCTCTAAAGCCTAAAAAATACCCCATGGCAATCGCAGTATTTGAAACTGTTGGGTTAATATAAACCGTCGGTTCAAATAGCTCCTTACCCACTTCATCATTAACAATAATATCAGTAGATGGCTCTCTTGATTTAGGACACATAATTGCCCTATCAAATAACTTAAAGGTTTCTGGGTGTACGGTGGAAGGCGCTAATAGCACATGCGATTTAATAAATTCAGCATCTCCGTACTCTTTAACCTTTTCAGCAACAGGAATAGTTCGCTCTTGCTCACAATGAAAGTCGACCTTGATGCCATAATTTTTTAGTGCGCTCAGCGCCGAGCCACAACTGATAACAATGGCTTTATCTTGGTATTGTTTAATTAACTCTATGGTTTGATCTAATGAAGGACCATTGCCAACAACAAAAACTGGAATATTCTTATGCTTGTCATTATCTTGCGCAGACTTTTTCAGTAATGGCACATTTAATTTTAGGTTTGATAAGGTATGAGACAGTGACATAACACCGTCATCAAAAAAGCCCCAACCTTGAATCATTTCATAAAAGCGCGCTTTATATATGGATAATAAGGTTTCAATTGACGGCGATTGATAATGTACATAGCCAAAGGTCTTAACGACATCATAGCGACCATTTTGATATGTCTGATATAGCAAGTCGTCAAAAAATTCATTATCTTGAATACCAAGAGACAGGTGTAAATTACACTTTTGACTGTCTAGGTATTCAAATATATAACGCCAATTGGCGGTATAAAGTGAGGCATAAAATAAATCTAGCTCTGGTTCAATTAAATAAAGGTTATGAATCGTATGTTGTGCAATTAGCAACTCTAAATGATAGCCTAAACCAGCACCAAAAATGACTAATGAGCCTAGCGTGTTAGGTAGTCCTTTATTTGGCGAATTTTCAGCGTCAGTTCGACGATGAAGTACCTTTAGCACTTCATTTAAGTGCTTACTATGAATAAAGTTGCCTTTATTTTCCTCATTCATTTCAAAGGTTGAATGTGTTGATTGTGGTGACTTTTGATATTGCTCTAACTGAGCCGTTGCCATTAAGTAAGCAGGATATTTATAAATATGCTGCTTGGTTTCTTCATCAAAAATATTGGCAAAGCCATCAACTATCTCAACAAAATAACGTGTTGGCTTATGATCTTTTATCACCTGATATATATCAGGAAAATACTCTTCAAAAGTGCTTAGATTTTCTTCAAACTGAGCTAACAACATATCTTCATTGCAAGCAAGCAATGACATTCTATCAGCAATGCGTTGCAGGTTTGCTTCGATATCATCACTGTGTAATTGGCCTTTTAGGCGCTGCTCAACCTGTTGTGCTTTTTGTTCTAGTTTTTCAATTTTAGCCACAAGCTCAGCTTGTGTAGGTATAGATTTCGCCACGACAAAAAACCTTTTGGAAAGTGAAAATGAAATGATAAATGCGCAACACGGGTAAAAGCTATCGAAAATTCGCTTGATATTGTTTTAGCGCATATTTATTTTTTGACTGCTGACTCGATTTCTCTAGCGTAGTTTGCTTACTATCACTAAGCAGCTTAATGGCATTGGCATCAAACTGCAAAATCCACTGCAATAAGGCAATATAATCTTCTTTAGCCGCTTGCGTTACCACGGCTTTATCTTGGATAGTTTGTTCAAGTAAGACGAGTAACTCTTGCCTTTGCTCGAGTAAGGTGCTGCATTGCGATATATCATCGTTGACTACCGCATTCGCTGCCTGCTGCGTTAGCTGCCTTACTTTATCTATTTGCCTAGAAGTTACATCAGACATTCAAGTTCAACTCTATTTGCTTAACTTAAAGCTGTTGCTCTTTCTCGCGCAATAGCTTGTGGCCTTCAGCCTTGCTCTCTTCAGACATCTCTGCCCATGCATCTCTGAGCGGCTTAAGCAAGCCAATCACTTCATCTAAAATAGCAACATTTAACGTCGCACTGGCATTCATTAAACGATCGGCACAATACTCATATAAAGCATCAAAGTTTGCCGAAATTTGCGGTTGTGACTCTTTATCTAATGAAGCACGTAATGAATTAATGATATTCACGGCTTTGGTAATTTTCTCTGCTTTAACGGTAAAGTCTTTGCGTTCAATCGCACCTTTAGCAAAGGCGATACTCTCTAAGGCACCATTAAATAACATTAAAATAATTGTATGCGGCTCAGCAGCCAATAAGCTACTTTCTCTATTTACATTTTGGTAAGTTTTTAAATTCGTTCTCATAAGGTTTACCTCATCTAATAAACTAACTACTGATATTAATCATCGTTATTGCCAATTATATTTGCCAATGACGACTTCACATAATCTCCGGTAGCATTGTATTGGGCTATGGTTGCATCAAGCGCTGTAAAGCGTTTTCTTAATGTTTCCTCATAAGAGCGTAACCTTTGCTCTAAATCTTCCCATTCTTGGCTAATACCAGAGATCTGCTCATTTAGACTAGACTCTCGTAAGGTTAAAACTCCGTCAGAATCTGTATAGGTGTCAATAAAAGCAGTCATTTGCGTTGCAATACCATCAGTAGAAGCAAATATCTCGCCAACTTGATCTAAATTATTTTTTAATGCCGCAGTTAATCGCTCTTCACCACTGGGTAAAGAGGTAGTACTAAACGAACTAACTTCTAATTTACCTTCTTTATTTAACTCAATACCAATGTCACTTAACGACTCTAAATCACCTGTTAAGCCAGTCACACTATTAATCACAATGTCTGTTAACTGTTGCTTGACCTGACGCACATTAGGATCAAATGCTAATCGGCCTAACTTAGGTGCACCTAAGCCAGTAATATTGTCCATTAAGGCATTAAAGCCATTAACAAACTCATCTATGAGTTCACGACCATTGGCTTCATCCTGTGCAATAGTTAAAGTTGCCGGAGCGCCGACATTGACTTTCTTTGCTGTAATAGTGACATCTTCAATAAGGTTTTTAAATTCATTAGTGTCTTTAATAACACGGTTACCATCAACCTCTATAATGGCATTCGTTGCTGATTGCTCAACAGTATTATTCGTGGAAATATTATCCAAAGAAGCATCAGAGTTAGTCACCGTCAAATTATTGGCTAACCCTGTTATACTTGAGGTATAAATTAAATAAGAACCCGCATCACTGTTGATAATGTTAGCCGTTACACCAAAGTTACCTGACTGCTCATTAATCTTATCTCGAATTGCCGATAAGTCATCAGCACCATCAATGGCAACATCAAAAGTATTCGCTCCAGCTGTAAAGGTTAATGTTCCTGAGCCAACCGTGTCGGCAGAGCTAGTAAAGGAAGCAGACTTTTGCCGACTTCCTTGCGCTATTTGAAACACTTCAACTGCAAACTCACCATTACTAGCAAAGCCGTTGGTGGTAACAGCTACATCTTCAGTGGATACACTGACCGTTTGCTGATTAAAGGCGTCATCTTTAGCTAACTTTTCCAGGGTAGAATTAAAGGTTGATAAGGCGGATTTAAAGCTACCAATACCTGATAACTCTAAGGTTAGGCGCTCTTCTTTTTCTTGTAGGCGAATTTCTGTTGGAATTGCTTCAGCATCGATAAATGCCGTAACAAGCCCCTCTAAATCTATACCAGATCCTATACCTAATGAAGTTACACTAGCCATAATTACTCCAACACTTACTCATTTAATAGTCTGCTATTTACTTAGCGACTTTGTTTATAGCAGCTAAACGCGTTTCAACTGTTCACCAATTCAATATTTATGCCAACCAAGGCTTTAATATTGATGAAACAGCGCTACTACTATCATAGTTTTTTCAAACAAAAAAGGCGACCTAATTTAGTCGCCCTTTCCCTGCACTGTGCGACTATTTAATTATAGTAGCGATAATGCAATTTGTGGTTGCTGATTCGCTTGCGCTAACATTGAGCTAGCTGCTTGCTGTAATACTGAGTTACGAGCTAGTTGAGCTGATTCAGCCGCATAGTCTGTATCTTCAATACGTGAACGCGATGCTGATACGTTCTCAGCAGCATTATCATTACTACGAATTACACTTGAGAAACGGTTTTGCTTCGCACCTAAATCGGCACGGGTACTGTTTACCGTCGCAAGTACTGAATCTAAATCAGTAATACGTGATTGCGCGCCATCAAATGAAGTTAACGAGCCATCTGCACCGATAGTTGCTGAAGCGAAATCTTGGGTAATTGATACAGAGATTGTTTGACCCGCATCAGCACCGATTTGGAATTCAGCAGCATAGTTACCGTCTAATAAATCTGTACCACCGAAAGAGGCTTGAGTTGAAATACGCGTTAACTCTAACTCTAATTCAGTATACTCAGTGTTTAGTGCCACTAAGTCTGTTTCAGTGTTTGAACCATTTGACGCTTGCACAGCTAAGGTACGCATACGTTGTACAGTGTTTGTGTACTCTTCTAAAGCACCTTCTGCGGTTTGCGCTAAAGAAATAGCATCATTAGCATTTCGTGAACCTTGATTTAAACCGTTAACTTGTGACGTTAAACGACTTGAAATTTGTAAGCCAGCCGCATCATCTTTAGCACTATTGATGCGCTTACCAGAAGACAAACGTTGATAGCTAGTATTTAACTCATTGGTTGAATTTGCTAATTGACGCTGTGAGTTTAATGAAGCGATATTACTGTTTACACTTAAGGCCATAATACTTTCCTTTAATCTGTTGCTAAATATAATCGTCAAATGACAACGATATATCTTGTTCTATTGACTTTATCGACCTGGTTAAGAAAAGCTTTAGACTTTTTTTAATTTATTTTTAATAAATCGCAAGTTTGGAAAAGATGGTAGCTAGCTCTGTTGCTCTCTAGCTAATACATGAGGCTTTAAAAACAAAAAAAGCCAGAAACTGGCTTTAGTATTTAACATATACAGTGTTGTGATTTATTGCTTATACATTCTCATCGAGAAACAAACCGGTTTTGCTAGTGATCTGCTCTTGTAGCTCTTTAATGCGATTTGCCATGGAAATGATTTCATCTGATGGAAATTGTCGAATAAGCTCTTGGCTTTTGACATCAACCACTTTAATTATGGTTCGGCCTGAATCTTCATCAACTAAAAAGTCAACATTCTTACTCACTGAGTTAACAAAACTAGCAACAGATTCAACGGCCTCTTCGATGTTTTCTTTTGACTGCTCTTCTTCTTGCTTAACTTGATTTGCTTGTTTAGCCTGCTCGATAACAGAGAGTTTTTCAACATTTGACTGCTGTAAAGAAACAACGGAAGCGTCTTCTGTGCGCTGAACACCCTGTTCAACATTTTGCTCTGGCAAGGCTTGTCTAGATGCTGATTGCTCCGCACTAACATTTACACTTTGAGATGTTATTACCGATGTAGACATAATGAACCTCTTACCTTACTTAATCCCTATGCATTAATATTTGCTAATCGCTTAACGAGTAAAGGACACTCATCTGTGAGTGCCCTTTTATTAGCATTAGGGCATCACTGTTATAATAATGATAGCGCAATTTGTGGCTGTTGATTAGCCTGCGCTAACATAGAGCTAGCCGCTTGTTGCAATACTGAATTACGCGCTAAAGTTGCTGATTCTGCTGCATAGTCAGTATCTTCAATACGTGAACGTGATGCTGAAACATTTTCTGCGGCATTGTCATTACTACGAATAACACTTGAGAAACGGTTTTGCTTCGCACCTAAATCTGCACGTGTGCTGTTTACCGTTGCTAGTACACTGTCTAAGTTAGTAATAACTGATTGCGCATCAGCAAAGGTTGTTAAGTTACCCGCAGCACCGATAGCCGTTGCAGAGAAACTTGCACTGATACTGATTGAAATAGTTTGACCTGCATCAGCACCCACCTGGAAATTAGCTGAGTAGGTAGAATCTAATAATGAAGTACCACCAAATGAAGCTTGCTCAGAAATACGAGTAAGCTCTAATTCTAACTCAGAGTACTCTGTATCAAGTGCTGCTAAATCAGCCTCAGTATTTGAACCATTAGACGCTTGTACCGCTAACGTACGCATACGTTGAACAGTATTAGTATATTCGTCTAACGCACCTTCTGCAGTTTGCGCTAAAGAAATCGCATCGTTAGCATTACGTGAACCTTGATTTAAACCATTCACCTGTGACGTTAAACGACTTGAAATCTGTAAGCCTGCCGCATCATCTCTTGCGCTGTTAATACGCTTACCTGATGATAGACGTTGGTAGCTGGTATTTAATTCATTAGTTGAGTTAGCTAATTGACGCTGTGAGTTCAATGAAGCGATATTACTATTTACTGATAATGCCATGTGATGCCCCTATAGGATATTAGTATCCAATAATTCTTTACTAAGCTTGCAATATAACTTGCTAGTTCTGTTGCTGTTATCTTTATATCGACTGACAAATTTATTTCTTTAGTCTTTTTTTACACTTTTTAATCTTTTTCGTGCAAATCAATAAAAAGCTGTTGTATTTCAATAATTAAATACAACAGCACTTTTACTTATAATAAAGATAATGCAATTTGAGGTTGCTGATTCGCCTGAGCTAACATTGAGCTAGCGGCCTGTTGCAACACTGAGTTACGTGCTAAGGTTGCAGACTCTGCAGCATAATCTGTATCTTCAATACGTGAACGTGATGCCGATACGTTTTCAGCGGCATTATCATTACTACGAATAACACTTGAGAAACGGTTTTGTTTCGCACCTAAATCTGCACGTGTGCTGTTCACTGTCGCTAATACTGAATCTAAATCAGTAATACGTGATTGCGCACCATCAAAGCTTGTAATGGTACCAGCAGCACCTATATTGCCTGATGAGAAGTTTTGCGTGATCGAAATTGAAATGGTTTGACCTGCATCAGCACCAATTTGGAAGTTAGCAGAGTAAGTACCATCTAAAAGATCGGTACCACCGAATGATGCTTGTGCTGCAACGCGATCAAGTTCCAGTTCTAGCTCAGTATATTCGGTATTTAGTGCCACTAAGTCAGCTTCGGTGTTTGAACCATTTGACGCTTGTACTGATAGTGTACGCATACGTTGTACTGTATTTGTGTATTCATCTAACGCACCTTCAGCAGTTTGTGCTAAAGAAATAGCATCGTTGGCGTTACGTGAACCTTGATTTAAACCATTAACTTGTGACGTTAAACGACTTGAAATTTGTAAACCAGCAGCATCATCTCTTGCGCTGTTAATGCGCTTACCTGATGATAAACGTTGATAACTGGTATTTAATTCATTAGTAGAACGAGCCAGCTGACGCTGTGAGTTCAATGACGCTATATTACTATTTACACTTAAAGCCATGTTGAAGCCCTCAATCAATTCAATAAATACAGTAAATAAGCTAATGAATTTACCGCGGTTATCATTGTTATCGGTTAGCTAAAAAATAACTTTAATCTTTTTTTAACGAAAAAAAGCTCACCTTGGCAAAAACCAAGGTAAGCTTATGATTTATTTAAAAATTAAAACTTATAAATTAATTAAGTTTTGATTATCTTTACTATTGAAGTAGTGATAATGCAATCTGAGGTTGCTGATTAGCCTGCGCTAACATTGAGCTTGACGCCTGCTGTAAAACACTGTTTCGTGCTAGTTGTGCAGATTCTGCAGCATAGTCTGCATCTTCAATACGTGAACGTGATGCTGAAACGTTTTCTGCGGCATTATCGTTACTACGGATAACACTTGAGAAACGGTTTTGCTTAGCACCTAAATCAGCTCGGGTACTGTTTACCGTAGCTAATACTGAATCTAAATCAGTAATACGTGATTGGGCACCATCAAAGTTAGTAATCGTACCTGAAGCACCAACCGTCGCAGAAGAGAAGTTAGCAGCGATAGTGATAGAAATAGTTTGCCCTGCATCAGCACCAATTTGGAAGTTAGCTGAATATGTACCGTTAAGTAAATTCACGCCACCAAAGCTGGCATCATTTGCCACTCTATCTAATTCTAATTCTAACTCGGTAAATTCTGTATTTAGTGCGACTAAGTCAGCTTCGGTATTTGAACCATTTGACGCTTGAACCGCCAAGGTACGCATACGTTGTACCGTGTTAGTATATTCATTTAAGGCACCTTCAGCGGTTTGCGCCAAAGAAATGGCGTCATTAGCATTTCGTGATGCCTGGTTTAAACCATTAACCTGTGAGGTTAAACGACTTGAAATTTGTAAACCCGCGGCATCATCTTTGGCACTATTAATTCTTTTACCAGAAGATAAACGTTCATACGAGGTACTTAGCTCATTGGTTGAATTAGCAAGCTGACGTTGTGAGTTCAACGATGCAATATTACTGTTGACGATTAAAGCCATTGTTATCTCTCCTAATTGTTAGGTTGTGGTTCTTAGATAACAATATCGTTTTGGAACCACGCACACTCTCTAAATTGTATTCATAATAATCAATGCATGTTGTATGCCAACATACAAATCAGTTACTACAAATAATTAAATAAACTTAAATTTTTAATTTGCACAAAGCTTTGCTGTGCCGCTTGTAATGACACCTGGGTTTGCTCAAACTTAGCTACGGCTTTGGCAAAGTCCAAATCTTCGATATTAGATCGGCCAGATGCTAGGTACAGTTCACTATCAGCGTGATTAGATGTTTGATTATCAACAAGTTTTAATCTTACACCCGCATCTACACGTCGCCCTGTAATATGGTTTAAAGCTTGATCTAATTGACCTAAAATCTCATCGTAATCAACCGCATGTTGCTCTGGGTTAGCTGGGTTTGCTCCCACCTGCATCCACTCAATGGCACTTTTAATGGTGTCGAATATAGACACTTCTTCTTGTGGACTAATGTCAAAATCATCCCCCGGCAATGGGTTGCCGTTTAACTGTACTTCAACGCCATTAAAGGCAATGGTTTGCCCAGGAGTGTACGTTGTAGTGTTAAAGACAACAGCACCATTGCCGTCGGTAACCGTCAAATCTGTGGCACTAGCAAAATTAAAGTTATAATCTGGCGGGTTAGCGGCAACATCGTAGGCACCGCGATCGGCAATTACCGCTTTACTCACGGCAATACCTGAAGTATTGGTATTGTAGCTTGGCAGAAAATCGCCAATATTGTTGCTTACTTTTTCAAAAGCATGATCGCCGGGCTGATTGGTATCAACCATGACATTTTTAGCAACTTGTAACTCTCTTACCCCACTATCACCATGATAAGTAACAGAATTATCTGGCTGAAGAACAAAGGGTTGCACGTCCGTTTTATAACCAGAAAAGATAAAGCCACCTGTTTCATCTTTAGTGTTGGCAAAACCGAGCATTTCAGCTTGACTATTTTTTGCTAACTCAGCTAATGCATTTAAATCACTGTCAGACAAACTACCATTATTGGCTTGAATAAAGGTTTGCTTTAACTGCAACATAACCGTTTCAGCATTGGCAAACGTGGTTTCCTGTAAGCTATTTCTATTTTTTACCTGAGTCAGATTACGATTATATTTTTCAATATTGCTTAAATCTTCTTTATAGCCAGACAGGGTTCCGTACGATACCGCATCGTCTTTAGCGGTTAAAACTTGCTTACCACTAGCAATATATTTGATTTGCTCATTCACATCAGTTTGCTTATTACTGAGTTGTTGAGCATTTTGAAAGTAAAACTGTTGAGTTGATACGCGCATGAATTACTCCCTATCTAACCGCTGACAAAATCGTGTCAAAAATGGTATTTGCCGTTGAAATAATTTGTGAAGCTGCTTGATAAGCTTGTTGAAACTTCAATAAATTTGCCGCTTCTTCATCTAAGTTGACACCTGAGGTAGCCTGATTTCGATTAAAAGCTTGTGTATAAAGTGCTTGCGCGGTATCAGCAACCAGCTCTGCTGAACTTGCTTTTGAGCCCACCACAGCAGTTGATTTTGATAAACTTTGCGCAAAGGTTTCTTGACCACCATTGGTTACACCCAGCTCTTGCGTTTTTGCCATAGCAACCGCATTACCCGAGTTACCTACGCCAAAAGCATCACCAATAAAAAATTGCTCAGGGGCATTAGGCGCTACTCCCGACGGAGTTCCTGAAATTTCTATGGTAAATGCCGCCGTTGCCGGCAGCGGCGGTAAATTAACTTGTAATGGTGCCGCCGGTGGAGGTGGATAAGGAATTGGCGCAGAGGTCGCACCTAAATTATCCGTAATAGTGTAGTTAAACACCCCTGCTGGGCTTTCTAATACATCAATACGCATTGGCATCGCTGTTTGTGCGGCAATGGGATCAATCATGTCGACAATTTCAACCTTGCCCGCACTGACATTATTTTGTGATGGTGTGATTTCAACCGCGGCACTTGCGGCAATGGCACTACCATCTGTCATGGTAGTTTGCATCAAGGCTGCGCTATTTTCTGTCGGTCTAATAATGTAAGAATCATCATTTGCTGGTAAACCACCAGTTTCAATAAACTCAAAACCATAAGGTGTTGCATGCACTGTACCTGCACCAGCTGCGGGCCCTAAGTTAATCGTGCTTTGATCTGTCATATTAGTCATAATGAAATCGGTACCATCATAACGAATTTCAAACTCATCGGTAGGTACTAGCGACACATCAGTAATATTAACTTGTGCAGTAAGTGAGCCGCCATTCGTTGCCGGCGTTAACACACGAGATTGCTGTAAGGCAACTGAATTTATATCAGTAAATAAGTTAGCACCTTGTAAACCATTTAAATCTAACCCGTCTGCTTGACTACTATTTAACGTATCTGAGATTGCCATTGCCAAGCGATTAACTTCAGCACGCACTTGACCAATATGTTCATCTCTAAACTCAAAGTTTGCCCCCATTGAACCACCTAAGGTTGAACCATTAAGTGCCACAGTACTATTAGGGCTAACTAAACGCAGTTGAGTTTTTAATGGATCAGGATCGCCCGAAGTCACCTCAACCGTTAACGGGGTAATGCCTGCCACTAAGGTAGTCCCCTGACCTATCATCACTGTCATAACGCCATTTTGATCTTCAACAGTACTGACGTTAGTGTATTGGCTTAGCTCAGTAATCAATTGGTCGCGCTTATCCAGTAAATCGTTTGGCTGACCTGCCGTGGTAATTTTTTGTGAATGCAAAATGGTTTCATTGATCTTGGCAAGCTCTAATGAAATTTCAGAAATTTTGCTGGCAGTTTGTGAAATTTCACCATTTACTGCCGTTTCTAGATCGTCAAAATTTTGGTTTAATGAACGAAAGTTGGCACTAAGAATATTGGCTTGATGAACCACCATTTCTCGCAAGCCTAAATCACTTGGATTATCGGCGACACCATTTAAACCTTGATAAAACAAATCCATTGAGTTCATTAAAGCTGTGCCTGAAAAACTCATGATCTCATTGAGTTGATTTAAACTCTGATGCAGCGAGTCAGCTTGCCCTAATTGGCTTTGACTTTGTAGTTGCTCTTTATAAGAAAATTGATCGTATATACGGGTGATATCTTGAATATAAGTACCAGCGCCTATGTAGTTAGGGCCATTAACATTGCCTAACGCTGCATTTTGCTCAGCACGTTGACGGTTATAACCTTCGGTATTTACATTGGTGATATTATGACCAGTTGTTGCCAACTGCTGCTGCGCACTAAGCAAACCACTAACACCGGTTTGATATAAACTAACTGACATAGCAGACACCTCGACAAAAAAAGAAACCTAATCATAACTAAATGAGCCGTATTAATACTTTGGCTAATTTGCTAGCAGATTAGTGACCTTTTTCAGCGTGCCCATAATTTTGTTGGCATATTGCGGATCAGTTGCATAACCTGCTTTTTGTAATCCCTGCAGGAAGTGTTCCACATTGTTAGATTTTTGCAGCGCATCTTGGTACCTGTCACTATTTGATAAGAAATCAATATAGTCCTTTACGCTTTCCGTTAATGATTGATAGGTTCTAAACGGCTCTTTTTTCTTCACCATAGTCCCCTGTTCAAACTCTAAGGTTTCTTTAGAGACCTTATCGCCAGACCAGCGAGAGTCGGCCTTGATGTTAAATAAGTTGTTTGAACTAGTACCATCTTGCGCCTTGATAATTTTTTGTCCCCAACCTGTTTCAAGCGCAGCTTGAGCGATAACGACCTCAAAAGGCACACCTAATTTTTCTTGCACCATTTGCGCAGGTTTTGTCAGTGCGGTAACAAAATCTTCTGGCTTATCAAAACTAGGTGATGACATTTTGACGTTTTCATTCGCTTCATTTGCTTTCACTTGTCTACTTGATAAAGCAAACGGGATATTTAAGCCTTGATTAGCAGCTTGTGAGCCTAAAATTGATGGGTTATTAAAAACAGTGATGCCTTCATCTTTATCATATCCAGCACTTTGCTGTTGATGCTGAAACTGATTAAGTAAACTATTTTTCATTGATTTATCTCGCAATGAGCTTTCATCAGAACTTTGCTCTGCAAGGTTGCCGTCATTACGTAATACAGAGCTAGGCTTATAGCCTTCATCATCGCCACCAAGTTGCCTAACAATTAAGTCAGTTAAACCTAAGGTTCCGTTTGAGGATAACTCTACCGCCATTTGCTGATCATGCATATCACGGTAAAACTTGGTTGATTGTGAATTAAATGGGCTATCAGACTCCAGTACATCTTGTGCCTTACGCATACTAGCTAGCAACATTTTCATAAAGATGGCTTCAAATTGCTGAGCCGCTTCTTTTAGTGCCGCTTTTTTTGCTTCGCCATCTTCAGCACGTGATTGTTTGCGAATATCATTAAGGCCGTTAAGCTCTAATGAGTTTCTCGCTTGGTCAAAAGCATGTGCTTTATTGATGCTGTTATCCATTATCAATTCCCATCATCAATTAAATGATGATCAGCTCACCACGAATAGCACCCGCTTGATCGAGCGCTTCTAATATTGCCATCACATCACCCGGACCTGCACCAACACCATTAATGGCTCTAACAAGGGTATCTAAGGTAACACCAGGCTCAAAGACAAACATACGTGCATCACTTTGCGTAACATTAATGGTTGACTGGTTAGTCACCACAGTTTCACCTTCAGCAAAAGCATTAGGCTGAGAAACATCCCTTAACTCATTAATATTTACCGTAATACCACCATGGGTTACCGCTGCGGCAAGTAGCTTAACTTCAGAGCCGATTACGATAGTGCCAGTGCGAGAGTTAACAATAATTTTTGCTGAGCCTTTAGCTGGTTCAAACTCTAGATTTTCTATCACTGATAAAAAGCCAACACGGTCACTAATATCTCTTGGCGCATCCACTTGAACTGAGGCAGCATCCAAAGCACGGGCGACACCTGGCACTAAATCGTTAATAGTATCAGCTAACCTTTTCGCTGTAGTAAAGTCTGTTTTACGTAAGTTTAAAGTAATGTGATCACCATGAGCAAATGGCGATGCCACTTCACGCTCAACCGTAGCGCCATTAGCAATACGACCAACTGTTGGTGTATTGACGACTACTTTTGAACCATCTAAACCTTCTGCACCTAAACCACTGACCACTAAACTGCCTTGGGCAACAGCATAAGCATTACCGTCAATACCCATTAAAATTGTTTGTAATAACGTACCACCACGTAAACTTTGCGCACTGCCCATACTTGAAACGGTAACATCTATGGTTTGTCCTGGCTTTTTAAAGGCATTTAACTCGGCGTGAACGGCAACTGCAGCAACATTTTTAATTTTAGGCTTAAGGTTTTCCGGCATAGTAATACCGAAGTTACTTAACATGGTTTTAAAACTTTGCTCAGTAAACGGGCTTTGCTCCCCAGTACCGGGTAAGCCAACCACTAAACCATAACCAATCAATTGGTTGGTTCGAACACCAGCAACATCAACCGCATCTTTAATGCGCTGTGCATAACTGGCAGTACTTAAAATAAGACCGCTTAGTATTAATGTGATTTTAATTACAGCTTTCATTGTTAATACCTATTCAACCTAGTGCCTAAAAAAACGAGTGCCTAAATAACCTTTAGCGAATATAGCTCTGCGCTTAAATTGGCCACCAACTGCTGCTAAAGAATTTGGTTAACCAACCTTGTTCATTAACATCAGCAAAGGTTCCTGTGCCAGCGTACTGAATTCGCGCATTCGCTACCTTAGTAGATAAAATGGTGTTGTTAGAATTGATATCTTTCGAGCGGATAATACCCGTTAGGCGAATATACTCATCACCATTGTTTAAGGTGATCCACTTCTCACCGCGGATCATTAAATTACCATTAGGTAAAACACGAAGCACATGAACGGAAATATTACCGCTTAGGCTATTGCCTTGATCAGACTTTGAGTCACCTTTAAACGCTGAGTCTTGCTCTAAACCAAACTGCAATGCTTTGCCGTTTACGGTAACCGCTTGCCCGCCTAATCCAGTTACCGCGCCTAAATCATATTCATTTTCTTTTTTCAGCTCAGTTTTAGCGTTTTTCTTCGCTTGGGTGTTTTCGCTTAAAATTACGGAAATAATGTCACCAATTCGGTGAGCTTTTGAGTCAGAATAAATATTGTTTACGTAATTTGCTTTAAACAAAGAACCTGTTGGCACAATTAAATCTTCTTCTGCCTCTGGCACGATAGGTGCAAAATCTGGATCATCAGGTAAGGCTTTACTTAGCTCTACCGTATTACTACAGGCACTGGTTAAAGCAATCAGTGCAGTTATAGTAAAAAGCTTGATAGATGTTTTCATAACAATTCCCCTTACGCTAACACCAACAACTTAAAGCTGTTGATTAATGTAGCTAAGCATTTGATCAACAGCTGAAATAACTTTTGAGTTCATTTCATAAACTCGTTGACTTTCAATCAGGTTAACCAATTCTTCGGTAGTATTTACGTTAGAGGTTTCCAATGCCCCTTGTACCAGCATGCCGTAACCTTCAAGTCCAGGTACGCCTTCTTGCGGCGCGCCACTTACCGCAGTTTCGGTATACAGGTTTTGTCCTATTGGCTCTAAGCCAGTTGGGTTTACAAAGTTACTTAGGTTAATTTGACCAACAACCGCAGGATCAGCCTGGCCTTGCAGCGTCACCGATACTTCACCATCTTGTGAAACAATAATGCTTAAGGCATCTTCTGGAATAGTCACTTGAGGTTGGATTAAATAACCCGCACCTGGTGTTACCATATTGCCTTCTTCATCCATGGTAAATTGACCATTTCGGGTATAAGCCGATGAACCATCAGGCATTAACACTTCAAAAAAGCCTTCACCTTGTACCATTAAATCAAGAGCATTATCTGTGGTGATCATATCCCCTTGGGTATGAATTTTTTGCGTAGCAACTACCTTAGTACCTGCACCTAGCATTAAGCCAGAGGGCGCTTCAGTATCTTGCGCAGTTCTACCGCCCGGTTGGTTAATGTTTTGATAAAGTAAGTCTTCAAATACTGCGCGGCTTTTCTTAAAGCCGACAGTACTGGCATTTGCCAAGTTATTAGAAATTACCGCAATATCTTTAGTTTGCGCATCTAATCCTGTTTTACTTATCCATAATGCTGGGTTCATAAATCACCTCGTGTACTGATCAATTTTCAGTGATAATTAAGTTAGAAAGCACGTAATAAAGAAGATGAGCTAGAGTCAATTTCTTCCGCGGTTTTCATCAATTTCAATTGCATTTCAAATTGTCTTTGTAAGGCAATCATTTCTGTCATTTCATTAACTGGGTTAACATTACTGGACTCAAGCTTGCCGCCCATGACTGTGACGGTAATGTCTGCCTGCTCAAGCACACCATCTTTTCGTCTGAATAAACCATCGTTACCTTTTTCAAGCATACGAGGATCTGGGTTAACTAATTTCAGTTGTCCCGCTTCTTCTTGTACTGATGCTGGCGCACCTTCAGGCTGAACCATGATGGTGCCATCTCGAGTAATTTCGATATTATTTACAGGTAGCGGCAAGTAAATTGGCCCACCATCACCGACAACTAATTGACCATTACTGGTTTCTAAAGCGCCTTCTTCGGTTAAACGTAAGTGTCCGTTTCGAGTATAGGCAACTTCACCTGTAGCATCTTGCACTGCAAGCCAGCCTTTACCTTCAATAGCAATATCTAGTGAGCGACCCGTACTAATTAAACCACCCGAGTCAAAATTTTGGCTAGCACGCTCGGTCATAGAAAACACACGGGTTGGTTGACCTTCACCATAGGCTTGCATACTTCTCGCTTGCGCTAAATCAGCCTTAAAGCCTGTGGTTTTGGCGTTGGCTAAGTTATTGGCATTAATTGATAAGGCCTGCATATTCTGTTTAGCGCCACTCATGGCGATATAAAGCATCTTATCCATGGTCATTACCTAATAAAAAAATTCATATCAATAGATAATGCAAAGGCAATGCCAACAATAGATACTTAACCTGAGATGGGAAATAAAAACGTTGTAGAGCTTTGCAGAGCTTTACTGAAGAGAGAAACAAAAATGCCACTAAAGCAGAGGGAACCTTAGTGGCAAGTTAACAAGTTCGCTTAAGTTAATTTTAAGCTCAACGCTATAATAACATAGCGCTCAAATCACTATCTGATTTGTAGTATGGTTTGGTTCAGCTGGTTATCTACTTCCAGCGCTCGCGAGTTCGCTTGGAAGTTACGCTGCGCTGAAATCAAATCAATTAACTCAGTGGTTAAGTTTACATTTGATTGCTCTAACGCTGATGAGTTAATAGTACCAAAAGTGCCTGAACCACCTTCGCCAGCAAGCGCTTCACCCGAAACTATACTTTCTTTCCAGCTGGTATTACCAATTTGCGTTAAACCTTGTTCATTAGCAAAATTCACTAAAGCGATTCTTGATAGAGGCTCTGAAGTACCATTACTGTAGGTCGCTCGTACTAAGCCATCAGGGCCAATATCAATGCCCGTTAAGCGCCCCACAGCTAAACCATTTTGGTTCAATGCGGTTACTTCAAAGTTAGAAGCAAACTGAGTTGGCTCATTTGGATTTGGCGCTAAAGGATCTAAGTTAAAATCAATTTGAATAGTTTGCGAAGATTCTGCACCATTTGAAAGAATGGTCGAACCTAACTGCTCCGTTATTATACCATCAGCTAATGGCGGGAATTGATCAATGAAGTCACCCGAACTAGTGAACTCCAACCTAGCGCCAACCAAACCAAAATTACCGGCATTAGGTGGTGGCAACGGTCTAGTAGATAATGGGCCTGACGCTGCACCACCGACTCGCCCATTTGCAATAGCATCAGTATTTGGATCTTGAATATCGATTGGCACCCCATCTACCGCGGCAAACATCAACCATTGATTGGGGTTAACAGTAGGATCATCTTTGACAAAATAATAGGTCATCACATGACTATCACCTAAAGAGTCAAAAATAGTCACTGAGGTTGAGTTATTAAAAGTAAGTGGATCTTCTGGATCAAAATTACCAGGTGCGCCTGATATATATGCATCACCTGCCGGTAAGTTCATCCGAATATCAACTTCGCTAGTAGCCGTAGGAGCACCAGACGATGTAGGAATACGAATTGGCTCAGCGGTACTTAAACTCACCGAAGCGGAAGAGCCATCAGAGTTAACAGGGAAACCTAATAAGTGACCACCTTGTGAGTTAACAACAAAGTTATCCGCATTTAATTTAAACTGACCCGCACGCGTATAAGAGGTTTCTAATGAACCTAACTCTGGCACAGTGGCAAAAAAGCCATTACCAGTAATCGCTAAATCAAGGGCGTTGTTAGTAAACTGAATACTACCTTGAGAAAACTGCTGAGCAACATCGGCGGTTAATACACCATCACCCACTTTTGTTTTACCCGATGCCAATAATGAAGCGGCATAAACATCAACAAATTCAGCACGCGACTCTTTAAAACCGACGGTATTCACGTTGGCAATATTATTTGATGTCACATCTAAATCTTTTTGCGAGGCGTTTAACCCGCTTAGTGCAATATTAAATGACATAATTTAACCCTCTTTTAAAAATTCTGCTCTTTAACAACTAAGCAAGTACATGAATTAATATTTGCTTAGTTGTCTTTAAATAAGCTGTTGCTTACTTAGAAAAATTGTTTAACCTTCAGATACTTCAACCACATCAGCTAATGCCATGGCATTGCCGCCATTTAGGTTAAGCATAATATTACCGCCTGCGCCTGCTAACGTAACACTATCAACTTTACGGTAAGTCATGGCTTGTAACTCTGACGCTTGCCCGTCAATAAGACCGGCAATTCTAAAACGGTATGCGCCAGCTGGCGCTGGGTCACCATTGGCCATTTGCCCATTCCAGACAAAACCAAACTCACCCGCATCAATATTACCTACAGGTACCGTTTGAATAATTTCACCGGCAACATTTTCCACATAAATGTTAACGTTACTGGCGGGTTTATCTGATATCACTTTACCTTTAACATCGTCACCTTCATTCATACCAAAAATGTTGTCATCAACTAAGACACTACGGCCTACCAGAGAAGATGCCTGCAATGCTTGGCTTGAAGTCATCGATGTGGCAAACGTTTCAAACGATTCATTTAGTTTTTGCACACCATCAGTGGTTGAAAACGCCGTCATTTGCGAAATCATTTCATTATTATCAACCGGCTTCGTTGGGTCTTGGCTTGCTAATTCTTTAGTAAGCAGTGCAAAAAAATCTGCCTGCGTGAGCATGCCTCTGTCTTCTTCAGCAACTTGGTATTCATCTTTTTGCCAACGCATTGCGTCGAGCGGGCTGCCGCCTTTAACTGTTTCCATGCTGCACTCCTACATTACCCTTAAGTTTTACCGTCACTATCGCCATTATCTTTGTCCTAACATTAAGGTCTTATTCAGCATGTTTTTTGCTGATTCAGCTAACTGAACATTGGTTTGATAAGAGCGAGAAGCTGAAATCATATTGGTCATTTCTTCAATAACGTTAACGTTAGGTTTATAGATATAACCGTCTTTATCAGCCATTGGATGATTTGGTGAGTATTCAACATTCAGTGGTTTATCGCTTTCAACTATGCCTAAAACCTGAACGCCAGCAGAGGCACTTTCTTGCCCAGCGGCAGCTTCTTGCATTGCCGCGGCAAAAACTGGATGCCTCGCCCGGTAAGTTTGATCGGCGCTACTACTAACACTGTCAGCGTTAGCAATGTTACTGGCTGTGGTATTGAGGCGAGTAGACTGTGCACTCATACCGCTGCCGGTGATGTCAAATACGTTAAATAGGCTCATGATTACTGACCTCCACTGATCACTTTCTTATAGGCTTTTATTTTGCCATTAAGAAATTGAACACTCGCTTGATACTCTAATGAATTTTCTAGATACAAGTTTCGTTCCACTTGTACATCAACCGTATTACTATCACCGGTATCAGGTTGATTTGGCACGCGATATTGCACGCTATTATCCACTTGTGTACGAATGTCGAAATGCTTTTCGTGAGTTTTGCTAATTTGCCCTTGCTGGCGCTGAGTAGCCTGAGCCATGGCTTGACTAAAATCCATGCCTTTTGCTTTGTAGCCTGGGGTATCAGCATTGGCAATATTACTTGCTATTACTTCGGCTCGCTGAGAGCGCAAAACCATGCCTTGAGCATGCATTTGAAAGCCTTTATCAAAACCTATCGCCATAGCAGCCTCACTTTGCATATTTAAAACTTAAACTATTAGTGACTTAAACATTCAACAATCATGCCAAATGCAGTGTCAAAAATTTGAAAGGCTGAAATTTTCTGGAGACTATAGAAAGGAAAACACCTTGTAAGCGAGTAGCAAGGTGTTGAAAAGGTTAACTATTTTTTCTGGTAAACAATACCTGGGTTACACCTGAGCATAGAAAAGTCTTGATTTAGACCCGATAAAGATTCCGATGCACCTAAGAACAGATAACCGTCGGTATTTAAAACACCATGAATTTGACTGATGATTTGCGCTTTAATTTCTGGCGCAAAATAAATTAATACATTGCGGCAAAAAACAATATCAAAACGTCCCATCAAACTATAACTGTTCAACAAGTTTAATGGCCTAAAGCTAACCATGCTTTTTACCTGATCTTTCACTTTAAGCATACCGTTATCACCCGGCTCAAAAAACTGTCTTTTACGTTCAGCCGACAAACCTCTTGCCAATGCTAACGAGTCATAATGACCATATTTACAGTGCTCTAGCATAGTAGTAGAAATATCAGTACCAACAACTTGCACGCCACGAGGAAAAGCACCGGGATTACTTTGTTGATACTCTAATACCGACATAGCAATGGAGTATGGCTCTTGCCCAGAAGAGCTGGCGGCAGACCAAATTTTTACCGGAGTCTTTCGGTTAGAAAAGTCTGGTAGCAATTTGCTTTTTAATAATTTAAACGGGTAGTCATCACGAAACCATAAAGTTTCATTGGTGGTCATGGCATCAATAACTGCGGCACGAAGTTGCCGCTCAACCGGAGAAAGCGTACGAGTTACTAACTCTCCTAACGAGCCCAATTCAAACTTCGCCATTAAAGGTGCTAATCTACTTTTAACAAGGTACTGCTTGTTTTCTCCAAGCACAATACCACACTGTTGCTCTAGAAAGGTTCTAAATTGATGATAGCTTTTTTCATCTAGTTGTCTTGCTGACACTCGTATTTCCTGTATAACTTTGCCGGTTTACTAAAACCTAAATAATGCTTAATTACCCGCAAGCAATTAAGCATTTTAAACAAATAATATTATATCTTTAACCACTTCTTCACCGCAGTGGCTAATTCATCAGGGTGAAACTTAGGGATAAAATCTTCAGCGCCAACCTTTTCAACCATGGCATTATTAAATACGCCACTTAATGACGTATGCAAAATAATGGGCATTTTTGCCATACGGTCATTTCCCTTCACTTCAGCTGTTAAGGTATAACCATCCATTTCTGGCATTTCAATATCAGATATCATTAAGGCAACTTTCTCTGTGATACTGTTTTCACAGGTGGCTTCAATGGCCAGTAGTTGATCTAATGCATCTTGGCCATTTTTCGCCAATATCATATTAATGCCAAGGGGCTCTAATGCTCTTTTTACTTGATTACGAGCTACGGTTGAATCATCAGCAATCATAACCAATTTGTCGCCTAAATCATCACCCACAGACGTATCAGCAACCTCTTCACTGAGCTCAGTTGACACAGGGTTAATTTCATTGAGTATTTTCTCAACATCTAAGATAGATACCATTTCATTATCAATCTCAGTGACGGCAGTTAAATAGCTCGACTTACCTGCACCTTCAGGTGGCGGCATAATGTCTTTCCAGCTTAAGGTAACAATGCGCTCAACTCCAGCCACAAGGAAACCTTGCACACTGCGGTTATATTCGGCAATGATAATAAAGCTTTCACTTGTTTGCGTGATAGATGGCCCACCAGTTGCTTTACTTAAATCGATAACTGAAATAGTTTGTCCACGAATGTGGGCAACACCTTTAATATAAGCATCTTGCTTTGGTAAGGATGTCAATGGCGGGCATTGTAAAACTTCCCTTACCTTAAAAACATTAATGCCAAAACGTTGCCTGCCAACAAGTTTGAAAAGTAATAACTCCAGCCTATTCTCACCAACTAATTGGGTTCGTTGGTTAACTGAATCTAGTATGCCTGCCATAAAAACCTCATTAAGAAATATACTAATTAAGTTAATTGATACCTATATAACGTCATAAGGGCACATTTCTTGAAAGTAATCTAATAAATATTATTAAGTGTCTAATATTTGACACTTGATTAAACACTGTTGACTAAATTAAGCATAGACGACTATTTGTATTTACCTAAAGACTAACAACAAAATTTATGAATTATATAAGAGTTTTTTCATCCTTTTTGATAGTAATGCTGTTCATGTCATATAACTGCGCCGCTGTTGAGTATGATCGTGACTTCATCCAAAGCCTAGTAAAAAAATACTTACAGGAGCAGATATCACCACCTGCTAATGGCAAAATAGCCATAAAAGTCGCCACCATAGACCCTAGAGTTACCATCAAGCCGTGTCAAACTCCATTGCAAGTAAATATACCTGAAAAATACTCGGGTAGAAACGTAAATGTGAAAATAAGTTGTTCTGATTCAACACCCTGGAAACTTTTTCTCCCTGCAAAAATTATGACGACCCTGCCAGTTTTAATTGCCAGTAAAAATATTACTAAAGGCAGTGTTTTAACAACAGATAATACAAAAGTGGCATTTATTGATAGTAAGAAGATTCGAGGTGAGCGATTAACGGATCAAAGCACTGTTCTAGGCGCAAAAGCTGAAAGGCGAATAGGTAAAGGTCGAGCCATCAGTAAACGTAGTATCTGTATCGTATGTAAAGGAGATATAGTAACCATTACCGCTAAAGCGGATAACTTACATATTAAAACTCAAGGGGTTGCTATTAGCTCAGGTAATATTAATGATCAAATTCGTGTCAAAAATAGCAGCTCTGGCAAGGTAATTAACCCCAAAGTAAAGGCTATGAACCAGGTAATAATTAATCTATAATTTTATTAAAGTTATCTTAAGCTTTGCCGATAACAAGTACATAGAATTATCAGAATTTTAAAATTAATTCCCTTAGGGTGTTATTATGGCTATAAATATCAATAACTTGAACAATCAAAGTCAAGTCCAGCAAAAGCAGCAAACACAGGTTAAGCAGCAATCAAGTCAAACTGCGGTAAATACCAACCAAACGAAAGCGGCAAGCCAGGACTCTGTTTCTATCACGCCACAAGCGAAACAGTTACATGAATTGCAAAAAAAGGCGGCTGATGCGCCTGTTGTCAATCAAAAGAAAATTGATGAACTAAAAAAAGCTATCTCTGCCGGTGACTACAAAGTAAACCCTGAAAAATTAGCCGCGAGCATTGCTAACTTTGAATTTAAGTTAGTGTAAAAAGTTTATTAAAGCTTTATTGATGCAGCAAAGCATTGATAAAGCTTTATTTAGTTTATCTTCTAACGACACCTTGCTAAACTTAATTCAATAGTAAATTGAAGGTAAACGGTATGTCTCAAGCTCTCACTCCTCAACAACTACTGGCACAACAACTTGAGCAATTAAAAACGCTTGAGACCCTTATTGCTCAAGAAAAATCAATATTGCAGCAACACGATCCTGACGCACTAATTAAAGTGAGCCAAGAAAAGAACCAATTACTTTTAGCTATTGAAGCACTTGATAAAAGAATAGCTTTAGATCAGCCATTCGCCCAAGAAAAAGCAGCCGGCAAATTAACTGCTGAACTTGAAGAAATCACAAAGTTATTAGAACATTGCCAAAAGCAAAATGCCATTAATGGCAGCATTATTCAACAATCGCAACTTGCTGTAGAGCGCATGAAAACATCACTGCTAGAAAACCATAACAAATCAACGATTACTTACGATAACAAAGGTAAAAAAAGTGGTGGCTTAAGTAGTATTGGCCTAAAAGCATAGAAGGCTTTATATATAAAACTCCCCTATTTAGTAGTGGAAAAGTATCAACCTTATTTAGGATGGGTCAACCCAACAAAAAAGAGCATATTTTCATATGCTCTTTTTTATTGGCCTTGCATTAAGTTTGTTCTGATCTTGTCTGAATTAATTCAACCAATTCAACTAATAGTAAGTCACTTCTTTGATTTCTTTTTTACTCTGACTTACTTGGTAAATCTCATAGACCTCAGCAAAGTCTAAGGATAGCTCTGTGGTATAGGTATCACCAACGGGGTAACTTTTTACCACTTTTGCTCCTCTAATAATACCGTTTACAGAGGCAGACAATTGATCATTATTAATAAGTAAATCAGCCATGGTCGTTTTACCATGAACCTGTTGTCCATAAACTTGCTCTGCTAGCTCCGCATAAGCTGCTATTTTTGACGCCTTAATTGCCATTAACATGCGCTGTGTTTCATGCTCAGACTTTTGTAAACTAATTGGCGCGTAACCTATACCTTGCAATACAGGAAAGCTCTCTGGTTTCACTGTTTGCCACTCTATGTGCTTATCATACACGGTAGAGCAACCTACATTTAGCAGAAACAAAAACGTTACTAAGGCGATCTTACTTGCTACTCTCATCATCATAACCTCACACAAATCACGTAACAGCAACACTAGTTTTGAATGCTTACAGCACGCTCATCATCAACTAGCATAGCGCTTGAACGAATTAGCATGCCATCTTTCATTTGTACATTCTCGTTCGGATTTAACTTATCACCTAACACCCAATGAGGAATAAACGACTGAGCTGTAGCGACAACAACTTTTGACTGAATACCTATCATACGCGCATTTACAATAATGCCATTTTCTTGTTCTATCATGGTACCGGCAACAATATAGTCAATTATCTGACGTTCAGGCAGCTCTTTCCAATCGCGACTAAAAACATAATCACCTTCTTTAGTAACACGTATATGACCTGTTGTTTTAAAATCTATCACCACTAAACCATGACGCTGCAGCTCATGAACAAAGCTCTCTGCCAGCTGATTACCTAGCCAGTTGGTTGTTTCTAAATCATCTAATTCAACAAATGAGGCAACAGCGACAGGCGTTTTTGCCGTAACAAAGCTACTACTTTCAAGCATTTGATAAGCAAGCCCTTTTACCACATCATTGATAGCATGCTTTGGTAAGTTGTAGCTATCAATCTCACCTTTATCTACTTGAGTTGACTGATAAAAGTCTCGTTCGCCAGTAGCTTCACAAGCTACTAAAGCGGGTATCATCAATGGTAAAAGCCACTTTTTCATGGTATTCCCCTCTACAATGCCGCAAGATAAAATCAAGCGCATAAAGCTGTCATTAATTCACTCAGTGCAGTACTAAGTATTTCTTGGCAAATACAATGCATTATTCAAGCCAAAAAAACTAAAAGTGCAAACTTTTCCCTCTTTGGCAAAGATAACCGCAAATTCAGGCATAGTATATGCATTTAACTCAAACAATATTAAATAATGACGCACGGTAAGTTTATTCAGTATGGCTAACAATTGCTTTAACACATTAATAAAGTGGCAGAACAAAATATCCATCATCATTTGTCTATTAGTCACCACTAGTTTTTCTGCTAGCGCGCAATGGTATGAAACCCAAGGTCATGCGAGAACAGATACGAATAACCTAGAGGTAGCACGCACTAAGGCTATGGAAAACGCCCTAAAAAAAGCCCTATTAGTTGCCGGTGCTGATGTTTCCAGTGTACAAAGGGTGGTTAATGGCTTACTCACCCAAGATAAAATTGATATACGAGCAACGGGTAGTGTTAATGCCGTTGAAATTGTCAATGAAACCCATAGCGATAACTTGATATCTGTCACCATTAGAGCAGACATTTTCCCGCAAGAAAAGCAGTGTTTTGCCGTTAATTTTAAAAAATCAGTTCTACTGACGAAAAGCAAGGTTAAACACAGGCAACAAGCCAATATAGGGCAAATTTATGCCATAGATAAAGCAGTAATCAACAGGCTAAGCAAGCAACTAAGTAAGCAAAGCAATTACACCAGTAATATAAATGCTGTTAATAATACGACAGAGTTTTCTCGTTTAAATAACAATCTAGATCACGACAAAATTACCGAACTTGCGCGTACACTAGGCTACAGCACCAATAGCCAATATGTTATTTTTAGTGAAATTAATGATATTTCTTTTGAAGAACAAAGAACAAACAGTTGGAAAATTTGGCAACAAGGAGTGTACCCACGTAACTTTGCTCTCGATATTTATCTTTATAATGGCATCAGTGGTGAACTACATTGGCATCAGCAATACCAAGATACTAAACCTTGGACTTTCAGCAAACGAAAAGCAGTTGACGTTAACGGTACTGCCTTTTGGCAAAGTGAGTATGGCGCTATGATCGATAAACTGCTTAATCAAGTGGTATCAGACATTGATGAAACTATTATGTGTGAGCCAAGCCGAGGAAAAATTCTAAGAGTAGATGGTAATCAAATTATCTTTAACTTAGGAAGAAACAATGGCGTAAAAGTTGGCGATGAGTTTACCTTGTTAAGACTTAAGCATTTCACTGATAATACCGGCAGTTTATATACCGGCTATACGGTTAGCCCGCACAAAGTGAAAGTGACACAATTAACACGAGAGACCGCTGTTGCTGCCAGTGCTGACAATAGTTTATTTAACAATATACAAATTGAAGATTTAGTGGTTAGGTATTAAAAATATCATTGTAAACTAGTTACTTACCATGATAAATTGCCAATAATGCAACGTCCTCATAGTTTAACTGGATAAAACTGCGGCCTCCTAAGCCGCTGCTCCAGGTTCGAGTCCTGGTGGGGACGCCACTTTTAAGCCGCTAAAAAGAAAAAAGCCCATCACTTATCATAGTGATGGGCTTTAAATTTATGAGTAAAGTGTATTTACTCTTGTTCTGTTTGCGTTATTTCTACGTCCATGTCATCGGCTACAGAGGTATTACTTAATATCGCCGAAATGGCCATAATAAGTACAGCAAATATAACTGTAGTCAGCTTAAATCCTCGTGAAGATGACTTATTCATTTTATTACCTATCTAGCTGCTGTCATTTATTATTAATTCACTGTATAACAGCCAGTCAAAAATCTATCTGATTTTAAAATTGATTTCAACTGTTTAGCTAAGAAATGTTTAAATTTTATCCATGCCATCAATCTAGGTGAGTAAACTCATCAAAATACTGCGCCTGATGTTGATCTTGTTTCTCTTGTGAGGTTACTGTGACCTTTATTGACGTACTTAACATACCACCGCCAGAGGTTAAAGTGCCTAAACGCACACTACCCTGCATCAAATTACTCATTTCTTTAACCATGGTCATAGCAGTACTAAACGAAGCAAGATCTTCATCAACTAAGGCTTTAACAGCGTCATCACTCTCATGAGATGTACTTTCATCTTGGTGAGAATAGATAAAAAATAAAGTCGCCCTGTTGTGTAGATGAGTATGCACTTTCACCGATAAACGTAAACTGTCAGTATTAAACAAGGCTTGAGCACCTTCTGTAAAGGCTATTAATAACTTTTGAATACGCAATTCATCACTATCAATAAAGTGAGGCACTTCTTTGTCAATTAACAAAAATATTGATTTTCCTTGGGCTATGTTATTAGCCTTTAACATTAACTCTACTCGATTTAAAAAACCGTAAAAATCAAACGCCTCTTCTTTTACTATAGTTTTACCAGACTCAATTTCTGAAATATCCATCATGGTATCGAGTAACTGACTAATATTATTACTCGCATGATTAATACCAACCACTTGCTTATTGTTAATACCTTTTTGCTTGAACTGTTCTATAAACACTCGTATCGCTTGCAGTGGCACTCTAAATTCATCATTTAAAGTACGTAAAAAATGTGTTTTAGCTAAACTTTCTCGCTCTGACTTTTCTTTGGCTAAAATAACCGCTCGCGTTTTATTATTTACCTGCTGAGTTAGCTCAATCGAATAAGCTGCCATCATAAGTAACAAGAGTTGTAACGTTAAAGCCCCCAGTGTGCCACCGATTAGCATCACCCAAACTTGCCAGCTTTTATCTTGAACAAACCAGGGTTGTTGTTCAGCTAAGGTAATTTGCCATAAGCGAGAATAAATGGGTAAGGTTAGAGTATCGACATGACGGTTCAGCCGCGAAACAGATTTGCCATAGATAATATGAGGGCTAGGGTCGGTAATATCTTCTATCTGGAAATTGACACTAATATCACTGCCTGCAACTAAGCGATTTAAAAATTTATCAAATTGCACCACGGCGACAACAAAGCCAACTAACTGTTGAGCCTCTTTAAATTGGTTATTCTTTTCCTCACCGTTATTTTTTTTATAAACAGCCTTAGTAAACAATACGCCTGGAGCATTAAAATTTTCTTGCGCAAGCGCAATTGGCGCACTAGCAACTATATGTTCGCTCAACGCGACTTGGGACATAGATAGTGCCTGTTTAGGGTTGCTATAAACATCTAACCCCAATACTTCAAGATTATTCTCCTTCGGGTAGATGTAATATAAAGGCGCATAAACCTCACGTTTTTGCGCGAAATATAACTTATTTCCTTTAGCACGCTCTCGAATAACGTAATTAAATGCCAACTCCTTAGTGGCGTTAAGCTCAAACGCAGTACGTTGTTCATCTGTAATTATGGGTGCCCATTCCAGTGCGCGAATGCTGGTGTTTTCCCCTAAAATATCTTCACTAAACACCTCAAACTCAGCCCTTGTTACCTTTTCACTGGCATTAAATAACGCTGATAAGCTATTTAGTTGTCGAATAACATCATGAACTTCTTGTTTAATCACTCTTTCAATATCTTGTTTTTCTTGTAAAAAGCGGTTTAACCTTTGATATTGTTGCTCATCTTGTGAAGTTTTTAATAATAGTAGTACTGCTAAACCAGCTAAAACTGAAGCACTAACAATAAAAAAGCGTTTACTGACACTTAGCTGAGACAATTCTTGCTCTTGTGCTAGTAAAACAAGCGGAATAAAGAAAACCGACACCAACATACTGCTCGACCAAGCGCTCATAAAGGTGTAAAAAAATGAGCCAAGCATGACTTGATTATCAATAACAGAAATAACTAACGCAGATACAGCAGAAACTAAACTGGCTAAAGGCCCTACTCGTAAAAAGAACTGTAATAGCCAGCGACGAGATCTTAACCATTTTCGATAAAACACATACTTATGAACCAACTGTTTTGCCCAAAAGCTTTGTAAAATAATTGCCAATGTTGCAATCAACGTGGCGGCAATATGCACATCAATTAGCAAATACTTATTTAAAAAAGCAACAAATATAGGTGTCGTGACAATAACAGCGAATAAGGCAGGCGCTCCCCAAATAATAATTAAACCACTGGCTACGGCTGCTGCAGGACCAACATAATTAATTAATGAAAACGGACTCATGACCATAAGAGCGCTAACACAAACGGTAAAATAAAGAGATGAAGCAAAAAAGAAGCGCTGTAATCCTAACGGCATAATTTATTTTTGTAATTTAAATCAATTGGTTTTCTTAGCCCAAGTTAAGATACTATCACCATTTTGCCTTTAAGCCATTATTTAAATAACTTCACCACATTTACAGCGCTTTTCTTACATTTTTCTTAGCTACGCGCGCTATTATTCAAGTTAACCTGCCCTGTAGGAAAAATAATATAAAAAATAATGTAATAAAATTTGCGCTACAGGCTTGGGTGAGGGAAAATATGCGACCTTAAAATCAATTATTCACAACACTGCACTCTTTCGGTAAATTTTTATCTAAGAGACATCAAAGACTGGAGCTAATATGTCATCGCGTCAAGAACTGGCAAATGCCATTCGTGTTTTAAGTATGGATGCTGTACAAAAAGCAAAATCAGGACACCCTGGAGCCCCTATGGGTATGGCGGATATCGCCGAAGTTTTATGGCGTGACTTTTTAAAGCACAGCCCTACAGATCCAAGTTGGGTAGATCGCGATAGGTTCATTTTATCTAACGGTCACGGCTCTATGCTTATTTATTCATTATTGCATTTGTCAGGATATGACGTATCAATGGATGACTTAAAAAGCTTCCGCCAGCTCCATTCAAAAACACCAGGTCACCCTGAATATGGTTATACGCCTGGCGTAGAAACAACCACAGGCCCTCTTGGCGCTGGTATTTCAAATGCGGTAGGTATGGCAATTGCTGAGAAAACCTTAGCGGCACAATTTAACCGCCCAGAACACGATATTGTTGATCACTTTACCTATTGTTTCTTAGGTGACGGCTGTTTAATGGAAGGTATTTCTCATGAAGCATGTTCACTTGCTGGTACATTAGGCTTAGGCAAGCTTATCGCTTTTTGGGATGACAATGGTATCTCTATTGATGGTGAAGTTGAAGGCTGGTTCACCGACAACACGCCTGAGCGCTTCAAGTCTTACGGCTGGCATGTCATTGAAATTGATGGTCATGACTCTAACGCCATTGCTGACGCTATTAGTCAAGCTAAAGCAGTAACAGACAAGCCAAGCATGATTTGTTGTAAAACCATTATTGGTTTTGGTTCGCCAAACAAAGAAGGCACACACAACTGTCACGGTGCGCCGCTAGGTGATGAAGAAATTGCAGCAACTCGCGAAAAATTAGGTTGGTCACACCCTCCTTTTGAAGTACCTGAAAGTGTTTATGCACAATGGGATCAAAAAGAAAAAGGCCAAGCAAGCCAAACAAGCTGGAATGAAAAGTTTGCCGCTTATCAAGCTGCTTACCCTGAACTTGCCAGTGAATATGAACGTCGTGTTATTAAAGGTGAATTACCACAAGACTTTGAAGACAAAGCCAATGAATTCATCAAGCAATGTCATGAAAGTGGTGAGAACATTGCTTCACGTAAAGCCTCACAAAATGCTATCGAAGCCTTTGGTAAAGTTTTACCAGAAATGCTTGGCGGCTCAGCTGATTTAGCGGGTTCAAACTTAACCTTATGGTCTGGCTCAAAAGGCATTGAAACTGATCCTGCTGGTAACTACATTTTCTACGGTGTACGTGAATTTGGTATGAGCGGTATCATGAATGGTATCTCACTACACGGTGGTTTTATCAATTACGGCGCAACATTCATGATGTTTATGGAATATGCACGTAACGCTGTTCGTATGTCAGCACTTATGGGCATTCAAAACATTTTTGTTTATACCCATGACTCAATTGGCCAAGGTGAAGATGGTCCAACTCACCAACCAATAGAGCAATTAACTAACTTACGTACCACGCCGAACCTGACAACATGGCGTCCATGTGATGCGACAGAATCTGCTGTTGCATGGAAAGCTGCGGTACAAAATCAAAAAGCACCAACGGCTTTAGTATTTAGTCGTCAAGGTTTGCCAGCAATTTCTCGTAGCGAGAGCCAATTAGCTGACATTGAAAAAGGCGCTTATGTAATTCAAGATTGCGATGGTAATGCTGATGTTATTTTGATTGCTACCGGCTCTGAAGTAAAACTAGCGTTAGACTCAGCAGCGGTATTGACTGAGCAAGGTCAAAAAGTACGCGTAGTTTCTATGCCGTCAACTAATGTATTTGATGCGCAATCAAAAGAATATAAAGAGTCTATCTTACCGTCTGCAGTTACTAAGCGTGTTGCTATTGAAGCAGCTCACGTTGACTTCTGGGCCAAGTATGTCGGTTTAAATGGCGCGGTTGTGGGAATGACCACCTTTGGTGAGTCAGCACCTGGTAACGCCTTATTTGAGCACTTTGGCTTTACAATAGACAATGTAGTCAATACAGTAAACAACCTTTAATAAGCCTCGTAGGTGGGTAGCTCACTACCCGCCTACCTCCTGCTTTAGTCGAACTTCAACATCACATGACAATAAGAATCGCCATCAATGGCTTTGGTCGTATAGGTCGTAGCTTAGTTAGGGCCCTTTATGAAAGTGGCAAAACAGACAATTTAACCGTAGTTGCTATTAATGAGCTGGCACCAACCGAAGGTATAGCCCATTTATTAAAATACGATACCACACATGGCCGTTTTCCATTTCCGGTTAGTTATGATAACGACACATTAATCATTCATGACTCACATGGTAACAGCAATAATATTTCGGTAAGTCATGTTGAAAGCTTAGCTGAGCTGCCGTGGCAGCAACACGATGTTGATATAGTCATAGACTGCACCGGGAAATTTGGTAGCTATCAAGATGGCCTAACCCACCTTAAACAAGGGGCGAAGAAAGTCATATTTTCTCACCCAGGCGGGCAAGACTTAGACGCCACCATTATTTTCGGTGTAAACCATAACAGCCTATCCTCAGAGCATAAGGTCATTTCTAATGGCTCATGTACCACCAATTGTATCGTCCCTGTTATTAAAGTCATTGATGATGCCTTTGGCGTAGAAAGTGGCACAATTACCACCATTCACTCATCGATGCATGATCAGCAAGTGATTGATGCCTACCACCCTGATTTAAGGCGTTCACGTGCCGCAAGCCAATCTATTATTCCGGTAGATACCAAATTAGCCACAGGGATTGAGCGTATTCTGCCGCAATTTAAAGGACGCTTTGAGGCCATTGCCGTACGTGTGCCTACGGTCAATGTCACCGCGATGGATTTAAGCGTAACCGTCAATACTGATGTCTCTATTGACGATATAAACCGTGCCTTTAAGGTAGCTCAAACAACAGGATTAACTGGCATACTCGCCTATACTGAAGAGCCGTTAGTATCGGCTGACTTTAATCACGATCCTCACTCTTGTATTGTCGATGGTAGCCAAACGCGCGTTAGTCATAAGCGCTTAGTCAAAATGCTGGTCTGGTGTGATAACGAATGGGGCTTTGCCAATAGATTACTAGATACTGCACAAGCAATAACTTACTAACTTTTATATTAAATATTTAACTAGATTTAAACTGGAGACACTGATGTCAATTATCAAAATGACCGACTTAGCACTAAATAACCAACGCGTGCTTATCAGAGAAGATTTAAATGTCCCTGTACAAGATGGCAAAATCACGTCAGATGCTCGCTTAAAAGCTGCACTACCTACACTAAAATTAGCACTTGAAGCAGGTGCTAAAGTGATGGTGATGTCACACCTTGGCCGTCCAACAGAAGGCGAAGCAAATGATGAGTTTTCATTACAGCCAGTAGCTGATTACTTAGCTGCCGCATTAAACTTCCCTGTACGTTTAGTTAAAGATTACTTAAATGGCGTTGAAGTTGGCGCAGGTGAGTTGGTTATTTTCGAAAACATTCGTTTTAATGTTGGCGAAAAGAAAAACAATGATGAATTGGCACAAAAATTAGCCAGCTTATGTGATATTTTCGTTATGGATGCTTTTGGTACGGCTCACAGAGCGCAAGCAAGTACTCACGGCGTGGCAAAATTTGCACCAACAGCTTGTGCTGGTCCTTTACTTGTTGGCGAATTAGAAGCCTTAGGTAAAGCATTAGACAATCCAGCTCGTCCACTGGTTGCTATTGTTGGTGGCTCAAAAGTGTCAACTAAACTAACCGTATTAGATTCATTAGCTGGCATTGTTGATCAACTGGTTGTTGGCGGTGGTATTGCTAATACTTTTATCGCCTCAGCAGGTCATAATGTCGGTAAATCACTTTATGAAGCTGACTTAGTTGCAGAAGCGACAAGACTAACTAAACAAGCACAAGAGAATAACGGTGATATTCCCGTACCTACTGATGTGGTAGTAGCTGGTGAGTTTTCACCAACAGCAAAAGCAACATTAAAACCTGTAAGTGAAGTATCTGCTGACGATATGATTTTTGATATTGGTCCAGACTCAGCGAAAGCACTTGCTGATATCATTGAAAATGCGGGAACCATTGTTTGGAACGGCCCTGTTGGTGTATTTGAGTTTGATCAATTTGGTGAAGGGACCAAGGTCATCGCACAAGCAATTGCCAACAGCTCAGCATTTTCAATTGCCGGTGGTGGCGATACGTTAGCTGCTGTAGATAAGTATGATATTGCCGATAAAGTGTCTTATATCTCTACCGGCGGCGGTGCTTTCTTAGAGTTTTTAGAAGGCAAGAAGCTTCCTGCTGTGGCAATTCTTGAAGAAAGAGCGGCAGACGCTAAATAAATCTAGCTTATAAAGCAAATACCTAAGCCGCTTTAGTTAAAGCGGCTTTTTTATATCTAGCTGAGAATGCTTATCTGAGTAGATTTAAGCCTAAAGCATGCCAGTTTTAGGCGACAATAATGCTAAGGTTAATCGTGAAGTTAATACGGCGCATATCATATTACTCCTTCCCTACACCCTAATGATTCGAAAGTAATGTGGTTAACTTTCAACACAATATCCACTAAAAAACCAATGACAACGTTATCATTGCGTATTTTTGCACAAGTTTTCTTGTAATTTTCGTACATAATTCACTTTTATCTAATCAAGCTGTCAAAAAGACAAGTTATTTCAATTTATTCTGACAAAAATCACCACCTTCTGATATAATTCCTGTAGCTAAAGTAAAAACTTTCAACCACAGCGACAAACAGTTAATTAGGAGTAATTAAATGGCTTTAATATCAATGCGTCAAATGTTAGATCATGCAGCAGAATTTGAATACGGCATTCCAGCATTTAATGTAAATAATTTAGAGCAAGTAAGAGCAATCATGCTTGCAGCAAGCGAGACTGATAGCCCAGTTATTATGCAAGCTTCAGCAGGTGCAAGAAAATATGCAGGTGCACCATTCTTACGTCATTTAATTTTAGCTGCCATTGAAGAATTCCCACATATTCCTGTGGTAATGCACCAAGATCACGGTACATCACCAAGTGTTTGTCAGCGTTCGATTCAATTAGGTTTTTCATCTGTAATGATGGACGGCTCACTGATGGATGATGGCAAAACCCCAAGCTCGTACGAATATAACGTTGATGTTACTCGCCGCACGGTTGAAATGGCTCACGCATGTGGCGTATCAGTTGAAGGTGAATTAGGTTGCCTTGGTTCATTAGAAACTGGCATGGCTGGTGAAGAAGACGGTGTTGGCGCTGAAGGTGTTTTAACTAAAGAGCAAATGCTAACAGATCCAGAAGAAGCAGCTGATTTTGTTAATAAAACTCAAGTTGATGCCTTAGCTATCGCCTGTGGTACATCACACGGTGCCTATAAGTTTACTCGCCCACCAACAGGCGATATTCTTGCTATTGATAGAATAAAAGCTATTCACCAACGCATTCCTAACACTCACCTGGTTATGCACGGCTCTTCATCTGTACCACAAGATTGGTTAGCTGTTATTAATGAATATGGCGGTGAAATCCCTGAAACTTACGGCGTACCTGTTGAGCAAATTCAACAAGGCATTAAGCACGGTGTGCGCAAAGTAAATATTGATACGGATTTACGCCTTGCCGCTACCGGCGCAATCCGTCGCTTCTTGGCTCAAAACCCGAGTGAATTTGACCCAAGAAAATTCCTACAAGTTTCAACTACCGCTATGTATGAAATTTGTAAAGCAAGATACGAAGCATTTAACACGGTTGGTAATGCTAGCAAAATCAAACCTATAAGCTTAGATACAATGTTTGAACGCTACCAAAGTGGCGAATTAAATGCGTTAATCAAGTAATTACATATAATTGCCAAGACTCATTCTAGGATGAGTCACACTATGCTAAGGGCCTAAATGGCCCTTTTTTATTGCCCTAGCATCACTAAATTACAAATTGATAAAATAGAACTGATTGCACTATATCAAAGTCAATGGTTATAATGCTGTGCTCATTTTACCGTGTATTACACGTAATTACGCAGCATTAAGTAAAAACCGCCGATGTATCAACTTATTTTTCTATTACTGTTACTTATCACTTCTAGCCCTTTATACAGCCGGGCATACCCTGATTATAAAGTTGAAAAATATCATGCTAGGCACAGCAGTGAATTAGCAAGTACCGAAGATATTTTAGCCAGTATAGAGCAGGCAAACACTGTATCGACAACAGACAAGCCCATTTTTACCGCTTCTGCCCAGCTTGGTTTTTTATTTCAAACAGGTAATACCAAAAGCGCAGACATCAAAGCTGGCTTAGATTTTCGTTACGAAAAAAACCTTTGGCGTAGTTTAGTCATTTTCGATGGTCTTTTAAAAAAGACAGAGCTTACCGATGACCAAGGTCAAACAAGTTTTGATACAACGGACAATAAATGGAGTGTGGTAACACAAACCAATTACATCGTAGATACCAAGAATAAAAACTACCTTTATGGCAATTTATTCTATGAAGAAAACCGTTTCTCTAGTTTTGACTCTCAAGCATCTTTATCAACTGGCTGGGGCCGCCGCTGGTATGAAGATAGCAAAGCAAGTTTAGATGCCGATATTGGCCCTGGTTTTAAACGAGATGTGACTAAACCAACTCAAGCAAGTGACGATGCGCCTTTTTTAAGTGAAACCAAGGACTCTATCATTTTACAAGCACAGGCACTTTATATTCGAAAAATAAATGAACACATTGAATTTAAACAGCTTTTTGTCGCTAAACATGCTATAGAATCCGGTGAAAATAGCTTATATAAAGCCGAAACATCCGTCACCAGTAAGCTTATTGATTCACTTCAGCTAAAACTCAGCTTCGTGATTGATTACAATTCAAAAGTTGAGCAGGATAAAGCAAATACCGACACACAAACTGCTGCGGTATTGGTATATAGTTTTTAACCTTATTACAGGCATTGCCAACTAATTTTGGCAATGCTGAAAAGTTACGCTTTCTCATTTGCTTATCTCTGTGCTCTTCATCTAAAATAACGACAATTTTAATTAAAGCATTCAAAAGGTTTTTTTATGGCACAGCCACTTCCGGATAAATTCATCATGTCGATGAACCGCGTGAGTAAAGTCGTTCCTCCAAAGCGCACTATTCTCAAAGATATTTCACTTTCATTCTTCCCTGGCGCCAAAATTGGCGTATTAGGTTTAAATGGCTCAGGTAAATCAACTTTACTTCGTATCATGGCAGGCGTAGACAAAGACTTCGAAGGTGAAGCTAAAGCACTTGCTGGTACAAACATAGGTTATTTACCACAAGAGCCAGAGCTAGATGAAAGTAAAACCGTTCGTGAAGTAGTAGAAGAAGCAGTAGCAACGGTGAAAAATGCATTAACACGCTTAGATGAAGTTTATGCAGCCTATGCAGAAGAAGATGCTGATTTTGACGCCTTAGCAAAAGAGCAAGGCGAATTAGAAGATATCATCAATGCACAAGATGGTCATAACATTGACAATGTTTTAGAGCGTGCTGCTGATGCACTTCGTCTTCCACCTTGGGAGCAACCTGTTAAAGTACTAAGTGGTGGTGAGCGTCGCCGCGTTGCCCTTTGTCGTTTATTGCTACAAAAGCCAGACATGTTATTACTAGACGAACCAACCAACCACTTAGATGCTGAATCTGTGGCTTGGTTAGAGCGTTTCTTACATGATTACTCAGGTACTGTTGTCGCTATTACCCACGATAGATACTTCCTTGATAATGTAGCGGGTTGGATTCTAGAGCTTGATAGAGGCCATGGTATTCCTTGGGAAGGTAATTACTCTTCTTGGCTTGAACAAAAAGATGCGCGTTTAGAGCAAGAAAGCAAAAGTGAAAGTGCGCTACAAAAAACCATCAAACAAGAGCTAGAGTGGGTACGCTCTAACCCTAAAGCACGTCAATCGAAAAACAAAGCTCGTATGGCACGTTTTGAAGAGCTAAATAGCCAAGAGCACCAAAAACGTAACGAAACTAACGAGCTGTACATTCCACCTGGGCCACGCTTAGGTGACAAAGTACTTGATGTGACTAATCTTACCAAGTCATTTGGCGATAGAGTATTAATCGACAACTTAAGCTTTAGCATTCCTAAAGGGGCTATTGTTGGTATTATCGGCGCAAATGGTGCAGGTAAATCAACCCTATTTAAAATGATGTCAGGTGCTGAGCAGCCAGACTCTGGTGAAGTAGTACTAGGCGAAACAGTTAAATTAGCCAGCGTTGATCAATTCCGCGATGATATGAATGATAGCAACACGGTTTATCAAGAAATCTCGCAAGGTAACGATATACTGCAAATTGGTAATTTTGAAATTCCTAGTAGAGCATATGTGAGCCGCTTTAACTTTAAAGGCACAGATCAACAAAAAATCATTGGTGAATTATCGGGTGGTGAAAGAAACCGTGTCCATTTAGCAAAACTTGTGCAAACTGGCGGTAACTTATTATTGCTGGATGAGCCAACCAATGACTTAGATGTTGAAACACTACGTGCCCTTGAAGAAGCACTGTTAGAGTTCCCAGGCTGTGCTATGGTGATTTCGCATGACCGTTGGTTCTTAGATAGAATTGCAACTCATATCATTGATTATAGAGACGAAGGCCAAGTGAACTTCTTTGAAGGTAACTTCACAGACTATGAAGAATGGCTAAAGAAAACCTTAGGTGCAGCGGCTATTGAGCCACATCGCATCAAATATAAAAAGATAGGTTAACCCATTTAACGGCAATTCTTTGATTTAAATAAAAGGCAGCTAAAATAGTAATTTAAGTTGCCTTTTTCACTTTTACTTTTCCATAAAACGCAGCTATGCTAAGAATACAGTCATCGTAACGCGCTTATTTCAATGGAAAATAGACGACAATTTACCCGCATATTATTTTCAATCAAAGCTGAACTCGAAATAGAAGAGGTTTGCTACCCGGTATCTATACATGATATTTCCTTAAATGGCGCACTAGTTACCGCGGTAAATAGTGAATCATCACTAAAAGGAAAGCTAGGTACGCTAAACTTTCACCTTTCTGACGGCTTATCAGAAGTGACCATGCATATTGCCGTTGTGCACGAGCACGATGATGAAACTGGCTTGCAATGTAACGCCATTGATATTGATAGCGTTACCCACTTAAGACGATTAGTTGAACTCAACTTAGGTGATAGCGACCAACTCAATAAAGAGCTTAGCCAGCTTTCACGCTTAAACTGATTATTATTGCCAAGTCAGTAATTTTATTAACAGCCATTTAAGGACGTATTATGAATTATCTTGTTATTTCATGCATTGGCCCCGACCAAACAGGTCTAGTTGACACCTTGTCAAAAGTGATTAACCAACATAATGGTAATTGGCAAGTCAGTAGTCTGCATCACTTATCCGGCTATTTTGCAGGCGTTATCGAAGTGGCTGTAACCGAAGAGCAAACCCAGTCATTAGCCGAAGCAATTAAAGCGATTAATGGCTTAAGTTGTCAAATTGAAGTGGCTGAGCCTAACCTTCCGCCAGTTGAGAGTAATTTAGTATTAGAGCTTACCGCCAATGATCGAGCTGGCATAGTGCAAGATGTATCGTCGGTTATTCATCAGCAAGGTGGTAACTTAGTCAAACTTGTCAGCTCGCAAGACAGCGCAGCACACTCTGGGCAAGTAATGTTTAAAGCCAAAGTACAAATTGCCATTGCAGATGGTCATACCGATGCTTTAATAGAGTCTTTAGAGCAGCTTGCCGATGATTTGATGGTTGATATTTCTCGCTAGCATCAAGTAAGTTAAGTTTATTCGCTTAAACTTTTTCAAATACCAACACACAAAAAAGCCGCAATATAATATATTGCGGCTTTTTGTATGTTGATAACTTAGTGACTAATTAAAGTGTTAAACCAAGCTTTTTAAATTCTTTTTCAACAACATTTGCTGGTAATGGAATGTAGCCATCTTTTTCAACAATCTTTTGACCAGACTTAGATAAGATCATTTTTAAGAACTCTGCTTCCATTGGCGCTAATGGCTTATTTGGATGCTTATTAACATAGATGTATAAGTATCTTGAAAGAGGATACTTACCAGAAACAGCATTCTCCATTGTCGCTTCTACATAATTCTCACCTTTTTTCGCTAAAGGCAGTGCACGTACGCCAGAAGTTCTATAACCAATACCTGAGTAACCAATACCATTTAATGAGGCAGATACTGACTGAACTACTGATGCTGAGCCTGGCTGCTCATTAACATTGTTTTTAAAGTCACCTTTACAAAGTGCTTTCTTTTTAAAGTAACCATAAGTACCTGATACAGAGTTACGACCGTATAACTGAATATCTTTACCTGTCCAAGCGCCCGTTAACGCTAAGTCACCCCAGCGATCGATATCTTTGGCAGCACCACACTTACGGTTGCTTGAGAAAATAGCGTCAACTTCTGAAATCTTTAAGCCTTTTAGCGGGTTATCTTTGTGTACGAAAACAGCTAATGCGTCTATCGCTACACGAACACGTGTTGGCTTATAACCATAACGCTTTTGAAACGCTTCAATTTCACGCGACTTCATTTTACGACTCATAGGGCCTAAGTTAGAAGTTGCTTCAGTTAAAGCTGGTGGCGCAGTTGAAGAGCCAGCCGCTTGAATCTGAACGTTAACATTTGGGTAAGTACGCTTAAAATCTTCAGCCCAAAAAGTCATCATGTTTGCTAAGGTATCAGAGCCAACTGAAGAAACATTGCCAGATATGCCACTTACTTTCTTATATACTGGTAAATTTTCATCTAATGCCAATGTTGAGAAGCTAACTAAACTTGCTAAACCAACGGTAGCGAGCGCTTTCTTTAAACTCATAATAATCTCCAAATTGAGTTTGATTTTTTTAAAGTATGACAACTATACAAAGCTTATGTGACACTTATATTTAATTTATATGATACTAATGTGACAACTATGATTGGGTAGGTGTGATCAGGGTACTGGCATCAAAGTAGATAGAGAACTCACTTCCCTGCCCCCAATGACTACTAATAACGAGTTCAGCTTGGTGGTGATGTAGAACATGCTTAACAATAGCTAAGCCTAAACCTGAGCCGCCAGTATCACGAGATCGCGATCTATCGATACGATAAAAGCGCTCTGTTAAACGATTTAAATGCTCAGGCTTAATACCATCACCATTATCTTTAACGGCAAAACGCATCTTATCGCCCTCTTGTTGCCAACTCACTTCAATTAAGCCTTGCGCAGGTGTATAGGCAATAGCATTAGAAAGTAAATTGGCACAGGCGCTTTTAAGCTCAGTTTCGAAACCTAATACACCAAGATCACTTGCTATATTCAGTTTTATTTGATGTTGTTTATTTTGGTTCAGCCAAGTCGCATCTTCCACAAGGTGCTTGATCATTTGTGGCATATCAACAGGCTGCTTATCATCATCGCTGTTATTTTCAACTTTAGACAGGTTTAATAGTTGCTCTACTAATCTGTCCATACGTGACACCTGCCCCTCTATAGTTGAGAAGGCTTTTTTCCAGTGCGGGTCAAGCGCATGCTCTGTTGCTTGAATCATTTCTACATAACCACGCACTACTGTTAGCGGTGTTTTTAATTCATGAGATACATTAGCAACAAAGTCACGACGCATTTCTTCAAGGCGATGTACATTAGAGATATCACGAGCCAATAGCAGAACATCTTCTGCGCCATAAGCCATAATGCGTATCTCTAATTGAATTTCAGCATTAACCGGTGATAACAATAAGCAAGGCGATTCAAAATTTTCATGAGCAAGATACTCAGCAAATTCAGGCGCCCTGATAAGGTTATCAATACGCTGGCCAATATCGTCAGGCCAACGTATGCCTAACAAGCGCTGTGCCTTCTTATTTGCCCAGCCAATAGTTAACTCTTGTGATAGCATTAAAGCTGCATCAGGTAAAGCTTCAGCCCCATCTCGAAACCGACGAATTTTTTCATTTTGCTGTTTTTGCTTGGTACGGTGACGCTTATTTTGACGATATAAGCCGTCATATATTTGTCCCCATGCCCCCTCAGCCTGAGGTGGTGATAAAGTTTTACTTTGCCATAGCCAGTTAGCCAGTTTAAATAAGTGATGATAGTGCCAGCATAATAAGGTAAAGCTGGTAATTAATAAGGCAAGTAAGGTGTAGCCGAACAAGAATCCTAAAAAACCACTTATGGCGAAAATAACAGCTAATCTAGCGAGTACATCACGAAGAGAAAGACGAAAGTGCATAGTTTATTTTTTCAATTTCCCTGAAAAGCGGTAACCAGAGCCGCGAACTGTTTGAACAAAATCTTCATGACCTGCACCTGAGATGGCTTTACGTAAGCGTCTGATATGAACATCTACCGTTCTATCTTCAACATAAACATTAGTACCCCAAACATTATCAAGTAATTGTTCACGTGAATAAACTCGTTCTGTATGGGTCATAAAAAAGTGTAGCAATCTAAATTCTGTTGGCCCTAAATCAATGGCTTCATCGTTAATAGATACGCGATGAGCTACGGGATCTAATTTTAAACCATGAAATTCAACTTCTTCTTCAAGAGATGTTGGCGATACTCGACGAATAACGGCTTTAATGCGAGCTATAAGCTCTTTGGGAGAAAATGGTTTAGTGACATAGTCATCAACGCCGGCTTCAAAGCCAGCAACTTTATCATCTTCATCAGCTCGTGCTGTTAACATGATAATAGGGATATTACGTGTGTATTCATTTTGCTTTAAGCTTTTGGCTAATTTTACACCAGTGCCACCAGGTAGCATCCAATCTAGTACGATTAGATCGGGATACGGCTCCGTCACTTTCGATTGTGCTTGGTCAATATCTGCCGCTTCTACTGTATTAAAACCATTTTGCTCTAATACAAAGGTGATCATTTCCCTGATCGGGGTTTCGTCTTCAACAACTAAAATTTGTCTGCTCATACAAACATCCTGCAAAACAATTAACGAGCTACACAGATCTTAAAGATCATTTCATACTCAAAATAAGGTGGTAGTATTGTGCAAAAGTTAAATGACACTTTTATGACAAAAGAAAAATTATCCGTATCATTAACTAGTCTCTAGCAATAAACAAGAAAAAAGTCGCTACTGCGACTTCAGATTACTGACAAACCCCGTCATTCTGTTCGGGGTTTGTCTTTTATGAGCAGCCGTAGGCTGCGATCTCGATATTTTTCTAGCCACGTCTTTTCTATTTTATTTGGTTTTTCTGGACTTGTTTGGGGCTTATCTTCCCTATTTGGCGTGTTAATGTCTCGAATTGAGCTTTTAAAGGGCTATCCTTTTTAGATTGCCATTATTTGGGGAATATTTGATAGCGTCATTGCTATCTTCTTCATATTTTGTGCTGCCGCAGCCATATATGCTTGCATTTGAACATTATGCTTACCTCGGTATCTTGCATACCTGTGACCATGGTGTTGCTTTGCATCAGCAAAACTTCTTTCAACGGTTTCGCATCGTCGTTTGTAAAGGTATTTACCAAGGCTTGTTAAGCGAAATTCATTAGCCCGATCTTGACTCGCAGCCATTACGTGGCGTGTTATCACTTTCTTATGACTTTTACTCTTAGTGCAATCTTTTAATTGAGGGCAATTAACGCATACCTTGGGGTCAGAATGATATTCTCGGTAACCCTCTCGACTGGTGGTCGAGTAGATTAACGTTTGCTCTTGCGGGCAGGTATACGTATCTGCTTTCTCGTCGTATTTGAAGTGCTTTTTCTTAATGGCATTCTTCGTTCGTGAAGGACGACGGTAACCAAACACCCCTTGGATGTTACGTTGTTCCAGATTAAAACAGACGGGCGCTGTGAAGTAGCCTGCATCAATACCAACAAATTCAGGGGATAGTGCAAAGCGATTTTCAATGGCATCAAGGCGAGCAATGTATGGTTGAGAATCGTGGACATTACCTGGCGTAATATGCGTATCTACAATAATGTTATAGTCGTTATCTACGGTTCTGTGGTCTAGGTAGAAAAAACCTTTTGGCTTTTCATCTCGGTGCATATAACCGCTATCACTATCGGTTTTACTTACCTTATTCCGCTTTATCTCACAATAGCCTTTATCCTTGAGTGGCTTTTTTCCAGCCGCTTTACGGTCTGCCTCCACAGCTTTGTTGATTTGCTTAATATAGGCACTGGTTGAGACGGGTTTGAGCTTGTTGGTGAACTTTCGTTTATTGGCGTTTGCTTTTAAGTGTGTGCTGTCGGTGAATAAGGCTTTGCCCCCAACTAGACCATGTTTAATGGCTTGTTGGACGATGTGATTAAATATACGTTCAAATACATCTGTGCCATTGAAACGACGAATACGATTTTGACTAAGTGTTGAGGCATCGATAACTTTCTCGGTAAGCCCCATGCGGAGAAACCATCGATACGCGACATTTACTTCGATGTCTTTGATGATTTGGCGCTCACTTTTAATACCAAATAAGTACCCAAGTAGCATAATTTTAAATAGCTGGACTGGCTCCACCGGAGGACGACCATTATCAGTGCAATATAAGTCTTTGACTTCATCTCGAATAAACTCAAAGTCAATATACTTATCGAGTTTACGAACTAGATGGTTGGCTGGAACTAACTGGTCTAGCGTGACCATTTCGAGTTCATGTTGTTGCGGGGAAGGTTCTCTTAACATGGTTAATTTTTGTAATTTTCCATGTTTTTATTAGATCAAAGTCCTAGACTACTGTCTAGGACTTTATCATCAGTCTGAAGTCGCTACTGCGACTTTTTTCTTTAATTATGAAAGAGCTAATTAAAAATTATACTGAATACCAGCCGCTAAATAGTCTTGATCATTAACAGTATCTAAATCAAAGCTAGTGTAAAAAGCGTATAACTTGGTGCTTTTTGCCAGCTTATAATCGACACCAGCTGTCATACCGCTACGATTGTCACCATCTTTATGATCGGCTCCTTGGTACTGGCCTTTAAAGGTAAACTTATCTAAGCTATATTTTGCCGATACCATAAAGCCATCCATTTCTTCACCTGTATCGATATCTTCTTGGTTTTGTAGCATTAGTGCTAACGTAACACCTGAAAACTTACCTGCTACCGTAGCACGTATAGTATCAAAATAACCTGATACAGCGCCGTCCCTAGACTTACCTTTCACTTCTGAGTCATACGCTACTGAAGCATATACATTTGATTTTTTAAGTTTTTTATCACCATAAAAAGCAGCAACTGATAACGCATCTTGACCGTCAACCTCATCTTCTGCCACATAAGTCAAACCTAGTTGCAAACCATGGTATTTAGGTGTCTTATAGCTAACGGTATTGCTAAGACGATTTTCACCAACCCATAAGTGCTTGATATCACCATTAAGATCACTAAAAACATCTGCTTTACCTTGCGACTGCTTAAGCATGCTATCGTTCTTACCAAATAACACTTCACCAAAAACACCTTTTAAACCGATATATTGATTACGCTGCTTGAAGGTATCGCCATCACCATCAATATCGATTTCAAACTCCGCCTTAAAAACAACTTCTAAGTCTTCAGTTAATGCATGATTGCCTTTAAAGCCAATACGAGAAGCATTACTCTTAATTTCAGAATAATTACCTTCACCATCATCAGAAGATTGAACCGAGACATCTGCACGCCCATAAATATCAACATTTGCTGCCATAACTGGAGCATGAATAACAGGTAGCATTGCAACGAGTAGTGCTTGTTTAGAAAATTTCATATTGTTAGACCCTAACATTTAATCAAAATGACCGTTTAATTACTTTAATGTGATAATTTTATGTCTTCTTTGTTACACAAATATGACAGCAAGACAAAAATTTGCCAAAAATTAGATCTTTCATACAAAAAGCACAAATGTTTTGTCGCCATGTGCAATATTTGAAAATTTTAGTCTAAAATTACAGTGTTTGCTTAATAAGCACTTAATAATCAATAAAATTCATGTTATTGATATGGAAAACTAGCTAGAATCGAAAATATAGAGATAAAGGCAATAAAGAAACTTCTATGAAAATAACCAGCATTTCGAGAAAACTGCTAACAAGAGTGCTTTCCGTATACTTTATTTTGACGGTAAGTGTGACGGGCATTCAGATAATTGCTGAATATTTTAATACCAAAAGCCATATCAACAGTGAATTACTCACCCTACAAAAAACCATTAGTGGTAGCTTAACGCGTGCGGTTTGGGAGCTAAACACCCAGCAAGCAATCGATATTTCTGAAGGCCTTATTGCCATACCTATGATTAAAGGGATCACGGTAAGCGATGAAGCTAACAATATTATTACCCAGCTAGGGGAAGTGATATCAGATCATACAACGGAAGAAGGCCAAGATGTTAGCATCAGCACAGATCACCAAAGTATTAACTCATTAAGCGAAGGTTTATTTGGTCACTCATTTCCGCTTATCTTCGAATTTTCCGGTAGAACCACAACAGTGGGTACAGTCACCCTACTTTCAAGTAATGATGTTATCTTTAGTAGAATAGAGGTTGGCATCTATTTCCTTATTGGTAATGCCGTGGTGAAAACAGCCTTTTTAGTATTTTTATTCTTGCTTGCCTTTAATAAGCTGCTAACAGAGCCTTTGAATGAGTTAACAGAGCAAATCAAACAAGTTGATCTTAACGATCCTGAAGCATCAAAGCTTCACACCATGAACTATGAAAAAAATGAGTTAAATATTCTCGAAGATGCTTATAACAACTTAATTGATGAGCTAGTCGACTTTAAAGATAAACTAGCACTTTCACAACGGGAAACAATTTCAGCCAACGATAAACTCGATGAACAAAACTTATTGTTAGAGCAAGAAGTTGCGCGTAAAACATCCACATTAAGTAGCAATATGCTGAAAATGGAAGTGCAACAGCAAGAAATGCTAAACCAACAAAAGCAACTCGAAGAAGAGAACTTACGTAGACGAAAAACAGAAGATACTTTAGTTGCCACCAACAAAGAACTAAAAAGCTCTATTCTTGAACTAAGCAAAGCACAAGATAGGCTATTAGATGCAGAAAAAATGGCATCATTAGGGATATTAAGTGCTGAAGTATCTCATGAAATCAATACGCCAATTGGTATTAGTATCACCTCTACCAGTTACTTATCCGATATAATCGCCAAGCTCCATCAGGATATTAATGAACAAAAACTATCAAAAAAATCGATTGAAACCTTTGTAAATAATGCCGAGCAGAGTGTTGAGTTACTATTAAATAATTTAAATAGGGCATCAGAATTAATCGCAAGTTTTAAACAAGTCGCTGTTGATCAAACCAATGACAAAATCCGATTAATTAATGTTGCTAAATTCTTAGATGAAATTATTCAATCGCTGCACCCTAAACTGAAAAAAACCAACCATACCATCAAAGTACATTGTGCAGCGGATATCGAGCTCTATAGTCACCCTGGCGCTATTGCGCAAATTATTATCAACCTCATTATTAATTCTATAATCCATGGCTTTGAACATATCAATCGCGGTGAAATTATTATTGATATCGCAATGGAGCAACAACGACTGTACTTAACCTATCAAGATAACGGCCGTGGTTTAAGCGCAGAGGAGTTAGAGAAACTGTTTATGCCGTTCTACACCACTAAAGCTGAGCATGGTGGTACTGGCTTAGGCACACATATAGTGTACAACCTTGCTATAGATACATTAAATGGTGCCATCACAGCAAAAAGTCCTGAAAATAAAGGGCTGATCTATGAAATGAACTTCCCTGATATGAGATATAGCTAACCTAGTGTTCTTGCTATCACTGAAAAATTAATGAAGCGAGAAACTAATGCCTGATATTTTTTTTTCAGGTATGATAGCCAGCTAAATTTTCTTAACCTAGATGTATTCAGTCACACATATCTAGGTTGATAGCCTAGGATTTCCTCTATGTGGTTTAAAAACTTATACTTTTTCGCTTTTACCCGCCCATTCGAGTGGAGTGAGCAAGACTTAGAAAAGCACTTATCAGAACACCTTTTTACACCATGCGGCTCAACCGAATTAGCACACTTTGGCTGGGTAAACGCATTAGGAAAGCACGGCAGCACTTGTGTTCATAGTGCAAACGGTAATTTTCTTATATGCGCTAGAAAAGAAGAAAAGATTCTACCAGCCCCTGTAATCAAAGATCAGCTAGAAGAGAAAGTAAATCAACTTGAGCAGGACCAAGGTCGCGGTGCAACCAAAAAAGAAAAAGAGCAATTCAAAGAAGACATTATTTTTGAGTTATTACCAAGAGCGTTTTCTCGCATAACGGATACTCATGCCTATATATCACCTGCCAATAATATTATTGTTATTAACAGCAGCTCTCGCGGTAAAGCGGAAGATTTACTGGCACTGCTAAGAAAGGTACTGGGTACATTGCCTGTAACAAGCTTTGATCCAGACGTAGCTGCCGATGAAACCATGACAGACTGGTTAACAGAAAATAACTTAGGTGGAAATTTCCAACTAGGCATGGAAGCAGAGCTTAATGCTTTAGGTGATGATGGTGCAGTGGTTCGTGTTAAAAACCAAGATCTTCAAAGTGAAGAAATGAAAGCACACCTTGATGCGGACAAATATGTAGTAAAACTTGCACTTGAATGGGATGAGTCTTTATCTTTTATTCTTTGCGACGACTTAGCGATAAAGCGCTTAAAGTTTTATGATGTATTACAAGAACAAAATGATGATATAGACAGCGACGATATAATTGCCAAACTTGACGCTGACTTTGCCCTGATGTCGGGCGAATTAAATCGATTTATTATTGAGCTTATTGCCGAGTTTTCAATGAAAACAACTGATTACTTAACAAAAGACTAAAGCAATTAAAGTAATAAAATGAAAAAGGGACTTAGTAGTCCCTTTTTCATGATTAATACTATGCTGAACAAACATAGCGCCACTCTATTTACTGGGTAATTTGCTAATTAACTTACTAAGTAAACATGGCTTTGACATCAGCGCACATATCTTTAAATTCTTCAGATTCCATATAATCAATATCAGATAAAACGCCCTTCTTAACATAATTACTTAACAAGGCTTCTTTGGTTGACTCATTTTTAAAGACATTATGATAAATAGCGCCAGCACGAATAAAGTCTAAGTAGTGTACCTCTTCTGGTAAAACCGTTAAATCGCTCCAACTTTCCGCTAATAAAGTCAGCTCTTCAGAAAAGCCCCAAGCTCTGGTTATAGAACCACCAATTCGGCCTGATAGCTTAATTATCGCCTGTTGTAAGAATGTTGGGTTAGCAAAAACATCAGGATGGCTCTCTGCTTCCGTTAGAATAGGTAAAACACCAATATTATGTATTAACGCCGCTAATGTAATGGTATCTAAGCTTAAAGAAGTATGCTTGTGATCTTTTAGATAAGTTGACATTAAGCTAATCGCTACAGAGGCAATATCAATCGTCTTATTCCACGACTTCTTCATATACATAGCAACAATTTCATTTTGAGAAACAAATACTTGCTCAATTGCCATTGCAGTAGCAATACTTTTAATTTGTCTCAAACCTATGCGAGTCACCGCTTGGGATACGGTCTCAACCTTAACACTTCGCCCTAACAAAGCACTATTTGCTACTTTTAGCATACCTAGAGATAGTGCAGGATCTTGGGCAATAATATCACTCATTTGATTAAGGTTAATATCAGGATCATCGGCAGCAGTTCTAACTTTTAATGCAACCTCAGGTAATGTAGGAAGAACTAAGGTATCTTGCTTAATTTTTTCTACTAAAATCGTATATAAGGCATTTTCAGTCGCCATAAAGTCCACCTTTTTTTTTATTGTGCTTACTATTAAAAGTAGCACAATTAAAATTAACTAAAAGGTTTTTTGATGATTTTTCAATAAAATAGCAACATATTTTTGCAGTGAAATTACTGCGTATATTTGCTTTAAAAACGAATATTGAACAACAGCTGAAAATATCGACAAGATCATTGCTGAGCTTGTTGCTTTTCCCTATAATGCGCTGCCTAGCGAGTATTGCTATAACTAAAGAGCAATACTGAGTTTCACTAACATTGAAAAGATATTTACCATGATCAAACCTGAACTACTTTCACCAGCAGGTAGCTTAAAAAATATGCGTTATGCATTTGCTTACGGCGCAGATGCCGTTTATGCAGGTCAACCTCGTTACTCACTACGAGTGCGTAATAACGAATTTAGTTTAGAAAATATCAAAATTGGTATCGATGAAGCGCATCAACTGGGTAAGAAGTTCTATTTAGTTAATAATATTGCCCCCCATAACGGCAAGCTAAAAACCTTCTTAAAAGACATAAGCCCGGTAATCGATATGAAGCCGGATGCCCTGATTATGTCAGATCCAGGCCTGATCATGATGGTAAGAGAAAACTTTCCTGATATGGCGATTCACTTATCAGTGCAAGCCAATGCAGTAAACTGGGCTACGGTTAAGTTTTGGCACCAACAAGGGGTTGAGCGTGTCATTTTATCAAGAGAATTATCGCTTGATGAAATTGAAGATATTCGTATGCATTGCCCAGAAATGGAGCTTGAAGTCTTTGTTCATGGTGCGCTATGTATGGCTTATTCTGGCCGTTGTCTGCTTTCTGGCTATATTAATAAGCGCGATCCGAACCAAGGGACTTGCACCAACTCATGTCGTTGGAAGTATGACACCCATGAAGCAAAAGAAACCGAAACAGGTGACATTATTGCCGTAGCACCGGCCGAGCAAGAGCCGCCGCAAATATATACCCCAGAGCAAGATATCATTATTCCTGAGCAAAAACCTATTGATGACGTAGTACTACTGCAAGAGCAAGGGCGACCGGGTGAATATATGCCGGCATTCGAAGATGAGCATGGCACTTATATTATGAATTCAAAAGATTTACGCGCCGTTGAGCATGTAGAGCGCCTTGTAAAAATGGGTGTGCATTCATTAAAAATTGAAGGACGTACCAAGTCTTTCTATTACTGCGCAAGAACGGCTCAAGTATATAATCAAGCCATCTTAGATGCCATGAATAATAAAGCGTTTAATCAACAACTTAATACTGACTTAGAGCACTTAGCTCACCGTGGTTATACGGAAGGCTTTTTACAACGTCACCGCCATGGCGATACTCAAAACTATGATTACGGTTATTCAAAAAGTGATACGCAGCAGTTTGTTGGTGAAGTTACCGGTAGAAACAGTGAAACAGGTTTAGTCGAAATAGATGTAAAAAATAAGTTCTTAGTGGGCGATCAGTTAGAGCTAATGACACCACAAGGCAATATCACTTTTACATTAGAGAATATGCTTAATAGAAAAGGCGAAGCAATTACCGATGCTAAAGGCTCAGGTCATCAAGTATCAATTGAGCTAGATACCGATTTAGACTTAAAATTCGGCATTATTATGCGCTATTTAGATGAAGGCGGAACAACACGCCACCCATTCGCGCAAAACCAAGCAGATAAATAGGTAGTAAACGTGGCATTAATCATTGAAGATGCATGCATCAACTGTGATATGTGTGATCCTGAATGTCCCAATGGTGCAATCGCCCTGGGAGAGAACATTTATGAAATTGATCCTGATAAGTGCACAGAATGTGTAGGACACTATGATAAACCCACTTGTGTCAGTGTTTGCCCTATTGACTGCATTAAACCTGATGAAAATCATGTAGAAGATGAAGAAGCGCTGCTGGCTAAATTCTTCAAGATGCACGGTTAATAACAAAATACCAACAAAAAAGCAGAACTTGAAAGTTCTGCTTTTTTGTTTCAGCTAATAGAATGATTAGCGCGTAGGAAGTTTTACATTTGCCAACAGCTCATCAACTTCATGGTTGTTCTTAAGGAGCATGGCTCGTGTAACGATATCTTTGGTTAAGTGTGGTGCAAAGCGCTCAATAAAGTCATACATATAACCACGTAAGAAACTGCCTCTTCTAAAACCAATTTTAGTGGTACTACTTTTAAACAAGTGACTAGCATCAATGGCAACTAAATCACTATCAATACGCTCATCTATTGCCATAGAGGCAATAACACCGACACCAACACCTAAACGTACATAGGTTTTAATCACATCAGCATCTGTTGCTGTAAAGGCAATCTTTGGCTCTGCGCCAACAGCATTAAATGCGGCATCCAATTCTGAACGGCCAGTAAACCCAAACACATAAGTAACCAAAGAGTACTTAGCAACATCTTCAATGCTAACATGTTTCATCTTAGCTAATGGATGATCAGGACGTACGATAATGCTGCGATTCCAGTGGTAACATGGCAACATCACTAAATCGTTATAAAGATGTAATGACTCAGTGGCAATGGCAAAATCTGCCTCACCTTTTGCCGCCATATCACTAATTTGTGCCGGTGTGCCCTGTGACATCTGCAAAGAAACTTTATTGTATTTTTTCACAAAGCCCTGAATGACATCTGGTAAAGCATATCTAGCCTGTGTGTGAGTCGTTGCTATACGTAATTTACCTTCATCTGGCTGAGTATGCTCTCTGGCAACCGCTTTAATGCCTTCCACTTTAGAAAGTATTTGCGTGGCAATATTAATAACATCTTGACCCGCGGATGTAACATGGGTTAAATGCTTACCACTACGGCCAAAGATTTGAATACCTAATTCATCTTCTAGCATTCTAACTTGTTTAGAAATACCAGGTTGAGAGGTAAACAAACTTTCAGCTGTAGCTGAAACATTTAAGTTATTATTAAGTACTTCGACAATATAACGTAGTTGTTGCAATTTCATAAACAGGACTTCGCAGGACTTCTTATGCCAAAAGAATATACTTAATCGAACATTTATTCCATAATAATTTTCATTTTTCGTAAATAAAATTCAACATTCGAGCAAAAACACTGCTTATACATTTTTAAACTAAATTATAATAGATAATAAACCCACATATTTACTGGTTTCTTATACTAAATTTTTTATCGCATATTATTTACAATAAAGTTGCAACTAGCACTTTGCTAAACAAAGCATTTTTTGTAGACTGCCTATAGATAAAAAGTTAATACACTTAGCAAAGTACATCATTATGCACTTGCCTAAATCAAATAAGAGAACTTTACATGATCGCAATTATTGTTGGCCTACTCCTTGCCCTTATTATCTTTGTTGTAGTGGTTAGCTCAATTCAACAACACAAAGAAAAGCTTGAAGCAGAAAAGCGAGTAAAAGTAGCCAAACAAAAAGCTATTATTGATGAAAGTGAAGAGCTGATCTTGAATCTGGCAAACTTGCCAAGTAACCCTACAGTTGTACAAATTCTTAACCGCAGAAGTTTAAATGCGGCAAAAGCAATGCAAGAGTTAATGCCTGACGTAAAAGGAATTAAAAACCGCGTACAAGAATTAACATCTCGCTTAAAAGCAGCCGAAGACCTTGCCGCTAACAACCCACCACAAGATGAAAAGTTTACCTTGCCTGATAATGAGCAACAGCTTGTAGCCATATTGCAATGTATAAAAAAATTACGAGTCACACTCAAGTCAGAGCAAAGTAAGGGAGCTTTAGATGCACAAACCTTTACTCACGAAGATAACCGTTTAGGCGCTATGCAGTTAAAAATTAATATAGAAAGCTTAGTTAAGCGTGGCACACAAGCATACAATAAAGAAATGTTGGGCTCTGCGCGCCAGTATTTTGAAAAAGCACTGCAAACACTAGCCAATAGCCCAGTAAAAACTGACTATATCGCCACAAGACAAGCAGAAATAAAAGAGCAACTTGAAGAAATCACCAACGCCCTGAAAAATACGAATGCCAAAGATGCTGCGAAAAAGGCCAAAAGTGAAGAAGACGAATTGGATATGCTGTTTCAACCAAAAAAGAAATGGTAGTAACAATACGCTATTCCCGATTAAAGCCAGCCATCGCTTAACACCGATCAGTTAAGAAAATTATTATGATCGGTTGAACGATCTTTACAATCTGTCAAAATCCAGTGATCACAAGTCACTGGATTTTTTTATGCTTTCAAATTGGTTACTCGATACAGACACTTTTGCTGCTCCCGAAGATTTATCTGTTTTCCAAAAACATTTGCCAATGGAATGGATAGAGAAGGTACTCGTTGAAACGGATAAAGCCAGTATGAGAAGGCGCAAACTACCAGCTGAGCTTGTTGTCTGGCTCATCGTGGGAATAGGCCTTTATCGTAATCACCCTATTACCGAGGTTGTTGATAAACTTGACCTAATACTGTCAGATAAACTGGGTGAAACACTTGCTCCCAGTGCAATCCCGCAAGCACGAAAGCGCTTAAGTGACACTCCATTAGCTGAACTATTTAAATTGACGGCGACACATTGGTCACAACAACAAGATGGGGATGATACTTGGTGTGGGCTATCACTTTTTTCAGTGGATGGCACACAGCTTCGTTGTGCAGACACGCCAGAAACTGCAAGCGAGTTTGGGTATATCAAGCACCGCCAAGATAAACACCTTGAATATCCAGTAGTACGATTATGTGCATTAATGTCATTGCGTAGTCGCCTAATAAAAGATGTCGCATTTGGCTCAAGCCGAGTTGGCGAGGTTAATTATGCGAAACAGTTAATTTCATCAGCATCAGCAAATTCACTCACTATTTTTGATAGGTGCTACCTAAGCGCAGAGCTCATGATTAATTGGCAACAGCATAACCAAGAGCAGCACTGGTTAACCCCCATAAAAAGTAATACCAAATACCGTGTCATTGAACAGTACAGTGAACATGATTTTCTCATTGAAATGTCAGTATCAAATCATGCCAGAAAACAAGACCCGAGTTTACCTGAAGTTTGGCAAGCTCGCCTCGTTACTTACCCAGAAAACAAACAAAGTAATCATATTAAAGGGCTCCTGAGCTCTTTAACTGACATTAATAAATACAAAGCAGAAGATATTCTGGCAGTGTACTTCGAGCGTTGGGAGATAGAAAATGGCTATGGGGAGTTAAAGCAATTTCAGCTTGATAATGCAATATTGCTTAGAAGCCAAACAGTTCAGGGCATAAAGCAAGAAATATGGGGATTATTAATTGCGTATAACCTAATTAGAGCCGAGATAAGCCAAATAGCGACAGAAGCACAAGTCTCTCCGTTACGCATAAGCTTTGTGATGGCAATGCGATTTATCCAAGATGAGTTTATGTGGTGTGCAATAGCCTCACCAGGTAGTATTCCTAAAAAGTTGAGGGCGATGCGGGAAAACGTAAAACAATTTATATTGCCAGAGAAACGAAAACGGCCCAAAGCCCGGACCGTTCGTATTTCTAAAACCCGCTACCCTGTCAAATCAAAACATGCTTAATTGACATGTGTTAAGCCATCGCTGGCTTTTTTGTGTATGATAGCAATAGTTTTAGTAAATATGCTCGTTTGAGATTTTAAGTGCAATCTATTAACTCCATAACCTTACCTTCCTTTTTACGTAGAACAATGAAGGCATACGCATTAAAAGCAATAATACGTGCCCAAGGTTGTGAGCTTCAACGCATTGGCAAATCAAGAAATTGGCAATTAAAAGCTAACTTCTCACAAATTCAAGCTATTATTCATGAAATTGAATGCCAAGATGAAGCTAGCTGGCTTTGGCTGGCAAAGCTACTTAAACAGCAATATCAGGACCTAAGCCACGAGTCACTTATCCAACTGGCTCACAGGATGCAAAATGTCACGGTTGCAAGTTTAATGGCACAAACCGACTGCACCATAGCACAGGCAAGAAAAGTACTCGATGAGCTCGAAGGGCTAGATTAAACAATTAAGATGAGCCGCAATAAAAAAGGTGGCAAGTGCCACCTTTACAATTCAACTATAGCTAGAGTTATTTTTTAGCTTTTGCAGGAGCCTTCTTCTTAACAGCTTTCTTTTTCGGCTGCTCTTCAACCCACTTGCCGTCAATATATTTTGCAGTCCAACCTGTTGCCTTACCGTCAACCTCAGTCATAACATACTGCTCTTTACTTTTACGACTAAAGCGGACAATAGCTAAATTACCCTCTGCATCTTGCTCCGGCGCATCAGCTAAGTAATGAAATTTACTGGAAATTCTATCTCTAAAGCGTTTCAACTCAGCAACTTTCGGCGCTCTGGTCTCTCTTGAGCGTGGGAAAGTACTGGCCGCTAAAAAGATACCAGCCGCCCCATCTCTTAAAACAAAATGCGCATCAGACTTCTCACAGGCAAGTTCTGGTAACTGCACCGGATCTTCTTTCGGCGGCGCTGCTTCACCATTTGCCAGCAACTTACGAGTATTTTTACATTCCTCATTAGTGCAGTCGAAGTACTTACCAAAACGACCAGATTTCAGCTCCATATCTGACTGACAGCGATCACATTCTAAAACTGGGCCATCATAACCCTTAATTTTAAAAGTGCCCTGCTCAACTTCGATACCATCACAAACAGGGTTATTACCGCACACATGAAGCTTGCGCGTTTCATCTATTAAATAGCTATCCATCGCAGTATTACATTTACCACAACGATGCATTGCACGTAACGCTTCAGTTTCCTGATCTTCTGCCAGCACGCTAACCGCTTCTTCACCTGGCGTTAAATTCATTGTCGTAGTACAACGCTCTTTTGGTGGTAAGGCATAACCAGAACAACCTAAGAATACACCTGTAGATGCTGTTCTAATACCCATTTTACGACCACAACTTGGGCAATCAATATCGGTTAATACTGGGCTATTGGTTGGCATGCCACCATCATTGGACTCTTTATTAGCCAGCTCTAAATTCTTACTGAAGTTTTTATAGAACTCATCCAGTACATCTTTCCAATTAACTTCACCATCAGCAATCGCATCCAGCTCTTGTTCCATATTGGCAGTAAAATCATAGCTCATTAAGTTTTCAAAACTAATTGATAAGCTATCAGTGACAATTTCACCCATTTTTTCAGCATAAAAGCGCTTTTTATCAAGACGAACATAACCCCTGTCTTGAATTGTAGAAATAATAGAAGCGTAGGTTGACGGTCTACCAATCGAGCGTTTTTCTAGCTCCTTAACTAATGACGCTTCACCAAAACGAGCTGGTGGCTTAGTAAAGTGCTGACTAGGCTCTAACTTATCTAAGGTTAGTTTCTCACCTACGGCTAAATCTGGCAGGTGCGTATCATCACCTTTTGCTAATTGTGGGTGAACTTTAGTCCAACCATCAAACTGCATGACTCGCCCTTTCGCTTTTAGCTCAAAGTCTTGTGCGGTAATAGTTAATGTACTTACTGTGTATCGAGCTGCGGTCATTTGACAGGCAACAAATTGACGCCAAATCAGTTCGTACAACTTTTTAGCATCAGCATCAACGCCTTCAAGTAAAGCTGCTTCTAATTTTACATTTGATGGACGAATGGCCTCATGCGCCTCTTGTGCACCCGCTTTAGAACCATAAACCTTTGCTTTTTCAGGTAAGTAGTTATCACCAAAATTATCACTAATATAATCACGACACATTTGTACCGCATCTTTACTTAAATTAGTTGAGTCGGTACGCATATAGGTAATATGACCGGCTTCATATAAACGCTGCGCCAAGCCCATGGTACGCTTTACGCCATACCCTAATTTTGTACTTGCCGCTTGCTGTAATGTAGAGGTAATAAATGGCGCTGACGGCGTACTTTTAGACGGTCTATCTTCACGCTTACTTACTTGATAATTCGCTTTTGCTAATTTTTCTAGCGCTTTATTGGTATCCGCTTCATTACTTGGTTTAAAAGCACTACCATTTTCATGGGTTACAGCCAGCGCTAATGCTTCACCATCACTTGTATGTGTGTCAGCATGCACTTCCCAGAACTCTTGCGGATCAAAAGCTTTGATTTCTCGCTCACGCTCAACAACCAATTTAACCGCTACAGATTGTACTCGACCTGCTGATAAACCTCGCGCTACTTTTTTCCATAGCAGTGGGCTTACCATAAAGCCAACAACTCTATCTAAAAAGCGTCTTGCTTGTTGCGCGTTCACGCCCGGCATGCTTAATTCGCCCGGAGTCGAAAACGCCTGTTGAATTGAACTTTCTGTTATTTCATTAAATACGACGCGGCGAAACTTTTCATCTTCGCCACCAATAATTTCTTTTAAATGCCAAGCAATCGCCTCTCCCTCGCGATCCAAATCGGTTGCGAGATAGACAGTATCTGCTTTATCAGCCAGTTTCTTTAACTCAGTAACAACTTTTTCTTTGCCTGGTAATATTTGATAGTCTGCCTGCCAATCCTTTTCTGGGTTAATGCCCATACGATTAACTAAAGCTTGTTTATCACGCTTAGCTTTGTATTTAGCCTTGGCTTCCGGCGTCATTTTACGAACTTCTGCTGGAGACTTACTGGCTACTTTTTTGCCAGTACTGCTATGTGGTAAGTCACGTACATGACCAACACTCGACTTAACAATAAAGTCTTTTCCTAAGTATTTGTTAATTGTCTTCGCTTTAGCTGGCGACTCGACAATAACCAGTGATTTTGCCATAAATGTTAATAATCCTACGAAAAGGCGAAATTTTTTTTGCTTTTTTATTCATCAATGCAATTTTTCTAGCACAGTGCGAGCAAGCTAGCAGTGCAAGCGAAGAATTTAAAAAAAGCCTCTAAATGTTTATCTAATCAATGCATAACTATTTATAGGTATATCTATAAATATGCATGCTGACAAGTAATTATTTCAATACCTGTTGTCTGGCATTCACCTGTATACCGCTTTTAGCTATAATAGCCATAGTCAAATTTCTGCGGCAATCATAATAGACTTTAACAAAAAAAATAAGGGAATTTTTTAATTATCCCGTTAAAAACCCTGAAACAGCTCAACAAATAGCATATAAATTCGAATATGAAAGGTATCTATTGATAGTTGTGCTTCAACGTTTGCCGCACCATTACAACAACCCGATAAAAGAGGCGAGAGTTTTATATGAATAGCCAGTCACGGTCACTAACGACATCGTTTAAAGATAAACTAGAAAATTGCTTATGCCCTCCTGGTAATGGCGTATTTACGGTAAATACAGCAAAAGAGCGTAAAGAGCAATTACATCAAGCAATCTTTGGCCAAGCTACCGATGTTGATACATTATGGAAAAACACCTTAAATCAACTTCCTGAGGCGTCTAATGCGGTAATTTTAGGTATAGCCTCTGATTGTGGCGGTGGTATTTTACGTGGTGCCAACTGGGGGCCGTTATTTTTACGCTCTACTTTAATTGAAAACTATAGCGAGCTAAAAGCTTTTGATATGGGTGATGTAAGAGTGATCCCTCACCTTTTAGCAGATAAATACTTAAACGAAGCAACAATTGCCAATTGCCGTAAAGCATTATACCAAGATGAAAACAGTAACTACTGCATCAGCCCGTTAAGCATTACCGAAGATGTATTACACGACTTCTACGCAGAATTCCCTGAGAAAGGTATTTTTGGTATTGGCGGCGACCACAGTATTAGCTACCCATTAACTAAAGCTTATTTACAAGCGAAAAAGAAACAAGGTAAACGCGCGGCGATTATCCATTTTGATGCCCATACCGATTTATTGGTTGAGCGCTTAGGTATCGATTTATGCTTTGGCTCATGGTGTACCCACATTTTAGATGATTTACATGAACACCATCATTTAATTCAAGTGGGTATTCGTTCTAGTGGTAAGCCAAAAAGTCACTGGGAGGACACTTTTGGTGTCAAACAGCACTGGGCTAATGAAGTAAAAGAGCAAGGCGTAGAAAAAACCATAGAGAATATCTTTGCCCAACTTGATGGTGAAAATATTGATGAGCTTTACGTTAGCTTTGACATTGACGCTATTGATGACAGCTACGCCAGCGCCACAGGAACTCCAGAACCAGACGGTTTAATGCCAGAAGAGGCAATGGCAATCTTAAAAGCTTTAGCAGCAAAATACCCTATTACCGGTGCTGACATGATGGAAATCGCCCCTTTTACTGATAGCTCAGGTCGCGGTAATGAAGCAAGGGATAAGACTTTATCTGTTGGTGCTGAAATTTCTGCGTTTTTACTTGAAGAAATGGCGAAGAATTAAAGGTTTAGTAACTATCATATGACAGTTATTAAAATTTAGTTAACATAGCTTAATAAAAAGGCTCAATATGCATAACGCCATTCGTTTAAGAACGAACGGCGTTTTATATATTCGGTGCTTTAATTAGCACAAAATATGGATAAGATTCACACTTTATTTTTGTCTATAACTCTTTAAAAAATTCAGACATATAAACAGGCTACACTTTCAATGTCGCCTATTATGCCCTCCAGAAGATCGTTCAATTAACTTAAACGATCTTCATTATCCATGAGCAGTATCCTATTTTCTAGAAAAATCCATTTTAGTTAGGGTTTCTGCAATCATCAGCACGACCAAATGGGCCATGACCGCCAATAAAACTTGCTGGCGGGTTATCTTCATTGGTTATATCTTCTGAATGTACAGGCAAAGTAAACAATACATTAGCGGAGCTTTCAGTTCCACCTACTTTAGCTGTTACTATCAAGTCAATATTAGCCCAAGTAGCAAAAACTTCTGCATAAATTATATCAAACAGGACTCTACCTGTACTATCCGTTACAAACTCATGGGTAAAAACCCCTGCATTTTGATCAGTAACATTTACAATATTACCAGGGGTTAGATTACCATCGCCATTAAAATCCTCGGTCCAATCTTCACCTTTGTCTATGCGACCATTTACAATTGCGCCTGGCAGACCAACAAGGCCATCTTCATTATCACAAATAGCGGTATACTCTGGCGCATAGTGATCAAACTCTCCTTCATCTAATACTTTTACCCAATACCCCTTATAATAGTTTTTCGGAATTGCAGATACTGTCAAAGATACACCTGATACAGGGTTTGAGTTAATGTCAGTAACAGAAATAGAGTACTGCTTATTATAAGTCGTCAAGTCTACTTGCTCAATTGAGTTACCAGTACCCAAAGCGATAAATAACTCTCTTTCTGCCACCGTGATATAGGCAGTATCTGTTACTTCTGGCGTATCTTTTACTGTCGCAATAATCTCTACACCATCCTTTGCAGATATATTATTTGAGGTATAAACAGTTGAAGCATTACCATTACTATCAGTTACCGCACTAGCAGGGAAAATAGAACCGCCACTTACATCGGTCAAGAAAAAGTCCACGGTTTTGTTTTTAACTAAATTGCCAGCAGCATCTCGAACAACAACAGATACAGTAGAAGTTTGACCATTAGGGCCAATTGAACTAGGTGATGTTTGTGCGATCAATGTCGCTGCATTATCTGCCACAAACTCAAACTCTAGCTGGTTGTTTAGCTCTATTGCTTTGCCATTTACGCTATCGGTACCAGTAAAAGTAACGAGTGCTTTACCGGCATTGTTTGAGGTTATAGTGGCTGTCACCTTACCGTCTACCGTTTTTGCACTTGATGAAGATAAGGAACCGCGTGTAGAAGTAAAGCCAACATCAGTGCCATCTTCAACAGGAAGCCCGTCTCTTAACCAAGTCAAAGTTATAGAAGCTGTTTTTGACAATAAAACGTCAGGTACTTCTACTACAGTTGGATCAACATTATTCGAGCCATCGCCAAATTCTGTGAATAAGAATGAATCAGCTTGAACACTTACACCCTGAGTAACTTCCGCTCCCAAAGCTGAAGCCACAATAGTATTAGTACCACCACTAGTACCGATCACTACAATTCTAGCTTGTCCGGTAAAGTCTGTTTGTACTGATTCGGGCAGTGTGATGTTTGCAACATCTCCTGTTGGACTTTCTGTTGACTCATTTGTTAGAGAAAGTGATACTGTTGTATCTGAAATTGGTTTGCCGTCTGAGTCTAACACATTAATAATAAATGTATTTTCATCATTAATAGCTAACGAGCTAGACCCTGTTAATGTGACTGTTGTGCCTACAACTTGCACGGTTACAGTATCAGATATTGAACCACTAGCTACTGTAGCTGTAATTAAACGGTTTTCAGGCTCACCAACTGTAGTTAAGATCTTAAATGCCCGCCCCTCAGCGTTAGTAACATTTGAGCTTTCACCATTACTGTCGACAAAATTCCCTAGTGATGCTTTCGCATTTGCAGAGAAAACAACTGGAACACCTTCAATCAAATTATTATTAGCATCTTTAGCTATTACTGTTAATGTTATTTCATCAGCATCACTGGAGGCTAATTGTGGGCTACTTGTTAACAGCTTAAGTGTTGCAACATTTGGTGTTCCACCATCATTACCATCACCTAAACTATTAAAAGTAGTAGTTGCTAGAGCATTTCCATCAATGCTTGCTGTAATTAAGCCTGCGCCTGCTTGACTTGCGGCAGTAATACTAATGGTAGCAATACCTTCTGCATCAGTACTTGCTGTACCAGCTGAAGGAATAAATGATGCTAACTCTGTATTATCTATAGTAAATGTGATCAGCTGATCAGGCACGGGAACATCATTTAAACGAATGCTAAATGTCAACACAGATGGGTTTGCAGCTGAAACTTCTGGATTCGATATTGTTAAAGATACTGCCAACTCATTAGGGCCTTCACCACCACCTAAGCTCGTTAAGCCGATGCTAACAGGGTCAACATCTTCAACCGTTGCAGTAACACTAAGGCCACCTGTAATAGTGGTTGCTTTAACAACAATAGTAGCCACACCACTTGCATTAGTTACAGCAGTACCCGATTCTGGCGTAAATGAAGCCAAGCTATCATCTGATAAAGTAAAGGTAACTAATTTATTCGCTAAAGCAGAATCTCCTTCCGTTACCGTTGCGGTGATAGTTACATCATTTGTCCCCGATAAATCGCCATCAGATTTAGATAAAGTAATAACGATAGCATCTGGCTCTGGATCAGTTCCACCGCCACCACCTGTGAGATCGCCTCCATCTCCACCGCCACAGCCAACTAATGTCATCAATGACATCATTAGCATAGTAAAACTTAAACGTCGAAGTAACTGCATACAGCATCCCTATTTTGTTTTTCTTTGTTCATAATTAAACATATTAACCGATAAATAACAAAAAGGTACTGCTTAATGCAAAAAAAAGCGAAATAGTTTAGCGGCTTAAAAAAACTGCTTTCATTATTTGCCAATAAACTAGTTTTTAATCGGCTCTTTTATTGCTACTCTAACCAGCTTATGGCTAGCTTTATATAGCCAAACTTAAAACTCAATCACTAACACAGTCAATAATAACTATGAGTAACGAAAGTACGATTCAACCCGCAAATAAAAAAGCGAGTCTAACCACACGCATTGTTATCGGTATGATTGCCGGCATTTTAGTTGGTAGCTTTTTTCAATGGTTAATGCCTGATGGCTCAGACCTAGTTTTTAATCTTTATCTTTTTGAAATATCGGTAAAAGGGCTTTTTGTCGATGGTATTTTAGAAGTCATTGGGCAAATTTTTATGGCAAGCTTGCGCATGCTAGTTGTGCCGCTAGTGTTTGTATCATTAGTTTGCGGTGTCTGTTCACTAAAAGATACCAGCAAGTTAGGTAGAATTGGCGGCAAAGCCATTGCTCTCTATTTAGCCACCACAGCAATTGCCATTAGTTTTGCTATTTTTATTGCTCTTATCATCGGCCCTGGTGAAGGCGTTAACATGCCAACAAGTAGCAGTTTTACTAGCCGAGAAGCACCATCACTAGCACAAGTTATTATTCAAATGTTTCCAACAAACCCATTTGCTTCTTTTGCCCAAGGAAACATGTTACAAGTAATTGTTTTTGCTCTACTCTTTGGTATCGCCATCGCATTATCAGGCAAAGCTGGTGAACGTGTTGCAGCAATGTTTGATGACTTAAGCGAAGTCATTATGCGCCTAGTAGCAATATTAATGAATATTGCTCCTTATGGTGTATTTGCCTTGCTTGCCAGCTTATTTACTACGGTATCAATAGAGACCTTCGGTAAGCTTATTGTTTACTTTTTAGTAGTGCTATTTGTACTTATTTTACATGCAACCATTACCTACTCGGTTATTTTAAAATTACTTACCGGGCTAAACCCATTAATCTTTTTAAAGAAAATGCGCGATGCAGCTATTTTTGCTTTTTCAACAGCAAGTTCAAATGCCACGATTCCAGTTACGCTTGAAACAGCAACACGCAAAATGGGTGTAAAAAATTCCATAGCCTCTTTTACTGTGCCATTAGGTGCGACAATCAATATGGATGGTACTGCCATAATGCAAGGTGTAGCTACAGTATTTATTGCACAAGTTTTTAGCCAAGATTTAACCTTAGCTGATTACTTAGCTGTAGTACTTACTGCCACTCTTGCTTCAATTGGCACTGCCGGTGTACCTGGGGTTGGCTTAATTATGCTAGCTATGGTTCTTGAGCAAGTTGGTTTGCCTGTAGAAGGTATCGCTTTAATTATTGGTGTTGATAGATTACTTGATATGACAAGAACGGCGGTAAATGTAACGGGTGATTCTATGGTAAGTATTGTGGTTGCTAAAAGCGAACAGCAATTTGACAACGATATGTACCTTGATGAACAGGCAGGTCATACAATTGAAGATATCGATTTTCACCATCTGAAAAACGACTAATCTGAATTAAACTTGTAGAAATCAAAAAAGGGCTTACGCCCTTTTTTTGTAATCAATTTTTACCTAGTTTACTAATTTAGCCTGGGTAAACATTATTTTTTTGAGTTAGTTTATTTAATACACTGTCTACAGTTAAGCTTGCAGCTTTTGAAAACTTCTCTGCTAAACCTTTTTTCAACTCATATTTAATTGCTACAACTTTATGTGTCTTATTTTTTTCTTGTAAATAATCGTCACTTGTTTGAATGGTATCTATCAATCCTAGCTCTAACGCTTTAGTACCAAACCAGTGTTCACCAGTAGCAACTTTTGCCACATCAAGGCTTGGTCTGTGGGCACTAACAAAGTCTTTAAATAGCACATGAGTTTCTTCCAACTCTTCGGTAAACTTTTCTCTATCTTTATCCGTATTTTCACCAAACATGGTCACTGTGCGCTTAAATTCACCCGCAGTAAATTGCTCAAAGTCAACGTCATGCTTTTTAAGTAACTTATTAAAGTTAGGTAATTGCGCGATGACTCCAATAGAGCCTAAAATGGCGAAAGGTGCAGCAATGATATGATTGGCGACACACGCCATCATATAACCACCACTTGCCGCTACTTTATCAACCGAAATAGTCAAAGGGATCTCATGCTGACGAAGTCTATCTAATTGTGATGAAGCTAAGCCATAACCATGTACCATGCCGCCACCACTTTCAAGCCTTACAAAAACTTCATCATCTTTTGTTGCTACAGATAAGATTGCACTGATTTCTTCTCGCAATGAAGATACTTCTTTAGCATCAATACTGCCTTTAAAGTCCAGTACAAATAAATGTGGCTGTACAGGCACGTCTTCGTCAGATTTAGCGGCCTTTTTATCAGCCTTTGCTTTTTCTTTAGCGAGCTTTTTATCTTGCTTTTCTTTTTCTTTTAGCTCTTCTTTTGATAACAGTGCATGAACAATATCTTGTTCTACTTCATCAAACTGCTCCGAAAGATCAGTTATATCTAAATCACCCTTCTTATGTTTTTGCTTTATCGCAGATGCCGCGGCAACAGCTATTATTGCGATAATAGCCAAAACAAAGGTAATGGTTTTTGCTAAAAACAAACCATAATCGTATAAAAATTCCAAAATCAATATCCTATAAATAAAAACTGGCGATAATTTACCATGTAATAGAATGAGAAAAAATAATTCTTGTTATCAAATATTACAGACATAAAAAAGCCCAGTAGAAACTGGGCTTTACAAAAATTAAGTTAAGCTTATTTATTTAATAATTTCATCATCTGAAATCAAAATAAGCTGACCATCATTAGCTATATAATTCACCATTTGCATTTGCATCTCTTTAAATGCGCGTAATGCTAATTCAGCAGTTGGTGCTACATCCTGATTAGGATTGATTAACGAAGAGTGATGACCTGCAGTAAAGCGTACCGCGCCAGATATTTTAGCTTCAGGGCTTACTGTTGTCATACTAACAGGATCTAAGCCTAATAGTGCTATCAATGGCTCAGTACCAGCAACAGGCGAGCTAGAGACAACATTTGGCAGCACTTGATCAGGTAGATTCTCACCACCATCTCCAACCACTTCTTGAAGTAAAATAGGCGTTTCTGTCGCTTTTAATGCAGCAGCATAGTTCATCGGCTCAGCATCATCTAATGCCATTTGGAATGCAGTTGCCGCTTGTACCATAGTGCTCGATAACGCAGCAGCATCTTCCGGCGATAACGTTGTTTGGTATGTTGCATAAGTTTGCATTAAGAAACCAATAAATACCGCACCATCTGCTGGGGATAAGCCACCTTGGTTATTATCAGCAAAATATTGTTGGAAGCCTTCATCACCACCATAAGCAAGGACTGACTGCAGCAATGGTCCAAATGTATTTGAACCTATGATAGCGCCAAAACCTAGCCCTTGCATTGGCACATTTAATGTCGCCGCCTGTACTTTAAACATGGCATTGATTTGTTCTGACTGCTCAGACTCAGGCACACTAGTATTTGCTAAAGCTAAGAATTGTGAACCACCGATAGAGCCTAAAGATAAACCAGTAAAGTATACTTTAGATTTATCAATATCTGCGCCATTTAGGAAGTTCAAACCAAAGCGTAAGCCTAATAAGTCAATAACAGCTTGTCGACCATTTGAAGCTGTTGTGCTAAAGCTTTGCAAGTTAATATAATCAAGCGGATTCACCGAGGCATCGATATTATTGTTACCATCTCCGGTTAAATCAAACCCACGTGAATTAAATAGCGGGTAATCAATCGCAACACTAGCAATACCAAATAAAGATAGCATTGCCGTTGTTGTTAGCATATCTTCTTTCTTTGATGGAATACCGTGCTGAAGAATAACAACCGGCCAACCTGCTTCAGGCTTTTCAATTGCACCTAAACCTAAACTTGGGCGAAGTGCATTAACCACAGCAAGATCTGGCACTGTCATTTGCACTTCAACATTTTGGAAGCTATTAATCTTTGGAATCGGGTTATATTTGGTAAGATTACGCTCTGTATCTAGCCCAGCTAAAACTGGGTTATCAGACGTACTAAAGTCACGTAAACCAAAAGACATACAAACAGCATCATTGGTACCAATTGGCTCAGCTGGGATTAACTCTGGGTTACTTGCTGTAAGTCCAGCTATTGCGGCACCTGAATCACAAAGTGCGTTCATCCAAGTATTAAGTGGAGCAAGTGGATTCTCTGCACTTGGAGTATGTAAATAATATGGTAAAGACACATTACCTAAGTAGTAATTTGCTGAACTATATAAAGCAATATTTTGCGCATCTGCCGGGTCTGTTGGATCTAATAACTCAGCTTGAATCATCACGTCAGCAACAGAAAGCGTAGTATCCTGTACATTAATAGCTGGTACAGGTACAAGCGGAGTTTCCGTCAGACCAGATAATAATAATTGCTTACTAACGCCTAACACTTGGCCAACAGATTGAGTTGTCATTGCCATTGAATAAGCGATACTCTCTTTATCAACACCTGCGGCAACAACTGCGCCTTCATAGCTATTGATTATGCCCTGTAGCATTAACTGACTTTCAGAGCCAAGCGGCTTCTCGTTAATATCTTCACGTACAGCTTCATAAGTTGAAGAGCCAGCAATAGGCTGAGCATTACTGTCTTCAATATTAGTGGTTAACACCACAATGTAACTTGTTTGTGGCTTAAGTGGTTTTAGTGGAATAACCGCAATACTGCCGTTAGACGCTTTTGAGACAAAGTCAGTGCCAAATGCTAGTTCAGCAACTACTTTACATGCTAACCCTCGAGTTACCTGCTCACACTGTGGATCGGCTGCATCCCCTCCCATAATGGTTTCAAAAATACGAACAGCACCAGGAGCTGCAACACTCGATTCACTAAGTGTTACTTCTGAAGGGAAATCCATATCAATTGTAAACGCAGTATTAGTTGACCAACCATCTAAACGACTCAGTGCAACAGTCGGGTCGGCAGCATTATCAGGGTCGGCTACCGGTAGGTTAAGCGTGCCATCTTTACTGCCACTAAAAAGCAAATCATTAGGAACAGACATCACGCCATTGGCTGGATCAAATACCACTCGAGACGTTGGGTATATCGGCGTACCATTCTCTTCTACATCTTTTTTAACATCGTCAATCGTTTCGCTACCGCAACCACTTAGACTTAATGCACTAATGACTGCGAGGCTAAGAGCTAACTTCTTCATTATAATTCCCCAATGCCTGTTTTTATTATTTGTAAAAGTGGTTGTTGCAATGGACTACACTAAAGCGCAACACCCACCTTTATTATTATATTATTGATCGTAATTTTATTTAGTTCAGCGTATTACATTTGCGTAATTACTGTTTACTTTGATAAATATGCACTTTGACCACATTATCAAATTAACTAGTTAGACCAGTTAAACTTAACGCAAGATTTAGTAATGCGCTAGCGCTTTTTTCAATTTATGAAGAATTTTTATAGTTTCTGTAACATTCTGATGAAAAACTCCGACAAATGTTACTTTTTTGCTCGTGTTATAAAACGCCTCAGCGTAGAATACCCGCCATTAAAATTTACCTTAATAATGAGAAGCGAATATGTTCGATTACGATATCAATTCAGCTAACTTAAAAGATAAAACTATTTTAGTGGTAGGTGCTGGAGCTGGCATTGGTAAAGCAGCAGCCCTTACCTACGCCAAACTAGGCGCTACCGTAATTTTATTAGGAAAAACTGTTAAGAAACTTGAAGCGGTTTACGATGAAATTATTGCCTTAGGTTATCCTGAGCCTGCGATTATTCCGCTTGATTTAAAAGGTGCGACAAAACAAAACTATATTGATATGTCAGCAACCATTGCTCAGCAATTTGGCAAATTAGACGGCGCATTACTCAATGCCTCCATGCTGGGTGAATTATCACCATTCACCCAAATTCATGAACAAATTTATGATGATGTGATGAATGTTAACGTGAAGGCTCAGTTTTTATTAGCGCAAGCATTAATCCCAAGCTTATTACTTGCTGAAAACGCCTCATTAATATTCACCTCTTCTGGGGTTGGTAATCAAGGTCGCGCTTATTGGGGGCCTTACAGTATGTCGAAATTTGCCACAGAAGGTATGATGCAAATAATCGCAGATGAGTATGAAAGCTCTAATCTTCGCACTAATGCAATCAACCCTGGCGCAACAAGAACGGCAATGAGAGCCAGTGCCTACCCTGCAGAAGATAAAGAAAAACTAGCTACAGCTGAAGAGATTATGCCGTTATATGTTTACTTAATGTCTGATGATAGTAAAGAAACTAATGGCCAAGTGCTAAAGGCGCAGTAATTGTGACGACATTTCATCAAATGCGATAACCCGTCGCATTTGATGAAAATTAAAGCTTCGCTATTTGTTGGCATCTAAAAAAGTATTAATCAATTGTATACTTGATGTCGATAAATGACTTTGAGTGCTTTTACCATTGATAATATCTAATACAGATGAACTAAGTTTTTTCCCTAACTCTACTCCCCACTGATCAAATGGATTAAGCTGCCATAATGTACCTTGCACAAATATTTTGTGCTCATACAATGCAAACAAAGCACCTATCGATTCAGGCGTAATTGATTCCAACAATAAAGTATTACTTGGTGTATTACCTTTCATCACCTTATGAGGAGTTAAAGAAAGCGTTTCCTCGCTTTTCAATTCCTCTTCTACTTGTTTAAGAGTAACGCCTTGCATCAGCGCTTCACTTTGAGCAAAGCAATTTGCCACAAGTACTTTATGATGCTCTTGATACGCTTTAGTACTGGGCTTTAATGAAACAATAAAATCAGCAGGGATTATATCCTCACTTTGATGCATTAACTGCATAAATGCATGTTGCCCATTAGTCCCTTCTTGACCAAAAATGATAGGAGCAGTTGCCCAAGACAGCTTTTCTCCATCAATGGAGACTGACTTACCATTACTTTCCATATCAATTTGTTGTAAATAACCAGGAAATGCCCTTAGCGAATGTTCATAAGGTAAAACTGCCAAGCTATGGTAACCTAAAACATTACGATTCCAGATACCAAGTAAGGCCATTAATACGGGCATATTGTCACTAAAATCCGCTTGTTGAAAATGATTGTCCATTTCATAAGCGCCTAGCTTAAATTTTTCAAAGTTTTGATTACCGATAGCTAAAGCTAATGGTAAGCCTACTGCTGACCAAATTGAAAAACGGCCGCCAACCCAATCCCACATAGGCAAAATACTATTTTCATTGATACCAAACTGGGTCGCTTTAGTTAGGTTAGAACTCACTGCAAACCACTGCCGAGATATGGCATCGTCAGTTTTCAACTCATCTAACATCCACTGTTTAACTGAATGAGCGTTTAGCAAGGTTTCTTGTGTGGTAAAAGTTTTAGAGATAACGATAACTAAGGTTGATTTAGCTTCTAATCTGGAAAGTTTATCAGCTACGGCTTGTCCATCCACATTTGACAATACATGAACATTTAAATGTTGTGTTTGATACTGAGATAAAGCGCTTAACGCTACCTTTAGTCCATAATATGAACCGCCTATACCTATTACTAATACATCAGTAAACTTCTGACCAGTACAGCTAGTTAATTTACCTTGGCGAACATCATCAACAATCGAAGCCATATTAACTTCAGTTTGCAATACTTCCTGAGCTTGCTCACCTAAAACAGCATATTTAATTTCACTTGGCGCGCGAAGCAGCGTATGCAACACAGCTCGCTCTTCAGTATTATTTATCTTCTCACCTGAAAACATAGCATCAATACTATCGTTTAAACGACAGTCACGCGCCCAAGTAATCAAGTTAGACAGTTCATCTGGGGAAATGTTTTGTTTAGAGTAATCTAAAAAAAGTTGTGACATTTTTAAGGCAAATGATTGCCCTCGTGCTTCATCATGAAACAAGTCTATAATTCTGCGAAGTTTAACGCTCTGAACAAAGGAAGGGGAATTAAGTAGATCCATATAAATCGGTGTTATAATATTTTAACCAAGCCAGATAAAAAACTGTTCAAATTATACTTCATCATCACTATTAAAAAAACAATTGATTATTCGCAGGTAGGTACACAACTGAACTTCCTAACCACTATGCTCCCGCTAATTAATTGTCGCTAACTTATTAAGCCTTTACACATAATCAGGGTAAACATATAATACGGCGCCCTAGCCCTTTAGATTTTATCAACTCAACATAGAGTACTAGTCCCAGTGTCAAATAAACTACGAGAAGATACAAATATCATACCTCAACCTGCAAGTAAGCAAGTAAATATTACACAAGAGCGTACAGACAACAGTGGCTATGAAGTAGAGTTTTCTGAACTAATGCAGGCAATTTGGAAAGGTAAGATTCTGATTGCTTTTATTAGTAGCATATTTGCTATTAGTTCGATAGCGATCGCTCTGTCTCTTCCTAATATATATAAAGCTTCCGCCATATTAGCTCCAGTATCTTCAGATAGTGGGATGGGAGGACTAGCTAGTCTAGCAGGTAAGTTTGGCGGCTTAGCTAGTATGGCAGGAATAAACCTCGGTGGAGAGTCTTCTGATAAAACAGGCCTTGCGCTGGAGGTTATCAAAACTCGTTCATTCATAGAGAAGTTCATTCAAAAACATCAACTTACAGTGCCACTTATTGCTGCTAAGAATTGGGATTATGCAAGTAACGAGTTGGTTTATGATGAAGATTTATACGATGTAAATCAACAGAAATGGGTCAGAGAAGTAGATTTCCCTAAAACACCAGAGCCGACGCCATGGGAAGCTTATAAAGCATTTAACAAAATATTTACAGTTTCACAATCAAAATTAACTTCTATGGTTACTATTGAAATGGAGTTTTACTCTCCTGAGCTGGCCCAGCAGTGGTTAACTTGGCTTATTGAAGATATTAATTTCTTTATGCGCGAGCAAGACTACAAAGAAGCTCAGGATTCGATAAATTACCTAACGGAAAAGCTTGAGAACATTAAAACAAGTAATATGGAAACCATATTTTATCAACTGATAGAAGAGCAGACGAAAAATATGATGTTAACCCAGGTTAAAGCTGAGTATGTATTAAAGACTATCGATTCACCACAAGTACCAGATGAAAAAGATAAACCTAAAAGAGCGCTTATCGTCGTTTTAGGAACCATATTAGGTGGTGTATTATCAGTATTAATAGTCTTATTTAGATTTTTCTCCAATAGAAATAATGCGTTATAGCTTTAGCTCTGTTATTTGTAAATAACACTAAGTTAGCGACTAAATTACCTCAATTAACAAATGTAATGAGTTACTTAAAGAATTAAGATAGCTCGAACATAATTAAAATAACCAAATATCTTTTATCATTAAAAGATGTGTGAAGGATCAACTGATGGCTTACCTTTCTAGTAGCGAATTAAAAGAATTGGGGTTCGCTTATATAGGAGAAAACGTAAAGATTAGCGATAAAGCCAGCTTATATAATTGTGAGCAAATATCTATCGATGACAACTCCAGAATCGACGACTTCTGTGTTGTTTCTGGCAAAGTAAAAATTGGTAAGTATTGTCACATAACCCCGTATTGCCTGGTTGCTGGTGGTATCAAAGGCATAGAAATGGAAGACTACGCCACATTGGCTTATCGCGTAAATGTTTTTGCTCAGACCGATGATTACTCAGGCGGTTCCATGGTCAATAGTCTAATTCCCAAAAAATTCAAGACGGAAACATTTGCTAAAGTTACTATTGGCAAACACGTCATTATTGGAACTGGCTCCACGGTTATGCCTGGTGTAACCGTATCGGAAGGGTGCTCTGTAGGAGCAATGTCTCTGATAACAAAGACAACATCTCCTTGGGGCATTTACGCAGGAATTCCTGCTAAACGAATTAAAGAGCGAAAACGCGACATTCTGAATATTGAACAAGAATTTTTAATGGAAATAAATCAATAATGATCCCTTTCAATAAACCGCCTTATACGGGCAACGAAGAGCAATACCTTTTAACCGCAGCTCGCAGCTCTGCGATGGCCGGTGACGGACAGTTTTCGAAAAAATGTGAACAATGGTTTGAAACTACATTTAATGTTAACAAATGTTTACTTACGCCGAATTGCACTCAAGCATTAGAGATGGCTGCAATTCTTCTCGATATTCAGCCTGGTGACGAAGTAATAATGCCAAGCTATACCTTCGTAAGCACAGCAAATGCCTTTGTGTTAAGGGGAGCAAAAGTCATATTTGTGGACATTCGCCAAGATACTTTAAATATTGATGAAAACAAAATAGCAGACGCTATAACACCTAAAACAAAAGCTATCGTTGTGGTTCATTATGCTGGAGTAGCCTGTGAAATGGATTCTATTATGACCCTTGCTAACGATAATAATATATTTGTTGTTGAGGATGCCGCACAAGGGGTGATGAGTAACTATAAAGGTAAAGCTTTAGGAACTATTGGCCACTTAGGTGCTTATAGTTTTCATGAAACAAAAAACTACACTAGTGGCGGTGAAGGTGGTTTATTGTTAATTAATGACCCAGAATTTGTAGAGCGCGCAGAAATAATCAGAGAAAAAGGCACAAATCGCTCTAAATTTTTCAGGGGAATGATTGATAAATACTCTTGGGTTGATGTGGGTAGCAGTTACTTACCAAGTGAGTTGCAAGCGGCTTATTTATGGGGTCAACTAGAAAAAGCAGAAGAAATAAACGAAAAACGCTTATCCCTTTGGAACCGATATGCTAATAACCTTCAAAGTCTTGCTTTGTCACAGCATATTGAGCTACCTACAATCCCACAAGGCTGTATTCACAATGCTCATATGTTTTATATAAAAGTTGCTGATATTAAGATACGTTCTAAGTTTATTGCATTTTTAAAAGAATCAGATATCCATTCTGTTTTCCATTATATTCCTTTGCATTCTGCTGAAGCGGGTCTTAAACATGGTATATTTTCAGGAAGTGATGTTTATACTACCAAGGAAAGCGAACGCTTGATAAGACTACCAATGTATTTCAGTTTGTCACTTGAAGACGTTGATATGATCTGCAATAAAATAAACACCTTTTTTGCATAGTTAAGAGCTATTAAGTGCACCTGAAAAAGTCATTTGCTATAACCTTCTCTGCCCAACTATATTCAACGGTTGTTACACTCATTGTAACACCTTTGTTAATTAGCTTTGTTGGTGCAGAAGGGTTTGGGCTAATTGGTTTCTATCTAATTTTGCAAACATGGTTACAAATTTTAGATGCAGGCATTAGCGGCACTTTATCACGGCAAGTCGCTTTATCTAAGCATTGTAGCAGCTCATTTCAAAGCTTTCTCACATCGTTTTATAAGATCTATCTTATATTTGCTTTTATAGCATTAGTACTACTGATACTAGGGTTTACCTTTGCAACGACATTTTCTCTACATTGGTTTAAAACAAATCTTCAATTAGAGTTAGTTTCATATTGCGTTTTAAGCATGGCCATAACGCTAAGCTTTAAATATCTTAGTGGTCCATTACGCAGCGGGCTAATTGGCCTAGAATGTCATATTTTACTAGGCTTGTTTAACTTCTTCTATACCACATTACGTTATCCTGCTGGGCTCGGAATTTTGTACATTTATGATAGCTCCTTAAAAGCATACTTTACCTATCAAGCTTTTATCGCTGTACTAGAATGGTGCACTCTTCAAGCATTGTTTTATTTAAAGTCGCGTCATGCTATTAAAATTGCCACAGAATCCAGCTCTCCGACTCAATCTTCAATTAAATCGTTACTATTATTATCTGTGCAACTTTCAGTATTATCTATACTGTGGGTTGTTGTCTCACAAATAGACAAATTGATTTTGTCGGGTGCACTAAACCTAAAGCAATTTGGCTATTATTCATTAGCGGTAACCGTTACTGGCGTTATGTTTACTTTAAACATACCTTTAAATCAAGTTTTAATGCCAAGATTAACCGCTTTAATGGCAAATAAGAACAACGCCAAATATGTTACCATTCTGATAAAGTCTGTATTATTTTCAATCCTTACCTTCATCCCTCTTGGTATATTTTTAGTGGTATTTGGAACAGAGTTGGTTTGGGCTTGGACAGGAAATGAGGAAGCTGCGCAAGAGGCATCTCGTTATATTTCCTGGTTAGCGATAGGCAACATTGCTGTCATTTTTATGAACTTCGCCTTTTTATTACAATTTACACTTAAAAATCTAAAAAAGCACTTAATCGCTTACGCCCTATACAGCGCAATTTTAATACCTCTAATTTTCCCTGTTATCGATTACTATCAAGGTGAAGGCGCAGCTATTTTTTGGATGTGTCACAATATAATTTTCTTTATTCTTTGGGGGGGGTATACATTCAAAAAATATTTGCGCAATTTTGTAAATTTAATATTCATTCCAGCCCTGATAACTACCTCTATCTTTTCAACCATTGTACTAACAAATTTGGAATATTTTGTTAGTTTATATAGCAATCAACGAGGATTAACATTTTTATCTTTAAGCTTTACTGGCATTAGTTGTGTAGGTCTTTTATTATTAGCAGCCTTAATTTTAAGACAGCCTATTAATTCAACGATAAAAAAAGTTTCATTAATTACAGAGAAATAAATGTCCAAAGTAAAAAAGTTTGTCATCTTCTCACCACCATATAATGAAAAATGGGGTGGTGTTGTAGTATTACATAAATTATGTCACCTTCTAAATGAACTAGGACATGATGCAAAAATTTACCCCCACTACGAGCAGTTTGTAATGGATAAAGTAAATTTTTTCCATACACTTAAGTTATTTTTTAAAGTTGAATTAAAGTATTTAATTAAAAAGCTGATTAAAGGATTTGAAACAAACCCACATTTAAATACACCAGTAATTAAACCTTCGAAAGATTATCAAGTTGATGATGACTGCGTAGTAATTTATTCAGAAATAGTATTAGGTAACCCTCTTAATGCTAAGAATGTTGTTCGTTGGTTATTACACCAGCCCGGCTTTCATTATGGACAGATAATGTACAACCCAGGCGAACTACTTTTTAAATTTAATAGCGCCATAAATGATTTTGAATTTCCAGGTTCAAAAACCTCAACGCAAGAACTAAAGGTTATTCATTACCCCTTAGAGCATTACAATCTAAACGAAGTGCCTGTTGAAAAAAAAGGAATTGCCTACTGTATTCGTAAAGGAAAGCACAAAAAGCTAGTTCATAATCCTACTAATGCGACTTTGATTGATAACTTACCTCACAAAGAGGTCGCTAAAATATTAAAAAAATCCAAGCAATTCATATCTTATGATACCTATACCGCTTATTCTATTTTTGCCGTGTTATGTGGCTGTGAATCAATTGTAATACCAGACGAAGGGACAAGTGAAATAGAATGGTATCCTAAAGAGACTGATCGATATGGGCTAGCTTACGGGTTTGATAATATTGAAAAAGCAAAATTAACAGCACATCTAGTAAAAGAGCATATCATACAAGAAGAGAAAAGCTCTTTAATGAATGTTAAAAAAAGCGTTGATGAAATTAACCAGTTCTTTTTTGATAAAAATTAATGAAAATTCCAAATATAAAACAGAATGGTTTACATTACCTATTAACATTTTTAATTTTAAGTTTGTTATTAAAAGACTTCTTTAAAATACTTACTTATTTTATTCCTCTTAATGTAAATTACATATTTTTACCGTTACATGTGGTATTTTTTTTAGTTGCATCTGCCCATATCTATTTAAGAAAAAAAATCTCGAGTATCGCACTTCTCTTACTCATATTTTTCTCATGGAATAATATATCTTTTATCTTATACTACTTACTCGATAATACATATGATTACAATATTTTTAATTTATTAATTGCACTCTTCTTTCAAGGAATAATGCCTATAACCTTACTTCTTATAGCTTATTCACATCCAACTCACATGTTCAATGCCATAATGAGATCAAATATCATTTTAGGCATATTTACATTAATTACCACATCAATTTTATTTGTTCTATTTATTAAGAACCCCCAAACTGTTACAGACTTTTTTGTTGTATTAATGAAACAAAACTTAATTGTTAACCCTATTCAGTCGCACAAAGACGGCCTACAACTGAGATTTAGCAGCATTTTTTATTCTGCCTACTCTTTAGCTCTTTACTGCAATGTTATGATAGTTTTTGCTTTATTTTATATAAAGAGCCCATTAAAAAAAATATTGACTGTGTTAGTAATTCTCCCATTGCTAATAATGACATTCAATCGTAATGGCATGGCCGTAGCTGCTATTAGTATTTCAGCTTATTTCTGCTGGCGATATTTAAAAAGCTTTTTCTTACTGTATATGTCATCACTACTTACCATTATTTTATTAACCGTATTTTTACTTCCGTTACTCCTTAATGTCGTTGAATACGAGTTTGGTCACTCATCTACCTCTGGCTTATTCAGTAAAATGAGCACATTAGCAGTAAGATTTGACGCATGGGTATCATTTTTAAGCCCCGAGAATTATGTTGACATACTTATAGGTAAAGGGTTCGTTCAAGGCTTAGCCAATACGGAATTTTATCTCGATAATGGCTTCTATTACTTTATTAGCCAAAATGGTATTTTTTGGTTGTTGCTTTTTTTCGCTATAATCTCGATAACTTTTTTCAAGCTAAAAAGAATCTACAATCAAAATCCAAGCCACGAGTCAGCAGCTTGCTTAATTATGTTTAATGCAGGTTTGTTTTCAATGTTTTTAAACAACTCTTTCTATGAAAACATATTTTTAGTATTTTATTGGACATTCCCATTATTATTCGTATTTAAAAACGAGTATAATAACAAAATATCTACAGCTAAATAGCTAACTATTTATCTCCAACTTTTACTTACAAGTCACATAGTTAATATGTTAAAAAAAATATCTGCCGCGACCCTAACCTACGGTAATAGATTAAATTTTTTATACCAATCAATAGATAGGCTACTAGAGCAAGGCTTCGATATGATTTATGTCTTTTGTAATGGTATTACTAAAGACAACTATCAAAAGTTAACAAGCAAATATCACGGTACACCTGTTATAACCTTATATTCAGATACAAATTTGGGTTCTGCAGGAGGTTACTATGAACTAATAACACATATTGCACAAAATGATGACGCCGATTATGTTTTATTACTTGACGATGACAATTTAGTCCCTAGGAATTGCTATCAAACATTAATGCAGCTAGATATTAAAGAAGATGAGCTTTATTACTTCCACCGCCCCGATAGAATGCTGCCCAAATTAGCAAAAGAGAAGCGACAACCCGAATTTGTCATGGGTAGTGAGAACTCTTTCTTAGGAAGAGATATCTTCTCGAAAATAATTAAATCAAACTCTAAGTACGCTGGTGATATTATCGCGGCTCCATATGGAGGTCTGCTATTAAATAAAAAGGCTCTTGATACAGACATACTCCCGAAAAAAGACTTTTATTTATATGCCGATGACTATGAGTACACTAATAGATTAGTAACAGAATATAATTTCAAAATCATCTTCTCTGAAGATATTCTAATTGAAGATTTAGAAAAGAGCTTTCACCTTAGAAAGGGAAGCAAATTGCTATCAAATCGCTTTAGCAATGCAAATGCAACACAGCTATATTACTCAGTAAGAAATAACACTTGGTTAGGCCTGTTACGAAGCAACTCCAAAGGGCAATATGTATCAAATGTAGTTATCTTCAGCCTAATATTTATTACACAGTTCTTATTAACGTTTAAGCTCAATAACATTAGAACATATCTAAAAGCGATAAAAGATGGATTTACTTGCTATTTGGAAGAAAAAAAGAGTAAGCCTCGTCATCGTCATATTAACCCTTAATAACACTTATATTGGTACTAAACTAAAGTAAAATTTAATGAAAATTAATCTACTTATCACCCCTTATCGCGACGCATATTTTCACCATGATTATGGTTCAGCAGTACGTGATTTACAATTTATAGAAACACTTAGCAGGATTAATGAAGTACATTCAATAACGGTTATTAATAGGCCTGTATCAGTGCTCGAGCGCTTACTACTCAAAAAGCCAACAAGCAAAAAAATAAAGATGACTAAGGTAGCGACCTTTGACTCAACGTCTAAAGATATCTTTGGCGCAATTAAAGGACGAAGCTGGGCTAACGATGTTTACCATAAAGTTATAGAAAAGCACCTAGATGAAACAAAAGTAGAAGACTGTATAAATGTCTTTCTAGACTTTCTACCTATAGGTGAATTTAATCCTACTAAATTGCAAGGCTGGCATTATTGGTATGACTTTATAGATAATTTTACTAAGCACAATCGCTTTAGCAAAAATGAAAAAGCACTTGTTAAACAAAAGTACCGTTTTGTTGCACAACATAGTGACTTGGTTAGTTCGGTGTCCCCCGTATGTTTAGAGAGTAATGGCCCTTATAGAGCTCATAATACTACAGTGGTTTCAAATAAAGTATTTGAAGCGAGTGAACTACCAACAAAAGAAAATAGCGCAACAAAGCAATATGATTTTGGCTTTATAGGCTTCATTACAGATAAGTTTGATATAGAGTTTGTTAAGAAAATTGCTAAAGATCATAGTGTAGCTATTTACGGTCAAGTCATGGATAAAAAAGTTGGCGAAACTCTTTCATCACTCTCTAATGTGACAACCTTTGGTAAGTTTTCATATAGTGAAGTCCCAAACATTTGCCAGCAATTTAAGGTTGGCCTATTACCTTATCTGGCAGAGAAAAGCCACGATGGCTCACCGTTAAAACTCTATGAATATATGAAATATAACATTCCATGCTTAACCTCTATAGACTATGAAATCACTGATACTCGCTTTATCCGAAACTATAACGATAGTGTTGATCTTTTAGCGGATATTTCAGATATGCTCAAAATCTCGGGCAGTGAAAGTATTTCTCAAGCCATTAAAGAAGAATGGAAACTAGACTTTAGTTTAAAGAATATTATCAGTACCTTATCGGAAATAAACAGGCCTAAATAATGAATACAGTTGCGATTATAGGCACGGTTGGTGTACCTGCTTGTTATGGTGGGTTTGAAACCTTAGTAGAAAACTTATTAGATGAAAAAGACAGCTCACAAGAGATTACCGTTTATTGCTCTTCAAAAAGCTACCAAGACAAACCTGTAAAATATAAAAATGCCAATTTACATTATATCCCATTGCACGCAAATGGTGGGCAAAGTATCCCTTACGATATTTGGTCTCTGTGCCATGCAGCAATAAAAAAGACTAATAATATTTTATTACTCGGTGTATCTGGCGCCATTTGCTTACCTTTTATTAAGCTATTTTCAAAGGCAAAAATAGTTACTAACATTGACGGTCTAGAGTGGAAAAGAGATAAATGGCACCCATTGATTCAGAAATTCTTAAAATTCTCAGAAAAGCTTGCAGTAAAATACTCAGACACAATTATTGCAGACAATCAAGCAATTGCAGATTACGTGACTCAAGAATATGACGTTAAGTCAGAAGTTATTGCCTACGGTGGCGATCATGCCGTTAATTCATCCCTCAATTTATCAGACGATAACTATGCTTTGGCGTTATGCAGAATCGAGCCAGAAAATAATGTCGAGTTAATTTTAGAAGCATTTAGCCGAACGAATAAAAAATTAAAATTTATTGGTAACTGGGACAACAGTGACTTTGGCCAAAGAATGAAAGCTAAATACCAAAGTTATGAAAATATCGATATAATAGCGCCAGTTTACGATCTCGACTCACTTTTCGAGCTCAGACAAAAGTGCTCTTTTTACGTACATGGCCATTCAGCTGGTGGCACAAACCCATCGCTTGTTGAAATGATGCACTTTAATAAAACAATTTTAGCCTTTGACTGTAACTACAATCGGGCTAGCACAGAAGAGTCTGCGCATTACTTTTCCAATATTGAAGAATTAGTTACTAATATCAACCAAGAAGCGGAAATTGATAATGGTAACAATATGCTTGAGATTGCACAGCGCAGATATACATGGAAAATAGTAAAGCAACAGTACTTCAACCTATTGAATTAAATGACACTTATAAGGTAATCACCTATGCGCAAAGGAATTATATTAGCAGGCGGTAGTGGTACACGCCTGTACCCTTTAACCAAAGTTGTTAGTAAACAGCTAATGCCTGTTTATGACAAGCCAATGGTTTATTACCCGCTTGCAACCTTAATGCAGGCGGGCATTCAAGAGATTTTAATTATCTCAACACCAGAAGAGATCCACCGCTATGAAAACCTTTTAGGTAATGGCGATGCATTTGGCGTGAATTTATCTTATGCTGTGCAACCAAGTCCAGACGGTCTTGCTCAAGCATTTATTATCGCCGAAGAATTCTTAGCCGGAAGCTCAGCTGCTTTAGTTTTAGGTGATAATATGTTCTACGGACATGATCTTACTAAATCACTAAAAAATGCTTGTGCTCAAGAAACAGGTGGTACGGTATTTGGTTATCATGTCGCCAACCCAAGAGCTTACGGTGTTGTTGAATTTGACGAGAAAGGCACTGCCATTTCTATTGAAGAAAAGCCTGTTGAGCCTAAATCTAATTATGCTGTCCCTGGCCTTTACTTTTTTGACTCCCGCGTAGTTGAATTTGCTAAGAATGTAAAACCATCTGCCCGCGGAGAGCTTGAGATAACAGAAGTCATTGACCAATACTTGCAAGCCGGTGAATTGCAAGTGGAAATTATGGGGCGTGGTACTGCTTGGCTAGATACAGGTACCCACGATGATTTATTAGCAGCGGCGCAATTTATTGCAACGGTTGAAAAGCGCCAAGGCCTTAAGGTAAATTGCCCTGAAGAAATAGCCTACCGAAATGGCTGGATTTCTGAACAGAAATTAAGAGAGATTGCTGAACCACTACGTAAAAGTGGCTATGGCGAGTACCTATTAAAATTGCTTGATGAGCGAGTATTTTAATGGAAATTATCGATACCAGCATTCCTGATGTAAAAATACTAGAGCCAAGAATATTTGGCGATGAACGCGGCTTCTTTTTAGAAACTTTTCGCGATGACTGGTTTAAAGAAAATGTCGCTAATGTAACTTTTGTACAAGATAACCATAGCAAATCATCTCACGGCATCTTGCGCGGTATGCATTATCAGCTGAAACAAGCACAAGGAAAACTCGTTAGAGTCATTTCTGGCGAAGTATATGATGTTGCTATTGATATGCGTGAAAATAGCCCAAGCTTTGGTCAGTCTTTCGGAACATTACTATCAAGTGAAAACAAGCGTATGATGTGGGTTCCTGCGGGCTTTGCTCACGGTTTTTATGTCACATCACCATCAGCTGAATTTGTCTATAAGTGCACAGATTACTACGCTCCTGAATTTGAGCAAAGTGTATTATGGAATGATCCAGCACTAAAAATTAGCTGGCCAATTAAAACGAATGAACAGCCGCTACTGTCAGAAAAAGACAAAGCGGGTAAATTATTTAAAGATGCTCAATACTATCGTTAGTATTGGCAAAGTGACTATAAGTAGACACAAATTATGAGTAAAAGAATTTTTATCACAGGTGGGGCTGGCTTTATAGGTTCAGCGCTTGTTCGTTACTTAATAAACGAAACTGACAGTATCGTCATGAATTTTGACAAGTTAACTTATGCAGGTAACTTAGAGTCATTAAAGTCAATTGAAAATGATGACCGCTACCACTTTGTTCAAGGTGACATTTGCGACCAAGCCTTCGCGAGCGAAACAATCAAATCATTTAAGCCTGACTATATTATGCACCTAGCAGCTGAAAGTCATGTTGATCGCTCTATCGATGGACCAGGTGATTTTATTCAAACCAATGTTGTTGGCACCTACGCACTTTTAGAAGCAGCACGTAGCTACTTTGTCACGCTTGATGAACAAGCGAAGCAAGCGTTTAGATTTCACCATATATCTACCGATGAAGTATATGGCGACTTGGGCGAGACAGGCTTATTCACAGAAGAAACACCTTATGACCCTAGCTCTCCTTATTCGGCATCAAAAGCGGCTTCAGATCACCTAGTTCGAGCTTGGTGCCGCACCTTTAACTTGCCAGTAGTGGTAACCAACTGTTCAAATAATTATGGCCCTTATCACTTTCCTGAAAAATTAATTCCATTAATTATTCTTAACGCTCTAGAAGGCAAGCAGTTACCAATTTACGGTGATGGTAAGCAAGTTCGCGACTGGTTATTTGTTGAAGATCATGCAAAAGCTTTATTCTGTGTTGTTGAAACTGGAAAGGTTGGTGAAACCTATAATATTGGTGGTTTCAATGAAAAACAAAACATTGAGGTTGTTAATACTATCTGTAATCATCTTAATGAGTTAGTGCAAGATAAACCAGAAGGTATTACTGATTTTAATCAGTTAATCACTTATGTTGCCGATAGACCAGGCCACGATGTTCGCTATGCTATAGATGCTAATAAAATTAGCTCAGAGTTGGGCTGGAAACCAGAGGAGACATTCTCTACAGGCATTAAGAAAACCGTAGAGTGGTATTTAGCTAACCTAGAATGGTGTCAACACGTTCAAGATGGCAGCTACCAAAGAGAACGCCTAGGTAATTAAAACCAATCTCCGTAATAACAAAGGCAGCTTTATCGCTGCCTTTTTTAGGATAATACTAAATGAAAGCATTAATAATAGGTAAAAGTGGCCAATTGGCGCACGAATTAAGGGATGAACAACCAAATAACGCTGAAGTGTTATGTTTAGGTAGAGACGATGTAGATATTTGCTCTGTGGAATCACTAGACAATGCCATAACTAGACTCTCTCCTAGCGTTATCATTAATGCTTCGGCCTATACTGCCGTGGATAAAGCCGAATCAGATGAGGACGCTGCTTATGCAATAAACCAACATGCCGTTGAAAACATTGCTAAATTGGCAAATAAGTACAGTATACGCCTACTTCATGTTTCCACAGACTTTGTCTTTGACGGCCAACAAAGCAAAGCTTACCTTGTTGATGATAATACTAATCCTTGTGGGGTATATGGCGCTTCTAAACTTGCTGGCGAGCAAGAGATTCAAGAACACTGCCCTGAAAACAGTGCCATTGTCAGAACATCTTGGTTGTACTCATCTTATGGTAATAACTTTGTCAAAACCATGCTTAAGCTAATGCAAGAAAAGCCAGAGCTAGGTGTGGTTTGTGATCAAATTGGCTGCCCTACCTCAGCTAACAGCTTAGCTAAATTTTTATGGAAATTAACTGAGCAGCAAAGCATTGTGCCAATATACCACTGGAGCGATTACGGTGTCGCGTCTTGGTATGATTTTGCTGTAGCGATTCAAAATATTGCTTTTGATGAAGGTTTACTAAAAGAGAAAATACCAGTAAAACCTATTCCTGCAACTAGCTACCCTACTCCTGCCAAAAGGCCAAACTTTAGCTTACTCAATGCGAGTGAATCTTATTTCATTGAGTCTTCAGCTCATTGGACTGTGCAATTAAAACAATGTATCAGCAAACTGAGCTAATTTTGCATTAATATAAAAACGCTCAAAAGGTAAAAGATTAGACTTTTACCTTTTTACAAACTTAAATAGCTAACTAAAATTTACCAAGTAAGCTTGTTGAACAAATTCATAACATCTACGCTATAGCAAAAAAAGATGTACACCATTCATTCAACATTAAGAAATGTATTTTCACCTAATAAGTCTTTTTATTACGATTAGCAGACCTACTTTATCAAGCGCTTTTTTCAACATAGATTTTATTATCTGAATATTTGTCTTGGGGTTGATTTTATAATTTAAAGACTCTTTCCAGTTTTCACTTATAATATCTTTATAGAGTTTATATGACGGCTCTGAACGATATTTTGTATCAAGCCCTAACATTTCTTCTAATAACTCACGGTTATTATATGGTGTAAATACCTCTTGCGATATATCCCACTCTAATTGACTTTGAGCTTGCCAAGAGCCCATTCTATGCTCCCAATAAAAAAGGTCTAATATGTCATAACCTAGTTTTTCGCATAATGGGTTAGCCTCACTAAACCAGCGCTCAACTTCTTCAACTATAAAATCTAGCTCCTTCCATCCTGGCTCAGTTAATGATATTAGTTCCCAATAATCACTTACCTTAACTTTTTTACCAGAAGGGAAATAGTAACACCTCGCTATTTCTGAGCAATTGCCCTTTAGACACATTTTATCTTTTATTTCAGAATGGAAAAGACCATTGGCAATTATGCCCCAATCATTAAAATGATTGGGTTCAGTATTCGTTTCGTAGATTTGTCTAAATTCGTTCGATGGGTTTTGAGTACAATCTATAATATTGTGGGTAAAATTATTATCTTGCAACAGCTTCCGAGGAATAGATATATCAGTTGACTCTTCATTTAGATCTCTATATTTCAGAGTATATATGTACATATCGTTCAGGTAGTCTTTCGCTAGCGATAAAAGAAGTCGCGCATCCCAACCAGCTGTAACAGGAAAAGACAAATCATATCTATTATTTGCTATCTGAATTGACTCTTTAATTTTTCTCGTACATATTGCTTTAGATAAATGATAATCACCCCTCGATTTTAACGGCTTACGAGGCCAAAAGCGCTCTTGAGCTAGGAGCTCAGTCTTTAACATATGATTAGGTATCAAACTACGTACTGAATTTCTTGTTGATAACCCACTCGGCATAAAATGCTCTATATTATCTTTAACATATTTTGAGTTGTCATAAATACCCAACTCTTTTTCCCCACTCTCGATAACCCCCATATGATTAAGTATTGAAACTGAACTTCCTGCACAGAACTCATCTATACTAGTCGTATAAAAAAATCGCTTCAAACAGCATGCATCACCAATAAATACATAACCATCCACATCTTTTATTGCTAAAACAAACCGACCAGAAAGGCTATCGAGATAATCATAAAACTCTTCTTTATCGCTATATTTCAATGCTATTTTAGTGATTACATCTTGATTATTAGAATGCAAACTATTTGGATCAATAATAAATCCAATAAGTAAAACATCGTGCTTCATTTGAGATGTATAAGTAATTTCACAACTTAAATGATGATAAATATTAAATTTGTGAAACCGAGTATTCAGGAAGTCGGGAATTACACCAGAAGGCTGCTCTGCAGATAAGAAAAATTGATTCTTGAATAAATCCATAATTTAAAACCATCAAAAGGGAAGCTGGATCATAACCTCTTCTCAAAACAATATGAAGTCATTTAGTTAAGCGTTATTGAGCACTATTAATTCTAAGCCTTTTATACTTCGCCTAGTAACAAAGGTTTCCTCCAAAAATAGAAAACATCAATATTCTGCTATGCACCTTGCAAGAAATGCAAGCACTTGATCTAGAATAATAATTAGCTAGTTCTGATGTTTTAGGCAAACAATCAATTTAATTTTTTGATAGCTTTGTAACAGCCACTTTTATGGGCTTGCTAAATGTAATAATATGAAGTCAAACACATACAAGGACAGTAAATGATAGCTATGACTAAGCACATTTTTCTCTATTTTATCTTCATAACGCTGCTGACTGCCTGTGGTGGAGGTAGTGACGCAGATAATAACCAACCTACGCCCGAACCAGCCCCAATAATTAGCAGCTTTACCGCCAGTAAAACTACTATTATGGCTGGCGAAACTATCGAGCTATTCGCTGATTTTTCCAATGGCACAGCCAGCATTGATAACGGTGTGGGTACTATTAGTTCGAATACGCCAGTAAGCATAATTCCTGAAAACAACACAACTTATATGCTTACTGTTACCAATTCAGCAGGTGTTACTGTTACCGCGCAAGTAGCTATTGAAATAATACTTCCCGAAATCATCAGTTTTTCTGTCTCTGCAAGTGAGATTTTAGCAGGCGATAAAGTAAAGATTATCGCTGACTTTTCTCATGGCACAGCATCTATTGATAACAATGTAGGTGAGATCACTTCAGGCATAGAAAAAACGATATTCCCAGAAACCACCACTATTTACACATTAACTGTAACAAATGACTATGGGGTATCCACAACACAAACTATTACGGTTGAAGTAGTGCCATTGCTCGTAAACATTTTTGTTCCTAATACAATCACCGATACTAGTGTCCCTGTTGGTGTTACAATTGAATCTACCTTTGAAATCAACGAAATAACAGCGTCAATTGAAGAGTTAACAACTCAACTTGAGTTTGTACCTACAGGTAACGGCGGCTATTATGGCAGCACTATCTATTTAACAGGTAAACCAGATGGAGAATATACATTAACGGTTACCGCAACAGATATATTTGCTGGTAGCAATACGGCAACTAAAACTATAATAATGGATAACCCACCATCAATCACCTTAACAACACCGTTAGAAGGCACAGTGGCAACCCCTGAATTATCAATCAATCTTAGTTGTGATGACAATGTATCTGATACCGAAATTACAGTTCGAGCGACTACAAATTGGCAAGACGGTAACATATTAACCACTGGAGTGAATCAAATTCAAGGTACTTTTGATTTAAGTGCCTATGAAGGCCAAGCTGTAACCCTTAATACTGAATGCAAAGATAGCTCAAATCAGCTAACATCAACTAGCACATCGATATTTGTTGAGTCCTCAAACATACTGAGAACCATTAAAGACTTCTCAACAGCAATAACAGATTACGATAATTCAAGAGCTTTAGTTCATAAAACCAATAATAACAATGCTAGCTTAGCAATCACCAATATAAATTCTAATAACGATGAAACAGTAGACGTCCCTTCTAACGTTATTATTGTAGACAGTATGCTAACGCCAACCGGCGCAGTATATCAAGCAGTCAATAGTGACTGGAATTATGAACCTAGGCATTCGCTAGCAGTTACATATGATTGGAATAATGGTGAGCTATTAAATCTTGGCTGGACAGGGTCAGTAAGTGCAGCAGGAAACTACTTATCTTATATTCAAAACGACTCTTTATGGCAAAGAAATTTGTTAACTAAGGCTAATACATGGATGAGTAGTATTTCTACTCACAGATATGAAAATGAAAATGATTACTCTCTGCATGATATTAGTGGTAATGGCACAGTTGTATATAACATTAGTGCGCAAGGGTATGTAAGCGATATCAAAAAGAACGACAATAATAGCGTTACAACGTTCTCGTTTGGAAGAGATCCGTTAACCGACGGTACAATAAGCGTATACCTAAAGGTTAATAGAGTTACGAATACTACACTAGCCATTGCCATGCATGATGGCAACAATGAAGTAATGCTCACTGACAGTTACGATTACGATAGCTTTGATCCCGAGCCACATACTTATTATGCGGTAAATAACGGCTGGGTTGCCTATACCAACTTAGGCAGTACAGAACAAACTCATGTTTGGACACGAGATACTCAGGGCACCTTAGCACAAAGAACTTTCTTTAGTTCAGATAGCTTAATCGACACCCTGGCAGACAATGGCGAGTTGATGTTAATTCACGACAACAAACGCTACTTGAGTAAGCCTAATGAAGAATTGATATTAATCGGCTCTAGTCTAGGAAAAAGTAAGTATATTAATGGTAAGTGGTATATAGCCATTGGCCGAACACTATTTCAGATAAATCTTGATTAAGTAAATGTAAAAACCAAATAGAATTTATACTTTTTGTGGTCCCTTAACTATGGTTATTTAGTATATATTTCAAAACCTTTAAACTGCTATTTTGCCTATGGGCTTATACATTTACTAGCGTTCAAGCAATACTTAAGGTACTTGAGCAAGCCTGATGGCGAGCTAATCACTTTGGGATTCTTTTAGGAAAAGCAGTTTATAAAAATAATACTTGGTACCTCATAGAAGGTAACACTCTCTCCACGCTTACTATCAATAATTAATAATCTACCTCGGTTAGTTAAAGCTACTTTTTAACTAACCGAGGTTGCTGAAGGTTCAAACGTATGAATGCCGGTTTTCTATTTTAATTGACACCATGCTCTTAGAGTGACGCTAATAAGGCATGATAATTGGCCTTGACTAAGGCTATATTTTGATTTGATTTCGTCTTAAGATTTTCCGAGCTTTCTTTAGTAACAAGTGAAGGCAAGTTAGGCAACTCAGTTATATCATAACACTGATTAAATGGAGCAACACTCCACTCTTGAAGAAAGGCATCTAGCTTTTGTACCAGAGGGTTTATACCATAATGTGGTACGCTATAGGACATGGCTGTAATCACTCCATGTAAACTAGTTCCAAAAAAAAGCTCAGCATTTTTAATTACATACATAATCTGCCAAATATTCAAATCATGTAATAGTACAGTTTGCTTAGGCAATGCTCGGTGTACTTTATTTAAAAGTTGATGATCATCATGCCCAGAAGCATAACCTATAGGCAATAGTACTACCTTCTTATTCAGCCTGCTTGCTAGATCATCAATTAATAACGTTAATTTATTTGCAGAACAACCAACTTTCCCAGGAGCAGCTTGAAAAACTACATACTGTACTGGTAGCTCTTCAACAAACGTATCATCTATCTTTGCTTCAAGATCAGATTGAGCAAGCAGGTCAGACATTATATAAGCTGAATCTGGCGCTAATACAGTATCTTTATATAAAGGACTTATTTCCTCGTATGTTCTTACATCTCTTACCGAGAAATAACTAGCGTTAGCAAATCGAGCAGACACATCTGCAAGCTCTGTTTGAGTTAAGCTCTGCACATCACCTCCCACTGTATTAAATACTATATTAACAGGTTGAGAAAATGCTTTTTGCGGAGGAATAAATGGATATTCCCACTGAGCAGAATATCGGGTGTCGGCAAATTTAGCGAACAATGCCGGCAAAACCTTTCTAAAAATTTTCAAAGCAAAGTGATACAAACTACTACCTTGCATATGCAGATATAGTGTTTGATTCTTAGTACATAAAACCTCTCCACCAACAACAACTATGACTGAATTAGCAGGCAAGCTTTGAGTTAGCTCATTTATACTTTTTGTTTCTTTACAAAGATAATGACTTAAATTTGACTGACTAATAGCGGCAAACTCAAACTCAAACTCCTCCAAGATGTGCTTAGCATACTTCTCAACAAACATTTGAAACAAAATAGGCATAATATTATCGCCATAATTGTATCGATCAAACGCGCCATATAGCACAATCTTCTTCAAAGTACTCTCCATTTTCGCTTTTAATTATCTACAAGTTGCCTATCATGCTGTTTAGCAGAATAGATAACAAATGAGATGATAATGAGTTGAGGGATTATGCCAAATAAACTGTAGATAGCAACAGCGTAAACATCATCGGAAAATAGGCTGTAACCTATATAAAACCCCAAACTTGATAAAACAAAATTCAATAGACTATTAAGCAATAAAAATCTCTCTAGCCTTAACACTGGGATAGCTGCAACACAAGGACGATTAATAAAATTAAAATAAAACCAAACACTAAGCCATTGTGATAACGCACCAGCTAACCGCCAGCCATCACCAAACACCAGAGTAAAAAGCTCTGGGCCAAACAAGATAAAAATCAGCAGAGGAATAACGCCGATCAACGCTAACCACATGGTTCCTTTTACAATTAAAGGACTAATAGGCCTTCTATTATTAAATGCTTGATTTACTTGAGGGTAAATTACATCATTCACAGATTTAGCAATCAATGTAACAGGTAATTGCAATACTGTTCTGCACAAAGCATAAAAACCTACTGAAGTAGCGCCGAATAAACTTGCTAGTAATAATACCGGAATATTTTGATTTAAGTTTACAAGGAGTCCCTGTGGACTTCTAAATAGAGGAAACTCTTTGTGCCTCCTAACCTGCTGCATATCAAATGATGCATTTAACGGTAAAAAATGGTTTTTAACTTTTTTCAAGTTCACCGATAACAGTAAAAATAATCCCTGAAATAATGTCGCAAAGATTGTCAAAATAATTAAAGACTTGCCAAAAGGAGCAAACATCCCTACAGCTATTTTAGTCAGGTTCAATAGCAGTGATTGAGCCACTATTGCCTTAGCATTTATTTTAAATAGCTTGTGCCTGATAACCCATTGTGTGCAAATAGCTAACAAAGTACTTGCTAATACTGCTAAAGGTAAAGCTAGCGCAATAAAGCCTGTACCTATATCATCTAACCCCAACAAGCCAGTAACATTTTCTTGAAAAAGCAAAATAATTACAAAGACTATTAACGCAAATATTAATGCTATTCTTAAAGAATTATTAGCCACTTTTATGGCGTTACTATTTTTTTTAGGAAGTACAATTGCAATAGGAAAGCTCAGCGAAGCGAGTGGAAGTAAAATTGCAAGGATGGCTAAAAAACTACCCAGAATACCAATAGCTTCAGGCGTATATAACCTTGTAATAATAGGAGACGCAAGCAAAGACAAAATTTGCGCCCCCGCAGTTCCGCCACTGACTATCATTATATTTTGAATGAGCTTATTTTTAAGGAGCTTGTGTATTGATAAAAGCAAAACAGTCTGTTTTCTCGTCGTTTAAACACCGTAAATTTGCTTCTAAATATCAAGCAATATAAGGTTGCAATATTGTTATTGCTATAGCATACATCCTTGTAATCTATAGACAGAGTTTTCGTACCCGCCTATTTTAATAAGCGAATAGTAACTTGGGATTATTTAATTACGATTGGGGCACTATATAGCTCAGCCATCGCTTCACTAAATTCATCAACTTGTATAGAATCTCTCACTATTTTAGTCGTGATTAACATAACCAGCTCTGTTCGAGCAAAGGTATCAGTCTTACTTGAAAATAAATTCCCAACTATTGGTAATGTACCTAAAACAGGCACACCATTCTCAATTTCATTTTTATTCTCTTGAATTAAGCCACCTAGCGCAACTGTTTGGCCATTTCTAGCAATAATCTCTGTTGAAATCGAACGATTAGTAATAGTAGGCGTTTCAACTTGAGTATTTGTACTTGCCTTACTACTACTGACAGACATAGATACAGATAATGAGATTACGCCATTTGAGTTAATCGTTGGAGTTAAAGAAACATTAACACCCGTTGACCTGTATTGTACCGAGTTTGATACCGAACCCGTATTACCTGTGTCTTCAACAACTTGAGTAATAATAGGAATTTGATCACCAGATGAAATTGATGCGGACTCGCCGTCTCGAACAATCAAATAAGGTCTCGATATCACTCGAGCATCATCTTGCTCGTCACTCCAATTTAAATTAGCTTGCCAATCCCCTGAGCTAAACACGGCGCCGATAGAACCAGAGCTTAAAAAATCAATTTTTGCGATATTTGGCTTAGTCTTTGAGTTATCATATAACCAATCAACACCAGATTTCATATCATCTTTTAACGTGACCTCTAAAATAGTAACGTCTAAAATCACTTGCCCAGGTAATACATCAATTTTTTCTAGCAAAGTTAAGATTTTCTTATACTCAATTGGTGTTGTATTAAAAATTAAGGCATTTTGTTGCTTATCTAAACTAAATTGAACTTGCCCCTGCATTCCAGAGGCAGATTGCCTATTCTGTGTATCTGCGGGGGTATTACTCTGTTCAGACTTGCTTGCTGACGAAGCTCTATTCCCACGCAATAAATCCCGCAAGGACTTTTGCATCTCTTCCGCTTTAGCATATTTAGGCTTATAAACAAAATACTGGTTTTGATCTCCCGCCAAAGGCACATCTAGCTTTCTTGCCCAATAATTAATACGTTCAACTACGGCTTCACTAGCAGAATAGGCTACAAAAGAATTAATTCTAGGCATAGGTACAAATGAAATATCACCATTGCTACTGACTTCAAATCCATCTTCCTCCAACAAGTCGGTGATTTGTTCAATCGCTTCTTCAGGGGTTATATGAGCAAATTCAAACAAGCGTATTTTTCTACCATAGGCTCTTGGTACATCTAGCATATGAATTATCTTCAAAGCCCGTAAAATTTCGTCTCGTTCACCTTCAAGTAAAATAATTTTTTGGTTAGAATTAACAGTTACCTGTGCCGTAGATAACTTCTTCATTATACTGGTAATATTACGACTTTCGCTATATGTGTACGGTACTATATGAGTGATTTCGCCTGAGATATCAGGCACATCAGCTTCTTCTCTGCCAATACCTATAGCAATATTATTCTTTTCGTTCGTTTTACTAGATTTTGCTAGATATAAAATATTGCCTTTTCTGTATGACAATACATTATTTTGATTTAATGTCTCTAATACTGAGGTATAAAACGCCACTCTCTCTATTGGTGTTGCAATATTTAATGTTAATTTAATTTTAGATGCGGCTAATTCAGGCGCTAATACATAATTGATATTTAAAAGCTCATTAAACACCTTATGTGAAAATTCACGAATACTGAGCTGATCAGCCACAAAAGTGATTGGCGCACCTTCCAAATTTAAATCTTGTTTTGCCTTATCCAAAACCTTGTTAATACCACCTAAATCAGGAATTTCTGAAACAGTATACTCCCCAACTACTTCTTTCTCACTTTCCTCATCGCCTTGCATTTTAGACTCATCAACACTAACGTTATCACGCAATATGGATGGCTTCACCTCAACTTGAGTATTTCTCAATCCTTTACTGGCATGCTGTTTATCTGTATCGTTTTCAGTTAACGAGCAGCTGGTAAGAGAAACAGCAAACAAAGCAATAAATATTTTATTTTTATAACAGAATTTCATGATTACTCAGTTTTTTCCTTTGGTGAATCTAATACAGAAATAATAATTGACTCAAACACCTTTAATGTTATTTCTTCTTCGCCATTATCAAATACAATAAAACTCGGGTTAATTTCAGTTAAACGATATTTATAGATGCTATCACCTAACTGCATATCAACTTCCTCTTTTTTTTCATTGACTAACTTATTTAACCTTACTTTTTGCTGGTCTTTAGAGGTATAAATAACTACAACTTCAAGTGAAATGTCAACTTCTTTACTAATTTCAACCTCTTCGTCGAGTGTTTCTTCTTCGTAGTCAACACCAAGCAACAGAGAAAGCTTTCTTATATCAACATCTTTAGGTGTATCACTACTGCCAACTTGAGTAACAACTTCATCTGGCTTTTCTATGCTTACCTTTGACGTTGGAATAAAAACAATGCTAAAAAAAATCCAAAGTAAAAGTAATACCAAAGCACAATAGGCAACTATATTTCTCATGAGCGCTTAAAAACCTTAACAAATTCTATATCAGCCACGACTTTTCCTTTCGTTGCGGGATTTCTAGTTAATCTAAGCTGCCTTACTCTATTCCCTACAGATTCATTCTCAAGCTTGTCCAAAAAATGTAGCACTTGGCTATATTTACCCCTGATGTTGACCTTACCTACAAACACGGCAAATTCACTATTGATTTCAACTTCTCTACGAGGTGACTTATTATTTACCACAAAGTCATAATTGGCTAAGTGGCTATCTAACTCCTGAAGCCAAACCACTGCCGAATCTTGATTCTTCTTAACTATGACATAATCTTTAATTTGTTCACTAAAGCCAGAAGTTAAAGCTTCTCTTTGCTCTTCTAGTACTTTCGCTTTAGCTATTAATCTCTCCTGCTTTTCTAGTTTTTCTTGTGCAGATATGATACTAGTCTGGGTATCACTAACCCAATCAAACCAAGGAAATACTATATATTCGGCACATAAAAGAACAACGATAGCAAGTAAACCCACTGACTTTAAATTCCAAGTGAACTGATTCACGAAAAGATCACCTCAATAACAAAAACTTCATCCCCAGCTCTATTTTTGGATACAGGCCTTGAAAACTTTGCCTCTTTAACTACTGATTCCTGTATTAAACGTGCCAAAATATCCGTCGCCGATTGACTCGTTGTCCCCGTTATTTTTACACCCTTGGGGTGCAAATGAACCTTATTAATTTCATATGTATAACCACTTAAATCAAGTGAGCTAAAAAGAGATAACACATTAGGGTTATCAGCAATAAACTCATCAAAATCTTTTTTTGATTGATACCTAGCCTTCACTTCACGCTGAACTTTAAGCGCATTTTCCACCGCAGACTTATTCGCCAAGGTTGCATCTTGGTAATAGCTTTGATAAAGGGATAAATACACAGATGACAATAAAACAAAGGAAACTATACTTATGCTTGCTAATAAAAACAGCATCTTGTTAGTGAGTTTTTGAACAATTACCTTTTCATCTCTAGCTTTCTTGATAAAAAGGCCGCATAAAGAAAAAATATTCTTCATGCCAAGCTGCTCCGCTGAGATTACGCTCTCACTTGACACGCCTTCATTTAATGATAAAAGCAAACTGTTACTGCCATTGCTCTCTGGAAATATAAACTGGCATTTGGGGCGAATACTATCGATTATTTGATTAGGAATGACATAATAATGAACAATAGCACCTTGTATGGTTAAACGCTCAATTTGCCAGAATATATCACCCTCAAATGGCGCTATTTGTTTAATTTCTGCTTTAATAAGCTTAGGGAGTTCAATTAAGTTAATATTGCTGTAATCTTTCTTGGCATGCCAATAACAACTTCTGTTGACAAGACAAATATTTGCGAATTTTTTATGCTTGCTCTTATCAATAGCAACGAAGCCATTTTCTTCAGTGAAGTGATGACTAATTGAAAAGTAGTTATTTATACTAAATAATTTATTAAAATAATTGTTCATTAGTGATGAAAAAAGGCTGTAAAGTTCCTAATCCTCTTAGCAAGTGAAATTGTTTACTTAAAAAAACACCATTATCAGAATATGACAACCTAACCAGATAACGGCCTGATGGAAAATCAACCTCACTTTCAGAGGAATTTAAAGATGATATGTATTCTTTATTATTACTATTGCTCTCTATGCCCGCGGCCGAGTATAAGGCTTCGGGGGTAAAATGTCTATTCATATAACCACTACCATACAGTACTAGAAATGGTCGTATACTAGTATACACCTCATTATCTAAAAGATAGGCCATTTCTTCTACCGATTGAATGACAATATTTGAAGGAAAATAGGGGTATTCTTGGTAATCACCTAATTCTTTTCCTGACAATCTTGTTAGTGAATCTAAATCTTGCCAATCATTAAAGCGATCATAAAAGGCTAGCAAGCTATCATTATCAAACCCCTGTGCCACAAGTAATGCATTAAGTGATTTTTCATCCAAGGGTAATAGTGATACTAGACCAGTTACATCTTGCACTGATACTGTCACTCTATTAAATATTGCTTTTTGACCATCAAAACTATCAACAATTGTATCAAAGGCATAACCAGGAGCACTATAATTAGGGCCAACAAAGCTTAAAGGCGTTGTCATAAAATGATAAATAAACTCTGCTTGAGTACTTCGTAACTTAAGCTCAGCCTTACTTCTTTGCTTCACAATAGACGCTAACTTACTATCCAATTTACTTTGATGTAGCATCAACGTCATAATAATTGACATAATAGCAGTTATCATAATAACCAATAATAAAGCAGCGCCTTGCATTTGCTTTATCTTACAGCGCATTTTTATCCGCCTTAGAATGAGGTAGCTCTTGAGGGATTTCAAATAATAGCTCTGGTGGTAATAAAGCTTCACCTCCTTCTATCATTACTTTGATATATAGAGGCAAAATAATGGTTTTAGCACTATCATATTGCTCGCGCCACAATGGCGTAGGCTTTATCGCTATATTTAACAATTCAGAATAATAGTTATCAAGCTCAAGTACATCTTTCCATGTAAAGTAGGAAAACCTTATATTTTCAGCATTCATATACACTTGATAATCCTGACAACTAGACACCTTAAATCTATAGTTTGATAAACTAACACTCCCTAAAGGTAGTTCACAATACGCTAAGACCTTGCCAGACTCCTGTATAAAGAAGTTAGCTATTACCATAGGCTCTTTAAGGTAGCTAGGGTTACTAGTAACAAATGAAAAAGCGCTTTCATTTCCTTTAAAAAACAATTCATTTTTCCTTGCTACACCAGAATAATAATATGGCTTCAGTCCCTTTATTGAACTATTGATAACCTTCCTTTTTGTCAGTAAAGATAAATCATAATCAGCTTTTCCTTTGCCTCCAGTTTCATTAAAAAAGTAGCGATATGAAGATACTGCTAATGTCATCAAAACACTAAAGATAACCATAGAAACAAGGACTTCAATCAGAGTGTAACCTTTACTTTTCATTAAGGCATTTCCCAAATTAACTCAGAATACTCTAAAACTATATCTTTAGTATCTGCACTACCTATAGTCACCCTATAGAGCAATAATAAATCCTGATTATGAGCTCCCTCTGACTCATCTAATACTCTTCTGGGACGAGCAGACTTATCCACACTAGCTTGCCACTGATAGCTACGGTTCGCTATTTTTATTTCCCCATCTCTTATTTGTGTATACATCAAATGATATTTAACAATATCTGCCGAATACTCAGCAAGGTAAGAGGTCTCAGTAGCTCTCATCAATTTTTGTTGATTAAGTATCTTAGTTCTAGCGACAAGACTAATTGCGCTAATTGAGATAAATAAAATAATACCAGCAATGAGCACTTCAATAAGCGTCATACCTTTTTGCTTATACGTGAAGTTCAACTTGCATCTCTTGTTTATTTTTAATAAGTGCTAATGTCAATTTCGTAATGTTGCCCCGTTTTTCAAAGTGCACTATACGCGGAGCAAAAGTGAATGTATCAAACTGAATAGTTCTTAGAATTTCACCATCCGCTTTTCTTGTAACATTTAGCTGGTTCTCATGGAAACTAACAATCAGAGCTTGGCTTTGGTAGAAGCTAAAGTGGCGACAGTAATTAACCATAGATTTTACCTTAGCTATTTCAGAACGATATCTGACCTGATCAAATTGCTGCCACATTGACGGTAAAACAATCGCTGAACTTAAGCCTATCAATACCAGCACAATGAGTAGCTCAACTAAAGTAAAGCCTTTGCTAGAACGATACATCATTGATAGAAACAATACTTAACAGCATGATAATAACAACAGAGCCAACAACACCACCCATAATCAATATAAGTAAAGGCTCAAGCAATGCGGTAAACTTCATTAACCAGGATTCAAAGCTTTGCCTAGCACGAGCGGCAATTTCCCGAAATGAATTAGCTAATGTGCCACTTTCCTCCCCGACAGCAACAAGAGATAGCGCAACATCATCAAATAATTTAACGGGTTTTAAACTATCACTTAATTGACTTCCAGATGATACTTGACTAGCTATCTTGGTTAACTGGCTTTTCAGCTCTATATCAATAACGGTTTCGCCTGCCAACCTTAATGCTGAAGATAAGTTCACGCCACTTTCTAATGTCAGCTGCAAAGCAGTAGCAAATCGAATTCTATCAGCCTTATTGGTTATACCTTTGATTAAGGGCAATCTAACAACAAATTTAATAAATTGCTGGCGCGTTTTATGTTGCTTAAACAAAAAAACAGCAAGCGATACTAAGAAAATAATAATAACAATGGCGTGTATTTGATAGTTTTGTACATTATGGCTTACATCTAATAAAAACTGAGTATAAGAAGGCACTTCCTCCATCGACTCAAACATACTAGACATACTAGGCACAACAAAATTAAATATCGCCCAAATTGCGCTCACACAAACTAAAAGAATAAAGAAAGGATAACTAATCGCTTGCAACACTTTGCTGCGTAAACCAATTTGAAAACGTAAATTCTCACTTAATCGAGTAAAAACAGTCGGTAAATTACCGGTACTCTCACCTATTTTCACCATTTCACAATAAAGAGACGAAAACACCTCGTGTCGAACCTCAATCGCTTCACTGAGTGATTTTCCTTTTTTAATATCCTCTAATACACCTCGCCAAATAAGCCCCATGCCACTTTTACTATTAGTACGAGATAAAATTTCTAACGCTTTATCAACCTTCAATCCATTATTGAGCAAAATAGCTAACTGCTCGGTTGATTGCTCAATATCAGCCAAAGATACCCTAGATGAGCCAGCACTTTCCTTTATTTCAGTTACCTTAATAACCAAAAGATTTTTCTGCGTTAATTGTGTTTCCGCATCGGCTTTATTAACTGCACTGATCTCACCATGTTCATGCTTACCCGAGCGATCATAAGCCTTATAACGATATAACTGACTCAACCTGCCACCCTAAGCACTTCATCAATAGAAGTAATTCCTTGTATAGCCTTTAAAAAGCCATCTTCTTTAAGTGAACGTAAATTATTCTCTTTCATCAGGTTATATAAATTATCAAGTAACTTCTCATCTTTCGCTAAACGCTTCACCTGCCGATCACAAGGTAAATATTCTAAAAATGCTACCCTGCCAACATAGCCTGAATGTTCACAATGGGCACAACCAACAGCAGAGTAGAGTTGAATATCATCTATATCATTACGCTTTGCCAAATCTACCAGCTCATATTGCTCAATTAAGTGTTCTTCTTCTATCGGTTGTTTGCACTCAGAACATAAAGTTCTTGCCAAGCGTTGTGCCATAATAGACACAAGACCTGCATTGAGTAAATACTCTTCAATACCTAACTCCATTAAACGTGTATAGGCAGAAGGCGCATCATTGGTATGAACGGTACTAAACACTAAGTGACCCGTTAATGCTGATTGCAGTGCAATTTTAGCGGTTTCATTATCCCTGATTTCACCAACCATAATTACGTCTGGATCTTGTCGTACAATACTTCGAAGACCTGCTGAAAAGTCAAAACCTATATCTGAATTGACTTGTACTTGGTTTATACCCGGCAATTGGTATTCAATAGGATCTTCAAGGGTAATTATTTTGATATCAGGCGTATTAATTTGATTTAAAAAAGAATACAACGAGGTGGTTTTACCTGAACCCGTCGGCCCCGTCATTAAAATAACACCTGAAGTGCGCTTCAAATCATTATTCACTTTTTCAATTAAATCTTCAGCATAGCCAAGCTTTTGCAAATCAAACTTCACGGCGTTTTTAATTAAGAATCGCATTACCATGCTTTCTCCTTGACCTAAAGGTAAAGAAGAACAGCGAATATCCAGATCTGTACTGCCTGCACGCATTTCAATTTTTCCATCTTGAGGGCGGCGTTTTTCGGCAATATCCATATTTGATAAGATTTTTATACGAGAAATGACTGCTAATTGTAGACTTTGCGGTATAGGATCAGCTTCTTTCAAAATGCCATCAATGCGATACCTTGCTCTAAATCTGCCATTGATGGGTTCAATATGCAGGTCTGAGGCTCCAAGCTTTATTCCCTTGTTAATTAAGTTATTCACTAAATTCACTGTTGGAGCACCTAGTGCAAGCTCTTTAAGCATTTCGACATTATCACCGCTAATATCGCTATGATGAGCGTCGGGTAGCATAGCTTTATATTGTTCCTGATAGAGCTCAAACTCTTTATCAGTGATACAAACAAACGCTATATCAAAAGCAATAAAGCGAGTGTAATCTACCGCTTCGGTATAATGTGGCGAACATAGCGCAACGGTTAACTTATGGTCTTCAAAGTTAACCGGAATCATTTGATATTTAGCTAAGAATGTAAAGTTGACTTCTTTAAGTTCAGAGAGCTGTGACATAGTTAAATTAAAATTATGTTGCCAGCGAGGCAAGCCTAATATGTCACAATATAACTGGCATAATTGCTCTTCATCTATCCAACCAGAGTGTGCTAGAATTTGTTCCAAGTGGTGACCAGAACTAGTCTGGAAATTTTTAGCTTCTGCTAAGCGTTGCTCATCAATCAACGCTTGCTGACAGATGTACTGCTCAACTTTAGTATTCCACATCAGCGTCTTCGCCCTCACCACCTGGCTTCTTATCACGCCCTAAACTTTTTAACGAAAAACCTTCACCAGTATTTTCATCAGTCACTCTACTGTACTGATAGTCATGCTTCCAAGGGTCTTGTGGGATTGCTTTAGGAAAATAAGGACCATCCCATGATTCCTCATTAGAAGAAACCAATTCAGCTAAGGTTTCTGGATAATAACCAATATCTAACCGATATGAATCTAGCGCCGTTGCTAATACTTGCATTTGCGCTTTTGCTGTACCAACTTTTGCTGAGGAGACCTTGCTAAACATCCGAGGAGCAACAATAGCCGATAATAACCCTAAAATTACCATAACAATTAACAGTTCCACTAAGGTAAAACCTTTATTGTTATGATTAGCTTTATTCTTTAATTTTAACTGCTTCATAGTAACCTTAAAAACATACTAATAAATACCAGCACTGCTTTATTCAAATGAGCGTACCAACAACCTAATAATTGCTGATCATTCTAACCAAATTAAGCGCTAAAAAAAATAGCGCTTATGTAACTTATTATATCTACAACTATTGCTAATTACTTGGCTAATAGCTTGTCAAAAATCGTTGAAAATTTCTCAACTGAGCCGGCACCATTAACAATCTCATAGTCAGTAATACTATTACCACTGCGTTTGCCAATAATGAAAGTTGGCGTTGAAGCTAAGCCTAACTTCTTAGCATCAAGCAACGAAGCTGAAATGCTATTATGTACCTTAGGATCTTTTAAACAAGCATTAAAGCTAGCTTCATCTAAAGCAAAATCAGTAACAATTTTCTCTAAATCAGATTTCGCTAAACCTTGCCCTTTCTCAAAAAGAAAATCTTTAGTTTCGGTATACTTATCTTGTTTAGCACCACAGCGTAATGTCACTGCCGCATAAGCTGCTCTTGGGTGTAAACTAGCTAATGGAAATTCACGACCAACAAAAAGCACCTTACCCGTTTCTACATAGTTTTTCTTCAGTTCAGGCCAAATTTCTTGGTGAAACTTTTTACAAAATGGACAATGTAAATCGGTAAATTCCAAAAGAACTACCTCGGCATCGTCACTTCCTACTCTATGACCTTTTTCAATAGATATCTCATCAGGGCGTACCAAACTACCTAATCCTACCTTCTGTGCAACTAGTGTTTGTACATGTTTTAATTGTTCAACTTCTTTTTGTAACGCTTCAATTTGTGCCTGGCTATCAGTGCTCGTGGTTTGACAGGCACTCGTTAACAGTGCAAGTGTGGCAATTAATAATTTTTTCACTCTGAACTTCCCGTTTAATTATATTGTAATGTGTAATCAATAGATAAAAAAAACCCCCGCAAAGCGAGGGTTTTAACGTACTCTAAGTAAATTTAGTTATAAAACTAATAATTACTGAGACCAAGCGTTTTGGTCAAGTACTGGCATTACGCGGTCAGCAACTGAACCGATAACTTTTTGTACTGCAACACCGTGTACTGAATCACGAGGAGCAGTTACAGTGAATGTTACAGTGTGACGGTTATCAGCAGACTTGAAGTTAGAACCTAGGTCACCTTCAGCGTAACCACCGTCAGCACCTAAGTAACCAGCAGCTTCTGCTGCTTCCAGTACATCATTCATGAAGTAAACAACTGAAGATTGAGCTGGAACTGTACCTAAAGCAACAGCAGTTACTTTACGTTTTTCAACTGTACCGTCTAAAGACTCACCAAACATGTCGAAAGTTACTTCAGCAGATTCATCGTGCTCGTTAGTAATACGTACAAAGTTACCTGATGCCGTAGTAGTGTAAGGTACTTTAAGCACCGCACCGTTAACACCGATTTCATGAGTTTTCTTCTCTTGTGCACAGTGATCTAATAAGTTTGGATCGTCAAAATCTAACGTGTAATGAGTGTCAACTACATAGTTGAAGTTCATGATCTCATCACCAGTGTTTGCACTACGCTCATTAGTTAGCACATACCACATTTCATTGTAGTTAGCACCTTCTAAAGCTGTACCAACTGCTGCAGGGTTAGTTTCTGCCGCAGCACCCACACCTACTACAGGCGTAAACACATCAATTGCTTCAGTTTCGTATGTAGTTGCAGCTAGTTCACTTAAACCAAACTCACCCCACGTAACAGAATCTTCAACTTCTTCTTGAGTTACATGAGTACCATTAGCAGTGACTTGGTCATTATAAAGAGCCATTTCCACTTCTGAACCTGGCGCTGAGCTAGCAACAAATTTAGTTTTTAAATGGTCATCTGCACCTAAAGTAATGAATTGGTCTAATGTTTCATCAACGATTAAACCAGCTACAGGGCCTTGTCTACCACGGTCATAAAATGCAGTTTTGTAAGCAACTTCTTGTTTTTTAACAACAAGTTGATTAGCCAAGACTGGATTGTATACAAACTGAGTACGAGCAACAACTGCAGCACCAGATGAATCAGTACTTTCAGCATTCACTTGTGCTTCAGCTGTAGAGCCATCTTGTAGTGCGTAGAACTGTGGTGCAATTTCACTAATAAGTTGAGCAGTCTTTGTTTTAGCACCTTCGATTTCATAACCTGTACCACCATCTGTTTTAGCACGGGTTACAGATAAAGTAACAGAAGAAGAACTTGAAGCCGTTGTACAAGCTGCATTACCAAGTTTAATACCAACTGGTAAGAACTCAGTCATATCAGCACCGGTTGAGTTACGAGAAAATACTAAACGAGTACCTGCACCAATAGTAACACCAGCTTTTGTAATAAAAGTAACAGTGTCGGTACCATCTAACGTACCATCTGAAGAAGCAACGGCTTCAAACGCATCACCAACAGTAGCACCATTGCTATCTTTAACTAAGTGAATTTGGTTACCATTACCAGAAAATTCAGCACCTGAACCAGAAAGTTTCATTTCAATTAAGGTACCACCTGGGATATCCGTAGTAGGGATATAAACAATAACTTGGTCTTTACCAGTTACAGCACCAGTCGCATCAATATCATCATAGCTTAAATCAAATACTTTTTCGCCTGAAACAGGGTCAACACCCGTCAATTCATAAGCAATAGAAACAACATCATTTTTTGCTAAAATAACGTCGTCAGCAGGACCTGCAATAACAGGTGCGGCTACAGTACCAATATTATCACCGGTTCTTGCGCCACAAGCAGCTAGATCATAAGTAACACCAAAAGCTTGCGCTACTGCATTATCGGTACCGGTGTACACTTCAAAACAAGCTTCTGTACCAGCAAATGCAGAAGTTGATGCAAGCACACCAGCAACAGCAAGAGGTAGGGCAGCTAAATTAAATTTTTTCATTCTTAGTTTACTCCATTTTATTTTATTACATCTAAATAAATACAAATTAAGATGTAACTTATCAAACGCGTTTCATTAAATTAAAACTTTGTTCATTGTACTTATTATTCTTCATTTAACCATTTAGCTATAGGAATTATTTCGGCCCAGTTATCTAAATTTAACAACTTGTCAAAAAAGAAATAATTGGCATGCCTTTTCCATTTATTAATAAATCACAAAATTTACAACAATCAGGCGCTGTTAAATTACTATGACAACTAAAAGGTATAAACATAGCTCTATAGTTACAATGCAGACAAAATTTAATAGCTACGCAAGCTGATGTCAACACCTTAATAGAAAAAGACTGACATAAAACATTAAAAAATCAGAAAAATGCATAAAAAGCCAACAATAGTTATTATTTCAGCCAATCATTGCTCAATAAAAACACAAAACTTAATACTTGCAGGCATAGAGAAGAGTTCAAAATATAGCCAACAACGAGTAGTAACTAACACATTTAATTAGAAGACCAGCTAATTCATATAAGTTTAAAATTAAATACACCACCAAGAGTGGTTAACCAGTAACATATTGTTATTATTACAACTAATTCTCTTCAGAATAATTACTAACTGCGCTTACTTGATCTAAAACAATAAAAAAGCGCTAACAGGTTAACTACCAATTAGCGCTTAATTCACAACAGATTAAAATTGTTATTAAATTGTACAATTAGAAGACGTTTTAAAATAGTTAAAATTTCTACCTTAACTCACGCCTTAATATCTTACCAACATTAGTTTTTGGTAACTCTTCTCTAAACTCAACTAATTTCGGCACTTTATAGTTAGTTAAGTTTTCACGGCAATGATTAATTAACGTTTCTTCATCAAGGGCACCATTTTTAGCAACCACAAAAATCTTAACAATTTCACCACTTGCTTCATGTGGTACGCCTATAGCAGCAGCCTCAAGTACGCCATCATGCATCATAACCACTTCTTCAATTTCATTCGGGAAAACATTAAAGCCAGAAACAATGATCATATCTTTTTTGCGATCAACAATACTAAAACAGCCGCGTTCATCCATCATGGCAATATCACCTGTTGCTAACCAGCCATCTTTTAAAATTTCATCGGTTGCTTCAGGGCGATTATAATAACCTTTCATCACTTGTGGGCCTTTTACCCACATTTCACCGGCCTCACCTTGTGGCAGCTCATTACCCTCTTCATCCATAATTTTAATGTCGGTAGAAGAGGCTGGAATACCAATGGTACCATCATAAGCTTTTTGATTATGCGGGCTTAATGTCACCATAGGTGCACACTCTGTTAAGCCATAACCTTCTAATAAACGGGTGCCTGTGACTTGTTGCCAGCGCTCAGCAACAGGGCGCTGCACCGCCATACCACCACCGAGTGACATTTTTAAAGTGCTAAAGTCTAAATCACTAAAACCTGGGGTATTTAATAAACCATTAAATAAGGTATTAACGCCGGTAATTGCTGTAAATGGATACTTTTTTAACTCTTTCACAAAACCTGGCATATCACGCGGGTTAGTAATAAGTAGGTTAGTACCACCTAAAGTGACGAAGGTTAAGCAATTCGCTGTAAGCGCAAAGATATGATAAAGCGGAAGAGCTGTAACAATAACTTCTTCACCTTCCACTAACAGTGGCTTAATCGCCGCTTTGGCTTGCTCTAAATTTGCCACCATATTTCTGTGGGTTAGCATGGCACCTTTTGATACCCCTGTGGTACCCCCCGTATATTGTAAGAAAGCTAAATCATCACCACATAACTCGACAGGTGTATACTCTAAATTCATGCCACGAGCTAAAACGGCATTAAATCGTACTGCATCAGGTAAGTTAAAAGCTGGTACCATTTTTTTAACGTATTTAACCACGCAATTAACGACTGCGCCTTTTACTAAGCCTAAACGATCACCCAGAGAGGTCATAATAACGTGCTCAACTGGCGTGTTATCAACAACCTTTTCTAGCGTTTGTGCAAAGTTTTCAATAATTAACATGGCTTTTGAGCCAGAGTCTTTTAACTGATGCTCTAATTCTCTAGCGGTATAAAGTGGATTAACATTAACGACGGTTAAACCTGCTAATAACGCACCAAATAAGGCGATGGGGTATTGCAAGGTATTAGGCACCATGATGGCAAATTTATCGCCTTTTACTAGCCCTAAGTCTTGTTGCAGATAAGCTGCAAAGGCTTTAGCTTGTGTATCTAATTCTTTATAGGTAATTGCTACGCCCATGTTAATAAAAGCATCTTTGTCAGCATACAGGCTAGTATACTTATTAAACATAGCAACTAAGGATGGGTACTTATCTGGGTTAATTTCAAATGGCACATCTTCAGGGTAACTTTTCTCTAACCAGATTTTTTCCACAATAACTTTCCTCTAAGTAAATTTAATACACTAGTTTTAAACTAGTTATGGCACCTTGTTCATTTTTCTTCAATAATTTTTATAGGCGCTTTTGTTAATATTAGGTGTTTTATCAAATTTTCACTCATTGTACCAGCAAATTTAAACAGGCGTTTAAATTAAATTTTTAACTAAGTGCATAATTATTTTTTGTTGCTATCCTTAAGCTGCCAAAAGTCAATAAGCTCAGATACAACACCACTTGCTTGCTCCATATGAACATGGTGACCACCTGATAATTCCACTTCAGTAAAGTGCTTAATCAAGGATGAAAACTCTTGCAGCGCGCTATTTACTGAATCCATGCCCTTGTCTCCATGTAACAATAATACTGGACAAACCACATCAACAAGTAAGTGCTTTGCTTGCGACAATGTCATTCGATAAGGAGATAAAGTTCTTACTCTGGCATCAGAGCGCCAACTAAAATGATTAGCCGATTGCTCACTGGCTTGTTTTAGTGAACGCTCAACAATAAGCTGCGCATTATGATATGCCAAATCAGATACTTGCATGCGTGCTTTAATTGCCGTTTCTTTGCTAAAAGTTCGTGCTACATTTTGCTTAGCTCGGCTTTGATTCGCTTTAATTCGACTTAACAGCCCAGCTCGTAATTGCTGACTAGTATCTTCTTCTTTTGCAGTAATAAAGCCTAAGGCATCGATAAGTATTAGTGAGTTAATTTTTTCAGGAAAGGCTGCGCTAAAAGCATTCGCTATCATAGCCCCCATTGAGTGCCCGATAATATCTACAGACTGCCAAGCGTTATGTTCAATAACTTGTAGCAAGTCATAAACATAATCAAAAAAATGATAATGAGCATCTTGGCTACGATGATCTGACAAGCCATGGCCTGGCCAATCTAAGGCAATAAAGCGCTTACCTAAACAGTCAGGATCATTCTTTTTTATTGCACCAAGCATTGGCAAAAAACTGGCGGCATTATCAAGCCAGCCATGCAAGCAAAGCACCACAGGTGATGACTCCTTGCCTAGTGCTAAGCCATGAATGGTTTTTCCCTGAATACAATAGCTAACGGGTTCAAAATCAGGTGAAATGTTTTGTTCAATCATAAAAGTTATCTTCGCTTAGCCAATGAAAAGCACGCCAGCAGTGCTAATACGCACCAGATTAAAACCCAGATAATTTCAGGAATGAAAGTCATGCCAGCTAGCGCTGCACCATCGCCTAAACTGCGCCCATCAAGCAAATAAGTTGGACTAAACAAACTATTAAGTAAAATAATAACGCCAATAAATTGTAATATAAGCTGTAAATACACTAACTTTCTTAACTTAAGTGTTAACAAGAACATAACGATAAGCACAGCTAAAATAAAGGCCGTTAATAAGTCTCTCACCCAAAAAATAACTGAACTTACCAACACAAGTAAAATGAAATAGCTAAAAGCTTGAGCCACTTTTTGATGGGCGCTGGCTAAACGATAAATCCCCCATCCCCAAAGCGTAGCGCCGGCATAACCAAAAAAGCTAATAACAAATGTTATACCACCACGAGTGGTACACAGACCGGCGCCATTAGTAAACAACTCAATTTTTACAATATTGCCACCAGTTAATAAAGCGGCTAAGCCATGACTAATTTCATGGAAATAACTTTCCAGCCAATTAAAAGGGATCGATACGATTGGAATTTGCCGAATAAAGATTGCCAGTACCAGTAAAAAGTAAAATCGGTACGACTGCCAAAAGCTTTGTTTTTCGAAATGTTGAGAATTGTCTGACATAAATGATACTAACCCACTATTGCAGAAGGCTGTTGCCTATTTGTTTAGGCAAGTAGCTTAGGCAAATAAATCAACGCCCATCATGCTTTGCACCGACTCACGTTGCGCTAAATTTCCAACCAACTGATAGCTAGAAATAGCGGTTTGATTGTTTCGAGTGATTTGTTCTTTTGCTAATTGATTCGAATTCTGATAATTCAATTCACTATTATTCACTGCGAACAATTGCGTAGAGCGCTCTAATTCGGCTAGCGTTTTTTCATCAAAATTAACTGTATCTTGAGGTTGATTGACACGTTCAGCTTGTTCAACTGTATTGCGGCTAGACTTTGCTTCTTCATTAACTTTGCCTATAGTGATACTTTCTTCGGGTGCAACTGCACGCTTACCAGAGGTAAGTTGATTATCACGAGGGTAATTTACAGCTAAGTTTTGAATTTGCATGAGTTTAATCTAACAAAATTATTTGTATACTGACAAGCGCTGATACTTAGCTTTAACTAAAACGTCATCAGTATTACTCTCTGCCAGGAAGTTTTTTCCACGACACAGTATCTCTGACATAACTAGGCTGTGCATGCTCAGCACTAACCCCCTCACCATTTTCTAACGCCACTTTGCCAATGATTAACATCGCCTCTGCTGTTGGAAATAACACTTGAGGGCTGCCTTCATTTACTTTTAATTTTGATAAATGCGCTTTGTATGCATCCCAACCAGTACCAACGGCATAACTAGGGTTAGTGCTAATACCTGCATCGGTTAAATGCTGCGCCAATAGTTCAGGCGGCGTTACCGCTTCAGAGCACTTAGCTTGCATTATATTGTGCTCATCTAGCTCGAAATAGCCATTGTAAACCTCAGACATTCGCGCATCAATTGCCGCTAATACCTTAGTTTGCTGATGCTTTTCAAATGCTATTTGTGCCATGGCTTGTAAGCTAGAGATACCAACAACCGGCAAGTCGGCAGCAAAGGCTAAACCTTGCGCAACACCAACACCAATTCTTACGCCAGTAAAACTGCCCGGACCACGGCCAAAGATCAGCCCGTCGAGATCAGTAAGCTTAATATTAGCTTCATTTAATAAGCTATCAACCATAGGTAAAAGTTGTAAACTATGCGATTGCGGACACAAGTCATAACGACTATAGACCTTATCACCAACCTGCAATGCAACCGAACAAGCTTCTGTTGAAGCATCTAATGCCAAATAATTCACACTTACTACCTTAGTTATTAATCTCTTAAACTCTGTAAAAATTGCTCAGCCTTATGTACATCTCTACTGCGCTTCATGGCAGGTAAACTTTTTAAAAAGGTTTGTCCATAAGGCCTACTAACGAGCCTGTCGTCGCATATTACCAAAATACCGCGATCATTAACATCACGAATCAGTCGCCCTACCCCTTGTTTTAAGGCAATGACTGCTTGTGGTAATTGAATTTGTGCAAATGGGTCGCCACCTTGTCTGCGAGCATCTTCACAGCGCGCTTGCAGTAAAGGATCATCAGGCGAGGCAAATGGCAACTTATCAATGATAACGCAAGTAAGCTTATCGCCCCTTACATCGACCCCTTCCCAAAAGCTCGCGGTTGCTAATAAAACGGCATCATCAGAGTCAATAAACTGCTCAAGTAGCACTCGCTTAGCCATTTGACCTTGCACTAGTAAAGGATTATCAACCATATCTGCTAATAACTCAGCAACTTCATTCATAACCCTGTAACTAGTAAACAGCATAAAGCATGCACCATGACTCGCTTGAATTAAAGGCACAGCAAGTTCAGCTAAACTTTGCGCCCTACCTTGCTCATTTGCTTGTGGTAAATAACGAGGCACAATCAATTGCGACTGAGCTTGATAATCAAAAGGACTTTCTAACATTAGCTGCTTGGCACCACTTAAACCAAACTGCTTAATAAAATGCGAAAAACTGTTATCTACAGCGAGCGTAGCGGAAGTAAAAATCCAACCAGCACCAGACTCCTTAACAAAAGCGCTAAACTTATCAGCCACAGTTAATGGGGTTTTATGTAATACCACATGCCTTGGTGTGGTTTCATACCAAAAGCTCATACCAAAAGCGTCAACGTCTTTCATAACCTCGTATTGCGCGAGCAGCTTTACCACGCGATCAAAGCAATTATCTATGGCTTCATTTCTTGATACACATAACTTGATAACTTGATAAAGAAAATCAATATCGGTTTGCAGCGCTTTAAATTTTAATGAAAAGCGTGATTGCTGACATTTTTCTCGCCAATTCCCCCGCTCAGGATCAAAATTAAAAAGCAATCGAAATTCCTGACAGCGTTTTTGCAGCTTTTCAGCCGCAAGTCCTAACTGCTTAACATCAGTTAAACTACTACGGTGAATTTGCAATACATCAGTGCATAAGTCAGACATTTGCCGCGTTGAAAATGACTCGCCAAAATACTCACTAGCAATATCCCCAATTTGATGGGCTTCATCAAATATCATCACTTGCGCTTTAGGGATTAACTCGCCAAAGCCGGTATCTTTTAATGCCATATCAGCAAAAAATAAATGGTGATTAACCACAATGAGATCAGCATCAATGGCTTTTTGTCTTGCCTTGACCAAATAGCATGCTTCGTAATTTGGACACTCTCGCGCCAAACAATTATCTAGCGTGCTAGTCACATAAGGAAAAATAGCAGAATCTTCAGCGACATTAACCAGCTCGCCAATATCACCTGCCTGAGTATTATTAGCCCATGACTTTACTTTCACTAAGTCATTTAACATTTGTGCATCAAGCTGACCACGCGAGTGCTGATATTGCTCTAATCTGTAGAGGCATAAATAATTTGCTCGCCCCTTTAATAAGGCAATTTGCGCATTACTTGCTAAGGCTTTTTTTATCAGTGGAATATCTTTATGAAATAGTTGCTCTTGCAGGTTTTTAGTCCCGGTTGAAACAATAATTTTTTTGGGATTTTCTGCAGAACTTTCTCCGCCGGCTATGTTTAAAAACGCCGGAATAAGATAAGCAAACGTTTTTCCTGTACCAGTACCGGCCTCAACTATTAAGGACTCTTGCTGAGCAATAGCATCAGATACTTTTACTGCCATATCAGTTTGCGCTTGTCTTGGAGAAAAGCCATCAATAGCTTTTGCTAACGCGCCCTGATGTGAAAAAGCTTGCTGAACCAAATTCATTAAATAACAACTGTACTAATCATATAAAAGGAAAAAGATTATACGCAAAGCACTCTAGTTAACCAAGCACAGCAAACACCTTCTAAACACAAACTTTCTGTATAAAGCAATTAGCTCCGCTATATTTGACAAAAGTCGGCGTACTTTAGCAGCTCACCTTTATACTGCACTTGTACATTTTGTTTAGGCTCAACGCTTATATTGAGTGGCTTAGCTAAATGCCTTAAAAGTAGGTTATAGAGACTTGTATCTTTGATCTTGGCAAATTCCTTCGCCAATGCGCTCAGCTCTTTATCCGTCAGCTGCTTGCCTTGCATCACTTGATAAGCATGTTCAAGTAGCAATAAATAAATATGCCTATCATTATTTTTGCTGCCATGAGTTAACGAGCTAATAGGAGAATATAACCGAAGATAAAGCATCTCATCATCTTGAACAATGGCCAGCAATAAGAGGTTTAACCCTGTAATCAGCTGTCCTGAACGTCTTGATATTTTTTGTGAAAGGTGCATGCCTTCAATAAAGTTTTTTTTAGCTAAGCTGTAGTTGCCTTGCTCTAGGGCTAACAGCCCCAAGGCATTATAAATAATGCTTTGATAGATTTCATTTTGTTGCTGCAAAGCAACAACTAAGGCACTTTGATATATTTGCTTCGCTTCACTAGTTTTACCTAAATGGCGCAAACTTATCCCTTTACTGACTTTCAAACTGAGTAATTGCTTATAATTATCAATGGGCTGTTGCAAGGCACAATCAAAGACATCAACTGAGCGCTCAATATCACCTAAGCGCCGCATCATAATACCAACACTACTTAATAGCGTAATAAGCTTGTCATTGGCCTCTTTTAACTCAGGGTAACTAAGCATTAGCGCGGCTGTTGACTCAATCTGAGTTAAGTCATTTAAGCTCACCGATGCTCTTAGCAAATTTTGCAACCAACGTAACTGTGTTTGCCTATCTAACACTGAGACTTTATCTAAATGCTTCGTTAAAATAGCTGTCGAAACCGAAGGCTTAACCTGTAAATAATCTTCAGCTTTAGCTAGCTCATCAAGCATAGCTTGCTCTGTAAGCTTAGCCTCACTATGAAATACAAAGAAAAAAGCAAGTTGTATTACGATTAATTTCATACTCGCCCTTCTAATAAATGACCTAGATTATAGTCATAAAAGCTTATTAACATTGCATGATCGCTATCATGGTAATAACAATGGTGTATGGTATGACTTTTTGACTCTCTTTTATCTAAAGAAGAGTAACACTTAAGTTATTATCTTAGCAAAATTTGAGACGAACCAGATTGGAATTCAGAGAAATAGTATTAAGCGTATAAATCTAAGTGCTTAGCCTTTAACGCTGAGCGTGCAGCTTCTATTTTTTCATCATCACTTAGTACGGTTTGCTTGTTAGCATTTGATTCAGCCTTTTCTTGACTATTAGCCTTTTCTTGATTATCAGCCTGCTCTTCCTGCTGATGCTGACTAGCCTCTTCACTCATTTCAAAATAGTAGTCGTGATTCTCTAGATGGTCTAAATCTTCCTTAAGCTTACCTGCACCAGACTCCTTCAATAAAGCCTTAACCTTTAAATTCGCAGGTTTTATTGGGATTTGTACAACACGTGCTAATTGGGTCGTAAATATATCCATAAGTATTTCCAAAAGTAGCTATCTAAAGCGCTCATTTAAACATTACTACTTATAGTATCGACTATAATTGAACAAACTTTAACCTAACATAAATATAACTGCAGCTTTGCTCTATATAACCAATAGTGATAAAAAAATTTTAGTTATTACTTGCAGCTAAAGAAATTAATCAGTAATGTAATGCCTATATAGAAAAGGTATACATTTTATCATCCACTGATGAGTATACAGAGAAACAACTTATAAAATACTGAGGTTTACCTACTAATGACTTTTAACCTGAATAGCCGACATCACCATCACCATAGCGATTAGCCCATTCAGGTTTATCACTGATGGGCTGTGGGCCTTTCAGTGGATTTAGACACCAGTAAAACACGTTTATAAACCCCCGAAAGAGTCTGCACTCTCTCGGGGGTTTTTCGCATTTTAACGGCCAAGAAATTGTATATACATGCCTTAGGCAGAAAGAATTTAACATTTAAACATTAAAGATTTTAAAACATTAGGAAATAACATTATGACTACAGAGCCACGTTTACGCATTGCCATGCAAAAGTCTGGTCGCCTAAGTGAAGACACTCAAAAGCTACTAAAACGTTGCGGCTTAAAGCTCAACGTAAGTGATCGCCGTTTACTCGCTCATGTCAGTAATATGCCTATTGATATTATGCGAGTACGTAGCAGTGACATACCTGGACTGGTAATGGATGGCGTATGTGACTTAGGTATTGTTGGCGATAACACCTTAGAAGAAGCCGCGTTAGAGCGCCAATTAATCGATCAAAAATATGATTACGTTCGCACAACAGGCTTAAACTTTGGTGGTTGTCGCCTATCAATTGCTATGCCTGAAGAGTTTAATTATCAAGGTATTAAAAGCCTAAACGGTTTACGCTTTGCGACAACTTACCCTCAGCTATTAAACCGTTATGCCAGAGAAAATGGTATCAATGTTGACTTTTGTTTACTAAAGGGCTCAGTTGAAGTAGCACCAAGAGTGGGTTTATCTGACGGTATTTGTGATTTAGTTTCAACTGGCGCAACCTTAGAAGCAAATGGTTTAAAAGAAGTTGAAGTGATATTTAAGTCACAAGCATCACTGATTCAAAACCCTGCCGTGTTAGAGCCTAGTAAACAAAAGATTTTAGATACCTTATTGCCGCGTATTCAAGGTGTAATGAAAGCAAACGAAAGTAAGTACATCATGCTACACGCACCAAAAGAGAAAATCACCCAAGTTAGTGCATTAATGCCAGGTAAAGAAACGCCAACCATTTTACCTTTAGCAGGTCGAGAAGATCTTGTTGCCGTACACGTAGTTGCCACTGAAACCTTCTTCTGGGAAACCATGGAAGAATTAAAGGCACTCGGCTGTGATTCAATTTTAGTTATGCCAATTGAAAAAATGATGGGCTAATAACGATGAAGGTAGAGTGGTTCAGCCACTTTACCTTAATAGCTCAAGTAGTAGATTTACAGGAAAAAAACATGAACACGCAAATAATTGATTGGCAAACACTATCTTCGCAGCAAAAATCTGACGCCCTTGCGCGTCCAGCCATTGCTGATAATGCCTTGTTATCAACGCAAGTTGCCAATATTTTAGCGCAAGTACAAAAGCAAGGTGATAAAGCGTTAATTAAGCTTACCGAGCAGTTTGATGGTATTACTTTAACAAACCTAGCAGTGTCTAAAGCTCAGGTTGAACAAGCAAAACAAGCACTAACGCCAAAGCGCATCGAAGCAATAAATACCGCTTACCAGCAAATAAAAACCTTTCACAGCGCACAAAAGGCCAGTGACATAGCTGTAGAAACTCGCCCAGGTGTTAACTGCATTCTAAAAACAGAGCCCATTGAAAGTGTTGGTTTATATATTCCTGCTGGCTCTGCGCCCTTACCGTCAACCGTACTCATGCTTGGCGTGCCTGCACAGTTAGCTGGCTGTAATCGTGCCGTACTTGTTTGCCCTCCTGATAAAACGGGTCAATTAGCGAACGAAATCCTTGTTGCCGCTGATTTATGCGGCATTGAAGAAATCTATACCGTTGGTGGTGCGCAAGCAGTGGCTGCACTAGCTTATGGCACTGAAACCATTAAGCCAGTAAATAAAGTGTTTGGCCCAGGTAATCGATATGTCACCGAAGCGAAAAAACAACTATCACAACAAGTTGCCGGTTTTGCCATTGATATGCCAGCCGGTCCTTCAGAATTATTAATTATTGGTGATAGCAAAGCTAACGCTGCTTTTATTGCGGCTGATTTACTCTCACAAGCAGAGCACGGCAGTGACAGCCAAGTAATTTTATTAACAGACAGTGAAGCATTAATTCAAAACGTTGCTGACGAATTAACCAAACAAGTCGCCTTGTTATCAAGAAAAGATATCGCTTTACAAGCATTAAAGCAATCTCGCTTAATACTTACTAACGATTTGGCGCAAGCTGCGCAAGTATCCAATGCTTATGGTCCAGAGCACTTAATCATACAAACTGAGAATGCCGAGCAGCTATTATCTAGCCTTCGCAACGCTGGCTCAATTTTTGTTGGTGCTTATACACCTGAATCTGCCGGAGACTATGCCAGTGGTACTAACCACGTATTACCAACCTATGGCTACTCTAAAGTTATCGGCAGTTTATCGCTTGCAGACTTTTCAAGACGCTACACAGTGCAAAAGCTCACTAAGCAAGGCTTAGCAAGTTTAGCTGAGTGTATAATCGAGTTAACAGATGCTGAAGGCTTAGACGCACACCAACGAGCCGTCACCATTCGCCTAGAAGAAGGGGCATGCTAATGGCAAACTCAAACTTAACAACCGCAGAGCAATTAGCACGCGAAGAATTGTTAGATATGGTGCCTTATCAATCTGCTAGGCGTTTATTTGCCAGCGCAGACGCACAAACCGACAAAGTTTGGCTCAATGCCAACGAAGCACCGGGTACAGGTAATTATCAGCTTAACGCCAGCAATATAAATCGTTACCCTGATTTTCAACCGGAGAGTTTAATTTGTGCTTATGCAAATTATGCCGATATCAGCCAAGATAGCTTACTGGCAACACGCGGTGCTGATGAAGGCATTGAACTTATCATTAGAAGTTTTTGTCAGGCATATCAAGACAATATTATTATTTGTCCGCCAACCTATGGCATGTACGCTATTAGCGCCGAAAACCACGGCGCAGGCGTAATTACAGTACCATTAAAGGCTGATGATTTAACCTTAGACCTTGATGGCTTAAAGCAACAAGTTGCTAAAGCAAAGGTGGTATTTTTATGCTCACCTGGCAATCCAACAGGTAACTTACTACCACAAGCGCAAATACTCGCTGCAATTGAGCTATTTAAAGGCACTGCTATGGTGGTTATTGATGAAGCCTATATTGAGTTTTGCCCCGATTACTCATGCGCTAAATTAATTAAACAGTACGATAATGTTATCGTTTTAAGAACGCTATCAAAAGCTTTTGCTTTAGCTGGCCTTCGTTGTGGATTTACCTTGGCAAATCCTGATGTTATTACCCTATTAAGTAAAGTTATTGCTCCTTACCCAATTTCAGCGCCGGTGGCCGAAATAGCAAGTAAGGCACTAACCAATGAATTAACTATGATGCGCAGCCGAGTACAAGAAACTAACTCAATTAAAGAAAGCTTAGCGGCTTGGTTAGCATCTCAAGCTTGGTGTCAGCAAGTTTTCGCCAGCAATGCAAACTTTGTACTTTTTCGTTGTAGCAGTGCCAACGAGAAAACACGTATCTTTGAGCTTTTGCTTGAAAATGACATTTTAATTAGAGATCAATCTAAGCAACTTCAACTTGAGCACTGCTTGCGTATTAGCATTGGCAGCGAGCAAGAAATCGCTAAATTACAACAAATATTATCAACGCAGTAATAGACAATATTGAGCACGTTATGAGTAACAAACCAGAAAAAATATTATTTATCGACCGAGATGGCACTTTAGTAGAAGAGCCACCTATTGACAAACAACTAGATAGCTTAGAAAAATTGGTATTTGAGCCTAACGTTATTCCTGAGCTACTAAAACTTCAAGCAAAAGGTTTTAAGTTGGTCATGGTGTCCAATCAAGACGGTTTAGGAACTTCAAGCTTCCCACAGGAAGACTTTGACTTACCGCATAACAAAATGATGGCTTTGTTCTCTAGTCAAGGAATCATATTCCAAGATGTATTGCTCTGCCCGCACTTTGATGAAGATAACTGCAACTGCCGTAAGCCTAAATTAGGCATGGTAAGTGATTACCTACAACAAGGTCGTGTTGATTTTGCTAACTCTTACGTGATTGGTGATCGAGATACCGATGTTCAATTAGCCAACAATATGGCAATTACAGGTATTAAATATAATCGTGACTCGCTTAACTGGCAGCAAATTAGCGCTCAAATTATTGCCGAACTTGAAAAACCACGTATAGCAAGGGTTGTCAGAACAACAAAAGAGACTGATATTAAAGTTACCGTTAACCTCGACGAGTCAGGTGCTAACCACATTGACACCGGCTTAGGCTTTTTTGATCACATGCTAGATCAAATTGCCACTCACGGCGGTTTTAGCTTGCAATGTCAAGTGACAGGTGATTACCACATTGATGATCACCACAGTGTTGAAGACACCGCTTTAGCGCTTGGACAAGCGTTAAAACAAGCACTTGGCGATAAACGCGGTATTGGTCGCTTTGGTTTTGTCTTACCTATGGATGAATGCAAAGCAGAGTGTGCTATTGATTTATCGGGTCGACCTTGGCTTGAGTTTAGTGCTGACTTTACCGCAGATAATGTTGGTACTATGTCAACACAAATGGTTTCGCACTTTTTCAGATCACTTGCTGACTCAATGCTGATCACTTTGCACTTATCAACTTCTAAAGGTAACTGCCACCACCAGGTTGAAAGCTTGTTTAAAGTATTCGGTCGTGCACTAGGCCAAGCAATCAAAGTAGAAGGTGACGAGCTACCAAGCTCGAAGGGTACATTATAATGATCACTGAGCAATCAAATTCATTAAAAGAGACAAACTTTGTTATTGTTGACACTGGCTGCGCCAATTTATCATCCGTCAAGTTTGCCGTTGAACGCCTTGGCTACCAAATCAAGGTAACGGATGATATTGAGCTAATCAAAGCTGCTGACAAAGTCATTTTCCCCGGTGTTGGCAGCGCTAAACACGCCATGAAAAACATTGTCGATAAAGGCTTAGTAAAGACGCTACAGCAATTAACACAGCCAGTACTTGGCTTTTGTTTAGGCATGCAGTTAATGACGGAGTCCTCAACCGAAGGAACTCAGCCCTCAACTGAAGGAAATCAATCTTCAACGGAAGGAAAAGATGCTTCTGAACAGTCAGTTCCCTGCTTAAACCTTATTCCAACCAAAGTGGCTCCGCTGCAATCAAAAGGAAACAGGTTACCGCACATGGGCTGGAACACTTTAACATTAGTGGGCGAGCACCCTATTTTTAAAGGCATTAGCTCAGGAGACTATGTCTATTTTGTCCATAGTTTTGCCGCGCCTGTCAGTGAATACACGATAGCCAGCTGTGCATATGGTAGCGAATTTTCTGCCGCCATAGCCAAAGACAATTTTATTGGCTGTCAATTTCACCCAGAACGTTCAGCAGCCGTAGGCAGCACAATAATTAAAAACTTTTTAGCTTTATCACCACAGGAGCTTGTAAGCTAATGATGATACCCGCAATAGATTTAATTAACGGTGAAGTAGTTCGCTTATATCAAGGTGATTACAACCAGAAAACTAATTATCAATACACAGTGCAAGAGCGACAACAAGCTTATGCAAAGGCTGGCGCTAAGGTTATGCACTTTGTGGATCTTGATGGCGCTAAAGACAGTACTAAACGTCAATTGGCTACGTTAAAAACCGTCGTTAATCACGACAGTATGACCATTCAAGTGGGCGGCGGTATTCGCAATGAGCAAGATGTTCAGCAATTACTTGAGCTAGGTGCGGATCGCGTAGTCATTGGCTCTTTAGCCATTAAGCAACCAGAGTTAGTACAAGCTTGGCTTAAAACCTATGGCGGCGATAAAATTGTCCTTGCTTTAGACATTAAAATTGATGAGCAAGGTAATAAAACACTACCGACCCACGGCTGGATTAAAGACAGTGGCGTTAACTTAGAAGACTTGATGGAGCAATATATCAATGCAGGCATCAAACACATTCTATGTACTGACATTTCTAAAGACGGTACGCTTTCAGGTAGCAATGTACAGCTATACACAGAGTTATGCGAAAAGTACCCTCAAATACAATGGCAAGCATCTGGCGGCATTGGTAGCTTAGCTGATATTAAAGCACTCATTCCTACCGGCGTAACTGGCGTCATTTTAGGTCGCTCATTACTTGAAGGTAAATTCACCCTTGAGGAGGCAATCGCATGTTGGCCAAACGTATAATTCCTTGTTTAGACGTACGTGACGGAAAAGTTGTTAAAGGCGTTCAGTTTAGAAATCACGAAATCATTGGTGATATAGTGCCATTAGCGCAAAAGTACGCCGAAGCTGGTGCAGACGAGTTAGTTTTTTACGATATTACCGCAAGCAGCGATGGCCGTGTTGTAGATAAAAGCTGGGTTAGTCGTATTGCGCAAGTAATTGACATCCCCTTTTGCGTAGCTGGTGGTATTAAAAGTGAAGCGGATGCTAAAGAGATATTGATGATGGGTGCCGACAAAATCAGTATTAACTCTCCTGCACTTGCCGACCCAAGCCTTATTTCTCGTTTAGCAGATCATTTTGGTCAGCAATGTGTTGTTGTTGGCATTGATAGCTTTTTTAATAAAGATGCCAATAATGGCCAAGGCGAATATCAAGTCTACCAATTTACAGGTGATGAAAAACGTACTCAGCAAACAAGTTGGACAACTTTTGACTGGATAAAAAAAGTCGTTAGTTTAGGTGCCGGAGAAATTGTACTGAATTGCATGAACCAAGATGGTGTGCGCAAGGGTTACGATATTAGCCAGCTTAAACAAGCACGAGAGGTGTGTAATGTACCACTTATTGCCTCTGGCGGGGCTGGTGAAATTGAACACTTTAGCCAAGTTTATCAACAAGCCGATGTAGATGGTGCGCTTGCTGCCAGTGTATTCCACAAAGGCGTTATAGCAATTAGCGATTTAAAAGCGCAATTAAAGCTCAACAATATTGAGGTAAGACCATGTTAGTAACTCAAGACAATATCAATGAATTAGCTTGGCAAAAAATGGATAATCTCATACCTGCCATTATTCAGCATGCAGGAACGGGCGCCATTTTAATGCAAGGTTTTATGAGTCAAGACTCACTAATGGCTACATTAACGTCTGGTAAAGCGACCTTTTACAGTCGTTCAAAGCAAGACCTTTGGATTAAGGGTGAGACCTCAGGCAATTTTTTAAATGTAAAGCAGGTACTTACCGATTGTGACAAAGATAGTTTACTTATTGCTTGTCAGCCCATTGGGCCAACTTGCCACTTGGGCACAGAATCTTGTTTTCCTGAGCAAAAGTTAAGTCAGCAAAACTTCTTAAGTGAGCTTGAACAAGTCATCGCCAGTAGAAAAAGTGATGCGCCAGAAGATAGCTATACCGCCCAGCTCTTTTCTCGTGGCACTACTAAAATAGCGCAAAAAGTGGGAGAAGAAGGCGTAGAAGTAGCCTTAGCTGCCGTTGCAGAAACAAAGCAAGATTTGCTTGGCGAATGCGCTGATCTCTTCTATCACACCTTAGTGTTACTGCAAGACAAAAACATCGAGTTAAGCGAAGTAATGGCTGTTTTACAACAACGCCACCAAAAGTAATTAATACCAAGTTAATTAAGTATTTGATCATTTAGCGAGAATTAAAAGGCTTATAAGCAAGGCGCTAATTGCAAAGAATGGTTATTCCCTTGTTAAAATTAGCAACGCTGGTTATAAGCCTTTTAAACTCGCCCTTTGGGAGTTCAAGAATAACATGATAACTGCACAATATTTATTTGATGTAGAACGACTATATCTTCATAAATCTTGCTTGTTCTAATGCTATTCTTGTAACTCTAAGTGACTAAATATTTAATCAAATTGGTATAACCTCTGCTCAATCAAGCGTGAGTAAAGCATCCTTGTGATAACAAGTTATCCTTGTTATAACTTAATAAGGATGCTTTTTTTATGGACAATGTTTACTTTGAGGTCGTTCATATTTAGATGCAAGTTAAGCGCAAAACACTAAGACTATCACCCCCTATCATTTTCATCTTATTGTTACTTGTTCAAAGTACATTAGTTACGGCGCTTGCTCGCCAAGACACTATCTTGATATATATTCGCGATGATGTATACGAAGACTATTTACAGTTTATTGATGGTAGAGATGTCCTGCAAATCACTAACTTTTCCGGGAAAAATATTCGCCGAGATGTTGTTGATATGATTTTAGCTCAGCAAGCACTAAGACTTGGTGGCTTTGAGCATAAATTTAGTTATGCCTCAGGCAAAGTAAATTTTCGCAATACCAAAATGCTGCAAAATGGCCGCCTGCTGATCAGCTTTGATTCTTATTGGCTTAACGATGCACTCCCCTTAGCAGATAAGGTTTTTATTTCTCAAGCTGTCATTCGCAATGGTGAATATGTTGCAGGCATTTATACTAGCCCTAAAAATACTAAAGTGCTTTCGGTTAAAAATTTGCAAGACCTTAAGCAATTAAGTGCAGTATCAACCCCGTTATGGCGAACTGACTGGCAAACACTGCAATCTTTGCCCCTAAAAGAGCTAGTAAGAGAAGACTCCTGGCTATCAATGGCAAGAATGGTTAATATCCAGTGGGTCGACTTCTTACTGATGGCGTTTAATTCCACTCCAGATAAAAGCTTTACTATGGACGTTGTCCATTTAGTACCTGTTAAAAACATTGCCGTTGTACTTAATGATTCTCGCCACTTTGTTATCAGTAAAGCTCACCCTAAAGGCGCTGAAGCTATTAAAGCAATGAATGAAGGTATATCTAAGCTAAGACAAAAAGGTGCGATAAAAAAAGCCTATCAACAAGCAGGTTTTTTCATTGATGAAAGAGATATAACCATTATCAATAGGTAGTGTATAAATTCTACAAGTAATTAAAGCTTAATAAAATTGTATTGAACAAACGCTATTGTTATCTATAATTAGCGGTTCACTTATGCGAACAGCTAGTTCGAATAACTGTGTAGTAGCAAATTGATTAAGTACCAATTTAAAACAATAGCAAAGGAGTGGACATGCTAAAGCATGCTGCAATAAAGAAATACGGAAAGAAGCTCTTACCTAAATTACAAGAGCGCTATGGTAATCACAACTTTTACTCGGCCAGCCAAGTGAGAGCTACCGTGTACCAATGTAACTTTAACCCTAAATATTTGCCATTAGGCTACCTGCTTTTTCTAGAAGAAAATGCATTGACGAAAATTTTATCTATTGAGTTCCCTGATCTTTGTATTGATGATTACAAGGCTGAAATGTGTAGTTATCTAGATAGAAAAAAATATCATGGCAGTTTATCGCAATTAATCGAAGAAGTTGCTTAATTAAGGTATGACAAAACTATCTTGGCAATCATTATCATTTGAGCAACTAACAACGACACAGCTTTATGATTTATTAAAGTTGAGGGTAGACGTGTTTGTTGTTGAACAAAACTGTCCTTACCCAGATCTCGATAGTGATAGCAATGAATTAGATAGACATACTCAAACTATTCACTTATTAGGTTATCAAAGTGATGAACTGATAGCCTATGCGCGAATTTTAGCAAAAGGTCAAAGCTATGCTGACTATATCAGTATTGGTAGAGTAGTCACTAAAGCCTCAGCTAGAGGCTCTGGGCTAGGTCATCAGCTATTGCAGCAGGCATTAGAACTTTGCCAACAACATTATCCAAAAGAAAGTATCAAAATATCTGCGCAAGAGCATTTAGCAAACTATTATCAACAGCACGGCTTTAAACAAGTTTCACCTATGTATTTAGAAGATAACATTCCGCACATAGCTATGATAAAAGATTGCGAAAAATAAACGTCAAAAGACAAAAATTCAATCAAAAAGCACAGACATAAAAAAACTCGCCTTAGCGAGTCAGACTGATGACAAAGTCCTAGACAGTAGTCTAGGACTTTGATCTAATAAAAACATGGAAAATTACAAAAATTAACCATGTTAAGAGAACCTTCCCCGCAACAACATGAACTCGAAATGGTCACGCTAGACCAGTTAGTTCCAGCCAACCATCTAGTTCGTAAACTCGATAAGTATATTGACTTTGAGTTTATTCGAGATGAAGTCAAAGACTTATATTGCACTGATAATGGTCGTCCTCCGGTGGAGCCAGTCCAGCTATTTAAAATTATGCTACTTGGGTACTTATTTGGTATTAAAAGTGAGCGCCAAATCATCAAAGACATCGAAGTAAATGTCGCGTATCGATGGTTTCTCCGCATGGGGCTTACCGAGAAAGTTATCGATGCCTCAACACTTAGTCAAAATCGTATTCGTCGTTTCAATGGCACAGATGTATTTGAACGTATATTTAATCACATCGTCCAACAAGCCATTAAACATGGTCTAGTTGGGGGCAAAGCCTTATTCACCGACAGCACACACTTAAAAGCAAACGCCAATAAACGAAAGTTCACCAACAAGCTCAAACCCGTCTCAACCAGTGCCTATATTAAGCAAATCAACAAAGCTGTGGAGGCAGACCGTAAAGCGGCTGGAAAAAAGCCACTCAAGGATAAAGGCTATTGTGAGATAAAGCGGAATAAGGTAAGTAAAACCGATAGTGATAGCGGTTATATGCACCGAGATGAAAAGCCAAAAGGTTTTTTCTACCTAGACCACAGAACCGTAGATAACGACTATAACATTATTGTAGATACGCATATTACGCCAGGTAATGTCCACGATTCTCAACCATACATTGCTCGCCTTGATGCCATTGAAAATCGCTTTGCACTATCCCCTGAATTTGTTGGTATTGATGCAGGCTACTTCACAGCGCCCGTCTGTTTTAATCTGGAACAACGTAACATCCAAGGGGTGTTTGGTTACCGTCGTCCTTCACGAACGAAGAATGCCATTAAGAAAAAGCACTTCAAATACGACGAGAAAGCAGATACGTATACCTGCCCGCAAGAGCAAACGTTAATCTACTCGACCACCAGTCGAGAGGGTTACCGAGAATATCATTCTGACCCCAAGGTATGCGTTAATTGCCCTCAATTAAAAGATTGCACTAAGAGTAAAAGTCATAAGAAAGTGATAACACGCCACGTAATGGCTGCGAGTCAAGATCGGGCTAATGAATTTCGCTTAACAAGCCTTGGTAAATACCTTTACAAACGACGATGCGAAACCGTTGAAAGAAGTTTTGCTGATGCAAAGCAACACCATGGTCACAGGTATGCAAGATACCGAGGTAAGCATAATGTTCAAATGCAAGCATATATGGCTGCGGCAGCACAAAATATGAAGAAGATAGCAATGACGCTATCAAATATTCCCCAAATAATGGCAATCTAAAAAGGATAGCCCTTTAAAAGCTCAATTCGAGACATTAACACGCCAAATAGGGAAGATAAGCCCCAAACAAGTCCAGAAAAACCAAATAAAATAGAAAAGACGTGGCTAGAAAAATATCGAGATCGCAGCCTACGGCTGCTCATAAAAGACAAACCCCGAACAGAATGACGGGGTTTGTCAGTAATCTGACTCGCCTTAGCGAGTTTTTTTATGTCAACTTGAGCTCATAACTAAGCAAGTTTTTCAGAAAGTAGCGCGCTCACTTGCTCAACAGCCTGAGTACCATCTATGGTCAAATAGTTACAAGAGCCAGCCTTAGCTTCTGCTTGGTAAAAATCGACTAATGGCTTAGTTTGCTCATGATAAATAGCTAAGCGCTTACGCACTGTCGCTTCTTCATCATCAGGGCGAATTGATAAGTCTTCACCAGTAACATCATCCTTACCTTCAACTTTTGGCGGATTATATACAAGATGATAAACACGACCTGAGCCTGAATGCACTCTTCGTCCAGCCATACGCTCAACAATAACTTCATCAGGTACATCAAACTCAAGCACATGATCAACAGTAATACCATTCTCTTTCATTGCATCAGCTTGAGGAATAGTACGAGGGAAACCGTCAAGTAAGAAACCTGCTTGACAATCATCTTGAGCAATACGCTCTTTTACTAGGCCGATGATCAATTCATCTGATACTAATTGACCCGCATCCATAACGGCTTTGGCTTGCTTACCAAGCTCTGTTCCCGCTTGTATTGCAGCACGTAGCATGTCTCCAGTAGAAATTTGTGGAATACCAAATTTTTCCATTAAAAACTGTGCTTGTGTGCCTTTACCAGCGCCTGGAGCACCTAATAAAACAATACGCATAATATGTAACCTTAAATTGATGGTTAAAAAGTTAAATTGAAATAAAAATTATTACATTAATATTATTAATTGATCACACTAATGTAATATTTCTTTTTGCGGCTGACACTATACAAGCAAGGCCGTAGCCACACAAGAGCCAAAGGGCTTCAAACGAAAAAAAAGGGGGCTAAAACCCCCTTTTTCCGACTAAAGTATTAACACTATATTAGTGAACACTTAAAACTGACTACTTAGTCAAACTTAACATAAGCTTATTCAAACGCGTCACAAAGCTAGCAGGATCTTTTAAACTGCCACGTTCTGCTAACATGGCTTGTTCAAACAATACTTCAACCCATTGCTTAAACTGCTCGTCATCTTGCTCATCAGCTACATGCTTAACCAGTGCATGCTCACCATTAATTTCAAAAATAGGTAATGTTTCAGGTACTTCCTGGCCTACTGATGCCATTAACTTAGCCATCTGGCTGCTCATATCATGCTCATCAGCAACAATACACGCCGGAGAGTCTGTTAAACGCTGTGAAAGCTTCACATCCTTGGCTTTACCAGCTAAAGTTTCTTTAATGCGTTTCACCACTGAATCAAACTCTTGTTCCAGCTTTTCTTGTGCTTCTTTACTTTCAGCATCATCCATGTCACCTAGATCAAGGCCACCACGAGTTACTGACTGTAATTGCTTACCATCAAATTCAGTTAAATGGCTCACTAACCACTCGTCAATGCGATCAGACATTAATAACACTTCAATGCCCTTCTTACGGAATACTTCCAAGTGAGGACTATTTTTAGCCGCTTCAAAGCTATCAGCTACCACATAATAAATCTTCTCTTGGCCTTCTTTCATACGTTCAATATATGATGCTAGTGACACATTTTGAACTGAGCTATCTTCATGAGTAGACGCGAAACGTAATAAACCTGCAACCTGCTCTTTATTAGCAAAGTCTTCTGCCGGGCCTTCTTTTAATACTTGGCCAAACTCATCCCAGAAACCTTGGTATTTTTCCGCATCTTTCTTGCCAAGCTTTTCAAGCATTTTAAGAACACGCTTAGTACACCCCTTACGAATAGCTTGAGTTACCTTATTATCTTGTAGGATCTCGCGAGAAACGTTTAATGGCAAGTCATTTGAATCAAGTAAACCTTTCACAAAACGTAGGTAGGTTGGCATAAATTGTTCAGCATCGTCCATAATGAAAACACGTTGAACATAAAGCTTTAAGCCGTGCTGTTTTTCTCGGTTATACATATCAAATGGTGCTTTTGATGGCACATATAACAAAGACGTATATTCAGTCTTACCTTCTACTTTGTTGTGCTCCCACAATAGCGGATCAGCAAAATCATGTGAAACATGCTTATAAAACTCTTTATACTCATCGTCACTCACATCTGCTTTTTCACGTGTCCACAGTGCCGTAGCTTTGTTAACCGCTTCCCACTTCGCTGGTATCGCATCTTGTGCTTCTACTGCAGGTGTTGTCACATTACCTTCATCATCTTTTACTTCAGCAACCGCTTCTACTGCTGGTACTTCTGGTGTTAACATTTCAACAGATACAGAAATATGATCAGAGTACTTAGTTACGATTGACTTTAAGCGCCAGTCGTCGGCAAACTCAGACTCATCTTCGCGCAAGTGCAAGATAATATCGGTACCGCGGTTCGCCTTTTCAATTTTGGCCGTAGTGAACTCGCCTTCACCTTCACTTACCCACTCAACACCTTCACTGGCAGCATCACCTGCTTTTCGCGTACGTACCGTAACTTTATCTGCAACAATAAAAGCTGAGTAGAAGCCAACACCGAATTGACCGATTAATTGTGAGTCAGCTGCTTGATCACCTGATAGTTGAGAGAAAAATTCAGCAGTACCAGACTTAGCAATGGTACCTAAATGTTCAACTACATCATCGTGATTCATACCGATACCATTATCAGAAATAGTCACAGTTCTATTTTCTTTATCACAACTTACGCGTACACGTAAATCGCCATCGTTCTCGTATAAATCATTATCTGATAACGCTTTAAAACGTAACTTATCGGCAGCATCAGCGGCATTAGAAACTAACTCACGTAGGAAAATTTCTTTATTTGAATAAAGTGAGTGAATCATTAGTTGTAGTAGTTGTTTTACTTCGGTTTGAAAACCGTGAGTTTCTACTTGCTTAGCTTCAGACATCTGAAACATCTCCTATCAAAAATCATTAAATAAAATATTCGAATTTCTCGATAGAAACTATGTGGGGACACGGAAAAAGATTTCAAGGGAAAGTTATTCGCTTTAAATAAATTTTTAAAGCTATGCTGTCAAATAATGACTTTCCGATTAGCACAGCTAAGTTTTATTCATTTGTAGGCTAGATAGCATCACTGGCGAGATACCTGATATTGAGATAAAAAGTTACCAGAGCTTTCAGTATAACGAAAGGCTAAGAGAATGCCGGAGCAGTGCCACTGCTCCGGACGGAAATACTTGTGAGGAACGATTGACAGATCAGCTCTAACCACAAAGTACTACTACTGATCTATAAACAGGGAGTGAATTACATATCAGTAACAAGATAATACTAACAAACAAATTGTATACTGTATATTGCCAGTTGTAATAAAGTATTACTAATTAATTTTCATAGCGTACTCAGTAACTTACCAACAAAAAGGCATTACAAAGCATGATTTATTGTAAATTCTCCCCTTAATTCTCAAGCTATTTTCTGACCAGATGGTATAAAAACAATACAACTTTTAAGCAATATTTAAGCATTGAGCTATTACTTTAACCTTACGTAATCACCTTATTGATAAAACTGGCAAGCAACCATGCACTATAAAAACCACACTATCCCGCTAACGATAAATAAAGCATTAAGTATATTAAGCTATCAAAACAGTGCAGAACTCATGCAAATGAGCAATGTTAATGTCATAATCAGGTAACTATTCACATTAATAACAGCGATGCTTAGCAATGTCTTACTCGCACATAAAGAGACAACACCCACACGCTATCAACTTCGGCGCTATCGTATTTCACTTCTGCTTTTCTTAGGTATGGCGAGTGGGATGAGTGGCTCGCTATCTGCGATTAAAGCTAGGAGCATCTAAATCGGCTATACTTAACTAGTCTTAGTCGCTTGTTAAATCCACAAGCGAAAAAAAGCAAAAGGCCCAACACTTTCATATCGGGCTCTCTTTAATTAGACGCTTAGCGATGTCCTACTCGCACATAAAGAGACAACACCCACACACTATCAACTTCGGCACTACTGCATTGCACTTCTGCTTTTCTTAGGTATGGCGAATGGTATGAGTGGCTCGCTATCTGCTATAAAAGCTAGGAGCAGCTTAATCAGCGATAATTAACTAAGCTTAGTAGCTTGTTAAATTACCGGACGCAGAAAAGCAAAAAGCCCGACACTTTCGTATCGGGCTTTTCTTAAATAGGTGCTTAGCAATGTCCTACTCTCACATGGGAACTCCCACACTACCATCGGCGCTATTGCATTTCACTTCTGAGTTCGGAATGGGATCAGGTGGTTCTACAATGCTATTGTCGCTAAGCAAAAAAGGACAATCTCGAAAACTTAATATAAATCTTAACTCTTGTAACTTAGTGCGTGATGTTCATCAGCTTCATACACAAAACCACTTAGGCGTTGTATGGTTAAGCCTCACGGGCAATTAGTATCAGTTAGCTCAAGGCCTCACAACCCTTACACACCTGACCTATCAACGTCGTAGTCTCCAACGACCCTTTAGGGGACTTAAAGTCCCAGTGAGAACTCATCTTAAAGCCTGCTTCCCGCTTAGATGCTTTCAGCGGTTATCAGTTCCGAACGTAGCTACCGGGCAATGCCATTGGCATGACAACCCGAACACCAGAGGTTCGTCCACTCCGGTCCTCTCGTACTAGGAGCAGCCCTCTTCAATTCTCAAACGCCCACGGCAGATAGGGACCGAACTGTCTCACGACGTTCTAAACCCAGCTCGCGTACCACTTTAAATGGCGAACAGCCATACCCTTGGGACCGACTTCAGCCCCAGGATGTGATGAGCCGACATCGAGGTGCCAAACACCGCCGTCGATATGAACTCTTGGGCGGTATCAGCCTGTTATCCCCGGAGTACCTTTTATCCGTTGAGCGATGGCCCTTCCATACAGAACCACCGGATCACTATGACCTACTTTCGTACCTGCTCGACGTGTCTGTCTCGCAGTTAAGCTGGCTTATGCCATTGCACTAACCGTACGATGTCCGACCGTACTTAGCCAACCTTCGTGCTCCTCCGTTACTCTTTGGGAGGAGACCGCCCCAGTCAAACTACCCACCAGACAGTGTCCCCAACCCGGATTACGGGCCTAGGTTAGAACATCACGCATACAAGGGTGGTATTTCAAGGATGGCTCCACCATATCTGGCGACATGGTTTCAAAGCCTCCCACCTATCCTACACATGTAGGAGCAATGTTCACTGTCAAGCTATAGTAAAGGTTCACGGGGTCTTTCCGTCTAGCCGCGGGTATACGGCATCTTAACCGCAATTTCAATTTCACTGAGTCTCGGGTGGAGACAGTGTGGCCATGATTACGCCATTCGTGCAGGTCGGAACTTACCCGACAAGGAATTTCGCTACCTTAGGACCGTTATAGTTACGGCCGCCGTTTACCGGGGCTTCGATCATGAGCTTCGCAGAGCTAACCCAATCAATTAACCTTCCGGCACCGGGCAGGCGTCACACCGTATACGTCATCTTTCGATTTTGCACAGTGCTGTGTTTTTAATAAACAGTTCCAGCCACCTGGTTACTTCGACCGACTTCAGCTTAGGGAGCAAGTCCCATCACCATAGTCGGCGTACCTTCTCCCGAAGTTACGGTACTATTTTGCCTAGTTCCTTCACCCGAGTTCTCTCAAGCGCCTTAGTATTCTCTACCTAACCACCTGTGTCGGTTTGGGGTACGGTTCCTATATATCTGACGCTTAGAAGCTTTTCCTGGAAGTATGGCATCAACAACTTCTGCTCCGTAGAGCATCGTCTCGTATCTCAGTCTTAGAATCCCGGATTTGCCTAAGATTCCAACCTACGTACTTTCACATGGACAACCAACGCCATGCTTGTTTAGCCTTCTCCGTCCCTCCTTCGCAATATATAGAAGTACAGAAATATTAATCTGTTTCCCATCGACTACGCGTTTCCGCCTCGCCTTAGGGGCCGACTTACCCTGCCCTGATTAACATGGGACAGGAAACCTTGGTCTTTCGGCGTGGGGGTTTTTCACCCCCATTATCGTTACTCATGTCAGCATTCGCACTTCTGATACCTCCAGCAAACCTCTCGATTCACCTTCAACGGCTTACAGAACGCTCCCCTACCACTCAACATAAATGTTGAATCCGCAGCTTCGGTGCATAGTTTAGCCCCGTTACATCTTCCGCGCAGACCGACTCGACTAGTGAGCTATTACGCTTTCTTTAAAGGATGGCTGCTTCTAAGCCAACCTCCTAGCTGTCTATGCCTTTCCACATCGTTTCCCACTTAACTATGACTTTGGGACCTTAGCTGGCGGTCTGGGTTGTTTCCCTCTTCACGATGGACGTTAGCACCCACCGTGTGTCTCCCGGATATCACTCACTGGTATTCGGAGTTTGCAAAGGGTTGGTAAGTCGGGATGACCCCTAGCCTTAACAGTGCTCTACCCCCAGTGGTGTTCGTCCGAGGCTCTACCTAAATAGATTTCGGGGAGAACCAGCTATCTCCCGGCTTGATTAGCCTTTCACTCCGACCCACAAGTCATCACCGCATTTTTCAACATACGTGTGTTCGGTCCTCCAGTTGATGTTACTCAACCTTCAACCTGCCCATGGGTAGATCGCCGGGTTTCGGGTCTATACCCTGCAACTAAACGCGCAGTTAACACTCGCTTTCGCTACGGCTCCCCTAATCGGTTAACCTTGCTACAGAATATAAGTCGCTGACCCATTATACAAAAGGTACGCAGTCACCCTCGAGGGGCTCCCACTGCTTGTACGTATGCGGTTTCAGGTTCTATTTCACTCCCCTCACAGGGGTTCTTTTCGCCTTTCCCTCACGGTACTGGTTCACTATCGGTCAGTTAGGAGTATTTAGCCTTGGAGGATGGTCCCCCATGTTCAGACAAAGTTTCACGTGCTCCGTCCTACTCGATTTCACGGTAAGTTTGTTGTCGTATACGGGACTATCACCCTGTATCGTTGTCCTTTCCAGAACATTCTACTAACTTACAAACCGCTTAAGGGCTAATTCCCGTTCGCTCGCCGCTACTAAGGAAATCTCGGTTGATTTCTTTTCCTCGGGGTACTTAGATGTTTCAGTTCTCCCGGTTTGCCTCTTTATGCTATGTATTCACATAAAGATACTGTCTTATGACAGTGGGTTTCCCCATTCAGAAATCCTAGGTTATAACGGTTTTTATCACCTTACCTAGGCTTATCGCAGATTAACACGTCTTTCATCGCCTCTAACTGCCAAGGCATCCACCACATACGCTTAGTCACTTAACCATACAACCCTAAGTAGTCTTAGTAGACCTTGGTGACTAAACCAAGGCAATTGTAAAGTCTGACATTTTCACGCACTTTCACTTAACTTTCGTTAAAGTGATGAGTTACTTGAATAAGAGTTAATAGTCTTTCAACTATTGGTCTAAATGATTAAGGAATACATCATTTAGCTATTGTTGGTATTTATACTTATGTGATTGAAGCGCGACACTTCGCACACCATATAAACACCGGGTATTTATATCAGCTTTCCAGATTGTTAAAGAGCGTCAAACTAGCACACATTCGGCTAATTCGTGATTCCCCTCCTTGCGGAGAGTAAAAACCAAACTTAAATTGTTCATTGAACCGCTTAAGTTTGGCTTCTTTCTTTAGTCAAGAGTAATGATGGTGGAGCTAAGCAGGATCGAACTGCTGACCTCCTGCGTGCAAGGCAGGCGCTCTCCCAGCTGAGCTATAGCCCCATCTTGTCACCTAAGGCAGGTGTACTCTTTTAATTTCGTTATCATGTAATTTGTGTGAACACTCAACAAAGCATTGTTTTACTTCAAGATAAGGAGGTGATCCAACCCCAGGTTCCCCTAGGGTTACCTTGTTACGACTTCACCCCAGTCATGAAACACAAAGTGGTGACCGTCCTCCCGAAGGTTAAACTAGCCACTTCTTTTGCATCCCACTCCCATGGTGTGACGGGCGGTGTGTACAAGGCCCGGGAACGTATTCACCGTGGCATTCTGATCCACGATTACTAGCGATTCCGACTTCATGGAGTCGAGTTGCAGACTCCAATCCGGACTACGACGTACTTTGTGGGATTCGCTCCACCTCGCGGTATTGCTGCCCTCTGTATACGCCATTGTAGCACGTGTGTAGCCCATCCCGTAAGGGCCATGATGACTTGACGTCGTCCCCACCTTCCTCCGGTTTATCACCGGCAGTCTCCTTAGAGTTCCCGCCACTACGCGCTGGCAAATAAGGATAGGGGTTGCGCTCGTTGCGGGACTTAACCCAACATTTCACAACACGAGCTGACGACAGCCATGCAGCACCTGTCACTGCGTTCCCGAAGGCACAATTCTATCTCTAGAAAATTCGCAGGATGTCAAGGGATGGTAAGGTTCTTCGCGTTGCATCGAATTAAACCACATGCTCCACCGCTTGTGCGGGCCCCCGTCAATTCATTTGAGTTTTAACCTTGCGGCCGTACTCCCCAGGCGGTCAACTTAGCGCGTTAGCTACGCCACCCACTGCTCAAGGCAACAGACGGCTAGTTGACATCGTTTACGGCGTGGACTACCAGGGTATCTAATCCTGTTTGCTCCCCACGCTTTCGTGCCTCAGCGTCAGTATCTGTCCAGGTGGCCGCCTTCGCCACTGATGTTCCTTCCAATCTCTACGCATTTCACCGCTACACTGGAAATTCCACCACCCTCTACAGTACTCTAGTTTGCCAGTTCAAAATGCAGTTCCAAGGTTGAGCCCTGGGCTTTCACATCTTGCTTAACAAACCGCCTACGCACGCTTTACGCCCAGTAATTCCGATTAACGCTTGCACCCCTCGTATTACCGCGGCTGCTGGCACGAAGTTAGCCGGTGCTTCTTCTGTAGGTAACGTCACAGATGTTGAGTATTAATCAACACCCTTTCCTCCCTACTGAAAGTGCTTTACAACCCTAGGGCCTTCTTCACACACGCGGCATGGCTGCATCAGGGTTTCCCCCATTGTGCAATATTCCCCACTGCTGCCTCCCGTAGGAGTCTGGGCCGTGTCTCAGTCCCAGTGTGGCTGATCATCCTCTCAAACCAGCTAGAGATCGTCGCCTTGGTGAGCCATTACCTCACCAACTAGCTAATCTCACTTGGGCTAATCTTTAGGCAAGAGGTCCGAAGAGCCCCCCCTTTGGTCCGTAGACATTATGCGGTATTAGCAGTCGTTTCCAACTGTTGTCCCCCACCTAAAGGCATATTCCCAAGCATTACTCACCCGTCCGCCGCTCGACGCCGAAGTACAAGTACTTCTCGTTTCCGCTCGACTTGCATGTGTTAAGCCTGCCGCCAGCGTTCAATCTGAGCCATGATCAAACTCTTCAATTAAAAAATCGTTTGTGCATCATAAGATGCGACTCAATGAATTCTGTACATATAAAACTTGCATTACTATTAAATAGTAAGAATAGTTTTGTGTGTCATTCATCATTAAGTTGTTTTACGTCCAATGGACTTTTATAAAATCAACATCAATGTGAGTGCCCACACAAATTGCATGATAACTAATTGTTAAAGAATCTCTGCGAGAAGATATAAATCGCATTCGTTTATATCTGATGCTCCGTAAGCTTTGCCCCGAAGCGGATGCGCATTGTACGCTTCCTAGTTTTGATGTCAACGTTTTTTTTAACTTATTTCAAATTAATTTTTAACGTTATCTCAAGCTAATCTTTCATATTTGATTGAGTTAACTTGTCAAAACTAACTTCTTAAGTCTCCCTGAGAAGTGGATGCGCATTTTAGACACTTTTCTTCTTAGGTCAACCCTTATTTGCAATTAATTTTAAAACAACATTCATTTGTATAATTAAACAGCAAAAAAGCCAATTTATAAGGCAAACACTGACAAAAAAGCTCTTAACTAGAAAGCAAAGCGATTCAAATAAAGGTTATTCGCTAAATATAAAACTAATGGGTAATTGCTTTAACCAATTTAACAAATAAATATTTAATCAAACAAAAAAGGGTAATAAATAACTATCGTACAAAATATCAATTATGCAAATTAAAAAGCCGCTATTTCTTTACTGAGTTGTCACGTACGTTTTCAAGAACACCACTCAAGTAAACAATCTAACTATATATCTATAACTCTATATTACTCTTATCAGCCATCTATAATTAAAATAGCCTAGTTGGAATGAGTAATTAGCTTCGAAATAACAGTCATTTGTCATCAAGCGTTATATTTGATAGCGTACATTAATTGAATTTACAGTGATTGTGTTCTACAACTTACTATGATGTAGAACACTATTTTTGAAGTGTTACTAAGGGTTTATTATGAATACTAAGGTTAAGCATTTACCTAAGGAGTTTACCTACTGCCTGCTAGCAATTTCTATTGCAATAGTAGGAAATCTTTATAGCCCCCCTGTAGCAGCAAAGGATATTGCTATATATCGCTGGGTTGATAAAAATAATGTCGTCCACTTTAGTCAGAATTTACCCAAAGATGATAATTATACACAACTAACCACTGTCTCATCCTTCAAGGCGCTTTCGAAAAAAGAGCGCCAAGCTCTAAAAGAAAGGGATGCCGCTGAAAAAGTATTGGCAGAAGAAAAAGAGCAGCTAGTTGCCAATGAAGAAACCTTTAAGCGAAATTGCCAAGCCGCTAAAGATAATATAAAGATGTTAAGCTCATTTAATGAAGTACTCATAACGGAAGAAAATAGCGATGGCACAACCACTAATCGAGTTTTATCCGACCAAGAAAAACAAGAGCAACTAGCGTTAAGTAAAAAACATATGGGATTGTATTGTAGAGAGGAATAGAACTAGACGTTCTCACATGTGTGTTATCAAAGTGCCCAATACGAACTCATTGGGCACTATTGTTTAAATGAAATAGTTTAGATAAAGCAAAAGTTAGCTAAAAACTAATTCCCCCGCTTCAACAGATACCTCAATTGTTTTGCCTTTTTCAAACTCATTAGCCAGTAATTTTTGCGCTAATGGGTTTTCTATCTCTTGTTGAATCGCTCTTTTTAATGGTCTTGCGCCAAAAATAGGGTCAAAACCAGCGGCTGCAATCATAGATAATGCCTCAGGGTGAACTTTAAGACTCAGCTCTTGCTCAGTTAATCTATCTGCTAGTGCTTGAATTTGAATACCAGCTATGCGCTCTATTTGCTCAGCAATTAACGGATGGAATACCACAGATTCATCAACGCGGTTGATAAACTCAGGTTTAAAGTGATGACCTAGTTCGTTCATTACTTGCGCTTTAATTTGTTGATAATTTTCATCACCAGCAAACTCTTGAATAATATCTGAGCCAATATTAGACGTCATAATAATTACAGTATTTTTAAAGTCTACAGTACGACCTTGGCCATCGGTAAGGCGGCCATCATCTAGTACTTGCAATAGAATATTAAACACATCAGGGTGCGCTTTTTCCACTTCATCTAAGAGAATGACAGAATAAGGTTTACGCCTTACGGCTTCAGTTAAATAACCACCTTCTTCATAGCCCACATATCCTGGGGGAGCACCAACCAAACGCGCAACCGAATGCTTCTCCATAAACTCAGACATATCAATTCGGATCAAAGAGTCTTCACTATCAAATAAGAAATAGGCAAGCGCTTTGGTTAATTCCGTTTTACCCACCCCTGTTGGCCCTAAAAACAAAAACGAACCTATAGGCTGATTTGGGTCAGCAAGACCAGCTCGAGAACGTCTGATAGCATTCGCTACCGATGATACAGCTTCATCTTGACCAATCACTTTCTCATGTAATTGTGTTTCCATTTGCAATAGCTTGTCACGTTCTTGCTCCAGCATTTTCGATACAGGTATTCCTGTTGCTCGACTTAATACATCAGCAATCTCAACATCAGTGACCTTGTTAGCAAGCAAACTCATTTCTTGCATTTCTGCTTGGCTCGCCAAATCTAGTTGTTTTTCAAGCTCAGGTAACTTGCCATATTGCAACTCAGACATGCGATTTAGATCACCGGTTCTTCTAGCGGATTCTAATTCAATTCTCGCTTGTTCCAGCTCTTCTTTAATGGCTTGAGTACCGTAAAGTGCCGCTTTTTCTGTTGTCCAAATTTCATCAAGTTCATCATATTTCTGTTGGTTTTGACGAATTTGTTCTGAAATAAGTGCTAAACGTTTGATTGATGCTTCATCAGATTCTTTTTCAACTGCTTTTTGCTCTAGCTTTAATTGAATAAGCTTACGCTCTAATCTATCTAGGTCTTCAGGTTTAGAGTCCATCTGCAAGCGTATGCTCGATGCTGCTTCATCAATCAAATCAATTGCCTTATCAGGCAATTGCCTATCACTAATATAGCGGTGAGATAAACTCGCAGCAGCAACGATAGCAGGATCGGTTATATTCACCGAGTGATGTAATTCATAACGTTCTTTTAAACCACGTAAAATAGCGATGGTATCTTCTACGCTTGGCTCATCTACTAATACTTTTTGGAAACGACGCTCCAAAGCAGCATCTTTTTCGATGTACTGCCTGTATTCATCGAGTGTTGTTGCTCCTACACAGTGCAAGTCACCACGCGCTAAGGCAGGTTTTAGCATATTACCCGCATCCATAGCACCATCTGTTTTTCCTGCACCCACCATAGTGTGTAATTCATCAATAAAGAGAATTACCTGCCCTTCTTCATGAGCAAGTTCGTTTAAGACAGCTTTTAACCTCTCTTCAAACTCTCCTCGATACTTAGCACCGGCAACTAAAGCCCCCATATCCAAAGAAAGTACACGTTTATTTTTTAACCCTTCTGGAACTTCATGGTCAACAATACGTTGTGCAAGCCCTTCCACTATGGCCGTTTTACCTACACCTGGTTGACCAATCAATACGGGATTATTTTTAGTACGGCGCTGCAATACTTGTAACGTTCTACGTATCTCATCATCTCGTCCAATAACAGGGTCTAATTTTCCCTGCTCAGCTCTTTCTGTTAGGTCAATGGTATATTTCTGCAAGGCTTGACGAACATCTTCAGCATTTTGCTCTTCAACCTTTTGTCCGCCACGAATGTGTTCAATAGCTGCCTTTATTCTTTGCTCATTAGCGCCTAACTCTGTGAGAATTTTCCCTAAAGCCCCTTTATCTTCAATCGCCGCTAAAATAAACATTTCCGATGAGATAAATTTATCTCCCATCTTTTGTGCATGTTTATCACATAAGTTAAATAAGCGACCAGTTGCCGCAGATAGTTGTACGTCTCCGCCCGAACCTTGCACTTGAGCCAAAGACTGTAATGCCTCATCAGTTTTAGTGCGTAAAGTACGAATATCTATACCCGCACTTTTTAACAATGGAATAATGGTATTGGCGTTTTGATTTAATAGCGCCATCATTAAATGAAGTGGTTCGATAAATTGGTGATCTCGCCCTAAAGCTAATGACTGCGCATCAGCTATGGACTCTTGAAAAGATTGGGTAAAACGATCTAAACGCATAATATATCCTCCTAGCTCATGATACTGTTATGAGGATAAATTTTTATTTTTCAATATTGTTATGGAGATAAATAGAGTAAAAATAAGATTAGATTCGACAAATAACCGTAGCCATACGCCCTGTAATGGCTTGTTTTCTATAAGAGTAATATTTTTGAGGCATGGAGAAAGTACATTCATGTAAGCTTTCTATAGAATGAACACCCAGTGCTTGTAATTGCAGCTTGGCAATTTGATGTAAACTTGCTAAGTATTTATTATTACCAATAACAGTAAATGCTTGTTGAAAAACCTCTGCTTGTTGGACAAATTCATCGTAAACGTCCTGCCCCACTTCAAATACTTTTTCGCCAATACAGGGCCCTAGCCAAGCAACTATCTCAGTTACAGGTGAAGACATGGCGGTAATAGTATTAGCAATAATATTACCTGCTAAAGGTCGCCAGCCACCATGTATCGCGGCAACTTCAAGCCCTTCTTTATGGGCAAGTAAAATTGGTAAGCAATCTGCGGTCATAATTGCCAGTGCTAGATGTTTTTGCTTAGTAATGCTTGCATCAGCAACCAATGGCGAAGAAGAAAACTCATTTACTTCGACAACAGAGTTACCGTGAACTTGCTCTAACCATTGAATATCTAATCGAATAGCCGACGTTTCTTTGGCAATATAGCGAGCTAATATTTCCCTATTTTTGATAACATCATCAGCATTATCATTTACATGTAAAGCAAGATTAAACGACTGAAAATCATTATCTTTATTTAGGGTATCTGAAGGAGATATTCGCGTTGTTTGTATTGCTAATATATTATTGGCAGGAAAAATCGCCTGCTCAATGGCTGAGCAGGACGTTTGATGATTACCTTGGTTAATACTCTTGTTGGGCATTTAATTTATTGTCTTCTTGTAGTAATTGCACAAGTTCAACAAAATCTTCTGGAAGGTCTGCATGCCATGTCATTAACTCTCCTGTAATTGGGTGGTATAGAGATAACATTGCAGCGTGCAATGCTTGGCGCTTAAAACTGCGCAACATAGCTAAAAGCTCGGGTGTAGCATTTTTAGGTGGCCTTGGTCTACCACCATAAACAGGGTCTCCCACGAGTGGATGAGAAATATGAGCCATATGTACTCGGATTTGATGTGTCCTTCCCGTTTCCAGTCTTAAACGTAACCTTGTATGAAGCCTATACTTTTCCATAACACGGTAATGAGTAACAGAAGGACGACCAGAAAAAGTAACCGCCATGTGGGTTCTTTTAGTAGCATGACGACCAATTGGCTCATCAACTACACCACCAGCAGTCATAATACCATTAGCCACGGCTTCATATTCACGGGTAATTTCTCTACGTTGCAATGCATCAACCAAGTTAGTTTGTGCGGCAATAGTTTTAGCTACAACCATCAAACCTGTAGTGTCCTTATCTAGACGATGTACGATACCTGCTCTAGGGACGACTTCCAGTTCTGGACAATGGTTTAACAAAGCATTTAATACGGTACCATCAGGATTTCCAGCCCCAGGGTGAACAACTAAATCTGCGGGCTTATTAATAACCAAAATATCATCATCTTCATAAACAATATTAAGTGGTATATCTTGTGGCTCAAACCTAACTTCAGCTTCAACTTCGGCATTAATGGCTATGATTTCTCCGCCGTACATTTTCTCTCTAGCACGTGTTTGAACTTCACCATTGACAGTAACACTGCCAGCTAATATCCAATCTTTTAACCGAGATCGTGAATAATCAGGAAACATTTGTGCCAATGTTTGGTCTAAGCGTTTACCTAAACATGACTCAGGAACACTATCTTTATGTTGAATAATTTCAGCCATTGAATTCTCTTTTACTACCTTTAGTCGTAATTTTAACCTGAGTAAACGCCATAGATACACTTAAAAACAAACGATAAATACATCAAATTGTTTTTTCACTGTGCAAGGCAAGGTTGCTAGGTTAGAATGCATGCAGATATTTTACCCCTTTACTCACGGGTTTGATATTAATTTTAACGAAAACAAATTAGTGATAGCAAAATTCATGGATAAATTGACAATAAAAATTATTTTAACCCTTCTTGTGTTAGCAATATCAGGGTGTTCTTCTATAGAAAAAGAAGAAGAAGTTGTACCAGATAAATCTGCACAGGCTCTATTTGTTGATGCTAGAGCAGCACTTGATAGCGGTCTATACCAAAAGGCTATCCAAATTTTAAGTGCTATTGACTCTCGCTTTCCATTTGGCCCTATTTCTCACCAAGTACAATTAGACTTAATTTACGCTTACTACAAAAGTGGTGACGCTGCTCAAGGTATTGCCTTAGCAGACAGATTCTTACGGTTAAACCCGAACAACTCTAATGTTGACTATGTTTACTATATGCGCGCATTAATTAATATCTCAACAGAAGAAAACCTCTTTCAAGATCTTGCTGGTATCGATAGAACTGATCGAGATCCTGAAGCATCGCGTAGCGCATTTAAAGATTTAAAACGTATTGTAACGGAATACCCAAACAGTAAATATGCTGCTGACGCGCGTAAACGCATGCTAGAAATTAGATCGCGCTTAGCCAAATATGAACTTGCCGTTGCAAAGTTTTATTATAAACGTGAAGCATATGCTTCAGCTGCTAATCGTGGTCGTTATGTTGTCGAGTACTTTTCGCCAAGCCCAGAAGTTGAGCAAGCACTGGTAATGATGATTGAATGTTACGAAAAATTAGAGCTAGATGATTTAAAGAAAAATGCATTGCAGGTTTTAGCAGCAAACTACCCAAACAATAAACTGGTTAATTAATATAACTATTTAATGTTTTCTCTCGTTGTCAAAGTGTAAACACATTTCAGGACGGGACATAAAGAATGGAAAAAGCTGGCTACTCTAAAGCCAGCTTTTTTATTGTGTCAGAAAATTTTACATATTTTAGCAATACACACTAAAAGATTGCATGCTTTACTTTGTAGCGAGCAGCTAACAATACCAAAGCAAATAACATCAATAACATACTTCTTGGCTCAGATATCCTAGTAATATCAGAAAATTCAGGATCCCTAGCCCAGACTGATATATGAGATATACCTTTTCCATCAAAGGTAGAACCTAAATCAAACGTTCCTCCCAAATTATAAGGTGATGATAAATCTAAGCCTCCACCCAGTAATGTATTAAAGTTAAAGTCATAGATAGCAAAGTTTGAACCTCTCTCACAATCAGGTTTTCCTCTTTCTCCTGGTTCTCTTTCACAAACATTACCTGTCTTAAATACTAAAGCTAAATGATCAAAAACACCTTCCCCAAACAAATCAAATAACTGACTGGCAATATCATAATCAGGCATAATAGACCAAGTACCTGCAGTACAACTACCGCCAATAGAGCCTACCGCGCAAGAAAAGTTAATATCAACCACTGAGCTTACTAAAGTTTCTCCTGGTAAGCCGCTACCTGCGGTTGAGTAACTAAAACCTCCGCCTTCATCTTTACCTAAATAAACCCAGCCTGGATCAGTTTTATAATCATTACCATCATCTAGCCCATCAAAATCTTGTAAATCTGAAGGAGAGATAAACGCTAGGTTAGGGTTATAACCTTCAGAGCCATCCATTGCTAACGGATTTAATGGATCTGCTTCATTATAAAATGGATCAAACAAGGTGTTATAAGGATTAAGCGAGCCATCAGGATTACCACCAGTTTGTGCTGCGCCATTAAGTAGCCCATCCCCATACTCGCCAATATTATGACCAGATGGTGATGGCTTATCATTACCACTTAATAAGCCAACACAAGCACTCGCTTCTGTTGGTGGAATACTGGTTGTTGGTGGGTTAGGAAACGGGTCGACCTGTACTTCAGGTACTAGTTGAACATCCGTTAAGTTAACATCTGATGTCGCACACATAGTTGTAGCATTAGCAAATGGGCTACTAATAATGGCAACAAAAAAAACAATAAGTTTAAGCAATATTTTCATAATACCTCCCTTGTGACTATCACAAATGCGTACTGAACGAGTACTATGATACTTGAACAATTGCGTGCATATTTCATACCTAAGGTATTTATTAATTGAATTTCAACAGCCTAGTGTTTGGCAAAACATTCAGCTCTCTAAAGATGTAAAAAAAGCTGACATAAAAAATGCCAGCTTAACTTAAAACTCATATATAAAGTAATTCGCTTATATTAAATAGCGGCTTGATCCTCTTCCCCTGTACGAATTCTAATGACGCGCTCAACATCAGTGACAAAAATTTTACCATCACCTATTTTACCTGTTTGAGCAGTTTCAATAATTGTATCAATACAGCGCTCAACATCTTCAGTTGCAATAACAATTTCCAATTTCACTTTTGGTAAGAAATCTACCATATATTCAGCACCTCGGTATAACTCAGTATGACCCTTCTGCCTACCAAAGCCCTTAACTTCGGACACTGTCATCCCTGTCACACCAATCTCGCCTAACGCTTCTCTAACATCATCCATTTTAAAAGGCTTAATAATTGCTTCAATTTTTTTCATTGCTGTCAACTTACTTAATTTGAATTAACAATATTACAGCGCGTTTAACTCAATATATCAATATCATTTAAGGCTTTAATTTTGCTAAACTAGAGCAACTTGTCTATTACTAGCACAAATTAGGAAACTTTAATGACAACTGCCAAGTCAATTAGCAAACAAGACATTATCTCTGAAATGAAAGTTTTACCTTCAATTGATGTTGAATTTGAAATAAAACGTCGTGTTAACTTTATTAAAAAACAATTAAAAGCCTCAGGCTTAAAAAATTTAATTCTTGGCATTAGCGGTGGTGTAGACTCTTCCACCTGTGGTCGCTTAGCTCAACTGGCTGTTAACGAGCTGAATAAAGAAGAAAATAGCAACACATATCAATTTATCGCAGTACGTTTACCCTATGATACACAATCAGATGAAGACGATGCACAACAAGCCGTAAGTTTTATTCAGCCAAGTCACTGTCTGACCACCAATGTTTTAGCTGGCGTTGATGGAATTCACAATGAAGTGCTACAAGCTATAGCTAAACAAAATTTGCCTAAGCCAAGCGATGGACAAGTTGACTTTTCAAAGGGCAATGTTAAAGCACGTATGAGGATGATTTCACAATACCATATTGCCGGAATACTAGGTGGTCTTGTTATTGGTACCGATCATAGCGCAGAAAATATAACAGGCTTCTTTACAAAATGGGGTGATGGCGCCTGTGATTTAGCTCCCCTTTTTGGTTTATCAAAGCGACAAGTCAGAGCTATCGCTAAAAACCTCGGGGCTCCAGAAATTCTTGTCAGCAAAGCTCCTACGGCAGATTTAGAAGATCTAGATCCAGGAAAAACTGATGAAGATGCATTAGGTATCAGTTACGATCAACTTGATGACTTTTTAGAAGGAAAAGAAGTGAGTCAGAAAGTATCAGAGCATATTATCAATATTTATCAAAAAACTCAGCACAAAAGAAAGGCTATTCCAACATTATACGAAAACTAGATTTTACATATTGTTGACTGTATACGGATTTATTGTCTATACATAAAAAGACCACAAATATATAAAAATGGAATTTTTATGAATATGACCACTAAGCAAGGAAAGCTTTTACCTCAAACTAAGTCTTCGATAGGTATGACGCTAATTGAACTATTAGTTAGCGTCGCTATCATTTCGGTATTATCCTTTATCGCGATACCTAATCTACAACCTTTCATTGTCAAACTAAGAGTTGATAACGAAATATCTAATTTACACCGCGCGTTATTAAAGGCAAGAAATCATGCTATAAACTCAGGAAACATAGTGACATTATGTCCCCTTAACGCTAATAATGAATGCACAACTTTATGGCAAAATGAGCTCAGCGTTTTTGCTGATTTGAATAATAACTTAATATTAGATGAAGCTGATGGTGAGCGGATATTAATTTCAAAAGCAGCAATAAAAACCTCCGACAAACTAGTGTATGGCAGGTATAGAACACGAGTAAGTTATCACCCAGACGGCCATTTATCAGGACTTTCAAACGGTACATTTAGGTATTGCCCTAAAGGATTTGAGCAATTTTCTCGTGCTATTGTAATTGCACGCTCTGGTCGGCTCTATACAAGTAGCGATATTGATAACGATGGAATCGAGGAAACAAGAAGTAATAACGAAATAACATGTAACTAAGGCGAGAACATATTCACTAGATTGAAGGCTTATAAAGTGCTATAAATAAATAAAGCTGTAGATTTATTTAGGTGTTCAAATGCGATGGATTGTTTCCTCTTTTACTAACCAAAAACAACTGTATAGCAACCCATTAAGAAATAAACAAGGGTTTAGCTTAATTGAAGTCATGATCAGTATCGCTGTGCTAGCGATATTAACAACCATCGCCTTACCCAGTTTAGGTGAGTTTATTGTTAAATTAAAAGTTGATAATAAGGTATCAGAATTACAGCGTATGCTATTAACAGCAAGAAACACTGCCATAAATACAGGGCTAAACGTCAGTGTTTGTCCTATTAACGTAAATAGAACTGATTGTACCGGTGCAGCCGACTGGTCAGGTGTGATTGGCATAATATCTCAGAACCAAGTCATTAAAGAAATATCTCCAATAAATGCAACAGATAAGCTGCAGTTTGCATTTGATAGAGTTACCTATAATGCCAGCGGCCAGCTTACCGCCAATAATGCTGGAACATTTAGCTTTTGCCCACATGCTAATGAAAAATTTTCCCGAGCCGTTATCATTTCCTTATCAGGAAGAACATTTTTAAGTAGTGACAATAATGGTGATGGCAAAGATCAAGACAGGCAAGGTGCAAATATCGTTTGTATCTAAATTCTATAGAAAAATTCCTCCCTCACAGAGTTGAGGGAGTTTTTTTATAAAACTTAACTAGTCCTAAATAAAGCAAAAGTGAACTGAATAATATTTATCTAGGCGTTTTACTATCAATCAACTGAGCTCTTGCGCTAGAAAACTCATCAGAATCAGCCACACACTCAAAAGCCTTGTATATACTGACTTTTCCTTTGGCTTTAGCTATCTTTTTACCCTCAATTTTAGGTGCATAGCTAGCAATTTTCTGTTTCGGAATGAACCAAAATACAACTGTTTCAGTGCCATCCGATAAAGCAACATGGCACTTTGCATGAGCTCGTTTTTTTTCTTTCTTCGCACCTAAAGTCTCTGTGCTTACTGAAAGAGCCAGCATCGTTACTGCAGTTAACAAAATAACTCTAAAATAAGTGTTCATATTACCTCTCCCAACAACTTGCCTGTAATGGGTCTTTTTGTCCCGTATGTGTCAATGTAATAGCCGTGCAACCAGTATCCTGAGTTTGTCTATGCTGTGCTGTTGCTGTCAATGTAAACTGTGTGGCATTGTTAGCTATAACAGACGCTATACTATAGTTAGCACTTTGTGTTTCATAAGCAACTCCACCAAGACCTAGCTCATTTAAGTCATCAGTGTAGCGGTTATTATCTACAAAAAACTGCTCTTGTAGATTCGCTACTCGAGTTAACTCAATCAAAGCTTCAGCCCTATTAGAGCGTATTACATGATCTACATAAGAAGGATAGGCAATTGTTGCAAGAATAGAAATAATCGCAACTACAATCATCACCTCTACCAATGTAAAACCTGTTATACTTTTCGTCACTTTTCGCACCATAAACATATCATTACTCATTCTATTACCTACCATATTAAGCGAGCACTCTATTGTTAATTGACTTGTTCCGTAGTTACCATGGAACTCCTACCGGTTTGAACTGACAAGTCAGGCTCATGTACAAAGTAATTAGCAATAACCTTAACCTTAGGTAGCTCTCCTGGCTGAGAAGGAACTGATATAACCGTTGGCGTATCCGCAAATTGACTTCCTATATAGCGTATTTTATCGCCTCTAACTAATTCAGGATCACTATTTGAATTTGACCAATTGAATTTTTTGATGCCTAACGCTAAATCAATCGCATATAGCCATGCCTTACCACCTACATAACATAAATTAGGATTTGGCTCTGGCGGCGTATAAGAATTAAAATAAGCAACATTTTTAATTACCCTACCGGCAGCAGAGCTTTTTTCACCGCTTTGCTCAAAGCTGAAGTACCAACCTTGCTTTAAACTTACTTCCAATGCTTTATCATCAAACGCTTGGCCCGTAAGACCATCAAATGGACCATCGGTATAGTCATATAAATCATTAATAGTAATTGTTGCAGGAATAGGAACGGTATTTCCATCAAAGGTTTGCGTAGCAATATTTACGTCTTTGATCATAAAATATTTATCTAGTGTATCTTGACCTACAGGATCACTCCTATCACCACTGCCAATCAATATTGCATCGTAAGGGGTTTCTTGCTTCACAATAATTGCGTCATTATTTAAATCAACTAATCCTGTATCAATTGTTTCGGTAATAATCGTTCTAACTATTGTAGGTCGGTAAAAGAAACGCCTATCTTGAGCATTTGAAAGTTCATCACCTAGACTAGCCAATTTAAAAACAGTAAATTTATTAGTATCTGCGCCAGGCATATCGACGCGCCAAACATTACCACCAGTATCACCAAAATACAGTCGATCTATTAAACCATCAGCATCACTATCTAATGTACCAATAGTCGATGGTATGCTGTCAGTTCCAGTAAATGTCGTTGTACCTGAAGGTGCTAAACTCCAAAGAAAATTACCTGACTCAGCATCTACCATATAAACCGCTCGACCAGAATTATCAGCAGTTCCTACGCCTGTATTATCTTTACTTATATCGTAGCCTCCACCGAATAAGAGTGTAGGCTTTGCTGTATCACCTGATACGTTCAACATTGAAAAGACAACTTTAGGTTGCGACCAAGATTGGCCTAGCTCTTCAAATGGAGATGCTCCACCAGATAACTTCCACATTTTACTTGGACTTTCTGGGTTTGTTATATCTAATGCGTAGTAAGAGTCTCCACCTCGTCGTAAACCAAAGAACAACCAAGCCGTTTCACCATCATTAACATCGACATCACCATCACCGTTTATATCATTAATATAAAATGTAATTAATCCATCTACTCCGTACATCTTATCAGCGTTTGAAAAGTTATCCTTTAAACCTTTAATATTTGAAAATAACTCTTTCGGTAAAAACGCCCATGATTCAGAAACATAAGAACTAGCCGAATTAGGGTTGTTGTCCTTAAACATATGCAAAGCACCTTGGTTGGTGCCAACTGCAATATAGATATTATCGTTACCATAATTAATTACAACAGGCTTAGAGTGTAGAGGATCACCAAAAACACTAGGGCGCATATCATCTATAAAGCCATCCTTGTCCTCATCGTCAACATCAACCCCCATGTGCCAATGTAAAACCTCATCTATCGCCGCATCATCATCTACTACACCTAAAGCATTCACTAGATCAGCTCGATTGCCATAGCCTGAAATAGCCTTAGTTCTAAAGTCAGCCTCAGTAACTTGAAGCAAACTCCCCGAGCCAACACCTAAATCACTATATATCTTGCGTTGAGATGGAGTGATAGTGGTAAACATTTCAACAACACCACCTTCTGCGACTTTGTCACCATCAACACCACTTGACCAATAGCTAGAAACATTTTGAGAAAACTGTTCTGTATCAAGATCTGTCGCCAACTCACCATTTTTTCCCTTAAGTTCACCACCAACTACTTTATATTTCTTTAAATTCCCATGCCATCTCGGACCTATATCAGGCTGAAACATACCATAATAGACATTATCTAAAGTCTGTGTTCTATCTACTGTGTTGGCTGCTACTGACGCAGAAGTTAGAGAACTACCACCTGTTGTTAAGCTGCCTGTGAACTCATTCAACGCTCTTGTTAGATCACCACTGTTACCCGCATAAAGGTATTCACCACCTCCTCGTCTTGCGGTTTCTTCTAGTAACGCAGCTGCAGAAGCTTGAGCCTCTTCACCAAAGGCTATCGTGAAAGTTCTAACATTCTGCTTATTATCTAAATCAGTATTAATGTCGTTTTCATACATCCAGCTCGCCATTGCTGGCAACATGCTATTACCTCGGTCCCATGTATTAGGTGCACTAACAACAAAATTAGACATATCTGCATTACCTGCTGGGAGTGCTCGTATCTTAGCATCGGCATCAATATCCCAGGTTGGTTCACCATCAGTAATTAAGAAAATATTAATGGTATCGTCAAAACATCTATTGTACGGGGAAATGTATTTATTACCTGACTCGATACTTCTATCTCGCTTAGGGTTTACATCCCTATCATTACCAAAGTCAACATTCTTTCCTGCAAAATAACGTGAGGCCTCATACATAGTCTCACACAATGGTGTCCATGTTTCCGGGAAAATTTCATTATTAATCAAATTCAACAATGATGCCTTTGAAGTGGCTGTTGTAGGCTGAATTCCTTGAATGACTCGGCCACCATTATTTCTGCGATCATCATTATAGTTAAATATTTGTAAACCAAAATCTACGTTAGGAACACTACGAATATAATTTGAAATTTCTTCTTGGAATATTTCCATCGGGGTCTTTGATACTTCCGGAATATTATCACCATGCCACCAACGTAAATAATTGTCAGTATACAAGGTAACTAGGGAACCACTCCATGTAACATTAGAGTCTGCTACATTATTGGTATGATAAATTGGTGATTGCCTGGTGCCTTCTCCATCAACTGGATAGCCTGAAGGTACGGTAACTTCCGCACCTTGATTATTTTTCCATTTAGCGTTAACAGGGGTGGGAGCTAATACGTCATCTTCACAGTCAATGATTTCTATATTTGCGCCATTATTATCTGGTATTTCATTCCAGCGACCTGTATTGCCTCTAAAAGAATACTCTCTAATATGCCCTGTATAAAAGCCATATGTTTCAAGACTTTGGCGGGCAACATCACATCCATTAATTGCATCTAAAAACCTGCGAGCTTCACTAGGGCTATCTGGTACTGGTACACCTACACCATCAACACCGCCCTTAGTAAAATAAATAAACTTATCATTAAATGAGGTTAAGCCTTGTACAGGCCCATAAGTTTTATTTGGATCATAAAACTCCTTAACATCAATAGGATTTCGCCCCATACTACCTGAGTTGTCAAATATTATCAGTACCTTAGGATTCTGCCTTACATTTTGAACTGTATCACTTAAATATAGATCAGTATCATCTGACAACACTAATGGAGATAACAAAAGACTAACTCCTGTACATATCGCCATTATTATATTCTTGGCTACAAACTTTTTCATATTTAACCCCAAAGCTAATTTTCAATTAACTAATCATCTTCCCTAATAAAACCTTAAATAAAATCACTACTGAGTCTTAATCAATTCCTGAGTAATAATTGAGTTCACTTGAATATTACTATTATTTTCTCGACCATAAGGTCTATCCACTTGAACACGCAATTTATTACACTCAAAGGTGTCATTGTCAGAACCATTTTTTTTATGCGGACAAGACAAATCAAGTTGATAGCGATTATTTGACACAGTTATATTTGCTGTTGCTCCTGTATTCGTTCCTGGTAGCAGCAGGTTCTGATCTCCAGCTTGAAAGCCTATCGGATAATTATTTCCTTTAACACTCAGAGCAAATAGATTAACTTGGCCTGGACTGACTTGATTAAAGATCACTTCATCAACCGCACTTACAGCTGCCTGATTAGCAACAGACTTAACTTCACTAGCACCAGACATTTTCATATCAACCGTACTATTTTGCATCAAAGCCGAGGTGACAGCTGTTAATGCAACTAAAAAAACTAGCGATACAAGTAACACTGCCCCTTTTTGCTTGTCAACTTTAATTACATGTTTCATTATCGACTCCTATTCATCATGGCCATACATCAGTACCTGTATTAGTTAAAATAACCGTCGAGGTAAAGAGCAAGCGCCTAAAGTTGTCATTAAAGGTTATCGGCAAATCTCCTAATTGATAGGTGTTGGTATTTCTATAAGTAATATCAGGTCTTGTACTTCTAGCTAAAACAAAAATTTTTACTGCCAAAATTCTTCTTCCCCCTGCGCCATTCCATATTGCCTCTGTCATGCCATTGCCCCCATTAACGCCATCAGCAGATACATACATGTCAATGTCACCATAACCAGGCAAATTAGGATCAATTGTCGTATCAATCCCATACATAAAGCGAATCATTTCAATCCCATCAATAATAGGAGCAAAAGACATTTGGTTAGTAAGTTGTCCTTGCATCAAAACAGGTACTGGATTGCCTCCCTGATCCTCTTCTCGGACATAATATACATGGTGCTGGTATTGCCATACTCGGGCATTATTAATTACTGGCACAGCACCAGGAGGAAAGATAACCCCTTGACCTTCGTTTGCAACCAAATAAAAATTTCCTGCTGGAGCATTAACTATTGGGTTTCCTAAATTATCAACCAATTCATTGGCAACCACTCGCTTGATCTGTATTAAATCAGAGCCTAACTTAGCATCATTAAAACATCCCATGGGGTTGGCAACATCAACCGTTTCTCCCCAGAGCGCTCTAAATGGTCCAACACCGCCAGGGAAAGTACCATTATTTATTCCCCCCCCATTACATTCGTTCCCCGGAGCCGCAGGCACTGGATTTATAGTACTCTGGTCAAATACACTTTTAAAATCATCTCCCCAATAGCTTGCTCTTTGCAGATCTTCAGTTAAAACACTAATGGCAAAACGTCCGTTTTCTTGCATTTCACCATAGTTTGAAGTTTTACTACTTGTAGATCTAATACCAGCAAAAATAGATACAACTCCTGCGAGCAATACTAAGCCGATGCTTAACGCAATAAAAATTTCAACAATGGTGAAACCCTGCTGCTTTCTAGATAACTGTTTCAACGTAACTCTATGCATTTTGCTTCTATTTTTACTTTTAATGACACTATTTAAATAATAAACGCCTGAACTAACACCTGCCGACGTTTTCCTTGAGCAGCTGGACCACAGTTTGCATCCTTTGTTGCATCAATAGTCTCAGCTCTGCCTTCCCAACTTACAACCACTGTAACATTACTACCTACTACTGTTATACAGCCAGTTGCATTAATTAAACCACCAACTCTATCATTATTGGCACTAAGTACATTACCGCCCATCAGCGCTAAGTCCCACTCAAACTGATCATTAATTCTTATTTCATTTACAGTACAGTCAACACCGCTATTGTTACATCGCTGATTTGGCTCAAGGTAATTTCCTTGTCCATAAACTACCCCGTTATCCGCATAATTTGCTAGTGCTGCGGGAGAGTTTGCTCGCATTCTAGAGAGAATATCCTCAGCTAAACTCGAGGCTAATGATCTTTGCATAGCATCAAAGCTTGCTTGCTTAGCCATAGCCTGCATACCTACGGCTCCTAGGATACCAGTAACAATAATAACCAAGGCAATCAGCACCTCAATAAATGTCATACCAGCATTTTTATTTTTAGAATATATAGTATTAGGCATAGCAAGCCCCCAAGCGAACATTTATAAGCTCAGTTAATTTACAAGTAATATTTTGAGCAAGACTGAAGGAGATTGGTTTAAAAATCGAGAGAAATAAATCAAAAAAGGAATAACTATATACAGTATAACTTTGCTTGAACAACGTTTTAGAACATAAAATTGAAGTGACCACTTACCTATCCCCCACTTTACCTAAACCATGGTAATTTGCGCTTTTTGCGCACATACTGCTTCCATATCTAATGGGTAGTACTCAGTTGCCAACCAAAATATCAAACTAATGTACAGCTACTACCCACGATAAAGTTATTTTTCAAAGTAACTTTGAAACCGAAAACTGTACTCTACAAAAAAGTGATAAACCTAGCACTTACCACTTTGATTAAATTTAAAGCTTATTTAAGACTAGCGCAATTCAGCCGGTACTGCAAATACAATACTTTCTTCTCTGCCTGGGTGTTCTATAACCTCATGACCACCATAAGTTTTTAGTGCTTCAACTACTTGCTTAAATAAGATAGCTGGGGCTGAAGCGCCCGCTGTTACACCAACTTTAGCAACATTCTCTAACCACTGGGTTTCAATATCATCCGCAGTATCAATTAAGTAAGCAGTGACTCCCATTTTTGTCGCGACTTCCCTTAGGCGGTTTGAGTTTGAACTATTTTTTGCCCCGACAACAAGCAATAAATCAACATGTTCAATAATAGAGCGCACTGCATCTTGACGATTTTGTGTGGCATAACAAATATCATCTTTACGCGGCCCTTCTATTAACGGGAATTTGGCTCTCAAGGCATCAATAACTTCGGAAGTATCATCAACTGATAACGTTGTTTGGCTGCAAAAGTATAATTTTTCAGGGTTTTTAACCACTAAATTTTCAACATCTTTAGTCGATTCAACTAAGTAAATACCTGCCGAGTCACTATCATACTGCCCCATAGTGCCTTCAACTTCAGGGTGGCCTGCATGACCGATTAAAATACATTCTATATTTTTGCGACTAACGCGCGACACTTCCATATGTACTTTAGTCACCAAAGGACAGGTTGCATCAAACACTTTTAAGTCTCTGTTTTTTGCCTCTTGACGAACAGCTTTCGAGACACCGTGAGCACTAAAAATTACAGTGCTATCATCTGGTACTTCATCAAGTTCATCAACAAACACCGCACCACGCTCTTTTAGCCCATCAACAACAAACTTATTATGGACAACTTCATGGCGAACATAAATGGGAGCACCAAAAAGATCTAATGCACGATCAACAATACTAATAGCTCTATCTACACCAGCACAAAAGCCTCTTGGATTCGCTAAAATAATTTCCATAATAAAATACCACTACCTAAATAAGTTTGCTTAACTAAACTATAAAATTTCAACAATGTCGATGACAAAAGTAACTGCTTGGCCAGCCAACGGGTGATTAAAATCAACGGTAACTGAGTGGCCTGATACTTCAGTAATGATACCTGGCAGCTCACCGCCTGGTTGGCTAAAAGTTATAATATTGCCAACTTCTGCAGGAACTTCTGCTGTAAACTTATCTTTATCCATATAATGGATATTATCAGGATTTGACTCACCAAAGGCATCGACCGCTTCTAAGGTAAACTCTTTTGACTCACCCGCTGCCATACCTAATAAGTTTGCTTCAAATGCTTTAGAAATACTGTTATCACCTATAACAATTTTAGCAGGTTTGTTATTAACTTTAGTGCTATCAGCTGCAGAGCCATCACTAAGCTTCATGGTAATATGCACTAATATGCTAGAATCATTTTCAACTAATTTATTATCAGTCATTATTCACTTACCTTTGTCTCTTTACCTTTACGTGCTTCTTCACGAAAAGAGTCTAAAATCATCAACGCAGCACCAATAAATATCATAGAGTCTGCAATATTAAAGGCAGGGAAATGATAACCCGCCCAATGAAAGTCTAGAAAATCGATTACATAGCCAAATAAAGCACGATCAATCAAATTACCTAAAGCCCCACTTAACATCAAGGCTAATGCTAAACCAAGCAAGGTTTGCTGCTTTGGCGTTTTACACATCCAAACAATAAATATAATGCTAGCGACTGTGGCAATAACAGTAAAAAACCAGCGTTGCCAACCACCTTGATCAGCTAGAAAGCTAAATGCGGCTCCGGGGTTATGAACATAGGTTAAATTAAAAAATGGCAGCACATTAATTGATTCATATAAATCAAAACTACCAGCAACCCAATGTTTTGTTATTTGATCAACAAGCAAGCACACCAGTGTTAACCACCACCAGCGCATTGCACTATCAGAAATGAATTTACTCAAGGTTATTTTCTCGCCTATAAGTTAAACAAGTCGCCCTACAAACAAAGTAAAGCGACTTAAGAAAGATTAGGCGAACTTGCGCTCTTCACCATCGCCTTCAACATTGGTTACACAACGGCCACATAGATCTTTATAAGTTTCATTGTCACCAATATCTTCAGTTACATGCCAGCAACGCTCACACTTTTCACCTGAAGCCGCAGTAACTTTAACAGCTAAGCCGTCAATATCCGTAGCCATAGCACCTTCTGGAGCACTTTCAACTGAGTCAAGCACCTGAATTGTTGCTTTAGAAGTGATCAAAACAAAGCGTAATTCATCTTCTAACTTAGCTAAGTCATCAGCAAGCTTAGCATTACAATAAAGTGTGACTTCCGCTTCTAATGCTTTGCCTACAACTTTGTCTTTACGCGCTAGCTCTAATGCACGGTTAACTTCACCACGCACCAATAACAGCTGATTCCAATAATCGTTATCAAGGGCTACATCATCAGAAATTTTCGCTAAGCCATCAAACCATACACCAGTAAAGACAAACTCTTCTCTTGCCTCTCCTGCTGGAGCTGGTAACGCCTGCCAAATTTCCTGAGCAGTAAAAGATAAAATAGGCGCCATCCAGCGTGTCATCGCTTCGGCAATTAAATACATAGCCGTTTGACAAGAGCGACGCGCATTACTGTCACTTTTCGCTGTATACTGTCTGTCCTTGATGATATCTAAGTAGAAACCACCTAACTCTGTTGTACAGAAGTTCATTAGCTTATGCACAACCACATGGAATTCATACTCATCGTATGCTTGAACAATTTCTTCTTGTAGACGAGCAGCTTTATCAACTACCCAACGATCAAGTGCCACCATGTCATCTAATGCAACTGAGTGTTGTGCTGGCTCAAAACCGTTTAAGTTAGATAATAAGAAACGTGAAGTATTACGGATACGACGATAAGCATCAGCTTGACGCTTAAATATCTCATCTGACACAGTAATTTCTTGCGTATAGTTAACTGATGCAGTCCATAAACGTAAAATATCCGCACCTAAATTATTGGTAATTTGTGATGGTGTGACCACATTACCTAACGATTTAGACATCTTATGACCATTTACATCAACAGTGAAACCATGAGTAAGCACTTGCTTATATGGTGCCTTACCTGTCATAGCAACAGATGACATCATTGACGACATAAACCAACCACGATGTTGATCTGAGCCTTCAAGGTATAAATCAGCAATTCCGTCAAACTCTTCTCTCGCGTTTACTACAGAGTAATGAGTTGTACCAGAATCAAACCACACATCTAAGGTATCAGGTACTTTGATAAACTCTTTGGCATCATCACCAATTAATTCACTTGCTTCTAAATCAAACCACGCTTGAATACCCGACTGTTCAACACGTTTTGCGACTTCTTCAATCAGCTCAATGCTGCGAGGGTGAAGTGCGCCTGTATCTTTATGAATAAATAATGCAATGGGTACACCCCAGGTACGTTGGCGTGAAATACACCAATCAGGACGCCCTTCCACCATAGACTCAATGCGGCTTTGCCCCCAATCTGGAATCCATTGCGTTTTTTCAATTTCTTTTAATGAGTCAGCACGTAAGTCTTTCTTATCCATGCTAACGAACCACTGCGGCGTAGCGCGGAAAATAATCGGTGTTTTATGGCGCCAGCAATGTGGATATGAATGTTCAAAGGCATGATGATGAATCAAGGCACCTCTTTCTTTTAAAACTTCAACAACACTAGTATTGGCTTTAAAGACATGTTGACCTGCAAATAATGGCGTATCTTCTAAGTAAACACCATTAGCGCCAACAGGGTTAGCAACTTCTAAATCATATTCTTTACCAACAACAAAATCGTCGACACCATGACCTGGCGCGGTATGCACGCAACCAGTACCTGAATCTGTAGTAACATGCTCACCTAAAATAACCGGTACGGTAAAGTCATAAAATGGATGCTGTGCTTGCACTAACTCAAGATCGGCACCTTTACAAAAGCCAAGTGCATGGTATTTATCAATACCGAATCTATCCATACAACTGCTAACTAAATCAGAAGCAAGTATTAAGCGTTGCTTACCTTGCTCACCCTCACATTGAACTAAAGTGTACTCAACCTCAGGGTGTACTGAAATAGCGCGGTTTGCAGGTAATGTCCACGGCGTTGTTGTCCAAATAACTAAACCAATTTCGCCTTCACCTTGATGATTTTCTGGGTGTGAGAACTTACTTGCTACAGCATCATCAGCAACAAACTTAACGTCGATGGCAGGCGATTGTTTGTCTTTATATTCCACTTCAGCTTCAGCTAAAGCACTACCACAATCTGTACACCAATGCACAGGTTTAAAGCCTTGCTGTAAGTGACCATTTTCAGCGATTTTGCCTAAAGCTCGGATAATATTAGCTTCAGTATCAAAATCCATGGTTAAATAAGGCTTTTCCCAATCAGCAAAAATACCTAAACGTTTAAAGTCTTCACGCTGACCGTCTACTTGCTTGATAGCATAGTCACGACATTTTTGACGAAATTCCGCAGCTGAAACTTTATGGCCTGGTTTACCCACCTTTTTCTCAACCATAAGCTCAATTGGTAAACCATGACAATCCCAACCTGGTACATAAGGGGCATTGAAATCAGACAGTGTTTTCGATTTAACAATAATATCTTTTAAAATTTTATTAACCGCATGACCTAAATGAATATTACCGTTCGCATATGGAGGGCCATCATGCAAAATAAATGACTTTTTCCCTTTCTTTGCAGCACGAATTTTGCCGTAAAGATCTTTACTAGCCCAATCTTTGAGCATGTTAGGTTCACGGTTTGCCATATTACCTTTCATGGCAAACGAAGTTGCTGGTAAATTGAGGGTATGTTTGTAATCACTCATTTAAATCATTATCCGTTAATGTTGGATTGCAAGCCTATGGTTACAATCAAATTGAATACCTTATCGGTATATTTTTAAAACTTATCGTTATTTTATTACTTCAATATTAATTTAGCTTGCTCACTATCAGCAGCGATTTGCTCTGTTAATGCTGCTAAGGTATCAAACTTCATAATATTGCGTATTTTTTTCTTAATAATTACTTCAATGCATTGCCCATAAAGCTCAGCATCAAAATCAAAAATATGTACTTCAAGCTGTTGACGTAAACCGGCAACAGTTGGTCTGGCACCAATATTAGCCACACCTGAAAATTGCCCTAAGCTAGTATTCACTTTAACGGCAAAAACACCACTTAGCGGTGAAACACGGCGCTTTAATAAAACATTCGCCGTCGGAAAACCTAACTGCCTGCCTCGTTTGTCACCATGAAAAACCTTACCAACAATAGAGTATTCTCGGCCAAGCATGCTGGTAGCTTCAGACAAGTTATCCTGCTCAAGCGCTTTACGTATTTCTGTGCTACTGATTCGACAATCTGACAGTTTATAACTTGCCGTATCAGTCACACCAAAGTTAAAGACCTTGCCCGCCTCAGATAACATGGCAAAATTGCCGGTGCGATTTTTACCAAAATGAAAATCATCACCAACAATTAAGTGCTTTATACCCAGTTTCTCAACTAACAAGTGCTCAATAAACTGTTCAGCACTTTGGTTAGCAAATTTTCGGGTAAAGTTCACACAAATTAAACGCTCTACACCAAGCTTTTCTAATAAACCGTATTTATCACGCAGTCGACACAGCCTTGCTGGCGCAGTATCAGGAGAAAAAAGCTCTTGCGGTTGCGGCTCAAATACCAAGACTGCTGGCACACAATTTAAGGTGCGCGCTTTATTAACCAGAGCCTGAATCACTCGCTGATGCCCTAAATGAACACCATCAAAGTTACCTATTGTAAGTACACAACCATGATCTTTAGCACGAATATTGTGTATACCGCGAACTAACTGCATTAAATTACTAGATCCTAAATAAGGCGTCGAACAAGCATGATAAATTAAATCGCCGAATTATATACCAGTGCGCGCTAATAATCAGTAGTTCTATGACGATATTTCTGGAATATTTTCTGCTTTTTCAACCTTAAAATCTTTCATTCTAATACCAAGCACGAAAATCATAAGGAAATAGCTGATACAACCTAAAGTGATACATAATACTAATTGTTGTATTTGCTTGAAAAAGCCCATGGCTAACCAATCAGAAAATACTGGAGATGTTAGGTACACTACTAACGCCATAACAGCAGCCGAGAGCACTAGTTTAGCAATAAATATCTTAGTTGCCGTTGATAGCTGAAATACCTCGTCCGCCTTTAACGCTCGATACAACAAAAAAGCATTTAATGTCGCAGATAAAGTTGTCGCCAACGCCAAACCGACATAACCTAAAAACGGCGCTAGCATTAAATTAAATGCCATATTAGCCACCATAGCCTTAATGCCAATTTTTACTGGCGTTTTTGTATCTTGCCTAGCGTAAAAACCCGGTGCTAACACTTTGATAAACATAAAACTTAATAAGCCGGATAAATAAGCAAATAGGGCAAAAGAAACTTGTAGAACATCTTGCTCACTAAACTCTCCGCGCATAAATAACACCATGATAATTGGCTGTGCTAAAACCATTAAACCAGCCAGTGCAGGCCAACCAAATAAACTAATAACGCGAATTCCCCAATCAAGCGTAGCACTAAATTCATGTAGGCTTTGCTTGGCATGCAGCTTAGATAAACTCGGCAGAACTACCGTAGCAATACCAATACCGAATAACCCTAAAGGAAATTCCAACAACCTATCGGCATAATAAAGCCAGCTAATTGAGCCAGTAACTAAAAAGCTAGCAATTAAGGTATCTAATAACAAGTTGATTTGCGTTACAGAAACACCAAACAAGGCTGGAACGATCAATTTACGTACTTTAGTAACACCCTTGCTATGCCAAGCCCAAGTAGGCTTAACTAAAACACCTGCTCGATAAAGAAACGGTAATTGAAAAATAAACTGAACCAGGCCCCCTAAAAATACCCCCCAAGCGAGCGCATGAGCCGGGCTTTGCGTAAAATCAGCACCATAAATTGCCATTAATATAATGGCAATATTAAGTAAAACTGGCGTAAATGCGGCAACAGCAAATCGTCCTAAGGTATTTAGCACTGCGCCTGATAAGGCAGCAAAACTGATAAACCATAAATAAGGAAAGGTAATTTTTAATAAATTAGCGGCTAAATCAAACTTCTGCGCTGCAGAACCATCATTTAACCAATCAACAAACCAGCCAAAGCCAAATAACATAACAAAAACGGGTGAGGCTATCATACCGAACAAGGTCACTAAGGTGACTATCACACCAAGCGTGCCCGAAACTTGCGCGATTAGCCTTCTAGTTTCTGCTAACTGATGCTCATTCACGCTTTCATCTTTCGTATGATACTCACTTAATACCGGAACAAAGGCTTGAGCAAAGGCGCCTTCAGCAAAAAGTCGGCGCAAAAAATTGGGTATTTTATTCGCAAATAAAAATACATCGGCCATAAAGCCCGCGCCCATAACATTGGCAATAACCACATCCCTGACTAAACCAAGCACACGAGAAATCAATGTCATCGCACTGACAATAATGCCTGACTTAATTAACTTTTTACTCAAAAATTAATCCTTAACCTGAAAAAGACAAATAAAATACTATTATGTAATGATTTTACCTATTTAAACAATGTATACTTAGTCCTGTTCACAACATCACATAACAAATTTCTATTTAATGGCTTTTTTTCGTTAAAGCAATTAAAACGTTTGACAAACAGCTAAAAAAAAGGCATATTTCGTCGCCTTAAATTTAAGCTATACAACTATATTTTTTAGGAGTTCACCTTGGCTAACTCAAAGCAAGCTAAGAAGCGCGCAGTACAATCTGAAAAGCGCCGTCAACATAACGCAAGCCGTCGCTCAATGATGCGCACTTTAATCAAAAAAGTAATCGCAGCTATTGAAGCCGGTGACAAAGAAGTTGCAACAAAAGAATTTGCAGCTGCAACACCAATTTTAGACCGTTACGCAAGCAAGGGTCTTATCCATAAAAACAAAGCTGCTCGTAGTAAGAGCCGTTTAAACGCTGCTATCAAAGCGCTTTAATCTTCGTTTTTATTAAAGATATTTAAAAACCAGCTAACTAGCTGGTTTTTTTATGCGCCATATTCAGTGCCATTGTTTTCTCCAAGCGAGTATTGCGCTCTAAGCAAAAATCCCATAGTCTCTAGCCACCTAACTAACAGAGACATGTCATGCTACATTCAAATAAAAATCAAAATAGAAAAAACCTTAGCAAAATTGCCAGTGCTATCTTAATTGCCAGTATTGCTTTATCTGGTTGCAGTGAAACCAGTAATAAGGCCAACAACTCAAGTGCTCAAGCAACAAGCAGTTCACCACAATTACTTCCCGGTTTTGAAAAGAGATTAGATATATATAAAGAAGTGACCTTAAATGCCGATTTAAGCCATTTGAGTGATAAACAAAAAACCATGTTAGCTATGCTTATAGACGCATCTAAAATCATGGACGATTTATTTTGGCTACAAGCTTTTTCTCAAGACAAAAATAGTTACCTTGCCAGCATTAAAGATGAAAAAGTACGCCAATTTGTCGAAATGAACTATGGTCCTTGGGATCGCCTTGATGGTGACAAAATCTTCATGAGTGATGCCAAAGCCAAAAGTTTAGGCGCACAATTTTATCCACAAGACATGAGTAAAGCAGAATTTGAGCAAGCAGAAATAGCAGATAAAACCGGCTTATATTCCATCGTAACTCGTGACAGTGTCGGCAAGCTAACCACAGTTGCTTATTCAGAAAAATACAACGAGCAATTAACCCGAGCCGCTGCTATTTTAGAAGAAGCATCGCAATACGCTGAAGATAAAGAGTTTGCCAATTACTTAGTAATGCGTGCTCAAGCATTACGCACGGATAACTACCAAGCATCAGACTTTGCTTGGATGGATATGAAAAACAACCCAATTGATGTTGTTATCGGCCCAATCGAGAATTATGAAGATCAATTATACGGTTACCGCACAGCTTTTGAGTCATATGTACTAGTTAAAGACTTAGTGTGGAGTGAAAAGCTGGCGAAATATGCCGCTTACCTACCTGAGTTACAAAAAGAATTGCCTGTCGCTAAAAAATACAAATCAGAAGTACCAGGCTCAGATGCAGATCTAAATGCTTATGATGTTATCTACTACGCCGGCCACTCAAATGCGGGTAGTAAAACTATCGCCATCAACCTACCAAACGATGAAGAAGTGCAACTTAAAAAAGGCACACGTAGATTACAGCTAAAAAATGCCATGCAAGCCAAGTTTGATGCCATTATGACTCCGATTGCAGAAACATTAATAGTGCCTGAGCAACGTAAACACGTAACCTTTACTGGTTTCTTTGCTAATACCATGTTCCATGAAGTAGCACACGGGCTTGGCATTAAAAATACCATTAATAATAAAGGCACTGTCCGTCAAGCTTTAAAAGAGCATGCTTCAGCACTCGAAGAAGGCAAAGCTGATATTTTAGGTTTATATATGATCCGCCAACTTTTAGAAAAAGGTGTGATTACTGAAGGCCAACTTGAAGATTACTACACAACCTTTATGGCTGGTATTTTCCGCTCGGTTCGCTTTGGCGCAAGCTCTGCACATGGTAAAGCTAACATGGTTCGCTTTAATTACTTTAAGGAAAAAGGTGCTTTTAGCCGCAACGAGCAAGGGCTTTATAGTGTCGACATGGCTAAAATGTCAGCCGCTATTGACTCATTATCTGAGTTAATCTTAACACTACAAGGTACAGGTGATTACCAAGGTGTTGACGAACTTGTTGCGACCACAGGTATTGTGAGCGCAACCTTAGCAAACGACTTAGCTCGACTAGAAACGGCCAATATCCCTGTAGATATTGTTTTTACTCAAGGTAAGCAAGTTTTAGGACTTTAAGTTTATAACTACCTAGACGCGATCGAAAACGCTACTTTTCAATGAGTAGCGTTTTTTTTACAAAATGCCAACTTTTCTTTAGCACAAAATATAAACAAACCAGAAAAATTTGATTTATATCAACCAACTTCCTTTGGCGATAATTCATACTCGCCGCATAAATACTGTTACGCAAATGTAACCCTGTAACAGTACTTTAATATTCTCTTTTATTTTTCGCCACTCAGGATGTAGCAGCGATAAAAACATAAGTTATACCAAGTTAATTAAGTATTTGATCATTTAGCGAGAATTAAAAGGCTTATAAGCAAGGCGCTAATTGCAAAGAATGGTTATTCCCTTGTTAAAATTAGCAACGCTGGGTATAAGCCTTTTAAACTCGCCCTTTGGGAGTTCAAGAATAACATGATAACTGCACAATATTTATTTGATGTAGAACGACTATATCTTCATAAATCTTGCTTGTTCTAATGCTATTCTTGTAACTCTAAGTGACTAAATATTTAATCAAATTGGTATTAAGCATACATCAGCGGTGCCATAGGGAAGTGAGCATAGTTTATTTCAAACTAACCTTGTAAAAAGATAGACTTTACTATGGCTAAAAGATCTCCCGAAACTCATATTGAAAGAACCTTTTCAGATAACTCTATTTTACTGTCAACCACAGACCTTAAAGGTCGTGTAACTTATGCTAATGATGACTTTTGTCAAATTGCAGGCTTTAGCAAAGACGAACTTCTAGGTCACGGCCACAATATTGTTAGGCATACTGATATGCCTAAAGCTGCTTTTGAAAACTTATGGCAAACTATTAAACAAGGTAAATCTTGGATGGGGCCGGTAAAAAATCACTGCAAAAATGGCGACCATTACTGGGTAAACGCTTATGTAACCCCAATAAAAGATGGACAAGGCAATATATTTGAATACCAGTCAATACGAACTAAACCTAACAGAGAGGTAGTTAATCGAGCTGAAAAAAGCTACCAACAAATTAACTCTCAGCAAGTTCCATTTTGGCAAAAACTCACCAATGTCGATATCACGCGCTATATACAAAATTTACTCATATTCATAACCCTATTTATAATCATTGCGAGCTTGTACACCGAAACACCACACTATGTTAGCCTACCTTTGTTAACACTCAGCTCACTTTGTAGCGCACTATTTTTTTATTGGCGCAAACACTATAAAAAACTTCTCAATAAAGCCGAACAAGTTTTTGATAATTCATTAATGAGCTACTTGTATAGCGGCACTATTGATAAAATCGGCCACATTGATCTTGCCCTAGATATGAGAAAAGCGGAATTAAATGCCATCATAGGTCGAGTAAAAGATCTAAGCGGCAATGTTAATGATATTGCTCAAGAAACAGCAAACAATGGCAATCATGTTGCCACTATGTTGGCCGAGCAAAACATTGAAATTGAACATGTTGCTACAGCAATGGAGCAAATGACCATAGCAATACAAGAAGTCGCCTCATCAGTAACTGGCGCTGCACAAGCCTCTAATCAGGGGAGAGAAATCAGCGAGCAAGGTGTTGCCGCCGTTGATGAAACCATGAGTGCAATCAAAACCCTCTCTATACAGCTTGGTAGCGTTGAAAGTGTTATCAATAAACTAGCTGACGGTAGACATGCTATTGCCACCATATCAGATGAAATAAGCTCAATTGCCGATCAAACCAATTTATTAGCACTTAATGCTGCAATTGAGGCAGCGCGTGCTGGCGAGCAAGGTAGAGGTTTTGCTGTTGTTGCCGAAGAAGTTCGAGCGCTTGCCTTAAGAACACAGCAATCAACTGAAGAAATAAAAACTACCTTAAACCTACTCAACCAAGAATCGAGTCAAGCGGTAGCGGCTATCGATGAAGGTGTAAACCTAGTGACAAATTGCATTAATTTTGCCGAGAATACAGGTGCAAGTTTGGGAAATATCAACACTGAAGTGGATAATATCGCTTCACTTAATCATCAAATTGCCAGCTCAGTAGAAGAGCAATCCGTTGTCGCGCAGCAAGTAAGTAGCAATGCTAATAGCATTCAAACGATTGCCAATCGAGGGGTTAGCCACGGCCATGAAGCCAAACATTTAAGTGAGAACTTATTACACGAATTGACTGTGCTACATAGTCTTATTGTGCAATTTGACAGCAAATAATAACCACATTTACTCACTAGGCTATTGAAAATCCTGACCACTTACCTCATAGTGGTCAGACCTTATAATATAATAAAAACTCATTATGGCTCAATTTGACTATATCATTGTTGGTGCAGGCTCCGCAGGTTGCGTGCTAGCAGATAAACTCTCTGCTTGTGGAAAATATCAAGTCTGTTTAATTGAAGCGGGCAAAAAAGATAACCACTGGAGCATACATGTACCGCTAGGTGTTGTTGAGTTAATGAGAAATAAGGTACTTAACTGGCAATTTAATTCAGCCCCAGAAACAAGCCAAAATAACCGAAAAATATTTAACCCTCGTGGAAAAACCCTAGGTGGTAGTAGCGCAATTAACGCTATGCTCTATGTTAGGGGTCAAAAACAAGACTACGATCACTGGGCAGCGCTTGGCAATCAAGGTTGGGCTTTTGATGATGTGCTCCCTTATTTTAAAGAAAGCCAACATCAAGAGCGTGGCGAGTCTGCTTATCATGGAACTCATGGCCCGCTCAATGTTGCTGACAGTTCAGCCAAGTCTGATATTCATAACGACTTTATTGCAGCCGCCCACAAGGCCGGCTATCAACTGAATGACGATTTTAATGGTGAGCAACAAGAAGGCATAGGCTATTATCAAGTAACGCAAAAAAATGGCAAACGTTGTAGCGCAGCAAAAGCATTCTTAACCCCAAATTTATCCCGCAAAAATTTAACGGTAATCACTCAGGCACAAGTAAATAAAATCCTGATAACCAATAAAGTCGCGACAGGCATTAGTTACAGTAAAAATGGCAGGTTACATGAGCTCAAAGCGGCTAAAGAAGTCATCTTAAGTGCTGGCGCATTTAATTCTCCGCAACTACTCATGCTATCAGGCATTGGTGATAAAACCGAACTTGCTAAACACAATATCCCACTGATACACGAACTTTGCGGCGTTGGCAAAAACTTGCAAGACCATGTCGATGCACTCGTAGTAACAAAGCACGATAATAGTAAGTTACTTGCTTATCGACCTAAAGCTGCTTGGCACTTTTTAAAAAGTTGTAAAGACTATTTTCCTAATTTATTTGGTGGCAATAAAAAAAGAAAAGGCATACTTAGCTCAGTGGTCGCTGATTCAGGCGGCTTTATTAAATCAACGTCTGAGCTCTGCCGACCAGATCTCCAACTTCACTTTATTCCGGCAGCTATGGACAATCATGGCAGAAATCACGCTATGCTATTAAATTACGGTGTTTCTTTGCATGTGTGCTTGTTAAGGCCAAAAAGCAGAGGCTCTGTCACACTATATGATAACAGCCCAAGTAGTGAGCCAAAAATTCACTTAAATATGCTCAGTGAAGTAGACGATCAAAAAACAATGATTTCTGCAGTAAAAATAGCCAGAAATATTCTTAGGCAATCTCCTCTTGGCAAACATAACAAAATTGAAATATTCCCCGGAAGTAACATCAAAGAAGATGATGAAATTTTAGCGTTTCTTAAAGAAAAGGCTAATACCATATACCATCCCGTTGGCACCTGTAAAATGGGCAATGATGATATGGCTGTTGTTGATGCCCAGCTAAAAGTCCATGGTTTACAAAACCTACGTGTTATCGATGCCTCAATCATGCCGACGTTAATCAGCGGTAATACCAACGCACCAACAATCATGATTGCAGCAAAAACAGCGGATGATATTTTACAAGCTGCTAAGCGTTAATTAACTAATATAAGCTATAAAGTTTATATTTGTATTGCTTGCGCTCATCTATTTCATAAGTCCATTCAAGTGCTTTAGTTAGCATTGCTTTATTCTCATCACCCTGACACAGCTCTAAACTGTTCAAATCATTATTTCACTTAATATAAATGCTTGCTTTAGATATTTTATGCAATCCTTGTTCTATATTCATAAAAAATCCGTAATCAATTACTTGATTACGGATTTTGCATACAAGCTTAACTAGCTCAAGCGATCCTGTTTAACATTAGGGCATAGCCTTATCTTTAAACTGTAACGCCTTTATTTAAAATGAAAACTCTTCAGCATCAAGCGACATCATCGCTTCAGCGCCATTTTCAACACAAGCTGCATGCCCACTGGCTCTTGGTAAAATACGCTGAAAATAAAAGCGCGCTGTTTTAATTTTTGCCTGATAAAATGCTTTATCATCATTACCTTGCGCTAACTTATCTTGCGCTACTTTAGCCATTCTCGCCCAAAAATAAGCTAAGGTTAAGTAACCAGAGTACATTAGATAGTCAACTGAGGCGGCGCCAATTTCATCAGGGTTTTGCATCGCTTTAGCCCCTATGGTTTGTGTCATTTTTTGCCAGTCACCACCAAAGCTCATAATAGGTTGAATAAACTCCTGCATAGCATCATTTTCAGCATTTTCTAAACAGAATTTAGTCACTTCACTACCAAACGGTTTCAGAATCTCGCCTTTAGAACCTAAGATCTTACGTGCTAATAAATCGAGTGCCTGGATGCCTGTTGTACCTTCATAAAGGCAACTAATTTTGGTATCTCGCATTAATTGCTCCATACCCCACTCTTTAATGAAGCCATGACCACCAAATACCTGTACGCCATGGCTAGTACATTCTAAACCAAGCTCAGTTAAAAACGCTTTAGCAATAGGCGTTAATAGCGCAAGTTTAGTTTCTGTTTTTGCCTTTTCTTCTGCATCATCACTGGCATGAACTATATCAACCAGCTGTGCAAGGTAAGCAACAAGCGCTCTACCACCTTCAGCAATTGATTTTTGTGTTAATAACATGCGACGAACATCAGGATGAACAATAATTGGATCTGCTGGACCATCAGGATTTTTAACGCCTGAAAGCGAGCGCATTTGCAAACGATCTTGTGCATAGGCTAATGCTCCTTGAAAAGAAGCTTCAGCTGCTGCAACACCTTCGGTAGCAACCCCTAAACGCGCGGCATTCATAAAGGTAAACATACAATTTAATCCGCGATTAATCTCACCAATTAGGTAACCTTTAGCACCATCAAAATTAATAACACAAGTTGCATTAGCATTTATACCCATCTTGTGCTCAATTGAGCCACAAGATACCGCATTGCGTTCAGCCTTCTCACCATCATCAGTAACATTAAATTTAGGCACTATAAACAATGAAATACCTTTACTACCTTCAGGCGAACCCGGAATGCGAGCAATCACAATATGAACGATATTATCTGATAAATCATGCTCACCAGCAGAGATGAAAATCTTAGTACCCGTTAAGGAATAACTACCATCTTCATTAAGCTCAGCTTTGGTGCGCAACATACCTAAATCAGTACCACAGTGTGGCTCAGTTAAACACATAGTACCTGTCCACTGACCTTCAACTAGCTTAGGCATAAACATTTGTTGCTGCTTTTCAGTACCGTGCGCTTCCAAAGTAGCTAACGCGCCATGACTTAATCCAGGATACATGGCAAAACTGTGGTTAGCACTAGAGAAAAACTCAGTAATTGCGGTATTTAATGAATGAGGAAGGCCTTGACCACCAAAGTCGACTTTTTGCGCTAGCGTTGGCCAGCCACCTTCAACAAACTGCTGATAAGCTTCTTTAAAACCATCAGGTGTTGTCACTTCACCATCATGCCAAGTACAACCTTGCTCATCACCAATTTGGTTTATTGGCGCAATTACCTGCTCAGTAAACTTTGCTGCCTCTGATACTATGGCATCAACCATATCCAAACTTGCATCTTCATAGCCTAACTTTTGATAATGGCTGTCACAATCAAGTAATTCTTGCATGACAAACTTTACATCTCTGATCGGTGCTTTATATTCTGGCATGAGTTCTTTCTCCAAAAAGTTACCAGTTGCGAGTACACCACCCTTGACTGGTATGAGGTCTAATTTCAAACGCTTGTTTGATTAAAGCATGTTATCGATAATTTTAAAAGCCTTTACATTAAAAAAGGAGCACTAAATTGCTCCTTTTTCATGCTCTGGCCTTGCTTTAAGCAAGTGCATTTAATGCTAGCTACTAATCTTTTAAAACTCTGCCACTGTAGGTTTAGGGCTATAATCTATTTCTAATTCTACCTGTAACAACTGCTTATTTGCTTTAAGCTGTTTATAAGTAGCTTGTAGATTACCTCCCTTTAGAGGAATTATTCTATAGGTATCTTTAGCGAGCTTTGCCTTAGCTTTTAACTCCACAGGCAGAGTATTTAACTTGGTATTGGCTTTAGTGACAACAACAAAACTACCTTTGACCATGCCATGTTCCGCCATTAAAAAATTAAACAGCTTAGTTCCTTTCGTTACTAAGCCACCGTTATACTCAAACTTTTCACCATTAAATGAGATTGTTTTCTTGCCAACAATAGGCTTTGCCACCTTATTAGCTTTCATCGCGCTATCTCTTACGACAACATCAGGTATTTCTTGTGACTCTTTATTATCCTTACTATCTTGTGCTTGTTCCTTATTAGCTTCAACTGTGCTGCTAGCCTTTTCCGTTGGCATACAAGCAATTAACGAAGTAACTAAGCTAAGCGCTAATGCGTACTGAAGCGCTTTATATGTAGATAAAAGCCCAAACATACATTCTCCATAATTCACCAAATAAAAAATTAAAAAGCCAGCTAAATTAGCTGGCTTTTACATTACATAAGCTTAATGTATTACTTACGGCGGCGAAGTGCAGCCAATGGTAATAACAATAATGCTAACCAACCTGTTGAACCACCAGAAGATTTCTTGGCAGGTTCTACTGGAGCTGGTACATCATTTACTGTTACCGTAGCAGTTTTCACTACAGAATCAGTACCATCAGAAACAGTAACACTAAACTCCAATGTTGTCGCTGCAGATACTTGCGGCGCTGTAAAGCTTAATTCAGCAGTATCTGAACCAGTTAAAGCCACACCACTTGTTGATGTTTCAGCCCAAGTATAGGTTAATTCATCACCGTTTGGATCTGATGCTTCTACAGATAAAGTAACACTACTACCTTCAGTAACAGTTTGTTCACTTACCGCGACATCAACATATGGTAAACGGTTATCACAAGCGACGCTATCACCAGCAATAACATCTGATAAAATACTGGTTTGAATATTGGTAAATGTCATATCATCAATGTACCAACCTGAAGCAAAACCAAATACTGGCTCAGGTACATACGCTGAATCTGTGGCAATACGGAAACGGAACTCTACTTGGTTACCATTTAATGACTCACCAAAGTTGATAGTTTCCCAGCCATAGTTAACACCAGAGAACATAGCACGATCAGCAATAGCCGCTTCTGTCTCCTCTAGACCTGTCTCTGTATAGCCATCGCCTAGGAATTGACCACCCATTTCGGTTACGTCAGCCCAGTCACCACCATTAACACGTACTTCTACTACAGCGCCGTCATAACCACTTTCAATGTTATATAAGTGCCAGAAACTAATGGTATATTCACCGTCATAGCCAACAGACATAGGACGCGTTTGATAAGCAACATCTGAGGTGAAGCTGTTACCTGTTGCTGCAATCATACCATCAGTAGCATCCCATTGATCTAAGCCCCATGTACCTTTAGCCATATCGCCGCCAATGATAATGTTTTCGGCATAGTCGTTCAGACGAGAATATGAGTTAAAGTCATCAGTTTGCGAAGTACCAACTAATTCACGCTCTTCAAAGTCAATATTAGTTACTGTAGCTAGCATGTACTCTTCTGCAACCATGCCATCTTCAAGATCTGGTACAAACTTAAGTACTAACTGATCACCAGTGCCTGATTCATTTAAAGTAAACTCAATTGGCGCACTCGTAGCAGTATCAAACATAGCTACATCACCAATTGTCACTTTACCTTCGTTAGCAAAAGTCACATCGTGGCCACTTTCAACAACTACAGTACCAGTTAAGCCAGTAAGTGCTGAGCTACCAGCATTTTTCACACTAAAGCTAACAGTACCCGTTTCACCTTTATCTAAAATATTATCGTTTGTACAGTAACCAGAAGTTAAACCTTCATAATTTGTATCAAGCATATGACTAGTTACAGCATAGGTATCTAGCTCAGTTTTATAAGATTCGATAGCACCTGCATGATCCACAGCATTACGAGCTGGAGATTCAGCACCTAAGCCCATACCACGCTTAGCAAATGCTGCTAACATTAACTTGTAATCTTCAGGATCATTTGCATAAGCTGCTGCTAAAATAGCATCACGACCTTCGGTGAACGTTGGTGCCATTGGCATCATCTTATAGCCAGCTACTAAGTAATCTTTCATTAAGCTCTTAGCTTCTGCAAAAGTATGACGTTCATCATTTGCCATTGCTACAAATGATTCCCATAACATGTTACCCCAAATTGAACCTGGCGCATGTACCTCTTCAGGGTATAAGCCGATGTCTTCAAATGTTGACGGGTTAATTTCCATATCTGTTGAGTAAGGGTATGGACGAATACCATTTACAAAGCTAGATACATAAGTAATCGCGCCGTAGCCACCTGCGTAGTTCTCATTGCCTGCAACTTGATTATCAGCTTCATCAGAAGCAAGTAATAATGCATGGAAGTCACCGAAACCTTCACCCATTGAACGGGCTTGTACGCTACTTAAACCAGCACCATTACCTACTAAACGGTTACTAATATAGTGACCCCATTCGTGAGCAACAATTGCGTTATCCCATGAACTATCTTTAAATACACGAGATAAATCGTTTTTAAACAACTTCACAGATACTGTTTCATCAGCATCAAGTAAAGCATAGATATCTGCACCAGCATTTTGAGAAACCATCATACTTGGAATGGTAATATCAGGGTTCTCACCTCCCATAGTAATGACATCATCACCATCTTTGTTATTGGCAATGATCACACCAATGGCACCCACTTCTTGGGCATGCATCACTTTATCAACGAAAGCACATGAACCACGATCAATAACCGCGATCTTACCAGCGATATCTGCGCCGTTGATTGCCGGCTCACAGCCATCATTTACAGTCTCAGTACCATCATCTAATCGCACCAAAGTCCCAGTAATGTCGAAAACAGCAGGTCCAAATCCAGCAAAACCTACATGCGCTAAAGAGCCAAGCTCTGCATGTGATGATACTGTCACGCCATAATCAACACCATTAACCGCTTGCGTAGTTTCCCACAGGTACATTTGCATACGTGGTGAGCCACCATCTGCAGGCGTTGACATATTAGCATTATTAAAGCCTGAGTTATCTTGTACTTCAACATTTAGTGCATCACCTTCGACACCACCACGATCATAGTTTAACTCTTGCGCGTTACCAGCTGCTTCATCAAAACCATGATCATAATAATCATCATGTAAATAGTTGGCTAAGTAGAATAAGTTAACAATTGCGGCTTTACGGTTATTCAGTGAATATTCCGCTTCATCTTCGTTATATTTATAATCAAAGGTATTGGCACTGGTGATTTCAGCCATATAGTCGCCATTAGTAAAACCTTGTGGAGCGATTGCATCAACATAGGCGGTCACATTGTTACCTTTAGTCATTGTTGCATCATCTGCCAACCAAGGATCCATTGTACTAATTGGGCCATGGGCAAGAGATACCATAGGTGCATCCATGTAATCAGCCGTTAAGAAAGCTGCTGGATCACTGCCAGCTGGTGCTGGCATAACGTTACCGTGAGGACCATCCCAAGGTTTACCATTTTCTTCGGCATAAACACGGTAGCTAAAGTCTGCAGCATGACTTGATAAATTCTTCTTAAATAAAACTTCACCCGTTGCTGCTGAAACAACATAACCGTACATTTCAGAGTCGCGACTATCAATATCACCAGTTTCAACTTCTACATAGTGCGCAGAAACTAACTTATTTTTGTGTTCAAAAAATACTTTTTTCGCACGAGGTTCGCCAAGAATGATTTTATCTTTAGCTGTATTAGTTACCGAAAATCTTTCGTATTTATCGCCTTTAATGTCAGACTTTGCTGTTAAAGTAACTGAGTTGCTATCACCGCCCATATCAGCAAATACAGCATTAATTGAGGTAATAGAGCTACCAAATTCAGCTTGAGCGTTTTTTAATGAACTCGCGGCTGACTTAGCAACATGACTATTTACAAAGTAACCAGAAGAAGCAACTAAATTAAAGTTGCGATCCATCATAATATTGTATTCACGGTTAAATACTTCAACGCCTGCTATTTCTTGCTTATATTTAGCAATTTTAGCACCACGACCTAAATCGTGAATTTGAGCAAGTACAGGCTTAGCCAGACTTGTATCAGCATCTTTAAGACCCGTTAACTGTTTCATGTAATAGTCGGCAGCGTATTCATTTTGATGCTGTACAGAAAGCGCCCTTACATTGGGTGCAGATGTCCCTTTACTAGCCCACTGAAAAGTATTTGTACCTAATTGAGCATCATATTGATTTCTCATCCCATTAATGGTTGGCTGTTGATTTTGCTTTTTAGCAAAAGTATTAACAGGCATTTTTACTTTTGCTGGAGCATCTAAACCGTATGCTTGATTAAAGTTGGCAGCGACACTTCCTAGTGCTGTAACAGACAGGGCTGCACCAACAAAATTGGCAACCATTGTTCTTTTCATTTTCATGGAGATTCCTCTTTATAGTTATAACTTCAATATTTATGCAGACTTACATCTGTCTTATTATTTTAATGATATTAACCAAGCATTCAGCCTATACCAAAAAGCCATGACAAAACAAGTAATAAACAGCTTTTTTACAGATTTTTTACATCAATGCATATGGCACAGTGTAAATATAATGTTGCAAAAACAATTAATTCAAATAAAATCAAAAAGATACAAAATTTAAAATTACAACAAAAACCATGCAGAACGCATAAATGTAGGTTTGAATACAGTCAAATTTTCATAATTGAAACGATTTTGTTAACGAGTAGCTAACAAGATAAAGGATGGATAAAACAGTAAAGAGCTTAAGAAAAATAGACTCTCAAGCTCAATAAAAGAAAAAAGAAATGAATAGTTAGCAAACCAGCATGAATACTTATGGAGTTAGTGCAAACTTTCTAAATAAGCAAAGACACTATTAAATGCCTGCTCTTGATATTGTTTTAAGCCAGTATCACGAAAGTCGATATCAATTTCCGTACGGTTTAGCTCTTTTTTAATAAAGCTTGCTGATAAAATTTCAACTGCCAAGTTAGGAATTAATTGAATTGCCGCTTCAAGCTTAAAACTCACAGGGCCACCTGCAAATTTTCCTTTCAGCGCTCTGCCCTTAATCACAACATGTGTCACTTGGTAATCTTCCATCAATTTAGCAAAAGTAAATTGAAACTTTCTCACTTGCTCAGCATCCGCCGCATCCGCTAGCGATATTTTTTGTACTCGTGTACGAGGAATATCATACAAACCATTTTCACGCGACATAATACAAATAATTGCATCATTGCCTTTTAATTCAACACCACATACTTTCATGAAAAAACCTCAATTATTAAATTACCGCCATTATACACGCAAATACTCTTGTAAAGTAAATGGAAGTTACGCTGTCACCTAGGTATGATAACGAGCATAACCTATGACAAAATGATAAAAATTAAAACTTATGACAAAAGTATGTGTGATCACTGGCGGTAGCTCAGGCATCGGCTTAAGCGTAGCGACATTATTTGTGCAACAAGGCTATCAAGTATACAACTTAGATATATCGCCTTCTGATGTTGGTAAATTTTGCTCATGTGATATCACTGATACTCAACAAGTTAGCCAAGTTATTAATACGATTGCCAAACAAGGTCCTATTGATGTACTGGTTTCAAACGCAGGCATTCACTTCTCGGCAACAATTGAAGATACTAGCGAAGCTGATTTTGATAAAGTTTTTAATATCAACGTAAAAGGTGCATACGCTGCAGTTAAGGCCGTATTACCAAGTATGAAAGCCCAGAACAAAGGTGCAATAATACTTATGTCGTCAGATCAAGCCATTATAGGCAAACAAAACTCTTTTGCTTACAACCTAAGTAAAGCGGCCTTGGCTTCCATGGCAAAAACCACAGCCCTTGATTACGCCAGTTTTAATATCACCGCCAATGCCGTATGCCCAGGTACAATTGAAACTCCGCTTTATCATAAAGCCATTGACGCTTACTGTGCTAAATCAGGCGCCGACAAAGCTCAAGTTCATAGTGAAGAAGAAAAGCTACAACCACTGAATCGTTTGGGGCAGCCAGAAGAAGTCGCTGAATTGGTACTTTTCTTAGCATCAGACAAAGCACGCTTTATTACCGGTAGTTTGCAAGTTATTGATGGCGGTTATACAGCGCAATAACCGAGTTTTTATTATGAAGATTATCGACCCACATCTGCACCTGTTTGCTTTAAGCCAGGGTAAATATCATTGGCTAAAAGATGAAAACCCGCCGTTTTGGCCTGATAAAGACAAAATTAATCGCAGTTTTGACGAAACAGATATAACCCTAAGTCAGGATTTATCGTTGCAAGGTTTTGTTCACATTGAAGCAGGCTTTGATAACGAAAAGCCTTGGCGAGAATTAAGTTATCTTGAATCAAGCTGTCAATTAGCATTTCGCAGCATTGCAGGCATTAACTTGCTTGATAGCCAAGTCGAGTTTGCGCAATCATTAGAAAAATTAAGCACGCAATCGAGCTTTATTGGTGTTCGTCATATTCTAGATGAGCAAGCGCTATCGATACTTAAAAATGACTTAGCACAAGCTAACTTTACTCAATTAAACAATTACAGTCGCCAGAATAAGCTCATTTTTGAAAGCCAGCTAAATATTGCCGACACACCAGCTTGTGAGCTACTTTTTCAATTAATAAGTAAGCAAGTAGATACCTTGTTTATTATTAACCATATGGGCTTTCCTGCGCTAAATAGCAAAAGCTCTGCTTGGCAACACTGGCATAAAAATCTAACCCAGTTAGCCTGCTTGCCTAATATCGCGATTAAGTGCTCAGGCTGGGAAATGATTAATCGTAACTATTCATCTCATTGGGTGGAGCAATGCCTCAATACTTGTCTAGAAGCGTTTACAACAAAGCGTGTTATGTTAGCGAGTAATTTTCCTTTGTGTTTATTTAGTCAGCAAAGCTATCAAAGTTACTGGCAAGAACTCATCGGCTCTAAAGCAATACAAGCTTTATCGATAAATGAAAAAAGCGCATTATCTTATGACAATGCGCTTTCTAATTATCAAATAGCAATAACGGAAAATAATTAGCGGGCTATTTAACCACTACGAAAGGTGACTTTTTAACGACTTCATCATTTAGCTCAATGCCTAAGCCTGGCACTTCTGTTACTTCAAAAAAGCCATTCACAGGTTGAGGATCTTGAATACATAACTCTCTATTCCACGACTTAATCGCATAAGTGTGATGCTCATGAATTAAAAAGTTTGGAATCGCTGTTTCTAAATGTAATGAAGCAGCTGTCGCCACAGGGCCACCACAAACATGCGCTTGTACCCGAATATCATACACATCAGCGTAATCACACACCTTTTTAGCTTCAGTAAAGCCGCCACATAAACCAACATCAGGCTGCAATACGTCAATGCTTTGCGATTCAAAATAAGGACGAACATCCCAGCGATGATAAAGGCGTTCACCGCCAGCAATAGGTACATTAACGTTATCAGAAACTTTCTTATGTACCGCAGAGTTTAAGTAATTAACCGGCTCTTCATACATCATGCAGCCAACTTCTTCGATAACCTTACCCATTTGAATAGCAGAAGCGGCGCCCATCAATGAGTGCGATTCAAAAATAATATCGACATCTTCACCAACCGCATCACGAATAGCTCTTAATCTATCGCCAAATAGGCGCATTTGTGGCTTGGTAAACAATTTAGTTCGATCAAAGGATGAGCTACCATCTTTGTTATAAACAATCGGATCAACTTTCACCGCGTCATACCCTTCAGCGACCGCTTTTAGCGCAGCTTCAGCATATTCTTGCGGCTCAATCAGCTTTTTGCACTCCTTATCCCAATCAAACTGAAGCTGACTGGCATAGGTTCTTAATTTGTCGTTAACTTTACCGCCAAGTAATTGATAAACAGGCACACCTAATGCTTTTGCTTTAATATCCCAAAGCGCTGTATCAATAGCACTCATCGCGGCATATAGCACAGGGCCGCCACCTAAGCCCCAAAAACTTTCTCGTAGCATACGTGACCAAAGCAGCTCAGTATTAAACGGGTTAAAGCCAATCAATACCGCTTCACTGATTTCTTTAATCATTGCCGCGGCTGCGCTGTGTCCCCAGTCATAAGCTAAGCCAGCTTCACCAACCCCAGTAATGCCCTCATCGGTGTACACACGAACAAAAACAGGGTTCCACGGTGGACGCTCTGGGCAATGAATATCAAAAATTTCTACATGAGTTACTTTCATTTTTTCTCTCTGAAACTAGTAAAATAGGTACATTATTGGGCAAAGGTTGGATCATTTCGAAATACGCGACGAACCATAGCTGGCCAAGCTTTTTGTCCGCCGGTTTCACCACTGTGAACGATAGCGGCTTGCGCCTTAATACCATCAATAATACTTTGCGGAGCATAAACAGGATCCATACCTGTTGCCATCACTTGTAATTGCACCTGGCACGCACGAGTTAAGTCATACATATGCATAAAAGCATCACCTATGGTTTTGCCCATAGTTAATGCGCCATGATTTCTCAGCAACATAAAATTGGCATTACCCAAGTCATTTTGTAGGCGCAGTTTTTCATCTGCGTTAACCGCTAAGCCTTCATAATCATGGTAACTCATCGACGCTAATGCAAACATTGAGTATTGACTTAAACGCAATAAGCCTTCTTGTGTACTGGCAACGGCTATGGTCTCATTGGTGTGCACATGCAGTGCGCACATATCTTCATGCCTTGCTTCATGCACAGCACTGTGAATAGTAAAGCCAGCTGGGTTTATCTCAAACGGGCAATCTGGGTCAATAATATTGCCATCAATATCAATTTTAACGAGATTTGACGCGGTTATTTCTTCAAACGCTAAACCAAATGCATTAATAAGTATGTGCTCAGTACCAGGAATACGTGCTGAAATATGGGTATGAATTAGGTCATCCCAACCATGCATTTGTAATAATCGATAACAAGCGGCTAAATCAACTCTCACCTGCCACTCTTGTGCTGACACCTTATTTTTTAAATCTACCTGAGGTAACTGATACATATTCACTCTTTAGTTATCTTTTGGTTAAGTTATTTTTAGTTAAGTTATCGTGTGATAAATCATTTTTATTGCTGATAATACTACTACAGCATACCTTTTATGATGGCAGTGATAAAAATAACAAACACTAACACCACCGCAATTTTACTGTAACTTGCTTGTTGTTTAGCCGTCATCGGCTTACCAAAACGCTCTCCTAAAAACACCATGATAAAAACAGCAACGAACACGCCAGCCAAAATAGCTAATAACGCCATATAATATTCCTAAACAAAACAGTTAGCTTTGCTAAAACAATATAGTAAGTGAGTTGCTAATGCATTAGTTAAATCAAATTTGCATATCTTAAGTCTATATTTAAGGACACATTAGCAAGCAGTTATTTTTTGAAGAAAATTCACTTAATTATCAAAATCTATTAACATTAGCCTTAGTAACCGCTATCGCCAATATTTAACATGCCTCAAACAGATAATTTTTATCAAAAACGTAAATTTATTATTCGCTTGGGAAAAGCACTGCACAAACTAGGTTCAACGGCATACCGATTAGAAGATAATTTACTTTCTATCGCGAAGTTTCTTGATATACGCGCATCTTTTATTATTACGCCAACCGCTTTAACCTTTATTCTATCTGACGATGAAGATGATCAGCAGTACAATCACCTAGTTCGTGTTACCCCCGGCGAGATAGATTTAGGCTCACTCGCCCGTATTGATGAACTTGTTGATGAATTAATCAATGGCGAGCGCACCTTAGAAGAAGCGATAGAACGTTTAAAAGAGGTGAATAAAAAGCCACCACCCTATGGCGTGTTTTTAACTTTCTTAGCCTTTGGCGCCTCAAGTGGTGCTTTTGCTATGTTAATGCACACCAGTTGGAATGACGTTTTTTGGGCAACTTTGCTTGGCTTTGTTACCTTTATGTTTGTTGCTTGGGCTGAGCGTTCAAGACGTGTTACAGAATTACTTGAGCCGCTATCAGCATTAACAGCATCTTTACTAGCCTCAGCTATTTCTTTAATAGATCCAAGTATTAACATCCCGATGGTAATACTATCTACCATCATAGTGTTTATTCCTGGCTTGTCCTTAACGGTGGGTCTTTCTGAATTAGCTGCTCGTCACTTAATGTCAGGAACCGCGCGAATAATGGATAGCGTCATGGTGCTATTTAAGCTGTATTTTGGTGGTGTCTTAGGTATGGCGCTCGGTAAATTAATGTGGGGAGAGGTCAGCTTTGTTCCACCTGAAGCTATGCCGACATGGACTTCATGGGTAGCCGTCACCATATTATCCATCAGCTTAGTTATTCTTTTTAGAGCCCGCCTTAAAGATGCGCCATGGGGAATTATTTCCGGCTATATCGCCTTTGGTGCCAGTGTTTGGGCAAGTAACTACTTAGGTATCGCATTAGGCGCTTTTGTTGGCGCTTTTGCTCTTGGCTTATATAGTAATTTATTCTCTCGAATAATGAACTTACCTTCGAGTATAGTGCGCTTACTTGGTCTGGTTGTACTCGTACCTGGTAGTAAAGTTTATATCGGCTTGAACAGCCTAGTATCAGGCCAGCAAATGCTCGATGTTGCCGATTTAGGCTCACAAACGTTTTTGATTTTTATGTCGCTTGTCGCGGGTATTATTTTTTCTAATGTCGCTTTACCGCACAGAAAAACGCTTTAAGGGTTGCCATATACATCAATGAAAAGTCCTAACAAGCAATATCACCATGGCGATTTAAGAACGAGTTTAATTACCAGTGCGACGCTGATGTTACAAGAGTCAGGCATAGACTCCCTCTCTTTAAGAAAACTAGCTGAGCGCGTTGGTGTATCAAGAACTGCGGCTTATCATCACTTTAAAGATAAAAATGATTTACTTAGCGCCATTGCCGCCCAAGGGTTTATGCAATGGCAACAACAAGCAGAGCAAACATTTAATAATCCTGCACTTTCTGTAAAAGAAATGTACCAAGAATTTGTCCATAACTATGTACAATTCGCCTATCAAAATCCAGCGATTTACCAGCTGATGTTTGGTAATACCTTATGGAAAAATAACAATAGCTCTAACGAGTTAAAAAACACTGCTTACCCAAGTTTTCAATATCAAGTAAATATAGTCAAAACACTGCAAGAAAAAGCCTTAATGCCAAAGTCACAATCAGCACTAAGGCTAGCGCAAGTTACCTGGGCTACATTACATGGTTTAGCGCAACTTGTAATAGATGGTATCTACGCCGATGCCAGCCATTTAAATGAAATGTGCGATTGTGCCATAGAATTATTTTTAAGTAACAGCCCAGCTAGCCATCAAAAATAATTCATGTTTTAAGAACTAAATCATTATAAAGATAATAAAATACCGACCAGATCAAATTAACAGCAATAATCTTGTTGATAATTATTATCATTACGTTTACTATACGTACATTCGAAGTTATATGATTACCCGTTAGAGAATAGTATGTACGTTTGTTTATGTCATGGTGTCACCGACAGTGAAATAGAATCAGCCATTGATGCTGGCGCTCATTCAATGAAAAAACTTTCTCAAGAGCTAAACGTAGGCTCACAATGTGGTAAATGCTGCCAATGTACTAAAAAAGTACTTAATAGCAGATTAATGCAAATTTCTGAAGCAGAAGCAGCAGTCGCTTAATTAATACTACTGCCTCTACATTCAATTCTTAACTCATCATAGATTCTAAATAATTTTCGATGCCAGCATGATTAATTAAATATTGCTGGCTTTCAATCCAATCAATTTGTTCTTCAACCTTTTCAAGTAATTTTTCTGCGCATTCTCGACTTATGTAGTCTTGTTCAGCTTCACAACAAGCAATAAGCTCTTGCAGTACCGCTCTTGATTGATACTCTAAATCCATATTGGCTTGCATCATTTCAACAGTATTCTCACCAATTTTTAATCGACCTAAATCTTGTAAATTTGGTAAGCCTTCTAAAAATAGAATGCGATTAATTAAGTCATCTGCCGTCTTCATTTTCTTAATAGAAACTTTATAGTCAGCTTCATCTAATTCTTCTAATCCCCAATTCCTGTACATACGAGCATGAAGAAAATATTGGTTTATAGCGACCAGCTCATTGCCAAGCGCCTTATTTAGTAAAGCGATAACTTTTTTACTGCCTTTCATAAATCCTCCTAACTTGCTTCTTTGCCCATTTTAGTTTGTAAATAATTTGCTAAGCCAATCATATTAATTAAACCTAATTGCTTCTCAAGCCAATAAACATGATCTTCTTCGGTATCTTCAAGCAAGGTTTCTAACATTTCTCGGGTTTGATAATCCCCTTCCTGCTCACACAAAGCAATACTTGCTTTTAATGCTGCAACTACTTCCATTTCCAGCACTAAATCATTCGCTAACATTGAAGGTACATCATCGCCAATAATAAGATCGCGGCGATCTTTCATGTTTGGCGTGCCTTCAAGAAATAAAATACGCTTGATCAGCGCATCAGCATGAGTAATTTCTTCTTCCATTTCATGATTAAGTCTTTCGTATAGCTCATGTAAGCCCCAATCATCATACATCCGCGAATGAATAAAATACTGATCTACAGCCGCTAACTCGTTATGAAGTAAGCCATTTAAACTGGCAATTACTTTATCGCTACCTTTCATCACACACCTCAAAATTAAATAAATGTAATATCACCGAGTAAAAGCTTAGTTGATAAAAAGCCAAAGCTCTAATTTATTTTCCGATAAAATGTAACTAAATCATATACATACAATTAAAAATCATTATCATTTGCAGCATTCAAACAGAAAACTCAGCAACAAATAGCCATCTAAACATCTAAAACTTGATAAATCAGTATGACCTAGGTAAACTTAGCGCAAATTAAATGAGTTACTATGCTAACGAAGGTGGCGAAATTCCACCACTGTACCCGCAACTGTGAAGGGCCTCATCTAAGGCACAAAGTCAGATAGCTAGCTAGTAAATCGCTCCATACTTAACCGTGCGGGAATACACGAGAGAATTACATGTCAACTTTGCTTAACGTTCAAAACTTAAGCTGGCACGCTGCTGGCAAGCCTATTTTGCAAAACATTAGTTTTAATGTCAGCAAAGGCGAAGTGCTGGGCATTATTGGGCCAAATGGCTCAGGAAAAACAAGCTTACTTAAGTGTATTACCCAACAGTTAAAGTCACATTTTCGCTCAGGTGTCAGTGGCAGTATTCATCTAAAAAATAAAAAAATTACCCAATACAAAGCAAAAGAACTAGCACAACATTTTGCTATGGTCATGCAAAATAATGAGGCAAGCTTTGCTTTATCTGTACTAGAGATCATGAAAATGGGGCTTTTACCCTATAAAAAGTTATTCTCTTTCGATACTGACCATGATTTTCACCAAATTGAATTAGCGCTTAATAAAGTAGGTTTAAGGTATAAACTGCATAGCGCTTATCATGAGCTTTCCGGTGGCGAGCAGCAACGGGTACTTATTGCCAGAGCGCTGGTGCAATCAAGTGATATCCTTATTTTGGATGAACCAACCAATCACCTTGATGTTTACTATCAACATCAAATACTACAGCTAGTATCTCAGCTGCCCATTACCGTGATTATGACAGTGCATGATTTAAATCTTGCCAGCCAATACTGTCAGCGCTTATTGCTACTTAATCAAGGTAAACTAGTGGCTGATAACACACCTGAAAATATGCTCAGTCAAAGTGTGATACCTGAGGTATTTGGTTTACCTTGCCAACAAGATATAGACCCAGTCACTCAGGCAACACGAGTCTCTTTTTACCTACCTAAAGTGAGTGAAAGTAACGCCTTAAGGAATCATAGCAATGACTAAGCTTAAACTCACTTTTATTGCCCTTATTGCCCTAACAGTGTTTTCGCTAGCCGCTTCAATCACCTTTGGCCCGGCAAATATTAGCACTTCAGAGCTTATGCATTGCTTATTTTCTCAATGCAATAACGCGATTAGCCATACAGTCATTTGGCAAGTGCGTATTCCGCGTGTTTTAGTGGCATTAGTAGCAGGTATGGGCCTAGCAGTAGCCGGAGCTATATTGCAAAACACCACACGTAACCCACTCGCTGATCCTTATCTTTTTGGTATTGTCTCAGGTGCTGGTTTAGGTGCTACCGTTGCTAGTATCTCCTTAGCTAACGAAATGACGATAGCCCTACCTTTAGCGGCATTTCTTGGTGCGTTATTATCAGTCATCATAGTTATGTTTATTGCTAAAGTACTGCAAAGCATGGAGCAAATGCTGCTAGCAGGTGTTGCTGTATCCTTTATGCTTGCGGCACTAACACAGTTTATTTTGTATTTTGGCGAGCCCTTCGCAACCAACCGCGTCATTTTCTGGTTAATGGGTAGCTTAGCGAGAGTCGAAATGAATAATTTCTACGTAATTGCAGCCATTTTACTTGCCTCACTTATCGCTATTTTCGCATTACACCGACAAATTGATGCACTACTGTTAGGTGATGACAGTGCAACAAGTTTAGGGGTAAATGTTGATAAATTAAGATTACTTATGCTGGCATTATGCGCCGCACTCACCGCCACTATTGTCGCCTATTGTGGCGGTATAGGCTTTGTCGGTTTAATGATCCCACATATTGTCAGGCAAGTAGTGGGCGTCACTACATTAAAACTCATTTTTGGCAGTGCCTTAATTGGTGGCAGTTTTTTAATTTGGGTAGACGTGGTCGCGCGCTCTAGCTTAATGCACGCAGAAATCCCAATCGGAATAATCACCTCAGCACTAGGTAGCTTGTTCTTCCTTTTTATTATGTATAAAAGCCGAATAAGCCAATAATTTAATACTTTTAATAAAGCGAAATACTATGACAGAGCAAAAAAAACAAGGGCATCAAAAGAGGATGCAGCAAGTAAAAGAGAATGTCGATAAACGTATAGATAACGCCCAAGAAGAGCGTGGAATTCTTATCGTGATCACAGGTAACGGTAAAGGCAAAACCACTTCAGGTTTTGGCACAGTTGCCCGCGCGGTTGGTCATGGTTTAAATGCTGCAGTAGCACAATTTATCAAAGGTAATTGGGCATGCGGTGAACGCAGTCTGCTTGAAAATGCTGGCGTTAAATTTTCCGTCATGGCAACAGGCTTTACTTGGGAAACCCAAGATAAAGAAAAAGATACCAAAGCTGCGCAAAAGGTTTGGCAGCAGTGCTTACTAATGCTGCAAGATAATAATATTGATGTGGTTTTGCTTGATGAAATTACTTATATGATAGCTTACAAGTACCTAGATTTAGACGAAGTGATAACAGCCCTTAACAGCCGCCCTAAAAATCAACATGTCATCATTACCGGTCGCGGCTGTCATCGCGCCATTATTGATTTGGCTGACACAGTAAGTGAAGTACAATCAGTGAAGCACGCCTTTGACAGCGGCATTAAAGCTCAACAAGGAATTGACTGGTAACATGATTAAAGCCAAGCACCTTTTCGCCTATGCCGTGTTGCTCCTAGCGAGCACATTCAGTCATGCTAGTGAGCAATCAAGCACTAAACCGAGCATACTTGCATTAGCACCACATATCGTAGAAATGCTCTATGATGTCGGTGCTGGCGAACAAATAATCGGTACAACTGAGCATGCTGATTACCCAGAAGCTGCCAAAAAAATTCCACGTATTGGCAATTATGTACGCTTACAAATTGAACGCGTTATCGAACTACAGCCAGATATTATCATCGCTTGGAAAAGTGGTAACCCGAGTGATGATTTACAGCGATTAGCGCAACTTGGTTTTACCATTATTTATTCACAACCAAACACCTTTAACGATATAGCAAAAGAGCTACGCTATTTTGGCAAAGTGACTGGCAATGAACAGCAAGGTGAGCAAGTTGCAAAAGCCTTTGAACAACAATTAGCACACATAGAAAGCACTTATAAAGGCAAAGAAAAAATAACGACCTTTTATGAGTTATGGTCTAGACCGCTAACGACTGTTGCCAAAAACAGCTGGCCGCAAGAGTTTTTAACCACTTGCGCGGCTTATAATCCATTTGAACAAGTCGCAACGCCATATCCACAAATCAGCGTTGAGCAAGTGCTTGCTATGTCAGTGCAACTAATTATTCAACCATTATCCGTGAATCAAACGGAGCGAGAAGGATTTAATTGGCAAGACTGGCCAGTTATTCCCGCGGTTAAAAATAAGCGCATACTACAGCCAAATGCCGATGCGCTACACCGTATGACGACACGTAGTTTAACGGCATTAAAAGAATTATGTGCAGAGATTGATAGTATTCGTATCACTTTGCCAAAAACCGCCAAAGGAACTAATACCAAGTGAAATCAATTGGTATAACCACCTTTAGCATTTATTAACTTTTTTAGGTGTCTAATTATATTTTAATAATTAGGTGAAACGGGAAATTGGTAAGCCAATACTGCCCCCGCAACGGTGTGAGTGATTCAAGAAGGAATGACTTAAGTCCGGAGACCGGCCTAAAATAATAGATTCATTGTAAGTACGGTGGGTGCTTATAGTTGAGGAAACCATGAAAAAAACTGTTATTGCCTTGCAAGTTGCAAGCTTACTTTACCCTGCTGTTGCCTTATCCGCGCCAGTTAAAAATTCGACCAATATTAAAAAAGCGGATGAAACCATCCTAGTTACGGCCAATAGAAGTGTTCAAGAAAAGTTTGACACACTTGCCGCCGTTGATATTTTTACTCGCGATAATATTGAACAAATTCAACCGCTTTCTGTGAGTGATTTATTAACACGTGTTGCCGGTATCAACGTGACTACACAAGGCACTTCCGCACATCAATCGTCAGTCTTTGTTCGCGGTACTAACTCAGATCATATACTGGTTTTAGTCAATGGCGTGCGTGTTGGCTCTGCCACCTTAGGGGTAAAAAGTATTGCTGATATCCCAGTGCAACTAGTTGAGCGTGTTGAAGTGATCCGTGGTCCACGCGCAGCGCTGTGGGGCTCTGATGCCGTAGGCGGCGTAGTACAAATTTTTACCCGAGAACTTAGCGCAGGTGAAGGTCAACTTGGCTTTAAAGCAGGAAACAATAGTTTATACCAAGGTTATGGTGCATTTGGCTTTGGCAATGAGCAGCATAGTTACACTGTCAGTGCTCTGGTTGAGCAGTCTGATGGCTATGATGTTATCGTACCTGATGTCGGGAATATTTATGCCGTCAATCAACCTGATGATGATGGCTATGATAGACAATCTATCGCATTAAACGGTAGCAGTAACTTTGGTGAAGTCTATGAGTTGGAGCTCAATGGTCAGTTTGATCAAGGTAGCACAGAAATTGATGCTAACACTCAATATAGCGGTGATGAAGTTGACTATGAGAACTATCATTTGTTATTGCGTAATCATGTTCAGCTAAATCAAGTTTACTTACAACTTGGCCTAAGCACATCGCAAGACAGCAGAGAAGATAACTACAGCAAATACAACGATGACAACGGCATTATCGCCCCTGATATCTTATTTACTACTGACAGAAATCAAATTAGCGCATTAGCACAGCTACCCTTGGCACAATCGTCTGAACTGACATTAGGCGCAGAGTGGTACAATGAATCAATTGATAGTACGAATAACTACGATGAAGATGAACGCAATGCCAGTGCATTTTTTGCAACGGCTCGTCACGGTATCGATAACCTGAAATTAGAAGGCTCTGTACGCTATGACAAAGTCGGTGACATTGACAGCGAAATAACCTACCAATTGGCGGCAGGCTATACAGTAAATGACCAGCTGCTATTTTCTTTAAGTCATGGTAGCGCATTTAAAGCCCCTAGCTTTAACGATTTATACTACCCGTGGCAAGGTAACCCGAATCTTGTTGCAGAAACCTCAGACACCACTGAGTTGCTTACTCGTTACCAGCACGATGTATTTTCTGCTGAAATCGCTATCTATCAAAGCAATATTGATAACCTGATTGAATGGGCGCCAATTGATCCAGATGATCCATACAGCCCGTGGCAGCCGACAAATGTTGATCAAGCAGAAATTCTTGGCGCAGAAGCAACATTTACTGCGGATATTTTTAATACCAGTAATCGACTCACCCTGAGTCATATAGATGCTGAAGATAAAAAGTCAGGTAAACAGTTAGCAAGACGTCCACACTTCTCTGCCAACTACAACTTTGTTTATACGCTTGGACAACTTGACTTTACCTTTGATATCAATCACCAAGGCAGTCGCTATGACAAACCTAGTGCCCAAACAAAAGCGTTAAAGGCCTATACCTTGCTTGATTTAGGGGTAAATTACCGCTTAAACGACAATATTTTTATCTTAGCTAAAATCACAAACGTCACAGATAAAAATTACCAACAAGCAAAAGAATACCCAGGCGCAGAAAGAGGTTACAGCGTTACCTTAGACTATAAGTTTTAACCAACACCCAACTCTCTATACAAAAGCCAATGCAATTACGCATTGGCTTTGTATTTTTTAAAGAGAAATACTCCGCTATTCTTGTTTAATTTCAATTCATTGTCTACGCTCAAATAGAGCTGTTTCTCACACCTCATACCTATCATTGATAACAAAAATACGAGAATGACAATGCTTGTAAAAACAAGAAAACACCTTGTTGTCAGCTTTAGCGCGTTAATTACCTCAGCAGTAATCGCGCTTTTTGATAACGCTAATAATCTTGCCATCACCTCAAGCATTGGCCTTATTTTTCTCATGTCAGGCTATGCGTGCTACCACTTTAATCAACAATTACAACACCTTTATCAAGAGCAAAACCAACAGGTACACCAGCTTAAGCCATCAGATAACCAAGCAGTGATTCAAGAGTACTTAAATCTTGCTCATCAAGTCTTTGCCGTGTGGGCCGGACAAACAGAGCTTGCTCGCAGTCAAGGTAACGAAAACGTCAATCAACTCGCCAATGACTTTGCCCAAATAAAAGAACAGCTCGCCCTAGCCATACAAACATCGAAAGAAACCTCAGGTGATATGAGTGGCAATACCGGCTTAACCCAAGTGATTTCTGAATCAGAGCGAGAACTCAATCAAATTATTCAGTCGCTACACAATGCCATGCAAGGTCGAGATCAAATATTATCTGAAATTAACAAGCTTTCTAGCATTGCTGAAGAATTGTCGCAAATGGGTGATGAAGTGGCAGGCATAGCGTCACAAACCAATTTATTAGCACTCAATGCGGCTATTGAAGCAGCACGAGCAGGTGAAGCAGGCCGAGGCTTTGCCGTAGTCGCTGATGAAGTGAGAACCTTATCAAGTCGCTCGGGTGAAACAGGCGCTCGCATTACGCAAACCATTGAGCAAGTTAACGCCAGCTTACAAAGCACCTTAACTAAAACGCAAGAGTTTACCGAGCAAGACAGCGCCTTGATTGCTTCAGCAGAAGACACCATCAAACAAGTGGTTGCGCACTATTCAGACTCTGGCGAAAAAATTATTGAAGGGGCAAATCAACTAGAACAAGAAAACGCCGCAGTACAATTAGCCATCGACGATATTTTAGTGTCACTACAGTTTCAAGACAGAGTCAGCCAAATATTGGGGCATATTAGTGATGATATCAATAAATTAGCACCCAGCTATCAAGCGAGTTATCAAGCATCAATACAAGGTGAAAACATCGCACCAATTGATACTCAGCAGTGGCTAGATAATATAAAACAAACATATACCACCCTAGAGCAAGTTGCTCGTCACGAGGGTGATGAAAATGCAAAAGCTAAAACCGATAATGACATTACTTTTTTCTAACTTGAATCAATGGATGCTAATTCATGAGTAAAACAATATTAATTGTCGACGATTCCGCCAGCATTAGGCAAGTTGTCGCTATCACGCTAAAAGGCGCTGGCTATCAAGTCATCGAGGCGGTCGATGGTAAAGATGGCTTAAGTAAACTCGATGGCACTAAAGTGCATTTAATTGTTTCAGACGTAAATATGCCCAATATGGGCGGTATCGATATGGTTAAAGCAATAAAGCAAATGCCTAATTATAAATTCACACCCATTATCATGCTAACTACAGAAGCCTCCGACGATATGAAACAGCAAGGTAAAGCCGTTGGCGCAAAAGCTTGGATGGTTAAACCCTTTAAGCCCGAGCAAATGCTACAAGCCGTACAAATGCTAACTTAGCTTGGGGTTAAGGTGATATATGGCAAGCTGTAAAGTAGTGCAAAAACGAAATAA